>NZ_LMFD01000012.1:0-97902 GCF_001427165.1 Caulobacter sp. Root487D2Y
CTAATGGTTATCCCGGGGCAGGCCCTTGGTCTGGGCGATGCGCTGGTACTTGACCGCCGGCTCCAGCACCGCCCCGGTGTCCATCTGGCCGATGATGGCCCGCTGGATCTCCTGCCAGGGCGTCTGGCTTTGCGGATAGGCGTAGCCGCCGGCCGCCTCCAGCGCCTTGCGCCGTTCGACGATCTCCTCGGGGGTGACCAGCACGTCGACCCGCGACTTGCGCAGGTCGACCCGCACGCGGTCGCCGCTCCTGAGCAGGGCCAGGCCGCCGCCGGCCGCCGCCTCGGGCGAAGCGTTGAGGATCGAGGGCGAGCCGGAGGTGCCCGACTGGCGCCCGTCGCCCAGGCAGGGCAGCTGGTGGATCCCGCGCTTGATCAGGTAGTCGGGGGCCCGCATGTTGACCACCTCGGCCGCGCCCGGATAGCCGATCGGCCCGGCCCCGCGCATGAACAGCACGCTGCGCTCGGTGATGCCCACCGACGGATCGTCGATCCGGCGGTGGTAGTCCTCGGGGCCGTCGAACACCACGGCCTCGCCCTCGAAGGCGTCGGGGTCGTCGGGGTCGGACAGGTAGCGGTCGCGGAATTCGGCGGTGATCACGCTGGTCTTCATGATCGCCGAGTTGAACAGGTTGCCGCGCATGACCACGAAGCCGGCGCGCTGGACCAGCGGCTTGTCGAAGGGGCGGATCACCGCCTCGTCCTCGATCGCCGCGCCGCGGCAGGCCTGGCCGATCGTCTGGCCCGACACGGTCAGGGCGTCCTCGCGGATCAGCCCCTGGCCCATCAGCTGGTTGACCACGGCCGGCACGCCGCCGGCTCGGTAGTAGTCCTCGCCCAGATAGTCCCCGGCCGGCTGCAGGTTGACCAGCAGCGGCACCTGCTCGCCATAGGTCTGCCAGTCGTCGACCGAGAGCTCCACGCCCATGTGGCGGGCCAGGCCGTTCAGGTGGATCGGGGCGTTGGTCGAGCCGCCGATCGCCGAATTGACGACGACGGCGTTGAGGAACGCGTCGCGGGTCAGGATGTCGGACGGCTTGATGTCCTGCAGGGTCAGCTCGACGATCCGCAGGCCGGTCTCGTAGGCGTTCTGTTGTCGATCACGGTAAGGGGCCGGAATGGCCGCCGAGCCGGTCAGCGACATGCCCAGCGCCTCGGTCAGCGAGTTCATGGTCGTGGCCGTGCCCATGGTGTTGCAATAGCCGGTCGAGGGGGCCGAGCTGGCCACCAGCTTGATGAAGCCGGCCCGGTCGATCTCGCCGGCCGCCAGCATCTCGCGGGCCTTCCAGACGATGGTGCCCGAGCCGGTGCGCTCGCCCTTGTGCCAGCCGTTCAGCATCGGGCCGACCGACAGGGCGATGGCCGGGATGTTGACCGTGGCGGCGGCCATCAGGCAGGCCGGGGTGGTCTTGTCGCAGCCGATGGTCAGCACCACCCCGTCGATCGGATAGCCGTACAGGATCTCCACCAGGCCCAGGTAAGACAGGTTGCGGTCCAGCCCCGCGGTCGGRCGCTTGCCGGTCTCCTGGATCGGGTGGACCGGGAACTCCAGGGCGATGCCGCCGGCCGTGCGGATGCCTTCGCGCACCCGCTCGGCCAGGACCAGGTGGTGGCGGTTGCACGGCGACAGGTCGCTGCCGGTCTGGGCGATGCCGATGATCGGCTTGCCCGACTGCAGTTCGTCCAGCGACAGACCGAAGTTCAGATATCGCTCCAGATAGAGCGCCGTCATGTCCGCGTTGTCCGGATTGTCGAACCAGGCGCGCGAACGAAGGGCGCGGGGCGGAACGGCGGCAGAGCTCATGATNTCGCTCCAGATAGAGCGCCGTCATGTCCGCGTTGTCCGGATTGTCGAACCAGGCGCGCGAACGAAGGGCGCGGGGCGGAACGGCGGCAGAGCTCATGATCGTCAATCGTCCCATTTCATGCAGGTCTTCAATCGCACTTCAGTCTCCTCGCGGCTGGATCGCCGCCTCGCGCTAACGGTGCAGCGCCGCGTCGCCCCAGGTGACGGGGTCTGGATGGCGCGATGGCGACGGCGTCCGCACCACCAGCTCCAGCACCTTGACCCCGGAAACCTCGACGCCGAGATCCTGCGGCGGCTGGCCGAAGCTCAGCGGCCGCGACGTCGCCAGGAGCTTGCCGTCACCATAGACGAGGAAGGTCACGGGCTGGGCGCGTTCCTGCGCGGAATCATCGACGCCCACGCTGGCGGTGAAGCGGCGAAAGCCCGCGTTGCGTACTTCCAGGCGCGAGTTGGCCAGGACGCCGAGGCCCGTCTCGAACCGCCGCCCGGCGATCGCCAGTTCCTGGTCGTAGGGGGTGCGGTCGGCCTGGGCCCCGCCCCAGCCCCCGTAGCGCGGCGGTTCGCCAAAGCCGCGCGTGCCGCGCCAGGGCAGGATGGCGCGGTGGACCAGCGGGTCCGCCTGCGGGGTCACCACCCCGTCAACAGCCGGATTCACCGCTCCAGGCTGTTCGGAAAGAAAGACGCCGTCGCCGAGCTTGCGCGCCCCCCTGGCCCGGAACACCAGGGTCTGGCGCGGCGCCAATTGGAACTTCCGGTCGGCGCGCAAGCGGGTGGCCGCGCCGGTCCACAAGTCCGTGAGCTCGATATCGGCCGTGGCCAGGAACTTCAGGTGCTCGGCGGTCAGCACGGCCTCGGTGGGGGCGGCCGTGCGGTTGAGGATGGCCACGGCCTTGTCGCCGCCGGCCAGCGTCTTGACGAAGATGGAGACGTCGTCGGAATCGAAGGCCAGCACGGCCTGATTGCCCGCCGGATCCTGATTCAGCGCGATGATCTCGCGAGCGCCCAGGACCTCCAGCAGCGACGGCGCGGCCGTCCTGAGGTCGTAGCCGATGATCAGCGGCGCATTGACCATCGCCCAGAGCGCGAAATGCGAGCGAGCCTCGACAAGGTGCGCCGCGTCGAAGTCGCCCTTGCCGACATACAGCATGTCCGGATCGTTCCACGAGCCGGGATGGGCGTAGAGGGCGCGTCGGGAGACGCTGTCGAGGTTGTGCAGCATCCGGCTCCAGGTCGGGGAGATGTCCTCGCTGGTGCGCGACATGGCGCCGACATCCTTGCCCCAGGCGCGCACGTCGGCCGCGCCCCAAAGGCAGATCGAATAGACGAAGTCGCCGTCGGGGTTGCTGCGGTCCAGGGCGTCGCCCACGGCCTGGTAGAGCGACCGAACCGCCGGAACGTCCGTCCGTCCCAGGGAATCGACGTCGACCAGCGGCTCAAGCGCGCGATATTGCCCCGCCTTCACCCGGGCGTCCGTGGACGGCAGGCCCCGCACCCCGCACCCATCGACCTTGATCAGGTCGAAGCCCCACTCCTGGAAATAGAGGGCGATGTCCTGGTCGACGTGGCCGTAGAGCCCGACTTCGCGTTCGCCCACGTCGCCTTCGGGCTGGTTGGGAAAGGTCGATGTGAAGACCTGGCCGCAGCTGTTGCGGCCGATGTCGGAATAGATGCCGGCCTTCAGACCCATGGCGTGGAGCCGGTCGGTCAGCGGCCGAAAGCTGGTCCCGCCGTCCGGCGTCGCGGCCGACGGGAAACGGGCCGTACGGATGAGCATTCGGCCGTCGCCGGCGCGACGCTTGAGCCACCAGCCGTCATCGATGTTCACATAGCGATAGCCCTTGGCCGACAGGCCGGCCTCGACCAGGACCCGGGCCGAGGCCATCACCTTGTCTTCGTCGATGTCGCTGGTGAAGGCGTTCCAGCTGTTCCAGCCCATCGGCGGCGTCCGCGCCGCCGCGCGCTCGTAGGCGGTCCAGCGGCCGGTCGCCGCGAGCGGATCGGCGGCCCTCGCCATCGTAACGCCGGCGCTCGCGATAGCCAGGGCCGCGGCGGCGGCGCGGGCGAAGATCATGGGCGTCCTGGACAAGGGCTCGATCTCCGCACTCTAACGCGCCGTGAACGCCAGGTTCTTGCTGAAGAACGGCAGCACATGATCTTGAAACCGCCCCGCCACGTCGCTGGTGTGGTCGCCGGAATAGATCTCGAAGCTGTTGGCGACGCCGTAACGGTCCATGGATTCGTGCAGCTTGGCCGCGTCGACCTTCAGGCCGTCGCGATCGCCGACGTCCATGGCGATCGCCTTGTAGCGGCGCAGCTGCCCCACATACTGATCGAAGAAGGCCAAGGGCGCGTTGGCCGCCCACCTGGCCAGCACCTCGGGCTGGACCTGGCCGTTCTCCACGGGGAGGTCGAGATAGAGCGGCGGCCTGTTGGGGTTCGGCGACCAGGCCGCCGCCGTCGCCAGCTGGGCCCGCAGCCCCCAGGGCAGTTTCTGGGCGTCCTCCAGGGTCTTGACCTGGGCCAGGGCGGTCGCGGCCTCGGCGTTGAACTGGCCCGGGTCGCGCGGCGAGAGGCAGCAGGGGCTCATCATGTAGAGCGCGCCGAAAACGTCGGCATGGCGCATGCCGATGCGGCTGGCGCCATAGCCGCCCATCGAATGACCCACCAGGCCTCGGCTCTCGCGCCTGGGCAGGGTGCGATAGTGACCGTCGACGTAGCCGACCAGGTCCCTGGCGATGAAGCTCTCGAAATCGCCTGTCGTCTGGGAGCTGGAGTACATCGATCCATTGTGAACGGTCTTGCTGTCGGGCAGCACGACGATCATCTCGGCCGCGCCGCGCGCGAAGGCGCCCTCGATGGTCTGGGGAACGTGAATCTCGCCGATCCACTGTTCCGCGCCGATCGAATAACCGTGCAAGGCGTAGACGACCGGATAGCGCCGTTCAGGATGGCTTTTGTAGCCTGGCGGCAGGACCACGATCACGTCGCGGTCGGCGCTCTCGCCCTCCAGATTGCCCTCGATGGCGACGGAATGGACCTTGATCCGCTCGATCGTCACCGGCTTGGCGCCGGCGACCGGCGGCGGCGCGTTGGTCGACACTCGGGCCTCCGCCCTCATCGGAGCGGCCAGCCCGAGCACGACGATCGCCACCAAGCGAGCGCAGGACCGGAGGGCGCGGGCGCCGGCCCGAGTGTCGCGAGCGATCATTTCCGTCCTCCCTGTCGCGCGTCTTGACATGGCATGGCGCGACTTGTTAGCGCTACCATTTGTCGGACTTAATATGGCCGTGTCAAGGGAGGCTGGAGAGGGCTCCACAGGCTTTCCAAGGCCGACCCAAGACCAGGCCGGCGATACCGGTGTCTGCGCGGTCAGCTCTTCAATTTCCGCGAAAGACCAACAAGAGCGCGGCGGGCCTGCCTCGAGGGCGCCAGACAAACGACTGAGTCATTAGGGAGAATGTCATGCGGTATGGATGGATGCTGGCCGCCGGCTTGGGACTGACCATGGCCGCGGCGACGGGAGCCGACGCCGAGCCCGTCAAGGTGACGATCGACGCCGCGCGCCGCGCCGCCCCGGTCACCAAGTACGAGTACGGCATGTTCATCGAGCCCATCGGCGGGTTGGTGGCGCGCACCCTGTGGGCGGAAATGCTGGACGACCGCAAGTTCTACTACCCGGTCCTGCCGGCGTCCCAAGACGCGCCGCCGCCCCTGAACGCCGAGGGTCGCCCCGGGGTGAGCTATCGCAAGTGGCGCCCGGTCGGCGGCGACGACGCCGTGGTCATGGATTCCAAGGCCGCCTATGTCGGCGCCCAGAGCCCTCGCGTCGCCCTCG
Source organism: Caulobacter sp. Root487D2Y (assembly GCF_001427165.1). Lineage (NCBI taxonomy): Bacteria > Pseudomonadati > Pseudomonadota > Alphaproteobacteria > Caulobacterales > Caulobacteraceae > Caulobacter > Caulobacter sp. Root487D2Y. The sequence goes on from NZ_LMFD01000012.1 coordinate 5,642, forward strand.
ACGGGACGATCCGCAAGGGCCTTTCGCAATCGGGCATCGGACTGGCCAAGGGCAAGCGCTATGACGGCTATGTCTTGCTGTCGGGCGACGCCGGCGCCCAGGTCGAGGTCGCGCTGGTCTGGGGACCGGGCCCCGACGACCGCCAGACCGTCGCCCTTCCCTCCCCCGACGGTGGCTGGAGTCGCGCCCCGTTCAGCTTCACCCCGGCCGCCGACGCCGCCGATGCGCGCCTGGAGATCACCGGCCTGGGCTCGGGCTCGTTCCGTGTCGGCGCGGCGTCCTTAATGCCTTCCGACAATGTTCGCGGCTGGCGCGCCGACAGCACGGCGATCGCACGTTCGCTCAATTCGGGCATGTGGCGCCTGCCCGGCGGCAACTTCCTGTCCAATTGGGACTGGCACGGCGCGCTCGGCCCGCGAGACAAGCGCGCGCCGATGTTCGATCACGCCTGGAGCGCGATGCAGCCCAATGACATCGGCATGGACGAATGGATGGACCTGACCAAGATCCTCGGCGTCGAGCCCTATGTCACCGTCGACGCCGGACTCGGTGACGCCAATTCGGCGGCCGAAGAGGTCGAATATCTGAACGGGCCGGCGACCAGCGCTTGGGGCGCGCGCCGGGCGGCCAACGGTCACCCGCGGCCGTATGGCGTCAAGTTCTGGAACATCGGCAACGAGCCCTATGGCTGGTGGCAGATCGGCAAGACCTCGCTCGACTATTTCATGATCAAACACAACGCGTTCGCCGCGGCGATGCGCGCGGTCGATCCGACGATCACCCTGATCGGATCCGGCGCCATGCCCGACCAACTGCATCCGCGCGACACCAAGGAGAACGCCTCGCTCGAGAGCATCGCGCCGAAGTTCGGCACCGAAGAGGACTGGACCGGCGGTCTTCTGGCCAAGGCCTGGGGCAATTTCGACGGCATCTCCGAGCACTGGTACGACCGGCCCGAGAAGCGCCCCAACGCCCCAGCCGACGCCGAGTTGATGGAATATGTCCGCTCGCCCTCGAACCAGGTGCGGATGAAGGCCGAGGAGTGGAAGATCTACGAGCGGCGCTTCCCGGCCATCAAGGACAAGAAGATCTTCCTGTCGATCGACGAGTACGCCTATTTCGGCGAGGTCAATCTGAAGTCGGCCCTGGCCTACGCCGAGGTCCTGCAGGAGATGCTGCGCCACACCGACTTCCTGACCATGGCCGCCTTCACCACCGGCGCCTCGACCATGGACATCACCCCGACCGACGCGACGCTCAACTCCACCGGCGTGGTCTTCAAGTTCTACGGCGAGCACTTCGGCGCCGGCGTGACGCCGGTCGCTGTCCTGGGAGACTCCGAGCAGCCGGAACCGCGCTATCCGGTCGGCTATGATCATCCCAAGGTCAGGGCCGGCAGCCCCACCTATCCGCTGGACGTGATCGCGGGCCTCAGCCCCGACGGCAGGACCCTGCGGATCGGCGTGGTCAACGCCACCACCCGAACGCAGACGTTGAACCTGGACTTGAGGTCCCTGGCCTTGTCCGGCGCGGGCCGCCGCTGGGTTCTGACCGGCGCTTCGTTGGCGGCGACCAATAAGGTCGGCGCGCCGACCGGCGTGACCGTCGCGGACGGTTCGGTCGCCCGTGGCTCGCGCCTGACGGTTCCGCCCATCTCGGCGACCGTGTTCGCATTCCCGGTCTCGGCCGGCTCACGATAGGCGGGGCGGAGCCGCCCTCAGCCGCCCCGCAACATCCGCATGACGCTGGCGCGGACCTTCCCGTAGTTCCCCTCCGCCAAGGACCCAAGGATCCCATGGCGCGAGGGCGGGAGATGATCCAGCGGGTGACCGTTCGGGCGAAAGACGTAGTGGTCGAAGAACGCGCGCCAGGCGTGACGTTCGGCCGGCGGGCGCTCGGCGATCGCGATCATCGCCAGCATCATCGTGACGAACGGCGCGTCGGGACCGGCCGCGAACGCGTCCCACCAGTAGTTGACCAGCAGATTGCGGGAATCCAGCGCTTCGACCTGATGCCACCACAGCTTGGGCAGGTAGAGCGCGTCGCCCGGCGCCAGTTCGACCACGGCGGCCCGATCGCGCGCTGCTTCGAAACGCGGAAAGCGCGGGTCGCCCGGTTCGGCTCCAGCCGCGAGCGCCACCGGCTGCCCGGCCATGGTGTGGTCGATCGGCCCGACATAGAGGTCTCCGATCGCGTCCGGCGGATAGAGCGTGAAGCGTCGCCGGCCGGCGACAACGCAGGCCAGGTTGTCGTAGGTGTCGTAGTGGCAGGCCACGCGGCTGGCGTTGCCGAGCCAGACGCGAGGCCGCGCGGCGGACGGCAGGAAGGCGACCCGGTGGTCCTGGTCGAACCCCGGCAGATAGTCGTCGGTCGGCAGGGAGCCCATGTAGACGCTGGCGCGCCCAGGATCGGCGGCCGCCTGGTCGATCCGTTCCAGGGTCTGGCCCAGGGTCAAGGACTCGCGATCGAAATTGAACCCGCCCGGCCCCTCGCCGTAGTCATAGCGCCCGGCGATGGCCGGCGCGCCGATGAAGGCCTGCCCCGCCAGGCCGACGTCGAAGCCCTTGAGATACGCCGCCAAGTCCGGCCAGGACCTGGCGGCCGCCCGCGTCGACGGCCAATCGCGGCACAGTCCCCGCAGCACGACGGGGTCACAGGCCTGCGCCATGTCTGGTCCGAACCCGCCGGCGCCCTCCGCGTTCGCGGCGTCGATCTCGACGGCCTTTGCCCGCGGGGGCCGCCGCCCGCTCATGCCGCCAGTCGCTCGTTTCTTAGATTGGCCAGCACCGACACCTGCTTGAGCGACCCGGCCATCGCATAGGCGAGTTGTAGGTGGCCGCGCCGAAAGAGATCGACCACGGCGGCGTCGTTCAGTTCGCCGAGCGCGTCGAGGCTGACGGTGTAGAGACCGGCCAGACTCAGGGACCGGCCGTCGTCGAAGGACAGGTCGATATCGATCGGTTCGACCAGCCCCAGGGCGACGAGCGATTGGATGAAGGCGTCGGTCGCCGGCACGCCGACGTTCAATTGTCCGAGCACATGCTGGATGCGCCGCAGCGCCTGGCTGGGCAGTCCATCCTTCTCGAACAAGGCCGCCCCTCGCCCAGTGGAGAACCGCGGGTGGCCGGGATCGATGGCGACGCCGCCGGGCGCGAGGAAGTAGCCCTGCCGCTCGAGATCCAGCGGCAGGAACGCCCCGCGCCCGGACGCACCGCGCCTGAGCAGGTTCTCGCCCGGCTCGAAACCGAACATCGCGCCCGCGTAAAACTGCCCGGTTTCCGGGCTCTTTGTCAGGAAAATCGGACAGGTCGCGGCGGCTGTGGCGAACTCGGACGCCACGATCTGAACAAAATGCGCGCCGTCCACGGGAACCTCGGCCTGGTGCAAGCCAAGGTGACGCTCCGCGTTCAGCAGTTCCAGGTCCATGGTCGTTTCCTCGCTGACCGTCGCGAGATCGAGCCCGCGAGCGCCTAATGCCACAGATCGATAACCGCGATCGACGGGGCCGTCCACCAGCGTCAAGCCAAGCCAATTACACCGACAAATAGGTCTTGATACCGGTACCTGTTAGCGCTACCTTCAATACAACAAGAAAGATATTGCGCAGGGAGGTTGTGATGCAATCGTGCCGTAGGGACGACAGCTAGACCCCTTCTATTCCGAAAATTGAGACGTAACGGCCAGGAACATGCACCCGGCCGAGCGATAGCGCACGCGTTCACCCAGAGGAAACAGGAGGGGAAACATGATAAAAGCCCAGCTCACTAATCAGAGTAATTCGGGAGCGCGATCACGCGCTTCAAAGGCTGCCCTGGTCGGTGCGTCCAGTGTCATGGTCCTGGCGCTTTGCGGCGCGGCCAGCGCCGCCGAGCGCGAGGAGCCCATCATCACGGCGGCCGCCGTCGCCGCTCCGGCGGCCGAGCAGGCTTCGGCTCCGCGACCGAACAACGAGACCACCACCGTCGACGAGGTCATCGTCACGGGTCTGCGCGGCTCGCTGCAACGCAACCTCGACATCAAGCGAACCTCGGCCGGCGTGGTCGACGCCATCTCCGCGGAGGATATCGGCAAGTTCCCGGACTCGAACGTCGCCGCGTCGCTGCAGCGGCTGCCCGGGGTCTCCATCCAGCGCGCCGGCGCCCGCGGCGAGCCGCAAGGCATCACCGTCCGCGGCTTTGGCGGCGACTTCAACGAAACCCTCTACGACGGTCGTCGGATTTCCACGGCGACCGGCGGTCGCTCGGTCGACTTCAGCACCGTGGGCGCCGACTTCGTGGGCGGCCTGTCCGTGCTCAAGACGCCCGACGTGACGCTGTCGAGCAGCTCGATCGGCGCGACCGTCAATGTCGCCTTCCCCAAGCCGTTCGATCACCCGGGCCGCCGCATGGCGGTCACCGCCTCCGGCTCGCTGCAGGACGACGCCGGCAAGGTGGTTCCCACCGTCGGGGCGCTGTTCAGCGACACCTTCGCCGACAACAAGTTCGGCGTGCTGGCCGACGTGATGTACACGCGCCACGACACCCAGACCAACCGCGTCTACGTCAGCGGCTGGCCGGGCGGGCGCTACGCGCCCTGCCAACTGACCGCTGCATGCACGTCCGCCGAGCTGGCCAACAAGACCGTCGTCGGCTGGTTCGAGCAGCAGGCCGGCGCGAGCCAGATCTATACCAAGGACGAACGGCTTGACGGTCGCATCGCCTTGCAATGGAACCCGGCGGAAGGCGTCACGGTCACCCTGGACGACAACTATTCGCGCCAGAAGATCCGGGCCGACAATTTCGGTTACGGCATCTGGTTCAATCAGGGCGGCCTTCGGAACGTCAAGCTTGACCAGAACGGCACGACGGTCGACTTCACCCAGGCCGGATCGCAAACCGATTTCGTGGCCGGCACGGACCGCTCTGTCCTCGAGACCAACCAGACCGGCCTGAACCTCCAGTGGGACGTGTCGCAGAATCTGAGTTTCGAGGCCGACGCCAGCTACGCCAAGAGCCAGCTCAACCCAGATGGCCAGATCAGCAGCGACAACGGCGACGTGGGCTACGGCTTCGCGATCGGTCCGTCCCTGGGCATCAGGATCGACGGCGACAGCAAGGACACCTTGCCGGTGCTGCACGGCTTCGGGCCGAACGGCGACGCCGCGCGCTGGGCCGACACCTCGGTCATGGGCTCCCACGTCACCGTGCGCCAAGCGCAGGAGAACACCGACACGGTCAAGCAGGTGCGCGTCGCCGGGGCCTGGGAGCAGGAGGGCTTCCGCATCAAGGCCGGCGGCAGCTATCTGGAAGACCACTTCCAGTTCCAACAGAGCAACACCTTCGTCAACAACTACTGGCAGGCCTATCCGGGCTACGGCCCGCCGTCGGGCCCCAACGGCGGCGTGCTGGTGCCGGCGAACCTCTTCACCCAGCAGGTCAGCACCAACGGGTTCATCCCCGGCTTCTCCGGCGCCCTGCCGCCGACGTTGCTGAAGTACGACGCCCACGCCTACCAGGCGTTCCTGACCAGCCTTGGCAACCCGCAGACCCAGAACATTCCCGGGTTCAACTACGGCGGCGGCAACGTCGGCACCACGTTCACCGGGGCGTTCAACCTGGCGCTCGACAACGGCAGCATCCGCGACATCACCGAGAAGACCTGGGCGCTGTTCCTGAAAGCCAACTTCGACGTCGACGTGGCCGGCATGCCGTTCCACTTCAACGCCGGGGTGCGCGAGGAGAACACTCACGTCACGTCCGCCGGCTTTGGCCAAGTGCCAACCGCGATCACCCAAAGCGCCGGCGACCCGACCCTGCTGACCGTGACCCTGAGCGCGCCTCAGGCCGTGTCGACCAAGAGCAACTATTCTTACCTGCTCCCGAGCGTCGATATGAAACTGGAGCTGACCGACAGCATCCACATTCGCCTCGACGCCTCTCGGACCCTGACCCGTCCCAGCCTGAACCTTCTGACGCCGGTGGCCAGCGTCGGCACCGGCCAGCGCGTGGGCGCCCTCACCGCCAGCGGCGGCAGCCCGTCGCTCAAGCCGTATCTGGCCGACAACTTCGATGCGGCGGTCGAGTGGTACTACCGGCCCAACTCCTATGCGTCGGTCAATTTCTTCATCAAGGACGTGAGCAACTTCATCGTCGGCGGCACCCAGCGGCAGACGATCAACGGCGTGATCGATCCCACCACCGGCCAGCCGGCGATCTTCAGCGTCACCCAACAGGTGAACGGACCTGAAGCGACGGTGCGCGGGGTGGAAATCGCCTGGCAGCACGTGTTCGGCGAGAGCGGCTTCGGCTTCAACGCCAACGCCACCCTGGTCGACACCAACAAGCCCTACGATCGCACCGACATCTCCCAGAGCGGCTTTGCGATCACCGGCCTGGCCGACTCCGCCAACCTCGTGGCCTTCTATGACAAGAACGGTCTCGAGGCGCGGATCGCGGTCAACTACCGCAAGGAATACCTGCGCCAGTTCGGTCAGAACCAGAACACCGGCGCCTTCGGTTCGGAGCCGACCTTCGAAAATCCGAACCTGCAGATCGACTTTAGCACCAGCTACGCCCTGACCAAGCAGATCAACCTGTTCTTCGAGGCCCTGAATCTCACCAACGAGACCCAGAGCACGCACGGACGGTTCGACAACCAACTGCTTGACGTTTTCGCCTACGGTCGGCGCTACACGGCCGGGGCCCGCTTCCGCTTCTAGGTCCCTCCCCTCGACTGGGAAGATCATTCGTTTGATCTTCCCAGTCTATTTTTTTCTGGGTTTCGAGGCCATGGTGCGTCCGATCAAGAATATCGTCATCGTCGGCGGCGGGACCGCCGGGTGGCTCACCGCCGGCCTCATCGCCGCCAAGCACCGCGCGCGCATGGCCGCCGGTTTCACCGTCACGCTGGTGGAGTCGCCAAACACGCCGATCATCGGGGTCGGCGAAGGCACCTGGCCGACCTTGCGCACGAGCCTGGCCAAGATCGGCGTGTCCGAGGCCGACTTCTTCCGCGAATGCGACGCGGCGTTCAAGCAGGGCGCCAAATTCGCCCGCTGGACCACGGGCGCGGCCGACGACGCCTATTATCATCCCCTGATGCTGCCGCAGGGCTTTTCGCAGGTGAACCTCGCGGCCCATTGGCTGGCGAGGGGAGGCGCGCAGAGCTTCTGCGACGCGGTCAGCCCGCAGGGCCGCCTCTGCGACGACGGCCTGGCCCCCAAGACCATCACCGCCGGGCCTTATCAGGGCGCGGCCAACTACGCCTATCACCTCGACGCGAGCAAGTTCGCTCCGTTCCTGCAGCGTCACTGTTGCGACAAGCTCGGCGTGCGCCATGTCCTGGCCGACGTGCAAAGCGTCTCCATGGCCGAGGACGGCGACATCCGCGGCGTCGTCACCCAGCAGCGCGGCGAGATCCAGGGCGACCTGTTCGTGGATTGCACGGGCTTTCGCGCGCTGCTCCTGGGCGACGCGCTCGGCGTGCCGTTCCGCGACTGCGGCGACGTCCTGTTCTGCGACACCGCGCTGGCGATCCAGGTCCCCTACGAGAGCGAAACCAGCCCGATCGCCAGCCACACCATTTCCACGGCCCAGTCGGCCGGATGGATCTGGGACATCGGCCTGCCCACGCGTCGCGGCGTCGGACACGTCTATTCCAGCCGCCACATCAGCGACGAGGACGCCGAGCGGGAACTGCGGGCCTATATCGGGCCGGCTGGTCGCGACCTTTCCGCCAGGAAGATCCCGATCCGTTCGGGTCACCGCGAGACCTTCTGGGAGCGCAACTGCGTGGCCGTGGGCCTGGCGGCCGGCTTTCTTGAACCGCTGGAAGCCTCGGCGATCGTGCTGATCGAACTGTCGGCCAAGATGATCTCCGAGCAGATGCCGGCCTGCCGCGAGGTGATGGACGTCGTCGCCGCCCGCTTCAACGCCACGACCCATTATCGCTGGGGCCGGATCATCGATTTCCTCAAGCTGCACTACGTTCTCAGCAAGCGGTCCGACAGCGCCTTCTGGCGCGACAATCGCGCGTCCGAGACCGTCCCCGAGCGCCTGGCCGACCTGCTGCGCCTCTGGCGCCATCAGCCGCCGTGGCTGCACGAGGAGTTCGACCGGGTCGAGGAAGTCTTCCCGACGGCCAGCTATCAGTACGTGCTCTATGGCATGGGCTTTCGGACGGAGATCGAACCCGAGGCCCTGGCCGACGAACGCGCGATGGCCGAGCGGGCGCTGCGCGAGAACGCCGTCCAGACCGATCGGCTGCTGGCGAGCCTGCCGCGCCATCGCGACCTGATCCGCAAGATCGTCGAGCACGGCCTGCAGCCTGTATGACGACCGCCGTCGCCTCCGATGCGACCGTCCGGCCCGGCGCCGAGGCGGCGAGCGTCCGATCGCGGTCTCGCCGCCAATTCTGGGGCGCGCCTGCGCTGGGTCTCTTCCTGCTGGGCGCCGGGTCGGCCTCGGCCCAGTCGCTGCCGACCTTCGCCATCCCCGCGACGTCGCCGAGCGACCGTCCCAATTCCGAGCAAGCCTTCGCTTCGGTCGAGATTCACGAGCGCCCTGCCCCCGCCCCCGTCGTCCTCGAGGTCTCGCCGCGCGGATCGGACGCCGGCGACGGATCGGCGGCGCATCCCTTCGCGAGCCTCGAACGCGCCCAGGCCGCGGTTCGCGGCGTGAACGCCGTGCACGCCGTGACGGTCCGCCTGGCCGATGGCGTCTACCGCCTGGACGCGCCCCTGCGCTTCTCCGAAGCGGACGGAGGCCAGAACGGCTTCGTCGTGCGCTGGGAAGCGGCCAAGGGCGCGCGCCCCGTGATCTCGGGCGGCGTCCCGGTCGTCGGCTGGCGGCGCGCCGACGCGCGTCGCGACATCTGGGTCGCCGACATCCCGCGCGGAGCCGATCCGCGCCAACTGTGGGTCAACGGTCGCATGGCGCGTCGCGCCGAGGTCGAAGCCCCGCGCAAGGCGTTCGCGTTCCATGACTGGGGCATTCAGATCCTCGATCCGGCCTGGCGTTTCCTGGCGGAGCTTCCCGACCAGACCCGCCTCGAAGTCGAGAACACCGGCTTCTTCACCGATCGCCGCGCTCGGGTCGAGAGCATCCGCGGCGACCGTATCCTGCTGGCGCAACCGGGCTGGCGAAACAACCTGATCGGCTACGACACCTTCGCGCGGCCCGTCTCCGGCGACCGCGCCCGGTTCTTCATCGCCAACGCGCTGGCCTTCGTGCGCGAGGAAGGCGACTGGTGGGCCGATCCGGCCCGAGGCCGGCTCTATTACAAGCCGCGCGGCGGCGAACCGATGGCCGCGAGCCAGGTGGTCATGCCCACGCTCCAGGCCCTGGTCTCGATAGCCGGCGCCCCGGGCCGTCCGGTCCATGACCTGCAATTTTCCGGGATCGGTTTCCAGCATACAAGCTGGCTTGGCCCCTCCGGTCCGCAAGGCTACGCCAGCCAGCAAAGCGGCGCCTATCTCGCCGACGACGTGCCGAACTATCCGTCCGAGCCGATCCGGGACTGCAGTTGGGGGTGCTGGGCCTTCGAGGCGATGCGCAACCATTGGCGCCAGCAGCCGGCCGCCGTGCAGGTCGCCGCGGCGGCCCGGATCCTCTTCGAGGACGTCGAGTTCGCCCACCTGGGGCAGATCGCCCTCGGCGTCGGCAACGACGCCAGCGCCAATCTCAGCGGCGCCGGCCTGGAGGCCCGCTCGGTCGAAGTCGTCCGCAGCCGATTTTTCGACCTGGCGGGGGGCGCGATCATGGTCGGCGGGGTCAGCCCCGACGCCCACCACCCTTCACGACCGGAGCTGGCGGTGCGCGACATCGTCATTCGCGACAACACCATCACCAAGGTCTCGCAGGTCTATCGCGAGCAGGCCGCGATCCTGGTCACCTACGCGACCGCCCCCCTGATCCTGCGCAACGACGTCTCCGAGACGCCCTATGACGGCATCGACGTGGGCTGGGGTTGGGGCGTCAACGATCCGGGCGGCAACACCGCCTACATGTCGCTGAACCGGGGCTACTACGACCAGCCCGGCAACCGGGTCTATGACACCCCGACCATCCTTCGCGACACGGTGATCCTGGGCAACCGCGTGCATGGGGTCAAACGCTGGTTCCCCGACGGCGGGGCGATCTATCACCTGTCGGCCGATCCCGGCGCCCTGATCGCCGAGAACCATGTCTACGACGTGCCCGGCGGGATCGGGGTCTATCTCGACGAGGGCTCGCGGTACGTGACCGTGCGCGACAACGTGTTCGACGGCCTGGGTCTCTGGGTCAATCTCAACGCCCTGGACGGCGCCCATCCCCGGCGAACGGCGATGGACAATGTCGCGCGCGGCAACTGGCACAACGCCGGCAAGGCCAATGGAAGCTGGTCCGACTACGCCGCCAACCGGCTCGCCGACAACATCGCCGTCGACGGCCAGGCGTGGCCGGAAGACGCGCGCAAGGTGATCGACCGGGCGGGTCCGGCGCGATCAGCCGCTCCCGATCGAACAAGCAAGATCAAGCCATGAGGTGGAATGATGCCTAGGTCCAAATGGCGCCGGCGCGGCCTGGCCGCGACCCTTTGCGGAGCCTTGTCGGTTGGCGCGTCGCTGGCCCACGCGGCCCCGGCCGAGGCCCCCTCGCCCGCTGTCTCGCCTGAACGCGCCAAGGCCGATCGTCTGGCCGCCCAGCTGGTCGGCCAGATGACGACCGACGAAAAGGTCGAGCAGCTGCTGAACACGGCCCCGGCCATCCCCCGGCTGGGCATTCCCGCCTACAACTGGTGGACGGAGTCGCTGCACGGCGCTCTGGGCGCGCTGCCGACGACGAACTTTCCCGAACCGATCGGCCTGGCCGCCAGCTTCGACCCCGCGCTCGTCCACGACGTCGCCGACGCGATCGGGTCGCAGGTGCGCGGGCTGCACGTCCTGGCGCGCAACACCGGACGCATGGGACGCATCGGCACCGGCCTCGACACCTGGTCGCCCAACATCAACATCTTCCGAGATCCGCGTTGGGGTCGGGGCCAGGAGACCTACGGCGAGGATCCGTTCCTGACCGCGCGCATGGGCGTGGCCTTCGTCCAGGGCGTCCAGGGGCCCAATCCGGACCTGCCGCAGGTGGTGGCCACGCCCAAGCATTTCGCGGTTCACAGCGGCCCGGAATCGACGCGCCACGGCGCCAACGTCTTCGTCTCGCGCCACGACCTCGAGGACACCTACCTGCCCGCGTTCCGCGCTGCGATCACCGAGGGCCGCGCCGGATCGGTGATGTGCGCCTACAACCGCATCGACGGCCAACCGGCCTGCGCCAGCGACCTGCTGCTCAAGGACCATCTGCGCGGAGCCTGGAATTTCGACGGCTATGTCGTTTCCGACTGCGATGCGGTCAAGGACATCAGCGACCATCACAAGTACGCTCCGGACGCGGCCACGGCCGTCGCCGCCGCCATGCGGGCCGGCGTCGACAACGAGTGCAACGGCGCGACCCTGACCGACACCGACGGGGTGGCCGATCGCTATCGCGAGGCCTTGCGGCGCGGCCTGATCAGTCCCGCCGAGGTCGATCTGGCGCTGGTGCGATTGTTCTCGGCCCGCCTGCGCGCCGGCGATCTGCCGGGCGTCCGCACGCCCGAGGCGGCCTTGGCGGCGCCGACGAGCGTGATGACGCCGGCCCACGAGGCCCTGGCGCTGGCCGCCGGCGAAAAGAGCCTGGTTCTCTTGAAGAACGACGGCCTGCTGCCGCTCAAGCCGGACCTACGGATCGCCGTGATCGGGCCGCTGGGCGACGCCACCCGGGTCCTGCGCGGCAACTACTCCTCGGCCTTGTCGGCCCCACCGATCTCGGTCGTCGAGGGCCTGCGGCGAGCCATGCCTTCGGCCCAGGTCGTCTACGCGCCCTTCGGCGCCTCGTTCACGGACGGCGACCGGGTGCCGACCACGGCGCTGCGGACACCCGACGGCAAGTCCGGCCTCCTGGCGCGCTACTACAACACGGTCGAGCCGCCCCCTAGACGCTTCGCCCCCGGGACGTTCGGCGAGGCCGTCGCCAAGATGCGCTATGCTGAAAAGCCGGTGGTCACCCGCGTGGAGGCGGACGTGGCGGCCCGCAGCCTGGATCTGGCGACGGTCTCGGACCACCATCGCGTGGTCTGGACAGGCTTCCTGGTCCCCCCCGAGAGCGGGACCTATCGCCTGGGCCTGACCGGCTTCAACGGCGAGCTCAAGTTCGACGGCAAGCCGTTCGCCGACCTGCGCAAGGCCGGTTGGGGCAGCCTTCCCACCCTCAAGACCATCTCACTCGAAAAGGGCCGAAAGTACCCGATCGAGGTCGTTTCGGAATCCCACGCCCTGTCCGGCATCGATCTCGTCTGGAAGCGCATCTCGACCGATCCGGCCGGCGACCTGAAGGCGGCCGCCGCCCAGGCCGACGTCCTGGTCGCGGTCGTGGGCCTGACTTCCGACCTGGAGGCCGAGGAATCCCCCGTCGAGATCCCGGGCTTCAAGGGCGGCGACAAGACGACCCTCGACCTTCCCGCCGATCAGCAGGCCCTGCTGGAGCAAGCCAAGGCCCTGGGCAAGCCGCTGGTGATCGTGACAATGAACGGCAGCCCGTTGAATCTTTCCTGGGCCAAGGACAACGCCTCGGCGATCCTGGAGGCGTGGTATCCGGGCCAGGCCGGGGGCCTGGCCATCGCCAACGTGCTTTCGGGCAAGACCAATCCCGCGGGGCGCCTGCCGCTGACGTTCTACCGCTCGGTCGACGACCTGCCGCCGTTCGGCGACTACGCCATGGCCGGCCGGACCTATCGCTACTTCGAAGGAACGCCCGTCTACCCGTTCGGCTATGGCCTCAGCTACACCCGGTTCGAGTACCAGCCCCTGAAGGTCGAGCCGGCGACCGGCGGGGCCGGCAAGGGCCTGCGCGTCACGACCAGCGTGCGCAATGTCGGCGCCCGGGTCGGCGACGAAGTGGCCCAGCTCTATCTCGACTTCCCCGACACGCCCGGAGTCCCGCGCCTGGCCTTGCGCGGCTTCCAGCGGATCACGCTGAAGCCGGGCGAGACCCGAGCGGTCACCTTCGCCCTGTCGTCGCGCGATCTTTCCTCGGTGGATCTCGACGGCGCTCGCCGGGTGGCGACGGGGCGCTATCGGGTCAGCGTGGGCTCGGGCCAGCCCGGCGACGATACGCCCAGCCAATCGGCCGCCTTCGTCGTCGACGAAGCGGTCGGCCTGCCGAAGTAGAGCCTCAGTGAGATCGCCAATGAAAGTTTCGATGTTGGCGTCAGGCGCCGTCCTGGCGCTGAGCCTAGTCCAGGCGGCGTCGGCGGCGCCCCGTCTCGATGGCGTGGTCAGCGACCACGCCGTGCTCCAGAGGGACCGACCCCTGGTCATAACCGGAACCGCACGGGCTGGTGAGGCGGTGCTGGTCAACCTGGCGGGGCGGACCGCGCGCGGCCGGGCCGACGGCGACGGACGCTTCAGCCTGACCTTGCCGCCCCTGGGCGCCGGCGGCCCCTACCAGATGCTGGTCACCGCCCCCAGCGGCCAGGTGGTCGTCGACGACCTGATGATCGGCGACGTCTTCCTGTGCTCGGGCCAGAGCAACATGGAGCTCGCGACGGCCCAGGCGCAGAACAGCTTCCAGATCGCCGGCGCGGCCGACGAGGGCCTGCGGCTCCTGACCGTGGCCAAGCGCGTCGCCGCCACGCCGCAAAGCCGCTTCGACCAGCCGCCGGCCTGGGCGCCGGCGACGCCCGGGACCATCGCCGGATTCTCGGCCGTCTGCTTCTACATGGGCCAGGATCTGCGCAAGACGGCAAAGGCGCCGATCGGCCTGATCCACGCCAGCTGGGGCGGGTCGCGGATTTCCCCCTGGATGGCGCCCGAAGGCCTGCGGGCGGCGGGCATGGCCGCCGAAGCCGCCACGCTCGAGCTCTACACCCGCGACACCGCCGCCGCCGAGGTCACAGCGGCCGACACCTGGGGCAAGTGGTGGCGTGACCAATCGGGCGACGCGCCCGGTCGCGAGCCCTGGCATGCCGACGGGGTCCTGGATTGGCGGCCCGCGCCCGGCGTCGGCGCCTTCAACCGGTGGGGCGTCCCAGACCTGGCCAGCTATGTCGGCATGGTCTGGTTCAAGAAGGATGTCGTGCTGACCGCCGAGCAGGCACGGCAGGGCGCCGTGCTTTCGCTCGGCGCGATCGACGACGCCGACCGCACCTGGGTGAACGGCGTGCCCGTGGGGGGCGGCAGCATCGCCAGCGCGCCTCGGCGCTACCGCATCGCGCCCGGCGTCCTTGTCGAGGGGCGTAACGCCGTCACCGTCAACGTCGACAATGTCTATGCCGAAGGCGGCATGATCGGGCCGGCGAACCTGATGCGGCTGCGCTTCGACGACGGGACCGAGATCGCGATCGACGCCGGATGGCGCTACGTCGTCGCCGGTCGTCCGAAATCCAATGCGCCCAGGTCGCCGTGGGACGACATCAACGGCGCTGGCACGCTCTACAACGCCATGATCGCGCCGCTCGGCACGGTCGGCCTGAAGGGCGTGGCCTGGTACCAGGGCGAGTCCGACACCGACTTGCCCGGCTATGACCGGCGGCTGCGCGCGATGATGGCCGACTGGCGTCGCCAGTTCGCGACGCCGGACCTCCCCTTCGCCGTGGTCCAGCTTTCCGCCTATGGCGCGACGGCCTCGCGTCCGACCGAGAGCGGCTGGGCCAGGCTGCGCGACATCCAGCGCCGGACGACCGAGGCCGACGGCCATGCGGCGGCCGTCGTGACGATCGACCTTGGCGATCCGCTCGACATCCACCCTGGCGAAAAGCAGGAGGTCGGCCGCCGGGCGGCTCGGGCAATGCGCGCGCTGGCCTATGGCGAGGACGTCGCCCCGTCGGGTCCTGGCGTGTCGGCGGCGGTCCGTAATCCCGACGGCGGCGTGACCCTGGCGTTCAAGGGCGCGAGCGGCGGACTCGTCACCCACAGCGCGAACGTCGCCATCGGTTTCGAGCTGTGCGCGGAAACCGGCTCCTGCCGCTTCGCCGCCGCGGTCGCCTCGGGCGACACGGTGGTGCTGGCCGGAGACGGCAAGTCCGTGGCGCGCGTGCGCTACGCCTGGGCCGACGCTCCGGCCGTGAACCTCTTCGACCAGAGCGGGCTGCCCGTTTCGCCCTTCGAGATCGCCGTGCCTTAGCGAGGATCTCGAAGTTCGTCGGGACGCCCCGCCGGCGCGCCCGCACTCAAAACAAAGATCAAAGGGAGAAACACCATGAGGAAGATCAACGTCGCGGAAGAGGTCCGCTCCAAGGGGGCGACCTGGACGCGCCTGGCCGCGGCCGGGATGGCCGTCGCCTGCATCCTGTCGACGCCGGCCCAGGCGCAGAACGACAAGATGCAGCCCGTGCCGATCCCGGCCCAGCCGAACGCCATCGAGCTCGGAACGGGTCCGCTGCCCGGCGCGACGGCCTCGGAGTCCTGGCACACCCAGTATGGCAGCCTGTTCGCCCGGAACGTGACGGTGGCCACGCTCACCCCGTACCTCCCGGACCCCGCCAAGGCGACCGGCGCGGCGGTGATCGTCGCGCCCGGCGGCGGGTTCCGGACGCTGTCGATGGAAAACGAGGGCTCGGACGTGGCCCGCGCGCTCGCCGCCAAGGGCGTGGCCGCGTTCGTGCTCAAGTACCGTCTGAACCAGACCCCGGCGGACATGCCCGGGTTCGAACGTTCGATGACCGAGATGTTCTCGGCCACGGCGGCGCGGCCGCCGCGGATGGACCCAGAGAAGGCGATGGCGGGCCTGGCGCCCCAGATCGCCGACTCGCGCGCCGCCTTCACGCTTGTTCGCAAGCGCGCGGCGGAATGGCGCGTCGATCCCGATCGGATCGGCATGGTCGGCTTCTCGGCCGGCGCCATGCTGACCCTGTCCACCACCCTGGTCGGGCAGGACGCCAAGCCGGCCTTCATCGGCCTCATCTACGGCCCGCTCGCGCCGGTGACGGTCCCCGCCGACGCGCCGCCGATGTTCGTGGCGCTCGCGGCCGACGACCCGTTCTTCGCCAACGGCGGGTTCGGGCTGATCGACAGCTGGAAGACCGCGAAGCGGCCGGTTGAGTTCCACCTCTACGAACAGGGCGGGCACGGCTTCGGCATGTATCCGAAGACAACCACCAGCACCGGCTGGTTCGACGCCTTCGCGCGGTGGCTCGACATGCACGGCATGCTGAAGCCCAAGGGTTGAGCGAGCGAGGTCGGTCCGCTGACCGACGCCGAGCTGGAGATGGCCCCGTGGCCAATTCCAGCTCGGCGGCAAGGCTTGGCGTATTTGACAGGCGGTCGCCTTTTGTCGGAGTAAACGTCACGACGACCGCATCTCGCCCGTTGGCGTTGGAAGATCGGAGCCCGGTATGTGGAAACGGCTTTCAGGCGCGGCCGTCGGCCTGGTGATCCTGACCACCGCCCCGGCGCTCGCACAGGATCCATCGTTTCCCGTCGCCCTCGCCGTGGACGTCTCTCGATCCGGAGAAACGGTCAAGCCGGTCTGGCGCTTCTTCGGCGCGGACGAACCCAACTACGCGACGATGAAGGACGGCCGCGCCACGCTGGCGACGCTGGGCGGCCTGGCCCCCGATCATGTCTTCTTCCGCACCCACAATCTGCTCACCTCGGGCGACGGAACGCCCGCGTTGAAGTGGGGCTCGACCAATGTCTATACCGAGGACGCCGCCGGCCGGCCGGTCTATGACTGGACGATCGTCGACCGCATCTTCGACACCTATCGCGCCCGCGGCGTGAAGCCCTATGTCGAGATCGGGTTCATGCCCGAAGCGCTCTCCACCTCTCCCCGACCCTACCAGCACGATTTCAGGCCAGGCTCGGGCGCGTTGCGGACCGGTTGGGCCTTCCCGCCCAAGGACTACGGCAAGTGGGAGGAGCTGGTCTATCAATGGGTGCGCCACTGCGTCGAACGCTATGGCCGCGCCGAAGTCGCCAGCTGGTATTTCGAGACCTGGAACGAGGCCAACCTGCCCCAGTACTACTGGGGCGGAACGCGCGAAGAATTCTTCCTTCTGCACGACACCGCCATCAAGGGGGTTCGCCGCGCCCTGCCCGAGGCCCGGGTCGGAGGCCCCGACGGCGCCGGGGCCGGCGACCAGTTCATCACCGCCTTCATGGAGCACGCCAAGGCGGCCGGAACCCCGGTCGATTTCCTGTCTTTCCACGCCAAGGGCTCGCCCAAGGTCATCGCCCAAGGCGACACGAGCCACGTCCGCATGGGCGTGGCGACACACCTGAAGGCGGCCGACCACGAGTTCGCCCAGATCGCCGCCGACCCGGTCTTCCGCGGCAAGCCGATCATCATCGGCGAGTCCGACCCGGAGGGCTGCGCCGCCTGCCAGGGCCCGGCCAACGCCTATCGCAACGGCACCATGTATTCCTCGTACACCGCGGCGTCCTTTCCCCGGCTCCAGGCTCTGGCGCGACGCCGATCGCTCGATCTCGAAGGCGTGCTGACCTGGGCGTTCGAGTTCGAGGACCAGCCCTATTTCGCGGGCTTCCGGCAACTGACGTCGGCGGGCATCGACCTGCCGGTGATGAACGTCTTCAAGCTGTTCTCGAAGATGTCCGGAACCTATGTCGCGACGACCTCGGATCATGAGGCGACCCTGGACGACATGATGAGCGACGGGGTTCGAGGCGCGCCGGACGTCGCATCCGTCGCGACGCGGGACGGGGACCGGCTCTCGATCATGGTCTGGCACTATCACGATGACGACCTGGCGGGCCCCGACGCGAAGGTGAGCCTCGACGTCAACCACCTGCCCAAGGCGTTCGCGCACGGCGCGCGCCTGACGCACTACCGGGTCGATCGCGATCACTCCAACGCCTACGCGGCGTGGCTGAGGATGGGCTCGCCGATCGCCCCGACGGAAGCGCAACGCCAGACATTGATCGACGCCGCCCGACTGGCGACGCTGGATCCGTCGCCCTCGGCGGTCGCGGTGAAACGCGGCGACGCTCGGATCGATTTCGAGCTCCCCCGCCAAGGGGTTTCGCTCCTGGTCCTGACTCCGGACTAGCCGCGCCGCAAGGCCAGCGTCGGCGCGCCGGCCGCCCGCTCGGCCCTACACCTTAGGCGGTCAAACGACGCCTTGGGCAGCGCCCGGGAATCGCCCTCACCCAGCCCCTGGCGCGGCATGCCCGACAACAGGCCCCAGGCAACCGCCGTCAAGCCTCATCGGCTGTCGGCGCTGGTCCTGAGTTGAGAAATGAATCGGCGCGGCTAACTTGCAAACGCCAGTCACGATATGTCGGAGAATTGCCGCGGCCCGCGTCTGTTCCCAGCTGGGGCGCGGCGCACCGACGGCGGTCGCGGATCAGGAGGAAGACGCCAATGCCCGGTATCGTTGAAACTTCAGAGAGGCGCTGAGATCCATGGCCGCCAAGCCGAGCGCGCCACCGGCCCCGTCCGCGCCGTCGCCCCCGATGGTGCCGCCCGCCGCGGCGGACGGATGTTCCGGGCTGGACGGCCTCGCGGTCGAGAAGCTGCTGGGCGGCGCGGTGCTCAAAGGGCACGAGCCGAGCGAGATATTGCGCGAAGCCGGGATCGACCCGTCGGTCTATGGCAATGAGCAGGCCGTGATCGACGGCAGCGCCTTGTTCCGTCTGGTCGAGCGCATCCAGCTAAGGCTGGACGACGCCTATGTCGGGTTCCTGCCGGAGCGATGCCGCCTCGCGCTGGAGAACGAGCGCACGCGGGCCTATCTGCACTCGGGCACTTTCGGCGAAGCGCTCAGGGTCAGCATCCGGTTCACCCAGGCGCTCTCCAGCGATATCGGCCCGCGCCTCGTCGAGACCGAACGCCTCGGGGTGATGCATGTCTGCGCCTACAACACCGTCGAAGGCGTCGATCGCGACATCTTCGTCTGGCTGCGGTTCGTCTGGATCTATCACCTGTTCAGCTGGCTCATCGGCCGCCCCTTGAAGCTGCGCCGCGTGTTCGTTCAGGGTCGGCGCCCGGTGCAGGCGAACGGCTTCGATCGATTCGCCTTGTTCAACTGCCCGATTGAGTTTGGAGCGCCGGTCGATGCGCTTTGCTATGACCGCAACGACCTCGACGTCCGCCTCGTGCACGGGACCCTGGCCGAGTATGAGGCCCACAATGCGAGCGCTCCGGACTGGTTCGCGCCGCCCGGCGGCGAACTCAGCTGGCGCAGCCGCACCGAACAGGTGCTGATCCAATTCCAGCGCGAGGGCGTGTGGCTGCCGTCGATCGAGGACGTCGCCGAACGGCTCCGAAGCCAACCGCGCCGCCTGAGGCGCAGCCTCGCGCGCGAAGGGGAATCGTTTCAGCACGTCAGAACCCGGCTGCGCGGTGAAATGGCGGGCGCCCTGCTGCTCGCGACCGATCTTCCCGTCACCAATGTCGGCTACACGGTCGGATTCAACGAGCCGGGCAGCTTCACGCGGAACTTCAGCGAGTGGGCGGCGATGACGCCTTCCGAATATCGCCATCGCTACAAGTCCGACACCGCGCGAATGGCGGCCGCCACCACTCTGGTGGCCGAGCGGCGCGAGCCCCACGTCGAGGCATAAGCTGGTCACTTGCGTTAAATCTGCACGTCACCCGCGCCATAGCCAATCTCCCCGCTCTTGGACATCGATAGCCAACGACCGCGCCGCGCCAACCGGTGCGGAACAAGAATGAATGAGGGGGAAATCCTGACCCGCCGGTCCATGCCCGGCGTCGCGCCCGCTGGAGCGCGCCGCATCACCGGCATATCGCCACGCCCAACGCCGCGTCGGTGAACCAAAGAAGCACTGAGGCCGCCATCGAATAGTCGGCGAAAGACTCCCCTGAACGCGGGAGAGGATCCGATCGCCATTCGAAGGTCCAAACAATAATAAAATACGGGAGGGAACACTTTGCCTAATGCCTTGAATAAGAGATCGCGCCTGGCGTTGTCCGGCGCGTCGTTGCTGGCCTTGGCGCTGCTGGCCTCTGGGCCGGCCTGGGCTCAAACCTCGGACACCGCCGAACCGTCGAAAGCGCCCCAGCCGAAGTCGGACACGGATCGCGCCGCGCAGGACGTTCCGGATCAGATCTCCGAGATCGTCGTGACGGGATCGAGCATCCGCGGCGTCCCACCGACGGGCTCGAACCTGATCAGTGTCTCGCGTGAAGACATCCGGACCATCGGCGCGAACACCACGCCGGACTTGCTGGCCAGCGTGCCGCAGTTGAACAGCTTCAACACCGCTCCCCGGGCCGCCAACGGCGGGGCGGGCGCGTTCGCTCCAGGTCTGCGCAGCCTGCCGGCAAGCGCGACGCTGCCGCTGATGAACGGTCACCGCCTGGTGGCCGGGGGCACAAACCAGACCAATCCCGATTTCCCGTTCATTCCCGACCTGGCGATCGAACGCGTCGAGATCGTCGCGGACGGCGCCTCGGCGATCTACGGCTCGGATGCCGTGGCGGGCGTGGTGAACTTCATCACCCGCCAGCACTTCTCAGGCGTCGACGCCTCGGTCCGCTACGGGACGGCCGATGACTACCATACGTTCAGCGCGAGTGGATTGGTCGGCCGCGACTGGGGACGCGGATCCGTCGTCGCCTCTTACCAATACGCGGAAAACGGCGACATCCTCGGGGCCGACCGCGACTACCGCATCGTCGACCTCCGTCCCTATGGCGGCGTCGATACCCGCACGACGGTCTGCCCGTCGCCCAACGTGCGGGTCAACACCACCTTCTATGCCGTCAACTACGCGGCGCCCGCCCTGGCTCCGAACACGACCAATTCCTGCGATAACGGGGCGGTGACCTCCCTCGTCCCGAAGTCGCGTCTGCACAGCGCCTATGTCACGGCCCGTCAAGATTTGAACGACCGCGCCACCTTGTGGGGCGAGCTTCTGTATTCGGACCGCAAGGACACGGTTCAAGCGCCGCCGCCGCCCGCGGCCGGCGCGTCGGGCGGGGTGATCCTCTACAACCTACCCGGCTTCGCCAATCCCTTCTTCAAGACGCCGCCCGGCACCGGCGCCACGACGGAGTTCGTCCAGTTTCGTTCCGATAATCTGTATGGCGCCGACCATATCGACAACATCTTCCGTGTCCGGGCCGGCAACTCGTCGGCGGGTGTCGACGCCAAGCTCCCTCGCGATCTGAAACTGAGCGTCTACGGCACCTATGATTGGGCGACGAACGACACTTACCTTCCCGCGATCAACCCGGCGGCGCTCGACGCGGCGGCGCTCGGGACCACGGCGGCCACCGCGCTTGATCCGTTCGGCGCCGGCACGTCGCCTTCGGTCGCCGCCAAGATCACCGACTATGCCGGCGACCTGACCATCCACCAGCGCACCTATCTGGGCGCGGCCAAGATCGACGGACCGCTGGCGGACCTCCCTGGCGGACAACTGAAGATCGCGGTGGGCGCCGAGTATCGGCGCGAGACGTTCAAGCAACGGGGCATCTACGGCGGGACCCAGGTGCCCGAAGACCTGACCCGCGATATCAAGTCGGTCTATGGCGAGCTGTTCGTGCCCATCGTCGGCGACGGCAACCAAGCCCCCCTGGTGCACCGCCTCAACCTGTCGCTTTCGGGGCGCTACGACCACTATAGCGATTTCGGATCGACGACGAACCCGAAGGTCGGGGTCAACTGGGATCCGGTGAGCGGCCTCACGCTTCGCGGCACCTACGGCCGCTCGTTCCGGGCGCCGGGCCTGCGCGACGTCGGGGCGACCGTCGGCGCCTACTACTACAACGCCGCCGCCATCGCCGGCAGCACCTTCCGCGATCCGACGCGGGGCGCGGCCCAGGTCGACACGGTTTTCCTGCTCGGCGGCAATCGCGACCTTCAGCCGGAAGAGGCCCGGACCTACTCGGTCGGCGCCGACCTGCACCCCGACGCCCTGCCCAACTTCCATGCGAGCGTGACGTTCTACGACATCCGATACACGAACGTGATCGGAACGCCCGGCGGCGCCATCGCCTTCACCGATCCCACCTTCGCCTCGGTGATCTATCGCAATCCCACCGCGGCGCAGCTCTCCAGCCTTCTGGCGATCGCCGTGCCGGTCAACTTCGTGCCGGGGGCCCTGCCGACGATCGGAAACCTGCTCGACTTCCGCCAGGGCAATTTCGGCGTCCGCAAGACCAACGGCCTGGATTTCGACGTCGGATATCGTCAGCCGACGACCTTCGGCGCGCTGTATGCCGGCTTGGCTGGCAACTACATCTTCAAGTTCGAAACCCAGCTTTCGCCGACGTCGCCGGTCTCCGACAGCCTGAAACTGGGTGTGCCCAAGGCGACATTGAGAGGAACGCTGGGCGCGCAGGTCGGTCAGTTCAACGCCGTGGGATTCATCAACTATCGTGACGGGGTGACGGGCCTATACGCCACCCCCACCGGCACCGCGGAGTACAGCGCCAAGGCCTATACGACCGTCGATCTGCGCTTCTCGATGAAGTTGCCCTACAGCGGCTTGGCCAAGGGGACCGAGCTGGGTCTGCAGGTGAACGATCTGTTCGATCAAGACCCGCCCTTCTTCCCGCAGGCCGAAGGAATCGGCGGCAGCTACAACCCGATCGGCCGCTACGTGGCGCTGAGCCTGCGGAAGAGCTTTTGATCAAACCCAGCGCCGCCCGATCGGCCGCTGAAGCCCCGCGGGAGTGTGCGAGCGATCGCCGCTCCCGCGGCAAGGCGCGCCTGACCCTGCTGTCACGCGAACGCCAACGATCCGCGACAGCCCCCGCTCTCATTCCTGAACTCGGTAAGCATCGAAGATAATGCAACAGTATCCGCTGACACTCGACAAGTTCATCGACCACGCGGCGAAGTGGCACGGGGCCAGCACGGTCGTGACCGCCTCCCGCGGGACCGTTCAGCGGCGTGTCGGCTATGCGGAACTGCGCGCGCGCAGCAACCGCCTGTCGGGTGCTCTGACCGCGCTGGGGCTGGGGCTCGGGGATCGCGTGGGCACGCTGGCGTGGAACACCCAGCATCATCTCGAGCTGTATTACGCGACGATGAGCGCCGGCCTTGTCTGCCACACCCTGAACCCCAGGCTCACCCCGGCGCACCTCTCCGCGATGATCAACGAGGCCGCCGACCGGGTGCTGGCGATCGCCGCGAACCTTGTGTCGATGCTGCCGGAATTGCTGCCGCTGTGCCCGACGATCGAGCGGGTGCTCGTGTTGGACGAAGCCGTCGACCCGTCAATTGCCTGCATCTGTGGGGTCCCCATTGAAGGGCTCGAGGCGCTGATCGAGGCGCGCGGAAAGACAGTCCAATGGGGACAATTCGACGAGACCAGCGCCGCGGGTCTCTGCTTCACCTCGGGCACGACCGGCAAGCCCAAGGGCGTGGTGTTCAGCCATCGCTCCAACTACCTCCATACGCTGATGTCGATCCAGCCGGACGCCTATTGCCTGTCGGCGAAGGACACGATCCTGGTCGCCATTCCGATGTTCCACGCCAACGCCTGGGGCCTTCCCTTTTCCGCGCCGGCGGTCGGCGCCAGCCTCGTGCTTCCCGGACGGGACCTCGACGGCGCCAGCCTGGCCTCGCTGATCAGAAGCGAGAACGTCACCATCGCCGGCGGCGTGCAGACGGTGTGGATCGGCCTGCTCGACCATCTCGACGCCACCGGGGAGGACGTGCCCAGCCTGGAGCGCGTCATCATCGGCGGATCGAAATGCCCCGATGCGCTGATGCGGCGCATGGAGGATCGCCTGGGCGCGCGGGTCCAGACGACCTGGGGCATGACCGAGATGTCCCCGCTGGGGACGGTGGATTCGATCCAGTTCCCCCCGGCCAGCGAACGATCCTCGGGGCGCCCGCCGATCGGCGTCGATCTCAAACTGACCGACGCCGATGGCGCCACGCTGGCGCGGCAGCGCGGCGTGATCGGCCATCTGAAGGTCAAGGGCCCCTCGATCATCGACCGCTATTTCAACGCCGCGGAGAGCGCGCTCGATGCGGAGGGTTATTTCGACACGGGCGATCTGGCCACGATCGACGAAGGCGGGGCGCTCACGATCTGCGGACGCTCCAAGGACCTGATCAAGTCCGGCGGCGAGTGGATCAACCCCGCGGAGATGGAGGCGATCATCGGCCGCGATCCCCGTGTCGGTCAGGTCGCGGTGATCGGCAAGCCTCACCCCAAATGGGGCGAGCGTCCGGTGCTGGTGGTGGAGCTGCGCCAGGGCGAGACCGGCGACGCGCGGGCGTTCTTCGACGCCCTGCGGGGCAAGGTGGCCGACTGGTGGCTTCCCGACGAGATCGTCCAGCTGCCGGCGATGCCATTGGCCGCGACCGGCAAGATCGACAAGGTCCGGCTGCGCGCCGACTATGAGACGGGGGAGCTTGACCGCTATGTCGCGACCCGCCCCTGAAACGAGGATTGGCGTCGTCGGCGCCGGGCTGATGGGCGCCGAGATCGCGCTCGTCTTGGCGCTGGGCGGCATGGACGTGCTGCTCCACGATCGCGACGCGACGGCGCTGGAGAACGCGTTGACCCGACTGGGCGCGCTTCTCGACCGCGGCGTATCGCGGGGCCTCTACACCGCGGACCAGCGCGCGACGGCCCTCGACCGCGTACGGCCGGCGTCGGATCTCGCCAGCTTCGGGGACCGCGACCTGGTGACCGAGGCGGTGTTTGAATCGCTCGAGGTCAAGGGCGAGGTCCTGGCGGCGCTCGACAAGGCGTGCCCGGAGGCCTGCGTGATCGCGTCGAATACGTCGACCCTGCCCATCTCCACCCTCGGCGCGGCGCTTTCGCCGGAGCGCCGGCCGCGCTTTCTCGGCACGCACTATTTCTCGCCGGTGTCCCGGATGCTTCTGGTCGAGGTCGTGCCGGCGTTCGAGACCAGCCCCGAGACCATCGCCTGGACCACCTCGATTCTCGAGAACATCGGCAAACAGCCAATCGCGGTGAAGGACGTCACGGGCTTCGCGGTCAATCGGATGCTGCACGCGATGCTGATCGAGGCGGTCAGGCTGGTCGAGGAAGGCGTCGCCACGCCGGAGGATCTGGATGCCGCGTGCCGGCTGGGTCTTGGTCATCCGATCGGACCGTTCGCCCTCATGGACAACGTCACCTCCGGCCTGTGCCTGCAGGTCCAGGAGATTCTGCGGGAGTCCCATGGCGAGCGCTTCCGTCCGCCCGCCCTGCTGAAACAGCGCGTCGCCGCCGGCTATTCCGGCGGACGGGGCAAGCCCGGCTGGCTGGGCAAGGCATGAAAACGAAGATGTCTGAAGAGGCGAACGTCGAGATGGTGTCAGCAGTCGAAAGACCGGGCCAACGCCCAGCCCGCGCCGGCGGGCGGGCGCATGATCACCTAGGAAGCGGCGCATGACCCGCGCCACGCCCCCCCGGCAGACCGCGGTCGTCCCCAGCGGCGCGCGGATCACGCTGGCGATGCTGTGTTTTGTCTATGTGCTCAACTTCCTTGATCGCCAGCTCATCTCGATCCTGGCCAAGCCGATCCAGGACGGCCTGAAGATCAGCGACGGCCAGTTGGGCCTGCTGACCGGCTTCTATTTCGCGCTCTTCTATTGCTTCATCGCCATCCCGATCGGCTGGCTGGCCGACCGCACGAGCCGCGTCAGGGTTCTTGCCGTCGCCTGCGCGCTGTGGAGCGGCGCGACCGCCGCGTGCGGAATGGTCGGCAACTATGGACAGCTTGTCGTCGCGCGCATGATGGTCGGCGTCGGAGAGGCGGGCGGAGTTCCGCCGTCCTACGCCATCATCTCCGACTCGTTCCCGCGCGAGCGGCGGACCACGGCCATGGCGATCTTCAATCTCGGCCCGCCGATCGGTTCGGCGCTGGGCATCGCCTTCGGCGCTTCGCTGGCCTCCGCCTTCAGCTGGCGCATCCCCTTCTACGTTATCGGCGTCATCGGCGTGGTCGCCGCGGTGGCCGTTCATCTGATCGTCCGCGAGCCGAAACGCGGACAGATGGACACCGCGGTTCGCTCCACCGGCGCTGACACGGCCACCGGACTGGTCGCGACCATCACCCAGTTCTTCGGCAACCCGCTGATGCTCATGGCGTCGCTGGCCAGCGGCGCCGGCAACTTCATCACCTATGGCCTGCTCAATTTCACGACGCTGTTCCTCATGCGCGAAAAGGGCATGCATCTGGCCGATGTCGCGATCTGGTACGCCCTGGTCGTCGGGATCGGCATGAGCGCCGGCATCTATGCCTCGGGGCGGATCGTCGATCGGTTCGCCGCGCGCAGCAAGGCGGCCTACGCGACGGTCCCGGCGATCTCGCTGGTGCTCGCCCTGCCCTTCTTCCTGGCCTTCGTCTGGGCGCCGACCTGGCAGCTGTCTTTGCTGTTCCTGCTTGTTCCGATGTTCCTCAATTCGTTCTTCCTGTCGGCGACCGTGACCTTCGTTCAGAGCGAGGCGCCCGCCGAACGGCGCGTGATCTCCGGCGCGTTGCTGCTGCTGGTGATGAACTTCATCGGCCTCGGCCTGGGCCCGACCTATGTCGGCATGGCCAGCGACCACTTCCGCCCCGTCTACGGACCCCACGCGCTGCGAGCGGCCTACTATGCGCTCGCGCCGATGTACCTGATCGCGGCCGTGCTGTTCCTCATCCTCGCGCGCCTGATCCGCCGCGACCAACGCCTCCAAGAAGGAGCCCTCTGATGACGAGTCTTCCGCGCCTGATGGGCGTCCTCCTCTTCGCATGCGTCATGGCCGCTGGAGCCAGCTTCCCCGCGGCGGCCGAGGTGGCGCCGGTCGTGACCGCGCCGGCCGGCGCCGTGGAAGGCCTGCGCGAGGGGGACGCCAAGGTGTTCCACGCGATCCCCTATGCGCTTCCCCCGGTCGGCGAGCGCCGCTGGAGGCCTCCGGCCGCGATGCCGCGATGGCAGGGTGTGCGCGCCGCCCAGACGATGGGCGTGGCGTGCATGCAGCCGCCGATGGCGGCCGGCCCCTACGATCGGGGCAAGGTGCCGATGGCCGAGGATTGTCTGACCCTCGACGTGACCACGCCCGCCAATGCGCGCAATGCCCCGGTGATGGTCTGGATCCATGGCGGAACCCTGATCTGGGGATCGGGCCATTCGAAGATGTACGACGGCCAGGAATTCACCAAGCGCGGGGTGGTGCTGGTCTCGATCAACTATCGTCTGGGCGTGTTCGGCTATCTGGCGCATCCGGCGCTCAGCAAGGAATCGCCCGAGGACACGTCCGGAAACTACGGTCTGCTCGACCAGATCCAGGCGCTGCAATGGGTGCGCGACAACATCGCCTCCTTCGGCGGCGATCCGCGCAACGTGACGATCTTCGGGGAATCCGCCGGCGCGCTCAGCGTGGAATACCTGCTCGCCTCGCCCCGGGCGCGCGGCGCGTTCGACAAGGCGATCGTGGAGAGCGGCTATCTGTTCACCATGCCCGAGCTGCGCACCAAGCGAGGGGAGGAATACTCGGCCGAGGACATCGGCCTCTGGCTAGCGGGCAAGCTGCAGAAGCCCGACATCGCCGCGCTGCGGGCCATGGACGCCCGTCAACTGGCGGAGGCGTCCGCAGCGACCGGCTATGCGCCCTATGGGACCATCGACGGCAAGGTCCTCAAGCGCCAACTGGTCGATACGTTCGACCATGGCGAGCAGGCGCCGGTGCCGCTGATCGCCGGGTTCAACAGCGGTGAAATCCGCACCCTTCGTTTCCTGGCGCCGCCGGTCCCGCCCAGCCCCACGGCCTATGTCGAAGGGATAAGGGCGCGTTACGGCGATCTGGCGGACGAGTATCTCCGCCTCTATCCGGCGACCGCCGATCTCGAACAGAACGGGCTGGACAGCACGCGTGACACGGTCTTCGGTTGGACCTCCGAGCGCCTGGTGCGCAACCAGGCCGCCCTGGGTCAGCCCGCGTTCCTCTATTATTTCAGCCACAGCTATCCCAGCGCGGACGCGGCGGGCTTGACGGGCTTCCATGCCAGCGAAGTGCCGTTCGTCTTCGGCGCGATCGGCAAAACGCCGGCGTTCTGGCCGGCGATCCCCGACACGGCCGCCGAGCGGCGGATGTCCGACGCGATGCTGGACTATTGGACCAGCTTCGCGCGGGACGGAAAACCATCGTCCGAGCACGGACCGACCTGGAGCGCGTTCGGCTCCGCGAGCGCCTTCATGCACTTCGCCGAGGTCCCGCGGGCGTCGACAGGCTTCATGCCGGGCATGTACGCCCTCCACGAGCAGGTGATGTGCCGGCGAAGGGCCGAGGGCGGCCAATCGTGGAACTGGCGCACCGGCAGCACCGCGCCGGTGCTGCCCGCGCGGACGAACGGCTGCCAGTCGCCGCCATGAGCCGTGTCTCGGCGTCAGCTCCGGGGGCGTGGCGATCCCCATAGGCGGCTAAGGGGCCGACGCCGCTATCCTCCCGGGTGCAGCCCCGGCGCTTCCTGGCCCGTGCGGGTGACATATTCCGTGTAGCCGCCGCCGTACTGATGGACGCCCTCGGGCGTCAGTTCCAGCACGCGGTTCGACAGGGCCGACAGGAAGTGGCGGTCGTGCGAGACGAAGAGCATGGTGCCCTCGAAGTCCGTCAGGGCCGCGACCAGCATCTCCTTGGTCGCCATGTCGAGGTGGTTGGTCGGCTCGTCGAGCACCAGCAGGTTCGGCGGATCGAACAGCATCTTGGCCATGACCAGGCGCGCCTTCTCGCCGCCGGACAAGACGCGGCAGGGTTTCTCGACATCGTCGCCGGAGAAGCCGAAGCATCCCGCCAGGGTGCGCAGCGCGCCCTGGCCGGCCTGCGGGAACGAACGCTCCAGAGACTCGAAGATCGTCTCTTCGCCGTCCAGCAGGTCCATCGAGTGCTGGGCGAAATAGCCCATCTTGACGCTGGCGCCGACATTGACCGTTCCCTGGTCGGGCTTGGTGTCGCCGGCCACCAGTTTCAGCAGGGTCGACTTGCCGGCGCCGTTGGCGCCCAGGACGCACCAGCGCTCCTTGCGGCGCACCAGGAAATCCAGGCCCTCATAGATCGGTTGGGCGCCGTAGCCCTTGTGGATATTGCGCAGGTTGATCACGTCGTCGCCGGACCGCGGCGGGCTCTGGAACTCGAACTGGACCGTCTGGCGACGGCGCGGGGCCTCGACGCGTTCGATCTTGTCGAGCTTCTTGACCCGGCTCTGGACCTGGGCGGCGTGCGAGGCGCGCGCCTTGAACCGCTCGATGAACTTGATTTCCTTGGCCAGCATGGCCTGCTGGCGCTCGTATTGCGCCTGGCGTTGGGCCTCGCCCAGCGCGCGCTGCTGGTCGTAGAAGTCCAGATCGCCCGAATAGGTGATCAGCGAGCCGCCGTCGATCTCCACCACCTTGCCGATGATGCGGTTCATGAAGGCGCGGTCGTGCGACGTCATCAACAGGGCGCCGTCGTAGTTCTTGAGGAAGGCCTCGAGCCAGATCAGGCTTTCCAGGTCCAGGTGGTTGCTGGGTTCGTCCAGCAGCATGCCGTCGGGCCGCATCAGCAGGATGCGGGCCAGCGCCACGCGCATCTTCCAGCCGCCGGACAGCAGACCGACATCGCCATCCATGCGTTCCTGGCTGAAGCTCAGACCGGCCAGCACCTCGCGCGCCCGCGCTTCCAGCGCGTAGCCGTCCAGTTCCTGGAAGCGCTCCAGCACCTCGCCATAGCGTTCGAGGATGGCGTCCATCTCGTCAGCCTGGTCCGGATCGACCATCGCCGCCTCGAGCTTGGCCATTTCGGCGGCCAGCGCGCTGACGGGACCGACGCCGTCCATCACCGCGGCGACCGCGCTCTGGCCCGACATTTCGCCGACATCCTGGCTGAAATAGCCGATCGTCATGCCGGGATCGATCGCGACCAGTCCGTCGTCGGGTTGCTCCTGGCCGGTGATCATGCGGAACAGCGTGGTCTTGCCGGCGCCGTTCGGGCCGACGAGCCCGACCTTTTCCCCCTTCTGGATGCCCATCGAGGCTTCGATGAACAGGATCTGGTGGCCGTTCTGCTTGGAGATATTGTCGAGGCGGATCATGGGGCGGTCTGCTAACGCGGGTGGAACGAGAACGCCAGCCTTAGAGTCAGGCCAATTCCAAGCGCGCCCCCGGGCGCTGGACATCCAGCGGAGCCTGTCGCCACCGTTTTGACTCCGGACCTCGCCACGGCCGACTCCGTCGCCGAACAGAAAAGTCGTCACGGCGCGCTGTGGGTTGGCCGTTGTCGTGCGTCATGCACGGTGAGACAAAACCTCTTGAACCCGGGCTGACGCCCATGGGCGGGATCGTGCGAGCAGCCATCGAACCAGATCTGCGAGGACTCGACCGGCGCTATCGTCCGGCGCTGATGGCGTTCTTCATGCGCCGCGCCGCCAGCCACAGCGACGCCGAGGACATGACTCAGGAGCTGTTCGCCAAGCTGGCCACGGCTCAGGTCAGTCCGATGGACAACGCCGACGCCTACATCTTCCAGATGGCCGCCAACCTGCTGCGCGACCGAGGCCGCCGCGAGCGGGTCCGGGCCAACTACCGCGCCAGCGTCCATGCCGGGATCGGGTCCGGGACCGGCGACCTGGAGTCCCTGGATCCCGCCCGCGTGCTGCTGGGCCGCGAAAGTCTGGGCGAAGTGTCCGACGCCCTGCGCGAGCTGCCCGACCGCACACGCGCCATCTTTCTTCTGTTCCGTCTGGAAGGCATGAAGCAATCCGAACTCGCCGCCCTGTACGGCGTCTCCGTCAGCGCGGTGCAAAAGCACATCTTCAAGGCCATGACCCATCTGACCCGACGCGTGAGGGCCGGCGAATGACCGTGACCCCGTCCGAAGAGCGCCTGGACGCCGCCCGCGAGCAGGCCGCCCTGTGGTGCGTGCGCCTGGCCGACGACGAGCTGACCCTGGCCGAGCAGGCCCGACTGCAGGCCTGGTTCGACGCCGACGAGGCCCATCGCGGCCTGCTGGACGACGCCGTCACCGCCTGGCGCGCCGTCGAGGAGCAGGCCGCCAGCCCCGGCATGATCGCGCTTCGTCGCGAAGCGCTTGAAGACCTGCGCCGCGCCCAGCACGGACGCTGGGCCCGCCCCGGCCGGCGCCCGGCGCTGTGGACCGCCCTGGCCGCCTGCCTGGTGGTCGCCGTCGGCGGCGGCGTCGCCTGGCGGGCCAGCCTGCCCGACGTCTACCGCACCACCGAGGGCGAGCGGCGGATCGTCGAGCTGGCCGACGGCTCGCGCGCCTCGCTCGACAGCGCCACGGTGCTGAAGGTCAAGTACGAGCGCGGCCGCCGCCGTCTGTGGCTGGACAGCGGCCGGGCCAAGTTCTCGGTCGCCAAGGACCCGCTGCGCCCATTCTCGGTGGCGGCCGGCGACAAGCTGGTGGTGGCCACCGGCACCGTGTTCAGCGTCGAACGCTTGACCGGCCAGATGCGGGTGGTGCTGTACGAGGGCCACGTGGCGGTGCTGGACGACAAGACGGGCCGCGCCGACGCCGCCGTGCCGGTCAAGATCGGCGGCGCGCCGGCCGACCGGCTGCTGACCCCCGACCACGAACTGGTGACCTCGACCAAGACCAACGCCACGGTCGTCAGCCAACTGGACCCGATCCGCGCCAAGGCCTGGGAGAACGGCCAACTGGTGTTCCAGGACGAGCCCATGGACCTGGCCGTCGAGCGGGTGAACCGCTACGCTCGCGACAAGCTGAAGATCGGCGATCCCGGCGTCGCCCAGTTGCGGATCAGCGGGGTGTTCACCTCGGGCGACACCAGCGCCTTCGTCGACGGGGTGACGGCCGTGCTGCCGGTCCACGCGGTTGCGGCCAATGGCGTGACCGTGCTGAAAATCGACCGCGGACAAAAAAATTCCGCGCCGGCCGGTGTGTCTTCGACGAGCTGAGGCGTCTCACCTTCCAAAGCGCCGCAATCAACGTCGGCGCATAGGGAGGGAAGACAATGCCCAAGTCGCTGTCCAAGCCGTTCGACCGTCGTCTGGCCTGGGGCTCCACCGCCGCCGCGGCCCTGATGCTGCTGGCCGCCCCCGCCGCCGTTCATGCCCAGCAGACCCCTCAGCAGACGAGAGGGTCCACCTACAGCTTCGACATTCCCGCCCAGGACCTGAGCAGCGCCCTGCGGGCCTTCGGCCAGGCCTCGGGCCAGCAGCTGGCCTTCGACGAGGCCAGCGTGCGCGGCAAGCGCGCCCCGGCCCTGTCCGGCGCCTACACCGCCGAGGCCGGCCTCAAGCGCCTGCTGAACGGCACGGGCCTCAGCGCCCAGCCGACCGCCAGCGGCGTCTACGCCATTCGCGCCAAGACCCTGCTGGTGGCGACCAGCGCCCAGAGCCAGGCCGCGCCCGCCACGGCCGTCGAATCCGAGCCCGAGACCCCGGCCCAGGTCGAGGAGGTGATCGTGGTCGGCACCCCCGGCGGCAAGGGCATCGACAAGCTGGCCGCCAGCTTCGCGGTCACTACCGTCAACGCCGACGACATCACCAAGGCCTCGCCCAAGAGCACCGCCGAACTGCTGACCCTGGTGCCCGGCGTCTGGGTCGAGACCTCGGGCGGCGTGGCCGGCGCCAACGTCTTCGTGCGCGGCTTCCCCGCCACCGGCGACGCCGAGTTCCTGACCATCCAGCTGCAGGGCTCGCCGATCTATCCGCCCTCGACCCTGTCGTTCCTGGAGAACAGCTCGA
Organism: Caulobacter sp. Root487D2Y; assembly: GCF_001427165.1. Lineage (NCBI taxonomy): Bacteria > Pseudomonadati > Pseudomonadota > Alphaproteobacteria > Caulobacterales > Caulobacteraceae > Caulobacter > Caulobacter sp. Root487D2Y. The sequence continues at coordinate 38,273 of NZ_LMFD01000012.1, forward strand.
TCTTCCGGGTCGACGAGACGATCTCGCGTATGGAGGCCCTGCGCGGCGGCCCCAACCCGATCTTCTCCAACGGCCAGCCGGGCCTGACCACCAACTTCCAGCTCAAGGAAGGCGGCGAGGAAACCCACGGCCTGGTCAAGCTCTCGACCTCCGACTACGACCTGCGCCGCGTCGACGGCCTGCTGAGCGGCAAGCTGGCCGACGACCTCTATTTCATGGTCGGCGGCTATGCGACCACCTCGCCGGGGGTGCGCGACACCCAGTTCGACAGCGAGGTTGGCCAGCAGTTCACGGTCAACATCACCAAGCGGATGGAGCACGGCAAGCTCAACCTCTACGCCCGCTACACCGACGACCACGGCGCCTGGTACCTGCCGTTCGCCATCAACGTGCCCGGCGTCGACAAGGGAACCTACACCCAGATCGGCGAGGCCAGCCGCTTCCACACCCTGCAGATCAACGCGGCCGGCGCGACCCGCAACTTCGACTTGGCCGACGGCCGGGGCTTCAAGGGCTTCGTGGCCGGCGGCGGGTTCGAGCACGAGTTCGGCGACGGCTGGACCGTGCGCGACCGCTTCAGCCTGACCGACGGCGACGCCAACACCTACGGCCTGGTGCCGGACGGAGCGGCGATCACGGTCGTCTCGCTGAACACCGTCGTGCCCGGCACGATCTCGACGCGCGGCGGCGCGGCCCTGGGCCCCAACGACTACGTCCAGAACTGGGGCGCCTGGATCGTCGAGAAGAAGATCAAGGCCCTGACCAACGACCTGTCGATCGGCAAGACGGTGGGAACCCACCAGTTGTCGGCCGGCTACTACGCATCCAGCTTCAAGTCAGACGACTTCTGGACGATCGGCAATGTCGAGCCGATGCAGGTCAAGGCCAACGGCGACTACCTGGCCGCCCCGGTCACCTGCGCCGACCTGGCCACGGCCGGCAGCACTTCCAGCTGCTTCAAGTTCGGCCTGACCTCGGCCGGCGACGGGCGGGTGGACGCCCTCTACCTGGGCGACTCCTGGCAGGTGATCGATCCGCTGCGCATCGACCTGGGCGTGCGCCGCGAGCGCTTCCAGACCGACTACGTGGTCGACGACGGCCCCGGCTTCCCCGACGGCCTGGCCCCGCGCACCACCGACTACAGCAACAGCAAGACCAGCTACACCGTCGGGGTGAACTACGACATCAACGGCGTGTCGGGCGTGTTCGGCCGCTATTCGCGCGGCTACAAGTTCCCCAGCTTCGACAACTTCCGCGAAGGCCTGACCGACACCCTGTCGGTCGACCAGTACGAGCTGGGCTACAAGCTGCGCAGCGGGCCGTTCGAGCTCTACGCCACCGGCTTCGCCAACGAGTTCAAGGGCGCCAAGTTCGCCGACGTCGGCGGCATCCAGGAGAGCAACAGCAACAAGGCCCACGGGCTTGAGCTGGACGGCCGCTGGCGCTCGGACTTCGGCCTGTCGCTGGCCCTGAACGGCACGTTCCAGAAGACCGAGATCACCAAGTCGTCGATCCCGGCCAACAAGGGCAACAGCGCCCAGCGCCAGCCCGACTGGATGATCCGCTTCACCCCCAGCTATGACGTGACCCTGGGCTCGGTGGAGTCGACCTTCTACGGCACGGTCAGCGCGGTGGACGACCGCTTCGCCGACAACGCCAACAGCCAGGTCCTGAAGGGCTACACCAAGATCGACCTGGGCGCGATCTTCGACGTCGCCGACTTCACCGTCCAGGTCTCGGGCGACAACCTCACCGACAGCCACGGCCTGACCGAGGGCGACCCGCGCTCGACCAGCGGGGCCAACGCCCGCCCGATCCTGGGCCGGTCGTTCAAGGTCAGCGTCGGCTACAACTTCTGACCGGTTCTCCCGATCAGGATCCGCCGGACCGCCCCCAGCGGCCCGGCGGACGGGTTGCTCCCCCAGCAACCCCTGCTGGCGGATCGGGTCCCTCATCGGACCCGATCCGCGCTTTTCCCGTTTAAAGCTTGAGCTGTCTGCCTTCCGGAGGAACGCCGTGAACCGTCGCCACGTCCTGATCGCCTCCGCCGTCTGGCTCACCCTCGCCGCGCCCGCGCTCGCTCAAGCGCCCCAGACCGCGCGCCCCAAGGCCAGCGAGATCCCCTCCCCCGCCGACACCTATGCCGAGCTGTTCCACCAGGTGCAGATGCGCAAGCTGTTCCCGGACGGCAAGACCTTCGTCGACGCCTCGCCCAAGCGCCCCCCGGCCCAGATCCTGGCCGCCTACCGCGCCCACGCGACCTTCACCGACGCCGAGTTGAAGCGCTTCGTGACCGCCAACTTTGTCGTGCCGCAAAGCACGCCCGCTCCGCCGCCGTCCAAGGACCGCACCACGCTGAAGGCCCACATCGCCGCCCTGTGGCCGGTGCTGACCCGGCCGCCGGTCAAGGCGGTCGACGGCGACAGCGCCCTGCCGCTGGACAAGCCGTTCGTGGTGCCCGGCGGGCGCTTCCGCGAGATGTACTACTGGGACAGCTACTTCACCCTGCTGGGCCTGGCGGCCGACGGCAGGACCGAGGCGGTCGAGAACATGGTCGATGACTTCGGCGGGCTGATCGACCGCTACGGCCACATCCCCAACGGCACGCGCACCTACTATCTCAGCCGCTCGCAGCCGCCGTTCTACTTCGCCATGGTGGGTCTGGCGGATAAGACCGACAAGGCGCGGTTCAAGGCTCGCCTAGACTTGATGCGCCGAGAGCACGCCTTCTGGATGGACGGCGAGAAGACCCTGGCGCCCGGCCAGGCCTATCGCCGCGTGGTGGCCCTGCCCGACGGCGCGGTCCTCAACCGCTACGCCGACGACCGGGCCACGCCGCGCGACGAGTCCTATCGCGAGGACGTGCTGACGGCGCGCGAGGTCGCCGACCGCCCGGCCGGCGAGGTCTTCCGCGACCTGCGCTCCAGCGCCGAAAGCGGCTGGGACTTCAGCTCACGCTGGCTGGCCGACGGCAAGAGCCTGAAGACCATCCAGACCACCTCGATCATCCCCGTCGACCTCAACGCCCTGATCTACGGTCTGGAGACGGCGATCGCCCAGGGCTGCGCCGACCTGGCGGACGCGCCTTGCGTCGCCGAGTTCAGCGGCCGCGCCAAGGCCCGCCGGACGGCGATGGACGCCTATCTCTGGGACGCCCCGCGCGGCCTCTATCTGGACTACCAGTGGCGCGAGCGGGCACGGCTGGACCATCCCAGCGCCGCGACCCTGTATCCGCTGTTCGTCGGAGCCGCGAGCGCCGACCAGGCCAAGGCGGTGACGGCGAGCACCCGCGCCCTGCTGCTGGCCCCCGGCGGCCTGCGCACCACCACCGTCTCGACCGGACAGCAGTGGGACACCCCCAACGGCTGGGCCCCGCTGCAGTGGGTGGCGGTCTCGGGCCTGCGCCGCTACGGCGAGGAGGCCCTGGCCAAGGACATCGGCGAGCGCTGGCTGGCCACGGTCGACCGCGAATACCGGGCCAGCGGCAAGATGCTGGAGAAGTACGATGTCGAAGAGGCCAAGGCCGGCGGCGGCGGGGAGTATCCGCTGCAGGACGGCTTTGGCTGGACCAACGGCGTGACGCGGGCGCTGCTGGAGCTCTATCCCGCTCCGTGAGGATCGATTGGCCAAGCCACGTCAGGGCTGGCGCCGGTCACGCCCGCCTTGTCGCCGGCCGCCGGCGCCCTCAGGATAAGCCTATGCCCCAGCACGCCGCCGGCGTCCTCGTGTGGCGCGGAGACGCCCACGATCCGCGCTTTCTTCTGGCCCATCCCGGCGGTCCGTTCTGGCGGCGCCGCGACGCGGGAGTCTGGTCGATCCCCAAGGGTCTGATCGAGCCGGGCGAAACGGCGGAGGTCGCCGCGCGACGCGAGTTCCAGGAAGAAACGGGCTTGACGCTGACGGCTCCGCTCCAGCCGCTCACGCCGAGACAGGCCTATCGCGGCAAGATCATTACCCCGTGGCTCGCGCGGGCCGATCTCGACCTGGGAGGATTTCACAGCGGGACGTTTCGGCTGCAATGGCCCCCGCGATCGGGGGTCTGGATCGACACGCCCGAGATCGACGCGGTGGCCTATTTCGATCTGGCCGCCGCGCTCGACAAGATCCTGGCGGCCCAGCGGCCGATCCTGGTCGAGGCCGCCTCCAGGATCGCCGCGCCCTAGAGGGCGTCAGGCGGCGCCGGCGAGCCAGAACGGCGGTCCGAAGGCGCGTCCAGCGCCGCTTGCAGGGCGGCCAGCAACCGCTCGCGCGCGGCGTCGTCCGGCGCCGACTGCAGGGCGGCGTTGAGGGCGAGATTGAACGCCGCGCGATCATTGTGCCAATCCAGCCGCGAGACGGCCTGGGGCGGCAGGCGCCGGGCCGGCCGGTCCTGGGGCAGAGCGCGGCCAGGCGCCAGGGCGAAGCCTTCGTCGAGTTCCGGAACCAGGATCTGGTCCTCGGTCAGACCCGCCTCGACGAGCCGCCGCTTCAAGCCGGCGGTCGCCTCGGGCTCGCCATGGGCCAGGAAGATCGAGCCGGCGACGGGCCCCCGCGCCTTGACCCAGCGGACCAGACCGCTGGCGTCCGCGTGGGCCGAATAGGCCTCCAGCTTGCGGATCCTGGCGCGCACCCGCACCTCGTCGCCCTGGATGCTGACGCGCGGCGCGCCGTCGGCGATCAGCCGCCCCAGCGTGCCGACGGCCTGGTATCCGCAGAGCAGGACGGTGACCTCCTTGCGCCACAGCAGGCGCTTGAGGTGCTTGCGAATGCGGCCGGCGTCGCACATGCCGCTGGCCGCCAGGATGATGTGCCAGCCCGACAGCTTTTCCAGCCCGTCGCTGTCCCAGGGCCGATCCAGGAAGTGCAGGTTCTCCGAGGGTCGGACGGCCGCGAACGGATTGACCTGGGCCTGGGCGTTCCAGCCGCGATCCTGGAAGACCTTGCTGGCCTCGATGGCCAGGGGCGAATCCAGGAAGATGTCGCCGCGCGGCGCGCGTCCCTCCTCCATCAGGGCCAGCAGATCGACCAGCAGCTCCTGGCTGCGTTCGACGGCGAAGGCCGGGATCAGCAGCGGCCCGCCGGCGGCGTGCGCGGCCTTCAGTTCCTCGGCCAGGGCCGAACGCCGCGAAGCCGCGTCGCCGCCGATACGGTCCCGGTCGCCATAGGTGGATTCCACCACCAGGTGGTCGACGCCCTGGGGCCCTTGCGGATCGCCCACGAACAGGCTGCCCCCAGATCCGATGTCGCCCGAAAACAGCAGGCTCTGGCGGCCGGTGTCGGTTTCGACCTCCAGGGCGATGGACGCCGCGCCCAGGATGTGTCCCGCCTCCCAGTAGGTGGCGGTGACGCCGGGCGCGACGGCGACGGCCTCGCCCAGCTTGACCTTGCGAAACTGCGGCATGATCGCCTTGCCGTCGGCGGCCGTGTAGATCGGTTCGACCTGAGTCAGGCCGCGCCGCTGGTTGCGGCGGTTGAGCGAGGCGACCTCGGCCTCCTGGATGCCGCCCGCGTCGACCAGCATCACCGCGCACAGATCGCGCGTGGCGGCGGTGGCGTAGATGGGCCCCTCGTAGCCGGCGCGCATCAGCTTGGGCAGCAGGCCCGAATGGTCGACATGGGCGTGGGTCAGCAGCACCGCGTCGATCTCGCGCGGATCAAAGGGAAAGTCGCCGTAGTTCAGCGCCTTCAGGGTCTTGGAGCCCTGGAACATGCCGCAATCGATCAGAAGGGTCGCCTGGCCGGTCTGCACGCGGGCGCAAGAACCGGTCACGCATCCGGCGGCGCCATGAAAGGTCAGGATCGGGGTCATCGGGTCAGCCTTCGACGAAAGAAGGGAGGCGCCGCCATCGACCGTCGGGCTTTCGTGTCCGACTGCACGGGCGGGACCTCCGTCGCCCCGACCCTCGCGCGACGCGCGGACCCGCATCGTGACTCAGATCAAATTCCGCGGCCCGCCGCGCGGCGATCGATCGCTCGTCAGCCGAGCCTGACCCGGACCCCGCCGGCGGCGACGGCGATGTTCAGCCCCTGCCCGCGGGCCTTGACCCGGATCTCCACGCCCTTGGCGTTGCGCAGGACCGCCGTGGCGCCGCTGAGGATGATAAAGGAGCCGCTCGCCCCCGCCAGGACGTAGACGCCCTCGAAATCCTCCACGTTCCGGAGGTTGCGGACCTCGGCCGTTCCTTCCACCTGCTCGGCGCCGACGCCAACCAGGCTCAGCCCGACGATGGTGAAGTCGTGGTCGTGCCCGTGGAAGCTCAGGCGTCCGCTGCCCCAGCTGTAGCCCACCCCCAACGCCATGGTGTCGGCGTCGAAGGTGGCCACCGCGTCCGGCGGAGGACGGGGCTGCTCGGCGCGAGCGGGCCCGACGGGGCCGCAGGTCGCCAGGACCAGGCTCGACAGCCCGATCAGGATCCAGGGATGTGAGGGTCGCAATCGGGCCTCCTATGACCGCCCCATCCTGACCGATCGACGCCGCCTGAAATTGATCTCCGGCAAACGCGGACGACGTTCGATCAGGCAGGATCGATTTGGCGACGAGTCCCGTCCCGCCCACGGGCGCGATCGCCTGGAGACGATCTTGAACGAGGCTTCCGCTTCCCCGGTCGATGCGACCCGGCCCGCCGTGACGCAGCCCGTCCTGGTCAAGTCCATCCTGCCCGCCGTCGTCACGCCCGTCCGCGGGTCGATCGCCCGGCGGTGGCGGATCGCCGCCGCCGGAGCGGCCCTGATCGGAATCGTGCTGGTCGGCCTGACGGTCTTGCTGGGTTCGCGCCCGGTGCAGATCGGCCAGGTCCGCCTGGGCGCGGCCGTGGACGTGGTCTACGCCTCGGGCGTGGTCGAGCACGCCCGCCAGGCCCATGTCGCGCCGGTGACCACCGCGCCGATCCGCAGCGTGGCCGTCGAAGAAGGCCAGGTCGTCCGGCGCGGTCAGGTTCTGGCCCAGTTGGAAGACGGTCCTCAACGCGGCACGGCGATGCAGGTCGAGGCCCAGGCCGCCCAGGCCCGGGTCATCGCCAACCGGACCCAGCGCCTGCTGCAGGCCGGGTTCGCCGCGCCGGCCGCCGACGAGGACGCCCAGGCCCAGCGCAAGGCCGCCGAAGCCGCCGCCGCGAGCGCCTGGTCCCGCCTGGCCGACTACCGGATCACCGCGCCGATCGCCGGACGGATCCTGCGGCGAGACGCCGAGCCGGGCGACCTGGCCCAGTCGGGGAAGGTGCTCTTCCTGGTGGCCGATCCGGCGCGTCTGCGCGTCACGGCCGACGTCGACGAGCGCGACGTGGCACGTCTGGCGGTGGGCCAGACGGCGTTGATCCGCGCCGACGGCTTCCCGGGGGAAACGTTCAAGGGGCGGATCGATCAGATCACGCCCGTCGGCGACGCCATCGGGCGGGTCTTCCGCGTGCGGGTCGGCCTGCCGCCCGCTTCGCGCCTGCGCCCGGGCATGACCGTGGAGCTCAACCTGGTCACGGCGCGCCGCGACGACGCCCGGCTCGTCCCGTCGACCGCCATTCGCGACGGCGCGGTCTGGGTCGAGGCGGACGGCAAGGCCCGGCGGGTTCCCGTGGTCGTCGGCGCGGCGAGCGGCGACCAGGCCGAGATCGTCTCGGGGCTGGCCCCGGGCGCGCGGATCATCCTGTCTCCGCCCAAGGACCTGCGGGACGGCGCGCGGGTCAAACCCGCGAAGCCATGATGGCCATGCTCCGGGTCCTGGCGGGCATAGCGTTCGCCCACCTGTGGGTGCGCGCCCGCGCGACCTTCGTGGCCACCCTGGGGGTGGCCATCGGCGTCGGGTTCTTCCTGGCGGTCTCGGGAATGATGGTCGGATCCCAAAAGGATTTCATCCGTACACTGATCGACACGGCGCCGCACATCATCGTCCGCGACGAGCGTCGCGCGCCCACCCGCCAACCGGCCCTGACGGCCTTCGCCGGGGACGCGGTGCGGATCGAGGGTCTGCGGCCCCAGGAAGAGGTGCGCGGCCTGAAGGATTGGCCGGCCATGCTGGCCGACGTTCGGGCCCAGCCCGGCGCGCAGGTCGCCCCTTCCCTCTCCGGCGCGGTGACGATCGGCTATGCGGGCCGCACCGCGGCCGTCGCCCTGAACGGGGTGGACCCCCGGCTCGAAGGAAGGCTGACCAAGATCGACGAGACCCTGATCGGCGGCCGCCTGTCCGACCTGGAAGCCCGGCCCGACGGCCTGATCATCAGCCGGCCGATGGCCGACCGCCTGGGCGCGCGACTGGGCGACACCCTGGTCGTCACCGCCTCGACCGGCGCCCTGCAGCGCATGCGCATCTTGGCCCTGATCGAGCCGGAGGGTCGAGCGGGCTTCTATGCCGGCGACGCGGTCGCCTACGGCCTGCTGCGCACCGCCCAGGTGCTGTTCACCCGGCCCAACGTCGTCAACCAGCTGCACGTGCGGCTGGCCGATCCGGACGACGCCCGGCTGCTGGCCGGGACCCTCGAGGCCCGGTGGGGCTACAAATGGGAGTCCTGGCAGGAGCGCTCGGCCGACATCCTCAACCTGCTCGTGGTTCGCAACGTCATCATGTACGCGGTGATCCTGGCCATCCTGATCGTCGCCAGTTTCGGCATCTACACCGCCGTCTCCAACAGTGTCGCCGACAAGCGGCGGGACATCGCCATCCTGCGGGCCATGGGCTTTTCGGCGTTCGACGTCCAGGCCATCTTCCTGATCGAGGGCGTGGCGATCGCGATCCTGGGCGCGGTCATGGGCTTCGCCATCGGAACCGGCCTGCTGGAGATCCTGGCCCGCCTGCCGCTGTCGATCGGCGGCAAACCCCTGGTCCTGCCGCTGGATCGCGGGCTTGGCCAATATCTGATCGCCGGCGGCGCCTCGATGACCGCGGCCCTGCTCGCCGCCTGGCTGCCGGCTCGCAAGGTCGCCCGCGTCGATCCGGTGTCGGTGTTGCGGGGCGCGGCGTGAGCGTCCGCCTCGAAGGTCGCGGGCTGACCCGCCGGCTGGTCGATCCGGAACCGTTCACCCTGGTCGACGCCGTCTCGCTGACGGTCGCCGCCGGAGAGCTGGTCGCCGTCGTCGGCCCTTCCGGCTGCGGCAAGTCCTCCCTGCTCTACCTGCTGGGCCTGCTGGATCGTCCCGACGCCGGCGAGGTGCTGATCGACGGTCAGGCGACCAGCGCGCTTGGCGACCGGGCGCGTACGCGGCTGCGCCTGGAGCGGATCGGCTTCGTGTTCCAGTTCCACTTCCTGCTTCCGGAATTGACCGCCGGCGCCAACATCGCCCTGCCCATGCGGCGATTGGGGCAGCTGGGCGAGGCCGGCATCGAGGCGCGGGTCGACGAGCTTTGCGCCAAGCTCGACCTGCCCGACCTGAAAGGCCGGCGACCCGACCGGCTGTCGGGCGGCCAACGCCAGAGAGTGGCCGTCGCCCGCGCCCTGGCCAACGACCCGGCGCTGCTGCTCTGCGACGAGCCGACGGGCAATCTCGACAGCGCCAACACCCGCCGCGTGATCGAGGAATTCGGCCGCCTGGCCCATGAAGAGGGCCGCGCCGTGGTCTGCGTGACCCATGACGAGGGTTTCGCCCAAGCCGCCGACCGCCGCATTCACATGCTCGACGGCCGCATCGTTGCCCAGACTTGAGAGCAAGGCGGCGATTTGACCGGCGTCAAGGCCGGCCCCCGCGACGCGCGCACGATGTCCTCCTGTTCGGACGCCGCACGCCAGGGAGGTCGCCATGGACCAGACGCTTCGACACGAAATCCTCTCCATTCTGGAGGCCGGCCAAGACCTGACCCTGGCCACCCTGCGCGAGGATGGCTTCCCTCAGGCGACCACGGTGTCCTACGCGAGCGATGGGCTCTCGATCTATTTCGGTTGCTCGGCCCAGTCGCAGAAGGCCAGAAACCTGGCGCGCGATCCCCGCGTCTCCCTGACCGTCGATCTGCCCTACGAGGCCTGGAGTCAGATCCGCGGCCTGTCGATCGGCGGAACGGCCACGCGCCTGACCGCCCCCGACCAGGCCCTGGCGGTGGGCCGGCTGTTCGTCGCGAAGTTCCCCGAGCTGGGCAACGGCTTTTCGCTCGGCGACCAGGAGATGGCGCTGTTCTGCATCACCCCCCTGGTCATCTCGGTGCTCGACTATCGGAAGGGCTTTGGTCACGTCGATCATGTCGAGGCGGCCGAACTCGAGACCGCGCCTGTCGCATGACGAACGGCCGTCCAGTTGGGCTCGGTCGCGGCTCAGAGAGTCCGTGACAGCAACCCGGGCGCGGCGCCTTCCCTCCCCCGCGCCCTCGTCGCGGCGTCGGCTTGTCCGGCCGACGCCGCGCTCGCCCCCTCGGAGGGCCGCCTGACACCCAGCGTTTGAGGTCACTGAGGCGCGGTAGACCGGGCCGGCAGGGCCTTGTCGGGGGTCGTGCCTTCGCCGTCGAACGGCTCGAGCCTGAAAGCCACGCGCGTGGGCTCCAGACGCGTGCGGTACTGCATGTGGGGCTGGCCGACATGGTTCCAGGCCGTGTCGCCGCCGACGCCCCACTGCGCGCCGTCGACCAGCAGCGAGACCTCGCCGTGCGGCGTGATGTCGGTGCTCTTCCAGGTCCCCTCGGGGCGGCGGTAGAGGTCGGTGTAGGGGAAGGCCAGGACGTTCATCATCAGCGGCGTCTCGCCCCGGACCCGCAGTCCCCTGCCCTCGCCCGAAACCTCCATCCAGCGGACATCGACCTTGTTGCCGGTGTCCTGGGGCCGCATGTAGTCGTGGTTCTGATCGGCGATCGCCCCCCGCCACAGCCCGATCGCCGCGCTGGTCTTGCGGTCGACATAGGTCTCGTGCGGCCCGCGGCCGTACCATTCGACCGTCTTGACGCTGGTGGGCATCGAGAACGCCAGGCCCACCCGGACCGGCGGGGGCAGATCGCTCTTCAGCGGGGTGAGCAGTCCGGCCACGTCGACGGTCCCGTCGCCGTTCATCGTGTAGGTGGTGACGAAGCGGGCCGCGCCGGCGCCCAGCTCGTGATCGACGCTGACCTCGACCGCGCCGCCCGGCAGCCGACGGGCGGCGATCGACCGCAGCTGGCGCTCCCGGGTCATGATCTTCCACGGCGTCTGCTGCGACACGATCCCGGTCAGGGTGTCGTTGTCGGTCTCGGCCCGGAAGAAGTTGGGCGCGCCGCCGGTCAGCAGCGCCGATCCCGCCCTGCCGTAGCCGGTGACCAGCCCCGTCTTGCGATCCAGCGTCAGGCCGACGCCGCCCGCCGACAGCGAGAAGCTCTCGGCGCTTTCCTTCAGGTCGACGGGACCGCCGGCCACCGCGGCCGGCGCGGCCATCGGCTGTCCCAAGGCGAACTGCTCCCAACCCACGACATAGCCTTCGGGCGTCAGCGGCACGGAATCCGCCTTGGCCTTGGCGCGAACGGTGACGAAGTATTCCGCGCCCGGCTTGCGCTCGATCCTGGGCAGCGGAAGGGTGACCGCCTGGGCGGCCCGCGCCTTGACCGCCAGGGTCGGCAGATCGCCCGAGGCGATCGTCACGCCGTTCTCCTGCACCGCCCACTCGAACGCGAAACCGGTGAGGTCGCGGAAGTCGTGACGGTTGCGGACCGTCACCGTTCCGGTCGCCGGATCGAAGCCCTCGAACTGGATCGGCGAAAGGACCTTCTGGACCTCGTAGATGTGCGGATTGGGGGTGCGATCGGGCTGGTTCAGACCGTCGCCGAACTCGACGTCGCCGCCGGGATTGGGACCGTACTCGCCGCCGTCGCCCCAATAGCGGCGACCGTCCTTCGTGTAGCGGTACATCGACTGGTCGACCCAGTCCCAGATGAAGCCGCCCTGCAGCTTGTCGTACTTGTAGATGGTGTCCCAGTAGTCCTTGAAGTCGCCGCCGGAGTTGCCCTGCATGTGGGCGTACTCGCACTGGATCATCGGCTGGGTGCGCGTCGGATCCAGCGCCCAGTCCACCATCTTTTCGATGTCGTCGTACATCGGCGCGTAGATGTCGACATACGCGTTGGGCGCGTGCTCCCAGTCCAGCGTGCCCCAGCCCAGGTACGAGATCAGGCGCGAGGGATCGCGTTTGCGCGCCTCGGCGGCGGCCTTCTCGAAATTGGGTCCGATGCCGGCCTCGTTGCCGAGCGACCAGAAGATCACCGAGGGATGGTTCTTGTCGCGCTCGACCATGTTGAGCACGCGGCTGACATGGGCGCCTTCCCACGCGGGGTCAAAGCCGAGCTGCAGCTTGGGCCGGAGCTCCGGGCGCTTGTTGGCGTAGTCCATGTAGGCGTGGCTCTCGATGTCCGCCTCGTCCATGACATACAGGCCGTACTCGTCGGCCAGGGCGTACCAGCGCGGGTCGTTGGGATAGTGCGAGGTGCGCACGGCGTTGATGTTGTTGCGCTTCATCAGCTCGATGTCGCGGCGCATCGAGGCTTCGGAGATGACGTGGAAGGTCTCCGGATCGTGCTCGTGGCGATTGACGCCGCGGATGACGATCGGGCGGCCGTTGACCATCACCCGACCGTCCTTGATCTCGACGGTGCGGAAGCCGATCCGCTGGGGCGTGGCCTGGATCAGCTGGCCCTTGGCGTCGAGCACCTCGACCAGCAGGGTGTAGAGGTTGGGCGTTTCGGCGGTCCACTGGCGGACGCCGGGCACGCTGGCCGACAGGGTCTGGGTCCTGGCCGCCCCGGCTCCGACCTTGGCCGCCTTGCTCAGGACGACCTTGTCGCCGTCGAGCAGGGTCATCCGCACGGTGACGGCCTGATCGCGCTGGGTCAGCGCCACGTCGGTCGACAGCACGCCGTCGCGATAGGCCTTGTCCAGACCGGCGTGGACGAACAGGTCGCTCAGCCCCGCCTTGGGCGCGGCCTTCAGATAGACCGACCGCTCGATCCCCGAGACGCGCCAGAAGTCCTGGTCCTCCAGATAGCTGCCGTCCGACCAGCGGTGGATCTGGATGGCCACCACATTCTTCTGGCCGGGCGCCAGCAGCGGCGTGACGTCGAACTCGCTGGGCAGCTTGGAGTCTTCGGAATAGCCCGCCTCCTTGCCGTTGACCCAGACCCGGTAGGCCGAGCCGGCCGCGCCGATGTGCAGGATGACATCCTGGCCCGACCAGCCGGCCGGGATCTCGAAGGCGCGGCGATAGGAGCCGACCGGGTTCGTCGCGTGCGGGATCAGCGGCCGGTTGGCCGGAAAGGGATAGGTGATGTTGTTGTAGCGGGGCTGGTCGTAGCCCTCGGTCTGCCACATCGCCGGGACCTTGATCGTCTTCCAGGCCGAGACGTCGTAGTCAGGCTTTTCGAAGCCGTCGGGCACGGCGTCGGACGAGGGCGAAAAGTTGAACGACCATTGGCCGTCCAGGGACTGGTAGCGCGCCGAGCGGGTCGGGTCGCCGGCCAGGGCCGCCTCGCGGCTCTCGAACGGGAAGTGGGTGGCGCTGGCCGCCAGCTTGCCTCGCGCATAGACGGCCGGGTTCTCCCAGTCGGGCCGCGAGGCGTCCACCTGAACCGGCTGGACGCGTGGCGGCTCGGCGGCCGCCGCGATGCCCGCCACACCCAACCAGGCGACGCCGGTCAACAGCACCTTCTTCATGCGAACCCTCCCGCCGGATCGAATCCGGCCCATTCATCAGACAATTTGCATCGGGCCGACGTCAACGCCCACCCGCGCCGACGTCATGGACAAAGAAAAGGCCGGTGAGGGACACCACGTCCCGCACCGGCCAGTGCGGTCCGCCAGCGGGGGACGCTGACGGACCGATAGGGTCGCCGACGGGCTAGAACTTGCCGCGCACGCCGAACTTGATCGTCCGGCCGTCATACTTGGCGTAATCGAGGCGGGTCTTCCTGCCGTCGCCGTAGCGACCGGCGACGTCTTCGAAGTAATCGAAGCCCAACGTATTGGTGATGTTCAGGACATCGAGACGTAGTTCAAGCTCGTCGTTGATTTTGTAGCTGACGTTGCCGTCGAGATAGCCGGCTCCAGCATGCCAGCGCTCCAAATCAGAACCATCCGGGTTGGTGTCGATGATGTTCCGAGCCTTGTAGTTGTAGGTCAGTCGCGCGCCCAGCGGGCCCTTTTCGTAGTAGCCGGTCAAGCTGTACGAATATCGCGGGATGCGATTGACCATGTCGATCGACCCGTCCTGCTTGCGATACCTCAGGTCGGCGCTCTCCGAGTTGACCTTCGTATAGCTGGCGAGCGCGCCAAAACCGTCCCACGGCGCGGGCAGGAAATCAAAGGACTGCTGATAGGCGAACTCGAGACCGTCGAGATTCACCGTGCCGCCATTGATGAAGGTGTCGACGTCGATGGGGAGGTTGGGATCAACATGCCCGTTCTGGGTGTGCCAAATGATCGCCAGCGACTCGTCGGGAAGACCGAGACTGGAGAATGGCACGACCGAGCGTTGAGCGATCGTCGTGTCCTCCAGCTTCTTCTTGAAGTAACCGGCGCTCAGAATGCCGCCGCGCCCGAAGTACCACTCAATCGTGGTGTCCCAGTTCGTCGAGATCTCCGGCTTCAGCTCCGGGTTACCCGAGGTCGCATAGGTGTTGTAGATATTGGGAATGACCGTCTGGGCAGCGATCCTCGACAACGAGGCTCGCGTGATGGTCTTGCCCCAGGAACCGCGCCAGACCACATCGGGGATCACGTCGTACGCGAAGCTGACCGAAGGCAGGGTGTTGTCGTAGCTGCTTTCTTCGGTATTGGGCTGATAGGCGCCGCCGGTCCCCGTCTTCTTGAAGTTGTCGATGGTCATGTCGGTTTGCGAATAACGCACGCCGGCATTGATACGCAGTTCGCGATCAAGAACCTGGCCGCTGAAATCCGACTGGACAAAGAAGGTGCTGACCTGTTCGTCGGCGGTGAAGCTGCTGGAGAGATCGACCGGCGAGGCCATGGCGGCGCCGAGCGGGTCAAGCGCGTTGATCACGTAGCCGCGCGAGAAGGTGGCCCATTGCTGCGGGTAGTTGTCGCCGATGACGAGATTATCAAGCGGCACCGAATGCAACATCGACGCGCGTAGCCCCGCGGCGCCGATCGCGGCCAGGCGAGCCTGAACGATCGCGGTTCCGTTACGCTTGGTCTTTTGCTTGGTCGTATCGACGTATGACAGGCCAGCCTTCAGGTGACCCTTCCAGTCGCCGAGCCCGTAGTCCCAGTCGGCCACCAGCTTGGCGACACGCTCTTGGTCCACTTCGCGATTCCAGTCCACGGCCGTGCTGAAATCTTCGAAATTGGCCGGGTTCGTGAAGTCGACCCCCGGCGCCGAAAGCCCCGGATAGACCCGGTCGTCACCCCAGTCGAGGGTGGAGGTCACGCCGTAGATGTTCGAGACGATGCGCTTATTGTCATAGAAGGCCCGGCTGTCCGAAGCCGCGAGCTGACCCGTCAGCGTCAGCGAGTCGTTGACCTGGTACTTGGCGTTGAGGCCGCCGTACCCAAACTTGGTCTCGGCGTTGTAGTAGTAGCTCTCGCCCAGATAGGACGTGTTGCCGAACGTTCCCTGAAGCACGTTGCCGTCGACGATGCTGACGTTGATCGGCACGAGGCCGTTGTGACCCGCGGTGCCCGGACGGGCGGCCACATTGGTGGTGGCCGAGTTACGGATCGGCAGGCCGAAGGTGAATTCGTCGCGCGAGTCCTGGAGATGCGACAGCAGCGTATCGAAGCTCACATCCAGCTTGTCGTTCTTGTACTGGAGTGAGGACACCAGGCCGTCGCGATCGCGCGTATTTTCAGCGCCGTAGTACCGGTAGAAACGCGAAAGATAGGCGTTGTCGATCGCCGTCCGATTGCCGAGCATGCCCGCCGCGCGCGGATCGGCCCAGTCGAACGCCATGTTGAAGGGGCCATTGCGCATGGTCGGCGGCGTCTTGGTGTCGACGGGAACAGGGTGGCCAGCCAGATAATTGCTGTTGTAGCCGCCCGTCGCCTCGAAACCCGACTTCATGTTGACGCTTGTCGAGTGCGCGACACCGATCAGGAAGCCCCAATTGTTCCAGGTCTTCGAGAACAGACCAAAGACATTCGGGTCCATCTTCTTGGACGCCGTGTTGTAGGAGGCCACCGCGTTGAACCGCAAAATCTGGCCGCCGGCGCCGTCGAACGGCCTTGGCGTTTGAAGATCGACCACGCCGCCGACGCCGCCCTCTTCAAGTTCAGCCAGGGGCGTCTTGTAAAAGTCCACGCGGCCGAACAGCTCGGAAGCAAAGACGTCATAGTTGAAGTCGCGCGAAGATCCGCCGACGTTGGTCGACGAGGTCGTATGGACCGGAGCGCCGTTGAGGGTGGTCACCGTGTATTCGGGACCCAAGCCCCGGATGGCGATGCGTTGCCCTTCGTTGGAGGCGCCATCGCGGGTCATGTAGATCCCGGGGATGCGCTGCAGGGCTTCGGCGACGTTGGCCTCGGGGAACTTGCCGATGTCTTCGGCGACGATCGAGTCTCGGACGGCGATGGCGTCCTTCTTGAGGTTCAGGGCCTTCTCCAGCGATGAGCGAAACCCGGTGACGACCACCTCGCTCACTTGCTCGGTGTCGCCCGCTTGGAACGGCGGCGCCTGGGTCGCCTGAGCCCAAACCGAACCGGCGCCGCCGACCCCCACGGCCAGCACCGTCGATAGCAGAAGCTTCTTCTTCATGGGCTTTCCCCTCCCCTTCGCGGCCTTGCCGCATGGCAACTCGGGCGCCTGCCCTCGAACGGAGCAAGGCGGCGGTCAACGATCCAAAAGCGGTCGGCCGGCGTCAGGCGGCGCACGACGTGCGCGGACGTATTTCCTCACCCCGGGCGCTGGGCGCCTCTGAACTTCTGTCACGCATATCGACACAAGCGCGCAGCTATGGGAACGGCATTTGTAGTATTTTTCATTTAAACGGTCGCAGGGGCGCCTGAGCGTTGCGGACATGCAACACCTTTGCTTCGCTCCAACCGTGAAATGCGGAACAGGCCGAGGCGCCGCCGGGAACCAGGCGGCCGGACGACGACCTCTAGCGGTAGCCGAACTCGGCGCTGATCTTGGCGGTGGCTTCCTTGACGTAGGCGGTCACCGTCTCGATGCGCGCGTCGTCCATGTACTGGGCGATGGAGGAAACGGAGACGGCCGCAACGATCTTGCCGCTCATGTCCCGGATCGGGGCGGCCACGCATCGGATGTGGTCTTCGTTTTCGTCCAGATCCAGGGCCGAGCCCTTCGCGCGATAGGCCCGCATGACCTCCAGCCATTGCCGAAGGTCGTAACGATAGCGGGGATAGACGGCGGCCTCGCGCAGGAAGACCTCGCGCCAGACCTCCTCGCTCTCATCGAGCAGCAGGGCCTTGCCAAGCCCGGTGTGGCGCAGGGGTTGGCGCTCGCCGACCACGCAGCGCACCTCGATGCGGCGCGAGCCGGGAATCTTGTCGATGTAGTGCACCTGATCGCGTTCGAGGACGCCCAGGTTCACCGTGTCGCCGGTGTCGATCGACAACTGGCGTAAGTGCTCGCGGCTGACCCGCGTCAGGGTGATCTGCTGGGAGGCGGCGTAGCCGAGCTCGAGCAGCTTGGTGCCCAGCGCGTATCCGTCGCGGGAATTGAACGACAGGAAGCCGGCCTCCACCAGGGTCGAGGCCAGGCGGTGGACGGTGGTCTTGTTCAGCTGCAGCGCCTTGGACATCTGCCCCAGGGTCGCGTCGCCCTTGGCCACGCGGCTGAGCACTTCCAACCCCTTGAACAGCGTCAGCGCGCCGGCGCTGGCCCGCGGAGAGGCGGTTTGATCGTCCTCACCGTCGTGGACAACGGTATCGGCGGGCTGGGCCATGGATCAGGATTCTGCGTTTTGGTGCGAGAGCGTTCCGGTAGTTGATACGCCCCAGCGTCAATTTTGAAAACCCCGGCCCGCCTTCGACGGTCAGAAATCGACGGCGTAGTCCTTGGGAAAGGGCTTGCCGGCGAACGCCAGTTTCTGCGTCCAGGGCTGGGCCGGCGCTGTCCAGAAGCTGTCGGCGGCCGGCAGACCCAGCGCCAGGAGGCCCTCGGTCGTGACATACATGCTGCCGTTGTTCGAATACCAGTCGCCCAGGGTCGGGTGATGCCCGACGAAGCCGATGGTCAGGAAGCCGTCCAGCGTGAAGTTGCTCGGCTCGGTGAAGACGGCCTTGTGGGCGGCGACCAGCGCCGAACGCACCTGCCCCTCCGACAGCTTGGCCGGCAGCTGCTTGCGCCAGGCCAGCAGCGCCAGGGGCTGGAACACCGCCGTGCGATAGGTCAGCGACCGGCCGAACGGCGGGAAGGTCCCCTCGGGCGAAACGAAGCGCTCCAGGTGCTCGCTGTAGCGCTGGGCGCGCTTGACGGCCAGTTCGCGCCATTTGGTCAGGTCGTCCTTCCAGAACGGCGCCTTGTGGGCCTCCATGACCTCCAGCACCTGGATCATCATCGGGTGCATCACGAACGAGCCGTAGTAGTCGAAGTGGAAGGTCGCCCCGTCCTTGATCCAGCCGTCGCCGATGTACCACTCGTCGATCTTGCGGACCGCCGTGTTGAGCCGCATCGGGTCCGACTCCTCGCCGATCGACAGCAGGAAGGCCTCGTTCATCGCCGCGAACAGCAGCCAGTTGATGAAGGGCGGATTGACCCGGCGCAGGCCCTTGATCTCCTCGACGATGCGCTTCTTGGTGGTCGCGTCGAGGGGATCCCACAGCGCCTTGGGCGCGCGCAGCAGGGCCTGGGTGAAGTAGGCGGAATCGACCAGGGCCTGGCCGTGATCGCGCCAGGCCAGGTAGTCGGGGCTGGAAGGATCCACGGCGTGGACATAGCTTTGCAGCGCCTGGTCGGTGAGGCGCTTGCGCGTCCGGCCCTCGGGCGTGGCGTCCTCGGGCAGGCCCAGCCACGGCGACAGCCCCGAAATCAGGCGGCCGAAACACTCCAGATAGGCCACGTTCTTGTCGCGACCGTCCCAGGTCGGGCTGAGCTCCAGGGGAAAGGTCGCCTTGAGCCGCCCCTGCGACATCGCCGACAGCACCGGACTGGCCATCTTCTCCAGCAGGCCGGCCATATAGGCGCGGTCGTCGAGCGGGGCGCCAGCCCGCTTGGCGGCATTGGCCGAGGCTCCGGCTCCGAGGGACGCGGCGCCGACGAGGGCGGCCTTCATGAAATCGCGCTTGTGCATGGTCGCCCCTATCGAACCGGCTTGAGATCGAGATCCGCCATCGCCGTCGCCGCCAGCAGGAACGCGCCGACGCCATAGAACTGGGTGTCGTCGTAGCTGACGCTCTCCGGACGATCGGACACCGGCTGGACGTAGCCGAACTTGCCGTCCGGATGCACCGCGCGCGTCAGGGCGCTCCAGCCCTTGCGGACGGCGGGCTCGTAGGCGTCGCGATCGAGCAGGCCCGTCTTCACGCCCCAGGCCAGTCCGTAGGTGAAGAAGGCCGTGCCGCTCGATTCCGGCGGCGACTTGGCGGGGTCGGACAGCAGGGAGGGCGACCAGTAGCCGTCCGGCTTCTGGATCGCCTGCAACTTGGCGGCCATCTGCTTGAAGACCGCCTCCATCCGGACGCGGTCCGGATCGCCCGGCGGCAGCAGCGGGATGACGCGGGCCAGGCCGGCGAACACCCAGCCGTCGCCGCGGCTCCAGAACACCTTCTCGCCGTTGGGTCCGCGCCGCGTGAAGAACCGCGAGTCGCGGTAATAGAGCCCCTCGTCCTTGTCGTAGAGAAAGTCGGTGACCGCGGCGAATTCCTTGCGCGCATAGGCCCCGTAGCGCGGATCGCCCGTGACCGCGCTCAGCTCGAACCAGGTGGCCGGCGCCATGAACAGCGCGTCGCTCCAGCACCAGCGCTGGTCGCAGTCGACGCCGCGCGGATCGGTGTATTCGGCGTGCTCCAGCCCCACCTTGGGCGGGTAAGTCAGGATGGCGTCGAACCGCTGGCGCAGCGGCGCGATCGCCTCGGGCCCGCCGCCGTGGCGCGAGGCCCAGAGGTAGGCCTGGCCGATCACATGGTCGTCGGCGTGATAGAAGCGCTTGCCCAGCTCCCACTGGTTGGCCAGACCCCGCGCCAGGATCGCCTGGCGATAGGCCGGGTTGTCCGACCGGTCGGCCAGGTCGCGCAGGCCCACGAACAAGGCGCCCTGCACCCACCCCTTCGGGTCGGCCGTGTCGCGCGAGGTGTTGGGCGGAATGTAGCCGGCCGCCATGGTCGCCAGCTGATAGTCGGCGACCTTCTCGGCCAGACGCATCACATCGGCGCGCGCATAGGGAACGGCGGCGCTCGCGGCGGCGGGGGCCTTGGCCGGCGCGGCCAGCGCGGGCGACGACGCCATGGGCGCGATCAGCATCGCCAGGGCAAGAGCGGGAAGGACCACGGGCTTCATGCTGGAAATCTCTTTCGCGGAGTGACGGCGGTTCGCGCCGGGATCGGGCCTAGCGCAGCTGACAGATGTCGAGCTGGTCCATGTCGTGATAGTCGAGGTTCTCGCCGCCCATCGCCCAGATGAAGGCATAGTTCGAGGTCGCCGCGCCGCAGTGCACCGACCAGGGCGGACAAATCACCGCCTGTTCGTTTTCCACGACCAGGTGGCGTGTCTCGTCGGGCGCGCCCATGAAGTGGAAGACGCGATCCTCGGGCCCGAGCCGGAAGTAGAAATAGGCCTCGGACCGGCGATCATGCAGGTGGGGCGGCATGGTGTTCCAGACACTGCCGGGCTTGAGGATCGTCAGGCCCAGAAGAAGCTGTGCCGAGGCGCACACCCCCGGCACGACCAGTTGGTAGATGATGCGGTGGTTCGAGGTCTCGGACGCGCCGCGTTCCAGCGGGATCGCCGCGCGGGTCGAGACGGCGCGGGTCTCGAAGGCGGCATGGGCCGGCGTCGAGGCGAGGTAGAACCGCGCGGGCGCGGCGGGATCCCGGCTCGCGAACCGCACGTCGGCCGCTCCGCGACCGATATAGAGGGCGTCCAGGGGTTCGAGCACATGGACAGCGCCGTCCACCGTGACCCGCCCTGCCCCCTCGCCGACATTGACGAGCCCCATTTCGCGCGACGCCAGGAAGGGTGCTCCGCTGAGGGAGGGCGGCTCGGTCTGGACCGGCAGGGCGATCTCCTGAAGCAGCGGGGCCGCGCCGCCGATCACCAGGCGTTCCTGGTGCAGATAGTTCAGGGTCACCGCTTCGGGCGCGAAAAGGCGTTCGACAAGGTAGCGATCTCGCAGGTCCTGCGAGCTTGCGCCGGCCATCATGTCCGGATGGGTGGCGTGGAAGACCTGGGCGAACGGTCCCGACGCCTTGGCGTTCCTACCGCCCGACACGGGCGAATCCGTCAGGGTCGCCCAACGACTCCCCCGGTCCACGCCGAAGGTCCGTACGCTCTTGCCGCTGGCCACAAACCCCTCCCGACCCGCGCGCAAATCGCCGACCCGCCCCATGGTATTGGTATTACAAATGCAGATTTGAAACACAAGGCCATAAATCGGAATGGATGATCAGCCGCCTGTCAGTCGATTGCTTGCCCACCGCCTTGTTCCCAGTCGGCTGGGCACTACGCCGTATCGACTATCGCGGCGCCCTCCAACGATCTGAAACGTTGGGGGACGCGCCAGTGCGCCCGCCGGTGTCGATCGGCCCCTCGGGCGCCGTCCGGCCCCAGATCAGCGCGCCGGGATCGGCATCTCGGTCGGCCAGGCGTCTGCGCTGGCGAGCGCGCGTCTAAAGCCGCCGACGGCGTCCGCTCAGGGTTACACCTAATCGACGCCTTTGGGGCCAGAGCCCTAGCGTCGCGCCATTAGCCGAACGCCGAGGCCCTCCTGGATCGGCGTCTAGCGCTCAGGTGTCCCAATGCATCCAGCCGCCGCGGTGATCCCCAAGCACGATCCAAGCTGGGAGATGGGCAAGCACGGACCCGTCTGGCCCAGGACGCCGGCCTGCTACGGCTTCACCATCATCGCCAGGGTCAAGCCCGGCACGGCCGAGGCGATCCGCGGCTATGGAAACAAGATCGTCGCGGCCCTGGAGGGCGACCCCAACTTCCTGGCCCCGCTCAAGCTGCACTATCTGCGCTGGGTGCTGTTCGATGACGACACCCGGTTCATGTACCAGGGCATCTTCGACACCGATTTCGACAAGTACACCGAGGACGCGATCGAGCTGTTCAAGAAGTCCGGGCTCAACACCATTTTCGAGAACCTCGAAGGCTTTCCCGAGGACTGGAAGACCAACCCGGAGGCGTTCATCAAGTTCGTCCGGGCGCATCAGTGCCCCAGCTTCATGGAGTATGGCGAGTACCCGTACGTCAGCGCCGACGAGATCAAGAAGGCGCTGGCCCTGAAGGCGGCCTTCACCGAGATGCTCGACCAGATGCAGTAGCCTGACGGCCTCGGGAGATCGCCATGAGCCCGCCCATGGACAGCCCGCTGGAGCTGGCAGACATCCAGAGCGGCGTGCTTCGCCCGCGCCCCAGCCCCTATGCGGCGACCTATATCCTGTTCCGGATCGACCAGGCCGCGGCCGGCCGAGAGCTGATGGAGCGGTTCAGCCGGGTCGTCGGCTCGGCCGCCGATCCCCAGAGCCCGGCGGGCGCCGCCTGGGTCAGCGTCGCCCTCACCTTCCAGGGCCTGAAGGCGCTGGGCGTGCCCCAGGCGTCGCTCGAGGGTTTCGCCTGGGAGTTCCAGCAGGGGATGAAGGCGCGGGCGGGCGCCCTGAGAGACACTGGCGAAAGCAGCCCCGAACATTGGGAAGCGCCCCTGGGCGGGCCGGAGGTCCATGTCGTCATGGTGGCCGTGGCTCCGAACAGCCAGACCCTGGCGGCGGCGCTGGATCGGGCCCGCGCGGCGTACGAGGCGCTGGGCGGGGTCACCGCCATCTGGCGGCAGGACTGCCACGCCCTGCCCGACGAGACCGAACCGTTCGGCTTCCGGGACGGCATCAACCATCCGGCGATCGAGGGCAGCGGCATCCCTGGGACCGATCCCCACGAGACGCCCCTCAAGGCGGGCGAGTTCGTCCTCGGCTACCGGGACGAGATGGGCGGCTTCGCCTCGGTTCCGCAACCCGAGGTCCTCGGCCGAAACGGGACCTATGTCGTGTTCCGCAAGCTGCACCAGCGGGTCGCGCGGTTTCGCCGATACATCCAGGACCAGGCCTCGGGGCCGCAGGACGAGGAGTTGGTCGCCGCCAAGATGATGGGGCGCTGGCGCAGCGGCGCGCCCCTGGCCCTGTGCCCGCTCCACGACGACCCGGCGATCGGCGCCGACCCCACGCGCAACAACGACTTCCTCTACGCCGACGACCCCGCGGGATACTTGACGCCGTTGGGCTCGCACGTCCGGCGCGCCAATCCGCGCGACGCGAATATCGCCGGCGAGGTCCGGCTGCACCGGATGATCCGGCGCGGCGCCGCCTACGGCCCCCTGCTGCCCAAGGGCGTCACCGAGGACGACGGCGCCGATCGCGGGCTGATGTTCACCTTCGTCGGCGCGCACCCCAAGCGGCAGTTCGAGTTCGTCCAGTCCGAATGGATCAATGACGGCGTCTTCGCGGGCCTGGCCGGGGCGCGGGACCCGGTGGCGGCGACGGTCGACGGCGACGAGGTCTTCTCCATTCCCAGGCGCCCGATCCCCCGGCGCCTGAAAGGCCTGCCCCAGTTCGTCGTCACGCGGGGGGGCGAGTATTGCTTCATGCCCAGCCTCAGCGCGTTGCGCTGGCTGGCCGATCTGCGAACCCCGGCGCCGACCCCATGAGCGCCGACCCCATGCCCCCCAAGGAGATGGACGTCGTCGTCATCGGCGCCGGTCCGGCCGGCGTGCTGGCGGCGCTGCGCGCGGCGGACCTGGGGGCGCGGACGACCCTGGTCACCCGCGGCGCGTTCGGCGGCATGGCGGCCAACG
Source organism: Caulobacter sp. Root487D2Y (assembly GCF_001427165.1). Taxonomy (NCBI): domain Bacteria; kingdom Pseudomonadati; phylum Pseudomonadota; class Alphaproteobacteria; order Caulobacterales; family Caulobacteraceae; genus Caulobacter; species Caulobacter sp. Root487D2Y. The sequence goes on from NZ_LMFD01000012.1 coordinate 62,091, forward strand.
ACGGGCCCGTGCCGGTCCGGACCCTGGCCCACGCCGCGCGCCTGGTGCGCGAGGCTCGGCAGCTGGAACGCTACGGCGTCCTGGCCGGCGCGGCCTCGCTGGACTATCCGCGCCTGCTGGCCCGGGTCGCCGAGGTGGTCGAGGACGTGAACCGTCATTCGGCCCTGCGCCCCCAGATCGACGCCCTGGGCGTGACCGTCCGCGAACACGTCGGCGACGTGCGCTTCATCGACGCCCACACCCTCGAAACCGCCGACGGCCTGCGGCTCCGCGCCGACCGGGTCGTCATCTGCACGGGCGGCGTCAGCCGACGCCTCGACCTGCCCGGCTTCGACCTGACCTGCACCCACAGCGACGCCTGGAGCCTGTCGGCCGCGCCCGGGTCCATGCTGGTGGTGGGCGCGGGGGCCACCGGCGCCCAGGTGGCCTCGGTGTTCAACGCCCTCGGCACGAAGGTCCAGCTGTTCCAGGCGGGCGAGCGCATCCTGCCCACCGAGGACGAGGCCGTGTCGGCCGCCGTCGCCGCCGGCTTCCGCGCCTCGGGCGTCGTGGTGCACGAGGGCTTCGGCGCGATCGACTCGTTCGAGCGCACGGCGTCGGGCGTGCGGATGAACTATTCGAAGGATGGCCAGAGCCGCGCCGCCGAGGCCGAACTGGTGGTCGCCGCCGTCGGCTGGTCGGCCGACACCGGGGCGATGAACCTGGCGGCCGCCGGCGTCGAGACCACCGCCCGCGGCTTCATCCAGGTGGACGAAGCCCTGCGCACGACCGCGCCCCATGTCTTCGCGGCCGGTGACGTGACCGGCCGCCTGATGCTGGTCCCGCAGGCGATGCGAGCCGGCCTGCTGGCCGCCGCCAACGCCGTCACCGGCGCTGCCTCCCCGGCGGCGGACCAGGTCGCGCCCGTCGGCAGCTTCACCCAGCCCGAATACGCCCAGGTCGGGCTGACCGAGGCCGCCGCCCGCGCCAGACACGAGGTCCTGGCGGTCAGCGTGGACTTCGCCGCCGCCACCCGGCCGATCATCGACGGCCGAACCGAGGGGTTCTGCAAGCTGGTCATCGACCGGCCGACCCGCCGCATTCTCGGCTGCCACGTGGTCGGGGAGCGGGCCGTCGACATCGTGCAGCTGGCGGCGGTGGCGATGGCCGCGGGCCTGGGCGTCGACGGGCTGGCCCAGGTGCCGTTCTCGTTCCCCACCTATGCCGGCGTCCTGGGCCGGGTCGCCGCCAGCGCGACCTATCAGTTGAACCGAACCGCCACCGGGGACGCCGAGCTTCCTCCGGCCGCCGCCTTCACGTGAATGGGCGCGCCGCTTTCCGTTCGAGCGCGCGGCGGCGCGGCTCTGCTGGCCGCGGCGATCCTGGCGGCGCCGACCGCGCGGGCCCAGGACGACGGCCCCCGCGTCTACCAGCTGACGCCGAAAGGCGCCCAGGCCTGGACCGGCTTCGCGGTGGTCAAGCGCGGCAACGAGGAGCCGGAGGTCGGGACGGTCATTCCCGGCTCCGACATCGACACCGACCTGGTGATCCTGCGCTACGTGACGACCCTGAGCCTGGGCGGGCGGCAGTTCGCCCCGTTCGTCATCCTGCCCGCCGGCCGGACGAAGTTCTCGATCAATGACGGCGTCACCCCGCCGGCCTCCAGTTCCGGCTTCGGCGACCTGCAGGTCGGCGGCGTCCTGGGGCTGATCGGCTCCCCGGCCCTGTCGCCCGCCGACTACGCCCGGTTCAAGCCCGGCTTCAGCGCCGGCCTGTTCGCTAAGGTCTACTTCCCGACCGGCGCCTACAGCGCCGCCAAGCCGGTGAACCTGGGCTCGAACCGCCACGCCTTCCAGATCGGGCTGCCGACCGGTTTCGCCTGGGGGACGTCCTATCGCGACCCGAGGCTGACGACCCTGGAGGTCTTCCCCACCCTCACCGTCTACGCGGACAACGACGACCCCTACGGCGCGGACCGCAGTTCGAAGGACACGCTGTTCAGCGTCGAGGGGCACCTGACGCACAACCTCGACCCAACCACATGGCTGTCGGCCGACCTGCTCTATCGCCGGGGCGGCGAGACCACGACGGACGGCGTCGCGGCCGGCGACGCCACGCACGGCTGGTCGGCCGGCGGCTCGGTCGGCTGGGTGCTGGACCCGCGCGCGACCCTGATCCTGACCTATCAGCAGGTGATCGAGCGCGACGACGACGGCCCGGACGGCGGGTTCTTCCGCGCGGCCCTGGTCCTGCCGTTCTGACATTAAGGCCTATCGACATTCAGCGTCTGGGACGAAAACCTCGTCCTTCGACAAGCTCAGGATGAGGTTTTTCTACAGCTCAGGCCTGTAAATGGTCCTCATCCCGAGCCTGTCGAAGGACGAGGACCACGCACCGAGCGTGAATGTCGATACGCGCTAGACGTGCGGCCTGACCGTCGCCTTCCGGCTGTCCATCAGGGCCAGGTTTCGCCAGAAGCTCTCCAGGCTGTCGGTGCCGCCGAACAGCGTGGTGAAGTGGGTGGAATCCACGACCAGGATGTCGCCGGCCCGATCGCCCTGGGGCGGCATCCACAGCAGCGAATTGAACTCGGTGGCGCCGGCGGCGGTGAACGGGTGCGGCCGGCCCAGGTCGACGGGCTGGCGGGCCAGCACATGGATCGACGCGGCGTCGGCGCCGGTCACCTCGTAGTGCGGCAGATGCGGGTGGAAATTCAGCGTCGGGACGTTGGCGAGCAACCCCAGCCGGTCCAGGTCGCGCGCGGCCGTCAGCGGGGCGATGTCCTTGGTCCCCTTCACCAGGGCCGGCCTCAGGCCCCAGATATTGTGCACCGGAACGCCGAGCGCCTTGATTAGCGAGCGCGTGTAGCGCCCGAACCGCTGCTGCCGGGGCACCAGGGCGTCGCCGTGATGCAGATACTCCATCTGCCGCTGGGCCAGGTCGTCGGTGAAGCCGACATCGTGGTGCGGCGCCAGCAGCAGGCACGTGCCTTCACGCCTCAGCCATTGGCGGATCGCCTCCACCTCGGCGACGTCGGCCTCCTGGTCGGCCAGCAGGTGATCCAGGCCGAACACCATCAGCGTGTCGGTGTCGTCCAGGATCCGCTCGTCGATCGGCTGGGGAAATCCCGCCTGGTCCACGCGCTGGAACACCGCCACCGGGTGGCCGGTCGCCGCCTCGGCGATGCGCTGGAAGCTGAGGGTGGATCTGTGGAACAGCTCCAGGGTCCCGGCGATGCCCTGCAGGAACCGCGCGGCGCTCCACTCGGGGGTCTCGTAGTGCGGCCATAGCACGTTGCGGACCTCGGTCAGGGTGGAGAAGCGGTTCTCCATGGCCGCCGGGTCGCGCTGGGCCTCCCAGGGATAGCTCCACGTCCAGTAGATGCTCAGCCGCCGCTTCCCCGGCGTAGGCGCACGCGCCACGTGGTTCTGATTATAGGTTCGCGCGGGAGCGATGGTCACGGCGGATCTCCTCGCGACGCCCAAGGACGCCTCGTCGACGGTCATCATTCATGGGGGCGTTCGCGGGGGATATCCGGCGCAACCCGGAGAAGCGGGTTGAAGATCGGATCGGCCGATCCGGCTGGCTGGCTGGGCGCGCTTCCGCCCCCTCGCGACGCCGCGGCGGCCAGAATCCGTTCGAGCCCGGGACCAGGGCCAAATTCGCAAACCATCGGTACGGATTGCCTCTTGTACGATAAATGTGACCCAGTTAAATAAAAACAACTTAATTAAAAAATGCCGGTGACGTCGGGGCCACGACCTGAAGGTCGACTTCAGCGCGCTAGGTGAACGCAGAGAGCCCGAATGGGCCAAGGCGTGCTGAACTTTGGGAGAGGAAACATGAAATTACTCAATAAAAAGAATATGTTGCTGGCGTCCACGGCCGCGGCGGCCTGGGCCTCGGGCATCCTTGTCACGACGGCGCACGCCCAGTCGAGCGAGGTGGGGAAGAGCGGCTCCTCCGGCGGGGAAGTCTCCGAAGTCGTCGTCGTGGGCCAGCGCAAGGCCATCCAGACGGCGCAGGAGCTGAAGAAGAATTCCGAACAGATCGTCGATTCGATCACCGCCGTGGACATCGGCGGCCTGCCCGATCGCTCGATCACCGAGGCGCTGCAGCGCGTCCCCGGCGTGACCATCGGTCGGACCACCCAGCCCCGGGACGTCGATCGCCTCAACGCCGAGGGTTCCGGCATCCAGGTGCGCGGCCTGACCTGGGTTCGCTCCGAACTCAACGGCCGGGACATCTTCTCGGCGCGCGGCGGCCGGGCCATCTCGTGGGAAGACGTGACGCCCGAGCTGTTCGCCGGCGTGGACGTCTACAAGAACCCGTCGGCGGACATCATCGAAGGCGGGCTGGGCGGCACGGTGAACCTGCGCACGCGCATGCCGTTCGACCAGAAGAACCGCCAGCTGGCCTTCTCGGCCGACTACACGTGGGGCGACCTGCGCAAGGACGGCACGCCGTCCGGCAGCGTTCTCTACAGCGACCGCTTCGACACCCCCGACGGCGGCGAGTTCGGGGTGCTGCTCAGCCTGTCGAGCTCGAAGCTGAACACCGCGGTGAACACCATCGCCGTCGACCCGTACGACGCCCACGGGGTCGGGGTCCAATCGTCCTATGACGGCGGGGCCACGTTCAACTTCAACGGCGACAATTCGATCGCGGGCCAGCCCCTGAGCCGCGTCTTCGTGCCGGTCGGCATCCAGTACCGCAACAACCTCCAGGACCGGAAGCGCGAGGGCTATTACGCCGCCTTCCAGTACCGGCCCAACGACAACCTCGAATTCTACACCACCTTCTTCCGCACCGAAGCCAAGCAGACCTTCCAGGACCGCTTCGCCCAGACCTCGGCCTGCTGCTCGTCGACCAACAACCAGTCGTTCGTGGTGGGGCCGGCGGCCGGCACGACGTTCAAGTACGACGCGGACGGCAACTTCCTGAGCGGCCAGCTCGTCGACGGCGGCGGCGGCGGCAACGGCGTGGCCAACTCGTTCCTGCTGAACCTGGGCACCCGCTACGGAACGGTCGAGGACAACACCAACGACATTTCGGCGGGCTTCAACTGGAGGAACGACCGGTTCGTCGTGACCGGCGACCTGCAGTACGTCTATTCGCATCGCGAGGGCACCGACGTGACGGTCTACAACACCGTCACCCAGCCCGGCGGGTTCGGCCTGGACCTGACCGGCGACCTGCCGAAGATCACCATGACGAACGCCACCGGCAACCCGTCGATCTTCAACCTCTACGCCGCGATGGACCACATCGACGACAACGACGCCCGGGAATATGCGGGCAAGTTCGACGTGACCTACGACTTCGACGACGACTCGCTGATCAAGGACATCAAGCTGGGCGTCCGCGCCACCTCGCGCGACGCCACCTCGCGCGACGCCGGGTACAACTGGGCGCTCATCTCGGCGCCGTGGGCCACGCGGGTCACCGCCACGGCCGACAAATACACCCAGCACCAGGACACGGTGGCCTTCGACGACTTCTTCAAGGGCGACGCCTCCGTCCCCGGGCTGATCATGCCGGCGTTCGACCTGGCGCGCAGCCCCGCGGCGCTGGCGACCTATCTGGACCAGGTGGTGTGGAACGGCCCGGTCCCCGGCGGCGGGCCGGCCTATAACGACGGCGAGTACGGCTATTATCCGCCGGGCGGCCCGAACGGCGCGATCCCGTCCTGGTCACCCGCCGGCGGGACCTACAGCCCGTTCAAGCAAGGCACCATGATGAGCTACATGCCAATCTGGGCCGCGCCGACCGGCAGCATCAACTACTGGCGGCCCTTGGGCGACGTGAACACCAGCTTCGCCAATTCCGGCGGCCGCGGCGTCAATCGCCAATGGGAAAAGACCGGCGCGATCTACGCCAAGGTCCGTTTCGGCGGCGACAACCTGCCCATGACCTGGGGCGGCGAGGCGATGAGCTGGGACGGCAATTTCGGCCTGCGGGTCGTCAAGTCCAAGGTGGACGGCCAGGGCTACGGAACGGTCGGCTTCATCGACCCGGGCCAGAAGCGCTTCGCCTCGCCCGCCGCCCAGGCCAAGATCGACTTCGCCGACGGCCAACCCTTCGCCTCGGTCGGCGGCAGCGACTACACCGACGTGCTGCCCAGCCTGAACCTGCGCCTGAAGGCCCGGCCCAACCTCTTCTTCCGGTTCGCCGCGTCGAAGAACATCGTCCGGCCCGACTTCTTCCAGCTGGACCCATCGGTTTCGATGTCGGCCACCTTGCAGTCGCGCAACGCCACCACGGCCGACAACATCATCAACCCGACAACGAACCAGCCCTATACCCAGGCCCAACTGGACACGGCGGCGGCCGGCGGCCAGGCCGTGCAGTACCACACCGACGTCGCCTTTGGTTTCTACTCAGGCAATCCGAACCTCAAGCCGATGCGCGCCAATTCGTTCGACCTGTCGGGCGAGTGGTACTTCCATGGCGGCATGCTGGCGACGGGCGTCTTCAAGAAGGATGTCTACGACTACATCCAGTCCAGCCAGACCTTGATGACCATCACCAAGGACAACGGCGAGTCCGTCCAGGCGGTCGGAACCGTGCCCCAGAACATGGGTCACGGCGAAATCTACGGCTTGGAATTCCAGTACCAGCAGTTCTACGACTTCCTGCCGGGCGCCTTCAGCGGTCTGGGCACGGAATTCAACGCGACCATACTGGACAGCAAGGGAACCCAGAACGCCACCAGCAGCACCACCGACGCCGCCCAGATCAATGCTTCGAAGCTGGACCTGCCGCTGGAGCTGTTGTCTCGCTACACTTACAACGCGATGCTTCTGTACAGCAAATACGGCGTCGACGCCCGCCTGGCCTACAATTGGCGGTCGCGTTACCTGATGAGCGCCTCGGCCTCGAACCTGATGGTGCCGGTCTATGCCGAGGACTACGGCCAGTTGGACGGTTCGGTGCTGTATTCGCTCACCCCCCAGGTGAAGGTGGGATTCCAGGCGGTCAACCTGCTCAACTCCAAGACCGTGCTGGAGATGGATCAGCGCGACTCCTGGTTCCTAGGCACGCAGGGGAACTTCTCCGAAGCCCTGGTCCGCAAGCACAGCTGGACGGTGAGCGACCGCCGCTTCTCGTTCATCGTCCGCGGGACATTCTAGGTCCAAGCTGATCTTCTTGACCGAAGGCCCCGCCGGCGCGCCGCCGGCGGGGTTCGACGCAAACGACACGCGAAGGCGGCATGGGAAACCCTGGGAAAATCTCGCATCTGGTGATCGCCGGCGGCGGCACCGCCGGATGGATGGCCGCGGCCTTCTTCTCCAAGCTGTTCGCGCCGCATCAGATGCGGATCACCCTGGTGGAGTCCGCCGAGATCGGCACGATCGGCGTCGGCGAAGCGACGATCCCGCCGATCACCTTCTTCAACGAACTGGCGGGCGTCGACGAGGCCGAGATGCTGTCGGCCACGCAAGGCAGCTTCAAGCTGGGCATCGAGTTCGTCGGCTGGCGCGACCCCGACCACCGCTACCTCCACCCGTTCGGGTCCTATGGCGGGCCGATCAACGGCGTGTCCTTCCACGCCTATTGGCTTCGCGCGCGAAAGCTGGGCTACAGGCCCGATCTGTCCGAATTCTCGCTGAGCGCGCTGGCCGCCAAGAGCGGGCGCTTCGACTGGCGGGTGGACGATCCGCGCGATCCGCGCACGACCATGGCCCACGCCTACCATTTCGACGCCTCGCTCTACGCCAAGCTCCTGCGGCGCATCGCCGAGGGGCGCGGGGTCAGGCGGCTGGAGCGGACCATTCGCGCGGTCAATCTCGACCCTCTGGACGGCACGATCGCCTCGCTGCTGCTCGACGACGGCCAGGCGCTGGAGGGCGATTTCTTCATCGACTGCTCGGGCTTCAGGGCGCTGCTGATCGAGGGCGCGCTGGGGGTCGGGCATGACGACTGGTCGGCGCTGCTGCCGGCCGACCGCGCGGTGGCCGCGCCCTCGACCCGGTACGAGGACCCCATCCCCTACACCCGCGCCACCGCCCTGACCGCCGGCTGGCAGTGGCGCATCCCGCTGCGACACCGCACGGGCAACGGCTACGTCTATTGCAGCGACCACATCGGCGACGACGAGGCCGCCGACGTCCTGCTCGCCAACCTGGCGCGGGAGCATCCCGACAACAGGCCCGAGGCCGAGCCGCGCTTCCTGAGGTTCAAGACCGGACGGCGCAAGCAGTCGCGCGTGAAGAACTGCGCGGCCATCGGCCTGTCGAGCGGCTTCCTCGAGCCCCTGGAATCCACCTCCATCCACCTGATCCAGCACGGCCTGATCAAGCTGGCGGCCAGCTTCCCCCAGGCCAGGAACGATCCGGCGGCCGCGGATCTCTACAACCGGATCATGGGCCAGGAGATGGAGCAGATCCGCGATTTTCTGGTCTATCACTACCACGCCAACGGACGCGTCGGAGAGCCGTTCTGGGACCGCCTGCGCCACATGCCCATCCCGGACTCGCTGCGGGAAAAGATCGAACTGTTCCGCACCCGTGGCCTGACCATCTTCCCGGACCAGACCATCTTCCAGGAGCCGAACTGGCTGGCGGTCATGATAGGTCAGAGCCAGGAGCCGGAAGGCTACGACCCCCTGGCCGACCTGATGGACGAGCGCGCCCTGTACGCAACCCTGGAAAACATGCGGGCCATCTGCCGCCGGGTCGTCGACCAGATGCCGCGCCACGGGCGCGTGCTCGAGCGCTACGCCGACAAGCCCGTCACGGCGTGACCCACCCGCCGCCGCCACGCCCCCGAGAGGAAACCTCCATGCCCACCCTGTTCAAGCGTCCCGCCGCCTGCCTGATCGTCGGCGCGCTGGCTCTGGCCCTGACCGGCGCCCAGGTCGCCGTCGCCGCCGACAAGGACCCGCCGCCGCGGGTCGCCAACGGCCTGGCCCAGAAGCCGCCGATGGGCTGGAACAGCTGGAACAAATTCGCCTGCGACATCGACGAGCAGACCGTGCGCCGCATGGCCGACGCCATGGCTTCGAACGGCATGAAGGCGGCCGGCTACGAGTACATCGTGATCGACGACTGCTGGCACGGCCCGCGCGACGCCGGCGGCTTCATCACCTATGACGCCAAGCGCTTTCCCAGCGGCATCAAGGCGCTGTCGGACTACGTCCATGCCAAGGGCCTGAAGTTCGGCATCTATTCGGACGCTGGCCGGCTGACCTGCGGCGGCCGGCCGGGCAGCCAGGGACACGAGTTCCAGGACGCCAAGACCTATGCCGACTGGGGCGTGGACTATCTCAAGTACGACTGGTGCTCGACCGGCACGCGCAACGCCGAGGAGGCCTACACCCTGATGGCCGACGCCCTGCGGGAAGCCGGCCGCGACATCGTCTTTTCGATGTGCGAGTGGGGCACGGCCAAGCCGTGGCTGTGGGCCAGCAGCATCGGCAACCTGTGGCGCACGACCGGCGACATCACCGACAAGTGGGACGGCAAGCACGACTACGCGCTGGGCGTCCTGCGCATCGTCGACCTCAACGAGCCGCTCTATCCCTTCGCCGGTCCGGGCCACTGGAACGATCCGGACATGCTGGAGGTCGGCAACGGCGGCCTGACCAACACCGAATACCAGTCGCACTTCAGCCTGTGGGCGCTGATGGCCGCCCCGCTGATCGCCGGCAACGACATCGCCGACATGGATGAAGCGACACGCGCCATCCTCCTGAACACCGACGTCATCGCCGTGAACCAGGACGCGCTCGGCGTCCAAGGCCGCCGCATCCGCGACGACGGCGACCTGGAGGTCTGGTCCAAACAACTCGCGGACGGCGGTCGCGCGGTGATCCTGTTCAATCGCGGCGCCGAGGCGCGGACGGTGTCCGTCGACTGGACCGAGCTCGGCTACCCCGCCGGCCTCAAGGCCGAGGTCCGCGACCTGTGGGCCAAGAAGGGGCTGGGCAGGATGAAGGGTCGGTTCGCCGCGACGACGCCGTCGCACGGCGTGGTCATGGTCAGGATCACGCCCTAACTAGAGCACCTCGAACAGGCCCGCCGCCCCCATGCCGCCGCCGACGCACATGGTGACGACCACGTGGCGCGCGCCGCGACGCTTGCCCTCGATCAGGGCGTGCCCGACCATCCTGGCCCCGGACATGCCGTAGGGGTGTCCGATCGAGATCGCGCCGCCGTTGACGTTCAGGCGTTCGTCGGGAATGCCCAGCCGGTCGCGGCAGTAGAGCACCTGGACGGCGAAGGCCTCGTTCAGCTCCCACAGCCCGATGTCGTCCATGCCCAGGCCGAAGCGCTCCAGCAGGCGGGGCACGGCGAAGACCGGGCCGATGCCCATCTCGTCGGGCCGAGTCCCGGCCACGGCCATGCCGACATAGCGGCCCAGCGGCGCCAGGCCGCGTCGCGCCGCCACCCCCGCCTCCATCACCACGCAGGCCGAAGCTCCGTCGGACAGCTGGCTGGCGTTGCCGGCCGTGACCGTGCCGTTCGGCAGGGCGGGCTTCAGCGAGGCCAGCCCCGCCAGGGTCGTCTCGGGGCGCATGCCCTCGTCGTGCGTCAGGGTGACGTCCTGGAAGCAGACCTGCTGAGTGGCCTTGTCGACGACCCGCATGGTCGCCGCCATCGGCACGATCTCGGCGTCGAACCGTCCGGCGGCCTGGGCGGCGGCCGTCAGTTGCTGGGACCGCAACCCGTAGGCGTCGCAGTCCTCGCGCGAAACGCCGTACCGCGCGGCGACCACCTCGGCGGTCTCCAGCATCGGCATGTAGGCGTCGGGATAACGGGCGGCGAGCGCCGGATCGCGGTCGACGCGCAGGTCGCCCGTCTGGACCATCGAGATCGACTCGACGCCGCCGGCCACGACGATGTCCATGCGGTCGACGATCACCTGCTTGGCCGCGGTCGCGATGGTCATCAGGCCCGACGAGCATTGCCGGTCCAGGGTCATGCCGGGAACGGTGACCGGAAAGCCGGCCCGAAGCGCCGCCATGCGGCCGATGGTGTGCTGCACGCCTTGCGGCAGGGAGCAGCCCAGCAGGCAGTCCTCGATCTCCTCGCCGGCCACCCCCGCCCGCTCGACGGCGGCGTTCAGCGCGTGGGCCGCCAGGGTCGGCGACGGCGTGTCGTTGAAGGCGCCGCGATAGGCGCGTCCGATCGGCGTGCGCGCCGTCGAGACGATAACCGCCTCGCGCGTCATGACCGCACCGCCGCGATCGGCGAGACCATTCCGGCGCTGGCCAGCTCGCGCTCGGCCTGGGTGAAGCCGTAGGCCGGCACGATCTCGCCGGACCGATCGGCGATCTCTTCCCACCGGCGCACGACGCCGTCCGCGGCCTCGTCGCCCGCGCCGACATAGCGGCCTTCGGTGAGCGTGACGTTGGCCACGGCGAAGTGGCCCGCGCCGGCGCAGAGGATCGCCCGCGTCGGGGCCTCGTCGCCGACCAGGGCCAGCAGGCCGGGGCTGACCAGGGCCGGATCCAGGCGATCGAGGCTGTCGTCGGACAGCACGCCCTCGGTCATCCCCGTCGCCGCGGTCGGGGCCAGGCAGTTGACCCGGATCCCGTATTTCTCGCCCTCGATCGCCAGGGTCTGCATCAGGCCGACCAGGGCCATCTTGGCGGCGCCGTAGTTGGCCTGGCCGAAATTGCCGTAGAGGCCGGACGAGGACGTGGTCATCACCACCCGTCCGTGACGCTGCTCGCGCATGGTCTCCCAGACCGCCTTGGTGCAGATCGCCGCGCCCATCAGGTGGACGTCGATCACGCGCCGGAAGTCCTCCAGGTCCATCTTGACGAAGCTCTTGTCGCGCAGGATCCCGGCGTTGTTGACCAGGATGTCGACGCGGCCCCACCGCTCCATCGTGCGGCGGACCATGGCGTCGACAGCTGCCTCGTCGGTGACCGACCCGACGACGGCCATGGCCTCGAAGCCGGCCTGGACGATCTCGGCCGCGACCCGGCCGGCGGCCTCCTGGGCCATGTCGTTGACGACGACCCGAGCGCCGCGCCGCGCGAGAAACAGGGCGTGGGCGCGGCCCAGGCCGCCTCCCGCGCCGGTGACGATCGCAACGCGTTCCTTGAGCGACATCTGGTTTCCCCTCTTCCTCTCGGCCGACGCCAACGTGAATCAATCTTCACTATGTAGCGAGTTAATATCTTAGACCCACATCTTCCGCCACGGTCCGCGATGTGGAAATCACCTCTTGGCTTGGGTCGCGCCCCGTCCGCACACCTGCAGGAAGCCCGCCGCCATGAACGACGCCATGCGCTCCTTCACGGCCATGAAGTCGTCGGACCGGCACACGCCGCCGGACAGCTTGTCGATGCGGCCCGTGCGCGCCAGGGTCAGCATCAGCGCCCCGGTCACGAAGTGATAGCCCCAGAAGATGTCGGCTTCGCTGCAGCCGGGCAGCGCCTTCCGGAGGATGGCGATCAGGCGCAGCACGACGGGGTCGAAGTGCTCGTCCATCAACTCCGCGCCCCATTCGGGGGCGTTGGCGACCTGGGCGCCCAGGGCGGCGTAGTTCTTCCAGCCTTCACCGCCGTCGGTATAGAGGTCCAGGTCGGTGTCGAGGAACGCGCGCAAGGCCCCTTCGACGGTGGGGTTGTCGCCCGTCGCGGCCTCGTACTCGGCCAGCGCCTTCATCCGCCGTTCGCTGGTGATCACCGCGCGGCGGGCGAAGACCGCGTCGAACAGCTTCCGCTTGTCCTCGAAATAGTAGTTCAGCAGCGTGTGGTGGACGCCGACCCGCTTGGCCACGTCCTTCAGCGTCACGCCGTAGAGCCCGTGCTTGGAGAACAGGTATTCGGCCGCGTCGAGGATCTGCTCCATCGTCTCGGCGCGCTGCTCCGCCTTGGTGGAGCGCTGCCGGGGTTTCACGTCTTCGGACACTAGGCTTCTTTCCGTCTCGAGCTTGGGCGACATCGAATGGGGACGAGACACTCACCCGCCCCCGAATTCGGATCTCAGTCTCATCTTGTCGATCTTGCCGGTGGACGCCAGAGGCATGTGCGGCAGCCGGACGATCGCGTCGGGGATCCACCAGGGCGCCACGCGTCCGTGCAGACCCGCCAGCAGCGCTTCGTCGCTGACCGGCTCGCCCTCGCGCATCTCGACCAGCAGGATCGGACGCTCGCCCCATTTGGCGTCGGCGCGCCCGATGACGGCGGCCTGGGAGACCTCGGGCAGCGCCCCGACCACCGCCTCGATCTCGGCGGGATTGATCCATTCGCCGCCGGACTTGATCAGGTCCTTGGCCCGACCGGTGATGAACAGGTTGCCGTCCGGGTCGATCCGCGCCAGGTCGCCGGTCGCGAACCAGCCATCGGCGTCGGTGGCCGGATGCGGGTGACCGAAATAGCGCTCGATCACCGCCGCGCCGCGCACCCGCAGATGGCCCTCGACGTCCCGCTGCTCGGACAAGGCCCGGCCGTCGGCGTCGGTCAGCAGCAGGTCGACTCCGATCGCCGGACGGCCCGAGGCCCCGGCCGAGCGTGAAGGATCATGGGGCGGCGACACCGTGCCGGACGGCGACAGTTCGGTCATGCCCCAGCTGGTCTGCACGCTCACGCCCAGCAGGCCCTCGATCCGTTCCATCAAGGCGGGGGCGAGAGGCGCCCCGCCCACGATGATGCGCTTGAGCGACGGCAGCCGGACGCCCGTGGCTTCCAGGTGTTCGACCAACCCGAGCCAGACGGTGGGCACCCCCACGGCGACGGTCACCGCTTCGGCGGCGATCAGGCGGGCCAGGCTGGCGCCGTCCGCGTGTCGGCCGGGCAGGACCAGCTTGGCCCCGGCCGCGGGAACCGCGAACGGCAGGCCCCAGGCGTTGGCATGGAACATCGGCACGACGACCAGCACGCTGTCGGCGCCCGAGATCGCCATCCCGTCGACCTGCAGGAGGCGCAGCGTGTGCAGGTAGCTGGAGCGGTGCGTATAGGTGACGCCCTTGGGGGCGCCGGTGGTGCCGGAGGTGAAGCACAGCCCGCACGGCGTGGTCTCGTCGAAGCCGCCCCAGACGATCTCGCCTCCCGTCACCTCGCCCCGCGCCTGGCCGATCATCGGCTCCAGCGCCTGCGGGCTCGGCGCGTCGGCGGGACCATCGATGACCACCAGCCGCTCGACGCAGGGCGCGTGCTCGGCGATCCGCCGGGCCAGGGGCGCCAGATCGGCGCTGACCACCAGGATGCGGGCCTGCGACTGCGCGACCATCAGGCCCAGCTGGGCGGCGGTCAGGCGCGGATTGAGCGTGTGGCAAACCGCCCCCATGCCCATGACCGCGTACCAGACCTCGACATGGGCCTGGGTGTTCCAGGCCAGGGTGGCGACCCGCTGGCCCCGCTCGACGCCGAAACCGGCCAGCACGGCCGAGACCCGCAGGGCCCGCGCGCGAAGCTCGGCATAGCCGATCCGATCGATGCGCCCGCCCTCGCCCGCCGTCACGACCTGGGCCCGAGGGCTCCACTTGGCCGCGTGATCCAGGAACTTGTCGAGCGTCAGGGCGAAGGATTGCACGTCTCCGTCCGCCATCAGCATCGAGGATCTCCGGCCGGAAGCGGCGGCGAAATGATCCCGAAGTTCCAGTTCCAGGGCATGCCGCCCTTGGCGCGGCGTCGGCAGACGACCTGCTCGTTCAGTTCGTACATGCCGGGCATCAGGTGCGCGCCGGGCCTGGGTGCGTCGGCGAAGGCCATGTAGGCGCGGCCCTCGCCATAGGAACGCCACGCCGGCTGGCCGGCCGCGCTGGGAGCGCCGTCGCGGGCGAAGGCGGTCCAGTAGCCGACCATGGCGTCCGACAGCCCGGTCTCTCCCGGAGTCGCGGGAATCTTGGGCCAGGACGGCGGCGTGCGGTCGGCCGTGCCGAAGACGTAGGGAATCTCGCTGGCGTGGAAGCCGTGCAGCCCCGCCGCGTCGGCCGCCGGATAGCCGTGGTCGAACAGATAGAGGAAGCCCGGCGCGCCCACGGCCGTCTGCTTGGCGACCAGACGCTCGGCGGTCCAGCCGTAGAGCGCGTCGCGCGGCGCCGTCAGCATGCTCTCGGCCAGGTCGGCGGCGGGATGGAGTTTGAGATAGGCGTCGGCTAGGTCGCCGTACTTCTCGCGGATCAGGGCCGTATAGGTCGCCGCGTCGGCGGGCGGCGGCGGGGCCAGGAAGCGCAGCGAGCGGATCTCGCCGCTGTTGAAGCCGGCCAGGATCGGCACGCGGGCCTGTTCGCCCAGGTCGAACACGTCGACCAGCTGGCGGGGCAGCACGCGGCCGTCGACCGTTCCGAACGGGGCGTAGCCGGCCTTGGCGGCCGCGTCGGTGAGCTCGCCGGGGTTCATCGCCCGCAAGGCGGCGACGTCCTTGGCGCCCAGCTTGAAGGCGACATAGGTCCCGACCGTCTCGGCGGGGATGTCGCCGAAGGCGCTGGCCCGCAGCTGCGGCGTGGAGATCATGTAGGCGCTCTGGGCGATCGCCTTGGCGAACAGACCGCGCGCCTGGGGCGCGGCCATCAGGTACATGACGCTGAGCCCGCCCGCGGACTCGCCGGCGATGGTGACGTTCGACGGATCGCCGCCGAACGCGGCGATATTGGTCTTCACCCAGCGCAGGGCGGCGATCTGGTCGAGCAGGCCGTAATTGCCCGAGACGCCCTCGCGCGATTCCGCGCTGAGGCCCGGATGGGCCAGATAGCCCAGCACGCCGAGCCGGTAGTTGATCGACACCACGACCACGCCCTGCCCGGCCAGCTTGGCGCCGTCATAGACCGCCTCGCTGCTCGCGCCGGTCGCCAGCGCGCCGCCGTGAATCCAGACCAGGACCGGGGCCTTCTGGGCCTTGGCCGGGGCCCAGACGTTCAGCGTCAGGCAGTCCTCGCTCATCGCCCCCAGTTCGCCGGCATAGATGCTGCTGCCCGGTTTCGACCTGGGCTGGTAGCAGGCCGGGCCGAACTTGGTCGCGTCGCGCACGCCCTTCCAGGCGGGCGCTTCGGCCGGCGGGCGCCACCGACGCCAGCCGGTGGGCGGCAGGGCGTAGGGCAGCCCCTTGTAGACGTCCAGCGCGCCGGCCGCCTCGCCCTGGGCGGCGCCGGCCGGCGCGTGAACCACGGGCCCGGCGGCCCCAGGTCCGGCTTGGGCGAGCGCGGGGGCCGCCGCGAAAAGGGCGGCCACCAGGGCCAAGCCGGCCCAGACGCCCCTCCCCGACCGCGCGTGGCGCGCGGCCGGGGGCGAAGCCATGGCGTCCGCGCTCGTCATCTAGAAGTCGTAACCCAGGCGCACGCCGACCGTGCGCGGCCGCAGGGTCGCGTAACGGGCGGCCAGGAACGCCTCGGGGTGGACGTAGGTGATCGAGTGGTTGTCGAACAGGTTTTCGACATAGGCGCCGACCGTCAGCCGGTCCATCGCCACCGCGAACGTCGCGTTGACGTTCTCATAGGCGTCGGTGAAGCCGTAGGTCGGGCTGACCTGGTTGGGCTTGCCCGGCACGTTGGGGAACGATCCCGGATAGGATCCGACGTGCTGGAACACCACCGAGGCGTTGGCCCTGGCCTGGGGCGACAGGTCGAAGCCGTAGTTGATGTACATCGAGCCCTGGAAGTGCGGGGCCGCCAGGCGGGCGTTCTCCACCGCGCCGGAGATCGCCGCCTCGGCCGGTGTCAGCTTGTTGACCTTGGCGTCGTTGAACGATCCGTTCAGGCCCACGCTCAGGCCGGTCGCCGGGGCGACCACCACCTCGAACTCCACGCCCTTGCTGATCGCGCCGCCGATATTGGTGGCGAACTGGACCGAGTCCGAGACGCGGTTGGCCTGGACCTGGATGTTGCTCCAGTCGATCAGATAGGTCGCCAGGTTGGCGCTGAGCGTGCCGTCGAACCAGCGGCCCTTCACGCCCAGCTCGTAGTTGACCAGGTCGTCCGACGAGGCGCCGTAGGGAATGATCAGGTCGGTGGGATCGACCACGCTGGCCCGGCCGGCGAAGGCGTTGACCACCGGAGTGCGGAAGCCGGTCGACACGGTGGCGTAGGAGGTCAGGCTCGACGACGGCTTGTACGACAGGCTGACCTTGTAGGACGGCTTCTTGGCCTCGGCCTTGACGCCGGTGGCCGCCGGGATCGGAACCATGGTCAGCGGGCCCTGGATGCCGAAGATCGCGTAGGTCAGGTAGGCGCTGTTGTAGCCGCCCTCGGTGAAGCCCTGGGCGTCGGTGCCGCCATAGCGCATGCCGGTGGTCAGCCAGAGCTTGTCGTTGATGTGGTAGGTCAGCTCGCCGAAACCGGCCAGTTCGTGCGAATTGATGTGGGTGTACTGGCGTTGATAGTACTCGTCCGGCAGGCCGGTGATGTGGTGGGCCGCCAGGTATTCGGGCGAGGAGCGGTAGAAGTAGTCCACGTCCAGCCGGCGATCGAGATAGAAGCCGCCGACCACCCAGTCGAACTTGCCGCCGGGATCCGACGCCAGGCGCGCTTCCTCGACGAAGGTCTTCTGATAGCCGTAGGCGTCGAGCCCGAAGGCGATGCCAGCGGCGCCGAAGGTGCCGGCCAGATCCACGAAAAACTTCTGGTCGAACTTGGAATAGGTCGACGAGCTGGTGAAGTGCGCGCCGTCGAACTGATAGTCGACCGTGGCGTTGACGCTGGCCAGCTTGCCCACGAACAGGTCCGGCCGATCGGAGACCCGCTTGTTGCGGCCCAGCGAGGGGATGATCAGGGACGAATCCTTGGGGTTGCTCTTCTCGTAGGAGCCCAGCAGCTTGACCGACAGGCGGTCGGTCGGCTTCCACAGCAGGGTCGCGCGGGCGCCCCCGTCGACCAGGGTGTTGGAGTTGTGGACTCCGGTCCCCAGGTTGTCGACATAGCCTTCCTCGTGGCGATAGAAGCCGACGACGCGCAGGGCCAACTGGTCCTTGACGATCGGCAGGTTGACCATGCCGTTGTAGCGCTGGCGCAGGGAATCCGAACCGGTCAGACCGAAATCGACCAGGGCCGAGGCGTCGACCTCGTCGAGATCGGGGCTCTTGGTCAGGATGCGCAGCGCGCCCGACAGCGAGCCCGATCCGAACAGCGTGCCCTGCGGACCGCGGAGGAATTCGACCCGCTCCAGGTCATACAGATTGGGGTCCAACACTGTCGTGTTGCCGATCGTCGAGATCGGCAGTTCGTCGATATAGATCGCGACCGTGCTTTGCAGATTGGCGCCGTAGCCGTTGGTGGCGATGCCCCGGGCGGTGAAGTTGTTGAAGTTGGCGGTGGGCTTGTTGAGGACCACGCCGGGCGTCTCGCGCGCCAGGCCCTCGTAGCCGACGATGCCCTTGGCCGTCAGATCCTTTTGCGAAAAGGCGGTGATGCTGAGCGGCACGTCCTGGAGCCGCTCGTTGCGGCGGGTGGCCGTGACCACGACCTCGTTGAGCAGGACGCCTTCGGATTGGCCAGCGGCCTTGTCCTTGGCGTCCGGGGACGCGGTCTGCGCCTGGGCGGTCATGGACGTCGACACCAACGCGGCGGCGCAAGCCGACGCGAGAAGAACTACCTTCATGCGCTTATCTCCCCGTGCGTCGATCGTGGGCGCCGACGCTGCCCAGCAAAGCTGCACCTGAGACCGCCCCCTGTCAACACTCACTATCACGTGCGTGAATATTGTGGCGAAGCTAGGAAATCAGCGGTCGCCCGACGCCCCACGAGGTCCGAAGAGGTTGTTTTGAAACGACGACGCGGGTCGCCCCTCGCCCGGCGAACGCCCTGTTCGCCCTAGCCCGCCCGCGCCGCGACGGGGCGACTCGTGGCGGCCGTCTTGACCGCGGGCTTGCCGATGGCCGTGCGCGCGACGGGCCTGGCGACGGGCAGGAACGCCTCGAGGAAGCGCCAGGCCTCCGCGTCGTGGTCGAGGTGGTGGGTCAGCAGGCCCAGCGGCTCGTCCCACGCGCGCTTAGACCGACGCTCGGCCAGCAACCGACGGGTTCGCAGCAGGAACCGGACCGCGCCCCGGAAGCGCGGCTCGGGCTTCCAGCGCATGACGTCCAGATGGGCGTCCAGGCGATCGGGCTCGGCCTGGTCGCGCATGTCGCCGTAGCAGGACAGGCTCAAGCCTCGCAGGCCGAGCGCCTGTTTCAAGGTCGGGTGGGCGTTGTTCCAGGGCGGCACGAACAGGCGCGGCGTCACGCGGGCGCGGCGGAACACCTCGATCGCCGTGCTCAGCTCCGACATCACGTCGGCCAGGCGGTCCAGGTCGTTGACCTCGCCGGACGGCCAGCCCGGCGGCGCGCGGTTCTCATGCCGGAAGCCATGGACGGCCAGCTCCGCGCCGGGGACCGCGCGGCAAGCCTTGGACAAGGCCGCGATGTCGCCGTCCGGTACCGCCGCCAGGGTGATCGGCGCCTCGAAGCGGAGCGACAGGGCCAGCAGGCGGTCCAGGGCCGGCGTGGGCCGGCGCGCGTCGTCGTCACGCCACCAGAACACCGGCGCATGGCCGCCAGCCTTCCAGCGGGCCAGTTCCGGCCCGATCATGACCGCGATCAGAAGACGATGGAGCGACATGACCACAGCCTAGGCTGAATGGCCCAGCCTGGCTTCCTCGATGTCCAGGTCGATCACCGCCGTGCCCGCCGGACGCGCCGTCCGCACACCGTTCAGCGACTGGATTTCGCGCGCCTTGAGGTTCGAGAGCAGCGGATAAAGGCCCGCCATGACGGCGATCAGGAAGCCCATGTCGCCTTCCTTGTAGCCCTTGCGCGAGACGTAGCACTTGCAGAACCGGCGCACGCCCCGGAACAGGTCGTCCCACAGGCTCTTGATCTCGCCGCTGTCGGCCAGGTCCTGGCCGCGCAGGGCGGTGTAGCGGTTCAGCCGCTGGATCATGTCGGCGATGTCGTCGTCGACCTTGTGCAGGATGGCGTTGTTCAGCCGGCCGCCATAGACGCCGGTGAAGGTGGTGCCGGGATGGACCCGCTCGCTCTTCCAGCGCTTCGCGCCCTTGCGGAACAGCCGGGCCACCGAGGAGGCGCCGAACGAGCCGCCCCAGCCATGGCGCACCAGCTGCGCGCCCACGAAGTTATCCACAGGCACCTGGTACCAGTCGCCGGCGTCGGCCCGGGCGACCGTCTCGCGGATTTCACGAGCCAGGGCCGGCGTCACCGTCTCGTCGGCGTCCAGCTCGAGGATCCAGTCGCCGCGGCAGGCCGCGACGCCGGCCGCCTTGCGCAGGCCTTCGACGGGAAAGATGCCCGAAACGACCCGCGCGCCCATCTTGCGAGCGATGGCTTCACTGCGATCCGTGCAGCGGTCCGCGACCACGACGATCTCGTCGCAGAACGCCAGGCGCTTGAGGCATTCGGCGAGGCGCGCCTCTTCGTTGTGGACGCAGACAAGTCCCGACAGGACGGACATCTAGTTTCCCCGACTTGGGGCGGCCATGCGAGCGCCGCCCCGTCGAAAGGAAGACGTCGCGAAGGTCAGGGAACCTCAGAACTATTTTCGCGTTCGCGCGGGTCGGCCGGTCCTGGCCTCCGCCTAGAAGGCGCGCGAAACCAGAAGGCTCCAGGTGCGGGGGCGCAGCGGCGTGACCTGCCGCACCTGGCCGAAGCTGAAAGGATTTCCATAGGCGAACGTGTCGCTCGAGGCGTTGGCGGGGTTGGTGACCGCGAAGGTCCAGCTCCAGTCCCGGATCGTCATCTCGGCCGACAGGCGGCCCGTGACATAGCCGCCCATCGACGGGGAAAGCCGGCGATCGAAGGTCAGGCGCGACTGGCCCACATACTCGATCTCGGTCGTCAGCACCAAGCGCCGGTCCGCGGCCAGATCCGTTTGATACCGCATCATGGCCCCGGCGGAGACGTCCGGAACCCCGGGCAGCTCGCTCTGGGCCGCCGAGGCGAAATTGGGATCCACCTTGCTCAGGCGAGGACGGTTGAACAGCGCATTGGCCTCCAGGATCAGCCCCCGGGCCGCCGTCACGGCCGCCTCGACCTCCAGCCCGGTGTTGCGGCCGTCGCCGACATTGGCGGTGTAGGACAGGCCCGAGGGGGTCAGATACTGGTCGGTCTGGATGTCGGTCCAGACATCGTGGAACAGGGCCGTGCGCAGGATCATGCGTCCGCCCCATGGCCGAATGCCGGCGCCGATCTCGTAGTTGCGAAGATGATCGGGCTTGAACGAGGCGCGCAGGGTCGAGGGCGCGACCAGACCGCCCGAGTTGAACCCGCCCGAGCGATAGCCTTCCGACGTCAACAGATAGAAGAGCCCGCCCCCGCTCCATGTCCGCTGCAGCGAGAATTTCGGCGAAAGGCCCGTGAAGCGCGCCTGCCGGTCCAGTTCGCGCGACTGGCCCGGCGCCGGCGCCTCGACCATCGAGGTCGTGTGCACCTCGCTGCGGAAGGCCCGCCCGCCCAGGCTGGCGGTCCATCCGTCGCCGAGGTCGTAGGCGGTCTCGCCATAGAGGGCCAATTCGCGCCGTCGATCACGACGCGCCTCGAGATAGATCAGACGTGAAGGGTCGCGATAGGTGCGCGCCCGCAGTTCGCCCTCGCTGTCCTCAAGGCTGGCCAGGCCATACAGGCCGAACAGCCAGCGGAAGCGATCGGTGTCGGGGGACGACAGCACCGCGTCCTCCACCAGCAGCCGCACCTTGCTGGCCTCGTCGAACAGGCCGACATCGACCGAGGCCGAGCCGGCGCCGTTCAGCGCGGCGGTGGCGTCGAACCGGCTGGCGAACCGGTGACGGACATAGCCGGTCGACGACACGAACCGCCCCCAGCCCCCTGCCCCGGTTAGGGTCACCGCGCCTTGCTGCAGGACGTTGTCATGGGTCTCGCGCACCTGGTTGGCGCGCTTCTGACCGCCGAGACTGGGGGTGGTGTACTGGCTGTCGGTGGCGTGCAGGTCCTGGCGCGCGCCGGACACCAGGATCGACCAGTCCGGATCGATCGCCACCGACAGGGCCGCGCGGCCGCCGACGCGCGTGGTGCGATCGACGTTCGAAAGGCGCAGATTGACGTCGTCGACATAGCCGCCGTCGACGTCGTTGTAGGCCGCCACTCGAACCGCCGCCCGGTCGGCGGCCAGCGGCAGGTTGAGCACGCCCTCCAGGCGGCTGCTGGGCGATCCGGACTCGGTGGCGGCCGCGCCGGCCAGGACCGATCCCGACCATTGGTTCAGCACCGGCTTGCTGGAGACGATCCGATACACCCCGCTGAGCGACCCGCCGCCATAGAGCGCGCCCTGGGGTCCGCGCAGGACCTCCACGCGGTCGACGTCGATCAGGCGCAGGTCCGGATCGGGCGCGTTGTAGGTCAGGGGGATGTTGTCGAGATAGGTGCCGACGGTCTGCTGGGTGCGGCCGGTGAAGGTTCCGTCCGAAAGGCCGCGCAGCATGATCTTGTTGCGCGCCGCGCCGAGGTTGGTGGTGATGAAGCCGGCGGTCTGCTGGGAGATGCTGGTCGTGTCGATCGCGCCGGTGTCGCGCAGCCGCGCCGCGCTGATCACGCTGACGCCGCCGGCCGCGGCGCCCAGCCGGGTCGGGCGCTTGGTGGCGGTGACGATCACGCTGTCGAGCGCCGGGGCGATCATCGGCGACGTCTGGACGACGACCGGCGGCCTGGCGCGGACCGAGGGCCGGGCCGATGGGATCGGGACGGGCCGGATGCTGACCGTGGCGTTGTCGAGGATCTCGAACCGGCAAGGCGCGCCGGCCGTCGCCGCGTCGAGGGCCTGGCGCAGCGTCAGGAGGCCGACGACGGCCGCGCTGCGTCCAGGACAGGACGAGGCCCCCCCGAGGGTGACGCGCGCCTGGACGCCGACATCGATCAGCGCCTCCGATCGGAGCTTGGCGGGAATGTTGAAGCCGAAGCGCGCGGGGGCCGCCCCGGCGGCTCCGGCCAGGGCCAGGCTCGACGCCATGGTCAGGGCGAAGACGGGACCGCGATGGCGCGGGCAGGCGACGGCGATCGCTCCGGAGCGATCCGGCGCGTCAGGTCGACGTCGAAGCTGGGATTCCGTGTCCGAAATCATCGGGCTCCAGCTCTATCCCCCTAGAGCTCAAGCTTCGCGCTTCGAACGATTCCAGGCCCGTCAGCAAGGCTCTAGCGCGTCCGGATCACGATAGCGTCTTCGGTCGTCGTCGTTCGGACGGGAAGCAGGTGTGACAGTCGATCGACCATCGCATCCTGCTCATCGACGATCAACACGCCGGAAAGTCGCATATCGGCGGTCGCCGCGTCGCCCAGCTTCACCGGGCGCGGGAAAAGCCGGTTCATGTCGCCGGCGATCTGGGAAAGCGGCTGGTCGCGATAGATCAGCCGGCCCTGACGCCAGCCCGCGACCTCCTCGACGGCGACCGCCTGGAGTTTCGCGTCGGCCGCCAGCCCCTCGCGGTGGGCAAGGCCCTGCCCCGGCCGCAGCCGGAACGACGCGGCGTCGCCCGACAGGCCGGGACGCACCTCGACCAGTCCGCGCTGGACGTTGACCGCCACCTGTCCGTCACGGCGTCGAACATCGAACCGGGTGCCGACCACGCGCACCTCGGTGTCGCCCGCCGAGATCAGGAACGGCCGCGAGGTGTCCTTGGCCACGTCGAAAAACGCCTGGGCGTCATCCAGCCGGACGCGGCGGGCATGGCGCTCGAAGCGCACCGTCATGCGCGAGGCGGCGTTCATCTCGATCCGGGAGCCGTCTTCCAGGGCGATGGTCCTGCGCTGGCCGACGCCCGTCACATAGGTCGTTTCGCGCGCGCCCATCAAGCCGCCGTCGGGCAGCAGGACCGCGCCGGCGACGAAGGCCGCGGCGATCGCCGCGCCCGCCGACCAGAGCCAGACGCGCCGCGTCGACCGCAACGGAACCACCTTGGCCGTCAAGGACGGCGCCTCGACCGGCTGGCCTTCCGCGAACCGCGCGTCGAGATCCAGGCCGTGATCGAAGGCGAGCGCGGCGTCATAGGCCCGGGCATGGGCGGGCGAGGCCGTCAGCCAGGCGTCGAAATCCAGCCAGTCGCGCTCGGTGACCGTCTCGCCCTGCAGCCGGACCAGCCAGTCGATCGCCGCGCCGGCGATCGCGGCGTCGGCCTTCTCGGCGTCGGAGTCTGTTTGGGGGCGCGTCATTTCGCTCCGTCCTGACGCCACGCGGCGTCCTCGCAAGGATAAGACGTCACCAAGACGGCGGAACCTCCAAAGCTCGTTCCGGAAACCATAAACACCCTCATGGCAGTCTGGCCGTCAACGCCTTCAAGGCGGCGCTTATGTGCTTTTCGACCGAGCTGCGGCTGACCCCCATGACCGCGGCGGTCTCGGCGTGACTTAGACCTTCCAGCTTGTGAAGCTTGAAGGCGCGCGCGACCTGGGGCGGCAGACTGTCGAGCGCCGCCATCATCGCCCGCAGGCGTTGCCGACCGGCCACCACCGCCTCGGCCGATGGAATGTCGGCCACCTGCTGATCGCCCAGCACCTCGCCCTGCAGGTTGCGCCATCCGCCGTCGCGCGCGCTGGCGCGGGTCTGGCCGCGCAGCCGATCGAGCATCAGGTTGTTGGCCATCCGGAACAGCAGGGCCGAGCCGTCGCCCTCGACCTCCAGATCGCCCAGGGCCTGCACCTTGAGGAACAGATCCTGGATCAGGTCCTCGGCCTCGCTGACCGAGCGCAGCTTCGCGGCGAAGACGCGCACCAGATTGGCCCGCTTCTCGCCGTACAGCCGGGCCATCGGCGTGAGGGTCGAAGGTGGGGCGGACAGCGCGGGCTCCAAAGACTCAGAACGGCGAACGGGTTGCGACGGCGGCTTAACCTAGGCCGCCGGCGGTCGGCGGTCCAGCGCACCGGGCGCGAGCTTGTTGCGATTGACTCGCAATAGGCTCGCGGTCTAGATATTGCGAACCAGTCGCAACAAAGAACGCGACACCCTCTCGGCGGAGGCCGCCATGACTCCCGACTCCACGACCTTCCGCTGGACCGCCGACCCCACGGTCGGCGAACGGCTGCTCCTGGGCGCCATGCGCCAGTGGGCGGCGCTGAAGGCCGCGGGCGAGCCCCGGCCCCGGCTGGTCGCCCAGGCCCTGGCCTTTCGAGCGTCGCACCGGTCCGGTGGGCTGTTCGTCGCCTGGATGCAGTCGGTGGAGGCCAGCCTGCGTCGGCCGATCCAGGTGGAGCGCCCGACCTGCGGCGGCGTTTCGACCGACGAGCAGCGGCTGATGGCGTCCTGCGGACTGGCGGGAACCGCGACGGCGGCCGGCGAGGCGCTGCTGGAGCCGCTGCTGATCGACTCCCGGCCGACCATGGTGCTGGCGCGCGCCCTGAACGCGGCCCTGCGGGTCGACGGCTATCCCCTGCCCGTCCGCCTGCGGGAGCCGCAAGGCGCCGGACCGGACGAGCCGGCGCCCCGGTGGGCGACCGTCCACTAGGCGGCTCCAGAGCGCGGCCGGCCGCGCGTGACCTGGACGCGAAAGCTCGTTATGTAGGCAAGCTACATAACTGAACCCCGCCCGGACCAAAGCCATGCCGCCCCGCCCGTCGTCGACCAAGCTCGAGGTCCGCTGACCATGCTCGGGATCATTTGGCTGACGATCAAGCTGGCGGGGATCACCACGATCCTGCTGCTGATCCTGGCCACGCCCCTGGCCTGGTGGCTGGCGCGGGGGCGTTCGCGCTGGAAGACGCCGATCGGGGCGCTGGTGGCCCTGCCGATCGTCCTGCCGCCGACCGCCCTGGGCTTCTACCTGCTGATCGCCCTGGGCCCGCAGAGCCCGCTGATCGCCCTGCTGCATCCGTTCGGGGTGCGCACCCTGGCCTTCACCTTCCAGGGCCTGGTGATCGGCTCGCTGATCTATTCGCTGCCGTTCGCGGTCCAGCCGCTGCGCAACGCCTTCATCGCCGTGGGCGACGAGCCGCTGGAGGCCGCCGCCGGCCTGGGCGCCTCGCCCTGGAGCGCTTTTCGCAAGGTGGCCCTGCCGCTGGCCCTGCCGGGCTACGCCGTCGCCGCGCTTCTGGTCTTCGCCCACACCGTCGGCGAGTTCGGGGTGGTGATGATGCTGGGCGGCGGCATTCCCGGCCAGACCGAGGTGCTGTCGATCGAGATCTATCGGCTGGTCGAGGCCCTGGAGTGGGACAAGGCCCACCAGCTGGCCGGCGCCCTGCTGGTCTTCGCCTTCCTGGTGATGCTCAGCCTGCTGCTGATGGAACGTCGCATCGACGCCCGCGCCTCGCGCTCCTGATCACGATCAGAGGTCGCGATAACCCGATGACCTCGCTGGTCATTTCATGGTCAAGCTAAGGTCGCGTCAGAACGGGACGTCGCCCTGGATCGTCACCCGCTCGACGATGCGCTCCTGCGGCCAGTAGTCGAGGATGGCGTAGTGCTGGGTGGCGCGGTTGTCCCAGAAGACGATGGCGTTGGGCGTCCAGCGGAAGCGGACCTGGTATTCGGGCGTCTTCACCCGGTCCAGCAGGTCGGCCAGCAGCTTGGCGGCCTCGTCCTCGGGCAGGCCCAGGATCCGGGTCGTGAAGACCTTGTTGACGAACAGGTGCTTCTCGCCGGTCTCGGGATGGGTGCGGACCACCGGGTGGGCCTGGACCGGATGGGCCGCGCGAAGCTCCTGGCGCTTGGCCTCGTCGACCCGGTAGCCGTAGCTCTGCAGGATGTCGTGCTCGGCCTTCAGGGGGGCCAGCTGTTCCTTCAGCTGGTCGGGCAGGTCGCGATAGATGGCGGCGGTGTCGGCGAACAGGGTGTCGCCGCCCAGAGGCGGCATGTGGCGCATGCGCAGCACCCCGCCCATCGACGGCGCGGGTCGGAAGGTGACGTCGGTGTGCCACTTGTTGGCGGCGCGGACCATCGGCACGATCTCCTCGCGCAGCTTCATGCCGTCGGCGGCCTCGATGTGCAGGATTTCGGGAAATCCCGGCACGTGGGCGGTGACAGGATGGCCCTCCAAGTCCCCGAAATAGCGGCCGAAACGGACATGATCCTCATGGCTGATGTCCTGGTCGCGGAAGAACACCACCTTGTGACGCAGCAACGCCGTCCGGATCGCCGCCACGACCTCCGGCGACAAGGGCCGGGTCAGGTCCAGACCCGAGATCTCGGCGCCGAGGACCGTTCCGGCCGGGGTCACCGTCAGGCCGGCATAGTCAGGCGTTTCCGAAGCGGTGATGGGGGCAAAGGCGTTCATGGCGTCCTCCCGGAGCGCCGCCCATCTCCGCGAGCAGGCGCTGTCTATCCACACCTTAGACGCGGGATATCAGCGCTCAATGGAGTTTTTCTCGCTTCAGGCTCAAGGCGGGGCCAAGGCCTGGCGCGGCGGGCAAGACGCGCTCCAGATTGACCGGGTGCGGCGCAGTCTATAGTGCAGCTCTCGCGACAGGTTCCTCGAAAGAGGATGAAAAGGGAACTCGGGTGCGAAACCCGGGCTGCCCCCGCAACTGTAAGCGGCGAGCCCGCGTGTCACTAAGCCACTGGCCATTCCTCTTCGGAGAGCGGCTGGGAAGGCGACACGCACCGGCCTTGACCCGTGAGCCAGGAGACCTGCCCGTCGCGGTCGTCCTTCGTCCGGCCGGGGTGCGCCGTACGATGGGGTTCTTCCCCCGAGGCGACATCGTCTGGCCGGTCCGAATCCTCGGGCCAGCCTTCGTTGCTGCGCACGGAGGATTTGACTATGCGCTCGATTTCCGTCCTGGCCCTGGTGGCCGCCCTTCCCGTACTCGCCCTGCCCAGCCAAGGGCTGGCCGCCGAGCTCCTCGACGACGCCAACGCGGTCGATCAGGTGGTCGTCACCGCCGGCCGCGCCGCCGACAAACTGTCCGAAACCCCGGTCAGCATGACGGTCATCACCGCCGAAACCCTGCGCCAGCGTCAGGCCGTCGTGGTCTCCGATCTGCTGTCGCGCACCCCCGGCGTCTCCGTCACCCGCAACGGCGGCGTGGGCGGCGCGACCCAGGTGCGCATCCGCGGCGCCGAGACCGACCAGACCGCCGTGCTGATCGACGGCGTCAAGCTGAACGACCCGTCGTCGACCGGCGGCGGCTACAATTTCGCCACCCTGCTGGCCGGCGACGTCGACCGCATCGAGGTGCTGCGCGGCCCGCAATCGACCCTGTGGGGCAGCCAGGCCATCGGCGGCGTGGTCAGCATGCTCACCAAGACCCCGGACGGTCCGCTGTCGGGCGACGCCTTGGTCGAGGGCGGCTCGCGCGCCACGGCCTATGGCCGCGTCGGCGTCGGGGCCGGCGGCGCGTGGGGCGGATGGCGGCTGGCGGCCGGGTCCTACACCACCGCTGGCGTCTCCACCTTCGACGAGGCCCTGGGCGGCAAGGAGAAGGACGGCTACCACAACAACGCGGTCAGCGGCCGCCTGGACGTGAACGTCACCGACGGGGCCAGCCTCGACGCCCGTGTTTCCTACGCCGCCGGACGCGGCGAGTTCGACGGTTTCCCCGCCCCGGCCTTCGCCTTCGCCGACACCGCCGAGTACGGCAAGACCAAGGAACTGGTCGGCTATCTGGGCGCGCGGCTGTCCAACTTCGACGGCGCCCTGCAAAGCCGCGTCGGCTACGGCTACACCCAGACCGATCGCGAGAACTACGATCCCGCCCTGGGCGCGCCCAAGACCTTCGACTCGCGCGGGACCGACAACAGCCTGGAATACCAAGGCGCCTGGACGATCAATCCGGTCTGGCGCGCGGTGTTCGGGGCCGAAACCGAACGCACCTGGTTTCGGTCAGCCTCGCCGTCGTTCAGCCCCGACGTCGATCGCCACGCCGCCGGCATGGACAGCGTCTACGGCCAGCTTCAGGCCAAGCCGGCCGCGGGCCTGACCCTGACCGGCGGCGTCCGCCACGACGACCACGACACCTTCGGCGGGGCCACCACCGTCCAGGCCGGCGCGGCCTGGTCCCCCAACGGCGGGGCCACGATTTTCCGCGCCAACTACGGCGAGGGCTTCAAGGCGCCGTCGCTGTACCAGCTGTACAGCGACTACGGGAACACCGACCTGAAGCCGGAAGAGGCCAAGAGCTGGGACATCGGCGTCGAGCACGGCGTCCTGGACGGTCGCCTGCGCGGGTCGATCACCTATTTCAGCCGCGACACCAGGAACCAGATCGACTTCCTGTCCAACAACACCCCGCCCAACTTCGGCGGCTACGCTAACACGGCCAAGAGCCAAGCCCACGGTGTGGAGGTGGAGGGCAGCTTCGAGGTCAACGCGCTGCTGACCCTGTCGGGCAACTACACCAACATGGACGCGATCAATAAGTCGCCCGACGCCAACCATGGCAAGGACCTGGCGCGCCGGGCCGGCGAGACCGCCGCGGCCGACGCACAGTTGAATCTGGCCAACGGTCTGACGGGCGGACTGACGATGCAGTATGTCGGCCACAGCTTCGACAACGCCGCCAACACCCGGCGGCTGAAGAGCTATGTGCTGACCGACGTGCGGGTCGCCTATCCGATCAACGACACGTTCGAGCTGTACGGCCGGGTCGAGAACCTGTTCGACCAGCGGTACGAGACCCTCTACCGCTATGGGGCCCCGGGCCGCGGCGCCTTCGCCGGCGTGCGGGCCAGGTTCTAGGACCGCCCCTAAGGTGAAGCTTTCGCCCGCGCCGATTTTCACCGGCGCGGGCGGAGCTTGGCTGTTCTACTTCGCGTAGCGCGCCGCCACCGGCGCGTAGCGGTCCCACACCTGGCCGTCGCTGACCGAGCGCAGCAGCTTGACGTATTCGGCGTGCGACCAAGCCAGGGGCGTGGCCGAGTCCGTGCCCTCGCCGCGCGGATAGCCGCGCGGGTTCGCCCCGACGCCGTCCCAGACCTGCTCGGAGATCAGCAGGCCCTCATTGGCGAACAGCTCCATGGCCTTGACGTAGCGGTCGCGGATCTCCTGGATCGCGGCGGCGTCGGGCTTGCCGTGCTGGCTGGCCGCCGCCAGCGCGTAGTGGCCGCGCTCGCCGGTGAAGATCGGCCAGACCCGGCCGCGCTGGCCCGGGCTCATCTGGCCGCCCACGCCGTAGTTGGCGCCGGTCTTGGCGTCCTCGCCATAGCCGTCGACGTCATAGCGCCGCCAGCCGGGAAACTCGCCCGTCACGCCCGGGAAGGTGAAGTCGTAGCGCACGCGGTAGAGGTCGGCCCGGCTGGTGTCGTCCAGCTCGGGCAGGCTGCCGACGATGGCCGGATCGTCGGCCCGCCGCACGCCGTAGCGGACCAGCTCCAGGAAGCCGCCGTCGACCACCTGGTCCTTGGGCGGGGCGATCTGGCCGTTGGCGGCGCCGATCGGGGCGTGGTCGTTGGGGTCTTCGTTCTGGTTCAGGCGCACATAATAGGTCCCGTCGCCGAACGGCCCCTTGGTGGTGACCATCCGCGCCTCGACCTTGGCCGAATAGGCGTCGGCCGCGGCGCGATAGCGGGCCGCGCCGGCCGCGTCGCCGGCCAGTTCGGCGATGTCGCCCGCCACCACCAGGCCGGTGATGGTCGCCGCGGTGGTCGAGGGCGAATAGCCGCCCTGCTCTTCCCAGCGCTCCTGCTGGGTGAACGGCGGCTTGATGGTCTCGTGGTTCCAGCCGACCCCGACCTTGCCGCCGTCGACCAGGAAGTCGGCCGCCGGCTTGATCATCTTGCCGTAATAGGCCTTCAGGTCCGCCTCGGGCAGCCAGCCCAGCTTCCACAGCTTCCAGCCCAGCATGATCGGCATGGCGGTCTGGTCCAGCTGGACGCCGACCCATTCGGTGGTGCCGTCCACCCAGGTCTTCTGCAGGAACCAGCCGCCGACGCCGGTGTTGCCCGCCATGCCGGCCTTGACCTGCACCTGGGGCAGGTAGTGGAACGCCGCCAGCGGCGTCTGCTTGTCGCCCAGGGCGGCCAGGGCCATGGCGCACTGGTAGAAGTCGCGCGGCCAGACGGCCTTGTAGCCGGTCGAGGGCTTGGAGGCGTCGACGGTGTCGCCCCAGGGATTGGACAGCGAGGCGATCAGGGCGCCGGCATAGGTGCGGTCTTCCTGGACCTTCAGCATCAGGGCGCTGGCCTGGACCAGCTTGCCGCCGTCCTCCGAGACCTCGCGCAGGCGCGGCAGCTCGGTCAGCGAGGCCAGATAGTCCTCCCAGCCGACGCGGTCGCCCTCGCCGTTGTAGCGGGCCAGCACCTCGTCATAGCCAGTCTTCAGCGTGGCGGACGCGGCCTGGTCGGCGGCCTGGGCGTCGCCGCCGAAGCCGATGGCGAAGTCGTAGGTCGCCTCGCCCGAGGCCTGCTCCGGCAGCTGGGCGGTCAGCACGATCGCGCCCGTGGCCGAGGCGCCGCCGGTCAGGGCCGCCGACTTCACGGCCGCTAGGGCGTCGGCGCCGAGCGGCGCGGCGACGGCCTTCACGAACGGCTTGCCGCCCTTCAGGCTCAGGAACGCCTTGCCCTCCGAAGCGGTCAGGGCGGCGGCGGTCGCCGCGCCCGTGTCGCCGCCGCCGGTGTTGGCCATGTGCGGCTCCAGCACCAGGAACGGCGTCACCGGCCCCTTCAGCGCGCGGACCGTGACCCGCACGACCAGGGCGTTGCGGTCCGGGTCGGTGAAGATCCGCTTCTCGATCTCGAACCGGCCCTGCTTGTCGGTGGTCGTCACCTTGTAGGCCGGCGACAGCGGCCGGCCGGCGGCGTCGACGTGCAGGTATTCGGTCTTGGAGGTGGTGTCGGCGCCCTCGACGGCCAGGCCGGTCGACGTCTTCACCGCCACCCGAAGCTGCTTGATCTGGGCCTCGTGGATCAGGCCGTACATGGTCTCGGTCAGGGTCCCGTCGGCGATCGAGAACCACACCTTCGACACCGCGCCGGTCGGGCCGCCGTCCTTGTAGGCGCCGTCGACATAGGCCTCGTAGGACGCGCCGACTCCGGTCTTGGCGGCATAGGCCCAGGTGGTCGGGGTCTCGGCGCAGGCGGCGCTTCCCAGAGCGGTCGCGGCCGTCGAGGCCAAGGCGAGTATCTTCAGGCAACGCATGGAACTACCTCGTGAAATGGCGACGTCGACAAGGACGCGGATCAAGCTTTTGAGAGTGCTTCGGGAGACGGAGCCGCGGCGGCCAGCGCCCTGGGCTCGCCCACGTCGCGGACCAGGAACACGCAGGCGGCCGCGGCCAGCATCGAACCGCCGCCCAGGATCAAGGCCCAGATCGCCTGACCGTCGAAGAACGTCTTGAGCAGCACGCCCAGGATGGTCGCGGCCAGCAGCTGCGGGATGACGATGAAGAAATTGAAGATGCCCATATAGACGCCCATCTTCGGGCCCGGCACCGCGCCCGACAGGATCGAGTACGGGGCCGACAGGATCGACGACCAGGCGAAGCCCACGCCGATCATCGGGATCCACAGCAGCACCGGGTCGCGGATCAGCGGGAACGCCGCCAGGCCCAGACCGCCCAGGCCCAGACACAGGGCGTGGCTGGCCTTGCGGCCGACGGCGCGGGCGATCAGCGGGATCACCAGAGCCGCCAACGCCGCCACGCCGTTATAGAGGGCGAACAGCACCCCCACCCAGTCGGCGCCGTCGTTATAGGCCCGCGAGGCGGTGTCCATGGCATGGTAGTGGAAGGCGGTGACGGCCGGGGTGGTGTAGATCCACAGGGCGAACAGGCCGAACCACGAGAAGAACTGCACCACCGCCAGCTGTTTCATGGTGTCGGGCATGCGGAACAGATCCTCGACCACCTCGGAGAAGCCATTGGCGGTCTTCCCGCCCCGCCGCAGCAGGCCGGCGGCGATCTGGGCCAGGCCGAACGCCCCGAGCATGGCGGCCAGGACATAGACCTCCTTCTCCAGCCGCGTGGCGAAGATCGCGACGGCCAGGACGACGCCCGCCAGGGTCCAGACGACGCCGCCGACCATGTAGGCCCGCACGGCGCGGGTGGGCGCGTCGGCCGCCATGGACGGCGCCTCGCCCTTCCGCGCCCGCTCGGCGGCCTCGAAAGCGGCCATCTGGTCGGGGCTGTATTCACGGGTGGTGAACACCGTCCACAGCACCGCCAGCAGCACGCCCGCCGCGCCGACATAGAAAGCGATGTGCACGGACAGCGGCACGCCGCCGCCCTCCACCGCGTTGCTGATGCCGAACCAGTGGGTCAGCATCCACGGCAGGGCCGAGGCCAGGACCGCGCCCGTGCCGATGAAGAAGCTCTGCATGGCGTAGCCCGAGGCGCGCTGCTCATCGGGCAGGTTGTCGCCGACGAAGGCGCGGAACGGCTCCATGGTGATGTTGATCGAGGCGTCCATCACCCACAGGGCGGCCGCGGCGATCCACAGCACGGGGGCGTTGGGCATGACCAGCAGGGCGGCGCTGGTCAGGATCGCGCCCCAGAAGAAGTACGGACGCCGCCGGCCCAGGCGTCCCCAGGTCTTGTCGCTGAGATAGCCGATGATCGGCTGCACCAGCAGGCCGGTGGCCGGCGCGGCGATCCACAGGATGGCCAGCTGGTTCACCTCGACGCCGAGGCTCTGGAAGATTCGCGAGGTGTTGGCGTTCTGCAGGCCGAAGCCGATCTGGATCCCGAAGAACCCGAAGCACATGTTCCAGATCTGGAAGAAATTCAGCCGGGCCTTGGTCGCCATCCGCTCCCCCTGTGACGCCCCGTTGACCAAGGCGCTTGCGCAAATTTTTTCAGCGCTTTGTGTGGGGGCATTTGTGCACGCGGCGATCACGCTGGCAACGGGATTTTCCAATATTCCCGCGCATTATCAGGACGAAATGGCGAGGATTTCCCAACCACGCCCTTGCCTCGATGCGAGTTACGGCGGGCGCGTCATCGCTGAAACGTCAGAAAATTGCATAAATTTTCAAGGCCGAACGCACAACCGCCGCCGCCCCGCGTCGACGGCGCTTGAAAACCATGGCCACGGCGCCTTAACAAAGGTCTGAAAAGATTTGCGGCAAAATTTGCAGCAACGACGACGGACGGGGCGGACAGGACAGTGACCAAGGGCGCGACGCGGCTTGAAGACCTAGCCAAGCTGGCCGGGGTGTCGATCTCCACGGCCTCGCGGGCGCTGAACGACAGTCCGGCGGTCAACACGCGCACCAAGCAGCTGATCTGGAAGCTGGCGCGCGAGATGGACTATCCGTTCCGCCGCTACATGCCCGCCGGCCCGATCGGCGCCGAGGGCACGATCGCCATCGTCGTGCCTCGGCCCCAGGGCCGCGAGGGCCGGCTGTCGGACCCGTTCTTCCTCGAGCTCCTGGCCGGGGTCGGCGAGGCGGCGCGTGAACGGGGATGCGACCTGGTGATCAGCCACGTGGCCCCGACCAGCTTCGAGGACCTGTCGGTGGCCATGACCACCAGCCGCGCCGACGGGGTGATCTTCCTGGGCCAGAGCTGGCTGCACACCGCCTTCAACCGCCTGGCCGAGACCGAGGGCCGCTTCGTGGTCTGGGGGGCGCAGCTGCCCGACCAGGCCTATTGCTCGGTGGGCTCGGACAATCCGCTGGGCGCCAAGCGCGCGACGCTGCATCTGGCCCGCCTGGGCCGCAAGCGCATCGTCTTCCTGGGCGACACCGAGGCCCCCGAGGCCATGCAGCGCCACCGCGGCTATCTGGACGCCGTCGAGCAGTTCGGCCTGGGCGTCGATCCGGAACTGATCGTGCCGGCCCATTTCGAGGTCGAGTCGGCCGAGGCCAGCGTCGACTCGCTGATCCAGCGCGGGGTGAAGTTCGACGGCGTGGTCGCCGCCTCCGACCTGATCGCCCTGGGGGCCATCCGCGCCCTGCAGCACGCGGGCCTGTCGACACCGCGCGACGTCTCGGTGATCGGCTATGACGACGTGCCGTTCGCCCGCTATTCGCGCCCGGCGCTCAGCACCATCTCGCAGGACACCGCCAAGGCCGGGCGGCTGATGGTCTCCAAGCTGCTGGACGCCAGCGGCCAGGGCGCCAGCCGCTCGGAACGCGTGCCGACCGACCTGATCATCCGCGAGTCCTGCGGGGGCTAGCGAGCTCCCTGCCCTTTACGGGACGAACACCTCGCGGGTGTCCATGCGCACGTTGCGGACGGCGCGGCAGGCGTCCTCGGCCGCCCGATCGCGCTCCGGCTTGAAGCTCAGCAGCAGCGAACGTCGCCGCGCGCCGGAGCGGTTGCGGGTCGCGCCATGCAGAAGGTCGGCGTCGAACACCAGGATGTCCCCCGCCTCGCCCGCCAGGGTCAGGGACAGGGCCTCGTCCGGCTCGCCGCCCCCATCGCCGCCCAAGTCGCCGGGATCGAGATGGCGCGGCACCACGCGGGTGGCGCCGTTGTCCGGCCCGTAGGGGTCCAGGAAGACCAGGGCGCCGACGGCGTGCAGCCCCGCGCCGTCGCGATGCAGGCGCTGATGGCCGCCGTCCGGCAGCGGCTCGCGGCCTTCGACCTGGGAGAGGAAGAACGGACCGCCCAGCATCCGCCCCGCCGCCGCCAGCAGGGAGGGCTGTCGGCAGGTCCGCTGCACCGTGGGGTCCAGATCGACCAGGGCGTGACGCCAGCCGGGGCCTCGCGGCGCGACGGCCAGTTGGTCATGGGTCCCCACGCCGATGTCGAACGCGGCGCGCAGGGCGTCACGCCAGGCCTCGGGCACGGCGCCCCGCAGCAGCAGATAGCCGTCGCGGTCCAGGGCGGCGGCTTGCTCGGCCTCCAGCGGATCGACCTTGGTGGGCGTCAGGAGATCGCTCATGGCTTGAGCTTAGCAACCCTGGGTCCCTTTTGAAGTGGGGATGGACCGCTGTCCAAGGATCGACGCTCCGTTGGCGCGGCCCGGACCGGACGCCCCAGACCCGACGATAGCACGCGGCGAAGGTCCGGTTTCCGGTCTGGTGTCGATGCCCGCAACCGACCCGTTGCGGACCTTGAGTTTTTCAGTGATCGTCTCGCCATGAAAAGACTGTGGCCGGTTATACTGCTCCTGGCGACATCGTGCGGTGACGGTC
>NZ_LMFD01000012.1:97981-367533 GCF_001427165.1 Caulobacter sp. Root487D2Y
ATGTCGATGTGGCCTGGAAAGCTGGCGATGCGGGGATGATCACAAGCATCGGTGGGCGATATTTCCCAACCTGCCCATAGGTCCGCTAGCCACCCATAGGCGACGCCTAAGAGGTCCGCTACTAAGCAGCTCGGGTTGCCGCCAACGGTTTGCGCGCTGCGCGTCGGACCCGCTTTGATCTCGCTAGGTGAGTGAACTGGAATGGATTGGCAGCCAAAACTGAGCGGCAGGCTCCTCAACTTGCGTCCGGTGGTGGCAAGCGACTGGGAAGGCCTGTTTTCAGTGGGCTCCGATCCGCAGGTGTGGGCGGGCCATCCGGATCGCGACCGGTACTTGCTCGACAAGTTTCGGGCCTATTTCGAAGATGGCCTGAGCTCCGGCGGCGCCTTGGTCGCGGTCGAGGCGGCGTCGGGAAGGATCATGGGCTGGTCGCGCTATTCCCCCCAATTCGTCGAGCCGAACGAAGTCGAGATCGGCTGGACCTTCCTGGGGCGGGAATGGTGGGGCGGGGTGTTCAACGCGGAGATGAAGCAGCTGATGCTCCAACACGCATTCGGCGTCGTGGACCGGGTGCTGTTTCGCATCGCGGAATCAAACCTGAGGTCTCGCCGCGCCGCGGAAAAAATCGGCGCGACGCTGCTGGCGGAACGCCCCGCTCCCGTGGAGCCCGGATCCGAGAAACATCTCTTCTATGGGATTGAGCGGCGCGGCTTCACGCCGGCCTGAGATGAGACGCGCACGCTCCCTGTCCGAAGAAAAGTTAGCGTGTTGCGTTCACCGGTTGAGCCCACCACCCTTCTCGGACCTTCGAAGAGGCGGCTTGGAGTGATCGGCCGCGTCCGCCGCCTGGCCGCGGGCTTGAAGAAACTTATCCCCATCGCTCCCGGCGTGTTTCTCCAACGAATTCAACGCCTAAAATCCACTTATCCTCCCTCTCTCCCGCCGCCGCATAATCAGCTCATCTCAAGGCGATGGGGAGGGCGCTAAGGCCTGCGACCTTCGCGGCCTTGGGGTGCGGTCGAGCGGGCGCGCTCGTCGGCGGCGGTCGGCGTCTCTTCGGGGGCGGCGGTCGCCAACTTCATCCATCTGGGGCCGGCCGGGCATGGAACACTAAAACGGCGTTGGATTGAGGGCTGGCGGCGCGACAGGCCTGCGGTGACGCAGGCGTTCCGGGACCGGGCGACGCGAGCCCGGCCCGCCCGTCGGGGGCCACGATCGCGCGGAGCGTCGGTCCTGGTCGAAACGGTATTTCTTCACAAAGCTTCCGGGCCTGGCCCGGCGCTCCGCGTCCCTCCCCGAACTTCAGCGGCTTTCCGCGTGAGGCGGCCAAGTCGTGTCCAGAGGCCGGGGACAGGCCCATGGGCCTGTCCCCGTCCGCGCTTCAGGCCTTCCGCGCCACCAGCCCGGCCATCGGCGGCAGAGCGCCCTCGCCGGCCAGGTTGACGCTGTCGACGATCCGCCAGCCGGCCGGCAGGTCCCAGGCGGTCGTTTCGAAACCCAGGTTGAAGGCGCACAGCACCTGATCCGCGCCCTCGCCGCGCAGGAAGACCAGCAGCGGCTCGGGGGCGTCGACCAGGGTCATGCCGCCCGTCCGCAGGCCCGGCAGCTGGCGGCGCAGGGCGACGACGCGGCGGGTCACGTTCAGGGTCGAATCGCCGTCGCGCTCCTGGCGGTCGACGGCCAGGTCGATGTGCGAAGGGTCGATCGGCAGCCAGGGCTCGACCTTGGAGAAGCCGGTGTGGGCGGCCACGGCCACCCAGGGCATCGGCGTGCGGGCGCCGTCGCGGCCCAGGGTCTCGGGCCAGTTGGCGATCGCCTCGGGATCACGCAGCCGGTCGTAGGGCACCTCGGCCTGGGGCAGGCCCAGCTCCTCGCCCTGGTAGATGAAGACGTTGCCGCGCAAGGACACCAGCAGCAGCAGCGACATTTCGGCGAAGGCCTTCGGATCGCGTCCCCGGGCCCAGCGTGACACCGCCCTCGGCGCGTCGTGGTTCGAGAACGTCCAGGACGGCCAGCCCTGCCCTTCCTCGCCCGGCCACATGGCCGCGCCCTGTCGGATCAGGTCCGCCGCCAGGGTGTCGGCATAGAGGTAGAGGAAGCCGTAGGCGCTGTGCAGGCGGTCGGGGCCCTGGGTGTACAGCTTCATCTCGCTGTCGGCCCGCTCGCCCCCGACCTCGGCGACCATGAAGCGACCGCCGTACGACTCGCCCAGCTGGCGCAGCCGGGTCAGGAAGGCCGGGATGTCGTCGTGCGACTGGTTGTACAGGTGGTGCTGGAAATCGAACGGCCGGGTGCGCTTGCCCTCGCCGGTCAGGATCGGCGGATTGTCGGTCAGGGCCTTGTCGTGCATCGCGAAATTGATCGCGTCGAAGCGGAAGCCGTCGACCCCGCGGTCCAGCCAGAACCGCGCCGTGGCGACCAGGGCGTCCTGCACCCGCGGGTTGTGGACGTTGAGGTCGGGCTGGGCCGACAGGAAGTTGTGCAGATAGTACTGGCGACGGCGCGCGTCCCAGGTCCAGGACGGGCCGCCGAACACCGACTGCCAGTTGCTGGGCGGCGAACCGTCCGGCTTGGCGTCGGCCCAGACGTACCAGTCGGCCTTGGGGTTGGCGCGGTCCTGGCGGCTGGCCTTGAACCAGGGGTGCTCGTCGGAGGTGTGCGAGAACACCTGGTCGATGATCACCTTCAGGCCCAGGGCGTGGGCCTTCTCGATCAGCCGGTCGAAGTCGGCCAGGGTCCCGAAGATGGGATCCACGTCCTCGTAATTCGAAACGTCGTAGCCGAAGTCCTTCATTGGAGAGGTGAAGAACGGCGACAGCCAGATGGCGTCCACGCCCAGCGAGGCGACGTGCTCCAGGTGCGCGGTGACGCCCGGCAGGTCGCCCACGCCGTCGCCGTTGGTGTCGGCGAAGCTGCGCGGATAGACTTGGTAGATCACCGCGCCGCGCCACCAGTCGCGGTCGTGGGCCAGATCGGTAGACGGCTTTGAAAGGGTCTCGACCGTCACTGGCCAACCTCCGAAACGCAAATCATGTAATCGAGCGGGCCGATCTCGACCGGATAGCTGCCCGGCGCCGTCGCGGCGGCCGCGCAGGAACCGTGGGCCGAACGCCAGGTCCGCGAGGTCGCGTCGACCTCGACCTGGACGGTGATCGGCGTCAGCCCGGTATTGAACGCCACCAGGGTCTCGCCGGCCGGCGTCATCCGCGACACCGCGAACAGGCCCGGCTTGTCGCCGGCGGCCCGCACGACCTGGCGGCCGCCACGCAGGGCCGGCTCGGCGGCGCGCAGCCGCGCCATGGCCGAGATCGTCTTGTAGAGCGCCCCGTCGGTCTTGAAGTGATCGCCCGCCGCCGAAGCGCCGTCGACCAGCCGGGCGGAGGCGTATTCGTCGACCCGGGTCGCGAACATGTCCTGGCGGGCGTCCTTGTCGCCGCCCGTCCCGACCAGCCCCTGCTCGTCGCCATAATAGAGGACCGGCGCGCCGCGGGTGAACATCAGGAAGGCGTGGGCCAGGACCACCCGCCGGGCGATCTCCGCGTCCGAGGCCTCGGGATGGGCGGCGCGCACGAAGTGGCCGATCCGGCCCATGTCGTGATTGCCCAGGAAGGTCGGCAGCTGCAGCGCCGCCTGGGCGCCGCCCTCGTAGAGCGCGTCCTGCGCGAACAGGTGCGCCAGGACGTCGGTCCCGGTCTTGCCGTTGACGACGTCGGCCACCGCGCCCTGGAAGGCGAAGTCGAGCACGGCGGGATAGCCGTCCACCCGCGTGAACCTGGCCAGCATTCCCGGCTCGGTTTCAGCGACCTCGCCGAAGATGTGGAAGTTCGGGATGCCTCGCGCCCTGGCCCGAGCCAGCATGGCCGGCACGAAGGCCTGCCAGAATTCCGGGTTCACGTGGCGGGCGGTGTCGATCCGGTAGCCGTCGATCCCGAAGTCGTCGATCCACTGGCCGTAGATGTCGATGAAGCCCTGCACGACGCGCGGGTTCTCGGTGGCCAGGTCGTCCAGGCCCGAGAAGTCGCCATAGGTCGAGCTCTCGCCCACGAACCGGCTGTTGCCGCGGTTGTGGTACCAGATCGGGTCGTTCAGCCAGGCCGGCGCCTTGACCGTCGCCTCGCCCTTCGGAACGTAGGGCTCGTAGGCGAAATCGGGCCGGGTCAGCCGCGCGAAGTTCTCGGCCGTCCGCCGCCCATCGCCCAAGAAGGCGTCGCCCAGGAAGCCGTCGTTGATCGCGGGGCCTCGCGGCCCGCCCTTCCGCACGAACGGATAGTCGGCCTTGGACCGGTAGTCGCAACCGGTGGCCGGGCAGTCGCGGTACTGGATCACGTCGGCGGTGTGGTTGGCGACGATGTCCAGATAGACCTTGAGGCCGCGCGCATGGGCGGCGTCGACGAAGGTCTTCAGCTCGGCCCGCGTGCCGAGGTGAGGATCCACGTCCGTGAAGTCGGTGATCCAGTAGCCATGATAGCCGGCGGACTCCTGGCCGGGCGGCCCCTGCACCACCTTGTTCCTGAAGATCGGCCCCAGCCAGATCGTCGTCGCGCCAAGGCCCTGGATATAGTCGAGCCTGGCGGTCAGGCCGGCGATGTCGCCGCCGTGATAGAAGCCCTTGTCGGCGGGATCGAAGCCCGTCTTCAGCCGATCGCCGACCAGATCTCCAGCGGGGCCGCCGCGATCATTGGTCGCGTCGCCGTTGGCGAAGCGGTCGGGCAAGACGAAATAGATCACCTCGTCCTGCGGCGCGCGATCCAGATAGGCCTGGCGAACGGGCGTCGCGGCCTGCGCGAAACCGACGGTCGTGATCGCGGCGGCGGCGAACGCGAAGAGCGCCGATCGACTCACCCATGCCCCCGGGATTCCCACGCCTCTAGCCCCCTTCCCTCTTCACGCGGATCGGTCGGTAAAGCGCCGATCCATTGTTTGCAATCTTTTGCAGAAACCACGCAACCCTGTCAATCGACCTCTCATCACCCCAAAAGCGAGAATTTCTCCCGTATTTCGGCAAATGCGGCGCGACGACCTCGACCAAAAAGCCACACATGACATTTTGTCCATTTTTCCAGTTGCAATCGAATGTGTTTATTTGCAGTAATTTTCACAACGAAGCTTGGATCATCGCGGCGGAACCGCGAGAACCGATTGGGAGGGAGCATCAGATGACGACCAATTCCATGCCGCGCCGAACGCGGCTGATGAGCGGAGCCGCCACCGGCCTCGCGCTGCTTTTGACGGCCACCGGCGCCGCGCACGCTCAACAAGCATCCACGCCGAGCACCGACACCGTCGAGGAGATCACCGTCACCGGGATCCGCGCCGGCATCGAAAACGCCATCGCGCTGAAAAAGTCCTCCAGCTCGATCGTCGAGGCCGTGTCGGCCGAAGACATCGGCAAGCTGCCCGACATCTCGATCGCCGAATCCCTGGCCCGCCTGCCCGGCCTGACCGCCCAACGCCTGGACGGACGCGCCCAGTCGATCTCGATCCGCGGCCTGGGCCCCGACTACAACACCGTGCTGCTGAACGGCCGCGAGCAGGTCTCGACCGGCGACAACCGCGGCGTGGAGTTCGACCAGTATCCGTCGGAAATCCTCAGCGGCGTGCTGGTCTACAAGACCCCTGACGCGGCCCTGATCGGCCAAGGCCTGGCCGGCACCGCCGACCT
Organism: Caulobacter sp. Root487D2Y; assembly: GCF_001427165.1. Lineage (NCBI taxonomy): Bacteria > Pseudomonadati > Pseudomonadota > Alphaproteobacteria > Caulobacterales > Caulobacteraceae > Caulobacter > Caulobacter sp. Root487D2Y. The sequence goes on from NZ_LMFD01000012.1 coordinate 103,644, forward strand.
GCAGACCATCCGCCCGCTGAAGTACGGCAAGCGCGTCCTGTCGGCCAACGCCCGCTACGAGTTCAACAGCGAAGACAAGCTGAACCCGGACGCCAAGGACAGCGGCCACCGCCTCAGCGCCACCTTCGTCGACCAGTTCCTGAACGACACGCTGGGCGTCGCCGTCGCGGTCTCGGACATCTCGACCCCGACCCAGAGCCGCCGCTTCAACGCCTGGGGCTATCCGACCACCGCCTCCGGCGATCTGGTTATCGGCGGCGCCAAGCCGTACGTGCAATCCAACAATCTCAAGCGCACCGGCGTGATCGGCGTGCTGGAATACGCTCCGACCGACAAGTTCCGCACCTCGCTCGACCTCTACTATTCGGAGTTCCGCGAGAAGCAGGTCCTGCGCGGCATCGAGCTGCCGCTGTTCTGGAGCTCCGCCATGCTCCAGCCCGGCTACACCGCCGAGGGCGGCCTGATCACCCAAGGGACCTACACCGGCGTGAAGGGGGTCATGCGCAACGACCTCAACACCCGCGACACCACCCTGAAGTCGGTCGGCTGGAACACCGCCTACGACACCGACAACGGCTGGACGCTGATGGCGGACCTCAGCCACTCGGAAGCCAAGCGCACCGACGTGATCTTCGAGTCCTATTCGGGCACAGGTCCCGCCGGCGTCGGCGCCACCGACACCATGACCTTCAACACCACGCCGGGCGCGGGCACCACCTTCGGCTCGACGCTGGACTACACCGACTCGACCCTGTTCGTGCTGACCGACCCCCAAGGCTGGGGCGGCGGGGCGGCCGGCGGGGCCTTGACCCAGGCGGGCTTCTACAACACCCCCTCGATCAACGACGAGCTCAACGCCATCCGCCTGAGCGCCAAGCGCGACCTGACCTGGGGCCCGATCAACAAGGTCGAGTTCGGCTACAACGCCAGCCGCCGCGAGAAGTCCAAGGAAGTGCACGAAAGCTTCCTGACCTTCGGCGGCCGCATCGCCGACGGCGCGCCGCTCAGCCGTCCGATCCCCAAGGAAGCGCTGCTGGGCACGGTCAGCCTGGAGCTGATCGGCATCAAGGCCATGCTGGCCTATGATCCGACCTATCTGCTCGACCACGGCTACTACACGCTGATCGCCGACCAGAACCCGGCCGTCCAGACCCGCAACTGGGCGGTGAAGGAAGACGTCCAGGTCGCCTACGCCAAGTTCAACATCGACAGCACGGTCGGTTCGATCCCGGTCACCGGCAACACCGGCCTGCAGGTGGTCTATACCGACCAGTTCTCGACCGGCACGAAGGTCAATCCGGCCGACACCGCCCACCCGACCAGCAACGATGGCGGCGACAAGTACACCTATGTGCTACCCAGCCTGAACCTGACGTTCGACCTGAGCAACGAGACCTTCCTGCGGTTCGGCGCGGCCCGCACCCTGGCCCGAGCCCGCATGGACGAGATGCGCGCCAGCCAGTCGTTCAACATGAACAACGGCAACCTCACGTCGACCGACCCGAACAACTCGTTCTTCAGCACCGACGGCGGCAATCCCGAGCTGCGGCCCTACATCGCCGACGGCGTCGACATCGCGCTCGAGAAGTACTTCGGCCGCTCGGCCTACATCTCGGCCGCCGGCTTCTATAAGCACCTGTCGAATTTCGTGAATTCCAGCTCGTCGCACATCGAGGACTTCTCGGCCTTCGTGCCGCTGCTCAGCCCGGCGCAACAAGCGGCTTTGGGCACGACCCAGGGCCTGGCCAAGGGTCCCGAGAACGGCAAGGGCGGCTTCATCCGCGGGATCGAACTGTCGGCCTCGATCCAGGGCGACATCTTTTATGAACCCCTGCGCAACTTCGGCCTGATCGTCAGCGGCTCGTACACCGACAGCGAGGTCAAGCTGGACGAGAACTCGGCCCCGATCTCGATGCCCGGCCTCTCGGAAAAGGTGGTCAACACCACCTTCTATTACGAGAACAACGGCTTCAACGCCCGGATCAGCAACCGCTATCGCAGCAAGTTCCTGGGCGAAGTGGCCGGCCTCAGCGCCGCGCGGATCTACCGGACCGTCGACAGCGAGTCCGTGCTCGACGCCCAGATCGGCTACGAGTTCCGCCAAGGCCCGCTGGATGGTCTGTCGCTGCTGCTGCAGGCCAACAACATCACCGACGAGCCGTTCAAGACCTACGAGAACGGCGATCCTCGCCGGACCATCGACTACCAGAAGTACGGCACCACCTACATGGTCGGCGTTTCGTACCGGTTCTAATCAGACATCTCCCCTGCGACCTCCCCGCCGGCTCCGTCCGGCGGGGATTTTCTTTTAGGGGTGGGTGCGTCAGGACTCTTCCAAAGAGAAGAGCTCAAAGGGAAGAGGCGCGGGAATGACCGACAACAGGATCGGGTCGGTGGTCGTGGTCGGCGGCGGTACGGCGGGCTGGATGAGCGCGGCGTTGTTGGCCCGGGCCCTGGGCGACACGGTCCGCATCCGCCTGGTGGAGTCCGAGGAGATCGGAGCCGTCGGGGTCGGCGAGGCCACGATCCCGCAGATCCGCCACTTCAACGCCTTCCTGGGCCTGGACGAGAACACCTTCCTGGCGGCCACCCAGGGCACGATCAAGCTGGGCATCGAATTCGTCGACTGGCGCTCGCCCGGCCAAAGCTACCTCCACGCCTTCGGCGACATCGGACGTCCGCTGGGCGCCGTGCCGTTCCACCACTACTGGCTGGCGGGCCGACCGAAGGGCGACGACCATTCGCTCTGGGACTATTCGCTCAATGCGCGGGCCGCCTTCGCCGGGCGCTTCGACCGGACGGTCCGCAAGGCCGGCGGCGCGGCCGAACCGCTGACCCACGCCTTCCAATTCGACGCCGCCCTCTATGCCCGCTTCCTGCGCGCCCACGCCGAGCGCCTGGGCGTGGTCCGCACCGAGGGCAAGATCCTGAGCACGGCGCTGCGCGAGCCCGACGGCTTCGTGCGCTCGGTGACGCTGGAGAGCGGCGAGGTCGTCGAGGGCGACTTCTTCATCGACTGCTCGGGCTTTCGCGGCGTGCTGATCGAGCAGGCTCTGAAGACCGGCTACGAAGACTGGTCCGACCTGCTGCCCTGCGACCGCGCCATCGCCGTCCCCACGGCCAATGTCGAGCCGCCGCGCCCCTACACCCAGGCCATCGCCCGCCCCGCCGGCTGGCAGTGGCGCATTCCGCTGCAGCACCGCACGGGCAACGGCCACGTGTTCTGCAGCCGGTTCATCAGCGAGGACGAAGCCGTCGCCCAACTGACGGCCAATCTCGAAGGCGAAATGCTGGCCGAGCCTCGGACGCTGAAATTCGTCACCGGCCGCCGCAACAAGTTCTGGAACAAGAACGTCCTGGCCCTGGGCCTGGCCAGCGGTTTCATGGAGCCGCTGGAGTCGACCAGCATCCACCTGATCCAGTCGGGCCTGTCACGCCTGCTCAACCTGTTCCCGGACAAGGGTTTCGCCCAGCGCGACATCGACGAGTACAACCGCCAGACCGGACTGGAGTACGAGCGCATCCGCGACTTCCTGGTGCTGCACTACTGGGCCAACCAGCGCCAGGAGCCGTTCTGGAAAGCCTGTCGCGAGACGGCGGTCCCCGCGGATCTGATCCGCAAGGTCGAGCTCTTCCGCGCCCATGGCCGGCTGTTCAAGGAGCCCGACGACCTTTTCCTCGAGGCCAGCTGGCTGCAGGTGCTGGTGGGCCAAGGCATAATGCCGGACGGCTGTCACCCGATGACCGGCCAGCTCACCGACGACCAACTGCTGGGCTTCCTGGCCGACCTGCGCAAGATCACCGCCGACGGCGCGGCCGCCCTGCCCGCCCATGGTGACTTCATCCGTCAGCAGTGCGCGGCCCGCTAGCTTGTCATCGGGCGTCCGGCCATGCTCACTCGGAGCCATGGTCGAGACCCTGTCGCACAAGCAAGCCCGCCGCATCGCCCTGGCCGCCCAGGGGTTCGCCGACGGCCGCCCCGCCCAGCCGACCCGCCGCCACCTGACCGCCGTCATCGAGCGGCTGGCCCTGTTGCAGATCGACAGCGTCAACGTCGTTTCGCGTTCACACTACCTGCCGCTGTTCTCGCGTCTGGGCGCCTATCCACGCGCCCTGCTGGAAGACCTGGCCTGGGGCAAGAAGCCGACGCTGTTCGAGTATTGGGGTCACGAGGCCTCGCTGATGCCGTTGGACCTGCAGCCTCTGCTGCGCTGGCGGATGGAGGACGCCCGCAACGGGGTCGGGGTCTGGAAGGGCGTCGCCGGGTTCCTGGCCGGACACCGGCCGTTCATCGACAAGGCCCTGGCGGCGATCCACGAGCGCGGCCCCCTGTCGGCCGGCGAACTGGGCCTGGGCGAGCGCGGTCAAAGCGGCTGGTGGGGCTGGAGCGAGGCCAAGCGCGCGACCGAATGCCTGTTCTGGGCCGGGGAGCTGACCACCGCCACCCGGCGCGGGACGTTCGAGCGCGTCTACGATCTTCCTGAAAACGTGCTGCCCAAGGCGATCTGGTCGGCGCCGACGCCCTCTCGCGAGGAGGCGCACCGGGTCCTGCTGCGGCGCGCGGCCCGCGCCCTCGGCGTCGCCACCGAGCGCGACCTGCGCGACTATTTCCGCATGGGGGTCGCCGACGCCCGGCGCGGCGTCGCGCAACTGGTCCAGAGCGGTGATCTCGTCCCGGTCGAGGTGGAGGGCTGGAGCCAGCCGGCCTATCTGGCGCCCGACGCCCGCAGGCCGCGCAAGATCACCGCCAACGCCCTGCTCTCCCCGTTCGACAATCTGATCTGGTTCCGCGACCGGGCCGAGCAATTGTTCGATGTCCGCATACGGTTGGAAATCTACACCCCCGCCCACAAGCGCACCCACGGCTATTACGTGCTGCCCTTTCTGCAAGGCGAGGCGATCACCGCGCGCGTCGATCTCAAGGCGGACCGCAAGGCGGGCCTGCTGCGGGTCCTCTCGGCCCATCGCGAGCCGACGGCCGACGCCGCCACGCCTTCGGCGCTGGCCGCCGAGCTGCGGCTCATGGCCGGGTGGCTGGGCCTCGCCGGCGTCGCGATCGCGGCCAGCGGCGACTTGAGCTCCGCTCTGGCGGCGGAAATCGGCGGACATTGACTTTGGCCCGCCAAAGCCTATTTATCGCCACCTTCGGAGCAGGCTTGGCGAATCCGCGCCGCCCGTTCGCCCAAACACGGGCGGCTCCGGACTTCAGACCAGCGTGATATGACAGAATTTTCCGAACTCGGGCTTTCGCCCACGACCCTCCAAGCGGTCGCCGACACCGGCTATACGACAGCCACCCCCATCCAGGCCGCCGCCATTCCCGTGGCCCTGGCCGGCCAGGACGTGCTGGGCATCGCCCAGACCGGCACCGGCAAGACCGCCGCCTTCACCCTGCCCCTGATCGACAAGCTGATGAACGGCCGCGCCAAGGCGCGCATGCCGCGCGCCCTGGTCATCGCCCCGACCCGCGAGTTGGCCGACCAGGTCGCCTCCAGCTTCGAGAAGTACGCCAAGGGCACCAAGCTGTCCTGGGCGCTGCTGATCGGCGGCGTGTCGTTCGGCGACCAGGAGAAGAAGCTGGATCGCGGCGTCGACGTGCTGATCGCCACCCCGGGCCGCCTGCTCGACCACTTCGAGCGCGGCAAGCTGCTGATGACCGGCGTGCAGTTCCTGGTCGTCGACGAAGCCGACCGCATGCTGGATATGGGCTTCATTCCGGACATCGAGCGCATCTTCAAGATGACGCCGCCCAAGAAGCAGACCCTGTTCTTCTCGGCGACCATGCCGCCGGAAATCACCCGCCTGACCAAACAGTTCCTCAAGGATCCGGTGCGGATCGAGGCGGCGCGTCCGGCCACCACCAACGAGAACATCACCCAGCTGATGGTCAAGGTGCCGTCGTCCGATCCGAAGGCCAAGCGTCTGGCGCTGCGGGCCCTGATCGAGAAGGCCCAGATCGAGACCGGCATCGTGTTCTGCAATCGCAAGACCGAAGTCGATGTCGTCGCCAAGTCGCTGAAGAGCCATGGCTTCGACGCCGCCGCCATCCACGGCGACCTGGACCAGAGCCAGCGCATGAAGACCCTGGCGGCCTTCCGCGACGGTTCGCTGAAGATCCTGGTGGCCTCCGACGTCGCCGCGCGCGGCCTGGACATCCCGGCCGTCAGCCACGTGTTCAACTACGACGTCCCGCACCACGCCGACGACTACGTCCACCGCATCGGCCGCACCGGCCGGGCCGGACGTTCGGGCATCACCTACATGCTGGTGACCCCGGGCGACGACAAGGGCTTCGACAAGGTCGTCAAGCTGATCGGCTCGACCCCGACCGAAGAGAAGCTGGACCTCGACTATTCCAACGCCGTGACCGTGCGCCGCGAAGGCGACAGCAAGCGCGGCGGCGGGCGTGATCGCGACCGCTCGCGCGGCGGCGAACGGGGCCGTGACCGCGACCGCAACCGCGCGCCGACCGAGCCTTCGGCCGTCGCCGCCGCCAATCTCGAAGCCGCCATCGCCGGCGAGCCGATCCCCTCGATCCCTGGGGCGGCTCCGGGCGAAGCGCCTTCCAAGCGCCCTGCCCGTGTCCGCAAGCCGCGCGGCGAGCAGGCCGTGACCGCCACGGTCGAAGCCGAAGCGCCGGTCGTCGCCGAAGCGGCCCCGGCCGCCGCCGAGCGCGGTCGTCGCGACCGTGGCGGCTCGTCGCGTGATCGCGGCCGTCAGCCGCGCGTCGAGCAGGACGCCGTCGCCGAGCAACCGGCCGTCGAAGCCGCCCCGATCGCCGAGCGCGCCCCGCGTCCGGAACGCGCCGAAGGCGACCGCCCAGCCCGCCGCGAGCGTGGCCGCGATCGCGATCGTCGTCCCGAGCGCGGCGAACAGCCCCGCGTCGAGGCCGAGCGCGCCCCCGCGTCTCGCGCCGAGCCTGCCCGCGCTGAACAAGAACGTCCCGTCCGGGGCGCGCCGCTGCCCGTGCGCGGCGTCCAGCCAGTCCGCGGCCGCGAGGACGACGACGACCGCCGCGTCGTGGGCTTCGGCAACGAAACCCCGGCCTTCCTGATGCGCGCCCCGCCGCGCCTGGCCCCGGCCAGCGACAGCGAAGACTAGGCGTCAAGCCACCGCTCAAGATTGCGCCCGCCCTTCCGGATCGGAGGAGCGGGCGTTTTCGTGCCTGGCTGGCGGATCAATCGCAGGGCCCCGACGGGGACATGCTCTCACACCGCTGCGTCGACCGGGTTGCAAAGGGCTTGCCGTGAGTGCGTGTCCCCAACGGATCCGCTGAGCTCACCGCTCTCGAAACGGGGACGGCCTGGAAGCGTCCTGGATGACGTTGGGGACACGCACTCACGGCAAGGCCTGTGCGAGCTTGGCGAAGGTCGTGGTGTGAGTGCGCGTCCCCGTCGGCGGGCGTCTACGCCCGGCGGATAGCGGACGAAGTTAAGCGATTTCAACGTCCTGAACTTTCTCGACCCGATTTGGTCCTCACCCCTTTCGGCCACCCGCATAATGCTCCCACCTGAAGGCATGGGGAGGGCGCACGTACGGCGACCGCTGCGGCTTTCGGGGGTGGTCGAGCGGGAAGCGCTCGTCGGTGGTCTTCAGTGACAGCCTTCGCGACGGTCCTGGGCAGGTTCCTTGCAACACAGGACGAAACCCAGGCGGCGGGGGATCGACGGACGCGGCAGGGCCGGGNGTCGGTGGTCTTCAGTGACAGCCTTCGCGACGGTCCTGGGCAGGTTCCTTGCAACACAGGACGAAACCCAGGCGGCGGGGGATCGACGGACGCGGCAGGCCTGGGCTGAAATCGCCCAGGCGGTCCGGAGAGCGCCAACTCTCCGCCCGTCGGGGGCCTCCATCGGAGCGGGTTAAAAATCCGCGATCCGAAGGCTTCCGGATAACGGTTCCACGCGAAGCGCCTGACTTCGTCGAAACGGTATTCAAAACTGCAAATNTCCGCCCGTCGGGGGCCTCCATCGGAGCGGGTTAAAAATCCGCGATCCGAAGGCTTCCGGATAACGGTTCCACGCGAAGCGCCTGACTTCGTCGAAACGGTATTCAAAACTGCAAATCATCCGGGCGAGGCCCGGGCGCTTCGCACCCTTCCCATCAGCTCAGCGGTGATCCGCGTGAGGCGGCGAAGCCGTGCATCCAAGGTCCTCCCCCCGTGGGGGAGGTGTCGGCGAAGCCGACGGAGGGGGGAGTGATCGGCCGATGGCCAAATCTACGATCAGCCGCCCTAATCCTCCCCCCACCGATCGCTGCGCGATCGCCTCCCCCACTGGGGGAGGGCCTGTGCCTCCCACCCTACTTCTTGATCTGCCCCGCCAGATACTTGCGGATCGCCGCGCCATAGGGCGGACGCAGGGCCAGCATCGGGGCGATGTCCTTCTTCAGCTGATGGAACACCGCCTTCCTGTGGCTGAACTCCATGAAGCCGTCGCGGCCGTGGTAGCTGCCCATCCCCGCCGGGCCGACGCCGCCGAACGGCAGGTCCTCCTGGGCGACATGGAAGATCACGTCATTGACCGTCACCCCGCCGCTGGTCGTGCGGTCCAGCACCATGTCGCGCTCGACGGCGTCGGTCCCGAACCAGTAGAGCCCCAGCGGCCGGTCGTGGGCGTTGATGTAGTCCACCGCCTCCTCGACCTTGCCGTAGGTCTTCACCGGCAGAACCGGACCGAAGATCTCATCCTGCATCACCGTCATGTCGTCGGTCGGATTGAGGATCAGGGTCGGGGCGATCTTGCGATGCTCCTGCTGGCTGAGATCCTCGCCGGCCGGATTGATCTCGACGATCGTCGCGCCCTTGGCCCGGGCGTCGTCCACATGCCCCTTGATCCGGTCATAGTGCCGCTGGGCGACCACGGCGGTGTAGTCGGGATTGTCCTTGAGGGTCGGGAAGGTCCGGGCCACGGCCGCCTTGGCCTCGGCCACGAAATTGTCGATCTGGTCGGCCGGCGCCAGCACATAGTCGGGGGCCAGGCAGATCTGGCCGGCGTTCAACGTCTTGCCGTTCATGATCCGCGCCGCGGCCGTGGCCATGTCGGCGCCGCGCGACAGGATCACCGGGCTCTTGCCGCCCAGCTCCAGGGTCACCGGAACCAGGTTCTCGGCCGCAGCCCGCATCACATGGCGCGCCACCGACGTCGCCCCGGTGAAGACCAGGTGGTCGAACGGCAGGCTGGTGAAGGCCTGCCCGACCTCGGGCCCGCCGGTGATCACCGCGATTTCCTCCTCGGAGAAGACCTTGGCGAACATCGTCTTCATCAGTTCGGAGGTGATCGGCGTGAATTCGGACGGCTTGATCATCGCCCGATTGCCGGCTGCCAGCACGCCGGCCAGCGGCGCGAAGGTCAGGTTGACCGGGAAGTTCCACGGGCTGATCACCCCGACCACGCCCTTGGGTTGGTACTGAACCTCGGCCCTGGCGCCGAACAGGCCCAGGATCGCCGGCGTGGTCTTGCGTTTTTCGGGACGCATCCACTTGGCGAGGTTTTCCTTGGCGTATTTCAGCGGACCGATCGAGCCGGCGATGTCGGTCAGGCCGGTGGCGTCCTTCGAACGCGCCCCGAAATCGGCGTTCAGCGCCTCGGCGATCTCGACCTGGTGATCGACCAGCAGGCCGATGCAGCGATCGAGCCAGTCGATGCGGCGTTCAGCGGTCGGGGCCCCCTGTCGCAGGTGCGCGGCCTTCTGCGCTTCGAGGATTTTCAGAAGCGAGGCCTTGGACGATTCCAGGTTGAGGTTGGCGGGCGCGTTCACGGTCAGGTTCCTCCCAGCGGCCTACGGGCTCATCTTATCGCTGTTCACAATGCTGCTGGCGGGAGAAACACGCAAGTGAACGTCGTTCGTTCTTAACGGCTCGTTTGAACTCTTCAGCCTAGATTACCTCTCCAAGCGCGCGTCCGAGTGATGCGGCGCTGTTGGGGGACTAGAGATGTCGGACGTCGAGACCACGCTGCGCGGCCCTGAAGCCTACAAGATCGCCGGCCGCGCGCTGAGCCTGATGGAGCGCCACCAGGTCTGGCCGACCGCGCTGAACTTCGAGCTGTGGACCCACTTCGTCGCCGATCCCGACGGCGCGCTGGCCCGCGAACTCACCCGCCTGATCTCGCTGGGCGAACCGCTCACCGAGCTGCTCAGCGAAGAACTGGCCGCGACCTATCTGCCCAAGGCCAAGCTGAACGAACAGATCCGCGACGCCGGCGACTTGCTGAGCAAGGAACTGGAATCGGTCTCCAAGGCCATTCAGGACGCCCAGAAGAGCAACTCCGCCTACGGCAAGACGTTGACTGGCGCGGCCAAGGAATTGGACGCTTCGCAGGACGTCGGCAAGCTCAAGGCCGTCGTCAGCGGCCTGGCCGACGCCACCCGCCGCGTCCAGAAAGAAAACAAGTCGTTGGAGACCCGCCTGGCGGAATCCACCGCCGAGGTCGACCGTCTGCGCGAACACCTGGAACAGGTGCGCCGCGACGCCACCACCGACGGCCTGACCAACCTGGCCAACCGAAAGGCCTTCGACGAAGAGCTCGACCGCGCCTGTTCCGAGGCCGACGAAGCCGGCACCACCATCTGCCTGGCCGTGCTCGACATCGACCACTTCAAGGGCTTCAACGACACCTGGGGCCACCAGACGGGCGACCAGGTCATCCGTTACGTCGCCAGCGTCATCGGCCGCGTGGCCGCCCCGCCCCGCTTCGCCGCCCGCTACGGCGGCGAGGAGTTCGCGATGATCTTCCCGCGGGAGTCGGCCGCCATCGTCGCCGGCACGCTCGAGGAAATCCGGGTCGAAGTGTCCTCGCGCATGCTCAAGCGCCGCTCGACCAACGAGGACCTGGGCGCGATCACCATCTCGTCGGGCTTCGCCGAGCGTCGCCCGGGCGAGACCGGCCACTCGGTCATGGAACGCGCCGATGCGGCGCTCTACACCTCCAAGCGCGGCGGCCGCAATCGCGTCACCGCCGCCGAGAGCAAGCCGAACTCGGCCAACGCGGCCTGATTTGAGCGCCCTCAACGAGGGCGTCTCAGATTTTTCTGGTCTTCCCCAAGGTTAGTCGCGCCTAGACTCCGGCAAGAGCGACAAAGCCTTGGGAGGACGTCATGACCTACGAGAAGATCCGGCTCGAGGCCGCCGACGGCCTGGCCGTCATCACCCTCGCCGATCCCGCCACCCTCAACGCCGCCAGCCTGGAGATGGCCCGCGAGCTGGCCCACGCCTTCAGCTCGGTGGCGGCCGGCAAGGTCGCGGCGCGCGCCGTGATCCTGACCGGCGAAGGCCGCGGCTTCTGCTCGGGCGCGAATCTGTCGGGGGGCGGCGCGGCCGGCCGCGAGGCCGATGTCGACGGCAAGCCGGACGCCGGCTCGGCCCTGGAAAGCACCTACAACCCGCTGGTCAGCCTGCTGCGCGACTTCCCCCTGCCGATCGTCACGGCGATCAACGGGCCGGCCGCCGGGGTCGGCTGCTCGATCGCCCTGCTGGGCGACATCGTCGTGGCGGCCGAGAGCGCCTATTTCCTGCAGGCCTTCCGACGCATCGGCCTGGTGCCGGACGGCGGCTCGACCTACCTGCTGCCCCGCCTGATCGGCAAGGCGCGGGCCATGGAGATGATGCTGCTGGGCGACAAGATCCCGGCCGCCACCGCTCTGTCCTGGGGCCTGATCAATCGCTGCGTGCCCGACGCCGAACTGATGGCGACCGCCACGACCATCGCCAAGGAGCTGGCCGCCGGTCCTGCCGCCCTGTCGGCGATCCGCAAGCTGGTCTGGAACAGCCTCGACGCCGACTGGGTGGGTCAACTGCATGCCGAGCGCCATGCCCAGAAGGCGGCCGGCAAGACCGACGACTTCATCGAGGGCGTCAGCGCCTTCCTGCAGAAACGCCCCGCGGCCTTCAAGGGGCGCTAGACTAGGAGCCGCTAGGCTTTCACGCCGTAGATCGTCCGGGCGCGGTCCTCGAAACAGCCGATCAGCGTGTTGGCCGCCCGATCAAGATTGGCGGCCAGCATGGCGTCGAGGATCTTCGACTTGAACGCGAAGTCGATGACGAATTCCACGGTCGTTCCAGCCTCGTGCGGCGAGAAGCGCCACTGGTTCGAGAGCCGCTTGAACGGGCCGTAGAGCAGGCTGACGTCCACCGTCAGGGCGGCCGCGTCGCGCCGCACCCGGGTGGCGAACTTCTCGCGCAGGAACGAGAACCCCACCTGGGCCTCGGCGTCCACGGTCGAGACCTGGGCGTCGGCGCGGCCGTTCCAGGTGCGCATGGCCGTGATCCACGGCACGAACTGCGGATAGGCCTCCACATCCCCGACCAGCGTGAACAGCTGCTCGGGCGCATAGGGCAGCACCCGGGTGACGACGTGACGGTGCAAGACTAGGCGCTCTTGGCGTCCAGCGCCCGGCGCGCGGCCTGCAGCTTGGCGAAGTCCTCGCCGGCGTGGTGCGACGAGCGGGTCAGCGGGCTGGCCGAGACCATCAGGAAGCCCTTGGCCCGGGCGATGGCCTCATAGGCCTTGAACTCGTCGGGGGGCACGAAGCGATCGATGGCGGCGTGCTTGCGGGTCGGCTGCAGGTACTGGCCGATGGTGATGAAGTCGACGCCGGCCGAACGCATGTCGTCCATCACCTGCATGACCTCCTCCTTGGTTTCGCCCAGGCCGACCATCAGGCCGGACTTGGTGAACTGGGAGGGATCGCGCTCCTTGACCCGCTCCAGCAGGCGCAGGGAGTGATAGTAGCGGGCGCCGGGGCGGATCTTCAGATAGAGCCGCGGCACGGTCTCGAGATTATGGTTGAAGACGTCCGGACGGGCGTCGATGACCACGTTCTCGGCCCGGTCCTTGCGCAGGAAGTCCGGGGTCAGGATCTCGATCGTCGTGCCCGGCGCGGCGGCGCGGATGGCCAGGACCACCTGGGCGAAGTGCTGGGCGCCGCCGTCGGCCAGGTCGTCGCGATCGACCGAGGTGATGACCACGTGCTTGAGGCCCATCTTGGCGACGGCCTCGGCCACGCGGCGGGGTTCATCGGCGTCCAGGGCGTTGGGCAGACCGGTCGTGACGTTGCAGAAGGCGCAGGCCCGCGTGCAGATTTCGCCCATGATCATCATGGTCGCGTGCTTCTGGCTCCAGCACTCGCCGATGTTCGGACAAGCGGCCTCTTCGCAGACCGTGGTCAGCTTGTGATCGCGGACGATGCTCCGGGTCTCGTTATAGCCGGGCGAGCCGGGCGCGCGGACACGCAGCCATTCGGGCTTGCGCAGGACCGGCGTATCGGGGCGGTTCTGCTTTTCGGGGTGACGGACGGCGCGCTCTTCAGAAGGGGGGGCCTCGGAAGCGCGGGCGTTCAGCGTGTCGATCAAGGTGACCATAACGGCCTAGATCGGCCTTCTTGGCCTCCGGATCAAGCTTGTGTTCTTGCATGTGACGCAAAGGCGCGAAAAGAGTGCCTGGAATGCGTCGCCGTCTCCCTGTTGCAGCCTGGGCTTGCCTGCTGGCCTTGCCGCTCGTCTCCTGTGGCGACGAGGGCGCCCGCGCGCCGTTCGCGGAGAGCCGGACGCCCCCGTCCCTGGACGTTCGGTTCCAGCCGCCGGCGGGCTGGGCCTGGGGCTATGTGAAGGTCGGAGACGACCTCGTGCAGCGCTACGGCGTCTCCGCGCCCCATGGCGCGCCGAGGGGGCAGATCCTGATCCTGCCGGCCTATGGCGAGTCGGCCGAGGGCTGGTTCGAGACAGCCCGCGATCTCAACGACAGAGGCTACGTCGTCTGGATCCTGGAGCGGCAGGGCCAGGGCGGGTCCGAACGCGCCGCCCCATGGCGCGACCTGGGCCACGCCATCAGCTTCGCGCCCGACGTCACGGCGACCAAGGCGATGGTCAAGGCGGTGATCCGGCCGCCTCAAGGGGGCGTGGGGGGCCGCGACCCGTTCGTGATCCTGGGCGCCGGCGACGGTGGGCTGGTCGCGTTGCGAGCTCTTGAGGAAGGTCTGCAGGCCGATGTCGCGATCCTCTCCGCGCCGACCTTCGATCTGGCTGATCCGCCGCGCGCCAAGAACGACCTGATCCACCTCGCCCGCTGGGCGCGGGGCCTGAAGCTGGGCTTCGTGCGCTACCCTGGGCAAGCCGGCTGGAAGCGCGACGGCCAGGACAGCTTCGGCGCCAAGCTCACCCACGATCGGGCGCGCGGCGCGGTGCAGCAGGCCTGGCAACTGGCCAATCCCGACCTGCGGATGGGCGCGCCGAGCCTGGCCTGGTACGCGGCCTTCTACGACGCGGTGGACGCCACGGGACGCGACCTGAAGCGGGTTGACACCCCCGTCGTGATGCTGGACGCGGGAAAGGACGTCAAAGCCCTGCCGCGCCCCCAGAGCACGACCTGCGCCGCCCTGCCCCGCTGCGTCGAGATTCGCTATCCCGCGGCGCGCCACGCCCTGCATCTGGAGACAGATTCGGTGCGCGATCCATGGCTGAAGGCGATCGACCAGACCCTGCGCCCTCGCAAGGCTTCTCCGTCCGCCAGGCCTTGAACGACAAGGGGTCGAGCGCATTTTAGAAGGACCGGTGCGCTTCCGCGCACGGAACGGGTGTTTGCAAAGCGACACGCCGTCGCTAGGGTCCCGCTTCAATTAGACGAGCGCGCGACGTCGCGCTTCCGGGAGGTTTCGCCGGCATGCCGGTAGTTTTCAATACGCAGGACGGCCAGAAGGCCCTCTTCGACGCCCTGCTCGACGCTCGCGACAAGTACGGCGCCAAAAAGCTGATCCTGGAGGACCAGGACCGCAATCCACTCAGCTACACCGACCTGGTGCGCGCGAGCTTCGCGCTTGGCCGCAAGATCGCGGCCATGACCAAGCCGGGCGAGCATGTCGGCGTGCTGCTGCCGTCGGGTTCGGGGGCGGTGGTGACCTTCTTCGCCCTGCACGCCTTCGGCCGGGTGCCGACCATGCTCAACTTCACCGCCGGCCTGCGCAACCTGCGCGCCGCCTGCGAGCTGGCTGGGGTCAAGCGCGTGCTGACGGCCCACAAGTTCATCGAACTGGGCAAGCTGCACGACATCGTCGACGCCCTCGAGGCGAAGGCGACGATCACCTATCTGGAAGACGTGCGCGGCACGATCGGCATTGGCGACAAGCTGTTCGCCGCCGTGGCCGGGGCCTTCCCACGCAGACTCCGCGCCCACGCCAAGCCGTCGGACCCGGGCGTGGTGCTGTTCACCTCGGGCAGCTTCGGCGCGCCGCGCGGCGTGGTGCTGAGCCAGGCTAACCTGGTCTCCAACGCGATGCAGATCGCCGCCCATATCGAACTGGATCCGGACTGGGTGTTCTTCAACCCGCTGCCGGTGTTCCACTGTTTCGGGCTGACCGGTGGAGTGATCCTGCCGCTGCTGACCGGCATGAAGGCCTTCCAGTATCCCTCGCCGCTGCACACCAAGCAGATCCCCTCGTTGCTGAAGGACGCCAAGGCCTCGGTGCTGCTGGCCACCGACACCTTCGTCAACCAGTACGCCCGGGCTTCGGAAAGCGATGAACTTTCTGGCCTGAAGTTCATCGTCTGCGGCGCTGAAAAGGTTCGGGAAGAGACCCACAACCTCATCAACGAGAAATTCGGCCCGGTGCCGGTTCTCGAAGGCTACGGCGCCACCGAGGCTTCGCCGGTGATCGCGGTCAACAAGCCCGACGACAATCGCCGGGGGACCGTCGGCGGCCTGCTGCCCGGCCAGGAATGGAAGATCGAACCGGTCGAAGGCATCGCCGGGGGCGGCCGCCTGCTGGTGCGCGGTCCCAACATCATGTCGGGCTATCTGCGCGAGGACGGCGGGGTCGACGCCCCCGAGGGCGGCTGGCACGACACCGGCGACGTGGTCACCGTCACCGACGATCTGTGGATCACCATCAAGGGCCGGGTGAAGCGCTTCGCCAAGATCGGCGGCGAGATGGTCTCGCTGACCGCCGCCGAGGATCTGGCCAGCGCCGTGTGGCCCGACGGCCGCCATGCCGTCATCTCGATGCCCGACAAGAAGAAGGGCGAGAAGCTGGTCCTGGTCACCGATCGGCAGGACGCCGCGGTCACCTCGCTGGTGGCCCACGCCCAGAGCATTGGCGCGCCCGAGCTGGCGGTGCCCCGCAAGATCCTCAAGGTCACCCAGGTGCCGGTGCTGGGCAGCGGCAAGACCGACTATGTCGCCATCCAGCGGATGGCCGATCAGGACGCCAAGGCCGCTTGATCGTGATTGGGGACGCGCGTCCCCGGCCGTTCCGATGGCCCGACCTCAGTACAGTGCGCGTCCCGGGACGACAGCTTTCCTTGTCGCCGCGTCGATAACACCAGAGGGGAAATCACATGGAACGACTGATCGTATGGACGCCGCGCGTCCTCAGCCTGTTGCGGATCATCGCCGCCCTGCTCTTCATGGAACACGGCCTGATGAAGGTGTTCCATTTCCCGGCCGCCCAGCCCGGCGCGCCGGACCCGCTGCCGCCCATGCTGCTGGCCGCCGCCTGGCTGGAGATCGTCGGCGGCGCCTTGCTTGTGCTGGGCTTGTTCGCCCGCCCCGTGGCCTTCGTGCTGTCCGGACAGATGGCGGTCGCCTATTTCCTGGCCCACTTCTCGCAAGGCTTCTGGCCGGGGCTGAACGGCGGCGAGCCGGCGATCCTGTTCTGCTTCGTCTTCCTGTACCTGGCCTTCGCCGGCCCAGGCGAATGGAGCGTCGACGCCCAGGTGCGCAAGCGGCCGTAGACGCCCGCGTCGATCAGCAAAAAGGGCGGCGCTCGGATCGAGCGCCGCCCTTTCCTTTTGCCCCTAGGTCAAGCCTAGATGTGCAGGACGCGGCCGTAGGCGTCGAGCGCGGCTTCGTGCATGGCTTCCGACATGGTCGGGTGGGCGTAGACGATGCCGTGCAGGTCTTCCTCGGTGGCTTCCAGCGTGATGGCCGTGACGAAGCCCTGGATCATCTCGGTGACCTCGTGGCCGATCATGTGGGCGCCGATCAGGGCGCCGGTCTTGCCGTCGAACACCGTCTTGACGAAGCCCTCGATCTCGCCCGCCGCCACGGCCTTGCCGTTGACGCGGAACGGGAAGCGGCCGGCCTTGACGTCGATGCCGGCGGCCTTGGCCGCGGCTTCGGTCATGCCCACCGAGGCGACCTGCGGATTGGCGTAGGTGCAGCCCGGGATCGGCGAGTTGACGGCGGGCGTCTTGTAGCCGGCGATGTGCTCGGCTGCGTGAATGCCCTCGTGGCTGGCCTTGTGCGCCAGCCACGGCGGGCCGGCGGCGTCGCCGATGGCGTAGAGGCCAGGCACGTTGGTCTCGCCATGCTTGCCGGTGACGACGTGGCCGCGATCCATGTTCAGGCCGATGGCGTCCAGGCCCTCGGTGTTCGGCGCGATGCCGACCGCGACGATGCAGACGGCGGCGGTCAGGGTCTCGGCCTTGCCGCCGACCTCGATGGCCACCGAGACGCCGTCCTTGGTCTTCTCGACCTTGGTCACCTTGGCGCCGATGCGGAAGGTGATGCCGCGCTTCTCGAAGGCCTTCTGGGCGGCCTTGGAGACTTCGGCGTCCTCGACCGGCATGATGCGGTCCACGGCCTCGACCACGGTCACCTCCGCGCCCAGGGCGCGGTAGAAGCTGGCGAACTCGATGCCGATGGCGCCTGAGCCGATGACGACCAGAGACTTGGGCATGGTCTTGGGGGCCAGGGCGTCGCGATAGGTCCAGATCTTGTCGCCGTCCGAGACCGCGCCGATGGCGGCGATCTCGCGGGCCCGGGCGCCGCTGGCCAGGATCACGCTCTTGGCCTGGATCGTGCGGCTGCCGCCGGCCTTCAGGGCCACGACGACCTTGGGCGACGGGCTGCCCTTCTCGAGCTTGGCCTCGCCCTCGACGACCTCGATCTTGTGCTTCTTCATCAGGAAGGCGATGCCCGAGGACATGGTCTTGGCCACGCCGCGCGAGCGGTCGATGATCTTGGCGAAGTCGAACGAGGCCTTCTCGACCGACAGGCCGTAGCCGCCCAGGTGCGACAGCTGCTCGTAGATCTCGCCGGACTTCAGCAGCGCCTTGGTCGGGATGCAGCCCCAGTTGAGGCAGATGCCGCCCAGGGCCTCGCGCTCGATGATCGCCGTCTTCAGACCCAGCTGGCTGGCGCGGATCGCGGCCACATAACCGCCGGGGCCGGCCCCGATGACGACGACGTCGAATTCCGTGGACATGTCTTTCGTATCCTAGCTTTTGACGCCGTCGGGGGGAGCCGTCAGCGTCGGTCGATCGGCCTAGGGCCGGTCCAGGAGAATCTTAAAGCAGCGCCTCGACGGCGAGCTTGAGGTCTTCAGGCTTGGTGGTGGGGGCGAAACGCTCGACGACCTCGCCGTCGCGGCCGACTAGGAACTTGGTGAAGTTCCACTTGATCGCCTCGGTGCCCAGCAGGCCCTTCTGCTCATGCTTGAGATAGGCATAGAGCGGATGGGCCGAAGGGCCGTTGACGTCGATCTTGGCCAGGACCGGGAACGTCACGTCGTAGGTCAGCGAACAGAAGTTCGCGATCTCCTCGGCGTTCCCGGGCTCCTGCGCCCCGAACTGGTTGCAGGGGAAGGCCAGGACCGCGAAGCCCTTGTCCTTGTACTCCCGGTACAGCGTCTCCAGCCCCTCGTACTGCGGGGTGAAGCCGCACTTGCTGGCCGTGTTGACGATCAGCAGCACCCGGCCGCGATAGTCGGCCAGGCTCGCGTCCTGGCCGTCCAGCGTCTTGGCGGAGTAGTCGTAGACGGACATCCCTGCCCTCCCCTTCGATTAGACGATCAGGGTCAGCGGCTCTTCGATCAGCGGCTTGAAGGCGGCCAGGAACTTGGCCCCGATGGCGCCGTCGACCACGCGGTGGTCGCAGGTCAGGGTGACGGTCATCACCGTGGCCACGGCCAGCTGGCCGTCCTTGACCACCGCACGCTGCTCGCCGGCCCCGACGCTCATGATCGCGCCCTGCGGCTCGTTGATGATCGAGGCGAAGGCCTTGATGCCGAACATGCCGAGGTTGGAGACTGAGAAGGTGCCGCCCTGGAATTCCTCGGGCTTCAGCTTCTTGGACTTGGCGCGGGCCGCCAGGTCCTTCACCTCGGCCGAGATCTGGGCCAGGCCCTTGGTCTCGGCGGCGCGGACGATCGGGGTGATCAGGCCGCCGTCGATGGCCACGGCCACCGCGATGTCGGCGTGATGGTGCATGGCGATGCCCTCGGGCGTGTAGGAGGCGTTGGCCTCCGGCACGCGCTTGAGGGCCACGGCCACGGCCTTGATGATGATGTCGTTGACCGACACCTTCACGCCCTGGTCGGCCAGCAGGCTGTTGATCTTGCCGCGCGCGGCCAGCAGGGCGTCGATCTCCAGATCGATCGTCAGCGGGAAGTGCGGCACGTCGCGGAAGCTGTCGGTCAGGCGGCGCGCGATGGTCTTGCGCATGCCGTCCAGCGGGACGAGGTCGTAGGAGCCGGCGGGGATGCCCTGCTGCTCGAGCGACAGGTGGGCGCGGGGCGCGGCGGCGGCGGTCGAGCCGGCCGCGGGCGCCGAGGCCGGAGCGGCCTTGGCGGTCGCGCCGCCCTTCTGGGCGGCCTCGACGTCGGCCTTGACCACGCGGCCGTGCGGGCCCGTGCCGGCGATCGCCTTCAGGTCCAGGTTCGCGGCCGAGGCCAGGCGGCGGGCCAGCGGCGAGGCGAACACGCGGTCGCCGGCCTGAGCCGTGCTTTGGGCGGCGGCGGGAGCCGGCTTGGCGGGCGCGGCGGTCTCGCCGGCGACCTGGACCGGCGCGGCGGGAGCCGGAGCGGCCTTCGGGGCCTCGGCGGCCGGGGCGGCCTTGGCGGGCGGCGGCGCGGGGCTCTCGCCCTCGCCGGCCAGCTTGGCGATCAGGGCGTTGACCTTGACGTTCTCGGTCCCGGCGTCGACCAGGATGGCCTCGATCACGCCTTCGTCGACGGCTTCGACTTCCATCGTCGCCTTGTCGGTCTCGATCTCGGCGATCACGTCGCCGGCCTTGACGGTGTCGCCGACCTTGACGTGCCACTTGGCGAGGGTCCCCTCCTCCATGGTGGGCGACAGGGCGGGCATCAGGATGTCGATCGACATTGAGCTTCTTCCTCAAGCGTTCGGGACGGCTTCGACCAAAGTGGTCGGCGTCCATTTGGCCTTGCGACGGGCAAGGCGTTGTTCGTCCGTTTCGTCGTGATAGTCCAGCCGTTCAGGCTCGCGATCGGCGAAACCCGGCAGGTCGGTCCCCACGACGTTGAGGGTGGCGTAGGCCTGGCCCTCGTCCTCGATCATCGCCGCCACGTAGACGGCGCATTCCCGGCAGATCAGGAAATCCACCGCCCGCCGCCCGAACCGGTAGCGCATCAGCGATCCCGGAGCGGCGGTGATGTGCAGGCGGCTGCCCGGATCGCTTGTCGTCCGCGAGCCCTGCCGACGGCAGAACGAGCACTGGCAAGCCCGAAAGGCCAGCTCGGCCACCGGCTTGCCGGGGTCGAGCTGCACGTGCACCGCGCCGCAGTGGCAGGAGCCGTTGAGGGTCTGACTCATGAGGGCCTCCCTGCCCGCTCGCACAGGCCTGGGCCTAGAGGAGCGGACCGGACGATCACCGGTAGCAGACCGCCTTGGCCGCCTTGACGATCTTGGGGACCGACGGCAGCGACAGGGCTTCCAGGTTCGCCGCATAGGGCAGCGGCACGTCTTCCTGGTGAACCCGCAGCGGCGGGGCGTCCAGGTAGTCGAAGCCGAACTCGGTGATGCGGGCGACGATCTCGGCGCCGACGCCCATCGGGCCCCAGCCTTCCTCGACCGTCACGAGACGGTTGGTTCGCTTGACGCTTTCCAGGATCGTGGCGTGGTCCATCGGACGGATCGTGCGCAGGTCGACGACCTCGGCCTCGATGCCTTCCTTGGCCAGCTCTTCGGCGGCTTGGAGGGCGAAGCCGACCATCCGCGAATAGGTGGCGATGGTGACGCTCGGACCGGTGTGGCCCTCGGCGACGAAGCGGCGGATCTTGGCCTTGCCGATCGGCACGACCCAGTCCTCGACGTCCGGGATGTCGAACTCGTGGCCGTACATCATCTCGTGTTCGAGGAAGACGATCGGGTTCGGATCGCGGATGGCCGCCTTCATCAGGCCCTTGGCGTCGGCCGCGTCGTAGGGCGCGACGACCTTCAGGCCGGGAACGTTGCCGTACCAGGCCGCGTAGTCCTGGCTGTGCTGGGCGCCGACCCGCGAGGCCGCGCCGTTGGGGCCGCGGAACACGATCGACGACTTGATCTGACCGCCCGACATGTACAGCGTCTTGGCGGCCGAGTTGACGATCTGGTCGATCGCCTGCATGGCGAAGTTCCAGGTCATGAACTCGACGATCGGCTTCAGCCCGGCCATGGCCGCGCCGACGCCCAGGCCGGCGAAGCCATGCTCGGTGATCGGGGTGTCGATGACGCGCTTGTCGCCGAACTCCTGCAGCAGGTCGCGGCTGACCTTGTAGGCGCCCTGGTACTGGGCGACTTCCTCGCCCATCAGGAAGACCTTGTCGTCGCGGCGCATCTCTTCGGCCATGGCGTCGCGCAGGGCGTCGCGGACCGTGATCTTCTTCAGTGGCGTGCCTTCCGGGATTTCCGGATCGGCGAAGGTCGAGGCGGCCGAGATCGGCGCCGCGGCGGGCGCGACGACCGGAGTCGGAGCGGCTTCGGCGACGGGCGCGGCGGCCTGAGCGGCGGCCGGGGCCGGCGAAGCGGCTTCACCCTCGCCCTTCAGCTTGGCGATCAGGGTGTTGACCTTCACGTTCTCGGACCCGGCGGGCACGATAATGGCTTCGATCACGCCTTCATCTACGGCTTCGACTTCCATCGTCGCCTTGTCGGTCTCGATCTCGGCGATCACGTCGCCGGCCTTGACGGTGTCGCCTTCCTTGACCAGCCACTTGGCCAGGGTCCCCTCTTCCATCGTCGGGGACAGGGCGGGCATCAGGATGTCCGTCACTGGGCGGCCTCCAGGTATACGTCGGTGTAGAGTTCGGAAGGATCGGGCTCGGGGCTGGTGCGGGCGAACTCGGCCGCCTCGGCCACAATGCGCTTCACCTCGGCGTCGACGACCTTCAGATCGTCCTCGGTGACGCCGGCCTTGGCCAGGCGCTCCTTCAGGTGGTCGATCGGGTCGCGCGTCTGCTTGACGTTGTCGACCTCGTCCTTGGTCCGGTACTTGGCCGGGTCGGACATCGAGTGGCCGCGATAGCGATAGGTCTTCATCTCGAGGATGAACGGGCCCTGGCCGCTGCGGGCGTGCTCGGCGGCGCGGGCGCCGGCCTCGGCCACGGCGATCACGTCCATGCCGTCGACTTCCTCGCCCGGGATCCGGAACGAGGTGCCGCGCTTGTGGAAGGCGGTCTCCGACGCCGAGCGCTCGACGCTGGTGCCCATGGCGTACTGGTTGTTCTCGATCACGTACACGACCGGCAGCTTCCACAGCTGGGCCATGTTGAAGCTCTCGTAGACCTGGCCCTGGTTGGCCGCACCGTCGCCGAAATAGGCGAAGGCGACGTTGCCGTTGCCGCGATAGTGGTTGTTCAGCGCCAGGCCGGTGCCAAGCGAAACCTGGGCGCCGACGATGCCGTGACCGCCGTAGAAGCCGGTTTCGATGTCGAACATGTGCATCGAGCCGCCCTTGCCGCGCGACGAACCGCCCGCGCGGCCGGTCAGCTCGGCCATGACTTCGTTCGGGTCCATGCCCGCGGCCAGCATGTGGCCGTGGTCACGGTAGCCGGTGATGATCTGATCGCCCTTGACCTTGATCGACTGCATGCCGACCGCGATGGCTTCTTGGCCGATGTAGAGGTGGCAGAACCCGCCGATCAGGCCCATGCCGTACAGCTGGCCGGCTCGCTCCTCGAAGCGGCGGATCAGCAGCATGTCCTGGTAGAATTTCAGAAGCTCGTCCTTGCCGACGAAGGCGTTGACACCGGTGGCATCAGCCTTCCCCGCGGGGGCTTCACCCTTGCGCGTACGCGCCATTCAACTCTCCCTGGCCAATCTTCATCGCGGCCTACTCCTGGACGCCCACCGGCCGAATGAACCTTCGGTTCCGCGTAGGTGGAGGTCCTTTGTCAAACCCGAAACGGGCCAGGCTCGCCTGATCCGCCGGCAGAGCCGAGGACCGGGTCTCCCACCAAACGCTCAGCGCGGGGTGCGGATCACATAGTCCTTGGGGTCGGCATATCCCAGGAGCGAACGCGCGCGTTCTTCCAGGAGGTCCGCCGACAAACTGCCGCTGCGTAATAGACGAGCACGGGCCTCCAGGTCCATCCTTTCGGCGCGGATCTTCTTCAACTCCAGCGTCTTGGCGGCGAGATCTGCGTTGCGCTGCGACGTCGACAACAGTCCGCGTTCGCCCGTCAGGGCGTGAAACACGAAGTAGGTGATCAGCAGAAGGAGCGCCGCGGTCGGCAGAAGAGGTTGCAGTCGGGCGAACATCAGCGATTCCCAGGAGGGTAGGTTTACCCTGCCCGATCAGGCTTAACGCCTTACTAAACGGGGGGTTTGAGCGAGTGGAGGCAAGACCTCGAAAGCAGCTCTCCAACACTTTCATTTGAGATGGTTTCAAGGGCATCTAGATACCGCGTCGCAGCATCTGAACAGCGGTTCGGCGGCGTTTTCTGCGGCGGTGCGGTGCGCGACGGCTTTTGCTTTTAGAAAAATTGTTGGTGAATTTTGGCGCCCGGCGCCTCGAAAGCGGGCGATCGAGGTCTCCAGCCTGAGAATCGTAGCGTTTGAAACGAAAAAGGCGGCGCTGGAAGCGCCGCCTTTCATCGTCGTGGACGCTGGATCTTAGCGGCCCTTGAGCACCGCGCGACCGGCATAGACAGCCTGATCGTCGAGAGCTTCCTCGATACGCAGCAGTTGATTGTACTTGGCCAGCCGGTCCGAGCGGGCCAGCGAACCCGTTTTGATCTGACCGCAGTTCAGGGCGACCGCCAGGTCGGCGATGGTGCTGTCCTCGGTCTCGCCCGAGCGGTGGCTCATCACGCTGGTGTAGGCGTTGCGGTGGGCCAGATCGACGGCGTCGATGGTTTCTGACAGGGTGCCGATCTGGTTGACCTTGATCAGGATCGAGTTGGCCAGGCCCTTGTCCAGGCCCAGCTGCAGGCGCTTGGGGTTGGTGACGAACAGGTCGTCGCCGACCAGCTGAACCTTCTTGCCCAGCTTGTCGGTCAGCAGCTTCCAGCCTTCGAAGTCGTCCTCCGACATGCCGTCCTCGATCGACAGGATCGGGAACTTGTCGGCCAGGTTGGCCAGGTAGTCGACCATCTGGGCCGGATCCAGGCTCTTGCCTTCGCCTTCCAGCTCGTATTTGCCGTTCTTGAAGAACTCGGTGGCGGCGACGTCCAGGCCCAGGACGAAGTCCTCGCCAGACTTGTAGCCGGCCGCTTCGCCCGCCTTGACGATGAAGGCCAGCGCGTCCTCGGCCGAGCCGAGGTTGGGGGCGAAGCCGCCTTCGTCGCCGACGTTGGTGTTATGGCCGGCGTCCTTCAGGGCCTTCTTCAGGCCGTGGAAGATCTCCGCGCCCATCCGCAGGGCCTCGGCGAAGGTCGGGGCGCCGGTCGGCAGGATCATGAATTCCTGGATGTCGATCGGGTTGTCGGCATGGGCGCCGCCGTTGATGATGTTCATCATCGGCACCGGCAGGACGCGAGCCGAGACGCCGCCGACGTATTTGTAGAGCGGCAGGCCGGCCGACTCGGCCGCGGCCTTGGCGGTGGCCAGCGAGACGCCGAGGATGGCGTTGGCGCCCAGGCGGCTCTTGTTGGGCGTGCCGTCCAGTTCGATCATCAGGTTGTCGATGCGGCGCTGGTCTTCGGCGTCGACGCCCGACAGCGCGTCGAACAGCTCGCCGTTGACCGCGTCCACAGCCGCCTTGACGCCCTTGCCGCCGTAGCGGCCCTTGTCGCCGTCGCGCTTTTCGACCGCTTCGTGGGCGCCGGTCGAGGCGCCCGACGGCACGGCGGCGCGGCCAAAGGCCCCGTCTTCCAGGACGACGTCGACCTCGACCGTCGGATTGCCGCGGCTGTCCAGGATTTCGCGGGCGATGATGTCGACGATCTCGGTCATGGGAGCTCCCCTTTCAAAAGGCGCTTCCCCTTAGCGGCGCGGACCCCGAACCGCAACCGGCGCTCGCTGGATCGTCGGAACGAACGTTCGGCCCGCGCCCTCTTCTCAAGCCTCCAGGATGGGCGGGGTCCAGCCCTTGCCGAGACGGAACTTCACTCGGTCCGATCCGAAGTCGAGCTCGACCCGGGCGAACATCTTCAGCACGTCGACGCCGAGCAGCACGGCGGGCCGGCTGTTGAGGTTCCAGACGTCGAAGATGTGCAGATCGGCCAGCACCAGCGGCAGGTTGGTCATTCGCAAGGCGCCCAGTTCTATCGAGCGGACGACGCGCATCTCGCCCATCGTCTCCTCCCCCGCCGCGCCGATCAGCCGAATGGCCATGGAGGGCTCGGGATGGCGGCGCACACGCAGCTTGATCGCCTCGGCCAGGGCCATGTTGCCCATGCTGGCGCCGGAACCGGAGTCGATGAAAGCCACGCAGCGCACGCCGCTGACCCGGGCGTTGGCGACCGCCAGCCGGCCGAAACGAGCGTCCGCGAGCACCGAGACCTCGCGCACGCCGGGGAAGGCGCCGGACAGGGCGGTGCTGCGACGGACCTCCAGCCGCTTGCGGCGAAAATCCATGATGACATTGCGGTTCTCGAGCATGTCGACGCCCAGCAGGCCGTCCACGCCCAGGCGCTCGGGCGGGAGCACCGGCAATTCGGAGTCCTTCATGCGCGAATCGCCGGCCACCATCAGCCCCACCTTGGCCGTGGGGGTCAGGGCGGAGCCGCCGACCCCGTGCAGCATCACGGTGCGGCCTGGTTCCAGGCCCAGCCGGGCCACCAGCGTCGTCGACAACGCGCTGCGGTCGGCGCCGGTGTCGACCACGAAGTTGAACGGCCCCTGCTCGTTGATGAACACCTCGACCGTCATGCGGTCGGTCGCGTCCAGCGCCGTGTCGAGCAGGAAGGGCGGAGCCTCGGCCTCGGCCGGTGGAAGCACGCCGGCCGGCGCCGGCGGGGCCGGCGTGGGCGAGGTTTGCAGCGACGTCTTCTGCAGCAGCGGCGCGGGCGTCGAGGATCGAGCCCAGGCCTGCTCGGCCATCAGCGACAATCCCAGTCCCGCCGCGAGGTTTCGGCGTGTGAGCATGGGTGAATCTCCCTGCCGCCAAGATAACACGGTTTTTCGACAGCGTTGTCGAAATAGCCGCCGTTTGACGCGCGGGAAAAGCAGTTCATCGAAGGCGGGAAAAAGCGAAAAGGCGGCGGTCCGGAGACCGCCGCCTTTCAAGCTTTCGTCTTGTCGTTCCGCCGGGGCGGAAACGGACCGAAGGCTAGTCTTCCTTCGGCGTCAGGATCTGCTTGCCGTTGTACAGACCGGTCTTCAGGTCGACGTGGTGCGGACGGCGCAGTTCGCCCGAGTCCTTGTCTTCCACGAAGGAATTGGCGCCCAGGGCGTGGTGCGACCGGCGCATGTTCCGGCGAGAAGGCGAAGTTTTTCTTTTGGGAACGGCCATCGAAGTGACTCTGCTCGCTGAGCTTGAAAATTAGAGACGGCGACTCGGGGAAGACCCAGGCCGCCGTGTGAGGGCGCGCTTATGCCTGAAACTCTCCGGAGATGCAACCGGGCTTGTTAGACGAGTCGTCCCTGCTCTTTCGCCGCCGCGATAAAGCTGGCGAACAGGGGGTGCGGGGCGAACGGACGGCTCTTCAGTTCGGGGTGATATTGCACCCCGATGAACCACGGATGGTCCTCGCGTTCGACGATCTCGGGCAGCACGCCGTTGGGCGAGCGGCCGGTCAGCTTCAGACCGGCGTCCTCCATCAGGTGGGCGTAGCCGATGTTGACCTCGTAGCGGTGGCGGTGGCGCTCGCTGATGTCGGTGGTCCCGTAGATCTCGGCGACCTTCGAACCGGCCGTCAGGACGGCCTCGTAGGCCCCCAGGCGCATGGTGCCGCCCAGATCGTCGTTGCTGCGCCGCTGGACGGTCTCGTTGCCCTTGATCCACTCGGTCATGATCCCGACCACGGGACGCTCGGTGGGGCCGAACTCGCTGGACGAGGCGTCCTTGATCCCGGCCACGTTGCGCAGGGTCTCGATGACCGCCATCTGCATGCCGAAGCAGATGCCGAAGTACGGCACCTTGCGTTCGCGGGCGAACTGGGCGGCGCGGATCTTGCCTTCCGCGCCCCGCTCGCCGAAGCCGCCGGGCACCATGATGGCGTGGGCGTTCTCCAGGCGGGCCGCGGCCGCGCCCTCGTCGCCCTCGAAGGTCTCGCTCTCGACCCAGTCCAGGTTGACCTTGACCTTGTTGGCCAGGCCCCCGTGGTGCAGGGCCTCGATCAGCGACTTGTAGGCGTCCTTCAGGACCGTGTACTTGCCGACCACCGCGATGGTCACTTCGCCGTCCGGGTGGTTGACCGTCTGGTCGATCGCCTCCCAGCGCGAGAGGTCCGGCTTGGGCGCGTCGCCCATGCCGAACACGTCCAGCACCTCGGCGTCCAGGCCTTCCTTGTGGTAGTCGATCGGCACCGCGTAGATCGACGATGAGTCCATCGCCTGGATCACGGCGCTGGGACGCACGTTGCAGAACTGGGCGATCTTGCGCTTTTCCTCGACTGGGATCTCCTGCTCGCAGCGGCACAGCAGGATGTCGGGCTGGATGCCGATCGAGCGCAGTTCCTTGACCGAGTGCTGGGTCGGCTTGGTCTTCATCTCGCCGGCCGTCTTGATGAACGGCAGCAAGGTCAGGTGCACGTAGCAGCTCTGGTTGCGCGGCAGATCCTGGCGCAGCTGGCGGATGGCCTCGAAGAACGGCAGGCCCTCGATGTCGCCCACCGTGCCGCCGATCTCGACCAGCACGAAGTCGACCGGCTTCTCGCCCGTCTCGTCGAGCGCCGGCGACAGGACGAAGTCCTTGATCTCGTTGGTGACGTGCGGAATCACCTGGACGGTCGCGCCCAGATAGTCGCCGCGACGCTCCTTCTCGATGATCGTCTTGTAGATCTGGCCGGTGGTGATGTTGTCGGCCTTGGTCGCCGAGACGCCGGTGAAACGCTCGTAGTGGCCGAGGTCCAGGTCGGTCTCGGCGCCGTCGTCGGTGACGAACACCTCGCCGTGCTGATACGGGCTCATCGTGCCCGGATCGACGTTGAGATAAGGGTCGAGCTTACGAAGGCGAACCTTGTAGCCGCGAGCCTGCAGGAGCGCTCCGAGCGCTGCGGAGGCGAGGCCTTTTCCCAATGAGGAAACCACGCCGCCGGTGATGAAGATGTACCGGGTCATGGGCGATCAGATTAGCCGCGATTCGGGGCAAGCGGCGAAAAGACCGCCGTTCATCAACAGTAAAATGCCGCCGACCCTTACTGGGCCGGCTTTTGGTCGGTCGGAGCCGGAGCGTTGATCACCGGAACCGGCGCGGCGACGGGAGCCTTGGCCGGGGCCTTGGCGGCCGGCGCGGCGGGCTTGGGCGCCGAGACGGTCGGGGTCGGTGCGCTGATCTGCGGAGTCGGGGCTTCGATCGCGGCCGGACCGGCGGCCGCCGGCGCGGACGGGACCGGAACGGTCGTCGTCGGGGCCGGAGCGGTCGGACCCGCCGGCAGCGGGGCGGCGTTCAGGGTCTTGCTGTCCAGGCCGTCGAGCTTCAGGCGATCGACCACCGAATTGCTGGAGCCCATGCGGCCCGTCAGGATGGTCAGGGCCAGGCTGATGATCAGGAAGATCGAGAACAGGATCCAGGTCGTGCGCGTCAAAAGGTCGCCCGCGCCCCGCGCGGTCATGAAACCGCCGCCGCCGCCGCCCATGCCTAGAGCGCCCCCTTCGGAGCGCTGCATCAGCACCACGCCGATCAGGGCGATGCAAACGATGATGTTGATGGTCAGCAGAACGCCGATGAGCATGTCTAAATCGATCTCGATCCGGGCGACGGACGTTTCCGCCGTGAAAAACGAAGCGGCCCCTCTATCACTTGCAAAGGGCACGCGCCATAGCTGGGGACGAACCGGCTTCACTCAAGACCATTCCTCCAGTCCGCATCGGGTCCATTCTCGCGCATGATCCTCGAGACCGAACGCCTTAGCCTGACGCCGCTGACCCTTGAGGACGCCCCCCTCGTCTACCCGTTCATGAGTGATCCGGAGGTGATGGCCCACTGGGACCGGGCCGCCATCGAGGATCCCGACGAGGTCGCGGCCGCGGTCGCCTCCCAGGTGGCCGAGATGGAGGAGCGCCGGGCGATGTACTGGGGGATCCGCCTGACCAAGACCGGCCGCTTCCTGGGCTATTGCGAGCTGCTCGACCTGGATTGGCGGCATCATCGCTGCGAACTGGGCTTCATCGTCGCCCGCGAGGGCTGGGGCCGGGGCTACGCCACCGAGGCCGCCGCCGCCCTGCTGGCCTATTGCGCCTCGACCCTGGGCCTCAAGCGGATGATCGCCCGCACCCACGTCGGCGACGGCCGGGCCGAGAAGGTGCTGCAGAAGCTGGGCTTCGAGCAGGAGGGCTATCTGAAGGGCCACGTCGACCGCGACGGCGAACGCCGCGACTGCCGAATCTTCGGGTTGTTGTTCTAGGGACAGGGGTCTCTCCGAAGGGCTCCGTGTGGCGACCGCTTGCCCCCACCTGACCGCTTCGCGGTCGTCTTCCCCCACAGGGGGAAGAGGGACTGTGCGCGCGTCCTCCGCCCCCTGTGGGGGCGGACAGACCGCGAAGCGGTCAGGTGGGGGCAAGTGTTCGCGGGCACGGCGTCACAGACACGGCGTCTCGCCCTCGAGCTTTCGCGACGAGTGGGTGGGGAGGCGCGGAGCGGTCCGGGCCCAGCCCGGATGACCGTGAGTTTGAGTGTGCGTTTCGGCTAGACCTGACCGCTCCGCCGAACCGTTTTGACCGAGGGACGTCGATTGAGGGCCTGTTTCATCCCGATCGACGTTTCCCCTCGGACGGGCAGGATCAGGTCGCCCGGAAGGGGCCGTCAGCGACTCCGACTGATCCTGGAACAGGCCGGTTTGAACGTTCCGGCCCCGTCGACCCCGGCTGTCCGGCGTTCGTCCGTCCCGGGCCTTGGATCCTTCTGAGACCCGCTTCCCGACACGCCCGCCCGCCAGGCCAGCCCGGCCCCGCTCGGTTCGATCCCCATCGCCTGCTTGGGCCGGTACCAAGAGCCCTCCCCCGCGATGGGGACCTGTTCAGTATGGCGAGGTTCTCGATACGCCAGGGTTGGTGACGCTGATTTTTCGCAGGGCGTTGGGATCGTTGGGGTTCTTCGCGGCGCTGACGGGGATGGACGGCGCTGGATCCCCGCGCCGTGTCTGTTCCGCCCCCTCTAAGCCGCCGCGATGATCGCCAGGAAGTCCGCTGCCTTCAGCGAGGCGCCGCCGACCAGGGCGCCGCCGACCTCGGGGGTCGCCAGGATCTCGCGGGCGTTGTCGGGCTTCACCGAGCCGCCGTAGAGGATGGGCACGGTCGCGCCGTGATCGCCGAAGCGCTCGACCAGCACCGCGCGCAGCGCCTGGTGGACGTGCTCGATGTCGGCCGGGGTCGGCGTGCGGCCGGTTCCGATGGCCCAGACCGGCTCGTAGGCCACCGAGAAGGCCTGACCGGCCAGGCTGGAGGGCAGCGAACCGCGGGCCATGCCGGTGACCACCGCCTCGGCCTGGCCCGCGTCGCGCTGGGCCAGGGTCTCGCCAAAGCAGATGATCGGCTCCAGGCCGGCGGCCAGGGCGGCCTCGACCTTGGCCGACACCAGGGCGTCGCTCTCGCCATGGGCGGCGCGCCGCTCGGAGTGGCCGAGAATCACCAGCTGGGCGCCGGCGTCGACCAGCATCGCGGCCGAGATGTCGCCGGTGTGCGGCCCCGAGGCGGCCGGGTGGCAGTCCTGGCCGCCGACGATCACCGCTTCGCCGGCCATGGCCTGGGCCATCCGGTGCAGCAGGGTTGCCCCCGGACAGATGGCGACGCGGGCGGCGGGCGGCTTCTCCGACAGCGCCGCCGCCACCGCGCGGGCCTCGTCGAGCGAGGCTTCAAGGCCGAACATCTTCCAATTTCCGGCGATCAGCGGCCGGGGCGTGGTCAGCGAAAGGGTCATGCGCCCGGTTTGGGAACCCAGGCGGGTTGGAAGTCAAGACCGCTTCAGCCCCCTCCGCCGCTTGCCCGGCCCCCCGTGGCTCTACTATACCCGCAGCTCGCGTCCGTTCCGCGTCCTGCGTGGAATCCGCGCGAATTTCGAGGAAGGTTTCTCCCAGTCATGCTCGCCGGCTTCCGCTCCTTCGCCAAATCGCCGTTCGCGGTGGTCCTGTTTGGTCTGCTCATCGTCAGCTTCGCGGTGTTCGGCATCAGCGACGTGTTCCGCCATCCCCCCGGCAAGTGGGTGATCGCGGCCGGTTCGCGGAACATGACGCCGGAGGACTTCAAGGCGCAGTTCGAGAACTACCGCAAGCGCGAGCAGGCCCAGGGCCAGACGATCACGCCGGACCTCGCCGTCCAGCAGGGCATCGACCGCAAGATGCTGACCCAGCTGGCGCTGCAGGAATCCCTGGCCGAGCTGGTCCGCAAGCTCGGCGTGCGCCCGTCCGACAAGCTGGTGGGCGACACCCTGCGCGAGCAGCTGGCCGGCCTGCCTCCGGGCCAGCGCCCGTTCGATCCGATCACCGGCAAGTTCGACGCGACGATGTACCAGCGTCTGCTGGCCCAAAACGACCTGACCCCGGCCCGCTACGAGGCCTCGCTGCGCGACGACATCGCCCAGACCCATCTGTTCAGCGCCGTCGCCGCCGGTCTGCGCGCCCCGCGCATCTATTCGGCCCTGCAGGCCGCCTACGGCCTGGAAGGCCGCGACCTGGCCGCCTTCGCGATCAATCCCGCGACCGTCGAAAAGCCGGGCCTCCCGACCGACGCCCAGCTCCAGGCCTACATGAAGGAGCACGCCGCCCAGCTGACCCTGCCCGAGACCCGGATCCTGTCGGTGGCCCGCTTCAGCGCCAAGGCCTTGGAAAACACGGTGACCGTGCCCGAGGCCGACATCGTCAAGACCTACAATTTCCGCAAGGACACCCTGGGCACGGCCGAGACCCGCTCGTTCGTCCAGATCGTCGCCCCCGACGCCAAGACCGCCGCGGTGATCGCCCAGCGCCTGGCCAAGGGCGACCAGCCGGCCATCGTCGCCAGCGCCTATGGCAAGCAGCCGGTGATGATCAACGCCAAGCCGAAGTCCGCCCTGCCCGACCGCAAGGTGGCCGACGCGGTGTTCGCCCTGGCGGCGGGCCAGGTCAGCGCGCCGATCAACGGCGACCTCGGCGTCTCGGTGGTCAAGCTCCTCGGGATCAACCCGGCCGCCATGCCCAGCCTGGAATCCCAGCGCCCGGCCATCGAGGCCGAGCTGAAGGCCCAGGCCGCCCAGGCCAAGGCCTACGAACAGACCCAGACCTACCAGGACGCCCATGACGGCGGCGCCAGCCTGATCGACGCGGCGACCAAGGCCGGCGCTCCGGTGTGGACCAGCTCGCCGATCGCCGCCTCGGGCGTCGACCGCAACGGCCAGCCGATCCCCGGCCTGACCCCCGACGCCCTGAAGACCGCCTTCGAACTGCCCGCGGGCGGCGAGAGCGAACTGATCGAGGCCGGCAAGGGCGAATATTTCGCCGTCCGCGTCGAGAAGGTCATTCCGTCGGCCATGCCGCCGCTGGCCGAGATCCGCGAGCCCCTGGCCCAGCGCTGGATGCTGGAGACTCTGCTCGAGCGCATGAAGACCAAGGCCGACGCGCTGGCCGCGCGGGTCAAGAAGGGCGAGTCGCTGGAGGCGGTCGCCGCCTCGGCCCAGACCCAGGTGCAGCGCGTTCCCAACATCAGCCGTCAGAACGCCCGCCAGTTCCAGGGCCTGGGCCGCGACCTGCTGACGGGCACGTTCGGCGCCAAGCCGGGCGCGCCGTTCGTGTCGCGCGGTCCGCAGGGCGGCTACCTAGTGGCCGTGGTCGAGAAGGTCCACCCCGGTTCGCCCGACCAGATGGCCCAGATCACCGAGGCGATGCGTCCGCAGACCTCGCAGGGCCTGTTCCGCGACGTCGGTCAGGCCGCCCAGGACGCCGCCAAGATCCAGCTGAAAACCAAGGTCAACCTGACCCTGGCCCGCCAGGCGATCGGCGTCGACACCAGCACGCTGCCCGCCGAGGACGGCAAGGCGCCGGCCAAGGGCAAGGGCAAGGCTCAATGAGCCTGGAGCCCGGTCTCGACGCCTTCGCCGCCGTCTACGAGTCCGGCCGCCCGCAGGTGGTCTGGACCCGGCTGATCGACGATCTGGAGACCCCGGTCTCGGCCTATCTGAAGATCGGCCATGGCCGGCCCTACGCCTTCCTGTTCGAAAGCGTCGAGGGCGGCGCCTGGCGCGGGCGCTATTCGATCGTGGCGATGAAGCCCGATCTGGTCTGGCGCTGTCGCGGCGACCAGGCCGAGATCGCCGAGGGCGACGACATCGCCGCCGGCCGCTTCACGCCCCAGGCGGGCGGCGCGCTGGACAGCCTGCGCGACCTGATCGCCCGCTCGCGGATCGAGATGCCCGCCGGCCTGCCGCCGCCCTCGGCCGGCGTGTTCGGGGCCCTGGGCTACGACATGGTCCGCCTGGCCGAGCGCCTGCCGGACATCAACACCGACACGCTGGGCCTGCCGGACGGGATCATGACCCGGCCGTCGATCGTGGCGGTCTTCGACGCCATCGCCCAGGAGATCATCCTGGTCACCACCGCCCGCCCGCAAGCGGGGGTGTCGGCCGCCGACGCCTACGCCGCCGCCCAGGGCCGGATCGAGACGGTGATGGCCGACCTGCGCGCCCCGCTGACCCAGTCGGCTCCGCGCCAGAGCCATGGCCAGGCCGAGTTCACCACCCCGGTCAGCCGCGAGGACTACGCGGTCGTGGTCGAGAAGGCCAAGGAGTACATCCGGGCCGGCGACATCTTCCAGGTGGTGCCCAGCCACCGCTTCCGCGCGCCGTTCCCGCTGGAGCCGTTCGCCCTCTACCGCTCGCTGCGGCGGACCAACCCGTCGCCGTTCCTGTATTTCCTGGACCTGGACGGCTTCAACCTGGTCGGCTCCAGCCCCGAGATCCTGGTTCGCCTGCGCGACGGCAAGATCACCATCCGCCCGATCGCCGGCACCCGGCCGCGCGGCGCCACGCCCGAGCAGGACCTGGCGTTGGAGAAGGAGCTGCTGGCCGATCCCAAGGAGCGGTCCGAGCACCTGATGCTGCTGGATCTGGGCCGCAACGACGTGGGCCGCGTGGCGATGCTCAAGCACGCCGGCAGCAACGATCCGGCCACCAAGGGCAAGCACGCCAACGTCCGCGTCACCGACAGCTTCAAGATCGAGCGCTACAGCCACGTGATGCACATCGTCTCCAACGTCGAGGGCGACGCGCCCGAGGGCGTGGACCCGGTCGACGTGCTGATGGCCGCCCTGCCCGCCGGCACGCTGTCCGGCGCGCCCAAGGTGCGGGCCATGGAGATCATCGACGAGCTGGAGATCGAGAAGCGCGGCGTCGGCTACGCCGGGGCGGTCGGCTATATCGGCGCCGACGGCTCGGTCGACACCTGCATCGTGCTGCGCACGGCCCTGGTCAAGGACGGCATGATGTACGTCCAGGCCGGCGGCGGGATCGTCGCCGACAGCGATCCCGACGCGGAATACGACGAGACCCTGCACAAGTCCCGCGCCCTGAAGCGCGCGGCCGAAGAGGCTTGGCGGTTCGCCTAAGGGGGGGCGGTTCGCCTAGGGCTGGGCCCCGTCCAGGCGGTCGGACGGCAGGTGCTGCACGACCGCCGGCGGGGCGATGACCATCACGACGGCGAAGGTCACCGCGCTGACCGCGGCGAAGGCGGCGGCCGCCAGGACCGGCCCCATCCTCTGCCGGCGCATCGGCTTGCGCAGCAGGGCCCGGGCATAGGCGATCGCGGCGGAATCGAGGGCGGAATCAGCGGGGTTCATGGCGCGAGCATGCCCCAGCCCCGGGCTTAAGCAATGCGACGCTTTCGCGCTGCCCGGCCCGCTAAGCCCCTCGCCAGAAAAACTTGGCGCGAAAGCGCTCACCTTTTTGATGAAACCGGCTAGAAGGCTGAACCTGGAAAGGCGGCGTCATGATCCTGGTCATCGATAACTACGACAGCTTCACCTACAACCTCGTCCACTATCTGAACGAGCTGGGGGCCGACACCGTCGTGCATCGCAACGACGACCTGTCGGTGCAGGAAGCCCTGGGCCTTCGCCCGCAGGCGGTGCTGCTGTCGCCGGGCCCCAAGGCTCCCGACCAGGCCGGCATCTGCCTGCCGCTGCTGCGCGGCGCGCCCGACGACCTGGCGATCCTGGGCGTGTGCCTGGGCCACCAGGCCATCGGCCAGGCCTATGGCGGCGACGTGATCCGCGCCAAGGAAGTGATGCACGGCAAGACCAGCAAGATCTTCCACAACGACCAGGGCGTGTTCAAAGGCCTGCCCAACCCGTTCATCGCCACGCGCTATCACAGCCTGGCGGTCGACAAGGCCACCCTGCCCGACGACCTGGAGATCACCGCCTGGACCGAGGACGGCGAGATCATGGGCGTGCAGCACAAGACCCGTCCGGTCTACGGCGTGCAGTTCCACCCCGAGTCCATCGCCACCGAGGGCGGCCACCAGCTGCTGGCCAATTTCCTGGACCTGGCCAAGGTCCAGCGCGACGCGGCGATCTGGGTCTAGGCGATGTCGGACGCCTTCAAACCCCTGCTGGCCAAGCTGGCCGACGGCCAGACCCTCGACGAGGACGACGCCGAGATCTTCTTCGCCGCCTGCCTGCGCGGCGAGCCCACCCCGGCCCAGGTGGCCGCGGCGGTCACCGCCATGCGCCTGCGCGGCGAGACGGTGGGCGAGATCACCGCCTGCGCCCGGGCCATGCGGCGCGCCGCCATCCACCTGGACCATCCCTATGACGTCATCGACGTCTGCGGCACCGGCGGCGACGGCCTGCACACCCTGAACATCTCCACCGCCGTGGGCTTCGTCGCGGCTGGGGGCGGCCTCAAGGTGGCCAAGCACGGCAACCGGGCGATCACCAGCAAGTCGGGCACCGCCGACGTCCTGGCCGCCCTGGGCGTCAATATCGACGCCAGCCTGGCCCAGCAGCGTCACGCGCTGGACACCGCCGGCATCTGCTTCCTGTTCGCCCAGGCGCACCACGGGGCGATGAAGCACGTCTCGCCGATCCGCCAGCAGCTGGGCTTCCGCACCATCTTCAACCTGCTGGGCCCGCTGACCAATCCGGCCGGCGCCAAGCGCCAGGTCGTGGGCGTCTCGGCCCACCGCTTCGTCGAGCCCGTTGCCAAGGCCCTGGGCGCTCTGGGCGCCGAGCGCGCCTGGTCGGTGCACGGGGCCGGCATGGACGAGCTGACCACCACCGGCGAGACCGAGGTCGCGGAGTGGCGCGACGGGGCCCTGCGCCTGTTCACGATCACCCCGGAGGCCGTGGGCCTGCCGCGCGCCGCCCTGGCCGACATCACCGGCGGCGACCCCGCCTTCAACGCCGCCGCCCTGACCGCCCTGCTGGACGGCCGGAAGAGCGCCTATCGCGACATCGTCATGCTCAACGCCGCCGCCGCCTTCCTGGTGGCCGACAAGGTCGAGACCCTGCGCGAAGGCGTCGAGCTGGCCGGCGCGGTGCTGGACGACGGCCGCGCCCGGGCCGCCCTCGCCGGGCTGGTGGCCGCCACCAATTCGGAAGCCGTGCCCGCATGACCGACATCCTCGCCAAGATCGCCGCCTACAAGCGCGAGGACGTGGCCGATCGCAAGCGCCGGCGGTCCTTCGCCCAGGTCGACGCCGCGGCCAAGTCGGCCAACGGCCCGCGCGGCTTCAAGGCCGCCCTGGAGGCCGCCCATGGCCCCGGCAGGCTGGCCCTGATCGCCGAGATCAAGAAGGCCTCGCCGTCCAAGGGTCTGATCCGCGCCGACTTCGACCCGCCGGCCCTGGCCCGCGCCTATGCCGCCGGCGGCGCGGCCTGCCTGTCGGTGCTCACCGACGGCCCCAGCTTCCAGGGCGCCGACGGCTACCTGATCGACGCCCGCGCGGCGGTCGCCCTGCCCTGCATCCGCAAGGATTTCCTGGTCGATCCCTGGCAGGTGGCCGAGAGCCGCGCCCTGGGCGCCGACGCCATCCTGGTGATCCTGGCGATGATCGACGACGCCCTGGCCGCCGACCTGATGGCCGAGGCCGCCCGCCTGGGCATGGACGCCCTGGTCGAGGTGCACGACGAGGCCGAGATGGCCCGGGCCGGCGCGCTGGGCGCGACCCTGGTCGGCATCAACAACCGCGACCTCAAGAGCTTCGTGGTCGACCTGGCCGTCACCGAACGCCTGGCCGCCCAGGCCCCCAAGGACGCCCTGCTGGTCACCGAAAGCGGCCTGTTCGTCGCCGTCGACGCGGTGCGGATGGAGGCGGCCGGCGCCAAGGCCATGCTGGTCGGCGAAAGCCTGATGCGCCAGGTCGACGTGGCGGCGGCGACGCGGGCGCTGCTGGGCTAGGGCGCTCGAAACGCCCGAGGCGCGGCGGTCGAAACGCGCGGATCGAAACGGGCGCGGCGCCTACCCTGCTGGACAGGCGTCGTCGGCCCGCGCTTCGGTCAGCGCCACGTCCGACACCGTGATCGCCAGGGCCGAGGCGGTCTCCAGCCTCACGACCTTGACCGCCTCCGCCGCCGCGCCGAAGCAGCGCAACGGCACGCGCAGGGTTCGCCAGCCCCCGACCGGGCCGCTCAGGGCCGCCCCGACCGGCAGCGTCACCGGCTTGTCGCCGCCCACGCCCAGCCAGACCGGACCGGCCGGCGGCGTATCGATCCGCAGCTCGAAGGTCAGGGCCATGGCGCCGTTGGCTTCGCGCGACAGGTCCAGGGGGGTCGGCCGGGTCAAGGACAGCCAGGCCTTCTCGCCGCCCGACCAGCGCGCCGACCAGGCGTCCTCCTGCCGGCGGCGGTCGACCTTGCGCAGGACGAGGCCCTCGCCGCCGTAGGTCGCCACCCGCGCCGCCACGGCCGCGATCGTCGGAGCCTGGGCGTCGCCGATGCTGACCGCGAAGCCGTTGGCTCCGGCGCCGTCGCGGAAGAACACCCCGCGCGGGCCGGTCTCTATCGCGACGGCGGCCTCGGGCAACGGGCCGACCGCGTGGGGCGCGGCGTAGGTCAGGCCGTAGCCGAAGGCAAACTGCGGATCATAGGCCTTCTGGCCGACGTTCAAGGGCGTCTGGTCCGGCCGCTTGGGCCACGAGAACGACAACTTGCCGGTGAAGTCGTGGCGCGGCTTGCCGTCCGGGCCGGCGATCAGCACGTCGGCCACGCCCTGCCCCTCCGAGCCCGGCAGCCAGGCGGCGACGAAGGCGTCGGCGGCGTTGATCTGAGGGTTCAGATAGAGCGGCCGGCCGGAAATCAACACCGCCACGGTCGGCACCCCCGCCGCCTTCAGCCGCTTGAGCAAGGCCAGGCTTTCGGCCGATCCGGCGTGCAGGGCGACGTCGGCCTGGTCGCCCTGGAACTCGGCATAGGGGTTCTCGCCGAACACCACGATCGCCGCGTCGGGCTTGGCGTCATAGGCGCCGTCGGGACTGAGCAAGGCCGTCCCGCCGCCCGCCTTCACCGCCGCTTCGATCCCGCCCCAGATCGAGGTCGCGCCCGGG
The DNA here is from genome assembly GCF_001427165.1 of Caulobacter sp. Root487D2Y. Taxonomy (NCBI): domain Bacteria; kingdom Pseudomonadati; phylum Pseudomonadota; class Alphaproteobacteria; order Caulobacterales; family Caulobacteraceae; genus Caulobacter; species Caulobacter sp. Root487D2Y. Next base: position 142,404 of record NZ_LMFD01000012.1, read on the forward strand.
AAGTCCGCGTTGACGTTGTCGTTGCCCTGCCACGACAGCGTCCAGCCGCCGGTCTGCTTCATGATGCTGTCGGCCCCGTCGCCGGCCACCAGGATGCGCTTGCGCGGATCGAGCGGCAGCACGCCGCCGTCGTTCTTCAGCAGCACCAGCGACTTACGCACCGCCTCGCGGGCCACGGCCCGATGTTCGGGCGCGCCCAGCAGGGCCTCGTCGCCGGCATGGGGCCGGGCCGACGGCTTGGGCTGGTCGAACACCCCGGCCCGCAGCTTGACCCGCAGCACCCGCCGCACGGCGTCATCCAGCCGCGCCATCGGGATGGTCCCGTCGTTCACCTCGCGGACCATCGCGGCGTAGAGCGCCTTCCAGTCCTCGGGCACGTTGAAGACGTCGATCCCCGCGTTGAAGGCCGTCGGGCAATCGCCCTTGGTGCAGCCGGGGATCTGGCCGTGGGCGTTCCAGTCGCCGATGATCAGGCCGTCGAAGCCGATGCGGTCCTTCAGAACCCCGGTCATCAGGTCCTTGTTGGCGTGCATCTTGACGCCATGCCAGCTGGAGAACGAGGCCATCACCGCCTGGACGCCGCCGTCCACCGCCGCCGGATAGCCTGCCCCGTGCACGTCGCGCAGCGTCGCCTCGTCGGCCAGGTTGTCGCCCTGGTCGCGCCCGCCGTCAGTGCCGCCGTCGCCCAGGAAATGCTTGGCGGTCGAGATCACGTGGTCCTTGTCGAGAAAGCTTGCCCCCTCCCCCTGCAGTCCGCGGACCATGGCGGCGGCGTAGGCGGCGACGATCTTCGGGTCTTCCGAGTAGCTCTCATAGGTGCGGCCCCAGCGGTCGTCCTGCACCACGGCCAGGGTCGGGGCGAACGACCAGTCCATGCCCAGCGCCCGCACCTCCTGCGCCGTGGCCGCGCCGATCCGGCGGACGAGGTCGGGATCGCGCGCCGCGCCCAGGCCGATATTGTGCGGGAAGAGCGTGGCCCGATAGACGTTGTTGTGGCCGTGCACGGCGTCGGACGCCCACATCATCGGGATGCGCACGCCGCCGTTGGCCGGATCGACCGACGCGTCGTAGTAGCCGTCGATCATCTTCAGCCAGTCGCCGACCGAGGCGTGCTTGTTCCCGCCAGGCACCGAGCCGCCGCCGTTCTCGATGCTGCCGATATGGTAGCGGCGCACGTCGTCGGGGACGATCGACTTCATCTCCGGCTGCAGGGTCTGGCCGACCTTCTCCTCGACGCTCATCTTCGCGAGCATCGCGTCGATCCGCGCCTCCATGGCCGGATCCCGGCGGACCGGACTGTGAGCCTGGGGCCAGAGGTCGGGATGGACGACCGGCGCCGGGGCGGCGGCGAACGCCGGCGCGGCCAGAGATCCGGCCAGGGCCAGGCTTAGAATGGCGGTCTTCAGCATCGCGTTTCGTCCCCGCCCGACCTCTGCGGGTCCCGGCGAGACGAGCCTAGCGCAATGACGACAACGCTGTCATTTCAAATTCGGCAAAGTCGAGGATCACCACCTCGATTCGAAAGGGTCGCCGGAATCCGATCGCGGCCGTCTGGGACGAGCCTGTATTTCCTGAGGAATTAAGCCGCCCGTCCGACGAACACCGTTAACTTGACATCAACGAAGAACACCTAGAGAACATTCACAGAGGTTTGCGGTTTGTTCCGCGACGACTGGCGAGGCCGGACATGCTTACGCGCAAGCAGCACGAGCTGCTGATGTTCATCCACGAGCGGATTAAGGAGAGCGGCGTCTCTCCCTCCTTCGACGAGATGAAGGAGGCGCTGGACCTGGCGTCCAAGTCGGGCATCCACCGGCTGATCACGGCGCTGGAAGAGCGCGGCTTCATCCGCCGCCTGGCCCACCGGGCCCGGGCGCTGGAGGTGGTCAAGCTGCCGCAGCAGGCCACGGCGGCCGCGCCGCCCAAGGGTCGAGGAACCTTCAAGCCCCAGGTGCTGGAAGGCGGCGGCCAGCCGCCGTCGTCGCCTCAGCCCCAGATCGCCGCCGACAACACCCGCGAGCTGCCGATCCTGGGCCGCATCGCCGCCGGCACCCCGATCGACGCCATCCAGCACGAACGCGAGCGCCTGCCGGTGCCCGAGACCATGCTGGGGGCCGGCGAGCATTATGTGCTGGAGGTGCAGGGCGACTCGATGATCGAGGCCGGCATTCTCGACGGCGACTATGTGATCATCAAGAAGGGCGACACGGCCAACAGCGGCGAGATCGTCGTGGCCCTGGTCGGCGAGGAAGCCACCCTCAAGCGCCTGCGCAAGAAGGGCGGCTCGATCGCCCTGGAGGCCGCCAACCCCAAGTACGAGACCCGCATCTTCGGTCCCGACCAGGTCGAGGTGCAGGGCAAGCTGGTGGGGCTGATCCGGCGGTATCACTAACCGCCCTCCTTCTGTCATCCCGGAAACGGCGCAGCCGTTATCCGGGACCGACCTGGAACGCGGCGTTCGGGCGTCGGTCCCGGATCTTCGCGCTCCGCGCTCGTCCGGGATGACAAGCGTTTCGTGCGTCAAGGCTGGGGACAGGCACATGTGCCTGTCCCCATCTTGTATCTAGGTCGGCATCCCCGCCGGCCGGTTCTCGGCATATTGCGGCACGTTCAGAGGCGGCAGCCAGGGCTCGCGCCGCCTCACCCAGACCTCGTACTGCGGCGTGAACTGGCCGACCTCGTCCAGCCCGCCCAGGTGGATCTCGATCTCGCCGTCGCCCTCGCCTTCCGCCGTCCAGAACAGCGGCGAGCCGCAGACCGCGCAGCCGTGGATCAGGCCGTGCTCGGCGCCGGTCCAGACCGTCGGCTGGCCCTCGATCCGCACCTTGTCGCTCCGGAACGCCGCGAAGGCGTTGAACGGCGCGCCGTGGCGCTTGCGGCAGGTCAGGCAGTGGCACAGCCCCACCCGCAGCGGCCCGCCCTCCGCCACGTATCGCACCGCCCCGCAGGCGCAGCCGCCTTGCCGTTCCATGGTCGTCTCCATCCGTCGCCTGGCCCTTAACGTCCGACCGCGCTTTGGGCCTCAGAAAGCCAGCCGGCCCTTCAGTTCGCCGAACGGGACCATCACGTGCTGGCGATAGGCCGGACGGTCCCGCAGTCGATCGTACCAGGCCTCCAGGCGCGGCAAGGCCGGACGGTCAATCTCGAGCTCGAAGTAGCGATAGAGATGGGTCCCGATGGCGATGTCGGCCAGGGACAGGGTTTCGCCGACGACGAACGGGCGATCGGCCAGCCGGGCGTCGACCCGGGTCAGGCAGCGGGCGGTCTGGTCCAGGGCCCTGGCCACGGCGGCCTCGTCGCGCTGGGCCGCCGGCGTGCGGTAACCGCCCCAGAACACGCCGCCCAGAAAGGCCGGCTGCAGCGCCGTCTGCGCCCAGTCCATCCAGCCGTCGACCGGCGCGCGGGCGGCCGGGTCGGCGGGCCAGAACCGGTCCGCCCCACGGGTCGCCGCCAGATAGCGCAGGATGGCGTGCGACTCCCAGACCACGGTCCCGCCGTCCGCGATCACCGGAACCTTGCCGTGCGGGTTCATCGCCCGGAACGCCGGATCGTCCAGCCCGCCGAAATCGCCGCCGGCCGGGACATGCTCGTGCGGAAGGCCCAGCTCGCCGACCAGCCACAACACCTTCTGGACATTGGCCGAACTACGCCGGCCCCAGATCTTCAGCATGCCTATCGCCCCGGAACGCCGGTCCAGGGCCGGACGCCCCGCAGCGGTTGGGCCCAGACGATCCACCACTCGCCGCCCCGGCGATAGAGCTCGGCCGCCCCGCCCACGGCGAAATCGTCGGCGTCGAGCACGACGCGGTCGCGGCAGGCCGGCGGGACGGGCGGCGCGGCGCCGCGCAGCACGACGATCTCGGCCTGGGCGCACATGGCCGCCAGGTCGGCCGCGTCCGGCGCGGTCTTGCTCCACGACAGGGCCAGGGCGACGGGCGCCTCGGCGGTCGGGGCGCAGGACCGCCGGCCGCAAGCGTAGAGCGGGCTGGGCGCGGCGCTCTCGGGCACGGCCAGACCCCGGCGGCGGCCCCAAAGCTCGGCCCCGAAGCGGCGGGCGTCCGGACGCAGCAGCACCGCCGCGCGGCCCTGGCGCACCGCCGCCGTGGCGCCGTCGGGGGCGATCCAGACGTCGGGCGGGGCCGGGCGCGGCCACAAGGCCACCGCCAGGGCCAGGGGCGCGCCCAGCCAGCGCAGGCGGCCGCGCCACAGGCACAGCAGCATCAGGCCGACGAAGGCCAGGGCCAGGGTGAACGGCGGGCCGCTGGCCACCACCCGCTGGGCGCCGCCGGCCCCGGCGAAGCCGTCGGCGATCCACATCATCGCCCCGATGCCCCAGCCGGCCACGGTCAGGAAGGGGCCGCCCAGGCCGAAAGGCTCCAGGGCCGCGCCGATCGCCAGGAACGGCATGATCACGAACGACGACAGCGGCGCGACCGCCAGGTTGGCCGGCAAGCCCCAGACGGCCACGCGGTTGAAGTGCTGCATGGCGAACGGCCCGGTGGCCATGCCCGCCACGAAACTGGCCCCGATGCTGACCGCCAGCCAGCCGCTGACCGCCTGGAAGGTCCGGATCGGCCAGGGCACGGAGATCTCGCGCACCGGACGCGGCCAGGCCTCGGCCAGGGCCACCAGGGCGGCGGTGGCGGCGAACGACATCTGGAAGCCTGGCGCGCCCGCCGATTCCGGCTGGACCGCGAGGATGATCAGCGCCGCCACGGCCAGGCCGTGCAGGGTGATGGCCTGGCGGTCGAACAGGATGGCGGCGAAGGCCACGGTGGCGGTGATCGCCGCCCGCAGGGCCGGCGGCGGCGCGCCCGAGATCACCAGATAGGTCCCGATCGCGGCCAGGCCCGCCAGGGCCGCGACCTTCTTGCCCGGGACCCGCAGCGCCGCCCACGGCCAGGCGGCGATCAGCAGGCGCACCAGGCCGAACGCGAACCCGCCGACGATGGCCATGTGCAGGCCCGAGATCGACAGGATGTGCGCCAGTCCCGAGGCGCGCATGGCGTCGGTCTGTTCCTGGGTGATCCAGGCCTCGTGGCCGGTGACCATGGCCGCGGCGATCCCGCCGCGTTCGACGCCCATGTCGTCGACGATGCGGCTGGCCAGCCGCCAGCGGAAGGCGTTGACGGCCATGGCCGCGCGCAGCCGCCAGGGCGGCGGGTCCAGCGTCGCGGGCGCCGACTCGCCGATCGCGAAACCCACCGCGCCCACGCCGTGGAACCAGGCGTCGCGGGCGAAGTCGTAGGCGCCCGGGGCGGCCGGCGGCGGCGGCGGCCCCAGCATCGCCCGCAGGCGGACCGCCTGGCCGGGCGCGGGAATGTCGTCCGCCTCGACGGTCACCCGCACCCGCTTGGGCGTGTCCTCCGGCGCCAGCCGGCTGATCTGGACCGGCGCGATCAGCAGGCGCGGCCCGCCCGCGCCGGGGCTGACCACGTCGACCACGAAGCCGTCGATCGTCATCACCGTTCGCTCGCCCGCCAGGATCGGCGCGGCGACCGCGTGTGAGCGGACCTTTCCCGCCAGGGCGCCCGCCGCCAGGAACGCCGCCAGCACCAGGAAAACCGACAGACCCGCGCCCGAGCCTTGGGTCGATCGCCGCCCGGCCAGGCTCGCCAGGATCGCCAGTCCGGCCGCCAGCCCGACCAGCAGCGCCCAGGACGGTTCGGCCTTCAGTTCCAGATAACCGGCCGCGCCCAGGCCGAACGCCACGGGCGACCACAGCATCCAGCGCTCGCGATTGGCGTCGATCTCGCCGATCAGCGAAGCTGTTACCGCTCCCAGGCTAGGAACCGCGCGAAGACGCGTGCTAAGACGCCCCGCCCAGCCGCCAACGGAATTATCCGGTGTCGCGGTCCTAGCCGCTCCAGCGGCCTCCAGTCCGTCAGCCTTGATCTCGATGACCCAATCCCCCGCCTCGACGACGCCCCAAAACCCGAAGGGCGGCGTCGTCACCCGCTTCGCCCCGTCGCCGACCGGCTTCCTGCACATCGGCGGCGCGCGCACGGCGCTGTTCAATTGGTTATATGCACGCCATACGGGTGGGAAGTTCCTTGTTCGCGTCGAGGACACCGATCGCGAGCGCTCGACCGAGGCGGCCGTCGCCGCGATCTTCGAGGGCCTGGACTGGCTGGGCATGAAGTCCGACGCCGAGGTGGTCTTCCAGTACAGCCGCGCCGACCGCCACCGCGCCGCCGTCCAGGATCTGCTGGAGGCCGGCCGCGCCTATCGCTGCTGGATGACCGTCGAGGAACTGGACGCCGCCCGCGAGAAGGCCCGCGCCGAGGGCAAGGCCATCCGCTCGCCCTGGCGCGACGCCCCGCCGCCGAGCGATCCCGCCCTGCCCCACGTGATCCGCTTCAAGGGTCCGCTGGAAGGCGAGACCGTGGTCGACGACATGGTCAAGGGCCCGGTGACCTTCCGCAACATCGAACTGGACGATCTGGTCCTGCTGCGCAACGACGGCGCGCCGACCTACAACCTGGCCGTGGTGGTCGACGACCACGACATGGGCGTGACCAACATCATCCGCGGCGACGACCACCTGAACAACGCCGCCCGCCAGACCCTGATCTATCAGGCGTTCGGCTGGGAAGTGCCGGCCATGGCCCACATCCCGCTGATCCACGGCCCCGACGGCGCCAAGCTGTCCAAGCGCCACGGCGCCCAGGCCGTCGGCGAGTTCGCCGACATGGGCTACCTGCCCGAGGGCCTGCGCAACTACCTGGCCCGCCTGGGCTGGGGCCACGGCGACGACGAGGTGTTCAGCGACGCCCAGGCGATCGAATGGTTCGACGTCCGCGACGTCGTCAAGGCCCCCGCGCGCCTGGACTGGGCCAAGCTGAACTTCATCAACAGCCAGCACCTGCACGTGGCCGAGGACGGCCGCCTGGCCGACCTGACCCTCAAGGCGCTGCAGGCCCAGGGCGCGTCCCTGCCGGACGACGCCGCCGCGCGCCTGCTGGCCACCGTCCCGCAGGTCAAGGTCGGCGCCAAGACTATCCTGGAGCTGGCCGAACACTGTGCTTTCGCCCTAAAGGCGCGGCCGCTGACCCTGGAGGAGAAGACCCTTAAGCAACTGACCGGCGAGACCGTGGAACGGTTGACCCGCCTGCGCGCTCAGCTGGGCGCGGCCCCGGCCTGGGGCGTGTCGGAGCTGGAGATCCTGTTGAAATCCTTCGCGGAATCCGAAGGCGTGGGCTTCGGCAAGTTCGGTCCGTCGCTGCGCGGAATCCTGACCGGCGGCTCCCAGGCGCCGGACCTGAACAAGATCATGGCCGCGCTCGGCCGCGAGGAGTCTCTGGGGCGACTTGACGACGCCCTGGCGTCCGCGCATGAGGCGCTATAACGCAACCGCGAAATCGAAAACTGGACCGACCGTTCCACTATTGAAGGGGTCTCTCGCATGACCGACAAAGCCACGCTGACGATCGGCGACAAGAACTACGACCTGCCTATCCTCAAGGGCAGCACCGGTCCGGACGTGCTCGACGTGCGGAAGCTCTATGCCGACTCCGACCACTTCACCTTCGATCCGGGCTTCACCTCGACGGCGTCGTGCGAAAGCAAGATCACCTATATCGACGGCGACGCCGGCATTTTGCTGCACCGCGGCTATCCGATCGACCAGCTGGCCGAGAAGTCCTCGTTCCTGGAAGTCTGCCACCTGCTGCTGAACGGCGAACTGCCGACGGCCGACGAATTCGCCAAGTTCGAACGCAACATCACCTATCACACGATGCTGCACGCCCAGTTCGACAGCTTCTTCCAGGGCTTCCGCCGCGACGCCCACCCGATGGCCGTGATGACGGGCGCGGTCGGCGCCCTGTCGGCCTTCTACGCCGACAGCCTGAACGTCGATGATCCCAAGCAACGCGAGATCAGCGCCCATCGCCTGATCGCCAAGATGCCGACCATCGCCGCGCGCGCCTTCCAGTACTCGCAAGGCCGTCCGTTCGTGACGCCTCGCAACGAGCTCAGCTATTCGGAAAACTTCCTGCGCATGTGCTTCTCGGTGCCGGCCGAGGACTGGACTCCCAACCCCGTCCTGACCCGCGCCATGGACCGCATCTTCATCCTGCACGCCGACCACGAGCAGAACGCCTCGACCTCGACCGTCCGTCTGGCCGGTTCGTCGGGCGCCCACCCGTTCGCCTGCATCGCCGCTGGCATCGCCTGCCTCTGGGGTCCGTCGCACGGCGGCGCCAACCAGGAAGCCCTGGAGATGCTGGAAGAGATCGGCACGGTCGAGAACATCCCCGCCTTCGTGCAGGGCGTGAAGGACAAGAAGTACAAGCTAATGGGCTTCGGCCACCGCGTGTACAAGAACTTCGACCCGCGCGCCAAGGTCATGCAGAAGACCTGCTACGAGGTGCTGGAGCAGCTGGGCATCAACGACCCGCTGCTGCACGTGGCCATGGAGCTGGAGAAGGTCGCCCTCAGCGATCCCTACTTCATCGATCGCAAGCTCTATCCGAACATCGACTTCTATTCGGGCATCACCCTGCGGGCGATGGGCTTCCCGACCAACATGTTCACCGTGCTGTTCGCCCTGGCCCGCACCGTCGGCTGGATCAGCCAGTGGAAGGAAATGTTCGAGGACCCCTCGCGCAAGATCGGCCGCCCGCGCCAGCTCTATACGGGCGCCACGCAGCGCGACTACACGCCGGTCGACAAGCGCGGCTAAGCGCCGCGAGATCGCAGGAACTGGAAAAGGCCTCGCGAAAGCGGGGCCTTTTTCTTTACGAGTATTCCCTTGGGGCGTCCTGATGTGGAACAATTCAATTTCATGCCCACAACCGCCGTTTTATCAACGCGGTAAATTTGCAGGCATACATGAGCGCACCCTTTTCAGAAATCGCTACGAAAAATCATCACCGCATCATTGCCTTCTACAAAGCTCTTATGCAGGAAGTTCGTGAAAGGATTCATTGGTTACAGCACGCTCTCAATGGAAAAATGGGTATCCCAAAAACTCTAGTTGAAGAGTATATTTTTTCTTCAGATTCGACTTATATGCGAAATAATAACAATTGGATGCGTAATAGCACATGGTGAAATAGAAAAAGCGAACTCGAAGCGACTTCAAAAACGCTGGTCAGCCGCAGATATTATTGTAGAGCTGGAAAAAATAACGCCAGATTTTTATCCATCACCGTTTATTCAACTTCGAACGACCCACATACTCGACGGAAAACCCGTCGAAGGGTGGCATTTCGAAGAAAGAAAGCCCGATTTTCTAACGAAGGAGGAATTACTGGCGCTCTATGGAAGATGCGGAGACCGCCTACATCGCGGGTCTGTCAAAAGTATCGTAGCCAACAAACCGTACAAGACCAGTGAGTTATCAGACCTTGTTGACATAATACAGAAGTTGGTCAATCTTGTATGTATTCATAGAATACAAATTCTGAATGGTGATGCTCAATTATTATGCATTATGTATCCAGATAATTCTGATGAGGTATCAGTGATGGTAGGATACGCTGAGGATGGAAAAATATCGGAACAAGATCTAAAATAGCGCCCTTACGATTGAGCTGATCTAAGGATGAAGCCCAGGATCTCGGCGACGGCGACGTACAGCGCCTCGGGGATCTCCTCGTCGAGCTCGATGGTCGACAGGGCCTGGGCCAGGGCCGGATTCTCCTCGATCGGCACGCCGTGCTCGCGGGCGGTCTCGATGATCTTGTCGCCCACCCAGCCGCGCCCGGTGGCGACCACGCGCGGCGCGTTGGGCTCGTCGTAGCGCAGGGCCACGGCGATGCGGGGGCCGGCGGAGCGGACCGGGCCGGTCATGTCGCCCCTCTCATGTGGCTTGATCCAGGAACTGGCCGGGCGCGGCGGCCGGGGCGCGCGGCTGGCCGGTGTGGAAGGCGATCTCGGGCTCCAGCGCCGCCTCGCGCAGGGCGCTGCCCAGCCGGTCCTCTCCCGTCCGCAGGCGGGCCATGGCGGCCGGGCGCTCGGCCCACAACGAGACGCGGGCCCGGTCGCCGGTCAGGGCCACCTGGGCGTGAACGGGCCCCATGGGCTCGACGTCCAGCGAGAAGCGGGCGCGCCAGGTGCGGCCCATCGCGCGGCCGCCCTCCCCGCCCGAACCGCCGCCGTCGCGGCTGATCTCGAACTGGGCGGCGGCGGGACCCTGAGGCGTCATGAACGGCATGTCGAACACCCAACGCTGACCGTGATCCTCCACGGGGCGGCCAGCGGCCGACGGCTCTGGGAGCGAAGCGATCTGCAGCAGCTCGGTGCGGGCCAGGGCCGCGCCGGTCTCGGCCAGCAGGCGCTGGGCGACGGCGTGAGGCCCCGCCCCGGTCGGCAGGCCCGGCTGGGCGGCGGCCTGGGCGTGGGTCGGCGCGCCGGCATAGGGCGGCGGGGTCTGGGACGCCGGCGCGGGCGGGGCCTCGGATCCGCCATAGGCCATGACGGCCGCCGAGGCCGCGCGCGGCATGGCCAGAAGCGTCGGTGGAAAGTCCTCGGCCACGATCGCGCCGAAGGCCGGCAGAGGCGGCGGCTGCGGCGGGGCCGGGGCGGGACGGACGGCCTGCCAAGGCGCGTTGACGTTCGGCCAGCCGGTCGCCGGCTTGGCGAACGGGGGCGCGGGCGCGCCCTCGTCGCTCGGCGGCGGGGCCTGGGCTGGCGTCTCCGGATCGGAGGCCTGGCCGACGGAGGGGGGCGACGCGGTCGCGCCGGTCGGGGCCCGAGGCGCGCCGCGATCGGCCGGCTGGGCCGAAAAGGCCGCCGCCGTGGCGGCCGCGCTTGGCGCGGCGCCCGGCACGATATCAGGCGCGGTTTTGAACGCGGTGTTGGGCGCCGCGTTGGGCGTCCCGCCGGGCGTGGGGCCGACCTGGGCCGAGGTCAGCGGCATGGTGTCGACCCAGGTCTTGACCACCTCGCGGAACACCAGCAGGGCCGCCTTCATGTCGCTGTTGGGCGTCGGGGTCGGGACCGCCCGGGGCGGCGCGGTCAGGGTGCCCGTCTGCTGACGCTGGGTCTGGACGCCGGACGCCAGGCGGGCCTCCAGGAACAGGCCGGAGCGCTGCAGGGCCTGGCGGATCTCCGAACCCTTGATCTGGCCGTCCATGCGCGTGCTCAGCGCCATCACCTGGGCGATGGCCGCCTTGACCTGGGTCGGGGTGTCGGGCTCGGCGGCCGCCTGGGCCATGTCCGCCATCAGCGGCGCCAGGCCGGCCTGGCGACCGGCGGCACGACCGGCCGCCGCCGCGACGGCGCGGGCGGAGGTCTCGGCCGGGGTTTCGGGACCGGCCGCGAGGGCCTTGGCCTCGGCGGCCTTGGCCCGGCTGACCTCGCCCTCGCCCACGGCGTCCTTGGCCAGATTGGCCAGGTCTCCCTGGGACTGGGAATGGGACTGGTCGATCATCGCGCCCAGGGTCTCGACCGTCTGGATGACGGCGATCCGGGCAAGCGCGTCGGCCGCCTGGTCGGCCCGGTTCACGGGAGCGGACGGCGTCAGGGACGACAAAGGGGCGATCGAGAAGATCGGCACGCCAGGTCTCCAGCCGGCGACGAGAGGATCGCCGAGGACTCCAACCTAGCGGAGAGCCGTGAAGCGGGTCTTAAAGGCTTGCTTAACGCCCCGGGCCTGACAGTGCGGAGGTTGATTTGGAGTTCAGGCTTGACGCGCGCCGCCCCTTCCTTGGCCTGGACGGACATCACGGCGCATCGGCGCCGTGACCTGAAGACCATTTTTCCGATGTCGCTCCTGGCCGCCGCCGGCTCGGTCCTCTGGCTGGATCCGCGCCTGGTCCTGGGCTGGTTGGCGATCGTCGGGCTGTTCATGCTGCTGAACCAGGCCCTGGGCCTGTGGATCGACCGCACGGCCGCTCCGAGCGCGGGCCAGGAATGGATCTATGCCGGGGTCACCTTCGTCTACACCTGCGTCTACGGCCTGCTGCCGCTGGCCATGGCCGTCGAGGGCGGCCGAGCCGCCGCCGTGGCCGGCGCGGCCATGCTGGGCGCGATCGCGCTGAGCAGCACCGCGGAGTTTCCGATCTCGCGCCGCATCGGCGCGGCCTCGTTGATGGCCGTTCTTCTGACCGCCTGCCTGGCCCTGGCGCGCCCGGCCGGCGCCGAGAGCGGCGGCCAGTCCGTGGTCGCCTTCATCGCCGCGGCCGCCTTCCTGGCCTATGTCCTGCTGGCCGCCTTGCATCGCGCCGCCACAGAGCGGGACCTGGTCCAGGCCCTGGCCGCCGCTCGCGAGAAGGAAGCCGAGGCCGCCGCCGCCAACGCCGCCAAGAGCACCTTCCTGGCCACCATGAGTCACGAGATCCGCACGCCCCTGAACGGCGTCCTGGGCATGCTCCAGGTGATGCAGGCCGAAGAGATGAGCGACGCCCAACGCGAGCGGCTCGCGCTCGTCCGCAAGTCCGGTGAGGGCCTGACGGCGATCCTCAACGACGTGCTGGACCTGTCGAAGATCGAGGCGGGCCGCCTTGAGATCGACACCGTGGCTTTCGACCTGCCGGAGCTGTTGATCGGCTGCCACCACGCCTTTTCGGTGCTGGCCGTGCAGAAGGGCCTTCGCTACACCCTGACCCTCGCGCCCGAGGTGCGGGGGCTCTATCACGGCGATCCCCTCCGGCTGCGGCAAGTGGTCGGCAACCTGCTGTCCAACGCCGCCAAGTTCACCAACACCGGCGCGATCGATCTTTCGGCCCGCATCGACGGCGAGACACTGGAGATCGCGGTCGCCGACACCGGCGTCGGCGTGGCGCCGGGCGACCTGGACCGGCTGTTCGGCAAGTTCAGCCAACTGGACGCCTCCAGCACCCGCCGCCATGGCGGAACGGGCCTTGGCCTGGCGATCTGCCGGGACCTCTGCGCGCTGATGGGCGGCGAGATCACCGTGTCCAGCGCCGTCGACCATGGTTCGACCTTCGCCATCCGCCTGCCCGCCGACCGACTGAGCCCCGCGCCCGAGGTCGAGGCGAAGGCCCAGGCCGCGCCCGCCGCGCTGATCCGCGCAACGCTGAGGGTGCTGGCCGCCGAGGACAACCAGGTCAACCAGTTGGTGCTCAAGGCGATCCTCGGCCAGGCGGGGATCAGCCCGCGTCTGGTCGCCAACGGGGCCGAGGCCGTGGAGGCCTGGCGCGAAGGCGGCTGGGACTTGGTGCTGATGGACGTGCACATGCCGGTGATGGACGGCGTGGCCGCCATGCAGGAGATCCGCCGCCAGGAAGCCGGAGCACGGACCCGAACCCCGATCATCGCCCTGACCGCCAACGCCATGAGCCATCAGGTCGAGGCGCTGCTGGCCGAGGGCTTCGACGACCATGTCGCCAAGCCGATCGACGTGGCGATGTTGTTCCTGGCCATCGAGCGGGCCGCGGCCCCGGCGGCCGACCCGACCCTGGCGGACGCCTAGCTCCCCCCGCCGCGCGCCCTCAGGAAGTCCAGCAGGGCCGAAGCCGCCGCTTCCGAAGGGTCGGGCATGCCCCGCCCCATCCGGTCCAGGGCGGCGCTCTGGGCGGCGATCTGGGCCCCGCGCAGGGACGGGTCGTCCAGCCGCTTGGCGACCTCGGCGGCCAGGGCCTGGCCGGTGCAGGCGTCCTGCAGCAGCTCGGGCGCGACCGTGTCATGGGCGGCGATGTTGAACAGGGTCACCCAGCGCGGTTTGAACATCATCTTCAGCAGGGCGTAGGTGGACGCGCCGGTCACATAGCCGACCACCACCGGGCAACCGGCCAGGGCCAGTTCGGTGGTCACCGTGCCGCTGCAGGCCAGGGCGACCGTTCCGGCCACCATGGCGTCGTCCTTCAGCGCCTCGTCCTCGACGACATGGGCCCGGAACGGCCAGGCCGCGACCCGCGCCTTGACGGCCTGGGCCACCGTCGAGGCGGCGGGCACGACCACGTGCAGGCCCGGCCGTTCGGCCTTCAGGCGGCGCACGGCGTCCTCGAACCTCGGCATGACCCGCTCGATCTCGGACGGGCGGCTGCCGGGCAGCACAAGCAGGATCGGCTCGTCCGGCCCCGCGCCGATCGCGGCGCGCAGCCTGGCCGGGTCGGCGTGGCTGAAATCGTGGGCCAGGGCGGAATTGCCGACGAAGACGCTGGGCAGGCCGACGGCGTCGAAGAACGGCTTGTCCATCGGCTGGATCGACAGCAGCAGGTCCACCGCCCCGGCCAGGTCCTTGGCGCGGCTGGCGTGGTAGGCCCAGACCTGAGGGGCGACGTACTTGACCAGCGGCAGGCGCGGGTCCTGCTTGCGCAGCGCCTTGGCCAGCCGGATGTTGAAGCCCCAGCTGTCGATCAGCACGGCCACGTCGGGCTTTTCGCGGGCCGCCAGGGCCAGGGTGTCCTTCAGCCGGGCCATGGCGCGCGGATAGGCCTTCAGGCTCTCCACGATGCCCAGGATGGACAGCTGGGCGATGTCGAACGGGCTCTGGACGCCCTCGGCCGCCATCTTGGCGCCGCCGACGCCGACGAAGCGCACCTTGTCGCCGCCCAGTCGATCGCGCAGCACGTGGGCCAGCTTCGCGCCCAGGGCGTCGCCCGAGGCCTCGGCCGCCACCAGCATCACGGTCAGCGGCCCGGGCTTCGAGAGACTTTCGGGACTCATGCGTCGGCCCGTGGTTCGACTCCGTACACGAACAGGCCCAGGTCGTCGGCGCAGGCGATGACCTGCTCGCGGTCGACGATCAGCAGGCGTCCGGCCTCGCCGACCACGCCGGCCAGACCAGCGCGGGCCGCGCGCTGCACGGTGGCCACGCCGATCGTGGGCAGATCGACCTTGGTCTCCTGGATCGGCTTGGGCGCCTTGGCCAGCACGCCGCGCGGGGCCTCGGCGTTGCCGCGAATAGCCTGCGGCAGGTCGGCCACCCGCCGCAGCATGGCGTCCGTGCCCTCCTGGGCCTCGACGGCCAGCACCAGGCCGTCGCAGACCACGGCGCCCTGCCCCACGTCCAGCGCGCCGATGGCCCGCGCCACGTACAGGGCGCGGTCCATGTCGGCGATGTGGCTGTCCTTCGGCGCATGCTTGCCCAGGGCGCCGCGTGGCAGGGTCATCTCGCCCCGCACTTCATGGGCGCCCTCGATCGCGAAGCCTTCCTTCTCGAACTCGGCCAGCAGGCGGCGCAGCAGGGCGTCGTCGCCCTTGCGGGCGGCGTTGACCAGGCCCGGGATGACCGTCAGGCCGCGCAGGTCCGGCTTGATGGCCGCGAAGTCGGGCCGATCGACGACGCCGGCGAAGCACACCGCCTCGCAGCCCTCGGCCCGCAGCGCCTTGAACACCTTGCCGAACTCGCCCAGTCCGACCTCGATCCCCGGATAGCGGGCCAGGACCGGCTGGGCGAACGAGCGCAGGCGCATCACCGCGAACGGCCGACCGGCCGCCTCGCAGTGTTGCGCCAGCTCCACCGGCAGGGATCCGCCTCCGGCGATCAGACCAAGCTTGCGCATGGCCCTCCCCTAGACCTCGCGCTCGGGCAGGCACAGCGGCCTGTTGCCCTCGGCGCGAATGAAGTCGACGATCTCCATCACCTCGGGCGTGTCGGCATGGGCCTCGGTCACGTCGTCCAGGCGCTCCTGGAAGGTGCCTTCGTCGGCGAACAGCAGACGGTAGGCGGCGCGCAGGGCGTTGATCGCCTCGCGGCTGAAGCCGCGGCGCTTGAGGCCCACCAGGTTCAGCCCCTCCAGGTGGGCGTGGTTGCCCCACACCGAGCCGTAGGGAATGATGTCCTTGGTCACCACTCCGCCGCCGCCGACGAACGCATAGCGGCCGATGCGGGTGAACTGGTGGACGGCGCACAGCCCGCCCATGAACACGAAATCGCCGACCTGCACGTGTCCGCCCAGGGTGGCGCTGTTGGCGAAGGTCACGCGGTCGCCGATCACGCAGTCATGGGCGACGTGGGCCCCGACCATGTAGAGGCTGTCGGAGCCGACCGTGGTGACCCCGCCGCCACCCGTCGTGCCGGTGTGCATGGTGACGTGCTCGCGAATGATGTTGCGCTCGCCGATCACCAGCCGGGTGTCCTCGCCCTTGTGAGCCAGGTGCTGCGGCGCGCCGCCCAGCACCGCGAACGGATGGACGATGGTGCCGGCCCCGATCTGGGTCGCGCCCTCGATCACCACGTGCGAGACCAGCCGCACGCCGTCGCCCAGCCGAACCTTGGGGCCCACGGTGCAGAACGCGCCGATCTCGACGTCCTGGCCCAATTGCGCGCCGGGCGAAACGATGGCGGTCGGATGGATCTGGGTCATGCCTTGGGCGTCTCCACCACCATGGCCGCGAACTCGGCCTCGGCCGCGACCTTGTCGCCGACCTTGGCCACGCCCTTGAACTTGAAGATGCTCGATCGGGCGCGGACCACCTCGACTTCCATGCGGATCACGTCGCCCGGCCGCACGGGATTGCGGAAGCGGACGTTGTCGACCGACATGAAGAAGATGGTCTTGCCGTCGGTGTCGACCTCGAGCGACTTGCTCATCAGCACCGCGCCGGTCTGGGCCAGGGCCTCGATGATCAGCACGCCGGGCATCACCGGATTGCCCGGGAAGTGGCCCTGGAAGAACGGCTCGTTGATCGTCACGCACTTGATGCCGACGATCGACTGGTGGGCGCGATAGGCCTCGGCCCGGTCGACCAGCAGGAACGGATAGCGGTGCGGGATGCGGTTCAGAATCTCGGCGATGTCGATATTGGCCAGAGGCTCTTCGGTCTTGGATTGGCTCATTCTGGCCCCTTGGTTCCCCGGCCGCCCGCCTTGCGCGACAGCCATGCGGTCTCGCGGAGCCACCGCTTGAGCGGTCGCGCCGGAAACCCAGTCCATGTTTCGCCGGCCGGCACGTCCTTGAACACCGACGCCGAGGCGCCGATCTGGGCGCCCGCGCCGACCGTCAGGTGGTCGGCCACGCCGGCCTTGCCGCCGAACGCGACCCCGTCGCCCACCACCGTGCTGCCGGAAACGCCCGTGAAGGCGGCGGCGACGCAGTTGCGGCCGAGCCGGACGTTGTGGGCGACATGGACGAGATTGTCGATCTTGGTGTTCTCGCCGATCATCGTATCGCCAAAGGCGCCTCGATCCACGCAGCTGTTGGCGCCGATCGTCACCCCGTCCTGCAGGATCACCCGCCCCAGCTGCGGCAGGTCGACGACGCCCCTGGGCCCGCCGGCCGCGCCGAAGCCCGGTTCGCCGATCACCGCCCCGGCGTGGATCGACACGCGGTCGCCGATCAGGGCGAAGCCGATTACCGCGTTGGCGCCGATCCGGCAGTCGCGGCCGACGGCCACGCCGGGTCCGATCACCACGCCGGGCGCCAGATAGGTCCCGCGGCCGATTCGGGCTCCCGGCCCGATGACCACGCTGGGAGACAGCCTGACGCCCTCCTCCAGCGTGCTGTCGGGATGGACGGGCTGCACCGAGCCGTCATGCCGGCGCGGCGCGTGCAGGCGCTCGGCGGCCGCGGCCCATGAGACCTGCGGATGGCTCGTCAGCAGCAGGATGCAGCCGGCCGGAGCCTGGGCCGCGTGTTCGGGCCGCAGAAAGCAGGCCGCGCCCTTCAGGCCGGCCAGATCGGCCAGGCGCTTGGGATCGGAAAGGAAGGTGACGGCGCCCGCCCCGGCGCTCTCGAGGGGAGCGACGTGCGAGATCAGGTGATGGCCCTCGGCCGGATCGGCCAGCCGAGCATCGCTCAGACTGGCCAATTCCGTGAGGGTCGCCGGACCCAGGTCTTCGAAAAAGCGCGGGTCCGGCATCGGTCCTCTCGGGAGCAGCCCGGGCGTCATGCCCGAGCCGGCTCGATTACGGCTTCTTGGGAGTCGGTTGGAGAGCTTGAGCCCCCGGAGCCGCTTGGTCCAGACGTTCGCGATCGAAGGTCAGGGTCTTGATGCGGGCGTCCACGGCGGTCACGACGGCGTCGGTGATGTCCATGGCCGGATTGCCCAGCAGAACCGACTCGCGCTCGATCAGGATCGAGCAGGTCTTGGCCTGATAGGCCTGACGGATCGCCGGGTCCAGCTCTTGGTAGACGCGGGCCAGTTGCTTCTGCTCGGTGGCCTCGACTTCGCGCTGGCGCTGCTGGCCCTTACGCTGCCAGGCGTTGGCGCGCACTTGCAGGGCGGCGGCCTGTTGTTCCAGGGCGCTTTGGTCGAGGGTGGCCTTCTTGGCGTCCAGGGCCTTGGCGTCGTTGTCCAGGCTGGTGCGCTCGGCGGTCAGCTCGGCGTTGACCTGGGCGATGATGGCCTTCAGGCGGGCGTCGACGGCCTTGCCGACCTGCGAGGTCGCCACGGCGCGCTGGCTCGAGAAGATGCAGACGCCGGCGATCGGGGCGCCGTGAGAGATCGGCGGCGCGGCGGCGGGCGGCGCGGCCTGGGCGAAGGCGCCCGACGCCGTGGCGAGGGCGGCCAGACCCGAAACGGTCGCGGCGAGGAACTTGGAAGTCATGTTCGTTAAAACCTTGTGGAGGTGGAGAACCGGAAGGTTTCGGTCCTGTCGTAGTCTTCTTTAGCGAGAATGTGGCTGAAATCGAACCGGATGGGACCCATGGGGGACTTCCAGTCGATGCTCAGACCGGCCGTGGCCCGCAGGCCCAGGCCGTCCTTGATGTTCGGGTTGATAGTGCCGTCCGAGTTCAGACGATCGACGTCGTCCAGCTGGCCGGCCGTACCAAAGTCGGTGAACACCGCGGCCTTGATGCCGTACTGTTCGGGCAGGAAGGTCGGAACCGTCAGCTCGAACGTGCCGATCGCGTAAAGCTTGGCGCCCAGGGCGCTGCTCTGCGTCGTCGTGTCGCGCGGACCGATGCCTGCGATCTCGAAGCCGCGGAACGTCGAACCGCCCTTGTAGAAGCGGTCGTTGATGCGGATGTTGTCGCCGCCCCAACCTTCGATATAGCCCGCCGAACCGGTGGCGCTGAAGATGAAGTCCTTGTTGAAGCCCCAGTACCAACCGCCGTCGGTCTCGGTCCTCAGATACTTCACGTCGCCGCCGAAGCCGGCCAGGTCCTGGTTCAGGTCGGCGAACCAGCCGCGGGTCGGCTGCAGCGGGTCGTTGCGCTTGTCGATCCGCATGCCGTAGCCGAACAGCGAGGTGACGTAGGACCCGCGCTGCAGGCAGAGAATGTCGGACACCGAACCGCTGGCGCAGAGGCTGTCCTCGACGCTCACCTTGTCCTGGCGGAGCTGGTAGCGAAGGCTCATCGAAGCGTTCTGGGTCAGCGGGAAGCCCAGGCGCAGCGTGCCGCCGGTCGACTGGGTGTCATAGGCGGCGTAGTCGCTCAGGTCGTAGCGGTAGGAGTACAGATCCAGGCCCGCGCGCAGGTCGCGGCCCAGGAAGCGCGGCTCGGTGAAGCCGAAGTCGATCTGCTGGCGCAGCGAACCGACCGAGACGCGGGCCCGCAGGTTCTGGCCGCGGCCGCGGAAGTTGCGTTCGGTGATGCCGACATCCAGAACCAGCTTGTCGACCGAGCTGTAGCCGGCGCTGAACGACAGTTCGCCGGTCGGCTGTTCCTCGGTCTTGACCCGCAGGGTCGTGCGGTCGGGCCGGTCGCTCGGCACTTCCTCGATGTCGACGTCCTTGAAGAAGCCGAGCGAACGGACGCGGTTCTTGGAGCGGTCAACCAGAACGCGGTTGTAGGCGTCGCCTTCGGCCACTTCGAGTTCGCGACGCACGACGTAGTCGAGCGTGCGGGTGTTGCCGACGATGTCGATCCGATCGACATAGACCCGCGGCCCTTCACGCACCGAGAACACGACGTCGACGGTGTTGTTCTCGTGGTTGGGCACGTAGCGCGGACGCACGTCCACGAAGGCGAAGCCGGCCGCGCCCGCCGCGAAGGTCAGGGCGTCGGTGGCCTGCTCGATCTTCTCGTCTTCGTACAGCTGGCCGGCGCGGATCGGCAGGATCTGGGCCAGCAGGTCGCCGTTCAGCTTCTTCAGCTCGGTTTCGACGGTGATCTTGCCGAACTTGTACTTGGGGCCTTCGTCGATCGTGTAGGTGACCGCGAAGCCGTTCTTGTCGGTGGCCAGCTCGGCGACCGAGGCCACGACGCGGAAGTCGAAATAGCCGCGGTTGCGATAGAACTTGCGCAGCTGCTCGCGGTCGTACTCGATCCGGTCAGGGTCGTAGTTGTCGTTGCTGGTCAGGAATTTGTACCAGTGCGACTCCTTGGTGACGATGACGTCCTTCAGGTCGTTGTCCGAGAATTCCTTGTTGCCCAGGAAGGTGACGCCCAGCACGCCGCTCTTGGGGCCTTCGCTGATCTCGAACACCAGGTCGACGCGCTTTTGCGGCAGTTCGACCACCTTCGGCGTCACGGTCGCCGAGATGCGGCCCGAACGGCGATAGAGCTCGATGATGCGCTGGACGTCGGCCTGGACCTTGGAGCGGGTGAAGATGCCGCGCGGACGGATCTGCACCTCGTCCTTCAGCTTGTCTTCCTTCAGCGCCGAGTTCCCCTCGAAGACCACCTGGTTGATGATCGGGTTCTCGACGACCTTGATGATCAGGTCGCCGCCTTGCAGCTCGATCTTCACGTCGGCGAACAGCTCGGTGCGCGCCAGGGTCTTCAGCGCCAGGTCGAGGCGCTGGGGATCGACCGTCTCGCCCGGCTGGATCGGCAGGTAGGACAGCACGGTCCCCTGCTCGATCCGCTCGTTGCCCTGCACCACGATGCGCTGGACCACGCCCGTCTGGGCCTGGGCGAAGGCGATCTGCGGCGCGGTCAGCGCCGTGGAACCGAGGAGGAGCGCAACGCCGGTGGCGAACGCGGCGCTATGGGCGCGAATTTTGTTCATGGGACCAATCATGGACGGACGGCGCGGTTCACGAGAACAGGCCGCCAATGAATTTGAACACGTCGTAGCGGTGAAGGTCGTTCCAGGCCGCGAACAGCATGAAACCAAGGATCAAGGCAAGCCCCGCTCTGAAGCCAGCCGCCTGAAACTCGGCCTTCAGCGGCCGCTTGGCGATCGCCTCGTAGGCGTACATCACCAGGTGACCGCCATCGAGAACCGGGATGGGCAGAAGATTCATGAAGCCGATGCTGACCGACAAGGTCGCCACCATGATCATCTGGCCGACGAAGAAACGCAGCAGCAGGGTCTCGAAATTGGGCGCGTCGACCGTCGTGGCGTTGGCCATGGCGCCGACCGCGTGGCCGATGCCGATCACGCCGCTGATCTGGTCGGCCGAGATCTGCCCGGTGACCAGACGTCCCAGATAGAAGCCGATGGTGCCGATCTGGTCCCAGACCTCGACCGTGGCGTCGGGAATGGCGCGCCAGACGCTCGAGCGATAGTGATAGGACGGACTGCGGTTCTCGATGCTCAGCCGGCCGACCTTCATCCGGCCGTTGATCTTGTCGACGATCTCGACCTGAACCGGGGTCGCGACAAGATGCAGGGTCTGATCGCCGCGCTTGACCGTGAAATCGATCGGCAAGCCCGACCGCAGGATGACGTAGCGGCCCACGTCCTCGAAATTCTTGATTCTACGGCCGTCGGCCTTGGTGATCAGATCACCGGGCTTGAAGCCCGCGGCGGCGGCGGCGCCGTCGGCGGGCACCCGATCGACCGTCGCGGGATGGCGGTATTCGCCCAGCGTCATCATCAGCGCGGCGAACAGGACGATCGCCAGCACGAAATTGGCCATCGGCCCGGCCACGGCGATGAACGCGCGCTGCCAGACAGGCTTGAAATGGTAGTAGCGGGAAACGGCCGCCTCGCCCTCGCGCGCGGCGATCTCGCTCTTGAGGATCGCCAGGTCGCCGCCGTCCGGCACGCTGGCGGCGTTGTCGTCGCCGGAGAACCGGACGTAGCCGCCCAGGGGAATCGAGGCGATCCGCCATTCGACGCCGGTCTTGTCCCGCCACGACACGATCTTGGGGCCAAAGCCGATCGAGAAGCAGTCGATGGCCACGCCGCAGGCTCGCGCGGCCAGGAAATGGCCGAGTTCATGCACTGTCACCACGATGGACAGCACGAACACGAACGCGATGAGGCCCGTCAAAAACCCGATCATAAGGTGGCGCCTAACTCCCCGGTCAGTCTCTAGATACGCTTCTGGCCGACAACCTCGGCCGCAATACGGCGGGCCGAAGCGTCAGTCATCATCGCGCTGTCGAGGGCGTCGCCGGCGCTGTCGGCGAGCTCGCCTAGGCCGTTCATGCGCTCAAGAGTCCCCGCCACCGCGCCGGCAATATCCAGAAAGCCGATCTGGCGGTCAAGGAAGGCCGCGACAGCCACCTCGTTGGCGGCGTTCATCGCCGCCGGCGCGCCCCCGCCCAGGCGCAGCGCTTCACGGGCGATGGCGATCGACGGGAAGCGTTCCAGGTCCGGCGCTTCGAAGGTCAATTGGGCGTAGGCGGCCAGATCCAGGGGCTTGGCGGGCCACGAAAGCCGCTGGGGCCAGGAGAAGGCGCAGGAGATCGGGCTGCGCATGTCCGGCGGGCCCAGCTGGGCCAGGGTCGAGCCGTCGGCGTATTCGACCAGGCTGTGGATCACGGACTGCGGGTGGATCACCACCTCGATGCGGTCCTGCGGGGTCTCGAACAGGTAGGACGCCTCGATCATCTCGAGGCCCTTGTTCATCATCGTCGCGGAATCGACCGAAATCTTGGCGCCCATCGACCAATTCGGGTGGGCCACCGCCTGTTCCGGCGTGGCCTTGGCCATGGCGGCCTTGTCCCAGGTGCGGAAAGGTCCGCCCGACGCCGTCAGGATCAGGCGCGATACCTGGTCGAGACAATCGCGCTGCAACACCTGAAAGATCGCCGAGTGCTCGGAATCGACGGGAATCACCGAACCGCCGGCCGCGCGGGCGATGGCCAGCAGGGCCGGACCGGCGCAGACCAGGCTTTCCTTGTTGGCCAGGGCGATGACCGCGCCCGAGCGGGCCGCGGCCAGCGTCGGGGCCAGGCCCGCCGCGCCGACGATGGCCGACATCACCCAGTCCGCGCCCATGGCGGCGGCTTCGGAAACCGCGGCGGGACCGGCGGCGGCCCGCACGCCCGAGCCGGCCAGGCGTTCGCGCAGCTCCGGCAGGCAGGTCTCGTCGTCGATCACCGCGACCTGGGGCTTCCACCGCAGGGCCTGCTCGGCCAGTTTCTCGACATTGCGGCCGGCCGTCAGGGCCAGGATTTCGACCGCGACGCCGGCCTGTTCGAACAGGTCCAGCGTCGAAACGCCGATGGACCCCGTCGACCCCAGCACCACGACCTTGCGGGCCCCGGCCTTGGGGGCCCCGACCTTGGGACGCATGGCCTCGCGAACAGGGGTCAAGGCAACAGTCCCCGTTGGTCGAGGAGCCGCGCGGCGGCGACCACGATCGCCGCGAACATCAGGCCGTCGACACGGTCCAGCATGCCGCCGTGGCCTGGGATCAGGTCGCCCGAATCCTTCACGCCGAACCGGCGCTTGAGCATCGATTCCCAGAGGTCGCCGGTCATGGTGGCCAGGCCGCCCAGCAGGCCGATCGCCGCGGCGACGGGCCAGGCCAGGTGCAGGTCGGGCAAGGCGGGCAGCGCCCGTGACAGGGCCACGATGCCGATCGCGCCCAGCGAGGCGGCGACCAGGCCGCCGAAAAAGCCCGACCAGGTCTTGTTGGGCGAATAGCGCGGCCACAGCTTCGGGCCCTTCAGGAGACTGCCGACCGCGAAGGCGAAGATGTCGGCGAACCAGGTCGCCGTGAACAGCAGCAGGGTCCAGCTGAGGCCCGCGTCCATGCGGCGCAGCCAGATCATCGCGATGACGGCCGGGGCGATGTAGATCACGCCATAGGCGGCGTCGGCCCGGCGCTCCACCGCGCCGCGCGCCATCAGGGCCGCGGTCAGGGCGCCGGCGATCACCACGGGCCAGGTAATGTAGTAGTGGCCGAGATAGGCGACGATCACCGAGATCGCCACGGCCGCGCCGATCGCCACCGCCACGCCGAGCGCCGAACGGCGGGCGCTCATCTCGGCCCACTCGCGGGCGAGGAGCGCGACGCCGACCAGGATCAATCCCAGGTACCAGACGTCGCCGAACCAGACGGCGGCCACGACCGTGGGCACCAGCACCGTGGCCGAGGCGACACGGATCCGCAGGTTGCTCCAGTTGAAACGTTTAGCCGGCGACGGCGACGTCATCGACGGCGATACCTCCATAGCGACGGTCGCGGCTGCGATATTCCGTCAACGCGGCGGCCAGGTGTTCGGGCCCGTAGTCCGGCCACAGAACGTCCTGATACACGAGTTCGGCGTAGGCGCATTCCCAAAGCAGAAAATTCGAGATCCGATGCTCGCCGCTGGTGCGCACGATAAGGTCCGGGGCAGGCGCGCCGGCGGTGGACAGATGCTGTTCGAACAACGCCTCGTCCAGATCGGCGGCCCGGGCCTCGCCGCGCTCCACCGCCAGGGCGAAGGCGCGCGCGGCGTCGGCGATGTCGGCGCGGCCGCCGTAGTTGAAGGCCACCTGCAGCAGGAAGGCGCTGTTCTTGCTGGTCCGACGCTCGGCCCGGTCGATGACGTCCAGCACGTCGGGCGCCAGACCCGTACGGCGGCCGATGATCCGCACCTTCACGCGTTCGCGGGCCAGGCGCTCGAGGTCGGATTCCAGATAGGCCTTCAGCAGGCCCATCAGTTCCGACACCTCCTGCGGCGGCCGGCTCCAGTTCTCGGTGGAAAAGCCGAACACCGTCATCACGCCCACGCCCAGCGCGGCGGCGCCTTCGACGGTCCGCTTCAGGGCGTTGACCCCGGCGCGATGGCCCAGGACGCGCGGCAGGTTTCGCCGCTTCGCCCAACGGCCGTTGCCGTCCATGATGATGGCCACATGCAGGGACTGGCCCGACTTGGCGCCCCCGGCGCGAGTCGAGACATCCTGCAGGCCGGTCGTCGGCGCCATGCGCTTCAGCCTTCCCTCATCGCCCCCCACAACGCAGGTCGATGCTAAACCTGCATGATCTCTTGTTCTTTGGTTTTCAAGGCCTCGTCGACGCGCTTGATGGCTTCGTCGGTCATCTTCTGGACCTCGGTCTCCATCTTCTTCAGCTCGTCTTCGCTGATGACGGAAGCCTTTTCGGCCTTCTTGAGGTCGTCGTTGGCGTCGCGACGGATGTTGCGGACCGCGACCTTTTGCTGCTCGGCGTACTTGCCGGCCACCTTGACCAGATCCTTGCGGCGCTCTTCGGTCAGCGGCGGGATCGGGATCCGCAGGTTCTGGCCCTCGACCACCGGGTTCAGGCCCAGGCCCGCGTTGCGGATCGCCTTCTCGACCGCGACGACGACGCCCTTGTCCCAGACGTTGACGTTGATCTGGCGCGGTTCCGGCACGCTGATCGAGGCCACCGCGTTCAGCGGGGTCGACGAACCGTAGGCCTCGACCATCACCTGATCGAGCAGGCTGGCGGAGGCGCGGCCCGTGCGGAGGGAGGCGAACTCCTCCTTCAGGGCGACGACGGACTTGTCCATGCGCTCCTTGTAGCGGGACAGGACGGGTTTTTCGGCGGTGGCCATGGCTTGGGCTCTCTTCGCTGGGAATTTAAGCGGCGCGGTCGCCGGAAACGACGGTGTGCGTTCCCCGGCCCTTCAGGACGTTGAGCAGATTGCCGCGCCCCTTGATGGAGAAGACCACGATGGGAATGTTGTTGTCGCGCATCAGGGCCACGGCCGAGGCGTCCATGACCCGCAGGTCCTTGGCCAGCACGTCCATGTAGCTGAGCTTGTCGTAGCGCTTGGCGGCCGGGTCCTTCTTGGGATCGGCGCTGTAGATGCCGTCGACGCTGGTGCCCTTGAACAGGGCGTCGCACTGCATCTCGGCGGCGCGCAGGGCCGCGGCGGTGTCGGTGGTGAAGAACGGGTTGCCGGTGCCGGCCGCGAAGATCACCACCCGGCCCTTTTCCAGGTGACGCTGGGCGCGGCGGCGGATGTAGGGCTCGCAGACCGTGGCCATCGGAATGGCCGACTGCACGCGGGTGGAGACGCCGATGCGCTCCAGGGCGTCCTGCATGGCCAGGGCGTTCATCACCGTGGCCAGCATGCCCATGTAGTCGGCGCTGGAGCGCTCCATGCCCTTGGCCGCGCCGGCCATGCCGCGGAAGATGTTGCCGCCGCCGATCACCAGGCACAGCTCGACGCCCGACTGGACGATCTCCCGGATGTCCTCGGCCACCGATTCGACGGTCTTGGTGTCGATGCCATAGGGCGTGTCGCCCATCAGCACTTCGCCCGAAACCTTCAGAAGCACGCGGCGATAGGGTCTGTGCTGAGGTTCGGACATGCGGAGGCTCTTCCTGAGTCGTCGGGACGCAACATAGAGCGCGTTCCGAAAAAGTGGGATCGGTTTTCCGGGCTGAAACCGGCCAGATCGCGTGCAGACGCGCGACCCGGGCGCAAAAAAGGCGCGGCGCGCGCTCGATGCGCGCCGCGCCTTCGATAGGCGGTCCTGTCCGCCGCCCCGCCCAGTGAGGGATGGGACGGCGAAAAAGACTTAGGCTTGGCCGGCCATGGCGGCGACTTCGGCGGCGAAATCGCCTTCCGGAGCCTTCTCCACGCCTTCACCCAGGGCCAGGCGAACGAAGCCCTTCACGGTGAGCGGCGAGCCCAGTTCCTTGCCGGCCTCGGCGACCAGTTGTTCGACGGTCTGGTCCGGGTTCATGACGAAGGCCTGCTTCAGCAGCACGACTTCTTCCAGGAACTTGCGGATGCGGCCTTCGACCATCTTCTCGACGACGGCCGGGGGCTTGCCCGACTCGAGCGCCTGCGCGGTGAAGATCTGGCGCTCTTTCTCGATGGCGGCCTGGTCCAGGTCGTCCGGCGACAGCGACAGCGGGGCGGTCGCGGCCACGTGCATGGCGATCTTGCGGCCCAGTTCAACGATCTTGGCCTGGTCGCCAGCGCCTTCAATGGCGACGAGCACGGCGATGCGGCCCAGATCCGGGGCCGTCGCGTTGTGGATGTAGGTCGCCACGGCGCCATGAGCCACGGCGAACCTGGCCGAGCGGCGCAGCACCATGTTTTCGCCGATGGTGGCGATCAGATGGGTCAGCAAATCCGACACGACTTCACCGTCGGGCGTGGTGGCCGCGCCGATGGCGTCCACGCCTTCGTTGTCCAGACCGGCCCTGGCGATCTTCCGCACGGCGTTCTGGAACAGTTCGTTGCGCGACAAGAAGTCGGTTTCGGCGTTCACCTCGACGGCGGCGGCGGTCATCCCCGCCCCCTCGGCGCGGACCACGATGCCCACGAGGCCTTCGGCGGCGACGCGGTCGGCCTTCTTGGCGGCCTTGGACAGACCCTTCTCGCGCAGCCAGTCGATGGACGCGTCGATGTCGCCGTTGTTTTCGACCAGCGCCTTCTTGCAGTCCATCATGCCGACGCCCGACTTTTCGCGCAGTTCTTTCACCAGCGCAGCGGTCACTTCAGCCATGAGTTCCTCCATTGAATATCGGAGCGTTGCCCTCCGCGACCGGGTCGCCTTCAGGAAACGCGTGAAACAAAATTACGACCGGGCTTGATAGCCCGGTCGCATGTCAGGTTCACGAAGACCGGATCGGGACCGAAATCCCGATCCGATGATCGGAAAATCAGCTCGCGGCCGGCTCTTCGGCGACGGCTTCGATCGCTTCGGCGGTCGCTTCCTGAGCGGCTTCCGGAGCGGCTTCGACGGCCGGGGCGGCTTCCGGAGCGGCGGCTTCTTCAGCCACCGGTTCCGGGGTCAGTTCGCGAGCCAGGGTCGGCTCGATCGGAGCGACCGAGGCGCCCAGGTCGACGCCCGAGGCGGCTTGGCCGGCGGCCAGGCCGTCCAGGACGGCGTCGGCGATCAGGTCGCAGTACAGCTGCAGGGCGCGAGCGGCGTCGTCGTTGCCCGGGATCGGATAGGTGATGCCGTCCGGATCGCAGTTGGTGTCGAGGATGGCCACGACCGGGATGTTCAGCTTGCGGGCTTCCAGGATCGCGATCGCTTCCTTGTTGGTGTCGATCACGAACATGATGTCGGGGATGCCGCCCATGTCCTTGATGCCGCCCAGCGACAGCTCCAGCTTGTCGCGCTCGCGGGTCAGCTGCAGCAGTTCCTTCTTGGAACGGCCCGAGCCGTCGCCGCCCAGCACGCCTTCGAGTTCGCGCAGACGCGCGATCGAACCCGAGACGGTGCGCCAGTTGGTCAGGGTGCCGCCGAGCCAGCGGTGGTTGACATAGTACTGGGCGCAGCGCTTGGCCGCGGTGGCGACCGGGTCGCTGGCCTGGCGCTTGGTGCCGACGAACAGCACGCGGCCGCCGGCGGCGGCGACTTCACGCACCTTCACCAGGGCCTGGTGCAGGAGCGGAATCGACTGCGACAGGTCGATGATGTGGATGTTCGAACGCGAACCAAAGATGTAGCGGTCCATCTTCGGGTTCCAGCGGTGCGTCTGGTGGCCGAAGTGGGCGCCAGCTTCCAAGAGCTGACGCATGGAGAATTCGGGAAGCGCCATGATAGGTCTCCTTCTTCCGGTTGAACCTCCGTGGACACCCCCGCTCCGACGATTCGGACCGGGACCGGAACGGTAACGACGGGATGTCTCCCCGGCGTCGCCGCACGTCCACGTGTGGAATGGCCGCGCAAATAGGCGGGAACGGACCAAAAAGCAAGCCCTCAGACGCGGGATGGCGCGGGATCGCGCCCTTGACCGGACGCTCTGGAGGCGATTTCGCGCCCTCCCCGCCCTAGAGCCAAAATCGATCTCCGCCGCGTTCTATCCACAGACTGACACATCCTGCCCACAGGCCTGACACAGGACTGACAGGTTCGGACGCTAGGAGAGGCCATGCTCGCGGTCTTCGATCTGGACGGCACTCTGTTGGATGGCGATTCCACGGCGCTCTGGCTGTGGGGCCGGGTTCGCCGCTCCGTTCCCCGACTTCTGGCCGCCCTCCTGGTCGCCCCGGTCGCCATCCCGATGGTGATCGCGCCTCCCACCCGCCGGGCCGGGGCCTCGATCCTGCTGTGGATCGCCACGGCGGGCCTCTCCGAACCCAAGCTGCGCGAGTCCTGCGCCGAGTTCGCCGCGGGCTTCCAGGCCAAGGCCCTGCCCCTGCGCTGGCGCGGACCGGGCATGGCGACGCTCGACGAGCATCTGGCTCATGGCGACGAGGTGGTGGTGGTCACCGCCGCCCCGACCGTCCTGGCCCAGGCCCTGATCGCCCCGCTGGACCGGCCCATCGTCGTGCTGGGCACCTCGCTCAAGCGCCGGGCCGCCGGCTGGGTCGCCGACGTCCACTGCCGCAATCAGCGCAAGTGCCAAGCCCTGGCCGAGGCGGGCCACGGCAAGCGCTGGGCCTATGCCTATACCGACAGCCTCGACGACCTGCCGCTGCTGCGCGCAGCCGACGCGCCGATGATCGTCGGCTGCGGCAAGGCCGCCTCTCGCCGCCTCAGCCGCGCCCGCCTGCCCAACGGACGGGCCATGGCCTGGTAGGGGGCGCTTCGCCGTCATTTCCGTCGTGAGGCGACCGTGATTCACCGTTCGCGACAGGACGGCGCCGAAAGCGGACCAAGCCATGATCAGCGTCGCCACGAAGCAGACATAGGGATTGGCCCGGATACGGACCTTCCAGATACGCGGCTAACTGACGCGGACAACCCAAGCCGAGGTCTCCGTTAAGGCCGTCCATGAGCATCATCGCCGGCAATCAGCGAGGCTCGACATGTTTGGCTCCCTAAAGATAGCCCACAAGCTCCTGGCGGCCTTCGCCGTGCTGGTGACCTTGGTAGCCTTAGTGTGCATCCTGGTCCTGACCGGCGAGCAAACCATCAAGGCCAGGGCGGCCGAGGATCACCGCGACCTGACGCGTGACAGCCTGATGGCCAAAGCCAACGACGCCCTTGTCGAACAACAGAACGCCGTCCGTGGTTATCTGGCGACCAACGATCCGTCATTCCTCAAGCGCTACAACGGCTTCAAGGCCGACTATGCGGCGGCTCTCGATGTCCTTCTCGCCGAGCCTACCGACGGCGGCGACAAGGACCGTTTGACGCGCTTCGCCTCGGCCGTTCGAGCCTTTTCGGACCAGACCGATCTCCAGATCGCCGAGGGCGGCGATCCGACCAAGCTAGAGGCCGCCCGCGCGTCGCTGTTGACCGTAGGACGTCTCACCGCTGTCCGCGAGGTTGGCAAGGAGATCGCCGAACAGTCCAAGGCCGCGCGGCACGAGCGCGAGGCCTCGCTGGCGGCGCTTTATCATTGGGCTGAAATCGGCCTGGGCATTGTCGGCGTGCTGACGATCAGTCTTGCCTGCGCCATGGGCTGGCTTCTGACCCGGGCGATCGCTAACCCTGTCCGCGATATGACCGCCACGATGCGGAGCTTGGCGGCGGGCGACAACTCCGTCGAGGTGCCTGCGGTGGGACGGAGCGATGAGATCGGGCAAATGGCCGATGCAGTGCTGGCCTTCAAGCAATCGGCGATCGACAAGCTGAAGGTGGAGCACAGGGCGGAGGATCAGCGCCAGGCGGCCGAACGCGATCGCGTGATCCATGACGCCGAGCGCGCCGCTCACGCCCGCGAACAGGCCATCGTGGTGGAACATTTGGGTGTGGCGCTAGATCGTCTGGCGGCCGGCGACCTCACCTATCAGATCCAGACCGGATTTCCCGCCACCGCGGCCAAATTGAAGGAAGATTTCAACGCCGCCATCCAGCACCTCAACATCGCGATGGCGGCGATCGACGGCGGCGCGCGCAGCATCCTGGGCGGCTCGTCGGAGATCAGCAAGGCCGCGGATCAGCTTGCCCAACGCACCGAGCGCCAGGCCGCAAGTATCGAACAGACCGCCGCCGCGCTTGAAGAACTCCTGGCGACGGTCCGCCGCTCGGCCGACGGCGCCGCCTCGGCCAAGACCCAGGTTCAGGCCGCGCGCGACGACGCCGAGCGCGGCGGCGCGATCGTCAGCGAGGCGGTGGTCGCCATGAGCGCCATAGAAAAGTCGTCGCACGAAATCGAGCAAATCCTCAGCGCCATCGACGAGATCGCGTTCCAGACCAATCTCCTAGCCCTGAACGCTGGGGTGGAGGCGGCCCGGGCCGGCGACGCTGGACGGGGCTTCGCCGTGGTCGCGCAGGAAGTGCGGGCCCTGGCCCAGCGCTCCGCAGAAGCGGCTAGAGCGATCAAGGGTCTGATGCTGGCTAGTTCCGGCCATGTGGAGAACGGCGTCCTGCTCGTCAACCAGACGGGTGAGGCGCTGCAGCGGATCGTCGGGGGCGTCCGGCAGTCGGCCCAGGTAATGGAGCAGATCGCCGCTTCGGCTCAGGAGCAGTCGCAGGGTCTGGGCGAGGTCAATATCGCCGTCAACCAGATGGATCAGGTCACGCAACAGAACGCTGCGATGGTTGAGGAATCAACTGCCGCCAGTCGCTCGCTAGCCGACGAGGCGCATGAGCTGGCACGCCGCGTGGGGCACTTCACAATCGACGCCGCCGCCGCGCGCTTAGCGGCCTAGAACACCACCTCGGTGCGGTAGTCTAGCCCTAGGATGAAAGGCGGCGGTGAACGCCGCCTAGACGTGGCGCCAGCGGACGGATTTTCGCAAGGTCGCCTTTGGGCCAAGAAGCGACCCGATCATTAGCGACGCCAAGATCCGACATGGGTCGGGAACGGCTATCGGCGCCCCTCCCAAAACCTGAACCGCGGATCATGGCGCGAACCGTCTGTCGGTCGCGGCCGACAGACGTGCTCGTGGCGGGACGGCGGACTTGGGGAACAGGTTTGAAGGTCGATCGGCCCTAGAGCGACTTGCCGTCGAACTGGTGCGGCTCCAGCGCGAAGACGTCGAGGCCGTCCAGGCAGCGGACATTGATCGCCGCCATCTCCGCCCCGTCCGGCCCGACGCCGCGGCCGAAGGATTCGATGCCGCAGATCTGGCAGAACAGGTGCGCGATCTTGTGGGTGTTGAAGCGGTATTCGGTCAGGGCGTCCTGGCCCCGCTTGAGCTCGAAGGCCGACGCCGGCGCGAAGGCCAGCACCGAGCCCAGCTTGCCGCATCGCGAGCAGTTGCAGGTGATCAGCTTGTCCAGCTCGACCTCGACCGTGTAACGCACCGCGCCGCACTGACAGCCGCCTTCGTGTCTGGCCATGGCGTTTGTTCCCTTTCTCGTTTCAACGCGCCCGACGGCGCGTCGCCCTTCAAGTTCAAGACGTCCGCCCCGCGCCGAATCCGACAAGCCCCGTAGCGGCGTCTTCGGCCCGGCGATTGGAGCCCCGCGATCTCGGTGCTAGACACGTCGCCATGACCTTCGCGATCTCCATCGTGGCGCGCCCTTCCCGGCGAATTAAGCGCCCGGCCTGACCCGTCAGGCCGGGTCCAAACCCGATCGCGATCCCCCCTCGAATTCCACGCCAACGACGTCCGCCAGACGTCCGGAAGGTCACATCATGTCCCCGCGGGACGCCACGCTTCACATGCTTTGCGGCAAGATCGCCGCCGGGAAGTCCACCCTGACGGCGCGCCTCGCCGCCGCGCCGCGCACCGTCGCGCTCAGCGAGGATCACTGGCTGGCGCGTCTCTATCCGGGCCAGATCAACAGCGTCGCCGACTATGTCCGCCACGCCGCCCTGCTGCGCGAGGCGATCGCCCCCCACGTCGAGGCCCTGCTGCGCGCGGGCCTGTCGGTGGTTCTGGATTTTCCCGCCAACACCCCGGCCAGCCGGGCCTGGATGCGCGGGATCATCGAACGGTCGGGCGCGCGGCACGTGCTCCATGTCCTCGATGTTCCCGACGACGTCTGCCGGGCCAGGCTGCGGGCGCGCAACGCGGCGGGCCAACACGACTTCGCGGCCAGCGACGCCGAGTTCGACGCCATCACCGCCTATTTCACGCCCCCGGCACAGGACGAGGGTTTCAACATCGTGGTGCTGAAGCCGGAATGACCCCACGCACCGACGGCGCGCGGTCCGCGCCGGGTCGCCTCGCCGAGGACGACCGTCGCCATGCCTCCGGGGCGGACGCGGCGCACGCCCGGCGCGCCCTAGACGTCTTCCAGCAGCGCCACCCCCGGCGCGGTCTTCAGGGCGCCGCGCAGGGCGGCGTCGAGGGTGTAGCGGCCAGGCAGCTTCATCTCGATCTCGCGGCCGCCGCCCAGGGCGGCGATCAGGCTGATCTCGCCGCCGCGCGGCGAGGCGGCCGGCTCCAGCCGCTTCTTCAGGGCCGCGATCTCGGTGGCCGAGGGCGACAGGTGCAGGCGCAGGCCGGCCACCATGTTCTCGATGGCCTTCTCGATCGGCTCGGCGTCGTCGCCGAAGAACCGCACTTCGCCGTCGCGGGCCTTGGCGCGGACCTTGATCGACACCGCCTTGCCCGGCTCCAGCACCTCGCGGCACTTGCGCAGCGCCTCGGGCGGGAACAGCACCTCGTACTCGCCGCTGGGGTCCGACAGCGAGACGAAGGCGAAGCGCTCGCCGCTCTGCGAGGCGCGCTCCTGGCGGCGGCGGACCACGCCGCACATCCGGAAGGCCTCCATGCCGGCCTCGGCGCGCGGGATCACCTCGGTCAGCATGTGGGTGCGCCGGCGGCGCAGCACCCCGACCATGTCGTCCAGCGGGTGGCCGGTCAGGTAGAAGCCGACGGCGGCCAGCTCCTCGTCCAGCAGGTCGACCTGGCTCCAGGGCTCGGTCTTCTTCAGGCGCGGGCGGCCGGCGGCCGGGTCGCCGCCGAACAGGGCGTGCTGGCCGCCCTGGCGATCGGCCGCGATGCTCTGGCCGTGGGCGATCAGCACGTCGGCCGAGGCGAAGATCTGGGCGCGGTTCTTGGACAGGGAGTCAAAGGCCCCGGCCCGGGCCAGGTTCTCGATCGCCCGCTTGTTGACCAGCTTGGGATCGACGCGCTCGACGAAGTCGAAGATGTCGCGGAACGGCCCACCCTCCTCGCGGATGGCGACCAGGTGCTTCATGGCCTCCAGCCCGACGTTGCGCACCGCGCCGAGCGCATAGAGCACCTCGCCGTTCTCGACCTCGAAGTCGGCGCCCGAGCGATTGACGTCCGGCGGCCGCACGACGATGTCGAAGCGCCGGGCGTCCTGGTGGAAGACCGCCAGCTTGTCGGTGTTCGACAGGTCCAGGCTCATCGACGCGGCCAGGAACTCGACCGGCGTATTGGCCTTCAGCCAGGCCGTCTGGTAGGCGATCAGGGCGTAGGCGGCGGCGTGCGACTTGTTGAAGCCGTAGCCGGCGAACTTGGCCACCAGTTCGAAGATCGAGCCGGACTGCTCCTCGGGGACGTTCTTGTCCTTGGCCCCGGCGACGAAACGGATCTTCTGGAGATCCATTTCCTCCTTCTTCTTCTTGCCCATGGCGCGGCGCAGAAGGTCGGCTTCGCCCAGGCTGTAGCCGGCCAGGATCTGGGCGATCTGCATCACCTGTTCCTGGTAGACGATGACGCCGTAGGTCTCCTTCAGCACCACCTCCAGCGAGGGGTGCAGGTTGTCGACGGGCTTTCGTCCGAACTTGCAGTCCACGAAGGTGTCGATGTTGTCCATCGGCCCCGGGCGGTACAGCGAGATCAGCGCGGTGATCTCCTCGATCGAGCCGCAGCGCATCTTGCGCAGGGTGTCGCGCATGCCCTGGCTTTCCAGCTGGAACACGCCGACCGTCTGGCCGGAGGCGAGCAGTTCGTAGGTCTTGGCGTCGTCGAACGGCAGACGGCTGAGGTCGATGATCTCGCCGCGCTTCTTCAGATGCTTCACCGCCCGGTCCAGCACGGTCAGGGTCTTCAGACCCAAGAAGTCGAACTTCACCAGACCGGCGCTCTCGACCCATTTCATGTTGAACTGGGTGGCCGGCAGGTCCGAGCGCGGATCCTTGTAGAGCGGGGTCAGCTGGGTCAGGGGCCGGTCGCCGATCACCACGCCGGCGGCGTGGGTCGAGGCGTTGCGGAACAGGCCTTCCAGCTGCAGGGCAACGTCCAGGCAGGCCTTGACGTTGCCGTCCTCGTCGCGGGCCTGCTTGAGGCGTGGCTCGATGTCGATGGCCTGGGCCAGGGTCACCGGCGCGGCCGGGTTGTTGGGCACCATTTTACAGAGCCGGTCGACCAGGCCCAGCGGCAGCTGCATCACCCGGCCGACGTCGCGCAGCACGGCGCGGGCCTGCAGGGAGCCGAAGGTGATGATCTGGGCCACGCGGTCGCGGCCGTACTTCTCCTGCACGTAGGAGATCACCTCTTCGCGGCGCTCCTGGCAGAAGTCGATGTCGAAGTCGGGCATCGAGACCCGCTCCGGATTGAGGAAGCGCTCGAACAGCAGGCCGAAGCGCAGCGGGTCCAGGTCGGTGATGGTCAGCACCCAGGCGACCAGCGATCCGGCGCCCGACCCCCGCCCGGGGCCCACGGGGATGCCGTGCTCCTTGGCCCACTTGATGAAGTCCGACACGATCAGGAAGTAGCCGGGGAAGCCCATCTTGATGATGATCGACAGCTCGAAGTCGAGGCGGTCCCAATAGACCTGCTCGTCGACCGCCAGCTTATCCAGGGCCGCCAGACGCACCTTCAGGCCTTCCTTGGCCTGGTGGGTCAGCTCCTCGGGCTCGCTGCGGCCGTCGCCGGTGGGAAAGCTGGGCAGGATCGGGTCGCGCTTGTGCACCATGAAGGCGCAGCGGCGGGCGATGTCGAGGGTGTTGTCGCAGGCCTCCGGCAGGTCGGCGAACAGCTTGCGCATGTCCTCGGCCGGCTTGAACCAGTGCTCGGGCGTCACCCGCCGGCGCTCGTCCTGGCCCACGAAGGCGCCGTCGGAGATGCACAGCAGGGCGTCGTGGGCGTCGTACATCGCCGGCTTGGCGTAGTAGACGTCGTTGGTGGCGACCAGCGGCGCGTCGTTCTCATAGGCCCAGTGGACCAGGCCCGGCTCGGCGGCGGCCTGGCGCGGCAGGCCATGGCGTTGCAGCTCGACATAGAACCGGTCGCCGAACACCCGCTGCATCTCGGCCAGGGCCGCCTCGCCTTCGGCGGTCTTGCCGGCGGCCAGCAGGGCGTCGACCGGGCCGTCGGTGCCGCCCGACAGCAGGATCAGCCCCTCGGCGTGCTCGACCACCTTGGCCCAGGGCACGACCGGCTCGGCCATCTCGCCGCTTTCCAGATAGGCCAGCGACGACAGTTCCGAGAGGTTCAGATAGCCCCGCTCGTTCTGGACCAGCAGGGTGATGGTCGGCGTGCGGGCCCAGCGTTCGGTCGGCCCTGCCCCTACGCCCGACACCGCCAGGGCGCAGCCGATGATCGGCTGGACCCCGTAGTCCTTGGAATAGACGGAATATTCCAGGGCCCCGAACAGGTTGTTGCGATCGACCAGCCCCGCGGCCGGCATGCCCGCCGCCACGGCCAGGCCCGGGATCTTGTCGGCCTTGATGGCGCCTTCGAGCAGCGAATAGGCCGAGCGCACGCGAAGGTGGACGAACCCCTGCCCTTCATTGCCCGACATCACCGCACCTCATGGCTACACGACTCAGGCCACCAACTGGGCGACCTGACACATCATCCAGACGAAGCTGGCGACAGATACAAGCGCCAAAGACTCACGCGCGATACGGACCATGGGAACCCTCCTGCGATCGTTGCTCGTTTGTTCTATATTCCACTTTTGTTCTCCTCCGCAAGAGACCCGTGTTCGATTGCGAGCTTTTTTGTCGCGGTCCCGCCGGACCCGGCCAAGGCGGCGATTTCCGGTGGATTTGGCGGGCGGATCGGCGCAGATCGCCCCATGCGCCTGATCATCGACACCGACACCGCTGGAGACGACGTGTTCTCCCTGATGCTCGCCCTGCGCCGCCCCGGCGTGAGCGTCGAGGCCATCACCATCGCCCACGGCAATGTCGGTTTCGAGCAGCACGCCGAGAACGCCCTGGCCACCCTGGAGGCCTGTGAGCGCGGCGGCGAGGTTCCGGTCTATCTGGGCGCCCAGCGGCCGCTGACCCGCGCGCCGCTGGACGCGGCCTACGTGTTCGGGGCCGACGGCATGAGCGACAGCGGCTTTCCCAAGGCCGCCCAGCGCCCCTCCCCCGGCCACGCCGCCGACGAGATCGTGCGTCGGGTGATGGCGGCGCCCGGCGAGATCACCCTGATCGCCCAGGCGGCGCTGACCAACATCGCCCTGGCCTATCAGCGCGAGCCGCGCATCGCCCAGGCCGTCAAGCATCTGTGGATCATGGGCGGGACCGACAACGGAGTCGGCAACGTCACCCCGGCGGCCGAGTACAACCTCTATGTCGATCCGGAAGCCGCCAAGATCGTCGTCAACGCCGGCTTCCCGATGAGCATCGTCACCTGGACGGAGACCCTGCGGGACGGGCTTCTGTCCCTGGAGCAGTTGGCGGCTCTGGACGCGATCGGCACGCCGCGCGCGGCGTTCTTCACCCAGGTCAACCGAGCCTCCTTGGCCTTCGCCCAGCAGACGCAAGCCCTGGACGGCAGCCTGCACCCCGACGCCCTGACCTGCGCCGCGGCCCTGGACGAAAGCCTGATCCTGGAGTCGGCGATGGCCGTGGTCGACGTCGAGACGATGGGCGAGCTGACGCGCGGCTATCTGAGCGTCTCGCACCCCATCCTGCCGGACATCGAGGTGGCCGACCCGGCCCTGAGACGCCGACCGCCGAACGCGCGGGTGATCAAGAAGATCGACCAGGCGGGGTTCCATGCGGCATTGCGCCGCGCGCTCCTC
This sequence comes from Caulobacter sp. Root487D2Y, assembly GCF_001427165.1. Taxonomy (NCBI): domain Bacteria; kingdom Pseudomonadati; phylum Pseudomonadota; class Alphaproteobacteria; order Caulobacterales; family Caulobacteraceae; genus Caulobacter; species Caulobacter sp. Root487D2Y. Next base: position 180,015 of record NZ_LMFD01000012.1, read on the forward strand.
TGAAGGCCCGGACTTAACTCAATCTCAGCACGCGCTGGACTAGCCTCTCCCGTCGTCGGGGGAGAAATCATTGCACAAAGCCGTCGCGCTCATGGCCGCGGTCGCGGGCCTGTCGGTCGCGGCTCAGGCCCACGCCGAGGTCGACCTGTTCTCCCGCCAGACCGTTTCCGGTCTGATCGACCTGCGCCTGGGCGCCGCCGACGGCGAGACGGCCTGGATCGACGGCGGCCTGGGCAAGGGGCGGTTCGGGGACGGCGGCAAGGCCGCGCTCGGCGAAGCCTCCATCGTCTGGGCCCCGCGCTTCTCCTCCCGGCTCGGCGCGGTGATCATCGCCCAGAGCCAACAGGCCCAGGACCGCGTGGTCGACGCCGGCGAGGCCTATCTGACCTATCGCGGCGACCTGACCGGCGGCGTGCGGCTGAGCGCCCGCGCCGGCCTGATGTACCCGCCGATCTCGCTGGAGCACGACGGCCTGGAATGGTCCGTGCCCGACACCATCACCCCCTCGGCGATCAACAGCTGGGTGGCGGAGGAGACCAAGGTCGTCGGACTGGAGGCCACGGCGCGCGGCGCGCTCGCCGGCCAGAAACTGAGCGCGACGGTCGGCGTCTTCACCCATGGCGACACCGCGGGCACGTTGCTGACCTTTCGCGGCTGGGCGCTGCACGACCTGAAGTCCAGCGCCACCGGCGACTTCCCGCTGCCGCGCCTCAGCCCGTTCATGATCAAGCGCCAGGCGCCGTTCACGACCTCGCTGCGCGAGCTGGACGGCCGCGCCGGCGTCTACGCGCGCCTCGAGTGGCGGCCCCGCGCGAACCTGATTCTGGACCTGTTCGCCTATGACAACGACGGCAACCGCACGGCCGTCGACAATCACGAATGGTCCTGGGAGACCCGGTTCTTCAACCTGGGCGCCCGCTGGGACATCGACGACGCCACTCACCTGCGCGCCCAGGCGATGCAGGGCGAGACCCTGATGGGCAAGTCCAACGCCAACGGAATTTGGACCGATGTCGGCTTCCAGGCGACCTATGTCTCGGTGACGCGCGACCTGGGGCCCGGCTCGCTGACCGGCCGGTTCGACCAGTTCTCGACCACCGACCGCACCAACAAGGCGGTCGACAACAACGCCGAGCACGGCTGGGCCGCGCTGGTCGCCTATCGCTGGGACCTGCGGCCGGACATGCACCTGGTGTTCGAGGGCCTGCGGATCGACAGCGACCGGCCCGAACGGGTCCGCCTGGGCGAGACGCCGCGGCAGACCCAGACGGTCGTGCAGACCGCGCTGCGGTATCTGTTCTAGGGCCTAGAAGCTCTGAGGAACCAGGTGGCCGTCCTTCAAGGCGAACACCCGGTCCATGTAGCGAGCCAGCTCCATGTTGTGGGTGGCGATCAGCGCCGCGACGCCGCGCTGGCGGGCCTGCTCGTACAGCGCCTCGAACACCGCCGCCGAATTGGCCGGATCCAGATTGCCGGTCGGCTCGTCGGCCAGCAGCAGCTTGGGGTGGTTGGCCAGGGCCCGGGCGATGGCCACGCGCTGCTGCTCGCCGCCGGACAGCTGGCCCGGCTGGTGATTGAGCCGTTCGGCCAGGCCCAACTGGTTCAGCATCTCGGTGGCGGCGGCGCGCGCCTCGCCCCGGCTTCTGCCGGCGATCATGGCCGGCATGGCCACGTTCTCGACGGCGCTGAACTCGGGCAGCAGGTGATGGAACTGGTAGACGAAGCCGACGGTCGAGAGCCGCACCTTGGTGCGCTGGCGTTCCGACAGCTTGGAGCAGTCGCGGCCGTCCAGGGCGATCAGGCCGGCGTTGGGTTTTTCCAACAGGCCCGCCGCGTGCAGCAGCGACGACTTGCCCGAACCGGACGGACCGATCAGCCCGACCACCTCGCCGGGATAGACGTCCAGGTCGACGCCGCGCAGCACGTTCAGCGCCCCGGCCTCGGTGACGTAGGTGCGCTCAACGCCGCGCAGGGCCAGGACGGGGCTGGCCACGGGCTGGGTGGGATCACTCATAGCGAAGGGCCTCGACCGGATCGAGCCGCGAGGCGCGGATGGCGGGCGGCAGGGTGGCCAGGATGCTCATGGCCGTCGAGATGCCGACGATGCTGGCCACCTCGGCCCAATCGATCTTGGCCGGGATGTGGGCCAGGAAATAGATGTCGGCGCTGAACACCGCCGTGCCGGTCACCCACTCCACGAAATTCTGGATGGTGCTGATGTTGGCGCAGAACAGGGTGCCGAGCAGCAGGCCCGCCAGGGTGCCCGACAGGCCGATCGAGGCGCCGGCCATGATGAAGATCCGCAGGATCGAGGCCTGGCTGGCCCCCATGGTCCGCAGGATGGCGATGTCGCGGCCCTTGTTCTTCACCAGCATGACCAGGGCCGAGATGATGTTCAGGGTGGCGATGGCGACGATGAAGAACAGGATCAGCCGCATCACCTTGCGTTCGACCTGCAGGGCGTTGAAGTAGCTGGAGTTCTTGTCCATCCAGTCCTGGACGAAGGCGCCCGGGCCGCTGGCCTGTTCGATGATCGGCTTGATCTCCTTGGCCCGGTCGGGGTCGGCGATCTTGATCTCGACATAGTCGATCGAGGTGTCGCGGCCGAAGAACAGCTGGGCCTGGGGCAGCGCCATGTAGACGAAGCTCTCGTCGAACTGGCTCATGCCGACGCTGAAGATGCCGCCGACCGTGTAGTCCTTTTCGCGCGTCGAGGTCCCGAACGCCGTGGCCGGGCCGGAGGGCGAGATCAGGGTGATGGCGTCGCCGGCCGACAGGCCCAGATTGCGGGCCATGCGGTCGCCGATCAGCACGATGTCGCCGCCGTACTCACCCTCGCCGAACCCGGCCAGCGAGCCGCGCTTGATGTTGGACGAGATCATCTTCATGCCGCGCAGATCGGCCGGGGTGACCCCGCGCACGATGGCGCCGGACACCTGGCTGGGACCGATGACCATGGCCTGGGCCTCGACCATCGGCGCGGCCTGGGTCACGCCGCGCACGGCCTTGATGCGGTTGATGACGCCGTCGCGGTCCGGTCCGTTCAGCAGCGGACCCTGAGCGTAGACGTGGCCGTTGAAACCCAGCAGCCGGCCCAGCAGCTCGGCGCGGAAGCCGTTCATCACGCTCATCACGGTGATCAGGGCGAAGACCGCCAGCATCACCGCCGCGAACGAGATGATGGCGATCAGCGCCACGCCGCCGTTCTTGCGCTTGTTGCGCAGGTACCGCCAGGCGACGGTGCGCTCCCAGGTTCCGAACGGACCGGCGCCGAGGGCCATCAGGCGGCCTTGCCCGATTGGGGGCCGGTGAGTTGGGCGATCACGTCGGCCAGCGGGGCGCTGTGGCGCTCGCCGGTCTTGCGGTTCTTGATCTCGACCACGCCCTCGGCGACGCCCTTGGGGCCGACGATCAGCTGCCAGGGCACGCCGATCAGGTCCATGGTGGCGAACTTGGTGCCGCCTCGGGTGTCGGTGTCGTCATAGAGCGGGTCGCGGCCGGCGGCCTTGAGCGCCTGGTAGGCGGTCTCGCAGGCTTCGTCGCAGGCGGCGTCGCCCTGGCGCATGTTGATGATCCCGACGCCGAACGGGGCGACGGACTCGGGCCAGATGATGCCGCCCTCGTCGTGGCTGGCCTCGATGATCGCGCCCAGCAGGCGTGAGACGCCGACGCCGTAGCTGCCCATCTGCACCGGCACGTCCTTGCCGTCCGGCCCGGTGACCAGGGCCTTCATCGGCTCGGAATATTTGGTCCCGAACGAGAAGATGTGGCCCACCTCGATGCCGCGCGCCGACAGGCGGTCGCCCTCGGGGATGGCGTCGAAGGCCGCCGCGTCGTGCATTTCCTCGGTGGCGGCGTAGAGCGCGGTGCGCTGGTTCACCAGCGGCTGCAGGTCGCCGAACCAGTCGACGTCCGGACCGGGCGCGGCCATCTCGACCAGGTCCTTGTGGCAGAAGACGGCGCTTTCGCCGGTGTCGGCCAGGACGATGAACTCGTGGCTGAGGTCGCCGCCGATCGGGCCGGTGTCGGCGCGCATCGGCACGGCCTTCAGGCCCATGCGCGAGAACAGGTTCAGATAGGCCACGAACATGCGGTTATAGGCCTTGCGCGCGCCCTCGGCGTCGAGGTCGAAGCTGTAGGCGTCCTTCATCAGGAACTCGCGGCCGCGCATCACGCCGAAGCGCGGACGCGTCTCGTCGCGGAACTTCCACTGGATGTTGTAGAGGTTCTTCGGCAGCTCCTTGTAGCTCCGCACATGGGCCCGGAAGATGTCGGTGACGACTTCCTCGGCGGTGGGGCCGTAGAGCAGATCGCGCTTGTTGCGGTCGGTGATGCGCAGCATCTCGTCGCCATAGGCCTCGTAGCGGCCGCTCTCGCGCCACAGGTCGGCCAACTGGATCGTCGGCATCAGCAGTTCGATCGCGCCGGCCCGATCCATTTCTTCACGGACGATCTGCTCGACCTTCTTGAGCACCTTCAGGCCCAGCGGCAGCCAGGCGTAGATGCCCGCCGCCTCCTGGCGGATCATGCCCGCGCGCAGCATCAGCTGGTGCGAGACGATCTGGGCGTCGGAGGGAGCTTCTTTCAGAACGGGCAGGAAATAGCGCGACAGGCGCATGGACGAGACGTCTCCGGGGAATTCGAGGCGTTGAGATAGCCGCTTGGGCGTCAGCTTGGCAACGCGCGCGGCGAAAAGATGACGTTCCGAGGTGTTGGATCAACCGGTCACCGGTCGGCGTAAGAAAGCGTGACCGTGAAAAAGGGTCCATCGCCGGCGAAAAGAAGGCCGCGCGGTCCTCGCGCGGCCTTTCAAGTCATCGTCGGGGAAGACGCCACAGAGCAAGGTCGGAAAAGCCGGCCTCGTGACTCCGAGATTAGGCTCCGAACGGTTGTTCGAGGCGCCCGATTGCGTCTGGTCTGGCCAGTTGGCGAAGTTCGCCCACGGATTGGGCGAATGCCGGCAAATATGACGTCGCGCGCCCAAGGCTTGGGCGCCATTCCTGTGATCAATAGCTGGCGGGCAGGGCCGGCAGGGTGATCAGGTGGAAGCGGATGACCAGCAGCAGCGCCGCCATCACCAGCGCCGACACCCAGGTCGTCGTGAAGAACTTGCGCTTCAGGTTCGGATTGACCGGCGCGCCGGGGTCGGCGCCCGGCGGCGGCTCGATCCCCAGCTCCTTGAAGGTGCGGTTGCCCAGCGGCAGCACGGCGAACAGCGTGGTCCACCAGATGGTCAGATAGACGGCGATGCAGGTGACGGGACCCATCAGTGAGCCTCTTTCGGCGTTTCCATGAGCTCGACCAGCATGCCGCCCATGTCCTTGGGGTGAACGAAGATGATCAAGGTGCCGTGGGCGCCGATGCGCGGCTCGCCCAGCACGGTGGCGCCCTTGGCGACCAGGCTGTCGCGAGCCTCGTAGATGTTTTCCACCTCGAAGCAGATGTGATGCTGGCCGCCCTTGGGGTTCTTGGCCAGGAAGCCGTGGATCGGCGAGGCCTCGCCATAGGGCTCGATCAGCTCGATCTGGCTGTTGGGCAGGTTGACGAAGCAGACCCACACGCCCTGCTCGGGCATGGCCCACTTTTCGGTGTGCGAGGTCGCGCCCAGCAGGTCGCGGTACATCTTCACCGACTCGTCGATGGAGGGCGTGGCGACGCCGACGTGGTTGAGCTTGCCGATCATGGTCCGTTCCCGCGTATTCTTGTGATTGCGGTTGGCCTAGCACCGATGCCGCACTGCGAAAAGAGCGACCAGTCAGCGCGCCGGCGCGGGCTCGCGCAGCCAGTGGAAGCGGACCGGCATGACCTGGATCAGCAGGATCCCGGCGAGGAACCCGCCCAGGTGGGCCTGCCAGGCGATGCCCATCACGCCCGAACCGGACGCGGCGCCGTAGGCCGCGCCCATGCCGACCACCAGCAGGTTGGAGAACAGCGCCGAGCCGACCTGCTGGGCGACGCCGCGCGAGAACAGCGGCGCCAGCCTGGCCTGTCCGGGCGCGGCCAGTCGGGCGACGGCGCCCCACAGGCCGAAGATCGCGCCCGACGCGCCGACCGCCCCGCTTTGCTCCGGCGCCAGCAGGATGAACGCCCCGGCTCCGGCCAGTCCGCAGACGACGAAGAAGAACAGGAACAGCAGTCCGCCGATCCAGTCGCGGCCCAGACGCTGGGCGATCGCCGGCCCCAGGGCGATCAGGGCGCCGCTGTTCATCGTGATGTGCAGCCAACCCAGGGTCTGCCCCCAACTGGCGTGCAGGAACATGTGGGTCAGCGGCGTCCACCACAGGCCCTGGAACACGCCCGGCTTCCACAGCGCGCCGTAGAAGAAGATCGCGTCGCCGTAGCCGAGGCTCTCGCCGACCGCCTGGAGGGCGCAAATCAGCCAGAGCACGCCGGTGATCACCAGGACCGGCCAGGCCTCGAACCAGAGCATGGACGGCCCCCTGCCCCACAACGCTTCGCGTTGGGGGGTCTCGGCGACGGGCGTCCGCTCGTCGGTCATCGCGCGGCTAGACCCGCAGGACCGTGGTCTCGACCACGGGCTTGCGTTCCCAGATGCGGAAGGCGGCCTTCTTCACGGCCTTGGACAGGGCGCTCTCGATGGCCTCGTCGATCTCGCACTGCTCGCCGCTCAGGCGCTTGAAGGCGGTCTCGGCCTCCTCGGCCAGGTCGTCCAGCGCGTCGTCCAGCGGATATTCGGCGTCGCCGGCCAGGCCCAGGCCGCGGACCTGCGGGCCCGAGACGATGCGGTTGCGGCCGTCCAGCACGACCGACACGGCCAGCATGCCGTTGAACGCCGCGTGACGCCGCTCGCGCAGGGCCTCGCCGTTCTCGGGCGTCACCACCCCGCCGTCGACATAGAGGCGGCCCGACGGGACCTCGTCGATGATCTGCGGATGGCCGGGGGCCAGCAGCACCATGTCGCCGTTGCGCGGGCTGACCGCGTGCGGCACCTGCAGGTCCTTGGCGAAGGCGGCGTGCTCGATCAGGTGGCGGCGCTCGCCGTGGGTCGGCACTGCGATATGCGGCCGGGCCCACTGGTACATCTGCTTGAGCTCGTCGCGGCACGGGTGGCCGCTGACGTGGATGCCGGGGGTGTCGCGTTCGGTGTGCAGGCGCACGCCGCGGTCGGCCAGCTTGTTCTGCAGATTGCGGATCGGGATCTCGTTGCCCGGGATCACCCGCGAACTGAAGATCACGTGGTCGCCCTGCGAGAGCTTGACGTGCGGGTGGGTGCCTTCGGCGATCCGGGCCAGGGCCGCGCGGGCCTCGCCCTGGCTGCCGGTGCACAGGAACAACACCTCGTTCTCGGGCAGGTACTTGGCCTGGTCGTCGGTGATGAAGGGCTCCAGCCCCTCCAGCAGGCCGACGTGGCGGGCCGCCGCGCTCATCCGGTGCATCGAGCGGCCGGCCAGGCAGACCTTGCGGCCGGCCGCCTGGGCGGCGCGGATCACGGTGTCCATCCGGGCCACGTTCGAGGCGAAGCAGGCCACGGCGATCTTGCCGGTCAGGCCCTTGATCAGCCGGTTCATCGCCACGCGGACGTCGGCTTCCGAGCCGGCCACGCCGTCGACGAAGACGTTGGTGCTGTCGCAGACCATGGCCAGCACGCCCTCGTCGCCGAGACGCTGGATGGCCGCGATGTCGGTGGGGCCGCCCAACTGCGGGTCCGGATCGATCTTCCAGTCGCCGGTGTGCAGGATCGTGCCCAGCGGGGTCTTGATCGCCAGGCCGTTCGGCTCGGGGATCGAGTGGGTCAGGGTGATCATTTCCAGATGGAACGGACCCAGGTCGAAGCTGCCGCTCAGCGGGATCTCGGTGATCGGCACCTCGTCCAGCAGGCGGGCGTCGCGCAGCTTCTCGCGCAGCAGGAAGGCGGTGAACGGCGTGGCGTAGACGGGCGCCTTCAGGCGCGGCCACAGCCAGTGCACGGCGCCCAGGTGGTCTTCGTGGGCGTGGGTCAGGACGATCCCGATGATGTCGTCCTTGTAGGCCTCGATGAATTCGGGGTCGGGCAGGATGATTTCGACGCCGGGCGTCGTCTGGTCGCCGAAGGTCACGCCCAGGTCGACGACGATCCACTTGCGGTCGTCGGCCGGGCCATAGCCGTACAGATTGAAGTTCATGCCGATCTCGTTCGACCCGCCTAGCGGCAGGAAGACGAGTTCGTCCTTGGGGGAAGGCTTGTCGGTATATTTGGTCATTAGGTCTCTAGATGGGTGTTGCGACGATGAATTTCGAGGAGACCACGAATGGTCAGATCTGAATCGAAGTGGTCGATGCTGTCGGTGGCGCCCTCGAACAGCGAGGCGACGCCGCCGGTGGCGACCACGGTCATGGGTTCGGCCCGTTCGGCCTTGATGCGGGCCACCAGGCCCTCGATCAGCGATATATAGCCCCAGAACACGCCCGATTGCATGGCGCTGACGGTGTCCGTGCCGACGATGCGGCCGCTCGACGGGCGCTGGATGGCGATGCGCGGCAGCTTGGCGGCGGCCTCGTGCAGGGCCTGCATGGAAAGATTGATGCCGGGGGCGATGATGCCGCCCTCGAACGCGCCGTCGGCCGCGACGATGTCGAAGGTGGTGGCGGTTCCGCTGTCGATGACGATCAGCGGGCCCGGATAGATCATGTGCGCGCCCACGGCGTTGACCAGGCGGTCGGCCCCGGCCTCGGACGGCTTGTCGATGCGCACGTCGACGCCCAGCTTGGCGTTCTCGCCGATCACCAGCGGTTCGACGTTGAAATAGCGGCGGCTGAGATTGCGCAGGTTGAAGATCGACTGCGGCACGACGCTGGAGATGATGCAGGCGTCGATGGCCCGGAAGCCCAGGCCCTGCATCGACAGCAGCTGCGACAGCCAGACCACGTATTCGTCGGCCGTGCGCGTGCTCTCGGTGGCGGCGCGCCACTGCGCGATCCACTCATTGCCATCATGGATGGCGAACATGGTGTTGGTGTTGCCCTGTTCGATGGCCAGCAGCATCAGGAGGCCCCTCCGAAAAAGACGTCGCCGGCGGTGATCCGCCGCAATTGGCCGTTCGCCAGACGAAGACGCAGCGCGCCGTCGCCGTCCAGCCCTTCGGCGATCCCCTCCAGGGTTTCGGTCCCCAGGCGGGCCACGCAGGGCTCGCCCAGGCCGTGGGCGCGGGCGGTCCAGGCGTCGGCGATGGCGGGGAAGCCCAGGCGCAGCCAGACGTCCTGCCAGCGCGCGAAGGCGGCGGCCAGGACCTCGATCGCCTCGATCGGCGACGGCGGCGGGGCGTCCCTGTAGGTGGTCAGGGCCGTGGCGGGGCGTTCGCTGTCGATCGGCTTGCGGGCCAGGTTCACGCCCACCCCGACGGCGATCCACAGGCCGCCGGTCGGCCGGGCCCCGGACTCCACCAGGACGCCGCTGACCTTCAGCCCGCCCAGCAGCGGGTCATTGGGCCATTTGAGGCTGACCAGGCCGGCGGGCGCATAGGCCGCCAGCAGGTCGGCGACCGCCAGGGCGGCGACGAACGACACCTGGGCGGCCTCGGCCGGCGGCTTGTCGGTGCGGAACAGCAGGGTGGCGGCCAGATTGCCTTCGCCCGTCTCCCAGGCGCGGCCGCGCCGGCCGCGGCCGGCCGTCTGGCGCAGGCCAACGATCCAGACCGGGCCCGCCTCCCCCGCTTCCGCGCGGCGACGGGCCTCGGCGTTGGTCGAGTCGATCTCGTCCAGAATGACGACGGGCGCGGGCGGAAGAGCGCCCGTCACGTCACGCGTGGCCAAAGGCCGCCGCGGCGGCCCTGGCGGCGGGGTCGAGCCAGATCAGCGCGACCAGCACGATCGGGAACGAGAAGGCGGCGGCGACGAAACCGACCGCGCGGGCGATCGGCTGCGGCTTGTCCACCGCGCCGGCCGGCGCGTCGAACCACATCGCCTTGATCAGGCGCAGATAGTAGAACGCCGCCACCACGCTGCCGACCAGCCCCAGCACCGCCGCCCATTGCAGCAGCACGTCGCCCGAACCCATGGCCGCGCCGAAGACGTAGAACTTGGCCCAGAAGCCCGAGAACGGCGGCATGCCCAGGGCCGACAGCGAGAACGCGGTCATGGCCACGGCGATGCCCGGACGGTGCTTCACCAGCCCGGCCATGTCCTCGATCGTCTCCATGGGCTTGCCGTCGCGCGACAGGGCCTGGAGGCAGGCGAAGAAGCCGGTGACGTCGACCATGTACAGGGTCATGAACAGCAGCATCGAATGCAGGCCGGTCTCGCCGCCGGTCGCCACGCCCAGCAGGGCGTAGCCGACATTGGCGATGGAGCTGTAGGCCCACAGGCGCTTGAGGTTGCTCTGGGCCAGGCCCGCGAAGGCGCCGACGAACACCGAGGCCAGCGCCGTGATGACCAGGATCTGACGCCACTGGGCCACCGAATCCGGGAAGGCGTCGCCCAGCACGCGGGCGAACATCATCATGGCGGCCAGCTTGGGCGCGGCGGCGAAGAAGCCGACGACCGGGGTCGGGGCGCCTTCGTAGACGTCCGGCGTCCACATGTGGAACGGCGCGGCCGAGACCTTGAACGCCAGGCCGCAGAGCAGGAACACCAGGCCGAACAGCAGGCCCGTGCCGTGCGCGCCATGGGCCATGGTGGCCCCGACGGCGGCGATGTCGGCGAAGCGGGTGGAACCCGCAAAACCGTAAATGAGCGAAGCGCCGTACAGCAGCAGGCCCGACGACAGGGCGCCCAGCACGAAGTACTTCAGGCCCGCTTCCGACGACTTGGCGTCGTCGCGGCGGAAGGCGGCCAGGACGTACAGCGCCAGCGACTGCAGCTCGACGCCGATATAGAGGCTGATCAGGTCGCCGGCCGAGGCGGTGACGCCCATGCCCAGCGCCGACAGGATCACCAGCACGGCGAACTCGAACTTCTGGTCGCCGCGGACGGCCAGCCAGCGGTCGCCCAGCACGACGGCCACGGCGCTGAAGCCGTAGATCGCGACCTTGGCGTAGGTGGCGGCCGCGTCGGCGGAATAGACGCCGTTGAAGGCGTGTCCATGCGGCCCGACCACGGCGGCCACGGCCGCGCCCAGCAGGGCCAGGACGGCCGCGCCGGTGAACAGCGGGGTGACCTTGCCGTGGAACGCGCCCCAGACCAGCAACAACAGGGCCGAGGCCCCGAGGATCACTTCGGGAAGAACGAGGGAGAAGTTGGCGGCGAACGTCATGGGGTCCCTCACCCGCCCACGGCGGCGCGCCAGGCGCCGACGAGCCCGTCGACGGACGACGCGGTCAGGTTGAAGATGAGATTGGGATAAACACCGAGCACCAGGGTGCCGATGATCAGCGGAGCGAAGATCAGGATCTCGCGCTTGTCGAGGTCGGTGATGGTCTTGAGCTCGGGATTGACGATCTCGCCGAACATCACGCGACGGTACAGGTTCAGCGCGTAGACCGCCGAGAGGATCACGCCGCTGGTGGCCACCAGCGCCGTCCAGGTCGAGGCCTTGTAGACGCCGACCATGGTCAGGATCTCGCCGACGAAGCCCGAAGTGCCCGGCAGGCCGACATTGCCCATGGTGAACAGCATGAACGTCGCCGCGTACCAGGGCATGCGGTTGGTCAGGCCGCCGTAGAAGGCGATCTCGCGGGTGTGCATGCGGTCATAGACCACGCCGACGCAGAGGAAGAGCGCGCCCGAGATCAGGCCGTGGCTCAGCATCTGGAACAGCGCGCCCTGCTCGCCCTGAACATTGCCCGAGAAGATGCCCATGGTCACGAAGCCCATGTGGGCCACCGACGAGTAGGCGATCAGCTTCTTGATGTCGGTCTGACGGAAGGCGACCAGCGAGGTGTAGACGATGGCGATGGCCGACATCGCGAACACCAGCGGCTGGAACAGTTCCGAGGCGTTGGGAAACATCGGCAGGCTGAAGCGCATGAAGCCGTAGCCCCCCAGCTTCAGCAGAATGCCCGCCAGGATCACCGAACCGGCCGTCGGGGCCTCGACGTGGGCGTCGGGCAGCCAGGTATGGACCGGCCACATCGGCATCTTGACCGCGAAGCTGGCGAAGAAGGCCAGCCACAGCCAGGTCTGCAGCCACGGGGCGAACTTGAAGCTCATCAACACCGGGATCGACGAGGTGTGGGCGACGGCGATCATCGACAGGATGGCCGCCAGCATCAGCACCGAGCCGAGCAGCGTGTAGAGGAAGAACTTGTAGGCCGCGTAGACCCGGCGCTTGCCGCCCCAGATGCCGATGATCAGGAACATCGGAACCAGGCCGCCCTCGAAGAAGAGGTAGAACAGGATCAGGTCCAGGGCGCAGAACACGCCGATCACCAGGGTTTCGAGCACCAGGAAGCAGATCAGGTACTCGACGACGCGCTTATCGACCGATTTCCAGCCGGCGATGATGCAGATCGGCAGCAGGAAGGTGGTCAGCAGCACGAATAGGATCGAGATCCCGTCGACGCCCATGCGGTAATGCAGGCCCGCGAACCAGTTGAGGTCCTCCACGAACTGGAAGCCCGGGTTCTTGGCGTCGAACTGGGCGACCAGCACGACCGACAGGGCGAAGGTGACCAGGGTGGTCGCCAGGGCGATCCACTTGGCCAGGTTGTCCGTCTTGGCGTTGTCGCCGTGCAGGGCGCGCGCGCCCAGCAACAGGACCACGCCGATCAGCGGAGCGAAGGTGGTGAGGCTGAGAAGGCCGGTCATCGATCTTCCCTAGTGGAAGCGGAACAGGGCGAAGGCCAGCAGACCGGCGACACCGAGCAGCATGACGAACGCGTAGTGATAGAGGTAGCCGGACTGCAGCTTGCCGGTCCGACGGCCGACGTCGTAGCTGACGGCGCTGACGCCGTCGGGCCCGAAACCGTCGATCAGCTTCTGGTCGCCGCCCTTCCAGAACAGGTCGCCGAGGAACTTGGCCGCGCGCACGAAGGTGGCTTGGTACAGCTCGTCGAAGAACCACTTGTTGTAGAAGAACACGTACAGCGGGCCGTTGCGGGCCGCGAGCTTGGCGCCCAGGCCTTCGCGCAGGATGTAGACGTAGAAGGCGATGGCCAGGCCGACGATCGAGGCGATCAGCGGGCTGTACTTCACCCACTCGGCCACTTCGTGGGCCTCGTGCAGCACGTGGTTGGTCGGGGCGTTGTAGATCGCGCCGCGCCAGAACTCCTGCTGGTCGTGACCGACGAAGTAGTCGGTGAACAGGAAGCCGGCGAAGACCGCGCCGATCGACAGCACGATCAGTGGAACCAGCATCACCCACGGGCTTTCGTGCGGCTTGTGGTCATGGCCATGGCCATGGTCGTCATGCGCGTCCGGCAGCGGCTCGTCGTGAGTCTCGGCATGGGCGTGATCATCATGGCCATGGGCGGCGTGCGCGTCATGAACATGGTGATCGTCGTGACCCCAGCGGGCGTGGCCGTTGAAGGTGAAGAACGCCACGCGCCAGGAGTAGAACGAGGTCAGGCCGGCCACCAGCACGCCGATCACCCAGGCGAACAGGGCGATGCCGTTCTCGCCGCCCGCGGCGAAGGCCGCCTCGATGATGGTGTCCTTCGAGTAGAAGCCGGCGAAGCCCAGGTGCAGCGGCGGGAAGCCGAGGCCCGTGATGGCGATCGTGCCGATGGTCATGGCGCCGAACGTCCAGGGCAGCAGCTTCCAGAGCGCGCCGTACTTCCGCATGTCCTGCTCGTGGTGCATGCCGTGGATCACCGAACCGGCGCCCAGGAACAGCAGCGCCTTGAAGAAGGCGTGGGTGAACAGGTGGAACATCGCCGCCTGGTAGGCGCCGACGCCGGCCGCGAAGAACATGTAGCCCAGCTGCGAACAGGTCGAATAGGCGATGACCCGCTTGATGTCGTTCTGGGTCAGGCCGACCGTGGCCGCGAACAGGGCCGTGATCGCGCCGATCACCGTGACGATGTTCTTGGCGACGGGCGCGTATTCGAACATCGGCGACAGCAGGCACAGCATGTAGACGCCGGCGGTGACCATGGTCGCCGCGTGGATCAGGGCCGAGACCGGGGTCGGGCCTTCCATGGCGTCCGGCAGCCAAGTGTGCAGGAAGAACTGCGCCGACTTGCCCATCGCGCCGATGAACAGCAGGAAGCAGGCGATGTCGACCAGCGGGAAGGTGTGGCCGGCGAACACCCAGGTGCGCGCCACGCCCGAGGCGATCTGCGGGAAGATCTCGGCGAACTGGATCGACCCGAACGCCCAGTAGGTGGTCATGATGCCCAGGGCGAAACCGAAGTCGCCCACGCGGTTGACGACGAAGGCCTTGATGGCCGCGGCGCTGGCGGTCGGCTTCTTGTACCAGAAGCCGATCAGCAGGTACGAGGCCAGGCCCACCCCTTCCCAGCCGAAGAACAGCTGCATGAAGTCGGCGGCGGTGACCAGGGCCAGCATGGCGAAGGTGAACAGCGACAGGTACGCGAAGAACCGCGGCTTGCTGTCGTCCTCGGCCATGTAGCCCCAGGAGTAGACGTGCACGAGGGCCGAGACCGTCGTCACCACGATCAGCATCACGCACGACAGGGCGTCGATGCGGACCGACCAGTTGGAGACGAAGTTCCCCACGTGGATGAAGGGCAGCAGGTTGACCGTGAAGGCCTCCATGTGCCCCCAGGTCCACTGGCTGAACGTGTACCAGCCCAGGGCGCAGCTGAGAATGAGCGCGCCCGTGGTGACCGCCTGCGAGGCGACGTCGCCGATGCGGCGGCCGAACAGGCCGGCGATGATCGCGGCGACCAGCGGCGCGAGAACGAGGATGGTGACGAGAGTCTGCACTGCGATCAGCCCTTCATCACGCTGGCGTCGTCGACGGCGATGTCACCGCGGTTGCGGAAGAACGTCACCAGGATGGCCAGGCCGACGGCCGCTTCGGCCGCGGCCACGGTCAGCACGAACATGGCGAAGACCTGCCCCACCACGTCATGCAGATAGACCGAGAAGGCCACCAGGTTGATGTTCACCGCCAGCAGGATCAGCTCGATCGACATCAGGATGACGATGATGTTCTTGCGGTTCACGAAGATGCCGAAGACGCCGATCGTGAACAGGATCGCGGCGACGACGAGATAGTGCGACAGGCCGATCATTCGCTGATCCCCTCGCCCGGCTTGATCTGCACGAGTTCCATTCCGGTCTTTGGCGTACGGGCGTTCTGCTTGCCGATGTTCTGGCGCTTGACGCCCGGCTTGTGGCGCAGGGTCAGGACGATGGCGCCGATCATGGCCACCAGCAGCACCAGACCCGCCAGTTGGAAGAAGAAGACGTAGTCGGTGTAGAGCACCCGGCCGATCGCCTCGGTGTTCGGCACGCCGACCGGCGAGGCCAGGGGCTCGGCGTTCTTGCCGGCCGCGCCGCCGCTGACCACCGAGGCGGCGACCATGATCATCTCGATCGTCAGAACCCCGCCGACCAGCCCGCCGACCGGCAGGTACTGGGCGAAGCCCTGGCGCAGCTCGGCGAAGTCCACGTCGAGCATCATCACGACGAACAGGAACAGCACCGCGACCGCGCCCACGTAGACGACGATCAGCAGCATCGCCAGGAACTCCGCGCCCATCAGGACGAAGAGGCCGGCGGCCGAGAAGAAGGCGGTGATCAGGAAGAGCACCGAGTGCACGGGGTTCTTGGCCGAGACGACGAGAAGACCCGCCGCCACGGTCGCTACCGCGAGCAAATAGAAAGCTATCGCCTGCAAGGCAGGTGCTCCCCTTAAAACCATAAAACAACGACGGGCCGGATGGCTCGCCGTCTACCTCGGAATCGCGCCCCGTCCTTTAGCGGTAGGGCGCGTCCAACTCCAGATTCTTCGCGATCAGCCGTTCCCAACGGTCGCCGTTGTCGAGCAACTTTTCCTTGTCGTAGTAAAGTTCCTCGCGCGTCTCGACGGCGAACTCGATGTTCGGCCCCTCGACGATGGCGTCCACCGGGCAGGCCTCCTGGCACAGGCCGCAGTAGATGCACTTGACCATGTCGATGTCGTAGCGGGTCGTGCGGCGGCTGCCGTCGTCGCGCGGCTCGGCCTCGATGGTGATGGCCTGGGCCGGGCAGATGGCTTCGCACAGCTTGCAGGCGATGCAGCGCTCTTCACCCGACGGATAGCGACGCAGGGCGTGCTCGCCGCGGAAACGGGGCGACTGCGGGCCGCGCTCGTTCGGATAGATCACGGTCTTCTTCGGCGCGAGCATGTACTTCATGCCCAGGCCGAAGGCGCCCGCGAAGTCGAGCAGGGCCACGCCCTTGATCGCCTGTGTGATGCGCTGGAACACCAGAGCTCTCCTAACACTTCTCTTTGGGGAAGGGTTTTGCGTCCCTCCCCGCTTCGATCTGTCCCCGGCGGGTAGCCTGCCGGATGACGCATTCCCTGGCCTTGGCGTCCGCCTGACGGCGCGCTTCGACCTGTTCGTCCATCGACCTGGTCTCCTCCGGCGGCCGAACGCCGCGCGGATGCTCCCAGGCGGCGCAGCCGGACAGAGCGATCATCGCGATCATTCCGGTCCAGCGCGCCTTGTGCGTCATTTTCCGCCCTTCGGAATGACGCAGGTGTAGTTCGAAAGCTGGGTGGGGTCGCCCCCATCCTGCTTGGCTTCGATCTTGCCGCCGTCGGCGGTGCATTGCTCGCTGTCCCGGCGCAGCTGGTCGTAGCTGGCCGTGCCGCGCCCCAGCGAATAGGACGTCTTGGCCGGCGCGGCGCCGTCGGTCGCGCAACCGGCCAGGATCAGGCCGAGGGCGGCGACCGCCAGGTATGTCGTCTTGCCGATCACCCCTGGATCCCGAACACGCGCCAGGCCGACACCAGCATCACCAGCACCAGCGACATCGGCAGGAACACCTTCCAGCCCAGGCGCATCAGTTGGTCGTAGCGGTAGCGGGGCACGATGGCCTTGGCCATGGCGATCATGAAGAACGCCACGACGATCTTGAAGTAGAACACCAGGGCCAGCAGGAAGTTGACCAGGAACGGCGGCCAGCCGGCCGTGAAGCCGATCGGGAAACCAGGGTTCCAGCCGCCGAAGAACAGCACGCTGATCATCGCGCACATCAGGACGATGTTCGAATATTCGGCGACCATGAACAGCAGGTACGGGGTCGAGCTGTATTCAACCTGATAGCCGGCCACGAGTTCGGATTCGGCTTCGGGCAGGTCGAACGGCGGGCGGTTGGTCTCGGCCAGGGCCGAGATGAAGAACATGCCCATGGCGATGACCATCACCGGCAGCAGGATGATGTTCTTCAGGCCGTGGCCGCCGAACACGTTCCAGTTCCAGATCCAGCCCGCTTGCTGCTCGACGATCGAGCTGAGGTTCATGGTGCCGGCCAGCAGGATCACCGTGATGATGATCAGGCCGATCGACACTTCGTACGAAACCATCTGCGCCGCCGAGCGCAGGGCGCCCAGGAACGGGTACTTCGAGTTCGAAGCCCAGCCGCCCATGATGATGCCGTAGACGCCCAGCGAGCTCATCGCCAGCAGGTACAGGATGCCGACATTGAGGTTGGAGACCACCCAGCCCGGCGCGAACGGCACCACGGCCCAGCCGACGAAGGCCAGGACCAGGCTGAGCAGCGGGGCCAGCAGGAAGATCACCTTGTCGGCGCCGGCCGGGATGATGATCTCCTTCAGCACGAACTTGAAGAAGTCGGCGAAGGACTGCAGCAGGCCGAACGGACCCACCACGTTGGGGCCCTTGCGCATCTGCACGCCGGCCCAGATCTTGCGGTCGGCCAGCAGCAGGAAGGCCAGGCTCAGCAGGACCCAGATCACGACCAGCAGGATTCCGCCGGTGGTCAGCAGGGTCCAGGTCACGGCGGGGTTGGAGAAGAATTCGCTCACCGGCCTACTCCGCCGCGATCTTGGCGGCGCCGGAAACCGTGGCCGCGCATTCGGCCATGGTCACGCTGGCGCGCGCGATGGGATTGGTCAGGTGGAAGGCCTTGATCGGGCTTTCGAACGGGGCGTCCGACAGCTCGCCGGCCCCGCCCAAGCCCGACAGGTCGAACGCGGTCGGGATCGAGCCCGGCGCGAAGTCGATCTGGCCGAAGGTCGGATGCTCGGCGAACAGCTTGGCCCGCAGCTGGTCCAGGCTGTTGTACGGCAGCGTGGCGCCCAGGTGCTCGGAGAGAGCCCGCAGGATCGACCAGTCTTCCTTGGCGTCGCCCTTGGGGAACACCGCCCGCTCGCCCATCTGGACGCGGCCTTCGGTGTTCACATAGAGGCCGTTCTTCTCGGTGTAGGCCGCGCCCGGCAGGATGACGTCGGCCTTGTGGGCGCCGGCGTCGCCGTGGGTGCCCAGATAGATCTTGAAGGCGTCCGAGGCGGCGGTCTCGCACTCGTCGGCGCCCAGCAGGAACAGCACGTCCAGCGCGCCCGGCTTCAGCATCTCCGACGTCGACAGACCGCCCTCGCCCGGGACGAAGCCCAGGTCCAGGCCGGCCACGCGGGCGGCGGCGGTGTGCAGCACGTTCCAGCCGTTCCAGCCGTCACGCACGACGCCGAAGGTCTTGGCGACAGCGGCGGCGGCCTTCAGCACGGCGGCCCCGTCGGCGCGGCTGAGCGCGCCCTGGCCGATGATGATCGCCGGACGCTCGGCGTTCTTCAGGGCCGTGACGAAGTCGTTCTTGGCCTTGGCCAGGCCCGACAGGGTCTTGGTCCCGGCGCCGAGATAGTCGTAGTCGAACGTCAGGTCGGCCTGCTCGCCGATCACGCCGAAGCGGGTCTTGCCGGCGATCCACTGCTTGCGGA
The DNA here is from genome assembly GCF_001427165.1 of Caulobacter sp. Root487D2Y. NCBI lineage: Bacteria > Pseudomonadati > Pseudomonadota > Alphaproteobacteria > Caulobacterales > Caulobacteraceae > Caulobacter > Caulobacter sp. Root487D2Y. The sequence goes on from NZ_LMFD01000012.1 coordinate 198,742, forward strand.
AGCGGGTGTTCAGGACCGGGGCCTCGAGGCGCGGATTGGCGCCGACGAACAGCACCACGTCGGCGTTCTCGATGCCGGCGATCGTGGAGTTGAACAGCCAGCTCGCGCGCGGACCTTGGCCCAGGGCCGAGCCGTCCTGGCGGGCGTCGAGGTTCTTCACGCCCAGGGCGGTGAACAGGTCCTTGGTCGCCTTCAGGCTCTCGGCGTCCTGCAGGTCGCCGGCGATCACGCCGATGCGCTCCGGCTTGGCGGCCTTGATCTTGGCGGCGACGGCGGCGAACGCCTGAGCCCAGCTGGCCGGCTGCAGCTTGCCGCCGACGCGGACGTACGGGCGGTCAAGGCGCTGACGCTGCAAGCCGTCGACGGCGTAGCGCGTCTTGTCGCTGATCCACTCCTCGTTGACGTCCTCGTTGACGCGCGGCAGCACGCGCAGCACCGCTGAGCCGCGGGCGTCGACCCGGATGGCCGAGCCCAGGGCGTCCATGACGTCGACGCTCTCGGTCTTCTTCAGCTCCCAGGGCCGCGCCTCGAAGGCGTAGGGCTTGGAGGTCAGGGCGCCGACCGGGCACAGGTCGATCACGTTGGCGCTGAGCTCCGACGTCACCGCCGCGCCGAGATAGGTCGTGATTTCAACGTCTTCGCCGCGCGAGATCAGGCCGATCTCCGGCGAGCCGGCGACTTCGGTGACGAAGCGGACGCAGCGCGTGCACTGGATGCAGCGGGTCATCACGGTCTTGATGAGCGGGCCCATGGCCTTTTCTTCGACCGCGCGCTTGTTCTCTTCATAGCGGCTGTCGTCGCGGCCATAGCCCATGGCCTGGTCCTGCAGGTCGCACTCGCCGCCCTGGTCGCAGATCGGGCAATCCAGCGGGTGGTTGATGAGCAGGAACTCCATCACCCCTTCGCGGGCCTTCTTGACCATCGGGGTCTTGGTGAAGATCTCCTGGCCCTCGGCGGCCGGCAGGGCGCACGACGCCTGCGGCTTCGGCGGGCCGGGCTTCACCTCGACCAGGCACATGCGGCAGTTGCCGGCGATGCTCAGGCGCTCGTGATAGCAGAAGCGCGGGATCTCTTCCCCGGCCAGTTCCGCGACCTGCAGAACCGTCATGCCGGGCTCGAACTCGACCTCGACGCCGTTGACCTTGGCGATTGCCATAATCGTTTACTCCGCCGCGATCAGCTTGGCGCCCTGCACGTGCAGGCGACCGCTACGATAGGATGCGATCCGCTCCTCCACCTCGTGGCGGAAGTGACGGAACAGGCCCTGGATCGGCCAGGCGGCCGCGTCGCCCAGGGCGCAGATGGTGTGACCCTCGACCTGGGTCGTGACGTCCAGCAGGGTGTCGATCTCTTTCGGATCGGCCTCGCCGGTGGCCATGCGCTCCATGACCCGCCACATCCAGCCGGTGCCTTCGCGGCACGGCGTGCACTGGCCGCAGCTCTCGTGCTTGTAGAAGTACGACAGGCGGGCGATGGCGCGGACCAGGTCGGTGTCCTTGTCCATGACGATGACGGCGGCGGTGCCCAGGCCCGATTTCAGGTTGCGCAGGGCGTCGAAGTCCATTGGCAGGTCTTCGCACTGCTCGGCGGGGATCATCGGCACGGACGAGCCGCCCGGGATCACGGCCTTCAGATTGCCCCAGCCGCCGCGGATGCCGCCGCAGTGGTCTTCCATCAGCTGACGGAAGGGGATGCTCATGGCCTCTTCGACGTTGCACGGCAGGTTCACGTGGCCGCTGACGCAGAACAGCTTGGTGCCGCTGTTGTTCGGACGGCCGAAGCCGGCGAACCAGGCCGCGCCGCGACGCAGGATCGTGCCGGCGACGGCGATGCTCTCGACGTTGTTGACCGTGGTCGGCATGCCGTAGAGGCCCGCGCCGGCCGGGAACGGCGGCTTCAGGCGCGGCTGGCCCTTCTTGCCTTCCAGGCTTTCCAGCAGGGCCGTCTCTTCGCCGCAGATATAGGCGCCGGCGCCGTGGTGGACGTAGAGGTCGAAGTCCCAGCCGTGGACGTTGTTCTTGCCGATCAGCTTGGCCTCGTAGGCCTGCTTGATGGCGGCTTCCAGCACTTCGCGCTCGCGGACGTACTCGCCGCGAATATAGATGTAGCAGGCGTGGGCCAGCATGGCGCGCGAGGCGATCAGGCAGCCTTCGATCAGGAGGTGCGGGTCATGCCGCATGATCTCCCGGTCCTTGCAGGTGCCCGGCTCGGACTCGTCGGCGTTGACCACCAGATAGTGCGGACGGCCGTCCCTCACTTCCTTGGGCATGAACGACCACTTCAGGCCGGTGCCGAAGCCCGCCCCGCCCCGGCCGCGCAGGCCGGAGTTCTTCATGTTCTCGATGATCCAGTCGCGCCCGGCGTCCAGGATGTCCTTGGTGCCATTCCAGCAGCCGCGCTTCTTCGCGCCCTCGAGCCCCCAATCGTGGAGACCGTAGAGGTTCGTGAAAATGCGGTCCTTGTCTTCGAGGATACCGACCATGACTCAGCTTTGCGGATCGAATGGATGGGCGCGCACATAGCGCGTCCGACGAATGATGACATAGGCGAAAAGCGACCAGGCGGCGCCTATCACCAGGAAACCGACGGGAACGGCCCAGGCGGGGGCTCCCGCGACCTGCCGCCCCCAGATCAGGAGCATCGCCCCGATCAGGCAGCCGACCAGGCCGGCGATGCGCTCGTTGCGGTAAAGAGCGCGGATGGTCTTCACGTAAGCCACGCGCCTGGAGAGGAGTTCGGAATCATCGGTCACGACGCCCCGCCCCCCTCGTCGCGCCTGGCGGCGGCGTAGCCGATGACGGCCGCGCCGGCCAGCACGAAGCAGACCGAATCGATGGCGAACATCGTGGTCGGGCGCTTCTTCTGGATGGCGTCGGCGTGTCCCATCAGGCCGCCGGCTCCGTCTTCGGAGCCTTCTTCGGCTTTTCGGGCAGGTTGGGGATCTTGATCTTCTTGGCCAGCGAGCCGTCGAACAGCTTCGGGTCCGTCAGGGTCTGGATCTTGCCCTTGGGCTCCGACGCGCCGCGGCCTTCATAGCTGCCCGGCTTGGGCGACTTGCCGGCGGCGAAGTCGTCGAGGATCGCGGCCAGGCTCTCCGGCGTCAGGTCCTCGTAGTAGTAGTCGTTGATGGCGGCCATCGGCGCGTTGCAGCAGGCGCCCAGGCACTCGACCTCTTCCCAGCTGAACTTGCCGTCGGCCGACACCGAATGGGCCTCGCCGATCTTGGCCTTCAGCACGGCCTTCAGGTCCAGCGCGCCGCGCAGCTGGCACGGCGTCGTGCCGCACAGTTGGACGAAGGCGACCTTGCCGACCGGCTGCAGCTGGAACATCACGTAGAAGGTGGCGACCTCCAGCACGCGGATGACCGGCATCGCCAGTTGCTTGGCGATCTCCTGGATGGCGGGTTCGGAAATCCAGCCTTCCTGCTTCTGGGCCAGCCACAGCATCGGGATCACCGCCGACTGCTTGCGCTCGGCGGGATATTTGGCTTTCCACCAGTCGGCCTTGGCCTGGCTCTCGAGCGAGAACGCGAAGCTGGCGGGCTGGTCCTTGGCAAGGCGACGAACGGACATGTTGGAAAGAGGACTCGCATGAAAACGGGCGCCATCGAAGCGCGCCTCTCTCTAGCCCCTCCACAAGGGCCGCCGCAAGATGTCCACGCCTGTCTTTAGGGCACCGAATGGCCTGCGCCGCATGCGTTCGCGCGACCGCCCGGACGCCAGGCCGAATATCAAGCTTCACCGATTGGCGGTTGACGCTACTCCTTAGAGTGTGTTGACAATCAACACCCGCCATGGCTGCGCAAAGCCTTCCGTCACCGACGGAACTCCGGCGGAGGGGGAATTCGCCATGACCAGAATTCTGTCCGTCTTGATCGCCTCCACCGCCCTGATCGGCGCGGCCGCGCCGGCCTGGGCCGGTCCGTGCGAGCGGCTCGCCGGGGGCCGCTACGTGATGTACCTGGAAGGGGGACGTCCGTCGCAACTCGGGACAGGCATCGTCGATTTCCGCGGCAGGGCGGTCGACGGGCCGGTGTTCAGCACCATCGGTCCGACGCCGCTTCCCAGCGGAGCGGCCCCGGGGGTCGTCTACGGCACGTCCTACGTGCAGACGGCCACTTGCACGCTGCTGCAGGGCGAGGTCGCCCGCGTGCAATACAGCTCGCAATCCTCGGTGGATTGGACCGTGGCCGCCGACGGCAAGTCAGCCACCCTGATCGGCGCCCAAAACACCGTGGGCATGAAGGGCTGGGCGGCGCGCGTCCCGGCGCCCTGAGCCTGCCGGCCAAAGCTCCAAGACCCGATCGATTTCAGCCTGAAGCGATCGGGTCCTAGGCTTTCGCGAAATCCACGCGGGCGATCTTGTCGCCCCGGAAGGTGTAGATGGCGGCGACCTCGAAGGCCGGATCGCCGTTGCCGCGGTCGACGCGCTCATGATCGATCACGTTCGCGCCCACCACGATGCGGTTGAGAAGCTGGGCCTTGTTGTTCGGGAACTGCGCGAACGCGGCCTCGTACCACGCGCGATAGGCCTCGATGCCGGTGCGCGCCACATCGCCGTTCAGGCCGCCGACGATAACGTCATCGGCGAAGTGGGCGCAGTGAGCGTCCAGGTCCTGGGCGTTGTAGGCGTCGAGCTGAGCCTGGGCGATGGCCTCCAGGCTCACCGGTCGACCTCGCCGAACACGATGTCCAGCGAGCCCAGGATGGCGGAGACGTCCGCCAGCTGGTGGCCGCGGTTCATCCAGTCCATCGCCGCCAGGTGCGAGAAGCCCGGCGCCTTGATCTTGCAGCGGTACGGCTTGTTGGTGCCGTTCGACACCAGGAACACGCCGAACTCGCCCTTGGGCGCTTCCACCGCCGAATAGACCTCGCCTTCCGGCGTGCGGAAGCCTTCGGTGTAGAGCTTGAAGTGGTGGATCAGGGCTTCCATCGAGCGCTTCATCTCGGCGCGGCGCGGCGGGCTGACCTTGTTGTCCTGCGTCATCACCGGGCCGGGCGTGACGCGCAGCTTGGCGATGGCCTGCAGGATGATCTTGGTCGACTCGCGCATCTCCTGCATGCGGCACAGATAGCGATCGTAGCAGTCGCCGTTCTTGCCCAGCGGGATGTCGAACTCGAAGTCGTTGTAGCACTCGTAGGGCTGGTTGCGGCGCAGGTCCCAGGCGATGCCCGAACCGCGCACCATCACGCCCGAGAAGCCCCAGGCCAGCGCGTCTTCCTTGGTCACCACGCCGATGTCGACGTTGCGCTGCTTGAAGATGCGGTTGTCGGTGATCAGGCCCTCGATGTCGTCGCAGATCTTCGGGAAGGCCTTGGCCCACCGTTCGATGTCGTCGATCAGCGCCGGGGTCAGGTCCTGGTGGACGCCGCCCGGACGGAAGTAGTTGGCGTGCAGGCGAGCGCCGCAGGCGCGCTCGTAGAACACCATCAGCTTCTCGCGCTCCTCGAAGCCCCAGAGCGGCGGCGTCAGGGCGCCGACGTCCATGGCCTGGGTCGTCACGTTCAGCAGGTGGTTCAGCACCCGGCCGATCTCGCAGAACAGCACGCGGATCAGGCTGCCGCGCATCGGCACGTCCACGCCCAGCAGCTTCTCGATGGCCAGGCAGAACGCATGTTCCTGGTTCATCGGCGCCACGTAGTCGAGGCGGTCGAAGTACGGGATGTTCTGGAGGTAGGTGCGCGCCTCCATCAGCTTCTCGGTGCCGCGGTGCAGCAGGCCGATGTGCGGATCGACGCGCTCGACGATCTCGCCGTCCAGCTCCAGCACCAGGCGCAGCACGCCGTGCGCGGCCGGGTGTTGCGGGCCGAAGTTGATGTTGAACTTGCGCACCGGCGTTTCCGGCACGGCCGGCAGCGACGGCGCGTCGTGGAAGAAGTCGGTCGCGGCGGCGGGGGAATTGGAACCAGTCATGACTCTTACGCGTCCCCCGCCCGCTTCTCGGCCTTCTCGTCGCCCGGCAGAGCGTACTTGGCGCCCTCCCACGGAGACATGAAGTCGAAGGCGCGGAACTCGGTGATCTTCACGGGCTCGTAGACCACGCGCTTCAGCTCGTCGTCGTAGCGGACCTCGACATAGCCCGTCATCGGGAAATCCTTCCGCAGCGGATGGCCGTGGAAGCCGTAGTCGGTGAGGATCCGGCGCAGGTCGGGGTGACCGTCGAAGAAGATCCCGTACATGTCGAAGGCTTCGCGCTCGAACCAGTCTGCGACCGGGAACACCGGCGTGGCGCTGGGGACGGCGGTGTCCTCGTCGGTCTGGACCTTGAAGCGCACGCGATGGTTCTTCACCAGCGACAGCAGGTGATAGACCACGTCGAACCGGCGCTCGCGCTCCGGATAGTCGACGCCCGTCAGGTCCACCAGCTGGTGGAAGCGATAGTCGGGATGGTCGCGCAGATAGGTCAGCGCCTGGACGACCCGGTTGGACGGGCCCAGCAGGTTCAGCTCGCCGAACGCCACGTGATAGGCGGTGATCGCGCCGGCCGAGTTGGCGACGATCGCCTGGCCCAGGGCTTCCAGCGGCGACAGGGCCGCTTCGGTGGTCACAACGTCGGTCATCGCTCGATCGTCCCCGTGCGACGGATCTTCTTCTGCAGCTGCAGCACGCCGTAGACCAGGGCCTCGGCGGTGGGCGGGCAGCCGGGCACATAGATGTCGATCGGCACGATCCGGTCGCAGCCGCGCACGACGCTGTAGCTGTAATAATAGTAGCCGCCGCCGTTGGCGCAGCTGCCCATCGAGATCACGTAGCGCGGCTCGGGCATCTGGTCGTAGACCTTGCGCAGAGCCGGAGCCATCTTGTTGGTCAGGGTGCCGGCGACGATCATCACGTCCGACTGGCGCGGGCTGGCGCGCGGCGCGAAGCCGTAGCGCTCCAGGTCGTAGCGCGGCATGGCCGAGTGCATCATCTCGACGGCGCAGCAGGCCAGGCCGAACGTCATCCACATCAGGCTGCCGGTGCGCGCCCAGGTGATCAGGTCGTCGGCGGCCGCCATGACGAAGCCCTTGTCGGCCAGCTGGCCCGACAGACCGTCGAAATAGGGGTCGTGCAGCTTGGGGTCATAGCCCTGCACCGTCGACCGCGCGGCCGAACCGGCGGGAACCAGGGGCGAGCTAGCGGGGGGAACGATCACTCCCATTCGAGGGCGCCCTTCTTCCATTCGTAGATGAAGCCGACGGTCAGAACGCCCAGGAAGACCATCATCGACCAGAAGGCGAAGGCGGCCACGTCATGGGGCAGCTTCATCAGCGAAACGGCCCACGGAAACAGGAAGGCCACTTCCAGGTCGAAGATGATGAACAGGATCGAGACCAGGTAGAACCGGACGTCGAACTTCATGCGCGCGTCGTCGAAAGCGTTGAAGCCGCATTCGTAGGCGGACAGCTTTTCCGGGTCCGGCGCCTTGGGGGCGAGCACCGCGGCGGCAAGGATGAAGGCGATGCCGATGACCGCCGCGATCCCGAGAAAGATCACGATCGGCAGATACTGGAGAAGGAAGGCGTTCATGACAGCCCTTGGCTTGAATCGAGCGGGTTGTAGCCCAGCGTCGCCGGCGGTTCAAACGCCTGTGACACATTGAGAAACGGTCGCAACTGGCATTCCCTTACAGCTTCCGTGACATGGCCGTTGACACGCCCATCGGCCCGACATATCAGACGCCCCTCGCCGCACGGCGGGTCGCACTTCGCTTCGGCGGAGCCTGATGCGGATGTAGCTCAGTTGGTTAGAGCGCCGGCCTGTCACGCCGGAGGTCGCGGGTTCAAGTCCCGTCATTCGCGCCACTTCCCTGAAGTTGGCTGCTTCCCACCGCCAGGCTAGTCTATGGAACGACCGCGCCGGACTTTTTGTTCGCGCCCGACGCGGATGTAGCTCAGTTGGTTAGAGCGCCGGCCTGTCACGCCGGAGGTCGCGGGTTCAAGTCCCGTCATTCGCGCCACTTCCGCCTTTTCTTCCACCCCCAAAATCCAGATCCCGTCCAGGGCGCGGATTTGTCGCGCCTCAATAGAATCGCGGAATCGGTCCGGGATGCGGGGTCGGCGCGTCGAATTCGAAGAACTCCTCGTCGACATAGCACCAGCCCCACCCCTCCGGCGGGTCGTAGCCCTCGATGATCGGGTGGCCGGTGGCGTTGAAATGCCGGGTGGCGTGCTTGTTTTTCGACTGGTCGCAGCAGCCGACATGTCCGCAGGTCCGACAAAGCCGCAGGTGCAGCCAGGAATCACCTGTCTTCAGACATTCCTCGCAGCCGGCTGTTCCGGGCGTCACGTCCTGGATCTGCTCCAGATGGGTGCATCTCAACGCCATGACCGCCTCCGTTCGCCGCTCCAGCAGAGCTGGTTATCCACAGCAATTCCTGCGCCGATCGCGGCGATACCGCTAGTCCGAACCTGTCGTCTTGAGGTTCGCGGCCTTCGTTCCGATCTAGCGTGCATGTCGCACGCCCATCCCCTGCCCTTTTCCGTCCTCGACCTGGCCCCCGTTCCGCAAGGAACCAGCATCGGCCAGGCCCTTCACAACAGCCTGGACCTGGCCCGCCACGTCGAACGGCTGGGCTATCACCGCTACTGGCTGGCCGAGCACCACAACATGCCGGGGATCGCCAGCGCCGCGACCGCCGTGGTCATCGGCCACGTCGCGGCCGGCACCTCGACGATCCGGGTCGGTTCGGGCGGCGTCATGCTGCCCAACCACGCGCCGCTGATGGTGGCCGAGGCGTTCGGCACGCTGGCCGCCCTCTATCCCGGCCGGATCGACCTGGGCCTGGGCCGCGCGCCGGGCACGGATCAGGCCACCATGCGGGCCCTGCGCCGCTACATGGGCGCGGTCGACAATTTCGCCCAGGACGTGGTGGAACTGCAGGCCTGGTTCCAACCGGCCCAGCCGGGCCAGGCCGTGCGGGCCGTGCCGGGCGAAGGCCAGGACGTGCCGCTCTGGCTGCTGGGCTCCAGCACCTACAGCGCCCAGCTGGCCGCCGCCCTGGGTCTGCCGTTCGCCTTCGCCGCCCACTTCGCGCCGGACCAGCTGATGGAGGCGATCGCGATCTACCGGCGGACCTTCAAGCCGTCGCAGGCCCTGGCCCAGCCCTATGTCCTGGTCTGCATCGGGGTCTGCGCGGCCGACACCGACCAGGAGGCGCGCCGCCTGTCCACCTCCAGCCAGCAGCAGTTCGTGGCCCTGCGGCGCGGCAGTCCGGGCCTGTTGCCGCCGCCGGTCGACGATATCCGGGAGGTGGCCTCGGACGCCGAGATCGCGGGGCTGGAGCACACGTTCCGCTATTCGGCGATCGGCTCGCCCAACACGGTGCGCGCGAAGATCCAGACGATCCTGGACGCCACCGGCGCCGATGAGCTGATGGCCGCCTCGCAGATCCACGACCACGCCGCTCGGAAACGGTCCTACGAAATCCTGGCGCAGGTGCGCGGCCAGCTGACCGAGACGGCCGCCTAGAGCCCGCCCGTTTCCGTTGGAATCGGACAAGCAGGCTCTAGTTCGAACATCTAGAGCGTGACAGGCGCCGAAACCGGCATCCACTTTCGGCGGTCGCGCTCTAGTTCCAGCCGACCGGTTCGGGGACCGGCGCGGCCACGTCGTCGAACGCGGCGCAGCCGGTGAGCCGGCCGTAGATCGCCGACAGCTTGCGGAACACCGGGTCCCAACCGTGCCGCAGCTCGGCCCGCTGGCGAGCGGCTTGGCCCAAGGCCGGCACGTCGCGCGCGAACACCGACTCCACCGCCTCGGCGAAGGCGCGAGCCTCGGAGGCCGTGGCCAGGGCCCCGACGGCTTCGTCCACCGACTCGGCCACGCCGCCGGCCGCCACGCCGATCACCGGCAGGCCGCAGGCCATGGCCTCCAGCACGATCAGACCGAACGGCTCGTTGTCGTTGGCGTGGACGAAGGCGTCGCAGCTGGCCAGAACCGCCGCCAGACTCTGCGGGTCGCGCTGGTAGTCCATGCAGATCACCCGGTCGCTGGACGGCGCTCCCGCGCCCGCCCCGACGAACAGCAGCACATAGGGATCGCCCAGGCGCTCGACCGCCTCGACCAGCACGTCCAGCTTCTTCTCCCTGGCCGGACGCCCGGCGAACACCAGAATCCGATGCCGGCTGGTCAGGCCCAGCCGGCGGCGCAGGGCCTCGCGGTCGCCCCGGCCGGGATTGAAGATCTCGGTGTCGACGCCCAGCGGCAGGCCGATGGCGCTCTTGACCCCGGCCTCGATCAGCCGTCCGGCGATGAACTGGCTGGGGGCCACGGCCTGGTCGAACTGGCTGTAGATGGCCGCCCAGCGCTTTTGCACCGGCTTCTCCGCCCATTCGCCGATATGCAGCGCCGCCAGGGCGCCTAGGTCGGTGTGGCAGAAACCGACGACGGGCACGCCCAGGGCGTCGCCGGCCTTCAGGGCCGCCAGACCTGGCGTGTACGGATCACCGGCCTCGATGATGTCGGGTCGCTGGCGGATGAGCCGCTCCATCCAGGCGTTCTTGACCACGGGCCAGCGATAGCCGTCGCCAAACGGCAGGGGGGCCGCATAGATCGAAACTCGACCGTGGCCGTCGTGCGCGTCGCGCGGACCGGGCACCACCAGGGTGTGCCGGACATGCGGCCGATTCGCCGCGATCCACGTCCGCTTGGAGTTCAGATAGCGCCGCACTCCACCGCTGCGAGGCGCGTAGAGCATGGTGGTGTCAACCAGCCTGACCGGCTTTCCGCCCGGCCTGACCGCCCTGAACAGGGGTTCTTCTGCCTCGTTGAACGCCGAGAGCGGATCAAACCTCAAATCCATCACGCCGGAACCTCGCTTGTCAGCCGCGCCCGCCGAGACGGCCGCAGAGCCTTAAGACACTCACGGGGACGGAGGTTCCTCCGAAGCTGAACCGCTGTCCAGCGCTCGCAGCACGCCGCGGCGCAAGAGCGCCTCGCGCAGCAGCATTTCGACCTGGGCGTTGACGCTGCGCAGTTCGGCCGCCGCCAGGTGTTCGACGGCGGCCAGCACCTCGGGACGCACGCGCATCAGGAACGCGCGGCGCCCGCCTTTCGCCGACTCTGGAGGGGTCGCGGCCAACGGATCAGCCGTACAACGTGCCGGCGTTGACCACCGGCTGGGCCTCGCGATCGGCGCACAGCACCACCAGCAGGTTCGACACCATCGCCGCCCTGCGCTCGTCGTCCAGGACGACGACCTCCCGTTCGCTGAGCTGCTGCAGGGCGTTCTCGACCATGCCGACCGCGCCGGCGACGATCGTCCGGCGGGCGGCCAGCACCGCCTCGGCCTGCTGGCGCCTGAGCATGGCGCCGGCGATTTCCGGGGCATAGGCCAGGTGCATCAGATGAGTTTCATCGATCGCCACCCCGGCCACGGCCGTGCGCCCTCGCAGATCGGTCCGCAGGCGCTCGCCGACATGATCGGCGTCGGCCCGCAGGGTCGGCTCGCCGCTTTCGTCGTGGTCGTAGGCGTAGTGCGAAGCGGTTTCGCGCAGCGCGGTCTCGATCTGGATGTTCATGAAGACGACGTAGTCATCGACGTCGAACAGGGCCTGGGCGGTGTCCGACACGCGCCAGACGATGTTGGCGGCGATCTCGATCGGGTTGCCGCGCTTGTCGTTGACCTTCAGCCTCTCGCTGGTGACGTTGCGCACCCGCAGGCTGATCTTCTTGCGGCCGTACCAAGGCAGCACCCAGCGCAGACCGGTCCGGCGATCGGTGCCCATATAGGTCCCGAACAGGGTGACGACATAGGCCTCGTTCGGTTGCAGCGAATAGAAGCCGCAGGCGGTCAGCAGGAACAGGACGACCAGCACGGCGCCGATCACCGCCATCATCGCCTGCTGGGTCGAGAAGGCCCAGACGGCGGCGGCCAGCATGACGGGAAGCGACAGCAGCGGCAGCCCGCCGCCCATCCCGCCAAAGGCGCGTTCGGTCGATCGGTTGATATTCGGCGCGTCGGACATGGAGCCCTCCAAGGTTGATGTCAAAGTGATATCACTTCGATCGCTTCTGGCAAGGCGCGTTCGGACCGCGTAGGCAGGCGGGCGGATGCGGTCGAGGGCTCTGATGGCGCGGTATCTCTTCACCACCTGGGAAGGCGGCGGCCATGTGCAGCCCATGCTGCTGGTCGCCCGCGACCTGGCGGCGCGCGGCCACGCCGTGCTGGCCGTGAGCGATCCTTGCAACGCGCCCGACGCCGCGGCCTTGAACGTGCCGTTCCGCGCCTGGACGACCGCCCCCTTCCAGACGGGCAAGACCCGCGACGACGATCGGCTGAAGGATCACGAGGCCGATAATCCGCTGGAAGTGATCCAGCGCCTGCTCGATCGGGTGATGGCCGGTCCCGCCCTCGCCTACGCCGAGGACACCCTGGCGGCGATCGACGCCTTCGCGCCGGACGTCGTGGTCTCGCAGGAACTCTTGCTGGGCTCGATGGCGGCGGCGCAGGCGCGAGGCCTGCCGCTGGCGCTGCTGGCCGCCAATGTCTGGTCGCTGCCGACCCTGGCCGGCGCGCCGCCGCTCGGGGCCGGCATGCTTCCGGCGACCACCGACGAGGAACGGGCCATGCACGCCATGGTCGGCCAGATGAGCCGGACCTTCTTCCAGGCCGGTCTGCCCGACCTGAACGCCGCGCGCGCCGCCCTCGGCCTGCCCCCGCTGGTCGACCTGTTCGAGCAGTTGGACGCCGCCAAGGCCATCCTGCTGGCCACCAGCCGGGCCTTTGACTTCGCGCCCGATCCCCTGCCCGTCCCCTTCGCCCATGTCGGTCCCTATCTGGCCGATCCCGCCTGGGTCGAGCCGTTCGCGCCGCCGCCCGGCGACACGCCGCTGGTCGTGGTGTCGTTCTCCAGCCTCTACCAGGCCCAGGAACCGGCCCTGCGCGCGATCATCGCCGCCCTGGGCCAACTGCCTGTGCGCGGCGTGGTGACCACCGGCCCGACCCTCGATCCGGCGCGATTCGAAGCGCCGGCCAACGTCGCGGTCGTCCGCGGCGCGTCGCACGGCGACCTGCTGAAGGACGCGGCCCTGTTCGTCACCCACGCCGGCCACGGCTCTACCCTGCGGCCGCTGATGGCCGGCGTCCCGCTGCTGTGCCTGCCGATGGGCCGCGACCAGAACGACAACGCCGCCCGCGTCGTTCATCGCGGCGCCGGCCTGACCCTGCCGGCCGACGCGGACGCCGAGACCGTCGCCGCCGCCGTACGACGCCTGCTGGACGAGCCGACGTTCAGGGCCGCCGCCGACGTCCTGGGCGCGGCGATCCGCGCCGATGAGGCCGCGCGCGACGCGGCGGCCGCGCTCGAGGCCTTGGCGACCTAGTCCTCGACGACCTCGATGCGGATATCGTGGACAGCGCGCTTGCCGGCGAAGGCCAGCAAGCGCTCGCCCTCCTCCGTCAAAGCCCTGGCGACGGCCTTGGCGACCTTGCCAAACAGCTCGATCCGCAGGACCGACTCCGCCTTGCTGTCCTCGATGCGCCAGCGTCCCGCCGTGAAGCCGTCGACCAACACGGCTGCGCGCAGGACGCCGTTGGCGGTGTAGAGCCGGCTTTTGTGCTCGGCCGACATGATCCGCGTCCGATCCTCGTGGGCCAGCAGCACGTTGTCGAATTCGCCAAGGAAGCGGACGGGCGCTTCGACTTCGCCCGACGGCCTTTCCGCATCCGACAGATCGAAAAGCTCCTGGCCGTCTTCGTCGTGAAAAGCCATCAGGGACGACCGAAGCGCCTCGAACGTGGTCGCCAGACGCGTGAGGCCCAGCCAGGTCTGGGCGTCGGCGACGCTGGCGGGCCCGAACGCCGTCAGATAGCGCAGCACCAGATCGGCGAGCGTCAGGCCCGGTTCTGGCGTTTCGAGCCGATCAGCCATCGCCGCCAGGGTCGGCTGGCCGCCGCGTCTCCACAGGCCGCGCGGCGGCAATTGCAGCATCGGCAGTTGGATGCGCGCCGCCATCGCCAAGGCCTGCGGATCACGATCGGGCCAGCGCGCCGCCAAGGCCTCGCGCAGTTGCGTCGCGGTGAGCGGTCCCCCGCGCAATAGTTCCCGCGCGACCGCCGTCACCTCGGCCTGGTCCAGCCCCGCCAAGGCCCGGCCATAAACGCTGCCCTCGGTCAGGAACCGGTCCAGGCCCCGCTGGATCAGCGGGCGGATCGCCGCGAAATCGGCCGCCATCGCCACATGCAGCGTGCCGCGCATCAGGGTCCCGCGCGCGACGCCGAGATCCTCGAGCTGCGCCGACAGATCCTCTGGCGCGAAGGTCTTCAAGCGGCTCCACAGCGCGAAATAGGGCGCGGGCGCCGCCTGGGCCTGCAGGGCGATCAGCCGATCCAGCGCCTCGGGAACGGAGATGTCGGCGCGCGCCAACAGATTCTGCCGCGCCAGCAAAGCCCGGTTCAGCGCTCGCCGGTCCAAGATGTTCGCCATGGAGTTCATGCCCGCCCCGCCTAGATCGGGCCGGTCGCCAGCCCGCTGTCGGCAAGCGGCGTCGCGAACGTCACCCTGTAGAACGCCGTCTCCCGCCCCTCGACTCCGAAGTCGTTGTCGGTGCTGAGCAGCAGGTCGCGGTCGGTCAGCAGGGCCATGCCCTCCAGGTCGGCGTCGATCTGGGGCCAGTCGTCGGTCGACAGGACCAGGGTCTTGGTCAGGACCGGCGCGTCCAGGGTCACGCGATAGAGCTTCGAGGTCGCCGAGATCCGCTCCAGCACCAGCAGTTGGTCGTCGCCCAGCGACACGGTCTCGGAGATCTTCAAATCGTCCGTCCCGACGGGCCCGGCCTCGGCGTCGCGGCGGAACGTCTCCGGCGCGTCGAAGGGATAGAAATGTTCGGCGAGCGGCGCGCCGGTCCGGGCGTCCAGTGTCCAGAGCCGGGCGCAATCCCGCCCCTCGGGGGCGATCTCGTCCTGGGACGCGAGCGGACTCTGCAGGATCACGTGCAGCCGCGTCTCGTCCGGCGACAGGGCCAGGGCTTCGAAGCCGCGGTTCAGGCGCCGGCGCGCGGACAGGGCCGGCAGCACGTCCTCGACGCGATAGGCCGCCCCCGCCAGGGCCGCGCCCTCGCCTTCCGGGACCCAGCGCGCCTGGACCACGCCGTCGGGCCCGACGACCAGGATCGAAGGACCGTACTCGTCGGCGACCCGGAACGTTCCATCGGCCAGGGCCGCCACCCCTTCGGTGTCGCCTCCGGCCAGGCTGCCGCCCAGCGCCGCGCCCGACAGGTCGAAGGCGGGCTCCATGGCCGCCATGTCGCCGCCTGGCCCGGGAAGACCGTCGAAGGTCGCGCCGTTGGCGTCGCGCAGAGTCAGAACCTGGAGACAGGCGACCGTGTCGCCCTCCACGCGCAGCTGGGCCAGCGTCGGACCGATCGCCGGGCGCGGCATGATCTTGGCCCCCTCGAGCCCGGCCAGGCTGGACAGGCCGGTCAGGCCGTGATCCTCGACCGCCGGCCCGATCTTGATGTTGGGACCGCGATCGCCGATCGCCCAGACCACGCCGCGCGGATCGCCCGCGCGCCGCGCCAGGCCCGAGCCCAGGCCCAGGGTGATGCGCAGGCGCCCGCGCGGCGTCTCGACCTCGTCGAGAACGTGGTCGACCCAAGCCAGGCGGGTGACGGTGACAGCGGAGACTTCGGGTTCGGCGGCCATGCCCGATCAGTGCGGGCGGCGAAGCCGAATGTCCATCGCCTCGCGAACGCGACCACGGCCCCGCCGTCGGCGGGCGCATGGCGGCAATCTAGGCATCCCTGATGGACGCTCCGCGCCAGGTTGCATGATTGACGACACCCCGGTGAAATTGCTGTCACGGTTCGAGTTGGCCGTGGACGCGTTAACCGTTTTGCAGCATGAAACACTGGCTGAGAGCCCTGAGGGTCCCGGAGCCGTGCTTTCGATTTTACATGCCCTGAAGCGCAAGGAGCGGTTCAAGCAACGCGTCTTGGACGAGGTGCAATTCTATCGCTCCGCGCACGGCGACGCCGCGCTCAAGCGTCTGCGGGACGACCTCGCCAAACCCAACCTTCGGACGCAGTACCGCCGCGTGCTCGAGGCCGCGGCCGAGAAGCTGGACAGCGAGATCAACAGCGATCCCGCCGCCAAGGCGGCCGCGACGGGTCGATCCTGGGCGAAATCCAAGGCGTGATCGCGCGCGAGGCCGCGAGCCTCGCGGACGTGGTGGGCGGTGAGGGGATCGAACCCCCGACCCTCTCGGTGTAAACGAGACGCTCTACCGCTGAGCTAACCGCCCCCAGGACATTCGCGCCGCCCCGCTCGGGTCCGGCAATTCGAGGCGGACGAGGCCGAGACGGACGAGGGTGTGGGAGATACCCCGTCCGCCCGGAAAAGTCCTGCATAGAAAAAGGCGGGACGCCTCCTGGCGGCCCGCCCCCGAAATCCGTTTACTGGATCAGCCGTTCAGCGTGGTCTTCAGACCCTCGCCGACCTGGAACCGGGCGGTCTTCGACGCCGGGCGGTTCACCGTCTCGCCGGTGCGCGGGTTGCGCGCGGTGCCCGCGGCGCGCGCCACGGCCTTGAAGGTGCCAAAGCCGACCAGGCGCACATCCTGACCCGATCTCAGCGAACTGGTGACGGCTTCGATGAAAGCCTCGAGAGCGTCCTTAGCCTGGTTCTTGTTGATGCCCGCCTTTTCGGCGATCGCCGTGACGAGTTCGGCCTTTGTGGTCATGTTCTTCTCCCAGCATGAAAGCGGCGGCTTCGGCTAAAGCTCACGCCGCTTCGCTCGACCGGGAGTATGCGGGGTTCAGACGGCCCGTCAAACGAAGGCGGCGCGGAAAATCTCCGCGCCGCCTAAGTTATCAACAATAAGTTACTGTTAGTGGGTCAGAACAGCGTCACTGTCGCTGTCATCAACCTTCGCAGTTGCAGCAATCGGCTCATCCTCTTCACTCCACTCGACTGGCGTCAGCGGGCCCGTGAGGGCGTGCTTCAGCACTTCGTCGACCGTCGAGACGGGGATGATTTCCAGACCGTCCTTCACGCTTTGCGGAACGTCGGCCAGGTCCTTCTCGTTTTCCTGAGGGATCAGGACCGTCTTCACGCCGGAGCGCAAGGCGGCCAGCAGCTTCTCCTTCAGGCCCCCGATCGCCGTGACCCGGCCGCGCAGGGTGATCTCGCCGGTCATGGCGATCTCCTTGCGGATCGGGATGCCGGTCAGCACCGAGACCATCGCCACGGCCATGGCGGCGCCGGCCGACGGACCGTCCTTGGGCGTCGCGCCGTCCGGCACGTGGATGTGGACGTCGGTCTTCTCGAACACCGGCGGCTTGACCCCGAAGTGCAGGGCCCGCGAGCGGACGTAGGACTGAGCCGCCGAGATCGACTCCTTCATCACTTCCTTGAGGTTGCCGGTGACCGTCATGCGGCCCTTGCCCGGCATCTTCACGGCTTCGATGGTCAGGATGTCGCCGCCGAACTCGGTCCAGGCCAGACCGGTGACGATGCCGACCTGGTCGATCTCGTCGGTCTCGCCGTAGCGGTACTTCTTGACGCCCGCGTACTTGGCCAGACGCTCGTCGTCGATCGTGATCGAGGCGACCTTCTCACGGGCCAGATCGCGGACCGTCTTGCGCGCCAGGGCGCCCAGCTCCCGCTCCAGCGACCGCACGCCGGCTTCCCGGGTGTAGTAGCGGATCAGGTCGCGGATGGCCTTTTCGGGCACCACGAACTCGGTCGACTTCAGGCCGTGGTCCTTCATCAGCTTCGGCAGCACGTGGCGCTTGGCGATCTCCAGCTTCTCATCCTCGGTGTAGCCGGGGATGCGGATGATCTCCATGCGGTCCAGCAGCGGCTGGGGCATGTTGAGGCTGTTGGCCGTGGTGACGAACATCACCTGGGAGAGGTCGTAGTCGACTTCCAGATAGTGGTCGCCGAAGGTCGAGTTCTGGGCCGGGTCCAGAACCTCGAGCAGGGCCGAGGACGGGTCGCCGCGATAGTCGCTGCCCATCTTGTCGATCTCGTCCAGCAGGACGAAGGCGTTGGTGGTCTTGGCCTTCTTCATGGTCTGGATGATCTTGCCGGGCATCGAGCCGATATAGGTCCGGCGGTGACCGCGGA
Organism: Caulobacter sp. Root487D2Y; assembly: GCF_001427165.1. Lineage (NCBI taxonomy): Bacteria > Pseudomonadati > Pseudomonadota > Alphaproteobacteria > Caulobacterales > Caulobacteraceae > Caulobacter > Caulobacter sp. Root487D2Y. The sequence continues at coordinate 216,791 of NZ_LMFD01000012.1, forward strand.
TCTCGGCCTCGTCGCGCACGCCGCCCAGCGAGATGCGGGCGAATTCGCGACCGGTCGCCTTGGCCAGCGAGCGGCCCAGCGAGGTCTTGCCGACGCCGGGAGGGCCGACCAGGCACAGGATCGGGCCCTTCAGCGAGCCGGTGCGAGCCTGGACGGCCAGGTACTCAAGGATGCGCTCCTTGACCTTCTCCAGGCCGTAGTGATCCTCCTCGAGGATGCCTTCGGCCTCCACCAGGTCGATCTTCTTGGTCTTGGCCTTGCCCCACGGGATCGACAGCATCCAGTCCAGATAGTTGCGGACCACGGTGCTCTCGGCCGACATCGGGCTCATGTTGCGCAGCTTCTTCAGTTCGCCCTCGGCCTTGGCCCGGGCTTCCTTGGAAAGCTTGGTCTTCTTGATGCGCTTTTCGAGTTCGATCAGTTCGTCGCGCTGATCGTCGGGGTCGCCCAGCTCGCGCTGGATCGCCTTCATCTGCTCGTTCAGATAATATTCGCGCTGGGTCTTCTCCATCTGGCGCTTCACGCGCGAGCGGATCTTCTTTTCGACCTGCAGCACCGAGATCTCGCCCTCCATCAGGGCGAAGACCTTCTCCAGGCGCTTCACGACGTCGAAGATCTCCAGCAGATGCTGCTTGTCGCCGATCTTGACCGACAGGTGGGCCGAGATGCTGTCGGCCAGCTTGCCCGGCTCGGCGATCTGCGGGATCGAGGCCAGGGCCTCCGGCGGCACCTTCTTGTTCAGTTTGACGTAGTTCTCGAACTGCTCGACGACCGCGCGCGACAGGGCCTCGGCCTCGGGGCCGACGCCTTGATCTTCATTCACCTCGCCGACCTGGGCCTCGTAATAGGCCTCCTGGTCGGTGAAGCGCACGACGGCCGCGCGGCCCTTGCCCTCGACCAGCACCTTCACGGTGCCGTCGGGCAGCTTCAGCAGTTGCAGGACGGTGGCCAGCACGCCGACATCGTAGATGTCGGCCGGCGCCGGATCGTCGTCGGCCGAGTTCTTCTGGGTGACCAGAAGGATCTCCTTGCCGCCGCGCATCACCTCTTCGAGGGCGCGAACGGACTTGTCACGCCCGACGAACAACGGGACCACCATGTGCGGGAACACAACGATATCCCGCAGGGGCAGCACAGGAAGCGTACGAATCTCAGACATGATGCTTTCTACTCCTGGCCGGCGCGTTGTACTCGTGCTCGGCCACGCGGGCCGCCGTCACCCAGACGATGCGCCTGAGTCGTTCGACCCGTCCGCTCGGGACTGAGCGAATGGTCGTTATTTATGTGGACCTTTTGCAACACGGTTCAAGCACACTCGCCTGGTAGCGGCGACGGGTCGCGGCGGATTGGCCAAGGTGCAACGCTCATGCCCCCTGCCCGGCTCCACAATGCATGATCCGTGCTCGTGCGTGGTCCAGGACGCCTAAGTCCTGCCGCGACCGAGGTCCCGCCTGGCCGCGTTCGCGCTCAGCGTCACAACGCCGGACGGTGCGGTGTGATGAAAAGAGCGCGCCCGGCCAAGCCGGACGCGCCCGATTTCGCAAGCCTTGCCGAAGGCGTTTAGGCCGAAGCGGCCCCGCCCTTCTTCTCGGCGTAGATCAGCAGCGGCTGGGCCCGGCCTTCGACGACCTCGGCGTTGACCACCACTTCCTCGACGCCCTCGTAGTTGGGCAGCTCGAACATGGTCTCCAGCAGGATGCCTTCCATGATCGAGCGCAGGCCGCGCGCGCCGGTCTTGCGCAGGATGGCCTTCTTGGCGACGCCGTGCAGGGCGTCCTCGGTGAAGGTCAGGCCGATGTTCTCCATCTCGAACAGGCGCTGGTACTGCTTGACGAAGGCGTTCTTCGGCTCGGTCAGGATCTTCACCAGAGCGGCCTCGTCGAGGTCCTCCAGGGTGGCGATCACCGGCAGACGGCCGATGAATTCCGGGATCAGGCCGAAGCGCTGCAGGTCGTCGGGCTCGACGCCGCGCAGGATCTCGCCCGTGCGGCGCTCTTCCGGGTCCGCCACCTTGGCGCCGAAGCCGATCGACTTGCCCTGGCCGCGCGCCGAGATGATGCGCTCCAGGCCCGCGAAGGCCCCGCCGCAGATGAACAGGATGTTGGTGGTGTCGACCTGCAGGAACTCCTGCTGCGGATGCTTGCGCCCGCCCTGCGGCGGCACGGAGGCGACGGTGCCTTCCATGATCTTCAGCAGGGCCTGCTGCACGCCTTCGCCCGAGACGTCGCGGGTGATCGACGGATTGTCGGACTTGCGCGAGATCTTGTCGATTTCGTCGATGTAGACGATGCCGCGCTGGGCGCGCTCGACATTGTAGTCGGCGGCTTGCAGCAGCTTGAGCACGATGTTCTCGACGTCCTCGCCCACATAACCGGCTTCGGTCAGGGTGGTGGCGTCGGCCATCGTGAACGGCACGTCGATGATTCGGGCCAGGGTCTGGGCCAGCAGCGTCTTGCCCGTGCCGGTCGGACCGACCAGCAGGATGTTCGACTTGGCCAGTTCGACGTCGTTGTTCTTCGACGCGTGGTTCAGGCGCTTGTAGTGATTGTGCACCGCGACCGCGAGCACCTTCTTGGCGTGATTTTGTCCGATCACGTAATCGTCCAGGACTTCGCAGATCTCGCGCGGCGTGGGCACGCCGTCCTTGGACTTCACGAAGGCGATCTTGTGCTCTTCACGGATGATATCCATGCAGAGTTCGACGCATTCATCACAGATGAACACCGTCGGGCCGGCGATGAGCTTACGCACCTCATGCTGGCTCTTTCCGCAGAAAGAACAGTAGAGGGTGCTCTTGGTGTCGCCGCTCGCGGCTTTCGTCATGGTCGCTTCTCACGCTAGGGCGGTTCAGGCCGAAGCCGAAACCACCGACTCCTTAGCGCCAATCCCGCCACCGAGGCAGCAGGATATCCGCCGGGAGTTGTCTAATCCTTGACATTCCCCGATCCGGACGCACGGCACAAGCCTTGGAGCCGATTTACAGCCCCCAAGTTCGTGGATGACGCATACGGTTTCATGGAATTCTTCTCTAAGATGGCGTTCCAGACCCTCAACGCAAGCCGGAGGCGGTTCGCTCCGCCGGACGGCCCTGCGCGCGCACTTCGAAATCCGCGAAGAGCTTAGCGGTGAAAGCGGAATCGTGGTGCAAGACGGGCTCGGTTGCGGGGCGCGCGTGCGCGGAGACGAATGGCGAAACGTTCACTGATGGCTAAGGGCCTGTCGGCCTCGACCCCGATGACCGGGGACATGCACGAGGGGCCGCCCCTGGTCGCCTTCGATTTCGACGGCACGCTGACGGTTCGCGACAGCTTCACGGCCTTCCTGAAGTGGCGGGTCAGCCCCGCGCGGCATTTCATGGGCATGGTGCGCCTGTTCCCCGCCGCCGTCGGCTATGTGTTCGATCGCAACCGCGGCAAGATCAAGGCCGCCGCCGTCCGCGAGTTCCTGCGCGGCGTGCCTCTGGAGCAGTTGGAGCGCGAGGCGCGCGCCTTCGCCCAATCCGAGGCCCCCAAGCTGTTCCGCCCCGACGCCCTGGCCGTCTGGCGGCGCTGGCGGGCCAAGGGCGCCAAGCTGGTGATCGTCACCGCCTCGCCCGACGTCGTGGTCGCGCCGTTCGCCCGCGGCCTGGGCGCCGACGTCCTGATCGGCTCGAAGCTGATGATCGGCGCCGACGACAAGGTGCTGGGGCCCCTGCTGGGCGCCAACTGCCGGGGCGCGGAGAAGGTGATCCGCCTGAAGGAGATCTTCGGCGACGATTTGTCGCTGGCCGCCGCCTACGGCGACACCTCCGGCGACCGCGAGATGCTGGCGATCGCCCACGAGAAGGGCTACCGGATCTTCCGGGGCAAGCCGGGCTGATCTCCGCTGGAGGACATCCGTCCATGGTGCGGCTTTGACGCCCCGCCGACAGATAAACGGATAGAACTGGTTCTTGGTCAGCGTGCGCACGACGTGCTCCAGTCGGCTTGGATAATTTGGGGGAAGAACGGATGGCATTGGGAAAAGTCATCGCGGCGGCGCTGCTGGCCTTCCCGGCGACGGCGACCGCGCGAGCGGCCCTGTGTGGTTCGGCGACGGCGACGAGCGCCAACACCGAGGTTTTCGTCACGGCCCAACAGCGATCCTCTGGCCCGGCTGTTGTCACCGACATAGCAACCGAAGCATTCAGCGCCGACAGAACCGTTTCGATGGGCGTCTACTACGACCCCGCCGAGACCGGCCTGGGGCCTCCGAACATCCCAAAGATCACGTGGCACATGGCGTTGCCCGATCCAACAGCGGCCGAGCCCGAACGCCTCACCTGGCGCATCGGCGAAGGGCCGTGGACAGGCCCACGATTTACATCCAAGCCGGAACGGCGCTGGGGCGATCCGGCTCGCAACGAGGGTTATCTATCGGGAATTGTTCCGCCTGCCGGGATTGCCCCGCTGCAAGCCGCCATCGCCGAAAGCACGCCGGTGACCGTGCGCCGCCTGAGCGCGGGCGGACGAGTCCTGGCCGAGGGCAACGTGCAGTACCCGCCCGCATCCAAGGTCCAAGCGCTCTACGCCAAGGCGCGGGCTTCCGCCTTGGCCAACCTCAAGCCTTGCCGCCCGGGACTTTCGATCCCGCCCGCCAAACGCTGACGCCCTTCGAGCTCTGGCCATCGCGCAAGCCGCGATCACGAAAAAGCCGCCGACCTCTCGGCCGACGGCTTGAACTCAGCGAAGACGCAGCCCTTAGGCCTTGTCGTCCGAAGCGTCGCGGCTTTCGTTGATGTGGTCGATCAGGCCCCAGGCCTTGGCTTCCTCGGCGCTCATGAAGTGGTCGCGGTCGAGGGTTTTTTCGACTTCCTCATACGTGCGGCCGGTGTGCTTGACGTAGATCTCGTTCAAGCGGCGCTTGGTCTTGATGATGTCCTCGGCGTGGCGCTCGATGTCCGAGGCCTGGCCGCGGAAGCCGCCCGACGGCTGGTGGACCATGATGCGGGCGTTCGGCAGGGCGATACGCTGGCCCGGAGCGCCGGCTTGCAGCAGCAGCGAACCCATCGAGGCCGCCATGCCCATGCACACCGTCGAAACCGGGCTCTTGATGTATTGCATGGTGTCGTAGATCGCCAGGCCGGCCGTCACCACGCCGCCGGGCGAGTTGATGTACATGGCGATTTCCTTCTTGGGGTTCTCGGACTCCAGGAAGAGCAGCTGGGCGCAGATCAGGCTGGCCATCCCGTCTTCGACGGGGCCGGTCAGGAAGATGATCCGCTCTTTCAACAGACGGGAGAAGATGTCGAACGCCCGCTCGCCGCGGCTGGTCTGTTCGACCACCATCGGCACGAGGTTCATCGCCGTCGCCATCGGATCATACATAGGGATCGCCCTTTTCTTTCATGTCTGGGCGGCGCGAACGCGAATCAGCCCCCGCGCGCCGTCGCCAACGCATATCGCGTGGCGCTTAACAGGTTGCAAGGAGCCGGGCCGAAGCTCGGGCCATGAAAAAGGGCGCGGCCCTCGCGGACCACGCCCTGTTCATGTCGGACGACGGAAGCCTTAGCCGCCGTAGCCTTCCGGAAGATCGTCTTCTTCCATCAGCTCTTCCTTGGACACTTCCTTCTCGTCGATCTTGGCCTTGCCGAAGATCAGGTCGACGACCTTGTCCTCGTAGATCGGGGCGCGCAGGGCGGCCTGAAGGTCGGCGCGCTGGCGGTACATGTCGAACACCTGCTGGGCTTGCGCGCCGTATTGGCGAGCTTCGCGCATCATGGCGTCGGCCAGTTCCTGCTCGGTGACGGCCACGTCGTTCTTGCGGCCGATCTCGGCGAGCACCAGGCCCAGACGCACGCGGCGCTCGGCGATCTTGCGGTACTCGTCCTTCAGCTGGTCTTCGGTCTTGCCTTCGTCCTCGGGCGGCAGGCCGCCTTGGGTCTTGTCGGCCTGGACCTGCTGCCAGATGCCGGCGAACTCGGCGTCGACCATGCGCGGCGGCAGGGCGAAGTCGTGCTTGGTGTCGAGGATGTCCAGCAGGGCGCGCTTGAGCTTGAAGCGCGACGAATTGCTGTAGCGGCCTTCCAGGTTCGACTTCAGCAGGTCCTTCAGGGCCTGCAGGTCCGACAGACCCAGGCGCTTGGCCAGCTCGTCGTCGGGCTCGGCGTCGACCGGGGCGCGCACTTCCTTGACGGTGGTGGCGAACTCGGCGGCCTTGCCGGCCAGGTTGGCGGCTTGATAGTCGTCGGGGAAGTTGACCTTCACGGTGACGACGTCGTCCGGCTTGGCGCCGACCAGCTGGGCTTCGAAGCCCGGGATGAACTGGCCCGAACCCAGGGTCAGCTCGGCGTCGGTGGCGGTGCCGCCGTCGAAGGCCACGCCGTCGATGGTGCCGACGAAGTCGATCAGCAGTTGGTCGCCGTCCTTGGCCTTCAGGGACTTGCCCTTGCGCGGCTCATAGGTGCGGGCCTGCTTGGCCAGATCGGCCAGGGCCTCGCCGACTTCGGCGTCCGAGACCTTGTAGACCGGCTTGGTCAGCTCGATCGACGCGGGGTCGATCGGCTCGAATTCCGGCATCACTTCCACGGCCAGTTCGAAGGCCAGGTCTTCACCGCCGGCGATGACCTTTTCCATGTCCGACGAGGGCTTCAGGTCGGGCTGGCCGGCCGGGCGCAGCTTGTTGTCGTCCAGCACCTTCTGGGCGCCTTCGTTCAGCGTCGCCTCGATGACTTCACCCATCAGGGCCTTGCCATACAGGCGGCGAACGTGGGCCTTCGGCACCTTGCCAGGGCGAAAGCCCTTGACGTTCATCTGGGGCGCGACCTCGGCGATCCGGGCTTCGAGACGCGTGGCGAGTTCACTCGCGGGCACCGTCACGCCATAAACGCGGCTGAGGCCTTCGCCCGACTTTTCAACGATCTGCATCGACATTCTTAGCTTCTCGGCTCTTCGGGCGTTCGCGCCCGTCGTCCGCCCCAGGGGTCAAAACATCAAAGCCGCCCACGTCACCGGGGCGGCGAAAGAGCGCCCTTATGTCACGCGTTTGGCGACCATCCAAGGGCATTGGTGCACTCATCGGACGGAAGTCCCGATAAGCGGCGCGCTTCGCCAGGCAAAAGCCCGGCGAAGTGGTGCGGATGAGAGGACTCGAACCTCCACGCCTCTCGGCGCCAGAACCTAAATCTGGTGCGTCTACCAGTTTCGCCACATCCGCACGATGCGCCGGAGCGGGTTAGACATGCCTGGCCGGCTTGGCAAGTCGCCAGGCGAACCGGCCTTGTCCCGACCCGCCGGGGGCCCGTTCGCGAGCGGGGCGAATATTTCTTCCCGTCCGCCGGAACAAATTTTCCCTCGACCGGTTATGCTGATGTCCGCGGCTGTTGAACAACGCCCCGGATTTACGCCGGCCCGGGCCATGCCCCCCCGACTGACGCCCGGGCCGGTGTTTCTCCCTACAAATTGGTGCGGAACGATCTGACCTCGGACGGGGTTTGCCTCTGAGTCCGTTCAGTGAGCGCGCGCCATGGAAACCATTGAAGTCGTCGAAGACGAGAAGGGCTGGACCGTCAGACACGGCGCCCAGGTCCTTTTCACCGACACCGTCGAGGAACGAACGTTCCAGACAGCCCTAGCCATCAGCCACACCTTGTTCGACAAAGGCGTTCCCACCCAGGTCGTCCTGGTCCGAAAACACCGCCACCACTAGGCGCGGCGGCTAAGGGCGAGCCTTCCACAGCGCGCCCAACACCGAGGGCGCCAGGTCCGGCAGATCCTCGGCGATCAGACCGGGCCCGTGGGCCGCGCCCGCTTCGGCGTGGATCCAGACCCCGGCGCAGGCCGCTTCGAAACTTTCCATGCCCTGGGCGATCAGGCCGCCGATGAATCCGGCCAGCACGTCGCCCGATCCGGCCGTCGCCAGCCAGGGCGCGCCGTTCAGGCTGACCGCGGCCCGCCCGTCGGGCGCGGCGACCACCGTGTCCGAACCCTTCAACAGCACCACCGCCCCTGCCCGTCGCGCCGCCTCCCGCGTCGCCGCGATGCGTTCGGGCGAGGCGGCCAGCAGCCCGGGGAAGATCCGTTCGAACTCGCCGGGATGCGGGGTCAGCACGTCGTCGCGGTCGAGCGCCGAGAACAGGGCGGCGGGATCCTCGGCGAAGCTGGTCAGGGCGTCGGCGTCGACGACCAGGGCCGCGCCGTTGCGGGCCAGGGCGAAGACGTGCCGCATCGTCGCCTCCCCCACGCCCGCCGCCGGTCCGATCACCACCGCGTCCGCCTTGGCGGCGCGGGTCTGCAGGTCGTACTCGCTCTCGAACGGCGCCAGCATCACCGCCTCCAGATGGGCGGCGTTGACGGCCAGGGCGTGGGGCGGCGACAGCACGGTCACCACCCCGGCCCCGATGCGCAAGCCCCCCCGCGCCGCCAGCCGGGCCGCTCCGGTGTTCCAGGCCTCGCCGCTGACCGTCATCAGCCGCCCCCGGGCGTGCTTGTGGGCGTCGACCGCCGGCCAAGGGAAGCGCTCGGCCCAAAGGCCGGGCTCGTTCTCGAACAGTCGCCCCTGCCCCGTCTCCTCCAGGCCGATATCGACCACCACCACCTCGCCGCAGGCGGCGCGGCCGCGCGCCAGCACATGGGCCGGCTTGCGGCGATGGAAGGTGACCGTCAGCTGCGCCTGCAAGGCCCGCTCGCCGAGCGGGCGTCCCGTGTCGCCGACAATCCCGCTGGGCACGTCGACGGCGACGATCCGCGCCGCGCCGGGCATGACCCGCGCCAGGCGGTCGGCCTCGCCTTCGAGCGGCCGAGACAGGCCAGCCCCGAACAGGCAATCCACATACAGCGACGCCGAGCCGGGTTGCGAGACCAGCGGACCGGTCTCGCCCTTCCAGCGGGCGGCCGCCCATTGCGCCGCCGGGCTGGCGGGCGGGCCCAGCGCCTCGACCCGCACGGGCCAACCGCGACGCCGCAGGTGCCGGGCGATCACATAGCCGTCGCCGCCGTTGTCGCCCGGACCGCACCAGACCACGGTGGGGCAACGCCCATACCGCTCGCGGATGACCTCGGCCACGGCGCGGCCGGCCCGCTCCATCAGCACGGTCGTCGGAGCGCCCGCCTCGGCGGCCGCGCGGTCCGCCGCGGTCATCTCGGCGACGGTCATGATCTCGCGCGGCACGGCCGCTCCTCTTCTAAAGAAACCTGGCTAGAGAACCTGGGTGGAAGCCTCTTGGCCTTTGTTGATCAGGATCAAGTCGCCGTCGACCAGGTCGAAGACCGTCACCGAAACATGGTCGGGCCGGAACGCCGCCACCGTTTCGCCGCCGGTCGCCACCGACACCGCCGCGTTCAGAGCCACGAAATGGCTGAACACCGCCGCGCCGGGATGCGAGGCCACGCCCTGCGCGACCCGCCGGGTCCAGGCCGCGTAGTCGAGATCGCCCGGGATATCGCTCCACCGGCCCTGGAAGGCCTGGCGAAGCCAGCCCGGGCGCGCTTCGGCGTCGAGGGCGGCCGGAGTCGGGATCTCGCCGACCCGCGGATCGATCTCGACCGTCACGCCCAGGGCGTCGGCCAGCGGCTGGGCGGTTTCCCGGCAGCGCCGCAGGGGCGAACTGACCACCCGGTCCGGCCGCTCGCTCTCGGGCAAGGCCAACAAGACGCGCGCCACGGTCCGCGCCTGTTCGAGGCCGACGGGGTCAAGGCCCGGATCATGATCCGCATCGCCCCAGGTCGAGGCGGGACGGCCATGGCGGATCATATGAATGCGGCTCATCGCTTCCCCCTCCTCGCGGGTGTCGTCTTCGCAATATCTTCCCGGCGGCGCCCGTGACGCCGGGTCTTGTTCTAACGCTTCCGGCGCCAGCCCGGGCGCGCTTCGCCATAGGAACGTGCGAACGCGCAAAAACCGACCCCGCCTCAATCGCCTCGTCCGCTTTGGATTTCGCCGCAATCTTCAGCAGTTTTCGAATCGACGACGCATTTTTGGCCATCTTGCCGAAGCGATCGCAACGCCATCCCATCACGGACCACCCGCGTTCGGTCCGGTTCTCCGCCGCTGAAACCGTCGTTTCGGCGATCCTTGGGCGACAATCGATGTCCCCGGGACGGTTTGGCCGCCCAAACGCGCGATGACCAACTTTCAGGCTTTACGTGCACAAATAATCATCAATGAGCCAAACTCGACAGAACTCGCCCCATAAAGCGTATCAGCATGCTTGTGAGCCGACGGGCCGGCGTGCTCCGTGCCGCTCAGTCAGCGGCGCCCGCGCCGTATGGGCGTGAAAGAAGTCTGATGAAAAAGATCGAAGCCATCATCAAGCCGTTCAAGCTCGATGAGGTCAAAGAGGCGCTTCAGGACATGGGCGTGCAGGGCATGACCGTGCTGGAGGCCAAGGGCTATGGCCGCCAGAAGGGCCATACCGAGCTCTATCGCGGCGCCGAGTACGTCGTCGACTTTCTCCCCAAGATCAAAGTCGAAGTCGTGGTCGAAGACAGCCAGTTGGAACCCGCGCTCGAAGCCATCACCAACGCCGCCCGCACGGGCCGCATCGGCGACGGCAAGATTTTCGTGTCCGAAATCACGGAAGTCGTCCGCATCCGCACCGGAGAAACCGGCCCGGCCGCCGTCTAGGCCCGGACCGAAACCGCTTAACGCTCAAAGGGGATAACGATGAGCACCGCCAAGCAAATCCTGGATCTGATCAAGGAAAAGGACGTCAAGTACGTCGACGTTCGTTTCACCGACGTGCGCGGCAAGCTGCAGCACGTCACGTTCGACATCGACCTGGTCGATGACGACTTCCTCAACGACGGCACCATGTTCGACGGCTCGTCGATCGCCGGCTGGAAGGCCATCAACGAGTCGGACATGAAGCTGCGTCCGGACCTGGACAGCGCGATCATCGATCCGTTCTACCAGCAGACCACCCTGGCGCTGTTCTGCGACGTGGTGAACCCCGACACGGGCACCCCCTATAACCGCGACCCGCGCTCGATCGCCAAGAACGCCCTGGCCTACGTCAAGTCGTCGGGCATCGGCGACACCGTGTTCTTCGGCCCGGAAGCCGAGTTCTTCATCTTCGACGACGTGCGCTGGAGCACGGCCTCGAACAACACCGGCTACTCCTTCGACTCCGTCGAACTGCCGGGCAACTCGGCCAAGGAATATCCGGAAGGCAACATGGGCCACCGCCCGGGTCCGAAGGGCGGCTACTTCCCCGTCAACCCGATCGACTCGGCTCAGGACCTGCGCGGCGAAATGCTGGCCGTGATGGGCGAGCTGGGCATGAAACCGGAAAAGCACCACCACGAAGTGGCGCCCGCCCAGCACGAGCTCGGCCTGAAGTTCGACACCATGGTCGTGATGGCCGACCGGATGCAGCTCTACAAGTACGTGATCCACAACGTGGCCCACGCCTACGGAAAGACGGCCACCTTCATGGCCAAGCCGATGTTCGGCGACAACGGCTCGGGCATGCACGTGCACCAGTCGATCTGGCAGGACGGCAAGCCGCTGTTCGCCGGCGACAAGTACGCCGGCCTGTCGGACATGTGCCTGTGGTACATCGGCGGCATCATCAAGCACGCCAAGGCGATCAACGCGTTCTCGAACTCCACGACGAACTCGTACAAGCGCCTGGTGCCCGGCTACGAAGCCCCGGTGAAGCTGGCCTACTCGTCGCGCAACCGCTCGGCCTCGATCCGCATCCCGCACGTCGACTCGCCGAAGGCCAAGCGCATCGAGGCGCGCTTCCCCGATCCGATGGGCAACCCGTACCTGACCTTCGTCGCCCTGCTGATGGCGGGCCTCGACGGCATCAACAACAAGATCGATCCGGGCGCGGCCGCCGACAAGAACCTGTACGACCTGCCGCCCCGCGAGCAGAAGAAGATCCCGGAAGTCTGCGGTTCGCTCCGCGAGGCTCTCGAGAACCTCGACAAGGACCGCGCCTTCCTGAAGGCCGGCGGCGTGATGGATGACGACTTCATCGACAGCTACATCGAGCTGAAGATGGAAGAGGTTATGCGTCTGACCCTGCACCCGCACCCGGTCGAATTCGACATGTACTACAAGTGCTAAGCGAAAGACCTGAACCCCTTGGGGCTTAGGATGAAGGACGAGGCCCGCGGAGCGATCCGCGGGCCTTTTTCTTTCAGGCCTCGGCCAGGCCGACGCCGCCGATCGGCGTGGTCTCGAACCGGTGGCCGAAGCCGGTGATGATCGGCCGCGCCTTGGCGATGGCGGCCTGGACGGCGGGCAGTTTCAGCGAGGCGGCGTGGCTGTCCTTGTCGGTCCAGACCTCGGTGATCCACAGGGCGTCGGCGTCGGTCGCGTCCTTGGCGACGATGTAGCTGAGGCAGCCGGGCATGCCCTCGGTGCTCTCGGCCAGGATGGCCGCCAGTTCGTCCCGCTTGCCGGGCGCGGCCTTCATCTGGCCGATCAGTCCGTACATCGTCTTGTCCTCCTTGGCCTGGGTCAGGGACGGCGCGGCGACGGCCGCCAGGGCCAGACCGCCGGCCAGCAGCGCGCGCCGTTCGATAGCGTTGGAAAGCGTCATGGTTCCTCCCCCTCGCCAGTCTCGGCGAGCATGGACCGGATCGTGTCAGCATCAGGCGAAGCCAGCGCCGCGCCAAGCCCCAGCAGGTGCAGGGGGTTGAAGCAAGGCGGCCGCCCCACCGGCCGGACGATCCGCACGCGGTCGCGCCAACACGCCGACCGGACCAGGTCGAGCGGCGCGATGATCGCGCCGCGGCCGGCGGCGCAGCTCTCCATCGCCTCCTCGATCTCGCCGGCGTGGTCCAGGCGCCGCAAGGCGTCCGGCTGGGCGCCGAACACCGTCTCGAACCAATGGCCGAACACGAACTCGTACTCGTCATAGGTGGCGAAGGCGGTGCGCGAGAGGGCGGCGAGATCCTGCGGGAGGTCCATTCCCATTGGCGCGGCCAGCACCAGCTCCTCCAGCGCGACCGGCGTCGACTGCACCGGCGCGGCGGTGACCGGCCGATAGGTGACGCCCAGGTCGACGGCGCCGGTCGACACGGCCGACAGCACCGTCTCGTGCGAGCCGAACACCAGCTCGATCGGGCGATCGGCCGGCAGGCGGGCATAGAGCCGGGGCGCCAGGCGGTAGCGCCCGAAGGCCGAGACCACGGCCAGGCGCAGCGGACGTAGGGCCGGATCGGCCCGGCTCAGCCGCTCGCGGGTTCGTTCAACGTCGTCCAGGGCCCGGCCGACGGTTTCGAACAACGCCTGGCCGGCGGCGGTCAGCCGCAGGCCTCGTCCCACCTTCTCGAACAGCGGCCGGCCCATCTCGCGTTCGAAGGCCTTGAGGTCATGGTGGATGGCCGGCGGCGACTTGCCCAGGCGCGGACTGGCCGCGGCGATGCCGCCGGCCGCCGCCACCGCATGGAACACCGCCGCCCGTCGCAGATCGACATGTCGCATCGTTTCGAAATCCAGAACGAAGGGCCGTTCCGTTTGAAATATTGCCGAACCGCGTTCGGCGCTAGGTCTGCAACTTCATGACGGAGGCGCCGATGATCTGGAAACACGTGATGCTGGCGGCCGCCCTGGCGGCGGGTCTGGCAAGCGGCCAGGCCCACGCTCAATCTTCCGCGAAGGCGGCTGAACAGGCGGCCTTCCTGTTCACCTACGACGTCGATCGCGGCAAGCAGGACGCCTTCGAGGCCGGCTACGCCGCGCACCTGCAATGGCACGCCGCCCACGCCGACGCCCTGCCCTGGTTCGGCTGGTACGTGACCAGCGGTCCGCGCACCGGCCTGTTCGTCGACGGGACCTTCGGCGTCCCGTTCGCGGCCATGGACCGCAGGCCCGATCCCGCCGGCGACGGCGCCGACATGGAGGCCCGCGTCCTGCCCTACGCCAAGGCGCGCGCCTATTCGGCCCATGTGCTGTGGCCCGAGCCCAGCACGGTCCGCAGCCTGGAGGAGCGCCAGCCCAGCCCGGTGCTCGACGTCTACAGCCCGCGCGTCGCCCCCGGTGACGTCACGGCCTTCGAGGCCGCCCTGCTCGCCGCGGCCCAGGCCGGCCGGACCGGCAAGGGCGCCCTCGGCTGGACCTGGTACCGCCTGGCGGGCGGCGGCGATCTCGGCAGCTACCTGGTGCTGGTCCCGCGCCGCGCCTGGGCCGACCTTGCCGCCCGCCCCGCCGACCTGGCGGGACTGATGGCGGCGGCCTATGGCGCGAGCCCGGACCAGGCCCGCGCGGCAGTCTTGGTCAAGGGCGTCGAGGTCGAGACCTGGTCCTACAAGCCCAAGCTCAGCCGCCTGCCCTAGGCCTTGCATTCCCCCTGAGCCGCGACGCTGACGCCCTTGGCGGCGGCGGTGCAGGCGCTGGAGTAGGTCTTGCCGTCGCAGCCGCAGACCGGGGCGTAAATCATCGTGCACATCTGCGGCGGCTTGCGGCAGACGCCAGAGGCGTCGGCCACCGTTCGGCACTGGCCCGGCTGCATCTGGCAGCTCAGCCCTTCGGCGCATTGGAAGCCGGCGAACCCGCCGCACATGCCGCCCTCGGCCACCGGGGCGCGGGCGTTGGTCGGCGGCGTCGACTGCGCCGGGGCTGAACCGGGGCTGGAACAGGCCAGCAGGCTCAGCGAAGCCAGCAGGATGGTCAGGGGTCGCCAGGTCATCGCGAAGCTCCGTCGGGCTGAAACCGTCTAGGGAACGCGCCATCCTGCCATGCGTCCATCCAGACCGGCAAATCGGTGTCCGCCGCCCGTGGCGCGACCTATCCCCCTCTTTTCTTCGTGCGCCGCACGGCCCATACGGGGCGCTCCCGCCGAATCGACGCATGTTCCCGTAATGTCCTCCAAAGACGCTCCCGCTTCCTTCTCGTTGTTCGACGACGACGCCCTGGCTCCGGTCCCGGCCTCGCCGTTCCCTGCCCGCGAGCCGCATCCTCAGCCCGCGCCGCGCCCCGCCGCGCCGCCGCCGCCCTCGGCCGCGCCCTCGTCCGCGCCCTCGTCCGGAGCGCCGTCGTCCGGCGGGTACGACGCCAGCTCGATCGAAGTGCTGGAAGGCCTGGAGCCCGTGCGCATGCGTCCGGGCATGTACATCGGCGGCACCGACGAGCGGGCCCTGCACCACCTGTTCGCCGAAGTGCTGGACAACTCGATGGACGAGGCCGTGGCCGGCTTCGCCAAGACCATCGAGGTCAAGCTCGACGCCGACGGCTATCTGTCGGTCCGCGACGACGGGCGCGGCATGCCGGTCGACGAGCACCCCAAGCATCCGGGCAAGTCGGCCCTGGAAGTGATCATGACCGTCCTGCACGCGGGCGGTAAGTTCAGCGGCAAGGCCTACGAGACCTCGGGCGGCCTGCACGGGGTCGGCGCCAGCGTGGTCAACGCCCTGTCCGAACTGGTCGAGGTCACCGTCTGGCGCGACGGCTTCGAGCACCGCCAGAGCTTCGCGCGCGGCAAGCCGCTGGGGCCGGTCGAGAAGATCCAGCCCAGCAAGAAGCGCGGCACCCAGGTGCGCTTCAAGCCCGACGACCAGATCTTCGGCGAGGGCTGCGGCTTCAAGCCGGCCCGCCTGTACCGCATGGCCCGCTCCAAGGCCTATCTGTTCCGCGGCGTGCAGATCAAATGGTCCTGCGATCCCTCGCGAATCCAGGACCAGACCCCGCCCGAGGCCACCTTCCACTTCCCCAACGGCCTGGCCGACTTCCTGGCCGAGCGCACCAAGGGGCTGGAGCTGGTCACCCCCGACAGCTTCTCGGGCCGCATCGAGCGCCAGGGCGAGGCCGGCGCGGTCGAGTGGGCCATCGCCTGGACCCCGCGCGGCTTCGGCGAGCACGACGGCTTCATGCAGTCGTACTGCAACACCGTGCCGACCCCCGAGGGCGGCACCCACGAAAGCGGCCTGCGCGCCGCCCTGACCCGGGGCCTGAAGGCCTACGCCGAACTGAAGAACGAGAAGCGCGCGGCGATCATCACCGCCGACGACGTGATCGCCCAGGCCGGCGCCCTGATCTCGGTGTTCATCAAGAACCCGGAATTCCAGGGCCAGACCAAGGAAAAGCTGTCCTCGAGCGAGGCGCAGCGCTTCGTCGAGAACGCCCTGCGCGACCCGTTCGACCACTGGCTGACCGGTTCGCCCAAGGCCGCCCAGGCCCTGCTGGAGTTCGTCATCGAGCGCGCCGAGGAACGCCTCAAGCGCCGCAAGGACAAGGAAGTCCAGCGCGCCTCGGCGACCCGCAAACTGCGCCTGCCGGGCAAGCTGGCCGACTGCGCGGCTGGGGCCGTGGACGGCGCCGAACTGTTCATCGTCGAAGGCGACTCGGCCGGCGGCTCGGCCAAGCAGGCCCGCAACCGCAAGAACCAGGCGATCCTGCCCCTGCGCGGCAAGATCCTCAACGTGGCCTCGGCCAGCGGCGAGAAGTTCACGGCCAACAAGGAGCTCAGCGACCTGATGCTGGCCCTCGGGGCCCAGGGCGGCAATCGGTACAAGGAAGAGGATCTGCGCTACGAGCGGATCATCATCATGACCGACGCCGACGTCGACGGCGCCCACATCGCGTCCCTGCTGATCACCTTCTTCTACCGGACCATGCCGGACCTGATCCGCCAGGGTCACCTGTTCCTGGCCCTGCCGCCGCTGTACCGCATCAGCCACGGCGGCAAGAGCGCCTACGCCCGCGACGACGAGCACAAGGACGAGCTGCTGGCCACGATGTTCAAGGGCAAGAAGCCCGAGATCGGCCGCTTCAAGGGCCTGGGCGAGATGATGGCCTCCCAGCTGAAGGAGACCACCATGGACCCCTCGGTGCGCACCCTGGCCAAGATCACCCTCCCCCGGTCCGAGGAAGCGGTCGAGGCCCTGGTCGAGACCCTGATGGGCCGCAAGCCCGAGCTGCGCTTCCGGTTCATCCAGGAGAACGCCGAGTTCGCGGCGGACGACCTGGATCTGTAGGTCGCCGCGGCAAGACTCCCTCCGACCCGCGGCGGACACAGCTTCTCGACCTCGAGCTTTCGCGACGAGTGGTTGAGGAGGACGCGGAGCGGCCGGGCCGAGCCCGGATGACCGTGATTGTGTAAGTGCGTTTCGGCTAGACCAGTCCGCTCCGCGAAACCGTTCTTCTCAAGGGACGGCGATTGAGGGCTTGTTTCATCCCGATCGACGTTTCCCCTCGGGCGGGCAGGATCAAAGTCGCCCGGAAGGGGCCGTCGGCGACTCCGACTGATCCTGGAACAGGCCGGTTTGAACTCCCAGCCCCGTCATCCCGCCCGTCCCGCCACCGTCCCCGCCGAGCCTTGGAGCCTTCTGAGCCCCGCCGCCAAACGCGATCCGGTCGCCAAGGCCAGGCGGCCCCGCTCGGTTCCATCTCCATCGCCTGCTCGGGCCGGTACCAAGAGCCCTCCCCGTGATGGAGACGGGATTATTGTGCAACTGGTTTGAGGTCCGAGGACTTGTGACGCTGATTATTTTTCAGAGCGTTGAAAGGGTTGGGGTTCTTCGCGGCATTGGCGGGGATTGGCGCGGCTCGATCCCCTGAAATAGCCCTCTCCCATGGGGAGAGGGAGGGGCCCAAGCGAAGCTTGGGAGGGTGAGGGGGTAAGACGTCGGACGGTGCGCCGGCAGAGCGCCCGCGCGAAACCGGACAGGGTGTAACCTCTCACCCTCCCACCGCCTACGGCGGCGGGTCCCTCCCTCTCTCTAAGAGAGAGGGTTCAAGGAAAGCGAGGCCGCATCCGGGACGGATGCAGGCTTGCGCCAAGCGGACCTTCCGAAGTTCCGAGATGGGTGGGAAGCTGCCGTCCGCCTAGTAAGTCCCTAGCGCGGTATTCAGCTGTTCAGCGCTTGAGATACCGTGATCAACGGCGATGAAGGCAATTAGCGAAACAGGCTTACCTGCGCGAGCAGCAGCCGCGATCTTGTGATGTCCATCCAAGATATAGTGCGCCATGCACCAGTGATCTGCGCCGCCATCCGCAGGCCCCTTAACGTCTAGAACAGAGATCGCCACAGCCGTCGGCTGTCGATCGCTCTCCAAGACTGAAAGGTAGTGTTCAACGCGACCATCATTCAACCAGGTCTCGGGGAACATCGGGATCAAGAAGTCGAATATCTTTGCGCCATCGCCACTTGGAATTTCGCCTTCGAGTCGCTCTACCGGGCGGTAATACGGCACCTTGGGATGGTGTGGCAGCCCCCAGAAGCCATCTACACCGCCTTGGTTCTCCACCTGCTCAACGGCGAAATAGTCCCCACTGCTGCCAGGGGTGACGAGCTGAGGAGTGAAGCTAAATAAACAAACCTCATATCGCGACACTGGCATTAGCTCAGCCAGAGTTTTGATTAAGGCGTCGTCTAGATCATTCACTCCTTTCGACAAGTTTTCGACAAGGCTTTCAACGGACACCGCCCGATTTGCCCCGTCCATTCTTTCGAACAAGAAGGCGCAGGTTCCACAGATATTTCCGAGGTTGTAAGCGCTCTTTCCGTCAATGGTGAGGTAGCGATCCCACTCCGCCCATGCGCCGCCACCGACGCGTTGAAAGGCGACGATTGAGTTGGAAGACGAGACTTCTAACGGAACGCGCTTGAGGGCTTGCGACATAAGGGAAGTTAGATCGGTGAGATGACCACGCCAAGGTCCGCTCAGGGTCGAAAACAGAAATTGGCTTGCCACTCATAACCGGACCTCCCGCGAGCTCTCACGCTTGCCACACCGACATGGTCGTCCGCCTCATCCACGCGGCCTTTTCGCCGCATCGCAGCAATCTTTCCCCAGCCCCCTTGCTTTCCGAAGCGTTTTGCCTTCCTTAGGCCGCCCATCAGACCCCTTTCGCCCCGCCCTTATCGGCATCCGGACGAAAACGGTCTATTCTCTGAAGATATTGACCAAGAACACGGTCCGTTTGGGGGTCGTATTTGGTCGTGGTGCGGGCCGCACGTGTGTGTGTGCCGTCCGCTTGAACCGAATTGGACCTATATGCCCTTCCCCGCCTCCCACCCCGCTCTTGAGCGGGCTCTTGCCGCTCAAGGTTATTCCGAGCCCACCCCCGTCCAGGCCGCCGTGCTGGAAGCCGACGCCGAGGGCCGCGACCTCTTGGTCAGCGCCCAGACCGGCTCGGGCAAGACCGTGGCCTTCGGCCTGGCCGCCGCCACCACCCTGCTCGGCGACGCCGAGAAGTTCTCCAAGGCCGGCGCCCCGATGTGCCTGGTCATCGCCCCGACCCGCGAACTGGCCATCCAGGTCAATCGCGAGCTGACGTGGCTGTACGCCGACGCCGGCGCCGTGGTCGTCAACTGCGTGGGCGGCATGGACGCTCGCCGCGAGCAGCGCGCGCTGAACTACGGCGCCCACATCGTGGTCGGCACCCCCGGCCGTCTGCGCGACCACATCGAGCGCGGCCACCTGGACCTGTCGGAGCTGAAGGTCGCCGTCCTCGACGAGGCCGACGAGATGCTCGACATGGGTTTCCGCGAGGACCTCGAATTCATTCTCGACGCCGCGCCCAAGGAACGCCGCACCCTGCTGTTCTCGGCCACCCTGGCGCGCGAGATCGTGCAGCTGGCCAAGAGCTACCAGAACGACGCCCTGCGCATCGACACCCTGGGCCGCAACGAGCCGCACCGCGACATCGAGTATCGCGCCGTTCGCGTGGCGCCCAACGAGACCGAGCACGCGATCGTCAACCTGCTGCGCTATTTCGAAAGCCCCGGCGCCCTGGTGTTCTGCAACACCCGCGAAAGCGTCCGCGCCCTGCACAGCAAGCTGCGCGAGCGCGGCTTCGCCGTGGTCGGCCTTTCGGGCGAACTGAGCCAACGTGAACGCGCCGACGCCCTGCAGGCCCTGCGCGACGGCCATGCCCGCGTCTGCGTCGCCACCGACGTCGCCGCCCGCGGTCTTGACCTGCCCGACCTGGGCCTGGTCATCCACGCCGAGCTGCCGGTCAACAAGGCCACCCTGCTGCACCGTTCGGGCCGCACCGGCCGGGCCGGCAAGAAGGGCGTCAGCGCCCTGGTCGTCCCCTACACCCGCCGCCGCAAGGCCGAGCAGCTGCTGATGGCCGCCGGCGTCGAAGGCCAGTGGGGCGGCGCCCCGACCGCCGACGAAATCCGCGTCAAGGACACCGAGCGCCTGCTCGACGACCCGATCTTCAACGAAGCCGTGGTCGAGGAAGACACCGCCCTGGCCGAAGCCATGCTGGCCAAGCGCACGCCGCTGGAGATCGCCGCCGCCCTGATCCGCACCCGCCGCGCCAAGCTGCCGGCCCCGGAAGAGATCTACGACGACCCGCGCCACGGCGCTGACCCGGGCCCGCGCGTGCGCGGGGAGCGTTCCAATGACGCCGGCGACCGCTTCGCTGATCGCGGGGCCCGCGACTTTGGGGACCGTCCGGAACGCGAGCCGCGCGCCGACATGAGCAACTCGGCCTGGTTCCGTCTCAACACCGGCCGTCGCAACAACGCCGACCCCAAGTGGCTGATCCCCCTGATCTGCCGCCTGGGCCACATCACCAAGAAGGACATCGGCTCGATCCGGATCTTCGACTACGACACCAAGTTCGAGATCTCGGCCGAGGCGGAAGTGAAGTTCGGGGCGGCGGTGCAGGCCACCGTGCGCGACGACGTGACCATCACCCCGACCACGGCCCCGGCCGCCCGGGACGCTTCGGGTCCGCGCAAGGAATACGCCCCGCGCCCGCCCCGTGACGACAACGACGCACCGCGCCGCGAATACACGCCCCGTCCGCCCCGCGACGACGCCGGTCCCCGCGGCCCGCGCGCCAACGCCCCGGGGTCGCGCGACAGCAGCCCGCGTCCGTCCAGCTACGGCGCCGACGGCGTCAGCAACGCCAAGCCCTACGCCCGTGGCGAGGAACCCAAGCGCGACTACAAGCCGCGAGACCGCGACGAGGGTCCCAAGCGCGATTTCAAGCCGCGTCCGCCCCGTGACGACGCCCCGCGCGACTTCAAGCCCCGCGCCCCGCGCGACGAGGCCCCCAAGGCCTATTCGCCGCTGAACGAAGGCCCGGCCCCGCGCCGCGCCCCTCGCGAAGCCCGCGAGAGCGTGCCCTACGACCCGGACCACAAGCCGGCCAAGGCTCCGTACGTCGCCCGTCCCCGCGACGGCGCGCCGAGCAGCAAGCCCTACGCCGGCAAGCCGCGCGCCGACGGTCCCGCCACGCCGTTCAAGGGCCCCAAGCCGTTCAAGGCCCCCAAGGCCTTCAAGAGCGGGGGTTCGTTCGGCGACAAGCCGGCGTTCGGCGGTCCCAAGCCCGCCTTCGGCAAGAAGCCGGGCGGCAAGACGCCGTACAAGAAGAAGTAGTTTGAGCCAGGCCCTCCCCCTGTGGGGGAGGTGTCGTCCCGGTTTCGGGACGACGGAGGGGGGAGTATCACGGCCTCGACCGCATGCCGGATCGACCAGCCTATAGCTCCCCCCACCGATCGCTTCGCGATCGCCTCCCCCACGGGGGGAGGAATTTCTAAACCGCCTGCCCGGCGCACCAGCCCGACGCCCAGGCCCACTGGAAGTTATACCCGCCCAGCCAGCCGGTGACGTCCACGACCTCGCCGATGAAATACAGGCCCGGCGCCGCCTTGGCCTCCATGGTCCGCGAGTCCAGGCCGTCGGTGTCGACCCCGCCCAGGGTCACCTCGGCCGTTCGATAGCCCTCCGAACCCACCGGCTTGAACGTCCAGGCGTTGACCGTCGCGGCCACGCCGCGCAGCAGCACGTCGGAGCAGTCGGCCATGTTGCCGTAGGCCCCCGCGTCCTCGGCGATCAACTGGGCCAGGCGCTTGGGCAGCATCTCGCCCAGCACGGTGGACAACGCTCGCTTGGGCGTGGCCGTCCGCGCGGTGCGCAGGACCTGGAAGACGTCGACGCCCGGGGCCATGTCGACGCTGATCTCACCGCCCTCGCGCCAGTAGGACGAGATCTGCAGGATCGACGGGCCCGACAGGCCGCGGTGGGTGAACAACATGGCCTCGGCGAACTTGGTCTTGCCGCTGGCGACCACCGCGTCCAGGGCCACGCCCGACAACGGCGCCAGACGCTCCAGGGTCTTCACCTCGAAGGTCAGGGGCACCAGGGCCGGGCGGGTCTCGACGATGCTCAGCCCGAACTGCTGGGCGATCTCGTAGCCCAGGCCCGTCGCGCCCATCTTCGGAATGGACTTGCCGCCGGTAGCGACCACGACCGAGCGGCAGGTCACCGGGCCGTTCGAGAAGCTGACCCGCCAGCCCTCCCCATCCCTGGCCACGTCCTTGACCTCGGTCTCTAAGCGCAGCTTCACGCCCGCCCGGTCCATCTCGGTCAGCAGCATCTCGATGACCTGCTTGGCCGAGCCGTCGCAGAACAGTTGGCCCAGCGTCTTCTCGTGGAAGGCGATGCCGTAGCGTTGGACCAGGGCGATGAAGTCGCTCGGCCGATAGCGGCGCAGGGCCGAGACGCAGAACTTCGGATTGGCCGACAGGAAGTTGGCCGGCGCGGTGTTGACGTTGGTGAAGTTGCAGCGCCCGCCGCCGCTGATGCGGATCTTCTCGCCGGGGGCCTTGGCGTGGTCGACGATCAGCACCGAGCGGCCGCGCTTGCCCGCCTCGATGGCGCACATCATGCCGGCCGCGCCGGCGCCCAGCACCACGACGTCGAAGTCTTCCAAGGCTCAAGCCCTCTCTATTGAGGGGCGTATCGACAGGAGGCGGGCCGGGAAGTCAATGCGGCGGCGTTGACGGCTAAGGGCCATCGAGTGATCCTGCCGCCATGGCCGACGGCGCAGACATCCATCTCGATCCCGAACGAGCTGCTCGGCTCAGGGCGGCGGCGGAGGCTGCGGGCGTATCTCTGGAGGCCTACGCGCTGCAGGCGCTTGATCAGGCGCTGGATGACGATTGGTCCGAGGCCATCGCGGCGTTGGAAGACCATGACCGCACCGGCGTATCCTACGCCGCCGAGGACGCCGTCGCTGAATTCCGCGCGAACGTCGAAGCCGGACTGGCCAAGCGCAAATGAGCCGCGAGGTCCGGCTGACGGCCCGGGCCAAGCATGACCTTTCGCGTCTTTAAGCCTTCCTGATCGAGAAAAGTCCTGACGCGGCGCGGCGAGCCGTCAATGCGATCGTCGCCGGTATCCTGTCGCTTGGTGATCACGCAGACCGTGGCCACGTAGGACCGCGACCCGACCTACGTCAGATTCCCGTGGCCTTCGGGAATTCCGGCTACGTGATCCAATATCGTGTTTTGAACGAGACGGTCGTTATCGCTCGGATCAAGCACGCCTTGGAACGCCGCTAGCCCGCCCGCCGCATCGGCGCGGCGCCGGCCTGGCCGCCGCTGACCTGAAAGCGGCGCATCATCTGCACCAGGCCGCCGATCTCGGTCTTGAGGGCATGGCTGACGGCGGTGGCCTGTTCGATCATGGCGGCGTTCTGCTGGACGCCCTGGTCCATCTGGTTGACGGCGGCGTTGACCTCGTTGAGGCCGGTGGCCTGCTCGCCGGCCGAGGCGGCCAGCTCCTTCACCAGGGCGTCGATCTCGCCCACCTTGAACACGATGCCTTCGAGGGCCTCGCCGGTCTGGCCGACCAGCTTGACGCCCTGCCCGACTTGGCTGGCCGAGGTCGAGATCAGGGTCTTGATCTCCTTGGCCGCTTCGGCCGAGCGCTGGGCCAGGGCCCGGACCTCCTGGGCGACCACCGCGAAGCCGCGGCCCGCGTCGCCCGCCCTGGCGGCTTCGACCCCGGCGTTCAGGGCCAGCAAGTTGGTCTGGAAGGCGATCTCGTCGATCACCCCGATGATCTGGCCGATCTGCTGGGAGGACTGCTCGATGCCGGTCATCGCCGCGACGGCGTCGCGGACGACCTCGCCCGAGCGTTCGGCGTCCTCGCGGGTCGAGCCGACCACGCGGGCGGCGTCGTTGGCCCCCTGCGAGGCGCGACGGACGGTGGCGGTGATCTCGTCCAGCGCCGCGGCGGTCTCTTCCAGGCCGGCGGCCTGCTGCTCGCTGCGGCGGGCGGTGTTGTCGGCGGCGGCGGTGATCTCGTCGGAACTGCGGCCGATGCCGCCGACCGCGGCCAGGACCTGGCCCATCGCCTGGTCCAGGTGCTCCATGGCGCCGTTGAAATCGGTGCGCAGCTGGCCGTAGCCCTCGGGGAACGGGTCAACGACGCGCACGGTCAGGTCGCCGCGCGACAACCGGGCCAGGCCGGCCGCGATGCGCTCCATGACGAAGGCCTGGTCCTGGGCCGCGCCCTGGCTGGCCGCTTCGTTACGGCGCCGCTCGGCCTCGCTGGCGGCGCTGATCCGCTGCTGTTCGGCTTCCGACGTCCGCAGGGCCGCGGCGTTGTCCTTGAACACCTGGACGGCGCGGGCCATCAGGCCCACCTCGTCCTTCCGGCCGGTGGCGGCGACGGTCACGTCCAGCTCGCCCTGAGCCAGGGTGGTCATGGTGTTGGACAGCGAAGCGATCGGACGGGAGATCTTGGTCGCGCCGATCCACAGCGCGAAGCCCATGCCGGTGATCGCGGCGACCAGGCCCAGCAGCATGGTCAGCAACGCGCCCTGATTGGCCTTCTTGTTGGCGCCGGCCACCAGGGCGTCGGTTTCAGCGTGGTAGCCGTCGCCCCAGGCCTTGGCGTCCTTGGACAGGCTCTCGATGGCCGGATCCAGGGCCGAAAGGCGCGTGATGGCACCGGTGTCATCATTGGCCAGCCCGAGGTCGGCGGCGGCGCGTCCATCGGCGTAGAGGGCGTCGATGCGCTGGCGGAAACCGTCGGCGGTCGGGGCGATGGACGGATCGGCCTTGACCATCTTGTCCAGGCTGTCCTTGCCCTCGGCATAGACCTTGTCGAGCTCCTTGGAGGCCGACTGGGCCGCTTCGGACGCGCCCTCGTAGGTCACCGCACGGTGGGCAGCGTGGCCCATCATGCTCAGGCGACGGCTGAAGCGGGCCGACTGCACCTCGGCCGGCGAGCGCTGCTCGACGAGGATCCGGGTGGCGTCCTGCAGGCTCTTCTGCTGCCAGACCCCCATGCCCGTGCACCCCAGGACGGCGACGGCCAGGATCGCGGCGGGGAGCAAAACTTTGGTCGAAATCTTGAGGTCGTCGAGACCCATGGCTTCCCCCGTGGGGCCTTGAACGCTGAACAAGCGCGGCCGGTATCGTGTTTCGGAGGATGTTTTGCCCGCCCCGGTGAAAGAGCGGTTAACGTTGAGGAAACAGCCAAGCTAGCCCGGCCCGGGCGGACGGATCGTAAATCGTCGCGTGATGCTCCTGGGGCATCGGATCGTAGCGCCAGACCAGCCCCCTGGACGGTTTGGTTCGCAGCGCCGTGACGACGCGGTCCACGCCCTCCTGCATCGTGGTTCCCTCGTCCCCGATCGACAGGTAGAGCCGACGCCCGACGAACTTCCCCTTGGCCAACAATGAGGACGCCTCGCGCGACAGGCTCTGATCGTCCCACCACAGGCTGGGGCTGGCGGCGAGATAGGCGTCGAAGGCCCGGGGTTCGCGCAGGAAGGTCTCGACCACGAACAGGCCGGCCAGGGACTCGCCGATCAGCCCGCCGCGGCCGCTCGTGCGGTAGCGCGCCCCCACCCAGGGCCGGAGTTCGTCGACGAGGAAGCGGCGATACGTCGCGGAGCCGCCGGAGGTCGGCAGCAGCTCCCGATCCTTGGCGAAGGTCGCCGGGTGGGTCAGGTCGTGCTTGCGGTCGACGCCCTCGATCCCGACGACGATCATCGGCGCCGCCAGGCCGGCCGAGACCGCCTCGGCGACGATGTCGGTGATCTTGGGGAAGTCCTCCTGAACCGCGCCGCCATCCAGCAGATAGAGCACCGGATAGCGCCGCTTCGACCCCGCATAGCCCGGCGGCAGGGCGATATTGATCCGGCGCTGCCCGCCCAGCACCCGGCTGTCGACCATGAAGGTCCCGTCCGGGGTCACGGCGCGCGCCGCCACGGGAACGAGGGTCGCGGCGCCGGTGGCGGCGAGGAATCGTCTGCGATGCATGCCCAAGGCTCAACCATGAGACGCCGATCGCCAAGAGTCGTTCGCGGAAAGCGCCGCCCCGCGCTTGACGCCAGCGCCTGGGGGGTTAGGAACCCTGCCCTCCTCCCGCCCAGGCGCTCCCATGACGTCCGTTCCCCAAGCGACGATCGGCATCGATTTCGGCACGACCAACACCGTCGTCTCGATGACCCATGGCGACGGCCCCGCCACGCTGGTGAGGTTCCCCACCGCCGACGGCGACATCTTCGCCTTCCGCTCGGCCCTGAGCTTCCACGCGATCATGGGCGTGGGCGGCCGCGCCAACGAACTGGTGACCGAGGCCGGCCCCTGGGCGATCGAGGCCTATGTCGAGGATCCGCTGGAGACCCGCTTCATCCAGTCGTTCAAGACCTTCGCCGCCAGCGCGGCCTTCACCGAGACCAAGATCCTCAACAAGCGCTACCTGTTCGAGGACCTGCTGTCGGACTTCCTGCTGAAGCTGAAGGGTCACGGCGGCGCGGCCATGGAGACCCTGCCGGCCCGGGTCATCGTCGGGCGGCCCGTGACCTTCGCCGGCGGCAATCCCGACGAGGCCCTGGCCCTGGCGCGCTACGAGGCCGGCTTCAGGCGCCTGGGCTTCACCGACATCCGCTACGCCTACGAACCGGTCGGGGCGGCGTTCTTCTTCGCCCGCCAGCTGAAGCAGGACGCCACCGTGCTGGTCGCTGACTTCGGCGGTGGCACCAGCGACTTCTCGATCGTGCGGTTCGAGCGCGCCCCTTCCGAGAATGGGGACGGCAAGCTGCGGTCCACCGCCCTGGCCCGTTCCGGCGTCGGCCTGGCCGGCGACGCCTTCGACTATCGGATCATCGACCAGTTGGTCTCGCCCGAACTGGGCAAGGGCAGCCTGTACCGCGCCTTCGACAACCGGCTGCCGATCCCCCAGCGCTATTACACCGCCTTCGCCCGCTGGGATCAGCTGGCCCTGCTGCGGGCCTCCAAGGACATGCGCGACATCCGCGCCCTGGAGCGCACGGCCATGGAGCCGGAGAAGATCCGCCGGCTGATCGAGGTGCTGGACGATAATCACGGCTACGCCCTCTACCGCGCGGTCTCGGCGCTGAAGGAGGCGCTGTCGAGCCAGGACGAGGCGACGTTCCGCTTCGAGGCCGGTTCGGTGCTGATCGAGAAGACCGTCCGTCGCGCCGACTTCGAGGGCTGGATCGCCCCGGAGCTGAAGGCCATCGAGACCGCCGTCGACCAGGCGCTGGAGCGCTCCGGCCTGGGCCCCGACGGCGTCGACCGGGTCTTCCTGACCGGCGGCAGCTCGTTCGTCCCGGCCGTGCGCGAGATCTTCCTGCGCCGCTTCGGGACCGACAAGATCGAGAGCGGCGGCGAGTTCGAATCCATCGCTTCCGGCCTGGCCCTGATCGGCCGCGAAGACGACCTGGACCTGTGGAGCGAGAAGGCGGGTTAAGCGTCCTACTTCACCCGATCGTCGAACTTGGCCAGGGCGGCGCGGGCGCAGGCGTCGGCGGTCTCGTGGCTGGTGTCGGCCACGGCCAGGCCGCCCACCAGCTTGCCGTCCATGTGCAGCGGCAGCGAGCCGCCGTGGGGGTTCAGGCGATCGGGCTCGGCCTTGATCAGGGCGGCGAAGGCCGGGTCGGTCTTCTCGCGCGGCTCCATCTGGCTGCCCGGCGCGTCGAACTGGACGGCGGTGGCGGCCTTGCGCGGGGCCGCGATGGGCGGCTTCGGACTGGCGGACGCGCGCAGCACGACCAGCGGATTGCCCTTGTCGTCGACCACGGCGACGCTGACCGGCGCGCCCCTGGCGGCGCAGGCGTCGACGG
Organism: Caulobacter sp. Root487D2Y; assembly: GCF_001427165.1. NCBI lineage: Bacteria > Pseudomonadati > Pseudomonadota > Alphaproteobacteria > Caulobacterales > Caulobacteraceae > Caulobacter > Caulobacter sp. Root487D2Y. The sequence goes on from NZ_LMFD01000012.1 coordinate 244,551, forward strand.
CGGCGCGGGCCAGGTCGATGGAGAGCGGCAGGTCCAGGGCGGGCGGGGTCTGGGCCAGGGCGGCCATCGGAACGACCGCCAAGGAAGCCGTCAGGATCAAGGTCCGCATCGTCTCTGTTCTCCGCTCATCCCGACGGAAGCCGGGACCCAAGCCGAGCCTGGAGTAACGCGGCGCGGTCGATCGGCCAAGACCGCTCGGCTCCCGGCCTTCGCCGAGATGAGCCGAAATGAAAAGGGGCTCGCGAACGAGCCCCTTTGAAGGATCAACCCCTGTTGGCCAGCGCCGCCTGCGCGGCGGCCAGGCGGGCGATCGGCACGCGGTAGGGCGAGCAGGACACGTAGTCCAGGCCGACCGTCTCGCAGAACGCGATCGAGGCGGGGTCGCCGCCATGCTCGCCGCAGATGCCCAGCTTGACGTCCGGACGAGCCGCGCGGCCCCGCTCGGCGGCGATGCGGATCAGGTCGCCGACGCCCTCCTGGTCGAGGCTGACGAAGGGGTCCTTGTCGAAGATGCCCTTGTCGATATAGGCGCCCAGGAACTTGCCGGCGTCGTCGCGGCTGATGCCGAAGGTGGTCTGGGTCAGGTCGTTGGTGCCGAAGCTGAAGAACTCGGCGTTGGCCGCCAGGTCGCCGGCCCGAAGGGCGGCGCGCGGCAGCTCGATCATGGTTCCGACCGTGTACTGAAGATCCACGCCCTGCTCCGCCAGCACCGCCTTGGCGGTGCGGTCGGTCAGGTCGCGCAGGTACTTCATCTCCTCGCCCTTGGCGACCAGCGGGTGCATGATTTCCGGGATCGGCGCGGCCTTGCCCGACTTGGCGATGTCGCAGGCGGCTTCGATGATCGCCCGGACCTGCATCTCGTAGATCTCGGGATACGACACACCCAGGCGGCAGCCGCGGTGGCCGAGCATGGGGTTGGTCTCGTGCAGCTCCTTGGCCCGGCGCATCAGCTTCTGGGCGTCCAGGCCGGTGGCCTTGGCCACCGCCGCGACGTCTTCCTCCGTATGCGGCAGGAATTCGTGCAACGGCGGGTCCAGCAGGCGGATCGTGACCGGCAGGCCTTCCATGATCGTGAACAGCTCGACGAAGTCGGCCTTCTGGAACGGCGCGATCTTGGCCAGGGCGGCGCGGCGGCCGGCCTCGTCGTCAGCCAGGATCATCTCGCGCACGGCGGCGATCCGGGTGTCGTCGAAGAACATGTGCTCGGTGCGGCACAGGCCGATGCCCTCGGCGCCGAAGCCGCGGGCGGTCTTGGCGTCCAGCGGGGTCTCGGCGTTGGCGCGGACCTTCATGCGGCGCGCCGCGTCGGCCCACTCCATCAGGGTGGCGAAGTCGCCGGTCAGCTCGGGCTCGATCATCTTGGGCGAGCCGACCAGGATCTCGCCAGTCGAGCCGTCGATGGTGATCGTTTCGCCGGCCTTGTAGTCGCGGCCGCGCACCCGGAACAGGCCTTCCTTGGGGAAGATGGCCACGTCGCCGGCGCCCGAGACGCAGGCCCGGCCCATGCCGCGCGCCACCACGGCGGCGTGGCTGGTCATGCCGCCCCGGGCGGTGATGATGCCCCGCGCGGCGTGCATGCCGTGGATGTCCTCGGGGCTGGTCTCCTCGCGCACCAGGATCACGGCCTCGCCGGCGGCGGCGGCCCTTTCGGCGGCGTCGCTGTCGAAGACGATCTTGCCGGTGGCCGCGCCGGGCGAGGCCGGCAGGCCCTTGGCGATCAGCTCGCGATGGGCGGTCGGGTCGATGGTCGGGTGCAGCAACTGGTCCAGCGAGGCCGGCTCGACGCGGCCGATGGCCTCGTCGCGGCTGATCACGCCCTCGGCGGCCATGTCGACGGCGATCTTCAGAGCGGCCTTGGCCGTGCGCTTACCGCTGCGGGTCTGCAGCATGTAGAGCTTGCCCTGCTCGACCGTGAACTCGATGTCCTGCATGTCGCGGTAGTGGCGCTCCAGCGTCTCGACCACGGTCTTGAACTGGCCGAACACCTCCGGCATCGCCTCCTCCATCGAGGGGGCCGTGTCGCCCATCTCCTCGCGGGCGGCCTTGGTCAGGGACTGCGGCGTGCGGATGCCGGCCACCACGTCCTCGCCCTGGGCGTTGATCAGGAACTCGCCGTACAGGCGGCCGTCGCCGTTCGAGGGGTTGCGGGTGAAGGCCACGCCGGTCGCCGAGGTCTCGCCCATGTTGCCGAACACCATCGACTGGATGTTGACGGCGGTGCCCCAGGCCTCGGGGATGTCGTGCATGCGGCGATAGAACTTGGCCCGGTCGTTCATCCAGCTGGCGAACACCGCGCCGATGGCGCCCCACAGCTGCTCCTGGGCGTCCTGCGGGAAGGGCTTGCCCAGGGCGTCGCGGACGGCGGCCTTGTAGTCCTTGATCACCGCGGCCCAGTCGTCGGCGGTCAGGGCCGTGTCGACGGTGACGTCCAGCCGGTCCTTATGGTCGTCGAGGATCTCCTCGAACATGTGGTGCTCCAGGTCGAGCACGACGTTCGAGTACATCTGGATGAAGCGGCGATAGCTGTCATAGGCGAAGCGGCGGTCGCCCGAGAGCACGGCCAGGCCTTCGACGGTCTCGTCGTTCAGGCCCAGGTTCAGCACGGTGTCCATCATGCCCGGCATCGAGGCCCGGGCGCCCGAGCGCACCGAGACCAGCAGCGGGTTGGCGACGTCGCCGAAGCTCTTGCCGGTCAGCTGCTCGACCGTGGCCAGGCCCGCATTGACCTGTTCGGCCAGCTCGGCCGGGTACTGCTTGCCGTTGGCGTAGTAGTGGACGCAGGCCTCGGTGGTGACCGTGAAGCCCGGCGGCACGGGCAGGCCCAGGGACGACATCTCGGCGAGATTGGCGCCCTTGCCGCCCAGCAGGTTCTTCATCTTGGCGTCGCCGTCGGCGCCGCCGCCCCCGAACGAATAGACCCACTGCGTCTTGGTCAGCGTATCAACCGGCATTTTCTTGTTCACCCTGCGATAGTGAAAAAGCCGGCGGTTCTCTGTCGGAACCGTCCTGGCCTGGGACATGGAGCGTAAACGCCCATCCCGCACTGCAATATCCGGGCGTTCAGTAGCACCTTGTCAAAGAAGCCGTCCACCGACGGTTTGCGGTTCGCAGTCTACAGCGAAATTTCGGCAAATTCTTCCAATGACAACGTTGTCCTGATTGAGATTTGCGCGAGCAGCGAGGGGACGAACACCCATCTGAGTCTCGGAATGGCGTTGGCGAGGGCTGACTCCAGCCCTCGCCCGCCGGCCGCTTCAAGACCGGCGCGGCGCTAATGACGCGCGAACCGTCCCCATTTACTGCCCCTAGGTCAGCCCTCATATCTTGAACGCGCCGGCCGCCCGCAGGGGCGAAAACAAGACCGGGGAGGACATCATGGCGCCAGCAGCGACCCATCCGGGGACGAGCGCGGCCGTTCGCGAGCCCCTTCACACGACGCCCGCCGCGCCGCTGGACGCGGTGGTGGTCGGGGCCGGCTTCGGCGGGCTCTACATGGTCCATCGGCTGCGCGAGGCCGGACTGACCGTCCAGGGGATCGAGGCCGCCGGCGACGTCGGCGGCACCTGGTGGTGGAACCGCTATCCCGGCGCCCGCTGCGACATCCCCAGCCTGCTCTATTCCTACACCTTCTCCGACGAGCTGCAGGCCGAGTGGCGGTGGAGCGAGAAGTACGCCACCCAGCCCGAGATCCTGGCCTACGCCCAGCACGTGGCCGATCGCTTCGATCTTCGGCCCCACTTCCTGTTCGAGACCCGCGTGACCTCGGCGGTCTTCGACGAGACCGCCAAGCTCTGGCGGGTGAAGACCGACCGGGGCGACGAGATCGCCGCGCGGTTCTGCGTGATGGCCACCGGCTGCCTGTCGGCGCCGCGCGACTTCGATCTGCCGGGCGCGGACACGTTCGAGGGCGAGACCTACGTCACCGGCCTGTGGCCGCACGATCCGATCGACTTCACGGGCAAGCGGGTGGCGGTGATCGGCACCGGCTCGTCGGCGGTCCAGTCGACGCCGCTGATCGCCGAGCAGGCCGACCAGGTCTACGTGTTCCAGCGCACGCCCAACTACAGCCTGCCGGCCCTGAACGCCCCGTTGAGCGACGAGGAGGTGGCCGGGTTCCGCGCCAACTTCCCGGCCTATGTCGAGCTGCTGCGCAGCGGCCAGCCGCCCCTGCCCATCCCGCCCGCCGACTATGTGCCGTCCGACGAGGAGCTGAACGCCCTGGTCGAGCAGCTGTGGAACGGCTGGGGCCTGATCTCGGCCGTGCAGATCCCCAACATCGTGCGCGACGAACGCTGCAACCAGGCGGCCGGCGACTTCGTCCGCGCCAAGATCGCGCGGATCGTCAAGGACCCGGCCCTGGCCGAGAAGCTGACCCCGCGCAGCTTCCCGATCATGACCAAGCGGGCCTGCGTCGACACCGGCTGGTACGAGACCTTCAACCGCGACAACGTCGAGCTGGTCGACCTGCGCGAGACCCCGATCACGGCGATCACGCCGACCGGCGTGCGCACCACCGAGCGGGACTATCCGGTCGACGTGATCGTCAGCGCCCTGGGCTTCGACGCCATGACCGGCGCCCTGCTGCGCATGGACATCCGCGGCCGGGGCGGCCTGAGCCTGAAGGACGCCTGGGCCGAGGGTCCCAAGACCTATCTGGGCCTGGCGGTGGCGGGCTTCCCCAACCTGTTCACCGTCACCGGCCCGGGCAGCCCGTCGGTGCTGACCAACGTGCTGACCGCGGCCGAGCAGCATGTCGACTGGATCATGGACGCCATCGCCCACGTGCGGACCACCAACGCCGCGACGCTGGAAGCGACCACCGACGCCCAGGAAGACTGGGTCGCCCACGTCAACGAAGAGGCCGACAAGACCCTCTTCCCCCGCGCGGCCTCCTGGTACATGGGCGCCAACATCCCGGGAAAGCCCCGGGTGTTCATGCCGTATGTCGGCGAGGGTTATAAGCTGCACTGCGACGCGGTGGCGGCGGAGGGGTATGCGGGGTTCGCGCTGGGGTCCTGATCGGCGCCGAGCCGGACATATCGTCGCATAACGCCCATGTTGTCTGTCCGGAAAGGCAGTCGGGCCGTAGCTGCTTGTCCATATTCGTGCATGAGCCGTTCCACGATGATCGATGATCCGGCCCCGCCCATGGCCCTCCACACCTTGATGCGCGAAGCCTTCGACACCGCGTCCGAAGGCTTGGCCGTGTTCGACCCGGCGGATCGATGCGTGGCCTGGAACCAGCGCTATGCCGAGCTCTGGGCGCGGTGGGGCGTCGAGGTTGTCGAGGACATGACGTTCGAGGCCCTGCTGCGGGCCGGGCTGGCGGCCGGGCGCTATCCGAACGCGGGCGCGCGTCCGGAGGCCTGGCTGGCCGAACAGATCCATCGCCGCGCGACCTTGGAGCATGTACGCGAAGAGCGGGTGGAGCATGGTGAGCGCCTGCGCTTCGCCACGCGCCGCACGGTGTCGGGCGGCCGGGTCACCAGCTGCGTCAGCCTCGAGCCGGCCAGCGCGTCGGAACGCTCGGCGCCGCCCCAGACCTTCCTGGACACCGTGATCGAGAACGTCCCGGCCATGCTGTTCGTCAAGGACGGCGAGACCGGCAAGTTCCTGCTGGTCAATCGGACCGCCGAGGAGGTTCTGGGCGCGCCGCGCGAGGCGCTTCTGGGCCGCTCGGACTACGATTTCTTTCCCGCCGACCAGGCCGACTTCTTCGTCGCCCATGACCGCGAGGTGCTGGCGAGCGGCGAACTGCGGACGATCCCCGAAGAGCCGCTCGACACCCCGCACAACGGCCGGCGCTGGCTGCAGACCCGCAAAATCGCAATTTCCGGCGAGGATGGCCGCCGCCATCTGCTGGCGATCTGCGAAGACATCACCGAGCGCAAGCTGAGCGCGGCCGCCCTGGACGCGGCCCTGCAGCGGGCCGAAGCGGCCAGTGTCGCCAAGAGCGAGTTCCTGGCCAATATGAGCCACGAGATCCGCACGCCGCTGAACGGGGTGATCGGCATGGCCGAGGTGCTCAGCCGCAGCAGCCTCACCCCGCGGCAGCGCGAGATGATGTCGGTCATCCTCAGTTCGGGCCGGACCCTGAACCTTCTGCTCAGCGACATCCTCGACCTGTCGAAGATCGAGTCCGGCGCGCTGGAGCTGGTCGTGGAGCCGATGAACCTGCGCGAGGCGGTGACGGCCGCGGCGGCGGTTTTCGAGGCGGTCGCCCGCGACAAGGACCTCGGCTTCCAGCTGGGCTTCGCCGACGGCTTCCACGACCAGGTGGTGGGCGACGCCCTGCGCATCCGCCAGATCGTCGCCAACCTGACCAGCAACGCCGTCAAGTTCACCAACGCCGGCGGCGTGCATATCCACGCCACGACGACCGCCGCGCCCGGCGGCGGCGTGGCGCTGAGCGTCTCGGTCCAGGACAGCGGCGAGGGTTTCGATCCGGCCAGCAGCGATCAGTTGTTCGAACGCTTCCAGCAGGCCGACGGCTCGGTGACCCGCCAGGCCGGCGGCTCGGGCCTGGGCCTGTCGATCGCCCGGCGCCTGGCGCGGCTGATGAACGGCGACATCGCCTGCGCGGCCCAACCCGGGCACGGAGCCACCTTCACCTTCCAGGCGATCCTGGGCGCCTGCGAAGGCGACGAGGCCTGCGCCTGCAAGCCGAATCCGGAACCGACCGCGGCCCAGCCGCAGATCGAGCGCCGCCTGCGGGTCCTGCTGGCCGAGGACCATCCGACCAATCAGAAGGTCGTCGATCTGATGCTGGGCGACGCCGCGGACCTGACCATCGCCGCCGACGGCCAGGCGGCCCTGACCGCCTTCGCCGAGCAGCCGTTCGACCTGATCCTGATGGACACGCAGATGCCGGTGATGGACGGCTTGGCCGCCACCGCCGCGATCCGCGCCCGCGAACGCGACCAGGGACTGGCGCGCACGCCGATCATCTCCCTGACCGCCAACGCCATGCCCCATCAGGTCCAGGCCTGCCTAGCGTCCGGCGCCGACCTGCATCTGGCCAAGCCGATCAGCATCCACAGCCTGTTCGCGGCGATCAACCAGGCGCTGGAACTGGTCGAGGCTTAGGAGACAGCACGAAAACACCCTCTCCCAGAGGGAGAGGGTGAAGGAAGCGCCCCTACCCGCCGACCAGCGAGAAGTCGGCCACTTGACCCATCGCGTCCCGGACGGCGGCCAGGGTTTTCAGGCGGTTGTCGCGCTCAGCGGCGACCTCGGAGTTGACGAACACGCCGTCCAGGAAGGCGTCGACCGGGCCGCGCAGGCCGGCCAGTTCCTGCATGGCGGCGGTGAAGTCCTCGGCTTCCAGGGCGGACGCCAGCGGCTTTTCGATCATCCGCAGGGCGTCGTGCAGCTGCACTTCCGGGGCCGAGGCGTCGGGCAGGATCTCGCGACCGCCCTCGGCTTTCCAGCCCTTCTTCTCCTCGGCCTTGAGGATGTTGGAGGCGCGCTTGTAGCCGGCCAGCAGGTTCTTGCCGTCGTCGGTCTTCAGGAACCCGTCCAGCGCCTCGACCCGGGCGACGATGCGCACCAGGTCGTCGTCGCCGAGCGCGAACACGGCGTCGACGAGGTCCGAACGTTTGCCCTGATCTTTGAGTGTCACTTTCAAGCGATCAACGAAGAAGTCGAGAACACTTTTAGAGAGCCAAACGCTCGCTTGCCAAAGCACACCTGATTGGCGGCTGAGGAAGGATTCAATTGCTTCAGACACCGACGCGGGGGCCGCGACTGCAACCTTTTCAGGCTCAACATCCCCGAGCAATTTGAAGACGGAAGAGAAATCGCGACGATTGGCGCGAGCCATCGCCTTGATGTCTTCATGAAGCGAGGCTGCGGCCTCAAGGTCATCAAACTTCGCGAACATCTCGGCACGAAGTTTTTCGATTTCAGTCGTGATTTGCCATTCGTGCCACGGGAATAAGAGGTCGGATGTCACACCGCCACGGACGTTATTTTCCAGCAGTATCCGGATAACCCCCAACGCCGCCCGACGCAGCGCGAACGGGTCCTTCGAGCCCGTCGGCTTCTCATCAATCGCGAAGAAGCCCACCAGCGTGTCCAGCTTGTCCGCCAGAGCCACCGCCACGCTCAGCGGCGCGGTCGGAACGCTGTCGCCGGGGCCTTGCGGCTTGTAGTGGTCGCGGATGGCGTCGGCGATCTCGGGGTCCATCCCGGCGGCGCGGGCGTAATAGCCGCCCATCAGGCCCTGCAGTTCGGGGAACTCGCCGACCATCTGCGAGGCCAGGTCCGCCTTGGCCAGACGCGCGGCTTCGGCCGCCTTGTCCGGATCGGCGCCGACCAGCGGCGCGATTTCGCGAGCCAGGGCGACGATGCGCTCGACACGTTCGGCCATGGTCCCGAGCTTGGCGTGGAAGGTCACGCCGTTCAGCTTCTCCAGCCACGGCTCGAAGCCGACCTTGACGTCCTCGTCCCAGAAGAACCGGGCGTCGGACAGGCGCGAGCTCAGCACCTTGGCGTTGCCCTGCGCGATCACCTTGCCGCCGTCGGCCGACTGGACGTTGGCGATCGTGATGAAGTGCGGGGCCAGGCCCTCCCCGTCCGGCTTGCGCACGGCGAAGTACTTCTGGTGGGTGCGCATCGAGGTGCGGATCACCTCGCCCGGCAGGTCCAGGAACGCCGGGTCCATGTCGCCCAGCACCGGGGTCGGCCATTCGGCCAGGCCGGCGACCTCCTCGAGCAGGCCGAGGTCCTCGACCAGCTCCAGATTGCGGGCGAAGCACAGGGTCTTGCAGCCCTCCAGGATACGCGCCTTGCGCTCCTCGACGTCCAGCACGACGAAGTGGTCCAGCAGGCCCTTGCTGTACTCGTCGAAGTCGCGAACCTTGAACGGCTGGCCGCCCCAGCCGTGGCCGAGGCGCATGAAGCGGTGGCCCTCGGTGACGTCGCCGCTCTCGATGCCCTCGATGGCGAACGGCACGACCTCGCGGTCGAACACGCAGAGAATGCGCTTCAGCGGCCGCACCCAGCGCAGCTTGCTCGTGCCCCAGGTCATCGACTTGGGCCAGGCGAAGCCGCGCACGATCGCCTCGACCATCTCGGCGACGATCTCGGTGGTCGGGCGGCCGGTCTTCTCGATGAAGGCCATCCAGACGCCGTCGCGCTCGACCAGCTGGTCCTGGGTCAGGCCCGCCTTGCGCAGGAAGCCTTCCATGGCCTGGGGCGGGGCGCCGACGCGCGGGCCCTTCAGCTCTTCCTTGCGGTCGGCCTGGGCGATCGGCAGGCCCTCGACCACCAGGGTCAGGCGGCGCGGACCGGCGAAGGTCTTCAAGGCCTCGGGCAGGAAGCCGGCGGCGGCCAGGTGTTCGCGCGCCATGCGCTCCAGGTCGCGCGCGGCGCCGGCCTGCATGCGGGCGGGGATCTCTTCGGAGAACAGTTCGAGAAGGAGTTGAGGCATCGACTCTACGCGGCTTCCTGCTGCTCGACCCAGGCGCTGGCGCACAGCTTGCAGAGGTCGCGGATGCGGCCGATGTAGCTGGCGCGCTCGGCGACGGCGATCGCGCCGCGGGCGTTCATCAGGTTGAAAAGGTGGCTGGCCTTGAGGACCATGTCGTAGGCGGGCAGCACCAGGGACTTGCCCTGGTACGAGCGGGCCAGCATCAGCGGCACCTGGCGCTCCATGTCCTCGAACTGGCCCTTCAGCACGGCTACGTCGTAGCCGTGGAAATTGGCTTCCGAGTGCTGGCGTTCGTTCTCGAGGAACACGTCGCCATAGGTCAGATGGCCCAGCGGCGCGTCCGGATCGTTGAACGGCAGGTCGAACACGTTGTCGACGCCGAACACGTACATGGCCAGGCGCTCCAGGCCGTAGGTCAGCTCGCCGGCCACCGGCGAGACGTCCAGGCCGCCCACCTGCTGGAAGTAGGTGTACTGGCTGACCTCCATGCCGTCGCACCAGACTTCCCAGCCCAGGCCCCAGGCGCCGACGGTGGGGTTTTCCCAGTCGTCCTCGACGAAGCGGATGTCGTGGGTGCGCAGGTCCAGGCCGATGGCCTCCAGCGAACCCAGATACAGGTCCTGCATGTTCGGCGGGTTCGGCTTCAGGATCACCTGGTACTGGTAGTAGTGCTGCAGGCGGTTGGGGTTCTCGCCATAGCGGCCGTCGCCCGGACGGCGCGAGGGCTGCACATAGGCCGCGTTCCAGGGCTTGGGACCCAGGGCGCGCAGCACCGTGGCCGGGTGCAGGGTCCCCGCCCCCACCTCGACGTCGTGCGGCTGCAGGATCACGCAGCCCTGGGCGCTCCAATAGTCATGGAGCGTCAGGATCAGGCTTTGAAACGACTTGGGTTTTGGGGCGGGCATCAGGGTCCGAACAGGGCCAGAAAAAAGTCGGCGGACCATAGGGCCCGCCGACTGACGCTTCAAGCTTAGTTGGGACCTCGCGGACCGCTGGAAAGGCTTAGTTGCCCTTGGCGGCGGTGCGCTTGCCGGCGTTCGACATCGGGGCGCCGTAGAGCTTGCGGTTTTCCGGGGTGTCGGCGATCGGCGGATTGGAGACGACGTTGGGGTCGCCGGCCTTCAAGGTCGACTGCTGCTCGGCGGGCATCGACGAGACGCGGCCGGCGGTGTCGGTCGCCGCGCCGGTCGGGGCCGGCATGGTGGTCGCGGCCGTCGGGTCGGCCGGCGCCGTGGCGGCGGTCGCCGGGTCCGCGGGCATGGTCTGGTCGGCCGGGGCCGCGGCGGTCGGGTCCGGGTTCACGGGAGCGCCGGGAGCCGTCGACTGGGCCATGGCCGCGCCGGACATCAGCGCCAGGACGGCGGCGGCGGTAGCGATACGCACAAACATGGGGCTCATCCTTCTGGGAAGAAACGCAGCCACATCAGCGTTCAGACCTGGAGTCCGTTGCGCGGATCACGGGTTCGTGAACGCCTTACTTGGAGAACATCACGATCGCCACGCCCACGAAGATGACGCCGAACCCGATCAGGGTCGTCCAGCGGATCGTCTCGCCCAGGAAGAAAACCGAAAACAGCGTGAAGACGATCAGGGTGATCGCTTCCTGGCCCGTCTTCAGCTGGGCGGTCGAATAGACGCCGTGTCCCAGGCGGTTGGCGGGCACGGCCAGCAAATATTCCGGCAAGGCGATCAGCCAGCTGGTGAAGATGGCCACCAGCATCGTCGTCGAGCGATTCTTCAGGTGGCCGTACCAGGCGAAGGTCATGAAGACGTTCGAGGCGATCAGCAGGCCCCAGGGCGCGATCTTGATCCAGACGGAAGGCATGGGCGGCGGAGACTCCAGATCGCGGCGCGTGAGCCGATGATTGTATGCGGTTCGCGATAGGCCGGGCCAGCCCGCCTCTTCGAACCGCGAAACGCCGCCTTTCCGAGCGCGCCCGGTCGTTGACGCCCAAAATTTAGGCGCCGCGCCCCTTTCGTTTCCAAATCCCTACCGCGCGACAGCCATGTCCGAAGCGCGACCGATAGCGTGAACAGCGCCGGGGAAACGATGCGGGCCCATGGGTCCGCGTCGCGGTGCGAGTGAGCAACGCGCTCTAAAACCAATTCAAGGGGAGCCCGCGCAGTCAGCGGGTCGGAGCAAGGCGGATGAAACTGATCATAGCGATCGTCAAACCCTTCAAGCTCGACGAGGTCCGCGAGGCGCTCGTCGCCGCGGGGGTCGAAGGCCTGACGGTGTCCGAGGTCAAGGGCTACGGCCGTCAGAAGGGCCAGACCGAAATCTATCGCGGCGCGGAATACCAAGTGAATTTCGTGCCGAAGGTGAAGCTGGAAGCCGTGGTCGACGATGCGTCGGCCGCCAAGGCCGTCGAGGCGGTCAAGGCCGCCGCCGCCACGGGCAAGATCGGCGACGGCAAGATCTTCGTCCTCAATGTCGAGGAAGCCGTTCGCATCCGGACCGGCGAAACCGGCCCGGCCGCTCTGTAATTCGTCGGGGAATAAGGGGATACCAACGATGAAACTGCACTTTAAACCGCTGGCCGGGCTGATGCTCGCGGCGACTCTGGCGGGGGCTCCGCTGGGCGCCGTCGCCTTCGCTCAGGACACGGCCGCGCCGGCCGCCGCCGCGCCCGCCGAGGCCGCGCCGGCTCCCGCCGCTCCGGTCGCCGCCGCCCCGGCTCCCGCCGAGGCCGCTCCCACCGCCATCGTCGACAAGAACGACAAGGGCGACAACGCCTGGATGCTCACCTCGACCGTCCTGGTCCTGCTGATGATCCTGCCGGGCCTGGCCCTGTTCTACGGCGGCCTGGTCCGTTCCAAGAACATGCTGTCGGTGATGATGCAGGTCTCGACCGTGGCCATCATCGGCTTCGTCGCCTGGGTGCTGTGGGGCTACAGCCTCGCCTTCACCGACGGCGGCAGCTGGGACTTGTTCGTCGGCGGACTCAGCCGGCTGTTCCTCAAGGGCGTGACCCCGGCCAGCAACGTCGCGACGTTCTCGACCGGCGTGGTGATCCCGGAACTGACCTTCATCTCGTTCCAGGCGACCTTCGCGGCCATCACCGCCGCCCTGGTCATCGGTTCGCTGGTCGAGCGCATGAAGTTCGCCGCCATTGTCGCCTTCGCCGTCCTGTGGCCCCTGTTGTCCTACTATCCGCTCGCCCACATGGTCTGGTGGTGGCCCGGTCCCGACGCCATCGCTCTGGCCCCGACCGCCGCGATCAAGGCCGGTCAAATCTGGACCTGGGGCGGCCTGGACTTCGCCGGCGGCACCGTGGTGCACATCAACGCCGGCGTCGCCGCCCTGGTCGGCGCCCTGATCCTGGGCAAGCGCCAAGGCTACGGCAAGGAGCCGATGCCGCCGCACTCGCTGACCCTGACCCTGGTGGGCGCCGGTCTGCTGTGGGTGGGCTGGTTCGGCTTCAACGCCGGCTCCAACCTGGAATCCAACGGCTACGCCTCGCTGGCGATGATCAACACCTTCGTCGCCACCGCCGCCGCCGGCCTGTCCTGGGTCCTCGTCGAGTGGGTCACCAAGAAGAAGCCGTCGGCCCTGGGCCTGGCTTCGGGCGTGGTCGCCGGCCTGGTGGCCGTCACCCCCGCCGCCGGTTTCGCCGGCCCGATGGGCGCGGTGATCCTGGGTCTGGTCGTCTCGCCGGTCTGCATCTTCTTCTGCTCGGTCGTGAAGAACGCGCTGAAGTACGATGACAGCCTGGACGCCTTCGGCATCCACGGCATCGGCGGCATCGTCGGCGCCCTGGCCACCGGCCTGCTGGTCAACCCCGCCTGGGGCGGCGCCGGCATCGTCGACTACACCACCTGCGCCAAGGACGGCGACATCTCGACCTGCGACGCGCTGGCCACCTACACGCCGATCGGCCAGTTGATCATCCAGGCCAAGGGCGTCTGCCTGACCATCGCGTGGTCGGCCATCGCCTCGATCATCGTCTTCTTCGTGATCAAGCTGGTCATCGGTCTCCGCGCCACGCCGGACGCCGAGGAAGAAGGTCTGGACATCTCCGAACACGGCGAACGCGCCTACCACAGCTAAGGCTGGGGAAGGCACGGTCCAAGGTTCGGATCGGGAGGGCGCGGAAGCTTCGGCTTCCGCGCTTTTCTTTTGGGGCTACCCCGCGAACGGCCCGCCCAGCCGGCAGCGCCGGACCCACCAGTCGGGCCGCATCTGCTCGAGGCGTTCGGCCAGGCCCTCGGCCTCGATGTCGCCCGCGCACAGGGCAAAGCACGTGGCGCCCGAGCCGGACATCCGGGCCAGCAGGGTCTCGGGCTCGTCGGCCAGCAGCTCCAGCACCTGGCCGATGCGCGGCTCCAGGGCCACGGCCGGGGCCTGCAGATCGTTGCGGGTGAAGCCGGCCAGCCAGGCGCAGACCTCCTCGACGCTTTCCAGGCCGTCCAGCAGCGGCGGCGGCGCCTCGCCCTCCGGCGCGACGGCCGCGTCATAGGCCCGATAGACCGCGCCGGTCGGCGACGGGACCAGCGGATTGACCAGCACGGCGTGCAGCTCCGGCAGGGCCGGCGCCGGCGACAGGCGCTCGCCCCGCCCCTCCGCCATGACCGGCGCGCCCCAAAGACAGGCCGCGCCGTCGGCGCCGAGGCTCCCGGCCACGGCCTCCAGGTCGACGTCTGACAGGTCGGGCGCCAGGGCCTCGCGCAGCAACCGCAGCGCCGCTCCGGCGTCGCTGGAGCCCCCGCCCAGGCCGGCGGCGATCGGCAGGGCCTTGTCGAGGATCAGGCGGAAGGGCGGCAGCGGTCCGCCCAGGCGCGCGCGCAGGGCGTTGGCGGCCCGCACCACCAGATTGTCGTCGCCCAGCGGGATCTCGCCGCCGAACCGGCCCGTCGCCTCGAAGCTCAACGCGTCGGCCGCCTGCAGGCTGACCCGGTCGCCGACGTCGGCGAACAGCATCAGGCTGGAGATCGGATGATAGCCGGCCGCGTCGGGGCCGCCGACGTGCAGGAACAGGTTGACCTTGGCCGGGGCGAAGGCGTCGAGGCGCATGGCGTGCCCTTGAAGCGTCTGGAAACGTCTAAAGTCGTCAGGCTACTGGCTGGAGGCCATCTTGGCCGGCGGACCGCCCAGGCCGTTCTTGAGCTTGGCCTCGGCCTCGGCCTTCTGCTTGGCGTCCGGCTCCAGGCTGAGCACCCGCTGCCACTGGTAGCGCGCCTCGATCTGGCGTCCGATGCGCCAATAGGCGTCGCCCAGGTGGCCGTTGACGTCCGGATCGCCCGGCTCCAGCTCGACGGCCTGCTCCAGCTTGGTCACGGCGGTCTGGTAGTCGCCCTGGCGGTAGTAGCCCCAGCCCAGGGAGTCGAGCATGGCGCCCGACAGCGGCCGGGCGTCGACCGCCTTCTGGACCATGGCGATGGCCTCGGGCAGGTGCACCCCGCGATCGATCCACGAATAGCCGAGATAGTTCAGCAGGTCGGGTTCGTCCGGGCTGAGCTTGATCGCCGTCAGCAGGTCGCGCTCGGCGTCGGTCCAGCGGCCGGCCCGCTCCAGGGCCACGCCGCGCATGTAGAGCAGACGCCAGTCGGGCTTGTCGCCCTCGCCGGCGATCAGCGGATCCAGGGCGGCGGCCGACTCGGCCCAGCGCTCGTTGGCCCGCAGCAGGTCGGCATAGGTGATCTGCGCGTCTCGGTCCTTGGGCGCGGCGACGGCGGCCTGCTGGGCCAGGGCGACGGCCTTTTCCTTGTCGCCGCCGGTCTGGTAGCTCCAGGCCAGCTTGGACTGGGCCGCGACATAGCGGGCCGAGGTCGGCGCCACCTTGGCGTAGGCCTCGCGGGCTCCGGCGGTGTCGTCGTCCTGGGCCAGCAGATCGCCGACCAGCAGCCAGGCGTCGTCGCGCTTGGGATCCAGCCGTAGGGCCAGGCGCAGATAGGCCAGGCCGAACTGGCTCTGGCGCTCGCTGGCGAAGGTGGCGGCGCAGGCGACCAGCATGTGGGCGGCGCCCTGCTTGTCGGTCGGCAGGGCCGGCGCCGGACCGCGCGCCGCGGCCCGGTCCCGGGCCATCCGCAGGCCCTGATCGTCCGGATCGCGGGCCAGGGCCGCGTCATACAGCGCCACGGCGTCGGCCTGACGCTTGCGGCGCTCCAGGAACGCGCCGTAGTCCTCGACGAACAGGCCCCGGGCGTTCTCGATCGCCATCAGCGCCTTGTAGTCGGTCTCGGCCTCGTCATAGCGCTTGGCGCGCTCGTAGAGCCGCGCCTGGCTCAGCTGGCCGAAAAACTGCACGAACCGGTCGCCCTGCAGCTCCGGACGTGTCACCGCGTCGGCGTTGTCGCCCGCCGCGGCGGCCAGCCACGGGGCCAGCAGCACGGCGGCGGGACGGTGGGGGAAGCCCAGGGTCTCGGTCTTCAGCAGCGTCTGGGCGTCGCGGCCCTTGCCGCTGGCCATCAGGTCGACCACCCGGGTCAGGACGCCCAGCCGGCGAACCTGCTCGTTGGCGTCGGCGCCGCGCGGGGCGATGGCGGCGGCGCGCTGCACGTCACCCGCCAGCAGGGCCGCGGTGAAGGCGCGGTCGGCCAGCACCCCCGGATCCTCGTCCAGCTGGCGGGCCTCGTCGAAATAGGTCGCCGCCTGGGCGTTCGAGCCGTTCAGCAACGCCGCCTGCCCGGCCAGGAACTGGCCATAGGCCGATCGGTTCGAGCCCCAGGCGGATCCCACGGCGAACTGGCCCCGCAGGTCCGGCCCGGGCGCGGCGGCGGCGCAGGCGGTCAGGGTCGAGGCCGAGAGAAGGGCGAGGAGAAGCTTGATACGCGTCATGTCCGCACCCTCATCGGTTTCCGGGCGCGCCGCAAGAAAAAGGCGCGGTCCGAACGTTCGGACCGCGCCTCCAGTCTCGCGTTTATGGGGCCTTTCGAAGGCCGCTTACATGTTCGGATAGTTCGGTCCGCCGCCGCCCTCGGGCGTGGTCCACACGATGTTCTGCGACGGGTCCTTGATGTCGCAGGTTTTGCAGTGGACGCAGTTCTGGGCGTTGATCTGGAAGCGCGGGTTCTGGCCCTGCTCGTTGTAGAGCACCTCGTAGACGCCCGCCGGGCAGTAGAGCCGGGCCGGTTCGCCGTACTTGGGCAGGTTCACCGCGATCGGGACGGTCGGGTCCTTCAGCGTCAGGTGGGCCGGCTGGTCTTCCTCGTGGTTGGTGGCCGAGATGAACACCGAGCTCAGCTTGTCGAAGCTGATCACGCCGTCCGGCTTGGGATAGACCAGCGGCTTGTAGTCCTTGGCCAGGCCCGTCGACGCCGCGTCGGTCTTCTCGTGCTTCATCGTGCCGAAGAACGAGAACCCGCCGGTCAGGTGGTTGACCCACATGTCGAACATGCCCAGCGCTCCGCCCAGGGCGGTGCCGAACTTGCCCAGCAGCGGCTTGGCGTTGCGGACGACCTTCAGCTCCTTGGCCACCCAGGACTTCTCGTAGAGCTCCTGATAGGCGACCAGCTCGTCGCCGGCGCGGCCGGCGGCGAGGGCCTCGAAGGCGGCGTCGGCGGCCAGCATGCCGGTCTTCACCGCGTTGTGGCTGCCCTTGATCCGCGGCACGTTGACGAAGCCGGCCGAGCAGCCGATCAGCGCCCCGCCCGGGAAGGTCAGCTTCGGGACGGACTGATAGCCCCCCTCGGTGATGGCCCGCGCGCCGTAGGCGATGCGCTTGCCGCCTTCCAGGTGCGGCTTGACCGCCGGATGGTGCTTGAAGCGCTGGAACTCGTCGAACGGCGACAGCCAGGGGTTCTTGTAGTTCAGGTGCACGACGTAGCCGATGGCCACGTAGTTGTCCCCGAAGTGGTACATGAAGCTGCCGCCGCCGGTCTGGTTGTCCAGCGGCCAGCCGGTGGTGTGCTCGGCCAGGCCCGGCTGGTGCTTCTCGGGCGGCACCTGCCACAATTCCTTGATGCCGATGCCGAACTTCTGCGGCGACTTGCCGGCCGACAGGTCGAACTTGGCGATCAGCTGCTTGGCCAGCGAGCCACGCACGCCCTCGGCGATGAACACGTACTTGCCGTGCAGCTCCATGCCGGGGTTGTAGTCGGGCTTGTGGTGCCCGTCCTTGGCCACGCCCACGACGCCGACCACGACGCCCTTGACCGAGCCGTCGGCGTTCCAGACCAGGTCCGAGGCCGCGAAGCCCGGATAGATCTCGACGCCCAGCTCCTCGGCCTGGGCGGCCAGCCAGCGCGAGACATTGCCCAGGGAGGCGATGTAGCAGCCGTGATTGTGCATGAACGGCGGCATGGCGAACATCGGCAGCGAGAGGTCGCCCGATGGGCCCAGCAGCCGGAAGACGTCCTTGGTGACGGGGGTCTCCAGCGGCGCGCCGCGTTCCTTCCAGTCGGGGAACAGCTCGGCCAGGCCCTTGGGATCGATCACCGCGCCCGACAGGATGTGGGCGCCGACTTCCGAGCCCTTTTCCAGCACGGCCACCGAAACCTCGGTCCCGGCCTTGGCCGCCAGTTGCTTGAGTCGGATGGCGGCCGAAAGGCCCGCCGGTCCGCCGCCGACGATGACGACGTCGTATTCCATCGACTCGCGTTCGAGCTCTTCGCTCATGGGATCTCCCGCCCCGGGCGCACTCTGCCCGCGTTCTTGCTGTTTGAATCGAAGCTTATCGTGAGGTGACGCATCGGTGGTCAAGAATAAACGGATGTTTTTTGCTGCGATGCAGCGCAGCCCCGACGTGGCGAGCGTCGAAACTTCGTACTAAGAGAAACGCATGGACCTCCCCATCGCGTCTCACGTCGATCCGCGCGCCGTGGAAAGCCTGCTCGCCTTCTGGGCCGATGCGGGTGTCGAGGCCTCGTACGCGGACGATCCGATCGACCGCCTGGCCGAGGGCGCGGCCCTGCTGCGGGCCCGCAAGGAGCCCCCCGCCCCGGTCGCCGTCGCGCCCGTCGCGACGCCGGCCTTCGGTCGCGGACCCGATCTGGGCGCCGCCGTCGCCGAGGCCCAGGCCCTGGCCGCCGCCTGCGCCGACCTGCCCGCCCTGGCCGCCGCCATCGCCGCCTTCGACGGCTGCCCGCTCAAGACCCAGGGCGCCCGGCAGGCCGTGGTCTCGCGCGGCCCGGCCGACGCGCCCCTGATGATCATCGGCGAGGCCCCCGGGGCCGACGAGGACCTGCAGGGCGCGCCGTTCGTCGGCCGCGCCGGCCAGCTTCTGGACCGCATGCTGAAAGCCGCCGGCGTGCTGGACCGCGCCTTCGTCACCAACACCGTGTTCTGGCGTCCGCCGGGCAACCGCACGCCCACCCCGCAGGAGCAGGCCGTCTGCGCGCCGTTCCTCGAGCGGGCGATTCAGCTGGTGCGGCCGAAGATCCTGCTTTTGGTCGGCGGCGCCTCGGCGAAGAGCATGCTGAAGCGCGAGGAAGGCATATTGTCGCTCCGCGGACGGTGGTTCGAATGGACCTCCAGCGACGGCCAGACCGAGCTTCCGGCCTTGCCCACCTTGCATCCGGCGTTCCTGCTGCGTCAGCCGGCGGCCAAGAAAAAGGCCTGGGCCGACATGCTTATGCTCAGTGAGAGGCTTGATCGCCCGGAGCGTCCCAACTAGAGATTCGGGCGACCAGTTGGACACGGGACGCGTCGGGGAGCCTTTCGGGGCAAGGGCGCGGAAACGCATTGCAGCTTCTAGCTCGCCCTCTGGCCGTTTTCTCGGCCTTCGTGTTTTGCCTCGCGGTCGCTTTCAGCGCCCCCTCGAGCGCCCGCGCGTCGTCGCTCGAGCCGCTGTCGGACGCCGACGCCCGCTTCTATCGCGCCGCCTTCGCCGCCGCCGACCATGGTGATTTCGACGCCGCCGAGGCCGCCGCGGCCAACGCCCGCGACCGCAGCCTGCGGGGCCGGCTGGAATTTTCCAAGATCATGCATCCGCGCGCCTACGCGGCCAGCTATGACGAGCTGACCGACTGGCTGGACTCCTACGGCGACCAGGCCGGCGCCGACCGGGTCTACGCCCTGGCCGTCAAGCGCAAGCCGGCCCGCGTCGCCGCGCCGAAGATCCCGGCCCTGTTCGTGGCCGGCGCCAAGGGCCCCGCCCCGGCCGACAAGGCCCGCGCCGCCCGCGAGGCCTATTATTCCGGCGACGTGAAGAAGGCCCTGACCCTGGCCGAGCGCGCCGACGAGCCCTGGATCGCCGGCTTGTCGGCCTTCCGCCTGCAGGCCTACGCCCAGGCCCGGACCTATTTCGAACGCGTCGCCGACGACGACAAGCAGGACGAATGGCTGCGGTCGGCCGCCTCGTTCTGGGCCGCGCGCTCGGCGGCGTCCGGCGGCCAAGCCCGCGACGTCGAGGATCTGCTCAGCGCGGCCGCCCGCGCGCCCAACACCTTCTACGGCATGATCGCCGCCCGCCAGTTGGCCCTGGCCGGCCTGGCCCTGGCCCAGGACGACCCGATCGCCGCCCTGCTGACCAAGGTGTCCTACGAAGGGCCCGACACCGCCTCGCTGGCCCGCCTGCTGGCCGCCGACCCGCGCGCGCGTCGCGCCGCCGCCCTGGCCCAGATCGGCCGCTGGGCCGAGGCCGGCCAGGAACTGCGCGCCGGCCTGTCCCTGGCCAGCGACGATCCCAAGGCCCGCGGCGACTGGACCGACCTGGCCCTGGCCCTCAATGAAAAGGCTCCGCTGAACGCCGGGCGCGCGGTCAAGCGCGTGGGCGGCGAGGACTATCCCCTCCCCCTGCTGGAGCCCAAGGGCGGCTTCACGATCGACAAGGCCATGGTCTACGCCCTGGTGCGCCAGGAAAGCCGCTTCGACCCCTACGCCACGTCGGGCTCGGGCGCGGTGGGCCTGATGCAGCTGATGCCGATCGCCGCGGCCCGCGCGGCCGGCGACGACAAGCTGCTGGCCGACACCACCCCGCTGCTGGACCCCAGCTTCAACCTGCGGGTCGGCCAGGACTATTTCACCTGGCTGATGGACCGCGGCCTGCAGAGCCCGGACCTGTTCCGCGCCGTCGCGGCCTATAACGGCGGCCCTGGCACGCTGATCAAGACCCAGGAACAGCTGGGCGGCGCAGACTGCGATCCGCTGATGCTGATCGAGAGCCTGCCGGCCCAGGAAACCCGCAACTATGTCGAGAAGGTCATGGCCTCGTACTGGACCTATCGCAAGCTGATGGGCGCCGAGACCAAGACCCTCGACGCCGCGGCCAGCGGCGCGCGGGTGATCGACTTCCGCCTGGATCAGTAAGGGCAGGCTCCGAGCGCTCTCCAATCAAGCTCTCCGGTTTGGGATCTAGGTCCCGGCATTCG
Organism: Caulobacter sp. Root487D2Y; assembly: GCF_001427165.1. Classification (NCBI taxonomy): domain Bacteria; kingdom Pseudomonadati; phylum Pseudomonadota; class Alphaproteobacteria; order Caulobacterales; family Caulobacteraceae; genus Caulobacter; species Caulobacter sp. Root487D2Y. Next base: position 265,234 of record NZ_LMFD01000012.1, read on the forward strand.
CCGGGATGAGCGGAGGTTTGGGAGCTCAAACCCGCAGCCGCGCGGCCCTAGGCTTCAGCCGCCCCAGCAGCGCCTTCAGCGGGTCGCCGCCGGGCTTGAAGCCGCCCGCCGCCTCGACGGCCTCCCGCGAGGCGAGAACCGCCAGCGGACGCCCGAACAGACCCGGCGCGGCGATCCAGGCCGGTTTGCCGCCGCCGCCCGCCAGGTGGGCCTCGACAGGCGTGCGCCAGGCTTCCGGCAGGACCATGTCCTCGCCCAGCGCCAGGATCCAGGCGCTCCTGGCCGCCGCGCAGCCGGCCGCCAGCCGCGTCCCCGCGTCGCCGGACGCCTGGACCACCCGCGCCCCGCTGTCCTCGGCGATGGCCAGGGTGGCGTCGGTCGAGCCGGCGTCGGCGAACACCACCGCCTTGACCAGGCCGTCGACGGCGGCCGGCACCAGCAGCGGCAGGACATGGACCAGGCGCGCGGCGCTGTTTTGGGTCGGCAGGACGACGGTGATCATGGTCCTGCTTCAGGGCATCGCGGCGATCAGGTCAAGGGCTAGAACAGCGACAACTGATCCCCCGCCTTGGCCGGCACGCCGAACTGGGTCAGATCCAGCGGCGCCAGCTTGCGGTCCAGCCCGAACCGTGTCCGCGCCAGATGGAACCGCTGGCTCATCACCTCGGCCACCGGCCCCTCACCGGTCATCCGTTTGCCCCACTCGGAACTGTAGGCCGCCCCATTGCGCATCTGGCGGATCAGCGACATCACCCGCTTGGCGCGGTCGGGATGCTCGGCGGCCAGCCACTCCTCGAACAGGTCCTTGATCTCCAACGGCAGGCGCACGGCGACATAGCCGGCCGTGGTCGCCCCGGCGGCGGCGGCGGCTTCCAGCACCGCCTCCATCTCGTGGTCGTTCAGCGAGGGGATGGACGGGGCGAACATCACCGTGGTCGGCACGCCCGCCGCCGTCAGCTGGCGCACCGCGTCGATCCGGCGCTTGGGTGTCGCGGCGCGCGGCTCCATGCTGCGCGACAGCCGGTGGTCCAGGCTGGTGATCGACACCGCCGCCCGCGCCAGCCCCGCCTGGCCCATCGGCCCCAGGATGTCGAGATCGCGGGTGATCAGGTTCGACTTGGTGATGATCGTGAACGGGTGGCGGAACCGCTGAAGGGTCTCGAGCACCGCCCGCGTCACCCGCAGCTTGCGCTCGTCGGGCTGGTAGGGATCGGTGTCGCCGCCGATATGGATGACCTTGGGGACGTAGCCCTTCTTGGACAGCTCGCGCTCGAGCAGCTTGCCGGCCTCGGGCTTGAAATAGATCCTGGTCTCGAAATCCAGGCCCGGCGAATGGCCCAGATAGGCGTGGGCCGGTCGCGCGTAGCAGTAGATGCAGCCATGGCTGCAGCCCCGATAGGGATTGATCGAACTCTCGAAGCCGACGTCGGGGCTGTCGTTGCGGGCGATGATGGTCCGCGACTTCATCGGCTGCAGCGTGGTGGCGATCTGGGCCGGCTCGTCCTCCTCGCCCCAGCCGTCGTCGAAGGCTTCGCTGACCTGGGACTCGAAGCGGCCGGTGCGATTGGACTTGGCCCCGCGCCCCCGCGCGGCGCCCTGCACGCTTGGCGGCGGGTGACCGGGAAGATTGGCGGGAGCGACCATGCGTCGATCATGAACCGTCGATGAGAACATTTCAAGAACACAAATGACCAGCGAACGGCGCGACGAACGGTTTCGAGGCGCCTCTCCCTCATTCGCGCCCATCGTGGCGGCCTTCGCTGACAGCCGCAAAGGTTCGTGCCAAGCTGCCCGCGAGGCACGCCGGGCGAAAGGCGCCCGGCTCTCGCATCCGGAGTTCCCCATGACCACCAAGCCGGACGACAAGGCCGACACCCAAGCCGAAACGCCGCACGTCGCCAAGGTCGGCGTGATCGACGCGGGCCACAACGTCACCAGCTTCAACGACGAGCCGATCACCGGCCTGCTCGCCGACATCGCCGACGGCGACGACTGATCGACCACGGCGCCGTCGCCTCGCGTCTGGCGGGGCGACGGTCTGGTCCGGGCTCCGCCTAGCCCTCTTGTTCGATCCCCCTCTTGTTCAAGGCAGGCCGCGCCCCAGATTTGAGTCTCCTAGAGGAGATCGACTTGTCATCACCGTTCCAAGGGCACGAGGTCGAAGCGCGGTTGCGCCCCGCCGCCAGCGCCTATGCTTTCGACCTTGATCACGCGTTGTCCTCGGTCGTCGCGCTGGAATCCCAGGTTCCGGCCGACGCCTTCACCGCGCGCATCCTCGGGACCGAACGGCTGGGAAACGGCGTGGTGATCAGCGAGAGCGGTCTGGTGCTGACCATGGCCTATCTGATCACCGAGGCCAGCCAGGTCGTCCTGACGCTCAACGACGGCAAGCGCGTCCAGGCCCATGTGCTGGGCTTCGACGGCCAGACCGGGCTGGGCCTGGTCCAGGCGCTCGAGCCCCTCGGCTTGCCGCCGCTGCGGCTGGGAACCGCGAAGATCCTGGACTCCGGAAGCCCGGTCGTCATCGCCGGGGCCGGCGGACGGGCCCACGCGGCCGCCGGACGGGTGCTCACGCGCATGCCGTTCGCCGGCTATTGGGAATATCTGCTGGACGAGGCGATCATCACCGAACCGGCCCACCCGCATTGGAGCGGCGCGGCCCTGATCGGCCCCGAGGGCGAACTGGTCGGCGTCGGCTCGCTCAGCCTGTCGGGGCAAGCGAGGGACGGCCGGGCCAAGCCCATGAACATGTTCGTGCCCGCCGAACTGCTGCCGCCGATCCTGGACGATCTGGCGCGGGGCCGGCCCGCCCATCCGCCTCGCCCCTGGCTGGGCGTCTTCGCGCAGGAGACCGAATCCCGGGTCGTCCTGGTCGGGGTGTCGCCCGGCAGCCCCGCCGCCCGCGCCGAACTCCACGCCGGCGACCTGGTGCTGGCCGTGGCGGGCGACGAAGTGTCGGACCTGACCGAGTTCTACACGGCCCTCTGGGACCAGGGACCGGCCGGCGTCACGATCCCGCTGCGCATCCAGCGCGAGCAGGACGTGTTCGAGGTCGAGATCCGCTCGGTCGACCGCAACACGCTGCTGAAGAAGCCCCGGCTGAACTAGCGGAACCGCGCGTCGAGACGGTGGACAAGGGCTTGCCTGAAGATCAGTCGGCGCCCCGGTCGTCCCGCTTCGTGGCGCGGTATTTCTTCTGCAGCCCGGCCAGGCGCCGGCGTTCGACGTCCCTGGCCGCGCGATCGGCCTTGTCCTCCACGGCGGCCAGTTCAAGCCCGAGCTTCTGGAAGTGCGCCCAGCGGTCGGGGTCGAGAGCCCCGCTCTGCAGCGCGGCGCGCACCGCACAGCCCGGTTCGTTGGCGTGACCGCAGTCGTTGAACCGGCAGGTCTCCGCCAGGCGCTCGATATCCTCGAACACCGCGCTCAGGCCCTCGTCGGCGTCGATCAGCCCGACCTCCCGGACGCCGGGCGTGTCGACGATCAACCCGCCGCCGGGCAGTAGGACCAGCTGGCGGTGGCTGGTGGTGTGGCGTCCCTGGTCGTCGGCTTCACGGATCGCCTGGGTCGCCATGCGTTCCTCGCCCAGCAGGGCGTTGACCAGCGTCGACTTTCCAACGCCGGACGAGCCGATCAGCACGCACGTCTCGCCCGGCGCCAGATGCGCCAGCAAGGCCTCCAGACCCAGGCCCTGCCGCGCCGACACCATGACGACGGGGCAGCCGGCCGCCAGGGCCTCCAGCTCGGCCTGGGGCAGCGGCTCGGCGCGGAGGTCCGACTTGGTCAGCACCACCACGGGGCGCGCGCCGCTCTGCCAGGCGGCGGCGAGATAACGCTCGATCCGGCGCGGATTGAGGTCGGCGTTCATCGAGGTGACGATGAAGGCCAGGTCGATGTTGGCGGCGACCACCTGCGGCGTCTGAGCGCTGTCGGCGGCCCGCCGCACGAAGGCGGTGCGGCGCGGCAGGATGGCGTGGATGGTGGCGGTGCGTTCGACGAGGTTCGTCGACAGCGCCACCCAGTCGCCGACCGCCGGGTGGCCGGCCTCTCGAGCCTCGTGGCGCAGGCGTCCGGAAGGCTTGGCGCGCAGTTCGCCCTCGTCGGTGGCCACCAGATAGCCGTCCCGCTGCTGGACGACAACGCGTCCAGGGGTGTGGCCCGCGCGCGCGTGCGGTTCGAAGGCCCGCATCAGCAGGTCGGACCATCCATAGTGCTTGATCAAGTCAGGGGCTTCCACATCGCCAGCGATCTGGCGCCGGCTCGCCGTGACGCACTCTATGGCCGTCAGCCTGCGACGACCAGCTATCCTCGCGGCCGCCTGGCGAACATCGGCCGCGACGCCGCCGCGGCGCTCCCGATGCGTCGCGTCCGGATGATCCAAACGCGGAAATACCGGGCAGAGCGCTGCTTTGGTCTGCATGGCCGCTGTGCAAAACAGCGCCGTTGTGCGGCGCGGCGCCACGGAACAATGTTTTGCGATTGTCGGCGCGCCGCGTCGGCCTCCTCCTGATCACGACACGCGGAACAACGATGTTCCGTGTTGACCCGAGAGGGTCGCCGGCCGCGACGTAGCGGCTTGGTAAGCTTGGACAATGGCGTCCGGAGAGATCGCGGCAGCGATCCCGCCGGGCGTTTTTTTTTGGCCTCAGGGGATGAAGGCATGAAGAGATGGAAAGTCATGCTGCGCTGCGGCGCGGCACTGAGCACGCTTGCCTGGAGCACGGCCGCCATGGCGCAGGCCGCGCCAGATTCCGCGCCGCGATCCGTCGCCGAAGCGACGGTCGAGCCCGCGCCGGAACCGGCCCCCGAACCCGCCGAACCGCCGCCGCCTCCAGCCCCGCCGCCGACCTTCAGCGACCAGATCGCGGCCGGAAGACTGATCCTGGAGGTCCGCGGCCGCTACGAAGGCGTCGACCAGACCAAGACCGCCACGCTCACCGAGGACGCCGCCGCCTACACCGTTCGCACCCGCCTGGGCTGGGAGACCGCCGAGTTCGCCAAGGTCAAGGGCCTGATCGAGGTCGAGGACGTCCGCCAGGTTGGGCCCGAGCACTACGCCGTCAACGTGCCGGGCGCGCTAACGCCGCCGCTGAACGGCGCCGACAAGGCCAAGTATCCGATCGTCAATGATCCGGACGTCACCGAGCTGAACCGCCTCCAACTGACCTGGACGCCCAGCAGCGCCCTGCAGGTGGTCGCCGGCCGCCAGCGCATCCTGCTCGACGACCAGCGTTTCGTCGGCAATGTCGGCTGGCGCCAGGACGAGCAGACCTTCGACGCCGTCCGGACCGATTTCGCCTTCGGCCGGTTCAAGGCGACCTACGCCTATGTCTCCCACGTCAACCGCATCCTCGGCGAACTGAAGGACTGGGACAGCGACAGCCACCTGCTGAACGCCACCTGGTCGCCGGCCGAGGCGCTGCGCCTGCAGGGCTTCGTCTACGCCCTGGACTTCGGCAATTCGGCGATCAATTCGTCGCTGACCACGGGGGCCAAGGCCTCGGGCAAGACCTGGGTCGGTCTCTACCAGCTGGCCTACAACGCCACCTACGTCAAGCAGTCGGACTACCATCACAACACGCCGGACTACGCCCTGACCTATTTCGGCGGCGACCTCGCCGGGACCTTCGACATCTACACGGTCAAGGCCAGCTACGAGTCGCTGGAAGGCGACGGCGTGCGCGGCTTCACCACGCCCCTGGCCACCGTCCACGCCTTCCAGGGCTGGGCCGACGCCTTCGTCTCGCCGGGCGGCAACAAGAGCTTCGTCGACGGGATCGAGGACGCCAACCTCACCTTCAACGCCAAGCCGCGCTTCAAGCGGACCTACTTCTTCAACACCGACATCCTGGTCCGCTACCACGACTTCAACGGCCAGCGGACCGGCGCGGACCTCGGGCACGAGTGGGACATCGCGTTCGCCGCCGCCATCACCCCCAAGCTTTCGATCCAGCTGAAGTACGCCGACTTCCAGCGCGAAAAGACCGTGCCCCTGGGCGCGGCGACGCCGCCGGCCTCGCGGACCAAGGCCTGGTTCACCCTCGAATACAAACTCTGACCTGCAGCGGGATTTGAGATCATGACCAAGACCGACAAGACCGCCGACCTGGCGACCGATGTCAGCCTGACCCGCCGCCACGCTCTGGTGGGCGCGGCCGCCACGCTCGCCGCCGCCAGGGCCCTGTTCCCGGCCGGCGCCCACGCGGCCGGCGCCGGGCCCGAGGTGGCCAAGGCCCGGCTGGGCTTCATCGCCCTGACCGACTCCGCCCCGGTGATCATCGCCAAGGAGCGCGGCCTGTTCGCCAAGTACGGCCTGCCCGACCTGGAGGTGGTCAAGCAGGCCTCGTGGGCCGCCACCCGCGACAATCTGGTGCTGGGCTCGGAGCGCGGCGGCATCGACGGCGCCCACATCCTCTCGCCCATGCCCTATCTGATGACCACCGGATCGATCACCGGCGGCGCGCCGACGCCGATGTACATCCTGGCCCGCCTCAACACGAACGGTCAGGGCATCTCGGTCGGCAACGACCTGAAGGCGGTGAAGGTCGGGCTCAACAGCGCCGGGGCCAAGGCCAAGTTCCAGCAGATGAAGGCGGCCGGCAACATCGCCAAGGTGGCCATGACCTTCCGGGGCGGCACCCACGACCTGTGGGTCCGTTACTGGCTGGCGGCCGGCGGCATCAATCCCGAGACCGACATCGCCACCATCGTCATCCCGCCGCCCCAGATGGTGGCCAACATGAAGGCGGGCACCCAGGACGCCTTCTGCGTGGGCGAGCCTTGGAACGGCCAGCTGGTCAACCAGCGGGTCGGCTACACCGCCTGCCTGACCTCGGAACTGTGGATGAACCACCCCGAGAAGGCCCTGGGCATGCGCGCCGCCTGGGTCGACAAGTATCCTCGCGCCGCCCAGGCCATCACGGCCGCCGTGCAGGAGGCGGCCCTGTGGTGCGACAAGGCCTCGAACCTGCCGGCCATGTGCTCGATCGTTTCGGGGCGGCAGTACATCAACGTGCCGATGGGCGACATCCTGCCCCGCCTGCAGGGCACGGTGGACTATGGCGACGGCCGGACGCTGAAGAACTCGCCGCACCGGATGAAGTTCTGGGCCGACAGCGCCAGCTTCCCGTTCAAGTCGCACGACCTGTGGTTCCTGACCGAGGACATCCGCTGGGGCGTGCTGCCCCAGAAGACCAACACCAAGGCGTTGGTCGACAGGGTCAACCGCTCGGACATCTGGCGCGCGGCGGCCAAGACCATCGGCCAGGCGGGCCCCGCCGGCGACAGCCGCGGCGTCGAGCGCTTCTTCGACGGCAAGGTGTTCGACCCGGCCAATCCGGGCGCTTACCTGGCCAGCCAGCCGATCAAGAAGCTGGTCTAGGGAGGGCGCGGCATGACCTTTCCCAAGCCCTCGTTCTCGCCGGCCGAGCCGATCGCGGTCGAGTCCCTCGCCCCGGCGGCCAGCGGCGAGACCCGCGTCTCGGGCCTGGCCGAGGTCGCGCGGCGGGCCGGCGCCGCGGCGGCCGCGGTCATCCCGCCGCTGCTGACCCTGCTGACCGTCCTGGGCGTCTGGCAGCTGGCGGTCGGGGACTCCTATGGCGGCCTGCCGTCGCCCAGCCAGGTCTGGCTGGGATCCAAGGACCTGATCCTGGATCCGTTCTACGACCACGGCGGCGTCGACAAGGGCCTGTTCTGGCACGTGCTGACCAGCCTCAAGCGGGTCGGGGTCGGCTTTTCGATCTCGGCGGTCTGCGGGGTGATGCTGGGCGTGCTGATAGGCTCCAACCGCTGGGCGCATCGCGGCCTGGACCCGATCTTCCAGGTGCTGCGCACCGTGCCGCCCCTGGCCTGGCTGCCGATCTCGCTAGCCGCCTTCCGCGAGGCCCAGCCCTCGGCCCTGTTCGTGATCTTCATCACCTCGATCTGGCCGATCATCATCAACACGGCCGTCGGCGTGCGCAACATCCCGACCGACTACGTCAATGTCGCCAAGGTGCTGCGGCTGTCGCCCGTCGAGTACTTCTTCAAGATCCTGCTGCCGGCCACCACGCCCTACATCTTCACCGGCCTGCGGATCGGCATCGGCATGAGCTGGCTGGCCATCGTCGCCTCCGAGATGCTGCTGGGCGGCGTCGGCGTCGGGTTCTTCATCTGGGACCAGTACAACGCCTCGCGCATCTCCGACATCATCGTGGCCCTGGCCTGGGTCGGACTGACCGGCTTCTTCCTCGATCGCCTGGTGGCCCTGCTGGGCCACGTCATCTCGCGCGACGACGCGGCGAGCTAGGAGACATCGCATCATGGCCAAGGCCTATCTCTCCATCGAAGGCGTCGGCGTCACGTTCGCCAAGGGCGCCGCCCGTTCCGAGGTGCTGACCGGCATCGACCTGAAGGTCGACAAGGGCGAGTTCGTCTCGATCATCGGCCATTCCGGCTGCGGAAAATCGACCCTGCTGAACGTGGTCGCCGGCCTGGTTCCGGTGACCACCGGAGCGGTGATCCTCGACAAGCAGGAGGTCAACGCCCCCGGCCCGGACCGGGCGGTGGTGTTCCAGAACCATTCGCTGCTGCCGTGGCTGTCCGTGCGCGAGAACGTCGCCCTGGCGGTCGACAAGGTGTTCGGCGCGACCAAGACGGCCGCCGAGCGCCGCGCGTGGACCCTGCACAACCTGGAGCTGGTCAAGATGACCCACGCCCTGGACAAGCGGCCCTCGGAGATCTCGGGCGGCATGAAGCAGCGGGTCGGCATCGCCCGGGCCCTGGCCATGGAGCCCAAGGTGCTGCTGCTGGACGAGCCGTTCGGCGCCCTGGACGCCCTGACCCGCGCCCACCTGCAGGACAGCGTCATGGATATCCACGCCAGCCTGAACAACACGGTGCTGATGGTCACCCACGACGTCGACGAGGCCGCCCTGCTTTCGGACCGCATCGTGATGATGACCAACGGCCCGCGCGCCGCGATCGGCCAGGTGCTCGACGTGCGCCTCGAACGCCCGCGCGACCGCCTGGCCGTCGCCGAGAACCCGACCTACATCCACGCCCGGGCCGCGGTGATCGAGTTCCTCTACGCCCGCCGCGCGGCCTAGGGGCGGGCGCGGCGCGTGTGGGCTGCTCGGCGGAAAGAGCCGCTCGGACCGAAGGGATCTGGGTTCTTGGAAAAGGTGGAGGCCCGGCCCGGAATCGAACCGGGGTGCACGGATTTGCAATCCGCTGCGTCACCACTCCGCCACCGGGCCATCCGGGTCAACGCAAAGGAGCGTCGGCGAAGAGGTCGGTTCGAATACAGGAGCCCGCCGCGCTAGGCAATGGCCATGAGCGGGTTGATCACAGGGTTCGTCACAAGGGCTTTTCGAGCAGCAGCGCCTTGGTCAGGAAGGCCTGGTCCTGTCCGGCCACGCTTAGCCCCGCCGCGCCGAACAAGGCCGGCAGGTCGGTCTGGGCGTAGGTCGAATAGTACGGCTCGTGGAAATAGGCCGGAAAGGCCTCCAGCAACCGTGACAGGTCGGGCTCGTCGGACGGCTGCACGGAATCGGCGAAGGCCAGCACCCCGCCGGGCTTGAGCACCCGGGCGATCTCGGCGGCCACCACCGGACGCACGCGCGGCGGCAGTTCGTGGAACAGGTAGACGCAGGTCACGGCGTCCAGGCTGGCGTCGGCGAACGGCAGGGCCTCGGCGTTGGCCTGCACCCCGCCCCGGCCCGAGCGGCTGCGGGCGGCGGCCAGATAGGCCCGCGACAGGTCCAGGCCCGCGATGGCGGCGCGGGGAAAGGCCGCGTCCAGGTCGCTGAGGAACGCGCCGGAGCCGCAGGCCAGGTCGACCAGCCTCAAGCCCCGCTGGTCCTTGCCGCGCCAGTGATGGGCCAGCAGCGACAGGGCCCGTCGGCGCATGGCCCCGGCCGCGCCGGAGAACAGCGCCTCGACCTGGGCCTCGTAGCGCCGCGCGCTGGCGTCGGTGAACCAGCCGCCCGACTGATAGTGGAAGTTCTGCCGGTAGTAGTTTGGATAGCCTTCACTTTCGGGCTCGTCGCGCACCTCGACGCCGTCGCCCCGGCGGCGGCGCTGGTCGACGGCGCGGGCGTCGGCGATGACGTCCAGGGCTTCACGAAAGGCGTCGGCGGGATTGCGCGGTCCATCCCCGACCGGCGGATAGAGGCCGGCGGCGACGTCGGCGGCGTCCTTGTCGAAGGCGGTCAGATAGGCCTTGCGCAGCCGGGCGGCCGAGACCGGCGGCCCCTGGGGTTCGAACTTGGTCTTGGCCTCGCCGCGCGTCGGCCGGGCCAGGGCGCGGGTCACGCCGCCGGCGGCGGTCCACCAGGCTGCCTTGACGGCCGCCTTGGCCCGCTGGCTGGCGCCGTCCAGGGCGAAGGCGGCGCGTCCCTTGAGACCCGCCTCCCTGGACTCTCCCCGATCGCCGCGTCGCTCGTCCATGGCCGTCTCCAGGGACGCCCCACCTGTCGAAGGATGGGCCGTCCTACCGCGAAAACACTCCGACCAGCTCAATATGCGGCGACCACAGGAACTGGTCCACCGGCAAGACCCGCTCAAGGCGGAAGCCGGCGTCGACCAGCAGCTTGGCGTCGCGGGCGAAGGTGGCCGGATTGCACGAGACGCCGACCACGCGGGCCACCTTCGACTTGGCGATTTCGACGTGCTGCTCGTAGGCGCCGGCGCGCGGCGGGTCGAGCACGGCAACGTCCACCTTGGCCAGCTCGGTCGAAAGCACCGGCCGGCGGGTCAGGTCGCGCGCCTCGGCGGTGATCGCCTTCAGGCCCGTGGCCGTGCCGACCGCGCCCTTCAGGGCGGCGATGGCGGGGGCGGAGCTGTCGGCGGCGTAGACCCCGCCGATCTCGGCCAGACGGAAGGTGAAGGTGCCCACGCCGCTGAACAGGTCGACGATCCGCGACGCGCCCTGGGCGGCCTCGACGGCGAAATCGACCATGGCCTTCTCGGCCTGGGGCACAGCCTGCAGGAAGCTGCCGGCCGGCAGGGAGACGACGGCCGGACCCAGCTTCACCATCGGCTGGCGGGCCATGTAGATCATCTCGCCGGCCATGGTGACGCGGGCGAAGTCGTGCTCGCCGGCGATCATCGCGGCGCGCACCCGGGCGTCGGCCGAGAGGCCGCCGCTCTTGGCCTCGACGCCGGTGATGTCGATGTCCAGCCCGGTGGCGGTCAGGGTCACGTGCAGGGTCGGAGCCGACTTGGGATGCTCCAGGAACGGCGCGGCCAGGCGGGCCAGGGCCGGGAAGGCCGCGACCAGCTTGGGGTTGGTGACCGGGCAGATCTCGATCCGCGCCAGGTTCCACGAGCGGCGCTCCTTGAAGCCTAGCCGCGCCCCGCCCTTGCCGCCCCGGGCGTGCAGAGCGACGCGGCGGCGCGAGGCCGGCGGCGAGGCGAAGGTCGGCAGGACCTCGGTCTCCAGCCCCTCGCGGGCCAGTTGGAACTGGATCTGCTCTCGCTTCCATTCCAGATAGGGCTTGGCGTCCCAGTGCTGGAAGGCGCAGCCGCCGCAGACCCCGAAGTGCGGGCATGGCGGCAGGACGCGGTCGGGGCTGGGCTCCAGCACCTCGACCAGTTCGCCGCGATTGCCGGTCATCTCGGCGGTGATCAGCTCGCCAGGCAGGGTCAGGGGGACGAAAGAGCCCTCGGCGATGCCGTCGCCCTGGGCGCCGACCGCCTGGATCCTCAGTTCACGCATGGATAGTCCAATTCTCGGGTCTGTTCGTCGGGCGGAACCTTCACGGGGTTCCGGCCCTTTCGAGGTCATGATTTTCGGGGGCCCGGGGGCCCGCCATGCCCGCGCCACGATCGGCGCCGACAAGATTTCACGTTCCCCTTAGCGCATTCGGCGCGAATGCGCGTGAACGAAGATGAACGGGTCGCTCAACCGCCGTTCATGAAGAACTCGGCAATCTAAGGCGTAAGGCGGGTCCAGGTCTCTACGGACTCGGTCGGAGGAGTTTTCCATGATGTTCAAGTCCGTTCTCGGCGTCGCGACCGCGGCCGTCCTCGCCGGCGCGCTGGCCCCGACGATGGCCTCGGCCCAGTCCTATGGCGGTTACGGCAGCGCCGGCGCCTACGGCGGCGGCTATCAGAGCAACGGCCCCTACTATGATCCCTGCCAGCGCAGCACGACGCAGCGCGGCACGGGCGGCGGCCTGGTCGGAGCGGGCCTGGGCGCGGCGATCGGCACCAGCGTGGCCGCCCATGGCGCCCGCACCGAAGGGGCCGTGCTCGGCGGCCTGCTGGGCGCGATCGCCGGTTCGGCCATCGGCCGCCACTCGGCCGCCTGCTCTTCGGTTCCGCCCCCGCCTCCGCCGGCCTACGACCGGGGCGCCAGCAACAGCTACGACCACAGCGACTATGACCGCGGCGACAGCTATGACCGCGCCGCCGGCTATGACCGCACCGACTATGACCGCAGCTACGCCGGCCGCTCCGACAACAGCCGCGACGACGACAGCGACGACGGTGATCGTCCCGGCGGTTACGGCCCCGAGGCCCGGGCCGTCTACGGCGTGAGCGACAGCAAGACCGAAGCCGGCGGCTGCACCCTGGCCGAAAGCCCGATCTACCTGCCGGACGGCCGCACCCAGAAGCGCTTTGTCCGCGTCTGCCCGGACGCCTCGGGGCGCTACCAGGTCGTCGAATAGGTCCGGCTATTTCTCATTCGATTGTCTTGAGGCCGCCGGCGTTCGCGCCGGCGGCCTTTTTCTTCGCCAAGAGCCGAGCCTGGCGCGTGGCCCTCTCCTTCGACAAGCTCGGGATGAGGACCAATGTCAGGGCCGCAGCCGTAGAAAACCTCATCCTGAGCCTGTCGAAGGACGGGGTTTTCGCGTCAGAAGCCGTATCGATCGGCCCTAGTCCTTGACGGCCCACAGCAGGTGCTCGACCTGGCCGTCGCCGCCGGTGATCGGGCTGGGCGCCACGGCCTTCACCGTCCAGCCCGACGCCTCGACGAAGGCGCGCACCGAGGCGATGCAGTCGGCGATGATCGCCGGGTCCTTGACCAGGCCGCCCTTCCCCACCCGGTCGCGGCCGGCTTCGAACTGCGGTTTGATCAGGCTGACCAGGTCCGCCCCCGGCTCGGCCAGGTCCAGGGCCACGGGCAGGCACTTCTCCACCGAGATGAAGCTGACGTCGCTGACCACCAGGCCGGGCGCCTCGTCCAGATGGCCCTCGTCCAGCACCCGGGCGTCGACGCCGGAGCGGTCGACCACGCGCGGATCGGCGGCGATGCGCGGATGCAACTGCTCGCGGCCGACGTCGACGGCATAGACCTTGGCCGCGCCCTTCGACAGCAGCACCTCGGTGAAGCCGCCGGTCGAGGCCCCGACGTCGAGGGCGATCTTGCCCTCGACGGCGATCGGCCACAGCTCCAGGGCGTGGGCCAGCTTCAGGGCGCCGCGTCCCACCCAGGGGAAGGCGGCGACGCCTTCGAGCACGGCGGTCTGCTCAAGCTCCTGCGACGGCTTGGTCACGACCTTGCCGTCGGCCTTGACGGCCCCGGCCTCGATGGCGGCGCGGGCCTTGGCCCGGCTGTCGAACAGGCCGGTTTCGACCAGCAGGATGTCGGCGCGTTTGCGTTTCATCCGGGGGCTGTAGCACGACTTGCGGAGGCGACGCCCTTCGGTTCACAGTGAACACTGATCACCGACGCGCTCCAGACGTCGGACCCAGAGGGGGAATCTCATGATGTCCAGACGCCAGGGCCTGGTCGCCGGCGCCGCCGCGATCGCCGCCGCCGCTTCCGAAGCCGGGGCCAAGCCGGCCTCCGCCGCCTCGTCCGCGCCCTGGGCGTCCGACGCCGTCGAGATCGCCGGCCGCATCCGCCGCAAGGAGGTCAGCGCACTGGAGGTGACGGAAAAGGCCGTGCGTGACGCCGAGGCGCTGCAGCCCAAGCTGGGCTTCCTGGTCACGCCCGACTTCGACCGCGCCATCGACAAGGCCAAGCGCCTCGACGCGGGAACGGCCCAGCCGACCGGTCCCTTCGCGGGCGTGCCGTTCCTGGTCAAGGACCTGGACGACTATGTCGGCCTGCCCACCTACAGCGGCTCGCGCGCCATGCTGCGCAACCCGCCGGCCAAGACCCAGGAGGCCTATGTCGACCGTTTCGACGCGGCCGGGCTGATCGTCATCGGCAAATCGTCGACGCCGGAATACGGCTTCCTGCCGACCACCGAGCCGGTCGGTTTCCCGCCGACCCGCAACCCCTGGAACCCCGACCATTCCAGCGGCGGCTCGTCCGGCGGCGCCGCGGTGGCCACCGCGGCCGGTGTCACGGCCTTCGCCCACGCCAGCGACGGCGGCGGCTCGATCCGCATCCCGGCGTCCAATTGCGGCCTGTTCGGCCTGAAGCCGTCGCGGGGCCGGATGGTCCTGGGCCGTCCGCCCCAGCGCGGGGTCGATCTGTCGGTCTATCACTGCGTCAGCCACAGCGTCCGCGACAGCGCCACCCTGTTGGCGGCGACCGAGCGCCACGGGGCCGACGAGATCCTGCCGCCGGTCGGCCTGATCTCGGGTCCCGACAAGCGGCGGCTGCGGGTCGGCCTGGTGGTCGAGACCATGCTCGGCGCCCAACCCCACCCGGAGGTGCGCGCCGCCACCGAGAACGCCGCCAAGCTGATGGAGTCGCTGGGCCACACGGTCGAACCGACCAAGTGGCCGGTGGACGGCGCCGCCTACGCCCAGGACTTTCTGGCGCTGTGGGCCAGCGGGGCCGCCGAGCTGGTCGACGCGGTCGGCAAGGCGATCGGCCGGAAACCGGACGACAGCCTGCTGGAGCCGTTCACCCTGGCCATGGCCGAACTGGTCGGCCAGATGCCGCCCGACGGCCTGCGCAAGGCCGTGGCCAATCTGAACGCGGCGGGCCAGGCCTACGACCGCTGGTTCGACCGCTACGACGTGATCGTCTCGCCCGTGCTGGGCCAGCCCCCGGCGCGACTGGGCTGGGTGGCGGGGACGGTCGACATCCCCACCCTGACCGAACGGCTCAACGCCTATGTGGGCTACACCACCCTGCACAACGTGGCCGGGGCGGCGTCGATGAGCGTGCCGCTGCACTGGACCCCGGACGGCCTGCCGGTGGGGGTGCAGTTCGCAGGGCGGGTCGGGGCGGAGAAGACGCTGCTGGCGCTGGCGTATGAGCTTGAGGCGGCCCAGCCCTGGGCGTGGCGGAAACCGCCGGTGAGCGTGTGATCTGAATCTTCCCTCCCCCTTGTGGGGAGGGGGGACCAGCGAAGCTGGTGAGTGGGGTCCGCTGAGTCATCAAGCCCCACCCGACCCCTTCGGGGCCACCCTCCCCATAAAGGGGAGGGAAAGGCGTTTCGGCCCCTACCCCTCGACGAACACCTTCTTCAGTTCGTTCTTCATGATCTTGCCGTTGGCGTTGCGCGGCAGGGTCTCGGGCCAGAACACCACCTTGACCGGCACCTTGAAGGCGGCCAGGCGGTCGGCGACGAAGGCCCGCAGTTCGGCCTCGTCGGCGTGGGCGCCTGGCTTGAGGGTGACGACGGCGGCCGGCTCCTCGCCCAGGGTCTTGTGCGGGATGCCGACCAAGGCCGCGTCCATCACCGCCGGATGGTCATAGAGGACGTTTTCGACCTCGATGCAGTAGATGTTCTCGCCGCCGCGGATCAGCATGTCCTTGGCCCGGTCGATGATGTAGCAGAAGCCTTCCTCGTCCAGGCGCGCCAGGTCGCCGGTGCGCACCCAGCCGTCGACGAAGGTCTGGGCGGTGGCCTCGGGCTTGTTCCAGTAGCCTTTCACCACCTGCGGGCCCTTGCACCACAGCTCGCCGACCTCGCCGATCGGCAGTTCGCGATACGGCGCCTCGACGGTCATGATCTTCAGGTCGGTGACCGGCACGGCCGGGCCGCAGCTGTCGGGGCGGTTCTCGTAGTCTTCCGCCGAGTTGCTGGTGGCCGTGGCCGAGGTCTCGGTCATGCCCCAGCCGTTGCCCGGCAGCGACTTGGGCCAGATCTCCTTGATCTTGCGCACCAGCTCCGGGGCCGAGGGCGCGCCGCCATAGGCCACGGTCTCCAGCGACGATAGGTCGTAGTTCGGCCGGCTGGGATGCTCGATGATCTGCCAGGCGATGGTCGGCACGCCGCCCATCTGGGTCAGCTTCTCGTCCTGGATCAGCTGCATGGCCTTTTCCGGATCCCACTTGCGGATCATGGCCAGCTTGGCCCCGCCGAACAGCGAGGGGTTCATCACCGCGAAACAGCCGGTGGCGTGGAAGAACGGCACCGAGATCAGCGAGCCCTTCTGCGGCAGGCTGGGATCGGGCTGCGGCGGGGCCTCGCCGCGACGCAGATAGCTGCGGGCGCCGGCGGCGGCCGCGGCGAAGATGTTGCTGTTGATCGCGCGGTGCGTGGCCAGGGCGCCCTTGGGTTTGCCCGTGGTGCCGGAGGTGTAGAAGATCGTCGCGTCGTCCTCGGGACCCAGCTCGACGGTCGACAGCGGCTTCTCGTCCAGCTTGATCCAGTCGTTGGGGCAGCCGATCACCGACTCCATCCGCTTCACGTACGGGTGGGCGATCTCTTCCCGCGAACGGCTGACATAGACCCGCGTGAGGTCGGGGCAGTTGTCGAAGTGCTCGGCCAGGCGCTCGTAGCGCTCGACGTCCATCACCGCCACGGTGGCGCCGCTGTCGAGCAGGCCGTATTCCAGTTCGTGGCCGGTCCACCAAGCGTTCAGCGGCGTCAGGATCGCGCCGATCGACAGGCCGGCATAGAAGGCCACCGGCCATTCGGGCAGGTTGCGCATGATCAGGGCGACCCGGTCGCCCTTCTTGACGCCGGCCGCTTCCAGCTCGGCGGCGAACACGGTCACGGCGCGGTAGAGGGCCTCGAAGCTGACCCGCTCGTCCTCGTGGACCAGATAGATCTTGTCGCCATGGGTGCGGCCCACCAGCAGGGTGTCGCGCAGGGTCGGCGGGCAGTTCTTCCAGACCCGGGTCGGAACGCCCCGGATGTCGATCTCCTCCATCTCGCCGGGCGAGCCGGGGGCGGTGATCATGGCGTAGGCCTGCTTGACCGACATGGCGGGCCACGGGACGGCGCCAGGAGCGGGGGTCTGGGTGGGCGCGGCGGCGGACGCGGGCGCGGCCTGGGTCATCGTTACTCTCCCGGTATGTGTCGCGCCTTGTTCGAGGGGCACGTTTCCCTTGGGAGAAAGCACAGGCTGGAGCGCGATGCAAACGTCTGTTCGAACGTAAGGGAACAATGATTACTTAGAGGCGCGGATTGGGCTCTTCCTCGGGCCCTCCCCCCGTGGGGGAGGCGATCGCGAAGCGATCGGTGGGGGGGAGCTTTAGGATCTTCGATCCAGTTCGCGGCCGTCTTCCGCCCCCTCCCCCCTTCCGTCGGCTTCGCCGACACCTCCCCCACAGGGGGAGGATATCGGACGCCGCTTGTCGCTTCTCGGGTAACGCCCTACCTCAGGTCTCGGAAAACAGGGGATCATCGCATGCGTCCGTGGATCTCGAGCCTCGCCGTCGCCGCCAGCCTGGCCCTGGCGGTTCCCAGCCACGCCGCGCCTGCGCCCCCGGCGGTCGCCGCCGCGCCCGACGCGGCGCTGGCCGCCCGCCTCGACAAGGTGGTCGACACCGCCCTTGCCGAGCATCGCCTGGTCGGGACGGTCGTGCTGGTCGCTCGGGACGGCAAGGTCGTCTACCGCCGCGCGGCCGGCCTAGCCGATCGCGAGGCCAACAGCCCCATGCGCGAGGACGCGGTCTTCCGGTTCTCCTCGGTCACCAAGCCGTTCGTCACCGCCGCCGTGATGAAGCTGGTCGAGGACGGCGTGCTGAGCCTCGACGATCCGGTGACCAAATGGCTTCCGGACTTCCGGCCTAAGCTGGTCGACGGGACCCAGCCGGTCATCACCCTGCGCCAACTTCTGACCCACACCAGCGGCCTGACCTACGGCTTGGCGGAGAAGCCGTCGCACCCCTACCACCAGCTGGGCGTCTCGGACGGCGTCGACAATTCGGGGATCACCCTGGACGAGAACCTGCGGCGCCTGAGCCAGGCGCCCCTGGCCTTCCCGCCCGGCTCGGCCTGGCGCTATTCGCTGGCCATCGACGTGCTGGGCTCGGTCGTCGAGAAGGCGTCCGGCAAGTCCCTGCCCCGGGTCGTGGCCGAGACCGTCACCGGGCCGCTGGGCCTGACCGACGCCGGCTTTGTCGCCCGCGACCCGGCCCGCCTGACCGCGGCCTATTTCAACGCCCAGCCGGCGCCCAAGCGGATGACCGACAATCTGGACGTCTCGCTGGGCGACACCGCCGTGCGTTTCGCGCCCGGTCGAGCCGCGGACGCCACCGCCTTCCCGTCCGGCGGCGCCGGCATGGTCGGCACGGCCGGCGACCTGCTGACCTTGCTGGAGACGCTGCGCAAGGGCGGCGCGCCGATCCTGAAGGCCTCGACCGTCGCGGCGATGATGAAGGACCAGGTCGGCGCCCAGGCGGCGACCCAGGGGCCCGGCTGGGGCTTCGGCTATGGCTGGGCGGTGCTGGACGACCCCGCCGTCGCCAAGACCCCGCAAGCCGCCGGCACGCTGGCCTGGGGCGGCGTCTACGGCCACAACTGGTTCGTGGATCCCAGGAACCGCCTGACCGTGGTGATCATGACCAACACCGCCTTCGAGGGCATGAACGGCCCCTTCACGACGCAGGTCCGCGACGCCGTCTACGGGCGTTGAGCCTCGGTAGGCGACCGCCGGGGCCGGCGGCGCAACACGCTATCGTTTGAGGCTCGCCGGGCGTATCCTGCCAGGGTTGTGAGGCTGTCGCGCCGGCAACATGGCCGCCGGCCATGATGACCCTCGGCCTCGCGGAGAGATCCGATGAAAACCCTTTTGACAGGGCTCGCTGCCGTCAGCCTGCTGGCGGCGCCCCTGCTGGCCGCGCCGACGCCGGCGGACGCCCAATCGCGCGGCGGTCGCGGCGGCGGTGGTGGTCATGGCGGCGGCGGTCACGGCGGCGGCGGCGGCCATGGCGGCGGCGTCTATCACGGCGGAGGCGGCGGTTACCATGGCGGCGGCTATCATGGCGGCGGATACGGCGGTTATGTCCACTACGGCCACGGCGGCCATGGCTACGGCTACGGCGGCTACTGGGGCGGCTACGGCTATCTCGGCGGCGTCGGGCTGGGCCTGGCGCTGGGCGCGGCCTATCCGTACTGGTACGGCGGCTATCCCAGCTACTACGGCTACTATGCCCCTCCCCCGGTGGTCATAGAGCGCTCCGAGACCATCTACCACGATCGCGACGAGGGCCCGCCGCCGGACTATGGCGACGCGTCGCCCATGCAAGGCGACGCCCAGTCGCCGGCCTGCGGCTCGTGGGCATGGGACGGGGAGAACCGCCAGTATCACTGGATGCCCTGCTCGTCCTCCTCCCCGTATCCGTCCCCGTCCACCGCCCCCTATCCGTCTCCGTCTCCCTCGCCGTCTCCGTCCCCGCCCCCGTGGCGACCCACGCCCGCGCCGGAGGGTCGCTGAACGAACCGCGTTCAGCCTCGACCCATTTTGACCGCATCAGCGTCCCGCCGGCGCCCCAAAGTCGCGTCAGCGTAACGGAACTTCGGGGGAAGTTTCGACAGATGGGAAATCGCATGCGTTCATTTCTGACCCTCGGCGCCGCCACGATCGCGCTCGCCTTCGCCGCTCCCGCCCTGGCGCAGACCACCGCCCCGGCGGCTCCCGCTCAAGATCCGGCCGCCGCGGCCACTCCGG
This sequence comes from Caulobacter sp. Root487D2Y, assembly GCF_001427165.1. NCBI lineage: Bacteria > Pseudomonadati > Pseudomonadota > Alphaproteobacteria > Caulobacterales > Caulobacteraceae > Caulobacter > Caulobacter sp. Root487D2Y. The sequence continues at coordinate 284,968 of NZ_LMFD01000012.1, forward strand.
CTCCGGCTCCGGCCGCCGCCGCGCCGGTCGCCGCCGGCCAGCCGGTCAAGGACAACACCGGCGCGGTCATCGGCTCGGTCGCCGAGGTCAAGCCCGACGCCACCGGCAAGTCGATGGCCACCATCAAGATGGACGACAAGACCTTCGCCGTCGCCGTCAACAACCTGGCCGTCCGCGACGGCGCCACCCTGATCAACGCCAGCAAGGCCGAGATCGAGGGGATGCTGGGCGGCGCGAAGAAGTAAGTTGAGACCCTTCCCTCCCCTTTATGGGGAGGGGGGACCAGCGAAGCTGGTGGGTGGGGCCCGCTGACTCGGCAATCCCCACCCGACCCTGGCTCCGCCAGGGCCACCCTCCCCACAAGGGGGAGGGAAAGTGCAAATCACCCCACCGCTTCCAGCCGCGCCAAGGCCGCTTCCAGCTTGGCCTTGGCGGCTTCGGCCTCGGCCAGGCGCTCGCGGTTCTCGGTGACCGCCTCCTCCTTGGCCCGGGCCAGGAAGTCGGGGTTGTTCAGCTTCTTGGCTGCCTTTTCGATCTCGACGACGTGGCCGGCGATCTCCTTGGCCAAGCGCGCCTTCTCGGCCGTCAGGTCGATGAACTCGGCGACAGCCAGGGCGCCGGTCGCCTCGCCCAGTACGATCGGGACCGAACCCGTCGGGGCCGTGTCGGCCTCGCGGGCGCTGTCCAAGCGGGCCAGGGTCAGCAGCAGGTCGCGGTGACGCGCCAGGCGGCCCTTGGTCTCGGCGTTGGCGCCGATCACCGACAGCGGCGGCTTGGCGCCCGGCGGGACGTTCATCTCGGCGCGGACCGAGCGGATCTCGCCGACCGTATCGACCAGCCAGCCGATCTCGGCCTCGGCGTCCGCGTCGATCCAGCTTTCCGGCAGCTCGGGCCAGCGCTCGACGATCAGCATGCCTTTGCGGGGCGCGCCGAACTCGGCGGTCTTGTCCCACAGCTCCTCGGTGATGAACGGCATGACCGGGTGCAGCAGCTTGAGGATCACGTCCAGCGCCCAGGCGGTGGTGGCGCGGGTTTCGGCCTTGGCCTCGGCGTCGTCGCCGTTGAAGATCGGCTTGGCCAGCTCGACATACCAGTCGCAGAACACGTTCCAGATGAACTTGTAGAGCGCGTCGGCCGCGTCGCTGAAGGCCGGGGCCTCCAGGGCGCGCGTCACCTCGGCGGCGGTCTTGACCGTCTCGCCCCGGATCCACTTGTTGATCGGCTGCTTGACGGTCGAAGGATCGAAGCCCTCGACGCGGACGCACTCGTTCATCTGGGCGAAGCGCGAGGCGTTCCACAGCTTGGTGCCGAAGTTGCGGTAGCCCTCGATGCGCTGCTTGCTGAGCTTGATGTCGCGGGCCTGGCCCGACATCGCCGTCATGGTGAAGCGCACCGCGTCGCAGCCCAGTTCGTCGATCAGGACCAGGGGGTCCATCACGTTGCCCTTGGACTTGCTCATCTTGGCGCCCTTCTCGTCGCGGACGAGGGCGTTGATGAACACCTGCTTGAACGGGACTTCGCCCATGAAGTGGATGCCCATCATCATCATCCGGGCCACCCAGAAGAAGATGATGTCGAAGCCGGTGACCAGGGTGCTGGTCGGGTAGAAACGGGCCAGGTCCTCGGTCTTCTCGGGCCAGCCCAGGGTCGAGAACGGCCACAGGGCCGAGCTGAACCAGGTGTCCAGCACGTCCTCGTCGCGCTTCAGGATCGGGGCCTCGTCGCCATAGTGCAGCATGGCGGCGGCCAGGGCCTCTTCCTCGGTCTCCTCGACGAAGATGTGGCCGTCCGGGCCGAACCAGGCCGGGATGCGGTGGCCCCACCACAGCTGGCGCGAGACGCACCAGGGCTCGATGTTGCGCAGCCACTCAAAGTAGGTCTTCTCCCAGTGCCTGGGTTCGAAGACCGTCGCGCCCTCCTCCACCGCCTTCAGGGCGGGTTGGGCCAGGGTCTTGGCGTCGACGTACCACTGGTCGGTCAGGTAGGGCTCGATCACCACGCCCGAGCGGTCGCCGTGCGGGACCATATGCTTGGTCTTTTCGATCTCGCGCAGCCAGCCGTCTTCCTCGGCCTTGGCGACGATCGCCTTGCGGGCCACGAAGCGGTCCAGGCCGCGATAGGCCTCGGGGACCTCGTCGTTCAGGCGCGCGTCGGGCGTCAGGATGTTGATCGCCGGCAGGCCGTGGCGCTTGCCCACGCCGAAGTCGTTGAAGTCGTGCGCCGGGGTGATCTTGACCGCGCCCGAGCCCTTGGTCGGGTCGGCGTAGTCGTCGGCGACGATCGGGATGCGGCGGCCGACGATCGGCAGGACCACGTCCTTGCCGACCAGGTCCTTGTAGCGCTCGTCAGACGGATGGACGGCCACGGCGGTGTCGCCCAGCATCGTCTCCGGACGCGTGGTGGCCACGACGATGAAGTCGCGGGTCTCGAACTCCGTGGCCTTGCCGTCCTCGTCGAAGGCGACCGGGTACTGGAAGGTCACGCCGTCGGCCAGCGGATAGGCGAAGTGCCAGTAGTGGCCATCGACCTCCTTCTGCTCGACCTCGAGGTCGGAGATGGCGGTCTGGAACTGCGGGTCCCAGTTGACCAGGCGCTTGTCGCGATACAGCAGCTTCTGCTTGTAGAGCTGGACGAACACCTTGCGGACGGCGGCCGACAGGCCCTCGTCCAGGGTGAAGCGCTCGCGCGACCAGTCGCAGCTGGCGCCCAGGCGGCGCAGCTGGTTGGTGATCGCCCCGCCGCTCTCGGCCTTCCATTCCCAGACCTTGTCGACGAAGGCCTCGCGGCCCATCTCGCGGCGGCCGATGTTGCCGGCGGCCGCCAGCTGGCGCTCGACGACCATCTGGGTCGCGATCCCGGCGTGGTCGGTGCCAGGCAGCCAGAGGGCCGACTTGCCGCGCATGCGGTGGAAGCGCGTCAGCACGTCCTGCAGCGTGTTGTTCAGCGCATGGCCGATGTGCAGCGAGCCCGTGACGTTGGGCGGCGGGATGACGATCGTGAACGTCTCGGCGTTCGGGTCCTCGCTCGGCTTGAAGGCCCCGGAGGCCTCCCAGGCGGCGTACAGACGGGGCTCGACGGATTTGGGATCGAAGGTCTTTTCAAGCATGGCGCGGTGGGTATGCCATCTGCGGCCGCCCGGCGAAACCGTGGGCCTTGGTTCAATGGGGATTTTGAGACGGAAAAAGGCGGTCGCCGGAGCGACCGCCTTTGAATTTTCCACCGTCGCGCCCGCCGAAGCGGGGACGACGGAGTCCTATACGCGACCGCGGGCGATGCGGCTGACTTCTTCCTCGACCTTGGTCTCGACGATGCGCGGCAGGTTCTGGTCCAGCCATTCCTTGAGCAGCGGACGCAGCAGTTCGCGCACGACGTCTTCCAGGGTGCGGCCGTCCTTGGGCATCAGCAGGGCCGAGCTGAGGCTGCCGAACGCGGTGGCGGCCAGGCTGGCGGCATGGTCGCCCACCAGGTTGTCGGCCACTTGGTCGCGCGAGAAGCCCTGGATCGGCTCCGACGCGGGGGCCGGGGTCGGAGCGGGTTCCGGCTCGGGCTCCGGCGAATAGACGTCGATGTCGCCCATGGTCTCGACCGGCGCGGCCGGTTCGATCGGGTCGGTCAGCTCCAGGACATCGTCCTCGGCCGGAGCTTCCTCGGCGACGGGCGCGGGTTCCGCTTCGGGCGCCGCGGCGGCCTCCTCCGCCGGCGCGTCATCTTCCGAGATGATGCGTCGGATGGAGGCGAGGATCTCCTCCATCGTCGGTTCTTGGGGGCTCTGATCGGACATGTGCGGGCCGTCTCGAAGGGGTACGAATCCTGTAAGCGCCCCAGCGGGCGCTCACAGCGATGGTGCAGACTTGCGCGCCTTAAGCAAGCTCAAGGATGGCGGGCGCGCCATTTCGTCCTATTTGCGGGCCGGCTTGGGCTGGCCCTTCACCGCCGTCGAGGGGGCGCCGACCTTGTCGATCCCCTTCACCAGAGGCTCCCAAGGCACCCAGCCGAAGGCGTGGTTGACCTTGTCGTACGACTTGACCGGATCGTAGCGTTCGACCTCGGGGGCCAAGTTGGCGACGTTCAGCACGCCCATGGCCTGCAGGACGCTGGCGCTGGCCACGTATTCGTCGCGACGGGCCACGACCAGGGCGACCTCGGCGTTGGCCAGCTCCAGCTGGGCGTTCAGCACGTCCAGGGTGGTGCGCAGGCCGACCTGCTGCTCCTGGCGCACGCCCTCGAAGGCGATGCGGGTGGCGCGGACCTGCTCCTCGTTCGACACCAGGTTGGCGCGCGAGGCCAGCAGGTTGTTCCAGGCGGTCGAGATCTGCTGCAGGGCCGAGCGCTGGGCGCCCTCGACCTGCGTGCGGGCGGCGTTCTCGCGCTCCTGGGCGGCGCGCACCTGCGAGTTGATCAGGCCGCCGGTGAATAGCGGGATCGAGGCGGTCACCGACGCGGTGTAGCCGCGGTTGTAGTCGCCGAAGTCGCGGCCCGTGCCGTTGGTGCGGGTCGCGTCGGTGTCCAGGCCCGCGCGGGCCCCGACGGTCGGACGATAGGCCGCCTTGGCGACCGCGACCCGAGCCGCGGCGGCCTGTTCGGCGTAGCGGGCGGCCTGGATCTGCGGGTTGTTCTTGTCGACCAGGTCGAAGGCCTGCTCGACGCTGCTGGGCAGCAGGGCGGCCAGGGACGGCTCGGGAGCCAGGTCGGTCGGGTTCTGGCCGACCACGGCGGCGTAGGCCGCGCGGCTGGCGGCCAGGATGGCCTGGGCCGAGGATTGGCTGGCCTGGGCCGAGGCCAGGCGGGCTTCGGACTGGGCCACGTCGGTGCGGGTGATCTCGCCGACCTCGAAGCGCGCCTTGGACTCTTCCAGCTGGCGGTTCAGGACGCTGACGTTCTCCCGGGCGATGCGCAGGCGTTCCTGGTCGCGGCGCACGTCGACATAGCTCTGGATGACATTGCCCAGCACCGACTGCTCGACGCTGCGCAGGTCCTCGCGGCCGGCCAGCACGTCGGCTTGGGCGGCGGTGAGGTTGGCGCTGGCGCGGCCGCCCGTATAGAGCGGTTGCTGCAGGGCCAGGCTGGCGCCGCTGCCGCTGCCGGTGGTGTGGTCGCGGGTGACGACCTGACCGCCCACGACGGCGGTGACCGGGTTGGCCAGGTCCGTGCGCGAGGCCGTGGCGTCGGCGCTGGCGTTGAGCGTCGGGCGGAAGGCGGTCTTGGCCTGGACCACGCCCTCGTCGGTGACGCGCTGGTTGGCGCGCTGGCCTTGCAGGGTGGGGTTGGTCTGATAGGCCAGGGCCAAGGCGTCCGCCAGGGTCTCGGCGTGGGCGACCGAAGCCAGGCCCGCCACGAGACCCATGCTGCAAGCGGCGGCCAGCAAAGCGGCCCGGCGACTATTCGACATCAAGTTCATTCCCCACGAAACCCCTGGCCAGAGAAGTCTTGGTCAGACCCGGCGCGACGCCCGCACCTTATATGATCGGCTGTAAGGCCAGAGACCATAGGCCGCTAGTTAAGCTTTTTTCACGCAGACGTTGCGTCGTTGTTTCTGGACTGGAAGTCGTCAGAACGCAAAGCCCTGTTCGACGGCGAAACCGGCCAGCATCGGCGGGGTGGCGTCGAAAACCGCGCGACGCCCCACGCCGTCCTCGGCCCGGACGTAGATCACCGCGCGGCCGACCGGGCCGTCGCGCTCGATCACCGCCAGGCGGCCGCCCTGGGCCAGGGCCTTGGTCCAGCTGGTCGGAGCCCGCGGCACCGCGCCTTCGCAGATGATCACGTCATAGCCCGCGCCCGGCACGGCGGTCAGGTCGTCGCCGTCCAGGCGGGTGACCTGCAGGCCCATCTTTTCGAGCACGGCGGCGGCGTAGGGCGCGGCGATGGCCAGGGCCTTGTCGCCCTCGCGCGGACGCAGGTGCTGCAGCAGCTTGCCCACCTCGCGCGGGCGCAGCAGCCAGCGGCCGGGGGCGTATTCGACGTCGGCGTCGGCATAGGCCAGATAGCCCTTGCCGGCGGGCACGCAGGTCTCGCGCGGCACGACGCGCAGGGCGTCCTGCAGGGGCAGATCGGTGACGTCGGCCGTGCGGATCTGGCTTTCGACCATGTTCAGGCGCGCGGCCGTGAAATCGGAGCTCATGGATTCCCTCGAAGGGCTGGAATTTTCAGCCCGCTTATAGGTCCGCCGCTCCCGTCTAGGCAATCAGGGCTTTGACCCTCGCGTGCGGTTCTACCAGCGCCGATAACCCGCCACCCGCGCGGTGAACGCGTCGGCGTCCTCGTGGCCCTGCCAGTCGGCGATGGCCGGGGCCAGCGAGGCGGCTTCCAGAAGCTGCTGTTGGGCGTCCTTGTAGCGGGCCGTGCGGGCGTAGCGGGCGGTGTCCAGGATCATCGCCCGCAGCAGCAGCGTGGCCGCCAGCGGGTGGCGGCCTTCGATGGCCCGCGCCGCCGGCTCGAGCAGCTGGGGACGGTCCCCGTCCAGCTCGCCGAAGCGGCGCAGCACCAGTCGCGCGGCGCGGTCCCAGGCCGGCCACCGGATCAGGAAGTCGAGGGCGGCGTGCGCATCGTGGAAGTCCTCGGCGTGGGCCAGGGCCTTGTCCTCGGCCTCGACGTCGTCGAAATCGGGCAACCGCTTGAGAAAGTCGCGCAGCCGCTCGATCGACAGGCCGCGCTCGAAACTGGCCCAGCGCATGTCCTGCGCCAGATCGCCCTGCCCGCGCGCCTCCAGCACTTCGATATAGGCGTCCTCCCAGTCCAGGGCGCCGGGACCGGGCAAGGTCGGACGTCCCAGCACCGTCCCGACCAATTGGGCGAACGATCCCGGCGTCGAGCGGTCCAGCGCCGCCACGGCCTCGTCCAGCCGCCCCGCCGCGGTCAGCCGCCGGGCGATCTGCGCGCCGATCGGCGGCAGCACCGCCTGGGAGTCGGTGAACTGGGCGATGTAGCCGTCGACGTCGCCCTGCGCGTCGGCCAGCACCTGGACGGCGGCCTTCAGCGCGCCGCTGACCCGCTTCTGCGAGGCCATGGTGGTCTCGACGCTCGCTCGCAGATTGGCCACGCCCTGCGCGCCCAACGCCGGCAAGGCGTTCTTGAGCGCGCGGGGACCCAGCCCCGCCTTGCCGTGCAGCAGCAGGTCCAGCAGTTGGTCGCCCAACGCGCGCGGATCGGGCAAGGCTAGGGGCGCGATCGCCGCCACGTCGTCGACGCCTAAGTCGAACACCGCCTCGATCTCGCCCTTGGCGTCGGCGGAGCGATGGGACACGCCTTCGGCCAGGCCCAGGAACCGCAGCATGGTCGGCAGGGCCAGGGTCGGGTCCAGCTCGGCCAGTCGCCCGGCGATCAGGGCCCGCTGCATGTCGAGCTCGCGCACGAACTCCTTGTGCTTGCGCCAGTGGATGCGGGCCCGGCTGTCGGCGACGGTGTCGATGCGCTTGGCCAGTTCGGCGGCCAGGTCCTCGGGACCGATCTCGCCCGCCAGCTCCAAGCGCAGCCGCCGCTTGATCTGGGCGTGGCCCTCGGCGACGTCGATCAGCAGTTCGGCCAGCCGCTCCGCCCCCAGGGCGGCCAGATTGGCCGTCGTCAGGGTCTTTCGCGATCCCGTACGCTTCACCGTCGCCAGTGGAGTTCTCCCGTCCGTGTCCGTTCGCCCGAGGCCTGAGTCGCCGCGTCCCGGAGCCTGCTTTAGCACGACGGCCCGGCTTGGGGTCCGCGTGGCCTGCGTCATCCCGGCAACAGATCACAAACGCCAGTCGTTTCAATGGGCTCCTCCGGGAACGCGAAGTCGCCGCCCGTGTTGAATCCCCGTTCAGAGGACTTATCCACATGGCCAGGGGTTGGGCGAGATCGGGAGCGGCGGCCGTCGCCTTGGCCGCCCTGTGTCTCGGCGCGCCGGCCCTGGCCCAAACCTCCCTAGCCCAGACCTGCCGCGCCCCGGCGCCCGCCGCCGGCCAGACCGTCAGCGGGCCGGTCCTGCACGTCATCGACGGCCGCACCCTCTGCATCGCCCAGGGCCCGACGCCCGACCGGTGGATTCCCCTGCGGATCTCGCCCGCCTGGGCCGCCCTGCCCGTCGACCGCGACCGCCTGATGGCGGCGACCTTCGCCCAGTCGCTGACCTGCAAGATCACCGGCGGCGGGGCCGTCAAGACCGCGACCTGCACGCTGGCCGGACGCTCGCTGGAGGCGCTGCTGACCGAGCCCGCCACGATCACCCAGGCCAAGACCTGGCGCTGAGCTCTCCGCTTGACGACCCTATGCCGAGCGCTTGAAAGGCGTGGCCGGGCAATGGGTTCGCAGGAACTCCTCATGGCTGGGCAGGGTCGCCACGAAGTCGGCCAGCATGGGGGCGGACTTGTCCATCAGGTTCATGATCACGCTCAGCGGGATCCGGTCGACCAGTTGCTGATAGCGGTCGGGCCGCACGCCCATGCCCTCCATCACCGACTGCCAGCTGGGGGCGCGGAACATGTCGTCGACCCCGTCGCGCAGCACCCCGGCCGCCTTGAACAGGGCGATCCGTTCCCTGAGGCTCTCCGGCGGATCGACCTTCTGGTAGTCGCGCCAGAACGGCGTGTCATCGCGCCGGGTGGTCACATAGTGCAGGACGATGAAGTCGCGGATCTCCTCGTAGTCGGCGACCATGCGGCGGTTGTACTCGGCCGCCAGGGTCTGGTCGGCGTCCATGTCGGGCATGAACCGCAGCAGATAGTCCATGCCCTTGTAGATCAGGTGCAGGGCCGTGGATTCCAGCGGCTCGATGAAGCCGCACGACAGGCCGATCGACACCACGTTCTTGACCCACGGCCGCTCGCGCACGCCGGTCTTGAACGGGATCACCGTCGGGCCCAGCACGACCTCGCCCTTGATCTGGCCAAGCAGCGTGGCGGTGGCCTCGTCGTCGCTGAGATACTTGCTGGCGTAGACGTAGCCGTTGCCCGATCGGTGCTGCAGCGGGATGCGCCAGCGCCAGCCGAAGTCCTGGGCCTGGACCAGGGTGTAGGGATGGGGCGCGCCGACGTTCTCGGTCTGGGCGGCGATCGCCCGGTCGCACAGCAGCACGTCGCCCCAGTCGCGGAACGGCTCGCCCAGGGTCTTGCCGATCAGCAGGGCCCGGAAGCCCGAGCAGTCGATGAAGAAGTCCCCGGCCACCTCGCGGCCGTCCTTCATGATCACCTTCGCAACGCCGCCGTCCGGGCGGGTCGCCACGTCGGTGACGATGCCCTCGGTGCGCTTGACTCCGCGCGCCTCGGCGAACTTGCGCAGGTACAGCGCCACCAGCTTCGCATCGACGTGCAGGGCGTAGTTGGCGTTGGCGATCATCGTGCGCTGGGCCTTGGCCGGCAGCATGAACTTTCCGGCCTTGGCCATCACCGTGGCCGGGGCGAAGTCCTGCAGATCGGACGGATGGCCGTTCTGCTTGGCCCGCAGCCAGCACTGATAGAACTCGTTGACCTCCAGCGGACCGCCGATCTGGCCGAACGGGTGATAGTAGACGTCGCCCTTCTCCAGCCAGTCCTCGAACCGGATGCCCAGCTTGAAGGCCGCCTGGGTTTCCTGAATGAATTCCTGCTCGTTGATCCCCAAGGTGCGGATCAGCTGGAGGAACGGCGGGATGGTCGATTCCCCCACCCCGATCGTGCCGATCTCCTCGGACTCGACCAGCTCGACCTGCGTCGGTCCGTTCTGGAAATAGTGGCTGAGCATGGCCGCGCAGATCCAGCCGGCCGAGCCGCCGCCGACGATGACGATCTTGTTCAGGTGGGCCATCTGACTGTTCCTACTCGGCCGCGACCGACTGGGGGCGGGCATATTGTTCAATGAATTCGCCGTGGGCGCGGGTGGCGGCGACGGCGTCGGCCACCGCCTTGCGCATTTCGGCCAGGGCGCCGGAGAGCTGAGCGGCGTCGAAGCCGTCGACGCTGAGGTCGTAGGTCCGCGGCAGCAGGTCGAAGCCGGCATAGATCGCCAGCCAGCTGGGCGGTGCGAACATCTCCCAGCGGTAGCGGACGAAGTGCCCCCGGGCGCGCCACAGGTCCATCTTCTTCTGGAGGGTGTCGGGGACCGACATCTCACGGCAGTGGGTCCAGAAGCCGGTCGGGTCGTCGGTCCTCTGGTTGAGCTTGTAGTGCAGGATGATGAAGTCGCGCACGCGCTCCATCTCCAGGCGCGACATCTCGTTGAATTCGTCGACCACCGCCGGATCGAAGTCGCGGTTGGGGAACAGCGACTTGATCTTCTCGATGCCGGTCTCGATCAGGGCGATGCTGGTGCTCTCCAGCGGCTCCAGGAAGCCCGAGGCCAGGCCGAGCGCGATGCAGTTCTTGTTCCAGGCCTTCAGGCGCCGGCCCGGATGGAAGCCGATCTTGCGCGGCTCGTGCAGCAAACGTTCGTCCAGCGAACCGGTCAGCACCGCCCTCGCCTCCTCGTCGGAGGTGTGGCGGCTGGAATAGACATAGCCGTTGCCCCAGCGGTGCTGCAGCGGGATCCGCCACTGCCAGCCGGCCTCACGGGCGGTGACGTCGGTATAGGGCGGCGGATCGCCCTTGCCTTCACTCTGCACGGCCATGGCGCTGTCGCACAGCAGCCACTGACTCCAGTCCTCGTAGCCGGTGTGCAGGGCCTCCTCGATCAGCAGGCCGCGGAAGCCCGAGCAATCGATGAACAGGTCGCCAGGGACGATGGCCCCGGTGTCGAGCGACACGGACTCGATGAAGCCGTCCCCGGCGCGCAGATTGACCTCGACGATCTTGGCGTCGATGCGCTTGACGCCGTTCTGCTCGGCGACCTGGCGCATCAGCCGGGCGAACAGGCTGGCGTCGAAATGCAGGGCCCAGTCGAACACCGACAGGGTCGAGGGCGGATTGCGCGAGGGGGTGGTGAATTTGCCGCCGGCGGCCAGGCTGGCGCCCAGCGAGTATTCGCCGATCGGGGCGGCCTCGCCCAGGGCCCGCAGGCGCATCCAGTAGTGGTGGAACGACACGCCCTTCAGATCCTGGCCGTACAGGCCGAAGGGGTGGATGAACGAAGAGCCCGGCGTCAGCCAGTCGTTGAAGCGGATGCCCAGCTTGCAGGTGCCGCCTGTCGCCCGCAGCACGTCAACATCCGACAGACCCATTGATTGATAAAAGCGGCGAATGGTCGGGATCGTCGCCTCGCCCACCCCGATCGTGCCGATCTCGGAGGACTCGATCAGGGTGATGTTGACCGGCGCGGCGCCGAAATGACGCCTCAGGCTGGCGGCCGCCATCCAGCCCGCCGTGCCGCCCCCGACGATGACGATGTCGCGGATACGTCCCTCGTGCGCGCTGTCCTGCATGGTCGCTCCTACCCTTGCTCGAAGCGCTTCACGGCTTCTCGTCGCGGGCTTTCAACACGCCCGTCTTGGCCTCGATGCTAGCCGCCCCGCTCAAAAAAAGAAGCCGCCGTGACAGGGGTCACGGCGGCCCGCAGGGAAGGATTAGGCTAGATCACCACTTGGCGCGGACGCCGAGGGTGTAGCGCGGTTCGAACTCGTTCTGGCTGAAGTACTGAGTCTTACCGTCGGCGAACCGCACATAGTAATTCTCGATCTCGCCGCTCACGTTCGAGCCGTTGAAGTAGACCGTGACGTTGTCACGAACGTTGTAGCTGACGTTCACGTCGACGAAGCCGGTGGCGTCCTGGAACACCGCCAGGTTATCGCCGGAGCTTCCGGTGACGCTGCTCAAACGATCGGTCCGATAGTTGTACGCCACACGAGCCTGCCACTTGTCGTCCTGGTACCAACCTACGAGGTTGTACTGGTACTTGGAGTTGTCGGTGAACGGCAGTTTCTTGCCGTCCAGGCCGAGACGCGACTCCGAGCTGGGCGAGTAGGTGGCGTTGGCGTCGACACCGAAGTTCGAGAAGAAGCCGCCGTCGGTCAGCAGATCGCTGAACGCCAGCTTGGTGCCGGCTTCCAGACCCTTGACCGAACCGCCGTCGCCCTGGATGGGCTGGTTGACGTTCACTTCGCGCGGCGTGCCGTCCTGATCCTTGAAGGTGCCGCGGGTCGTGCCGCCGGTGACGAAGCTGTCGATCTTCAGCTTGAACACCGACAGGTTCACCATCGACGCGCCGCCGAAGTAGTACTCGACCGCGCCGTCGAAGTTCGTGGAACGCCACGGATCCAGTTGGGGGTTGCCCGATGCGCTGGCGCCCGTCACGCAGCGGCCCGGCTTGGTGCCGCAGTCGGCGGTGGCGATGCTGAGACCGCCGCCATAGTTCTGCAGATCCAGGGGCTGCATCGTCTTGGCGTAGGCGAAGCGCAGCTTCAGGTGCTCGTTGACGTCGTAGGAGGCGTTCAACGACGGCAGCCAGTCGGTGTACTTGCGGCTGGTGACGGTATCACCGACGTCCAGGTTGGTGTCGCCGTAGTTCTGGGTGTCGCCGGTCAAGTTCTGCTTCACCAGCAGGTGCGTCTGGATGACGCGAAGACCGACGTCGCCCGTCAGATTGCCGATCTCGAAGTTGGCCGAACCGTAGGCGCTCTGCTCCTTCAAGGTCACGTCATAGGTCACGCCGGGGATCTGATAGCGGACCGCCGCGCCGAACACCTTCTCCTGGAACGATTTGACGTCGTCGAAGTCATGCGGATCGACGACCCAGAAACCCGGGATGCCCTGGGTGATGGAGCCCAGATCGTCCATCCAGATGACGTTGTTGTAGGCGTCGATCTTGGTCGGGCGGTTGACGGTGTAGCCCTGGAAGACTGGGGCGCCGCCGGCCGGGTTGGGCACGAATTCGCCAGCCTGGCACTGGTTCTGGTCCATGACGACGTCGATGGCCTTCCACTGGGCGAAACAGCCCGCGGCCGGCACCGGCGTGCCGTTGGCCTGAACGGCCCCCGGCGTGCCGCCGTAGAACGGCGAGAACAGGTGGAAGGCTTCCACGTTGACCGTACGGTCGCTCTGGCGGACGCCGGCGTCGATCTTGGTCACGAAGCCCAGGAGCTTGTCGTCGAACTTGTAGTGTCCAGCCGCGCTGAACACGTTCATGTCCGAGTCGACCTCGTTGTTGCCTTCAGAGGAGAACGCGCCGATCGCGTAGCTGTCCTTGTTGGCCATGTAGTCCTTGAGCGTCTTGTTCGCGCCCAGGCCACCGACCAGCGGGCGGTCGAAGCCGCTCCAGATCGCCTTGTTGCCGCCGATGTTGTAGTGCAGCTGCGGATTGGCGCCGTAGCCCGCCGGGTTCGGGTTCAGGTAGCAGCCGCCGGCGCTGCCGACGACAGCGTTGCTACGCTGCGAAGCCGGATACTGGGAGCAGATGGCGGCCGGGTAGAACGGCCCCCGCGTGCGGTCGGCGGCGTTGCGGAACAGGTTGAAGCGGTCCGGAGCATACTGCCAGTTGCTCAGGTCGCCCTGGGCTTGGCCGTTCATGCTCAGGCGGTTGCCGTTGGCCCGCACGGCCCGCACTTCGCTCGTGAACGGGCCGCCGTTGTCGTACTTCAGTTCGAGGTTGTAGTTCTTGGTCTCCGACTTGGTGGTGCGGTTCACCGAGAAGCTGTTCACCCACCAGGCGTTGATGTCGTACTCGTCGACCGCCAACCACGGACGACCGTTGCCAGTGCTCTTCTGTCCGGTGTTCTCGAACACGGTCGGGGTGGTCCAGACGCCGAAGGCGCCGCCGTCCCAGCGGTTGGAGATGTTGATGCCGGCGGCGCGGTTGTATTCGTCGAGCTTGGCGTAGAAGCCCTCGGCGATCAGGGTGAAGCCTTCGCCCAGATCGGCCTCGAAGGCCACGTTGACGCCCAGGCGCTTGCGCTCGACCTCGCGGTGGAAGCTTTCGAAGCCGTGCGGCGAGATGAAGTTGTTGGCGGCCGAGCCGCCCCAGTCGTTGTTGCCCGACAGGCCGACGACGCCCGACGAGTTGTTGCCGAGGTTCGCCTCGCTTTTCGTGGCGGCGACCATCAGGCCGACGCGGTCATTGCGCCAGCTGACCAGGCCGTTGACCAGGTAGTCGTTGTCCTCGGTGCGCTCGCCGCGCTGAGCTTCCAGGCCGCCGGCGAAGTGCAGCCCTTGCTCCATCTGGAACGGACGGCGGGTGCGCAGGTCGACGGTGCCGCTGATGCCCGACAGGGCGTTGGTCGGATCGGTCGACTTGTAGACCACCACCGAGTTCATCAGTTGGGCGGGCACGTCCAGCAGGTTCGGCTGGGCCGAGCCCATGTTGCCGGCGCTGAGATACTGTTCGCCGTTCAGCAGGGTGATGACCTGGGCCAGGCCGCGAATGTTGATCGTCGCGCCTTCGCCGGCGTCACGCCGGATCTGCACGCCGGGAATGCGTTGCAGCGAGTCGGCGATGGTGGTGTCGGGCAGCTTGCCGATGTCTTCCGCCGAAATCGCGTCGACGATCGAGGCTTCGCGCCGCTTGACGTCGACCGAGCGCATCTGCGAGCCGCGGATGCCGGTGACGACGATTTCATCGACTTGAGAGGGCGCGTCCGGCGTCGCCTGGGCGTGGGCGCCCGTGGCCAGGGCCATGGACGAGGCGCCCGCCAGCAGCGCCAGGGTCATGCCCCGGGCCAACGCGGACTGGTTTCGTGGATTGGACAAGGTCTTCGCTCCCCTAATAATTTTTATGGCCGTTCTCGACCCACGCCGATTTCGACGCGGGCTGTCTTCGCGATCGCCTGACGCTGAGCCCCCGGCCTGCCCGGCGAGCCCGCTTCAAGTGAAAGTCTTTTGGCGGCCCCTGCGCCCCTCGACGCATACGCTGGCTCACGCCGTCCCCAGCCGTGTCCACAAGATCGATAAATGTCCTGTCTGTGTCAACCAGAATGTCAACGTTGTCATTTTCGGACGCGCCTTCGCGAAAAGGCGCGCATCGACCTGCGGCGAATAGCAGCGCACATGTGGCAACATAATTATAATCATCTGATTTCACAGGATATTTTTACCACCCAACGTGGACTCGCCCGGGCCGCGGGGACGGATTCCGGCAAAGTTCTCAAGCAGCTTTTGGGACAGGTCCGAACGTTTCCCGCGAGCTGTCTCCCTCGCGGCACACTGGTTTCGCCCGACTGTTTTGTCTCAAATTGACTTGGTACCGGTCCCATTTTGTCTCAATAGGACAAAATTCTGTCCTGCCCCATGACATCGTTGTCGGGCTGGGCTATGGCTTGCGGAACGGGGCGGCGGCGATCTGCGTGAGCGAGCGAACCGCGCGACTATCAAGTGTTGGGTGCGACAAGGTCATGGCGACGATCCACGATGTGGCGCTGCGAGCGGGCGTGTCGCCGAAGACCGTCTCGCGCGTCCTGAACGACCACGAGAGCGTCACCGCCAAGACCCGCGAACGGGTTCAAGACGCCATGCGGGCCCTCGACTACCACCCCAACACCGTGGCTCGCGTCCTTCGCTCGCAATCCGCTCCGGCGGTCGGCATCCTGATGGGCGACCCCAGCGGCGGGTACCAAACCCGCGTCCACCACGCCCTGATGGTCGCCTGCCTGCAGAACGGACGCCACCTGTCGGCCGAGCTGGTCGACGGCGACATGAGCGGCTGGCAGGATCGCATCCGCGCCTTCGTGACCGAGGGCGGCGTCCGCGAAATGGTGCTGCTGCCGCCTGAATGCGACTTCGCGCCCTTGAAGGCCCTGCTGCGCGAGCACGGCGTGCGCTGCGTGCTGATCTCGCCGACCAGCCCCGACTCCCACTCGCCCAGCATCGTCATGGACGACCGCGCGGCCGCCCGTGAAGTGGTCGAGCACCTGTTCAGCCTGGGGCACGAACGAATCGGTCACATCGCCGGCCACCCCGACCACGCCGCCAGCACCCTGCGCCGCAACGGCTTCAACGAAGCCTACGCCGCCGCCGGCAAGCCGCGCCCGGACCCGGCCCTGATCGTCCCCGGCGACTTCAGCTTCAAGGGCGGCCTGGTCGGCGCCCAGACCCTGCTGGACATGGACAATCCGCCGACCGCCATCTTCGCGGCCAATGACGACATGGCCGCCGCCACCTGCATGGAGGCCCAGCGGCGGGGTCTGAAACTGCCCGACGACCTGTCGGTGGTGGGCTTCGACGACGCGCCGATCGCCGCCGCGATCTGGCCCTCCCTGACCACCATACGCCAGCCTTTCGACCAGATGACCCAGCGGGCCATCACCGCCCTCAACGCCTGGAACGCCAACGCGGCGCTCGGCAAGTCGGCGGCCACGATCCTGACCCAGCACAGCCTGGTGATCCGAGAATCCACCGGCCCGGTCCGCGCCGGCTAGATCCGCAGTCCTATCCGCGTCGGCGAACGCTCGTCCGCGCCAACAATAGAGTGGGAGGTATTATGAACCGACAGACCTGGCGGGGCCTTGCCCTGGCCCTCATGCTCGGCGCGTCCGTAAGCGCCATGGCCTCCTGCGCCCAGGCCCAGGCGCCTGCCGCGACCCCGGCCGCCCGTCCGTGGCTGGACCCCAAGCTCGACGCCGACACGCGCGCCGACCTGGCGGTCAAGGCCATGACCCAGGACGAGAAGCTGACGATCATCTTCGGCTTCTTCGGCGCCGACATGGGAACCAAGTACAAACGCGTCGCCGATGCCCTGCCCGGTTCGGCCGGCTACGTGCCGGGGATCGAGCGCCTGGGCATCCCGGCCCAGTTCCAGACCGACGCCGGCGTCGGCGTGGCCACCCAGGGCGGCGAGCCCAAGAAGCGCGAGCGCACCTCCCTGCCCTCCGGCATGGCCACCACCGCCACCTGGAACCCCGAACTGGCCCAGGCCGGCGGCGCGATGATCGGCTCCGAAGCCCGCGACTCCGGCTTCAACGTCATGCTGGCGGGCGGGATCAACCTGGTCCGCGAGCCGCGCAACGGCCGCAACTTCGAATACGGCGGCGAAGACCCCTGGCTGGCCGGCAAGATGGTCGGGGCCCAGATCAAGGGCATCCAGTCCAACGCCATCGTCTCGACCATCAAGCACTACGCCCTGAACGGCCAGGAGACCGGCCGCTTCGTGCTAGACGCCAAGATCGGCGAGGCCGACGCCCGCACCTCCGACCTGCTGGCCTTCCAGTTCGCGATCGAAGACTCCGACCCGCACTCGGTGATGTGTTCCTACAACCGGGTGAACGGCGATTACGCCTGCGAGAACCAGTTCCTGCTCAACACGGTGCTCAAGCAGGACTGGGGCTACAAGAACTACGTGATGTCCGACTGGGGCGCGGTGCACTCCGGCGCCAAGGCGATCAACGCCGGCCTCGACCAGGAGTCGGCCGGCGAGGCCTTCGACAAGCAGACCTTCTTCCGGGGTCCGCTGAAGGACGCCCTGGCCAAGGGCGAGGTCAGCCAGGCCCGGATCGACGACATGGCCCGCCGCATCCTGCGCGGCCTGTTCGCCAGCGGCGTGGTCGAAAGGCCGGTGAAGATCACGACGATTGACTACGCCGCCCACGCCAAGGTCACGCGCGCCGACGCCGAGGAAGGGGTCGTCCTGTTGAAGAACGACAAGGGGCTGCTGCCCCTGCTGGCCTCGGCCAAGAAGATCGCCGTGATCGGCGGCCACGCCGACGTGGGCGTGCTGTCGGGCGGCGGCTCCTCGCAGGTTTATCCGATCGGCGGCCGCGCGGTGACGGGCGAAGGTCCCGCCAGCTGGCCAGGTCCGATGATCTACTTCCCGTCCTCGCCCCTGAAGGCGCTGAAGGCCCGCCTGCCGGGCGCCGACATCCGCTTCAGCGACGGCAGGGACAAGGCCGCCGCCGCCAAGCTGGCGGCCGACAGCGACGTGGTGCTGGTGTTCGCCACCCAGTGGAACGGCGAGTCGTTCGACAGCCCGCTGACGCTGGAAAACAACCAGGACGCCCTGATCGACGCCGTCGCGACCGCCAACGCCAAGACGGTGGTGGTGCTGGAGACCGGCGGTCCGGTGCTGATGCCGTGGCTCTCCAAGGTCGGCGGCGTGGTCGAGGCCTGGTATCCGGGCTCGGAAGGCGGCGAGGCCATCGCCCGCGTGCTGACCGGCGAGGTCGACGCCTCGGGCCGCCTGCCCGTCACCTTCCCCGCGGCCCTCGGCCAGCTGCCCCGCCCGACGCTGGACGGCGACCCCAAGAAGCCCGACGACCTGTTCGCGGTCGACTACAGCATCGAAGGCGCGGCGGTCGGCTACAAGTGGTTCGACAAGAAGGGCCACCAGCCGCTGTTCGCCTTCGGCCACGGCCTGTCCTACACGACCTTCGCCTACGACAACCTCAAGGCCGAAACCAAGGACGGCGCCCTGACCATCAGCTTCGACGTCAAGAACACGGGCCAACGGACCGGCAAGGCCGTGCCCCAGGTCTATGTCTCGCCGAAGTCCGGCGGCTGGGAAGCGCCCCAGCGTCTGGCGGCCTTCAAGAAGGTCGAGCTGGCGCCCGGCGCGACCACCAAGGTCAGCCTGACCGTCGATCCCCGCCTGCTGGCCACCTGGAACGCGCAGGCCCACGGCTGGTCGGTCGCGGCCGGCGACTACACCGTCATCCTGGGCGCCTCGTCGCGCGACACGGCCGCCAAGACCGATGTCGCCGTGGCCGCCCGAACCTTGCCGGTCGGCCTGATGAAGCCCTGAACAAAGGCCGAGCAAGCCCTCGGGAGCCAATTGGTCGCAGTCGAAATTAAGGCCTGATTAACCATAAAGACCCAATTTCGACTGGTCTTTCTTGAAGACACCCCACCATCACTGACTTTCCACAGCCCGGCCGCAAGCCGGGCTGTTTTTTTGTCCGAATGCGCTTGCACCGAGTCAAATCGGCGGCTATCACCCGGCCTCTTCCTGAGGCGACCTGTTCCGCGGTAGCTCAGTGGTAGAGCAGCCGGCTGTTAACCGGCTGGTCGTAGGTTCGAATCCTACCCGCGGAGCCACCTCCGGTTTTGAGAGAAATCCGGCCCTTCGGCCGGATTTTTCGTATCCGGACTTAGGTCCGTTTCCCTCAACAGATCAAATGGTTGTCGGAAATCCACTGACAGCTCGCCGTTGGCCCACGAGCAGTTCGAGAATACGAAATTTAGAAGAGTTCGTTTTTCATCAGGACCCTTCGCCTCGAATATCCGATGCGCATCCTGGGCCAAACGCAGCAGAGCCACTCCGCTGTCCATGTAGGAATCGTCGGCTCGGTTGTGCCGTTCGATGTCCTTCATGCATCGAGCTTGCTCATCCCGCCACTGGGCGGCCATGCGATCGAAGAAGCCGCTGTCGACCGTTCCGTCCAGCTTGTCGACGTACATGGCCTCGATACGCTTTCGAAGCCTCTCGGCCTCTGCCTGAAGCCGCTGGACCGCCGCGGCGCGCTCACGCACCTCGTCGCCGAAGCTCTCCTTCAGCGCTCGTTGCACGAGCTCGAAGACCTCATCGTCGAAGCGCAGCTCAGCGAGGAGACCCGCGAACCGCTCTTCAAGGACCTCTTCACGGACATAGGGCTCGCCGCATTTTCCCTTAAATCCGGTGCAGTGGTAGTAGATGTACTTCTTCTTTTTCAGCTCGCCGACCATGGCGCAGCCGCAGTGACCGCAGGTCAGCATACCGGTGAAGGCAAAGTCGTGGCGGCTGCCCCTCACCTTGGAGGCGCTGCGATTGTCCAGGACGTCCTGAACGGCGAACCACAAGTCCTCCGAAACCAAGGCGTCATGTGAGCCCTTGTAGGTCTTCCCGAGCCATTCGAAGGCTCCCGTGTAGATCCGATTGCGCAGGATCGTATGCACGGTGCTGATCCCCACGCCCGTTCCGCTCTTGCGATAGGACAGCCCGGCTCGCCGCGCCTTGGCGGCGACTTCCTTCAGGGAAAACTGACCTGTGGCGTACCAGCCGAAGAGCCGCTCCACCAAAGGACCAAGGTGGGGATCAACAGCGATCACCTTCTTGCCGGACGGCCCCTCGACGTTAAGGTAGCCGATAGGGGCGAACGACGGCCAGAGCCCCTGCTCGGCCTTTTCGATCATGCCCTTTCGGGTCTCCTCCGACAGGTTGTCGATATAGTTCTTCGCCATCAGCACCTTGATGCCGTGCATGAACTTCTCGGACGAACGCGAATCGTTCGACAGGACGACGCCCTCCTTCACCAGATGGATTTCGACGCCGAGTTCGTCGACCGTCACCCAGTCCTTGAGGTTGCGGTAGAGGCGATCGGTCTTCTCGACGAGGAGGATCCGGACTGTCGGGTGCTTCCTGAGGAACGCCAGCATCTCGGAGAAATTCGTGCGGCCGCTTTGTTTGGCGGTCTCGACGTCGACGTGCTCTGCGACAACCGTTACGCCGTTGACGTCGGCATAGTCCTTGAGAAGCTTGAGTTGGGCGGGGATAGAGAAGCCTTCTCGCTCCTGCTCCTTGGAGGAGACTCGCGCGTAGATGACGGCGCGCTGACGGGTCGGCTGCGCCGGCTGCGGCGAACGCCAGATCCTGGATGATTTCGCCACGCGAGCGCTCCTGCACTTTTCGTTCGGGACGGACAAGGTCAGAGCGCGCGCACAGCGAGGCGCCCTCGCCTAACCAACCCGGGAATCTTACCAAAGCGCGAGTCTCGATCAATAATCGAACGCTTCCAGACGCGATATTCCGGACCTCACCGCGCATCAAATACAGATTATCGTGCGATGACTACTTCCTTTCTTTGATGAAATTACCGCTCAACGAACCATCGTCATTTTTAAAAATACTATCGGTTTGCGCAGGAGAGAATGCACGCCCTTCTCTACTGAGAATTTGAGCGAACTCAGTCAGAGCCCCCAACATGACTCGCGCTTGATCAGGCGTGACGGGCCGTCCGCATCGGGCCTCAAACAATCGCTGGGCGTCCTTGACCAACTCCTCTGAGAACTGGCGACCTTGTCGTCCAGACGACGCCCGCCCTGGCCCGACGCCCCCCATCAGCCCGGCCCGCCGACATCGCTCTCCTCGCGGTTCCGGAGATCGGATGAGGAGGTGATCATCGGGCCGGAACGGTCGTCCGATCCCCCCTCCTTGGGCCGCGTCCAGACCAGTTGGGCGGCGTCGCCCTCCTCGCGAGGGAATAGCGCCGCTGAAAGCGGTCCAGGGAGAAACGGATCGTCGAGGCTGACCCGATAGAAGACGTGGGAGCGTTGGGCGCCCCAGCGCCCCTCCCAAGCTTCGCCGATGCGAACCTGTCCCGTCATGACATGGAACGCTGGAGCGTTGTCGTTTGACCGATCGTCATTCGGCGCCAGCCGCACCTTGAGGTTCATCAGGAGGCTGCGAATCTCGCCCTCCCATCCACCATCCTTCGCTAGGCGGAAGACACCAATCACCAACCGGTTCATGACGCGCCCTTCCCGGCCATGGCCTTCGACGCCCCACGCGCCTGCGCAGCGTCTGGGGCGCCGGATCCCGGGTGCGACTTGCGAGCCTTGGCGAAATCGCGATCGCTCTCGAGGTAGCCCTCCAGCATGAAGGGGATCAGGTCGGCGACCGCGGCCGGCTCGCCGTAGGCGGCCTGGTAGGCCTGGGCATAGGCGTTCAATGCGGCGTTGAGCTCCGGCATCACGCTGATGGTCAGCCGGACTGGGTTCCTGTCGGGAAGTTTCGCGAGCTTCACGGGGCTACCTCCTTGAGTCGGGCCAGGGGCGCAGGATGAGATCTTTGTGGACGACGAGCCGTAGCGGCCACCCAGGGCGGACCTGCAGGGTCGGCTGCACGTCCAGTTGCTTGGAGACGATCTGCTGGCCGGCCTGGGCCGAGCTTTGCTGGGTGGACTGGCGAATGGCGCGAACAAGATCGCTCTCATCCCCACCGAGGCTAAGCTCGGTCCCGACGCCCAGCAGGGTCGACATCGCCACGCCCTTGAGCAGTCGCCAGGTATGAAAATCGACCTTGTCCGACAGGCCCGCATAGCCGCCCGCGTCGGTGGCCGGCAGGTTGTCCAGGACGATCGATGCGCCATTGGGCAGAATCAGCCGCTGCCAGACGACGAGCGCCCTGCTCTGCCCAAACGCCACCACGCTGTCATAGCTGCCGATCAGCCTCGAACCCTGGGGGATCAAAAGAAACCGCCCACTGACGCTGTCGAACACATTCTCGGTGACCTGGGCGGTCACCAGGCCTGGCAGGTCCGAATTGAGGCCCGTGATCAGGCTGGCGGCGATCACGCTGCCGGCCATTACGGCGTAGGGCGAGGCCGGCGGCGCCAGCCGGTCGGCGCTCGGCCCATCCGACGGCGTCCGCTCCAGGAACGCCGCCTTCTGTTGCTGGCGGTTGGGATCATCGACCGAGGCTGGGGCCTCCGCGGGAAAGCCGATAACGCCCGGCGCCGAAAGCTGGACGGGCGCGGCGGGCGCCGTGCTCGCCAGCGACGACGGCGATGCGGTCTGGATCATCACGCCGGCCTCGCGCGCCTGCTTGGTCTGCGCGGCCAGCCTTTGGCGCTCGGCCTCCGCCGCCTGCTGGGCCGCTGACCGCTCGGCCTGCTCCGCACCGCTCCCCTCACTGAGGCGTCGGCGTTCCTGATCGACGACCGCATGGCCAAGATCGCCCGGCAGAGGCGGCCCAAGCATCGGGACCGTACGCTGGGCTGTGTAGTCGCTGGGCAAGGACGCGACCGCATTGGCCGGCGCTCGGCGATCGTCCGCGGCCGGCTCCTGCGCCGGTCCGGCCAGACGGATCGCCCGAGGACTGAGCGCCAGCCAGGCGAAGGCGGTGAGACCGACCGCGCCGACGGCCGCCGCGCCGATCAGCAATCCACGCCGAAAGCGAACGACCGGCCGACACCTTGCCCTCAAGCGCAAGGTGTCGGCCGCAGCCTTGACGTCGGCGCCCTGTCCCGGATCGCCGCCAGCGCTCGGGGCGTCATGGCCCTCTCCGATCATGGCCGCTGCGCCTTGGCCGGGTCGTCAGATCGGCTGATCCGCACGATTTGCTGGGGGTTCTGGCCCAGACGCAGTTCGGCGACGCCAAAAAGCCGATCGACGATGTAGTGGGAGCCCCTCACCCGGTAGTTGACCAGCTGACTTTCGCCGAGCGGGCCGACGACGAACAGCGGCGGCGCCTCGCCTTGGTCGAGACGGGCGGGAAACTCGATATAGACCTTGGCGCCGTCGTCCCAGGCGCGCACCGGCCGCCAGGGCGGATTGTCGCCGCTGATGGCGTACCGGAACTGGATCGCGTCCACCGCCACGCGATCGGCGACCGGCGCGGCCGCTTCGGCCTGCGCATTCTGGAGCTTGAGCGCGATCAATCGGTCTTGAGGATAGCTCCAGGACACCGCCGCCATGGCGGTGGCGTCGGTGCTGGCCAGCGCCAGATGGTAGGCCCGACGGTCGGTGGTGATGACCATGTTGGTGGAAAGGCCTGCGGCGAAGGGCTTGACCAGGACATGGACCTGACGCGTCTCGCCCGCCCCGCTTGTGGTGTCGCCGATCACCCAGCGCACTGTGTCCCCGGCGGAGACAGCGACCAGTTGTTCCCCGGGTTCGAGCGCGACATCGCTGATCCGCTCGGGCGCCGTGTAGAGCCGATAGAGCGCCCCTTCGCTCCAGGGATAGACCTGGATGGCGTTGATGTAGCCCGCCGTGCTGGGCTCCTGGGTAGCGGCGCGATTGGCGGTATCGACCCGCGCGCGCGGCGTTCCGGCGTCGCCACGGACGCTGGGCGGCGGCAGCAGTTGGCCGGGCAAAGGCAAGGGCTTGGGAATTTCGACGATCTGGACGGGCCTGAGCGGCTCCGCTTCGACCTTCGCCGCCACGAAGCTGGCCGGGTCATACTGGATGGCCGGCGGCGGCGCCTTATCGTGACCGCAGGCGCCCAGGGCCGTCGAACAGACGAGCGGGATGAGAATCTTGGCGATCATGGCTGGATTTCTCCCTGAGCCGAGAGGGGTGATGGGGGCGCAGCCGCGGTGGCTGGCGGCGGCGCGACGACCACGGCGGGCGGCGGGGCGAGCGTGTCCGAGGCCCTGGGCGTGGCCGCGGCGCTGTCGGCCTCCTGGGCCCAGTCGACACCATCGACGTAGAGGCCAAGGGGATTTTGCTCGAGCTGGCCCCTGGTCGTCGGCGTTTGTCGCTTGAGCGTCAGGATGGCGGTCCAGCGCTCGGTCTTGGCCAGGGCTCCGCGCTCGAAGGTCTGCTCGGTCCAGCGGACCTGAAACGAAGTCGAGGTCGCGCGCACCACGCTGGTGGGCTGGACCAGAACGGTCTTCTCGCCAAAGCCGGCCAGCGGTTCATTGGCGCGCGCGTAGCTGTCCAGGAAGGCTTGTCCGGTCTTGGTGGCGTAGTCATAGGCCTGGTTCCAACGCTGACGGACCACCACGCCATCCGAGGACAATGAGCGGACATTGACGATGAACTGGCGCAGCTCGCGGGCGACCTGAGCATCGGAAGGCTGATAGTTCTGCTCGGCGGGACCGACCGCACGAACCTCGCCCAGCCGATCGACCTCGACGACGTAGGGGGTGATCTTGCTCTGCAAGGCCAGCATCATCACGCCGCCGGCCAAACCACAGCTGAGGGTGAGCGCTCCAAAGAACGCCAGGCGCCAGTTGTACGCCTGGACCCGGGCGGAACCGATCCGCTCGTCCCACAGTTGGCCGGCGACCTGATAGGGCGTTTCAGGGGGCGGCGTTCGCCCGTAACGCTGAGGGCTTCGCTTGAAGAGCACAACTTAGTCCTCCTGGCTGAGGTCTGGGTTGGCCGGCGCGCCGGGGCGATCGCCGTCCTTGAGGGTCTGGATGGCCGCGTGGTGACCCAGGCTCGGCGACCGGTTGACGTGAAGATCGCGAGCCCAAGGCGGGGGCATATCGCTCGCGCCAGACGCGCCGCCGGGGCTCGGCCCGCCGGAGACCGGACTTGCGCCGCCCGTCGCCCGCCACGCGGCCGCGCGACCGCTCTGGGCGCTGGACTGAAGGGCGTCGCCGGCGCGTCCGAAGACATCGCGCATCCCCGCCATCGCCGCTCCACCCATGGCGCGACCGACGCCGCCGAGCCCGGCAGCCACGCCTTGCAGGCCTGACGCGCCGGACGTGGCCTGGCGAAGTTGATAGGCCGCGCTGGCTCCCGAGCCCAGCGCGGCGCCGGCGCGAACCGCCGCCAGGCCGCCGGCCCCGGCGATCCCCGCCGCCTTGGCGCCGAGCATCGCCGCGCCGCCACCGAGCATGGCCGCGCCAGCGGCGGCGCCAACCGCCGCGCCCGCGCCAAGCTGCGGCGCACCAGACACCAGGCCCGCGGCGATCCCTGGCCCAAAGATCGAAAGGCCCGCGAGCGTCAGAGCGCTCAGCAGCAGCGTCATGGCCGCTGATAGGTCGGGATCGGGCCCAAGGGTCGACAGGAAGGTGTCGAAAAAGGTGTTGCCGATGCCGACGATCACCGCCAGCACCATGACTTTCACGCCGCTGGAGATGACGTTGCCCAGCACGCGCTCGGCCAGGAAGCTGGACTTGTTCCAGAAGGCGAACGGCACCAGCGCAAACCCGGCCAGGCTCGTCAGCTTGAACTCCAGAACCGTGACCAGCATCTGGATCGACATGACGAAGAAGGCCAGCACCACCAACACCCAGGCCAGCAGCAGGATGAAGATGGTCAGGGCGTTGGCGAAGAACTCCGGAAAGCCCATCAGGTCGCTGGCCTTGTCGATCAGCGGATGGGCGGCGGTGAAGCCGACCCCGGCCAGCTTTCCGGGCCGAAGCAGGTCCGCGGTCGAGATGCCGCCCCCGCCGGCCGTAACGCCAAGATCGGCGAACGAGCGGAAGATGATCCCGCTGAGCGAGGCGAAGTTGTTCAGGATGAAGACGAAGGCGCCGACATAGAGCACCTTCTTGATCAGGCGACCCAGGATGTTGTCGTCGCCTTCCAGGGTCCACCAGAGCGCCGCCAGGGTGACGTCCAGCGCGATCAGGATCGAGGACAGGTTACGGACCTTGGGACCGAGAAGGCCAAAGCCGCTGTCGATCAGGGCGGCATAGGCCGCCATCATGCGGTCGATGATGTTGAGATCGGGCGCGACGTCCACGGGAGCGGCCTTTGGCTAAAGCGTTGCGGCGGGGCTAATGGGGCGTGTAGGCCAAGGCCGAGCCGATGAACTGGCGGGTGGCCAGTCGCCCAGCGTCCAGCACCTGGGCCTGGCGCGCCCGTTCGAGCGCGTCGGCCCGGGCCTGGGCGGCGATCAGGGTCTGCAGTTGCTGGTCCTGCTTGATGGCCAGAGCCTGCAGCTGGTTGGCCGCCTGTTGCGCCTGCAGCTGCCCGCTCGCGCCCTGGCTCCGGCCGATCAAGGCGCTGATCAGGTCGCCGTCGGCCTGGACGTTCAGGACGACCTGAGCCTGGATTTTGAGCGATTTTCGGTAGCCCTCCATCGCCAGTCGCGCCTGGGTGCGGGCCAGGTCGGCCCGCTGGCGGGTGGTGGCGCCCGCGTCCAGCGTCGATGGAAAGGCGGTGTCCAACACCGACTGCGTGGACGTCAGGTCGAACGCCATGCCTTCGGCCCGAGCCATCAGGGCGTCGATCCTCTGCAGATTGGACTTGATGGCGTCGAGCGAGCTGTAGTCGAGAGACTTCAACTGACGGGCCATGTTCTGCAGCATGGCCGCCTGGTTTTGCAGGGCCTGGATCTGGCCATTGACCTGCTGCAGGGCGCGCGCCGCCGCCAACGCGTTCTGGGTGTAGTTGGCCGGATCGAAAACCGTAATCTGGGCGGCGGCCGGCGAGACCGAAGCCGTCAGGGGCGCGACAACAAGAGCGGCGACGCAGACACACGTCGCCAAGGGACGCCGGGTCATGGCGCGGACTCCTTGTGGGTTTGAGGGGGGACGAAATCGGCGATCAGCGACGCGGCCCAAGGCAGGCCGCGAGCGGCGAGGAAGCCCGCCGGGAAGTCGGCCTGGCCATGATCGGCGAGCACCTTGTCGATCAGGGTCTGGACCGCGGGATCCGAAGCGCCGCACAGGGCCAGCGCCACGGGGCCAAGGCCGAGCTCGAACAGGCGGTTGCCTAGGCGGGACTGCAAATAGTAGTGGCGCTTGGGGGTGGCCCGGGCGATCAGCTCGATCTGCCGGTCGTTGAGCCCAAAGCCGGCATAGGCCTTGCGCGACAGCGGCTCGATCGCCCGGTCGTTGGCCAGGAATACACGTTGCGGGCAGCCGTCGATGATGGCCGGCGCGATGGGGCTGTCGGTGATGTCGGCCAGCGACTGGGTGGCGAAGACCACCGCGACATTGCGTTTGCGCAGATCCTTGAGCCATTCGCGGATCCGGGCGGCGAACAACGGGGTGTCGAGGAACTTCCAGGCCTCGTCGAGCACCAGCAGGGTCGGGCGGCCATCGAACCGCGCCTCCAGGCGATGGAAGAGATAGGTCAGGACCGGTGCGACCACCGAAGGCGTCTTGATCAGCGTCTCGGTCTCGAAGCACTGGACGTCGCTGAGATCCAGGCCGTCTTCCGCCGCGTCCAGCAGGCGCCCAAACGGCCCGTCCAGCGTGTAGGGCGCAAGGGCCGCCTTCAGGGCGTTGGACTGCAGGAGCATCGAGAGCCCTGTCAGGGTCCGCTCGGCGGCCGGGGCGCTGGCCAGGCTCCCCAGGGCCGACCACAGCGCCTCCTTGGTCTGGGGCGTGACCACCAGGTTCTCGCCGGCCAGCAGATCGCCCAGCCAGTCGATGGCCCAGGCGCGCTCGCCCGGCTGGTCGATGCGCCGAAGAGGCTGGAAGGCCAGGCCCGCGTCGGCCGCCAGGCCGTGATGGCGACCGCCCATGGCCAGCACCGCCGCGCGCGAGGAAAAGCGCTTGTCGAACACATAGACCTGGGCCTCGTCGTAGCGCCGAAACTGCAGCGCCAGCAGCGCCAGCAGCACCGACTTGCCCGCGCCGGTCGGGCCGGCGAGCAGTTGGTGACCGACGTCGTCGACATGGGTCGCATAGCGAAAGGGCGTGGAGCCGCTGGTGACGGCGTAGAAGGTCGCCGGTCCCTTCAGGTGCGGATTGCCCGCCTGCCCGGCCCACACCGCCGACAACGGCATCAGGTGGGCCAGGTTCAGGGTGTGAACCAGCGGCTGGCGGACATTGGCGTAGACCTGACCGGGGAGCGATCCGAGCCAGGCCTCCACCGCGTTGACCTGCTCGCGAATGCAGGTGAACCCGAGCCCGCCCAGGACGCGTTCGACCTGACGAACCTTCTCCTCGGCCGCGTCGCGATCGGCGTCGACCACGGTGATGGTGGTGGTCAGGTAGCCGAAGGCGACGTGGTCGCCGCCCAGTTCCTGCAGCGCCAGGTCCGCGTCGGCCAACTGGTTGTCGGCGTCGCTGTCGGTCAGCGGCGCGGGCTCGTTGCTGACGACCTCGCGCAGGATCTGCACGACCGACTTGCGCTTGTTGAACCATTGGCGGCGGATCCGCCCCAGGGCCTTGGCGGCCGCGGGCTTGTCCAAGGCGATGAACCGCGTGGACCACCGATAGGCGAACCCTTGATGATTGAGGGCGTCCAGCAGCCCTGGCCGCGTCGTGTTTGGAAAGCCCAGCACCGTCAGCGTGCGCAGGCGCCGCTCGCCCAAACGGGGCTCCATGCCGCCGCTCAGCGGCGTGTCGACCAGAAGACCGTCCAGGTACATCGGCGTTGGCGGCACGGCGACGCGATGGCGCTTGGCCGACACCGCCGCGTGCAGGAAGGTCAGGGTTTCGGCGTCATCGAGCGGCCGGATCTGCGGCATGAAGCCGGCCAGCAGATCGAGGATCCGATCGGTCTGGGCGACGAAGGCCGCAAGCTCCTGGCGCCAGTCTCGGCCCGTCTCGCCGGTTTCACGCTCGATCAGCATCCGCTCGGCCCGGCTGACCTGGTCGGCGGGCGGCAGGTAGAAGAAGGTCAGGTGACAGCGGCTCTCGAAGAGCTCGCCCCGGCGGCCGTCGAAACCGCCACGCCGCTCCTCGTCGACCAGCCAGGACGCAGCATCGGGAAAGGCGCTGTCGGGGTAGCCCAGGGCCGGCGCGCGCTCGGCGTCGAAGAACAGGGCCCATCCGCTGCCCAGTCTGCGCAAGGCGTTGTTGGCCCGCGCGCAGACGGCGACGAGTTCGGCGTCCGTCGCGCTTTCCAGGTCGGGGCCACGAAAGCGGAAGGTCCGCTGGAAGCCGCCGTCCTTGTTGAGCACGACGCCAGGAGCGACCAGGGCGGCCCAGGGGACGTGGTCGGCCAGGCGGTCGGCGCTGTCGCGATATTCGCGCAGGTTCAGCATCGCAGCCACCCCTTCTGGCGAAGGTGACGCATCAGGATCGGGGCGAACTGCGGGTCCCGCCTGGCGGCGAACACCGCCAGGCTATGGCCGATCACCCACACCACCAGCCCGGGGATCCATTGCTGGAGGCCAAGGCCAAGCGCCCCGGCCAGGGTGCCGTTGAGGATGGCGATCGCCCGGGGCGCGCCGCCCAGGAGGATCGGCGCGGTCAGCGCCCGATGCAGCGGGATGTCGAAACCGGCGACACCGGAGCCGGGCGTCCCGACATTCGAAGGGGTGGCTGGACCCGTCACGCGACCAGCGCTCCGCCGCCGAAGCTGAAGAACGACAGGAAGAAGCTGGAGGCCGCGAACGCGATGCTGAGCCCAAAGACGATCTGGATCAGCTTGCGAAAGCCGCCCGAGGTCTCGCCAAACGCCAGGGCGAGGCCGGTGCTGATGATCACAAGCACCGCGACGATCTTGGCGACAGGCCCCTGGACGGACTCCAGCACCTGCTGGAGAGGCTCCTCCCAGGGCATGCCGGATCCGGCCGCCTGGGCCTGGACGCTGACCAGCAAGGTCAGGGTGAGGGTGAGAAGCAGCGGGCGCAGGTCGCGCGGCGCGCATGAAGTCGCGCGGTCATTCATTTTATTTCTCCGTGCCTTAGAGCTTTGAGCTGAGGAGGGTCGAGATCGGCGACGACGTAGTCGCCGGCGGAGTCGAGGCCCGTGACCCGGGCGAGGCTCTCGACACGTCGGCCGGTTCCCCGACCACGTATGAAGACCAGGAGATCGACCGCCTCGGCGATAAGCCGGCGCGGCACGGCCATGACGCTCTCCTGGACGAGTTGCTCCAGCCGATAGAGGGCCGAGCGCGCCGAATTGGCGTGGATCGTCGACAGGCCGCCCGGGTGGCCGGTGTTCCAGGCCTTGAGAAGATCGAGCGCCTCGCCGCCGCGCACCTCGCCCACGACGATTCGGTCAGGCCGCAATCTCAGGGTCGAGCGCACCAGATCGGCCATGCTGACGACGCCGGGCCGTGTGCGCAGCGCCACGCAATCGGGCGCGGCGCATTGCAGCTCGGGCACGTCCTGCAAGATGACGACCCGCTCGTCCTGGCGCGCGATCTCCGCCAACAAGGCATTGGCCAGGGTCGTCTTGCCCGCCGAGGTCGCGCCAACGATCACGATGTTGAGGCGGTCGACGATCGCCTGACGAAGGAGGTCGGCCTGGACCGGGGCCAGGCCCCCGTCGGCCACATAGTCGTCCAGGGTGTGGATCCGGCTCGCCGGCTTCCTGATCGAAAAGCACGGACCGGCCGACACCGGCGGCAGGACGCCTTCGAAGCGCTCGCCCGTCAGCGCGCCGTCGCGGGGCGGCAGGTCGCCGCTGACGATCGGGGCGCCAGCGTGGACTTCGGCGCGGACGTGGCTGGCGACCAGGCGGATGATCCGCTCGACCTCGGCCGGGGCCAGCACCACCCCGGTGTCGACCCGGCCCTCGCCCAGCCGGTCCAGACGCAGGGCGCCGTCGGGATTGACCATCACCTCGACGACGGCCGGATCGACCAGGGCCGCCTGGATGGCCGGCCCCATGGCGGTGCGCAGCATGGTGCGGCGGCGCTCGAAGGTCTCGGGCTGAATGAGGCTCATCGCGCGCCCTCCCCGTCCCCGTCGACGTCCAGGGTCGCGTGACCGCTGGCCAGCTGCCGGCCGACCTGGTCGACGAAGCGCTGGAAGCGCTCGCGTCCCACGGCCTGGGCGGCCTTGTCGGCCTCGGGCAGCGGCGCGGTGACGGTCAGTTGGTAGCGGACGAACAAGGCCAGGCTCTCGAGCAGGACCTTCTGGTCGCGCTCGAGCCGGTTCAGTTGGCGGCTCATCCGGTCCAGCCGCACCTTGAACAGCGTGTCCATCTCGCTGGCCGCGCGACGGTCCAGATAGGCGCGCAGGGCGTCGGCGACGATCGCCGACTTGGAGGTTCCCGGCTTGCCGCCCAGGCGGTCGAGCGCCTCGGTCAGGGCGTCGTCGAGATAAAGGTGATGGCGGGGCTTCATGTCGCCGCCCCCTCAAAAAGCCGGCAGCAGGTCGTCGTCGTCACGACCGGCTCCTTCATTCATGGCGTGGGCGCGGGCGATCGGTTGGCCGGCGCGGGCCATGGCCTGGCGATCGGCGACCGCGTCGCTGTCGTCGTCGGCCAGCCCCAAACCGAGCTCCGTCTCGTCGGCCGCGGGACGGGCGACGACCTCATCGAACAGGCCTGGATGACGCTCCTGCTGCAGGCCGCCCTCGACCGCGGCGTCCAGATCGTCCTCGGCCTCGGTCCCCAGACCCGCGTGGAGTCCGCGCACCTGACCGCCCCAGTCGTCGCCGCGGGCCGGCGGGCGATCACCATAGGGGCCGTCAGTCAAGGCGGGCGGCGGCGCGAGGCGGGCGGTGAAGTTGTGGTCCTCGTAATAGCGCAGCTTCTTGGCGCGGATGGGCGCCAGGCCCGACACCAGCACCAGGGCCTCATTGGGCGGCAGCTGCATCACTTCACCGGGCGTCAGCAGCGGCCGGGCGGTTTCCTGGCGGCTGACCATGACGTGGCTGAGCCAGGGCGACAGGCGATGGCCGGCGTAGTTGCGCTGGGCCCGCAGCTCGGTGGCCGTGCCCAGCGCGTCCGAGATCCGCTTGGCGGTGCGCTCGTCGTTGGAGGAGAACGCGACGCGGACATGGCAATTGTCCAGGATGGCGTTGTTCTCGCCGTAGGCCTTGGAGATCTGGTTGAGCGACTGGGCGATCAGATAGGCGCGGATGCCGTAGCCGGCCATGAAGGCCAGGGCGGTCTCGAAGAAGTCCAGCCGTCCCAGGGCCGGAAACTCGTCCAGCATCATCAGCAGCTGATGCTTGCGGCTCTTCCTGGGATCGCCTTCCAGCCGCTCGGTCAGACGCCGGCCGATCTGGTTGAGCACCAGTCGCACCAGAGGCTTGGTGCGAGAGATGTCGGACGGCGGAATGACCAGGTAGAGGGTGACCGGCGATGGCGCGTCGACCAGGTCGGCGATGCGCCAGTCGCAGGCGCTGGTGGTCAAGGCCACGGTGGGATCGCGATAGAGCCCCAGGAACGACATGGCGGTGGAGAGCACGCCGCTGCGTTCGTTTTCCGACTTGTTGAGGACCTCGCGCGCCGCGCTGGCCACCACGGGATGGACCTGGGGCGCGTCCGGCGTGCCCAGGTGATTGGTGGCCATCATCCGCCGCAGGGTATGGGCGAAAGAGCGCTGGGGATCGGACAGGAAGGTGGCGACCCGGGCGAGGGTCTTTTCCTCCTCGGCGTACAGGACATGGAGGATCGCCCCGACCAGCAGACTGTGGCTGGTTTTCTCCCAGTGCGACCGGCGCTCCAAAGCCCCTTCGGGGTCTACGAGCACGTCGGCGATGTTCTGAACGTCGCGGACCTCGTCTGGCCCTTTGCGCACTTCCAGCAATGGATTGTAGCGGGCCGAGCGGGCGTCGGTCGGGTTGAACAGCAGGCAGTGGGAGAAGCGGGCCCGCCAACCGGCCGTCAGGGTCCAGTTCTCACCCTTGATGTCGTGGACGACGGCGCTGCCGGTCCAGGACAGCAGGCTTGGGACCACCAGGCCCACGCCCTTGCCCGACCGGGTCGGCGCGAAGGCCATGACGTGCTCGGGCCCGGAATGTCGCAGATAGCGCCGTCCCAGCCGGCCAAGAAACACGCCCTGGTCATGGAAGAGGCCCGCGGCGGCGGCCTCGCGGGGCGTGGCCCAGCGTGAAGAGCCGTAGGTGGTGACCTGTCCCGCTTGCCGAGCCCGCCAGAGCGAGCCGGCGATGGCGCACGCGCAGCCGAGGAAGCCGCTGGCGCCGGCCAGGATCCCGGCCTTGTTGAACACGGCCGGCGCGTAGGCCTCGTAGTGATACCACCAGTCGAACAGCTGCCAGGGGCGATAGATCGGCAGCCCCAGCGGCGTCGCCCAGGGCGCGCCCAACGGGGCCTGATAGCCGAGCATGGCCGCGGCCCACTGGGTCGAGGCCCACACGCCCAGGATCATGATCGCGAAGACCGCGAGAATCTGACCGATGAGGAGCTTTGTGGGCGTCATGCGCCTGATCCCGGCGCCTTCGCGGCAGGGGCGCGGCGAGGCCAGGCCAGACTCCGGCCAGATGCCAAAACCGCTTAGGGCGTCTGTGCCCGGTCAAGCCCGCGCAAGGCGCCGTCCTTCCCGCTCGCCCGCGCGGCGGCGGCGTCGCCCAAGGTCAATCAGACCGTGACGCTAGTCGCGCTGGGGCGGCCACCGGCGAGCGGCGTGCAGCAGCGTCAGGATCCACACGGTCTGACCGTCCACCTCGTAGATCAGCCGATAGGACTCATGCGGAAAGAGTTCGCGCGTGCCGGCGACGAGACCGGGCCGCCCGCGTAGCGGAAACGCCGCGAGCGAAGCGGCGGCGTCGGAAAAGAGCTGGTCCATGCGCAAGGCCGCCCGCGGATTTTCGGCGGCGAGGTAGTCCATGATTTCGAGACGATCGAGCCGCGCCGTCGCTGTCCAGCGGACGTTCACGCCTTGGCCTCAGCCGCCTTTCCCAGGAGCGCGGCCCGACGCGCCGCGAACTCGGTCTCGATCTCGTCATTGGTGGATCCCAGACCCGCGGCGCGATCGCGGCGTCCGGCTTCGACCTTGCCTCTGACGAAGGCGTCGTGCTCGCGCTCGTCACGCTGGCGCTGGATGAAATCACGCATCATGTCGCGGACGATCTGGGACGCCGGTCGATGGGCCGCCTGGGCTTCGGCTAGGAAGGCGTCTCGCAGCTGAGGCTCCAGCTTGAGCGTGAATACCGCATCCTTGCTCATCGGCGCTCTCCTTGACCGTACTGATAACGTATATACGATGTCCACACCCGGCAAGCCCGCTGGCGACGCCCGGCTTTGCCAACCGCCTTGCTTCCAGGCACAATGGCCTCATGGCCTTCCAGATTCTTCCGCCCTCGCGATCGATCCGGCTCCAGCGCCGCGCGGCGTTTTGGGCCTGGGCGGGCGCCTTGGGCCTGATGGTCGCCGGCGTCGCCGTCGCGATCCACCAACTGCGCTGATCCGCGCCCGCAGGGCGCCAATTGATGATCACGAGATCGCCGGCCCGTCGCGTCCCCGGCCAATCGTCCAGCTCACCCCCGCCTCGCGCAGGACGCCCGAGACCAACCTGCCCTCTCGCCCTTCCAGCACCGGCTTCCACGGAACCAGCGTGAAATCGCGGCTGCGTTCGACAACCGCGAACCGGCCGCTGGCCAGGTCCGCCGCGCGCCGGTAGACGCCCTCGACCCGCTGGCCTGGACGCGCCTCGAAGAAGGTCCGCCCCGTCTCCCGCGCCAGGCCTTCAGCCGCGACGATCAGCTCGCGGCGCTGCAGGCGGGTCAGCAACCCCGCCCGGTAGATCACCTGGTCCAGCTCCTGGCGGGCCAGGCCTTGGTCGATCAGCCACTGTCGCCGCAAGGCCAGGGCCTGGCGCGCTTGGCGCCCAAAGCCCGCGTCGCGCAGCGGCTCGGGCGCGTCCGCGAGCAATTGGCGGTCAAGCCAGGTCGCGCCGTCGGCCCCGACCTGAGCTTCGAGCGATAGGGCGCTCAGGGTCTTGACCACCACGGGCGCGGTCTGGGCCTGGCGTTTTTCGAAAGCGACGGCCTGATCGAGATGATCGGCGCCGATGGTCCAGGCGCCGTCGTCATGTCGCTCGACGCCGACGCCCCCCCGTCGCAGGGCCTCCAGGCGCCGAACATGGGCCTGGGCGAAGGATACCGAGGCGGTCGGGTCGTGGGCCAAGTGCAGGTCGATGCTGTAGCGCCCGTCATGCGCCGCGGCGATGCGAGCGATGGTTTGATCAACGGCTCGAACCTCGATGGGTCGCGGTTCGACCCTGACCAGGGCGCCCAACGCGATCGGCTCGGTGGCCAGGCTCCTGCCGATCTCGACATAGTGGGCGCGGCCATCGACGCCGTCGACGACCAGGTAATGGTGGTCCTTCAACTCGTCCGAAAGTCCGCGCGCCACCAAGCGCCCGACCACGGGCCGCGCGCCCGGCGCGGCAGGCTGATAGATCACCTGGTCGGCCCGGTCGCGGTCCACGCCGCCCTCGATCAGCGCGCGATAGAGGGTTTTCTGGATGTCGCCGCGCTCGCCCATGCGCCTGAGGGTCACCTCCAGCCCGCCGGCCAGCCGCCAGCGCGTGGGCGCGTCCTCGCGGGCCAGGCCCAGGCGCGACAGGGTCTGAAGCCGGCCGGCGCGCACCGAATGCTGCAAGGGATCGACATGTCGCGGCGAGACCAGGCCGTCTTCGCCGACATCGCGCAGCAGACCCCGGTCCAGGCTCGTCAGCCGCTCCTGGCCGACCTCTTCGCGCAGCCGCATCTCGATCTGGCGGTCGCTGCGCGGCCCCAGGTCCAGCGACACCAGCTCGGCGGCGCGCTCGCGAAGGCCTTGGGTCAGGTAGTCCTTGGCGATCACCAGTTCGCCGCCCTGGTCGTCGCGTCCGCGCACGATGATGTGGGTGTGAGGATGGCCGGTGTTGTGATGGTCGACCGCCACCCAGTCGAGCTTGGTGTCCAGGTCCTTTTCCATCCGCGCCATCAGCCGGCGGGTCAGGGCTTTGAGGTCCTCGTATTCGGCCCCGTCCTCGGGCGAAACGATGAACCGGAACTGCCGGGGGTCCTCGCCGGCCTCGGCGCGGTCGATGAAGGCGCGTCCATTGGCCTGGTCGGTGTCGGCTCCGTAGAGTTGGCCGGGCGCGCCATCGCGGGTGACGCCGTCGCGCTGCACATAGCGCATGTGGGCGCGGGCCGCGGCGAGCCCCTTGCCTGAAAGCTTGGGGATGGAGAACTTCACGATCACGCGGCGGCTTCGATAGGCGGCCAGACGGTCGCGCGAGATCAGGACCTGGCCCACGCCCGCCCCTCGGCCGATCCGCGCTCCGGTGAAGCCGGACCGGCGAGGCGCGCGGCCGAAGGTCCCGCCGCTGGCCAGCATGGCCGAGCGCAGGATGCGCGACAGATAGCTCTGGGGCTTGCCGCCCAGGGCGCGCGGCTTGCCCAGGCGGGGATCGAAATCGTCGTCTTGCGCCATGACACAGGCCTCCAACCGGCAAGGTGGGCGCCCCCGCGCTCCAGCGAAACGGGCGCCATCGCAACGCCTTGCCACGCAAGGCCTTGGCGGCGCCGCGGCGCCAAACCCGCGCGCATGGCGCCATGCCACGAAGAAGAATCCGACGTGCAGACAATGACTTACGGCGACATCCCAAGGGATGGCGACGTTGCTTCATCTTGCCGTAGCCCGCCTCCCTCCTCATCCCGCTCCCATCGCCTCATCGCTCCCCTCCCGGCCGCGATCCCACGGGCGCGAACAACCCGCCCGAAGGCGCTGGCGACGCGCCCGTCCGCATTGGATCGGTGCGGGATGCAACAGGGAAAAACAGGCGCGTCCCCGACAGCACGGCGGGCGGCAGATCGACCGATCCGGGCGCGCGCGACAACACCTGGATATAGGCCTGGGTCTCGCTGGGCAGGGCCAAACCCTCGCGCAGATGGGCCTCGTAACGGGCCGGTCCGGCGTTGTAGGCGGCGAAGAGTCCAGGGTAGCCGAACCGGGCGCGCATGACCGCCAGATAGGCTGTTCCCGCCAGGATATTGTCGCGTGGGTCGTACGGATCAGGACCCAGGGCGTGCGTCCTGGCCAACGCCCGATAGGTTTGCGGCATCACCTGCATCAGGCCCATCGCCCCGGCGCGCGAGGTGATCGGCCGACGGTTCAGATGGGTTCGGCCGCCGCTTTCGGCCGTGATCACCGCCGCGATCCAGGCCTGCGGAACATCAAATCGCAGCGAGGCCTCCACGATCCACGGCCGCCATTGCTCGACACGAGCGACGGCCGCGGAGGGCGCTGGGGCGTGGCTGGCCACGACCGCCGCCAGGACGATCATCGTCGCCATAGCAGCCTCGCCTCGCCGATGATCGCCCGCCCCTCGACCGGCCCGAAATAGCGGCTGTCGAACGAGTCCGGGGCGGGATTGATCAGCAACAGCTGACCGCGAGACAGGCGTTGGCAACCGCGCCACCAGGGCAGCATCCGCCCACGACCATCGGCAAGGCGCCGCACGGCGACGCGCCGGCCGTTGACCGTGATCGTCGCCTGGGCCGCGCAAACCTGGTCGCCCGCGACGGCGGCCACGGTCTTGATCATCGGCACATTGGCCGGGAGGTAATGGCGCTGGGCGGCCAGACGGCGGGCGGCGGGCGACGGCCAGGCGAGCACGCTGTCGCCGACCTGGATCGGCGCGCCGGGGTTGATCGCCCACAGGCCGACGGGCGCGCTGGCGCTGGCGTTCCAGACCAGGCGCGGCGGCGGATCGAACACGGACGGCGCGGCCAGACCGGCCAGGGCCAGAGCGATCAGGGCCGCCAGACCCTGGCCGCGCGGGGTGAACACGCGGCTAAACATGGCGTCGCCCGCCGCCCTGACGGGCAGACCAAGCGTCCAGGTCATCGATGTGATAGCGGATGAAACGGCCGTGGCGGCGAAAGGCCGGTCCCTGGCCCTGGCCGCGCATGGCCTCCAGCGTCCGTTCGGCCAAGCCGACATAGTGGGCGGCCTGGGCCGTGTTGAGGAACGGGCTGCCCTTTCGCGCGCGGGCGGCCCGTTTGATCGCGTCGTCTTCATCCATCATCGCCGTGCTCCTGAGTTCCCGTGGGGGGGGCGCGGCGGTGGGTTGAATGGGCTGGGCCGCGCCAGGGCGAGCAGACCGTTACGAGCGCGCGGGCGGGACGTACGCAAAACGGCCTTGCGAGAAACGTTCCCCTCCAGAGACGGCGCCCGGGGCTGGGCCGTGGCCCCCACGCCTTGCGACGCGGGGGCTGGGCCGATCAGTCCTCGGGGTTCCAGATCAGGGCGAAGACGTCGTCGTCGTCCTGACCGGCCGCGCGGCCCAGTTTGACCTTGTAGGTGCGCGGGCCGATGTCGGGATGGGCCAGGGTCAGGCCGACATAGGGCTGCTGGCTGGTCTGGTTGACATTGGTCCAGCCGGCGCCGATCTCGACCCCGGACGAGACGACCCGATAGTCGGGATAGCTGGACGAGGTCTTGTCGCGGACGGGCACGACGTCGATGTCGGCGCTGATGTTGAGGGTGCGCAGATGGCCCTTGAAAGCGCCGGTTTCCAGGCGGGTGACGAAGCCGAGCGTGGCGGTCATGGCGATGGTCCTTTCAGTGATCCGTCGGGGCCGATCCCCGGCGACAGGCGCCCGCCATGGGGGCTTGGCCCCGTCTTGACCCGGAGGGCCGCAGCGCAGCGGAGGACCGGAGCGACGGGCTTTTTTGCGCGCGAGGAGGCGCGCCCGCCGCTTGGGCGCGACGGGGAAAAAAGGTCGGCGCGATGGTTCAAGGCGGGGCCAAGCCCCCATAGGGTCTACGCCATCGTCGTGGGTTCGTGCCG
Source organism: Caulobacter sp. Root487D2Y (assembly GCF_001427165.1). Taxonomy (NCBI): domain Bacteria; kingdom Pseudomonadati; phylum Pseudomonadota; class Alphaproteobacteria; order Caulobacterales; family Caulobacteraceae; genus Caulobacter; species Caulobacter sp. Root487D2Y. The sequence continues at coordinate 323,520 of NZ_LMFD01000012.1, forward strand.
CGATGGGTTTCCGAGGGGGCCGCCGCCAACCACCCGCTCGGCTTCGTCACCCGCCTGGAAACCCCGCGTCTTCAAGGGGCGTCCGCGCAGGCCAGGGCGCCCGCCGACATCGACGTCGTGCCCGTCCGCGACAAGGCCTCCACCGGCCGATCCGGCGGACGGTCGGCGTGTTCGGGGTCGAGATCGGCGGGGGCTGGCGCGGTGTCGGCCAGACCCGCCAGCAGACGTCCGTCGGCCTGGCCCATCCCGACTTTCGGGCCGCCCGCCCGCCAGGCCGAACTGGGGCGCGCGGCCGGTCAGGACGACGACGACGGCTTCGCCCCGATCTGGAACCGGCGAGGCCTGACCGCCCCGCCTCCGTGTCGCAAGGCGCGGGGACCACGGCCCAGCCCCGGGCCCCGTCTTACGCGATCCAGGTCCGTCTCGCGTCCAGGGGCGGCTCGCCCCGTCGTAGCGTCCGAAGTCTCGGCGGCGCGCAAAAGCCCCCCGGATCCGATGATCCGGGGGCGAGGTTGACGACCGACGCGGCGCTATTGGGCCGCGAGGATCGCCGGGTTGGGATCGACCGCCGGGGCCATGGCCGAGGTCGGCGTGGCGGCGGGGCTCGACAGGCGCACGCCGCGCAGCAGCGGGGCGACCGCCCTGCTCCGCTGGGCGGTGGCGAAGGGCCTGCGGGTATAGGCCTGGGCCGGGAAGGTCAGCCATTTTGGCGTCCAGCGAGCGGCCTTGGGCCGGTCGTTGGTCCCGTCCAGGAAGTCGCGCAGGATGGTCTTCTGGGTCTTGACCTTTTCGGTCAGGTTGCCGTCCGCGACCTTCTTGCCGCCAACCTCCCTGAGCATGGCGTTGACCGCTTCGCGGTCGCGCATCAGCTCGAAGAAAGCCTCATCGGGCGTCCAGACCGCGCCCATGTCGACCTTCAGGAAGGTCCCCGCCGTCTCGACCTCGACGCTCCCGGCGGCCAGGGTCTCGCCCATGACCACGGCGGCGACCGCCAGGACGTCGGCGTCGGGCAAGGCGAGCAGCTTTGCGAAGGCGCCCGCCGCGCCGCCTTCGCGCCGTTGCCCGACCAGAGCGCGCTCGGGGTCGGCGCCCAGCAAGGCGCAGATGGCCTTGTGCTTGACCTGAAACCGGGCCTCGGCGGGGCTGGCCTGCGCGCTCTGGGCCACCGCTTCCGACCCGGCCCGGCGCGCATCGGGCTCGACCCGCCACAGATGGGTTCCGGCCACGGCGTGGGCGACCAGGAGCCGCAAGGCCACACCCGGATGATCGGTCAGCACCGCGCGGACGGCCGAATGACGGTGCAGGTCGATATAGGTCTGCTGGTTGCTGGTGACCTCGGCGCGATCGGTCTTCGGATCGGCGCGGCCCTCCTCGCCGCGCGCGGTCCCCTTGGCCATCTGCGCCGCGACGGCCTGGGCGCGGCGAGCCTCCTTGGCGGTCAGGAAGCCCTCGTGCGTGGTGACCTCGCCGCGCTGGCTGACCGACAGATAGACCTTGCCGCCCTTGGCCTTGCTGACGCGCTCGTGCTTCCAGCTGTCGAAGGAGCGCCCCGTCTCCAGCACCTCAACCGCGCTCCAGCCTTCGGCCAGCAGGGCCTCGCGCTTGGCGGCCAGGGCCGCGTTCTGGCAGGTCCAGAACAATCCCGGATCGGTGAAATAGCTGTCTTCGCCAAACAGGTCGGCGATGATGGCGCCGGGGTAGTCCTCCAGGCTGAACAGGGCGTGCTTGGTCGGGATCGCGGCGCCGCCGAACAGCCAGTTCTTCAAGCCCTGACCGACCGGCGTGACTTGGTCGGGGTCGTCATGGATCGCCAGCCAGGCCTTCTGCTGGCTCTTGGTGGCCAGGGTCAGCAGGCGGATGGTGGCGACATTGACCGCCTCGCGGCGATAGAGCTTGCGCAGGCGCGGCAGAAGATTGCCCAGCGCCAGGGTGCGGTTCACCACGGCTTCGGACATATGGAAGGTCGCGGCGATTTCCTGGGGCGTTCGCCCCTGCTTGATCAGCTTGGCGAACGCTTCCCAGGTCGAAACCTCGTCGGGCGGCAGGCGATGGAGGTTCTCGATCAGCGAGGCCTCGATGGCGGCGGCGTCGTCGCCGGGATCAAGGATGCAGATCGGCACGGGATCGATATCGACCCCGGCGGCGATTTCGGCCTGGGCCGCCGTCAGGCGGCGCGCCCCGGCCACGACCGCGAAGGCGCCGGGCATGACGGCGCCGTCAGCGAACCTCTCCTGGACCAGCATGGGAACAAGGACGCCGCGCTTTGCGATGGACGGCCGGATGTCCGAAACGTCCGGCGCGGGTTGTCCAAAGTGCATGTTGAGCGGCGAGATCGTCATGTTGCGGGGATCGGCGAAAGCAAGTCTCATAGCGAACGCTCCTGTTTTCCTGTTGGGGATTTGGGGGTGGAACCGACCCCGCCCGCGATGCTGTCCAGGCTTGGGGCGGGGTCGGGGATGCGCCGGGATTGGCGCGGGGCGTCCGGCGCCGGGGCTTGCCCCGGCGCGCGGAATTTCAGGGTCTGGATCGGGCGACTGGGATCATGACGCGCCGCCTTCGCGACGGGCGATGACCCGCAGCAGCGTCTCGGCGGCGCAGATCGAACCGGCGCGACGCGTCGCGGCGGTCCAGACCGACAGCGGCAGGCCCGTCGAAAAATGGAGATCGCGCTCGATGGTCAGGCCGAACGGCAAACGCACGGCCTGGATTTCGGCGAGACTGAACGACCCCAGTTCCGGCTCGCCCAGGTCCGCGAGACCGAACAGGGTGTCGCCGTCCGCGTCCATTTCGGTGACGAGCCAGCGGCCCGGACCGAGCGGATTGAAGAACTTGACCACCGGGACGTGGTCGGTCTCGACCTCGGCGGCGCCGTTGATCAGCAGCAAGGCGCGAAGGGTTGGCGGCAGCAGGATCATGCGACCAACTCCCGCTCCAGGACCTCGGCCGCCTTCGGACCGGTCGTGACGGACGACGCCCGCGAACCGAAGGCCAGCAGCAAGTCGGCGGCCTTGGAGGCCTGTGAGGCGGCGCGGAAGATGGCCCGGTTGTCCTCGCGCACGACCTCCAGCCACGAGGCCAGATAGTCGGCGTGCCGAACGGTGGGGACGATGCCCAGGCTGGCGCAGAGGAAGGCCGCGCCCATTTCGGCGACCAGTTCCTCGCGGGCATAGGCCTTGCCGCCCCGCACGCCCGACTGGTCGCGGTCCAGGCGCGAGCCGTGCCCGGTCCAGTGCGACAGTTCGTGAAAGGCGGTGCGGTAATAGTTGATCTGGTCGTGAAAGGCCGGTTGCGGCGGCACCTGCACGAGGTCCTGGGCCGGAGAATAGAAGGCCTTGGTTCCGCCGATCCGGAAATCGGCGCCCGTGGCGGCGATCAGCGCCTCGGCGCGCGGGACAACCTGCCGCTCGGGGAGCGGCGCGGGTTCGGGATCGACGTCCTCCAGGCCCTCGCACTGGGCGAGATTGAAGACGGTGAAGCGCTTGAGGAACGCCACCTTGCCCGGTTCCTCGCCGTCGCGCGCGGCGCGCTCCAGCTCCTCGCGCGGCGTGAAGCGGTCGGCATAGACCACGGTCGCGCCGCGTTCGCCCTTGCGCACGCAGCCCCCGGCGGCCTGGGCTTGGCGGAAGGTCAGCCAGCCTTGCGAGGGATAGCCGTTCTCGATGACGGCGCCCCAGAGGAGCAGGATGTTGACGCCCGAATACCGGCGCCCGGTGATCCCGTTGCGCGGCAAGGACAGCGCCGCGCCCCCTGCCCGCCCCCAGGGCTGGACCCAGGGCAGACGCCCGGCCTCCAGCTGGGCGATGATCTTGCGGGTGACCTCGTCATAGAGGCTGACGACATCGGTCTTGGCGCCCGCCCGTCGGGAGGGCGAGGCGGCGGACGTTTGGCGCTGGCCTTTGCGGCGTTGACCGGTGGGGCGCATGAGGATGCTCCTTCACCGCCCCAAAACCCCACATCCTTTCCCCGGAAAGGGGGGTGGGCGGCGAAGAAGCCGGTTAGGCCCGCCGCAAGGGCGGGCGGCACCCGAAGGGGCCGAAACGTAAGTGGAGGAGACGGCCGAAGGCCGGCTTGCCGCCGGCCCGGGCGGGCCTATGCCGGCGCGCCGCCCACCCCGCTTTCAGGGGAAAGGCCCTTCAGGAAAGTCATCGCGCGAAGCGCGATGTCCGCTTGGTCGGCGCCATGGCTCAAGCGGCGCGCGGCGATGTCAGGACGCGGCCATCACCTGGGCCAGATCGACAAGAACGCGGCGCTGGTCCGCCGACAGGTTTCGATAGGCCTTCACCAGTTCGGCCGAGCCGTTCAGGACCAGGAAATCGCCGAACTCGGAGAGGATCGACGGATCCGCCCCAGCCTCCTCCAGGTCGCTGAAAAAGCTCCCGGCCGGCACGCCAAGGGCCTGGGCGATCGCGAAGAGCTTGGACGCGCTGACGCGGTTGCTGCCGACCTCGTACTTCTGCACCTGCTGGAAGGTCACGCCGATCGCCGGCGCCAGGTCATGCTGTGACACGCCGATCGCACGCCGCCGGGCCCGGATCATCTTGCCGACATGCACGTCGATCGGGTCGGGGGCCTCCGCGGGCGGCTTGGACATCGGCGAGCTCCACATTCAGCCATTTGATAATGCACGACCGGCCCCGGTGCGTCGCGCCAGCCGGGCCTGACGGTGCTCCTCCCCAGGTCCGGGTCGCGGCGCCGGCCTCCGATCGCCGCGGCGTCGGCGGCGACGGCCTCGCGTACGGTTCCCGGCGGGCCGCCCGCGACGCAAGGGCGCACCAGCGGCCCAGGCCGCGCTAGTCCTCCAGGAAATCCGGCGGCAGGTCGATGCGGTTCAACTTCCAGGAAAACAGGCCCTGCCGGCGAAAGATGAGCTGGATCTTCTTGCCGCCGTCATCCCCGGCGGGCGCGCCGACCCGAAAGCGGTCGAGCGTCACGTAGCCGGCGTCCTTGGGCAGGCCGAAAACAGGCTTACGGTCGGACGGCGTCTGGGTCTTGGCCAACAGACGCGTCAGGCCCTCGGGGGTCACCAGCGCGTTGACGGCCTTGTCGGCCATCAGGGGAATCAAGGCCAGGCCCAGACCCGCGAAGGGATTGGACTGCATCTCCGGATCCTCCTGAAACTTGGTCATGAAGGTCGCGGTAAGCTCGGCCTTCAAGTGCTCGCGAACGGCCGGGAAATCGACGCGCTCCTCAAGACCGTCCTTGTCGCCGGCCCGAGCCGCGTTCACCAGGCCCACGACGGCGATGTAGGGCGACGCCAAATAGCCGCCGACAAGCAGCACGATCGCGCCCGCGGCCGCCGCGCCCCAGGTTTTCATGCGCTTGTTCACGCCCCGCCCTCCCCTTTTTGGCTATCGAACAAGCTTGGCTTTACGCACTCAGATTGTCCATCGCCTCGGGGCCATGTGATCGGCGACCAGCGGTAGCTTCCCCCCGGCGCTCGTGATCGATCACCGCGAGGCAGACACGCGCCGGCCGCCGCCCTTCGCCCGCCACCTGCAAGCGGACATTCAGTCAGATTCCACCTCAAGCCGATTGACTCTCACGCCATCCAGAATGAGAACATTAGCGGAACATCGAGAACCGCCAAATGTCACCCCCACGTGCCCCTCAGCGCGCGACACTGCACGCCCCTAAGCCGCCCCGGGTCTACCGCCGCGACGTCAAAAGGCTCACGCGCGTGCGCCTGTACGCCGACCCTGAGAGCAAGACGCTGTTCTTCACCACACCTGGCGGCGGCTCGGGAAACTCGCGATCGACGTTCATCGCCCCGGATAACGTCCCGCCCTTCGAAGGCGAGGAAGCGTGGTTCGAGATGGAGTTGGTCGAGGGCAAGCCGTGGTCGTTCTGGCGCGCCGTGCGCCAAGTGGAGCCGCCGGCCGATGCCTGAGCCTAGCGACAGCGATCGCCGCAAGGCCGCGATGCTGGCGCCAGACGTCGCCGCGACGCTGCTGATCGATTGTGTCGAGCTGGGCTACGACGTCCGGTTCAAGTGCCAATACTGCGGCATGGCGCGCACCTGGGGCCGGCGCGACATGCTCGGCCAGCGCCTGCGTTCCCGCCTGGCTTGGTCGATGGCGCGCCTCCAGCGCGCCGTGAGTTGCCCGGTGCGGACCTGCGGCGGCCCCATGCCGATCCTGCATCTGATGGCGGGCGGCTATCACGACGGCTTTGACCGCGGCGATGCGGCGCGTCGGCGATCGTGGCTGGTCGAGACGCTGCTGGACGCTGGGATCGCGCCGGGCGAGGTCGGCCTCGCCTCGACGCCTCGCGGGTGACGCATGGCGGTCATCTGGCCCACCCTGCAGCGGATCAAATCGCCGCTGACGATCACCTGCCGGCGATGCGGAAACCAGCAGATCTGGTCGCGCGAGAAGGCGATCGTGAACCTGGGCGGCGACACCCAACCCCACACCATCCGGATCAAGCTGCGGTGCAGCCGATGCGGCGCGCGCGGGCAAGACGGCTGGATCGACACCGACGCGAGGATGTAGATCTAGGACGACCAGGGCCTCAGCGCCCAGGCCGCAAACACCCCGCCCGCGGTGAACCCCGCAAGTCCGGCGACCAGGCTGCCGATAAACGGCAACTGGGCCAAGGCGAGCATGATCAGCGCGCCGGCCACGAACGTGCAGAGGAGCCATGCCAGCCAAGGCAGGACCTTGCGTTCGATCGGGCCCAGAGGCTGCTCGCCGCCATCGGGATAGTTGTTGGCCATGGACACGTCCTCCCCGCCACAAGGTGCGCAAGGTCCAAGACAACAACAACGGTTTTTGTCTCAAAGCCTCTCGGGCGGCGCGGTCAAATCCTCGAACTCGTCATGACCCAGCGCCATCGCCTCGGCGCGCGACAACACTTGATCCTCGAAAGCCCGCGAAACCCAGATCCGCACACCGCGATATCGGATGCCGCGCAGGGGACTGACGCAGCGCGCACCGAAATCACTCGGCATGCGGCACCAGGTGTCGGCCGACAGCCTGATCAAGCCGGGGCCGCCCTCGTCAGCATGGAGATCGATCAGCTTGTCGATGTCGTCAGGGGTCATGGACGGGGCATAGCTGAGTCGGCAAAGCCTCGCCCGACTAGTCGGCCGAACAGCGTTCGCCTAGGTTCCAGGAGATGAACGACGGCACGAAAAAGCCAGATCGGCCACCCGATGAGGAGCGCCACGGGAAAGGCGCTCCAGACGCGGGCGTCGGCGTGCTCGCCGAGGAGGCCTACTACGCTGAACTGTTCGTCGACGCGGCTGGACACCCGATCCATGCCCCGAGGGGGTGGTGGCATCTGAAGCTCTGGAAGGGTCCGTGATGTGCAACCTTTACAGCCTCAAGACCGGCGACCTCTTCGCCACCTGGAACAAGGTGCTGAAGCTGCCCGTGGTCTGGGAAGGTCGGGCGTCGAACTTCGAGCCGCGCCCGGAGATCAGAATGACGGAGATGGCGCCGATCGTGCGGCATGTCGGCGACAAGGCCATGGTCTCGATGACCCAGTGGGCCTGGCCTGGGCCCAAGGGGCCGGTGTTCAACTACCAGTCCGACGGTCGAGACTTCGCAAAAAGCGACCGCGTGCTGATCCCCGCCGACGCCTTCTATGAGTTCACCGACAAGCTGCCGGGGCAGAAACGCAAGACGCGGTGGAGATTCACGATGGTGGACAACCCGCTGTTCTGGATCGCCGGCGTCGTCAAGCATGGCTGCTGGACCATGCTGACGACCGAGCCCGGTGCGGACATCAAGCCCTATCATGACCGTCAGATCGTCCTGTTGTCAGCCGAGGACGGGCGAGATTGGCTGGACCTCACGCGGCCCCAGTCGCAGATGCTGACCGCCGCGCCGGCGGGCACGCTCAGCGTCGTGCGCGACTTCCCGCCCCTCCTGGACGAGGCGCCCGATCCGGCGCCCAGCGGACAAGGTAAAGGTTGAGACGATGATGAAACTGATCTGCATGCTGGCGATCACCCTCGCCCTTGGAGGGGCGGCAAGCGCCGCGGACTTTCCGTGCGGCGGCGCGACGACGTCGCCATTCCCCGCGCTGGCGCCGAACGATCACGATCATGGCCGCTATGCGCCGCAGGCCGCGGGCCTGAGGAAGACGTTCACGGCCTATCAGTCCGTCTTCGACGACGCCGATGACGACGACGGGGACGGGCGCGCCGATCTTCGCTTCAATCCCGAATACGTCGCCTATGAGCTTCGCGGCGTGGGGCCCAACGCCGCCGGCGACTATCCTGAGCCCGCGATTTCAATCCAGCGCCCGAGCCGCTGGTACAACTCGGTGGAGTTCGCGCCCCTTCTGGCCGCTGTCCCCGGCGTCACCGCCAAGGGGCTGGATGAGTCCTACGCCGGGCTGGGGAGCGTGTGGAACCGCGGCCACCTGGCGATGAGCGATCACGCCCAGCGCATCAGCGCTGAAGCCGCCTGCAACACCCATCAGTTTTGGAACGCCTCGCCCCAGGCCCAGGACCTCAACCAAGGCCCGTGGCGATTTCTGGAGACCTATTCGGCCGCCGCGGCCAACAAGTATCGCAGCGTCTGGATCGTCACCGGCCCGATCTTCGATCCGGCGACCCCGAAGCTGACGATCGGCGATGCGGGCGAAGCCCCGGTCGAAATTCCCGACGGCTTTTTCAAGATCCTCCTCCATGAAGGCCCCTCAGGCGTCGAGACCCTGGCGTTCATCTACGAACAGCCCAACGCCCTGGACGCGGCCGGCCGTCCAACGCCCAGCGCCCAATGGGTCAATTGCAACAAAGCCAAAAGCCTGCACCATCGCTACGACCCCAAGCCCCAGTTGGTGTCCATCGCTCAGATCGAGCTTCGCACCGGGCTGCGCTTTTTCGTGGGGCGGCCGGATCGCGAACATCTGACCGCCCGGGCCGCCGATCACCTTTGGCCCGTCGAGACGCGCTATTGGGACGCCCCGTCGGCCTGCGCCGGGCAGCGCGGCGTTCCCTAAGCTCGGAGAAGTGTTGGCCTGGCCGTCATGACCGAGATGCGCCAGAAACAGACCTTGGGCCACGAGCCACAAGCAGACGTTCGAGCCGCCGGCCCAAGGCTCGCCGTGGACCTCGATGCATCTTGAGGGCGCGCTGGTCGAATCAACAAGACAAGGTAGTGTCGCGTTTCGCGGTTCTGGGGAGGGCAAGCGTGACCCAAGTTCGTAAAGCTATTTTCGCCGGCGTGATCGCTCTGGGGGCCGGTCTTGGCTCGAGCGCCCTGGCCTGGCATGGGCAAGGTCATATGATGACCGCCAAGGTGGCTTGGGATCAGATGGCGCCGGGAGCCCGCTGCCGGGCGGTCAAGCTGCTCAAAACCCACCAAGACGCCTATGGCGATCAGTTGAACGCCTTGGGCCCGAACCGTGGCGACGAGGCCCTGTTCGTCAGCGCCGCGACCTGGCCCGACCGGATCAAGCAGGACAAGACCCACTATATCAATGACGGCGAGGAGCCGACGGGCGCTCAGGCCGGTGACAATGTCGGCTTCTCCGATCGGTACATGCACAAATACTGGCACTATGCGGACTACCCGGTGCCGGCCAGGCCGGCGGCCAATCTGCCGCCGCCCATCAATGCGCGCGAGCGCATCGAACTGTTCGCCAAGACCCTGGCCTCGACGGCGTCCGACGATGTGAAGTCCTACGACCTGGTCTGGCTGATCCACCTGGTGGGCGATGTCCATCAGCCCCTGCACGCGGCCACCCAGGTCAGCGGGGCGTTCAACGGCGGCAAGGACGACGGCGGCAACGGCGTCCTCCTCAGCTGGAAGACCAAGGCCGACTGGAGCGATCCGACCTATTATCCAGCCTCCAAATACCTGCCCGCCAATCTCCATTCCTACTGGGACGGCGCGCCGGGAGACGACAGCGCCAGCCTGGCCACTGCGGCCGATCTGGGGGCCGGCTTGCCCCTCGCCGACCAGGACAAGGCCATGGTGATCCATGTCCAGACCTGGCTCGACGAGAGCCATGATCTGGCGGACCGTCTGGTCTACGCCTCGCCGATCAAGCGCGGTCAGAAGGGGCCGTTTTACTTGACGCCAACCTATGCCGAGCGCGCGGTGCGGACCACGCGCGATCAGGTCTCGCTGGGCGGCGCGCGCCTTGCCCGCCTGCTCAACCAGGCCCTGACCTATGACGAGCCCGGCTGCCCTTGAACGGCCTTGAGCCCGCGCCAGGCGGGGCGGCCGGTATAAGGACCGCTCGCCGCCGGCTGGGCGGTCCGGCGGCGTGACGACCTGGGCCTTCTTCTGTCTTCGTGCGATCCCGGTTCGGAAACGCCGCGGCCTCCAACCTCCCCGGCGGCTCAGCCAGAGAGATCCTTGTCGCCTGCCAACCAAAGCCATTGTCGCTGGACGCCAAGGCTTCGCCGCCGCCACAAGGAGTCCAAAAGCGCTTGTCGCCGATGGGCTCGTTCAGCCGTAGCTTTTTCGGCTTCCAGGCGGACCGCGCAGCGCCAATCGCCAATATCGGCCGACCCTCAATGACCGAGCCTTCGTTCCCGCCATCACCTGGCTACGATGACCCGTCAAAAATACTCATCTTTCGATATCATCACGGAATAGACCGCATCGATATCGACATAGTCATGGCAAGGTCGGTTTTCTTTCGACAGATATTCGCACTTTCTGATCAAATCGGATTTAACGTCTTCGCTGAGCGCAAGGCAGACACCGAAGCTCCCAACCGCGCTGTCAGATAAGCGCACATCAGCTCCATCAATCGCATCGAATTCCAAGAAGACGCTGCCGGACAGCCTCGCGATGAATTCTGCCACTTCACGCGCCCGCAACATCACAAATATGATGTTGGTGTAAAGTCCGGTATCGACGAAGTACTCTATTTTCACAGCGCCGCTCTCTATCAGATAACGAGGTTGGGCATATTTCCCCAGGGAATATTTTGCCACCCCGCGTTTGGATTGCCCGGCGGCTTATAGTCCCAATGTGGATTATGGTACTTGCTGGTCCCCGGATCCCAACGCCACTCCCCGCCATCAGGGTCATAGAGACTTCTTCCGCCCTTCTGCACCTCCGAAGGCCGGCTTGCGGGACCTACGCGGAAAGGACCCTTGGTGGGAGGCTGCACCCCTCTCGGCGGCAGGCCTCGGCCAACACCCGGCAGCTCGCCATATTTGGTGTACTGCTCGACGAGTGCTTCCTCCAACGGCGTCAGGGGCACAAGTTCTTCGGGGATTCCGAACAATGGCGACGAAAACTGGGCCAAGGTCAGGTTCGGTTCAGGCATGCTGACGCAGCTGGTCGATGTCGTACCGAGGGTCGCGGTAAAGCTGCCGTCACTGTTTTGCACGAAACTGCCCGGATTCTGCTGGGCAAAGCAGACGTCCGCCAACCCGCTTGGATCGGTTCGATTGACCGGATCATTGCCGACATAGGCGTACCAGTTGAGACCGTCGTCGTAGCCGATGGGGTCGGTCTGGAGGAACCGGCCCAGATTGGGCGAGTAGGCGCGAGCCTTGTAGTGGTACAGGCCGATCTCCGGCATCCAGACTTGGCCGGTATATTCGAAACGACCGCTGTTGGCGGGACCGGCGCCGAACTCGTCGTAGGTGTTGATGGAAAGCACGGCGCCGGCGTTGTCGGTGGTGGCGACGACAGAGCCGCGCTCGTCGGCGACGAACCATCGCCGGGCCGCCGCCGGCGGCGTGGCGCTGGCGCTCTCGTACCAGACGAGCGGCTCGTCCTCGCCCGGACCGAAGACGTATCGACGGATCAGTCCGCCGCTGGCGTTGTATTCCGAGATCAGGTTGTCGCCATCATAGCCAAACCGCGTGGTCGCCGGCCCAACCACCCGCTCCAGCCTGCCGATCGGATCATAGGTCAGCGCGCCGCTCACCCCGCCGCCCGAAGCGCTTATCAGGCGGTTGTCTGCGTCGTAGCCGTAAGTGGTTCCCGCGCCGTCGGCGGTGAGATTGCCCTTGTCATAGCTCAACGAAACCGCGCCCGAGATCGTGACCTGGTTCAGGCCGTTGAGGGTGTAGGCGCGATCCACGACGCCCGGCGCGGGCGCGGCATAGGCGCTATTGGTCGCCGTTCGGCTGGTGATGCGTCCGGCCGCGTCGCGGCCGAAGGTCAAGGTCTGATTGCTGGCGGTGTTGGGGAAGGCGTGGCTCAGCGAGGTCAGGCGCGAGGCGGCGTCGTAGACGCTGGTCGTGTTGACCCCGTTGGCCCGGGCCAGCATCCGCCTTTGCCCCCGGTCGTCATAGTTGAACGCGGCCAGGATGGCGCCGGAGCTCTCATAGATGCTTTGAAGCCTCCCGCCGGCGTCATAGTAGTAATTGACTCCGAAGCCGTCGCTCCATTGCAGCGAAACACGCCGCCCGGCCAAGTCGTAGCCGGTGTAGGTCGGAACCCAGACGCTGTTTCTGTAATCGTAGGTGACGGAGGGACGGCCCAGGCCGTCATAGTAATTCGCGATCACCTGCTCGGCCGACGCGCCGGAATAGGTGAAGGTCGGACGGCCAAGGTTGTCGTAATAGTACCAGCCCTTGGGGTCGTCGCGGAACGTCAGGCGATTGAGGGCGTCGTAGGTGTAGTTGGTGACCTGTCCCCGGCGCGTTTCCTGGGTGACGTTCGAGGCCGGGTCGTAGACGTTCTGGGTGAAGTCGCTCGTGGAGCTGCCGCCGCCTGAAGGGTTGGGATAGCGCGTCTTGGCCAGACGGTCGAAGCCGTCATAGTCGTAAGTCGTAAGATTGCCCTTGCCGTCGGCCACGGATGCGACGAGCCCGTTGTTCGTATAGACCGTGACCTCGTTGCTCACCCCCGCCGCGCCGAACCCGCGCGACAAAGTGGTGACCCGATCGGCCGCGTCGTAGGTCGACTTGGTGATCTGGTCGTTCGCCGCGTCCAGAACACAGGCCCCCGGCGGCGAAGCGTTGGCCGGGTTCATGCGGACGACGGTGCAATCCAGGCGATTGGCCGCGTCGTAGCTATACTGGGTGAGCGCATAGGCCGTCCCGCCCGCCGTGACCGTGGTCTTCACCACGCGATCCACCGCGTCATAGGCCGTGGCCTGCTGCTGCAGCGACACGAAACCGGACCAGTCCGCGTCGGCCTGGGTGGCGACGGTTCCTTGCTCGATCTGACCGACGCGGCCCGCCGAATAGGTCGTGCGCGAGGCGGGGTATTTGGTTTGGCCCAGATAGTTGGTCAGCGCCGGCCGGACCACGCCCACCACGCGTCGCGAAGCATCGTAGCGGTAGCGTATGGTATCGCCCGCGCCCGCCAGGGGACCATCGACGGTCAACACATTGCCGGCCGTGTCGTAGGTCATCGTCGTCGTGGCGGCGATCAAGCCGTCGCCCGACGCTTTGGTCGTCGACGTCGGCAGCAAGGTGTTGGAGCCGGCATAGGAAACAATGGTCTTGGACTCGTCGCTCCCGCCCGCGCAGGACGCCGTGGTGACGCAGGTCGACGTGCTGGTCAGCCGCCACACCGATCCGGCCTGAACGAGCGTTCCTGCGCTGTCCTTGGCGTAGCTCGGCAACAGGCTGTAACCGTAACGCGTCTGCGGCCTGACGCCATTGTCACCGGCCGGCGCGGTGACCGTCAGCACGCCGCCGTGACTGGCGTCGTAGGTGTAGTCGGTGCGCGCGCCGCGAGGGTCGATGACATAGTTGGGCTGATTGCAGGTCTTGGGATTGAGGCAAACACTGTCGAAGGACGCCGATATGACGACATCGGCTGGCGCGCCGGGGGTTTTGGAGACTTCCCGACGCTCGGTCAGATTGCCGCGCGTGTCGTAGGCGTACTGGACGTAGTTGCCTTCCGGCTGCGTGACGCGATCAACCCGAAATGAAGAATCGTAGTGAAAGGTCTTGGTGTGACCAACCCCGTCGGTGTCCGTAAGCACCAGGGCGTAAGCGATGGACGAGGTCAGAACGCGCGTATGCCCCAGCGGATCGACGACGGTCGCGGTTCGCGTGTCGCCGCTGTCCACATAGGAATAGTTCCAGGTCGCCGAGCCGTTGCTGACCGACGTGACCCGCCGCATGCCGTCGCGCGCATAGGTCTTGGTCGCGCCGGAGGCTGCGTGGATGGTCAGGTTGGACGATCCCGTCGAGGTGTAGGTCAAAAGACTGTCGATCGGATTGACCGGCGCGCTCGGAGAGCAGGTTCCGGTGGGATTGCAGATGTCGACGGCCATGTTGATGGCTGTCGGCGTCTGCCACGGATCGCGGATCTGGTAGCCAAGGCTGCTGACCACCGACAGCAGCCCGTGGGCGAGCACGTTGGTGCAGCCTTGACCGTTCGGCATGCAAAGATTGTAGGCGTAGTAGTTGAAGGTGATCACTTCGCCAGACGGACGGGTGATGGTGCTGACGCGTCCGCTGTCGGCCTTGGACGTGAAGGCGCTGGCCAGGGATTTGAGGAAGACGGCGACGGCGCCGTCCTTCATCACGTAGGTGAAGCTGGTGCTGTCGTAAGACAGCGTCGCGCCCTTGCCGTTCGGCGCGGTGATCCCGGGTCCGGAAACGTAGAACTGTTCCGACTTGCCCCCCAGGCTCACCAGATAGACGCCGCCGCCGCCCAGGAAGTTGACCGTGCCCGTCAGGTTGTCGCTTTCGCCGGCCCCGACGAAAGTGCGCGATAGGGTCATCCCCGCGTCAGGCGCGCCGATCGTGAGGATGGTTTGGGGCGCGACGATATAGCCGCTGAGCAGATCCACGCCGTTAGCGTCCACGAAGGTGTGGACGGGCGGCGGCGGCGCGGAGGTTTGCGCCCTGGCAGCTGGAGGCAAAAGGGTCAGGCTCAGCGTGACGCCGATCAGGAACCCAGCCCGCGCCCAAACGCCCGCGACGTGCGCGCTAAGTCCCATCAACTCCCCCCCGGGGTTTTCTGTCTCGACCTCAGCCTACGGTAGCGCTAGCGTACGCGTCAACGTTGTAGTTTGTTCGAGAACAACGACGATAGGGGGAACCATGTCACGAGGTGTTCTGCTCGGCGCGGCCGCATGCTGCCTGTTGTGGTCCGCGACCCAAGGGGCGTTGGCGCAAGCCAATGCGACGTTCAGCTATGACGCTCAAGGCCGGCTGGCGGGCGTGGCTTATACGTCGGGTGTTCAGACCGCCTACACCTACGACGCCGCCGCTAACCGCACCCGCGTGCAGGTCACCAATGGCGCGCCGCCCGCGACCAACCAGGCGCCGACTTGCGCCAACAGGTCGATCAATATCGGTTCGATCCCAAATGGCGGCGCCGGCGTCTCCCTGACCCTTCAGCCGATCACCCTAAGCCCGGCCTGCACCGATCCCGACGGCGATGCGCTGACGCTGGTTTCGCTCACGGGGTTCACCAACGCCGCGACGGGCACCCTCTCCGGGGCCAATGCGACCATCAACAACGTCAGGGCCCCCGGCGCCAGCTTCACCTACGCCGTGTCGGACGGACATGGCCACACGATCTATCCGACCTTCACCATCATACGATCGTCGTAACGTCGGGCGGCACGGTGGGGACGCCAGAAACGGCGGCCGCGGGCGCTGGTTGTTTTGGGGCGTCGCCTTGAGACTGCGCCGCCCGCGGCGTTGGCGCCCAAGGTCGAGTTGCTCCGACGTCTCCAGGGCGTCGTCCAGGTCGATCCCGATTCGGCGCTCGGCGCTCCCCAGTTACGCGCGCCGCTAGCGCCAGGCAAAGCCGGCCTTAGACGATGATCGCAGCAGGGACGCGCGCTAAAGTGTGGAGGCGGGATCGCGAAGACGGACCGCAGGCGCGGTTCGGGAGGTTCGCAATGCTCGTCCGCGCCGTAGCCCTTGTCGCGCTTCTGGCTGGCGCGCCGCTCGCGGCGGCGGCCGAGACGCCGCGCGCGATCGCCGGCGGCCCGGCGAGGGTTGCGCTCTGGCCGCGGGGCGCGCCCGGCGCCGAGCGGCGGTCCAACGCTCAAGATCGTGGTGATCGGCGCCGCCGGGGCGGGCGCACTCACACCGCCGTTGTTGGCCGATCGTACAGTCTTGTATGGTGGACGAGCCTTGACCGTGCGGTTCTAAAGCCGGGCCATCCTGGGGAATGGGCGCATTGCCCGCACCGCCTGCCCGCACTTCCACGCCCGTACACTGCCGGACCGCGCCAATTGCTGCCGTTGGCATGGCTCCAGGAACGCGACATTCAGAGCAGGCGCGTCTGCACTCGGACCGCGTTAGAGTTGGTTCGTTGATACGCTAGAGGTCGATCTGCTCGGACATCTCCAGCGCGTCATCGACCTCGATGCCACCGAACTCAACCGCCCCGACGAGGAGCAAGGATGCCAATCGTGTGCAGCCACTGCTCGACCAGTTGTGGCCAGTGATCGACGGGCAGGTTCTTCGGACGTAGGCCGAAGGCGTGACCGCCTTGCGCGTAGCTGTGCAGCTCGACGGGTACGCCGGCCTTCTTCAGGCCCATATAATAGCTGAGCGCGTCCTCGACCTGGTCCACGTGGTCATCCTCGTTCTGCAACAGGAACGTCGGTGGAGTCCTGGCCGTGATGTGGCTTGCGATGACCGGATTGAGCGCGATGCTGTTGTCGGCCATGGCCAGGTGGCCGGGATAGAGGGCGATAGCAAAGTCCGACCGGCTACTCACGTTGTCCGCCGCGTCCACGGGCGCGTAGAGGTGCGCGTCGAACCAAGTGCTGGCTTCAGCGACTAGGAATCCGCCGGCCGAGAACCCGATCACGCCCACCTTGCGCGGGTCGATACGATATTCGGCGGCGTGAGTGCGCACCAGCCGCAGAGTCCGCTGGACGTCCTGCAGCGAGGGCCGCGAGAGCGCCTTGTTGTGCGGGCGGCACTTGCATCGCCAGTCGTAGGGGACGCTTGGCACGCGATATTTCAGCAGGACGCAGGTGATCCCGCGCGAGGTCAGCCAGTCGCAGATTTCCGTGCCTTCGAGGTCCATGGCCAGGATCTGGAATCCGCCGCCCGGGATCACCACGACCGCCGCCCCGGTATTTTGCCCGCTCGGCGCGTATACCGTCATCGTGGGCCGCGTGACGTTGGCGATGGCCATGTCCTTCACGGTTTCCGGTCCGGGCATAACCGGCTGGTCGGGCGGCGTTCCTGGCCAGATTGGTGTCTGGACGTGGCCGGCCGAAGGCTGCCAGACCTGGGACCTAGCGGCTGCGTTTGCCGCGGGGGCGATCGCAACGACGGCTGCCACGAACGCACTCAAGCCGGCGGCGAACCTGCCGCAGCGTCCCTGAAAATCCCTCATGTGCGAATGCTCCCTGGACCGCTTTGAAGGGACGATCGCCTGTCTCAATCGCACCCTGCAAAGGATAAGATCGCAGGCAAAGCATGAGGAAAATTTGGGGCTGATCCGATACGCGCCGCGATCCCACTGAGTGCGCTGCGCGCTTTCGAGGCGGCCGCGCGCCACCTGTCGTTTACCCGTGCCGCCGACGAGCTCTGCGTGAGCCAGACGGCAATCAGCCATCAGGTGAAGGGGCTGTAGCAGCGGCTGGGTGTGGCTATCTTCCGGCGGTCCAACCGCGGACTGAAATTGACCGACGAAGGTGTTGCGCTGGCGCCCCCACTGTTCGAGGCCTTCAGCACGATCGATCGGATAACGACGGCAGCTTCCGCGGCGGCGTCGCGCCATGAGCTGCCCTTGGTCCCGCTCCAGAAACACGACCTTCAAACCGGTTTGTGGGGCTCCGCCTATGACACCGCGACGCAGGGCATCTCGGCAGCCGAGAAGCGGAGGCCTAGATCGCCATGAAGGTGGATTGCGGCCTCGGTTATGGCCTGTAGCTAGGACTTCGCGGCCTTAGCTCCCGTCTAGGCGATCGGCGGCGGCGGTGTCAGCCTTGGCACCGAGGGCATCCCCGAGTGCCTCCTTCACCTCGGCGCGCCAGCGCAGCGCGTCGATATAGGCCGGATCCGCTACCAGGGACGCTTCTAGTTCCTCCAGCGCTCGCCGCTGATCCCCCAGTAGGAAATAGACACGCCCCTTGCGGGCCAGGGACATGCTGTCGCCGGGCGAAAGGCGTAGGGATGCGTTGAGATCGCGAATGGCCCGGTCGAAGCGGTCCTGGGCGATAAAGACGTTGGCGCGATTGTAGTAGGCGGGTTCGAAGTCTGGTTCCACCGCGATGGCCTGGTCGTAGTCAGCAAGGGCGGCGTCGTAGCGCTCGGCGTCGGCGTTCGCCAAGCCGCGGTTGTTCAACACGAAGCCGGACTTCGGCGCCAGCTTCACCGCGGCGTCTAGATCGGCCATGGCGGCCGTGTCCTGATCGTTCAGACGCAAAGTCGTGGCCCGGGCGACCAGCAGGTCGGTGTCGTCCGGCGACAGGGCCAGGGCCCTGCCATAATCGGCTATCGCGTCACGCGGGCGCCCGGCGCGGCGCTGCAGTCGCGCCCTGGCCGTCCAGGCGTCGACCTTCTTGTCGTCCAGCTTCAGGGCTTGGTCGTATTCGCGCTTGGCGTCGCCGTCCTGCCCCAGTCCCGCCAGGGCGTCGCCCAGCGACACGTGCAAATCGGCGCGCTTGGGCGCCTGGGCGATGGCCGCGCGATACGCCTCCACGGCATGAGGCCAGTCTTCTCGATCGCTATAGGTAATGGCCTTGTTGATCTTGGCCGCAAGGTTGGCGGGATCAATCGCCAGGGCCGCGTCATAGGCCTTCAGCTCCTCATCGCCGCCCTTCAGATAGCTCAGTTCGATGCCGATATTGTTCTGGGCGTCGGGGTCCTTAGGATCCAGTTCGGCCGACTTGCGGAAATCGGCCAGGGCCGCCTGGTGGTTTCCCGCGGTCGAATACAGCTGGCCGCGATTGTAGTAGGCGGCGGAGTCCTTTGGATTGATGGCGATCGTCGCGCCGTAGGCCTCGAGGGCGCGGGCCGTATCCTTCGAGGCGCCCAGGATCATGGCCCGCTCGAACAAGGCGTCGGCGCTTTTCGGGTCCAGTTTTAAGGCTGCGTCCAGCGCCGCCAGCCCATCGTCGAAGTGCTCAAGTTGGCGCGACAGGGTCCCGATCGCGATCAGAGCGTTCAGCTGCTTGGGATCCAGGGCGACGACCTGGCGATAAGCGGCGACGGCGTCTTCCTTGCGATCGAGCGCCTCCAGCGCCTTGCCGCGCATGAAATGGGCGCGCATCAGTTTCGGGTCCAGGCGCGCGGCCTCGTCGGCGTCGCGCAGCGCGCCGGCCTTGTCGCCCATGTCCCGCTTGAGTCCCGAACGGTAGGTCAACGCGTAGCCGTCGGCTGGATCGGCCTTAACCGCCTCGTCATAGGCCTTCAGGGCCTCCTTCGGCCGTTCCTGATATTCCAGGGCTAATCCGATCTGCGTCTGGATCGCCGCATCGCCTGGTGCCAAGGCCAGGGCGGCGCGCAGATCGCTTTCCGCACCCGCGGCGTCGGCGTCCAGGCGCAGGTCGGCGCGCTGGATAAAGGTGCGGACCGATTGAGGGTCGATCGACAGGGCCGCGTCGTAGTCGACCCGGGCGCCGGCGGGATCGTTCCTGAACCATTGCCTGGCGCGGCCCCGATACAGCAGGGCCGCCGCATTGCGCGGCTGGGACTTCAGCACCGCCTCGAAGTCGGCGACCGCTTCGTCGACACGCTCCTGGTCCAACCGCGCCACCCCGCGGGCCAAGCGGGCCTCGGCGTCGTCCGGCGCCAGCTTTAGCGCGGCCTCGGCATCCTGCTCGGCCTCGACGTTGCGATCTAGCCGCCACTTGGCCAGGCTGCGGGCGGTCAGGACCCGGACGTGCTGGCCCGGGTCGGTCACCCCCGCCGCGAGCGCCTGGTCGCAGCCGGCGATGACCTTCTGCCGATCGACCTTGGCGCCATAGGTGTCGGCGGCCAAGCACGCGGTTGTCGGATCGGCCGCAATCGCCGGCGTCCCGGCCTTGACGACTGCTGCCGTAGCGGTCGAGGCCATCAACAAGGCCAAGCCGGCAGATCGCAGGTGAGCAACGCGGATCATTGTCCAACTCTCTGGGCGAAGCCCGCCGGATAGGCCACGCCCACGATGGGCTCTCGTGCCAGCCACTTGCCGGCCGCGGCACGAACGTCCTCGACGGTCACGGCCGACATTAGCGGCTCGTATTTCAGCGCTTCCTCCAGAACGGCCGGGTGCTGGAACGATCCTCCCATGGCGCCCGCCCACCAGGCGTTCGTCTCATGCTGGGCCCGGGCGGCGGCAAGGATCGGCTGACGCGCGTCCTCCAGCATCTGCGGGGTGATGTCGCCGGCCTGAAGCTGAGCGGCGACCGTGCGAGTCTCGGCGACGATCGCGTCGATATCCTTGGGACTGGCGTCAATGGCGACCCGCAGCACGCCTTGGTCGCCAAAATCGGGCCCATTCGTGAAGACCTGGGGCATGTAGGTCTTGCCCAACTCCTCGCGAACCCGGCGACGCAGAGCGGTGTCGAACACCGCAGCCAGCAGTTTTAGGGTGTATTCCTCGGGCCGGCGCTCGGGCGTTGACACGTAGAGCGGCCACGATAGTTGGGCGGCGGCCTTGTCGGGCTGTCCCCGGTGCTCGATGTGGATCGGGGTGACCGACGTTTCTGGATAGCGCAGGAACCCCGGCTGAACGCGTTCGCGCGCGGCCGTGGGCCGCGGTGGAAGGGCTCCGAAGGTCAGCGACGCCTCGCGAACCGCGCTGGCCTCGTCGATGTCGCCCACGATCGTCAGCTCGATCGGCGCCGTCGTCAGGATCGGCTTGAACACGCGTTCGATGTCGGAAGACCGAAGTCTGGCCATGACATCACGGGGCGGCGGATTACCGGGATAGTCGGGCGACACGGCCCGGGTGACCGCGATGTTCACCGCAGCCGCCGGCTCGGTCAGGAAGGTTCGATACGCCATGTCGATGGCGGTTGGCAGCCTGGCGTCCAGCGCGGGCCGGAAGCCGGGATCAGTCATGTATGCCGCCAGGACCTGAAGTTGCGTATCCAAGTCGTCTGAGAACGCCGTGGCGCGGATCGCGAAGCTTTGCGGTCCCATGCCGAGCCGGAACGTCCACGCCGCCCGGGCGTCGAACAGGCTCCGGAGATCCTCGATGCTGTTCTTGGCCAGGCCGCCGGCAACTACCAGCGACGTTCCTATCTCGGCGGCGGCATACTGGTTGTCGTCGACCTCGCGTCGTCCAGCGCCGAAGCTCAAGCGAACGTCGACCTTATTGAGTTCCAGTTTGGTCTGCTTGAAATTTAGAACGAGTCCATTTGCGAAGCGCAGGCGCGTGAAGCCAGGGTCGGCGATGGTGGTGCGTTCAACGACCTTTCCCGGCTTGCCGAACGCGGTGTAACTCCAGGTCGCCGTGGCGCGCTCGGCGTAGCGCGCCTGCGGCGTCTCGCCGGCCCCGCGTGTCCAGGCGGTCAGCAAGGCTTCGCGCGTCGCTGGCTTGGGGCCCGTCATCACCAGCAGCGGCGCCGGGCCTGACCAGTCGGCGGCGAAGCTGGCTTTGACGTCGTCGGGCGTCATGTCCTCAACCGCCAGATCATAGGCATAGAGCGCGTCGGCCGGGTTGGTGATCACATCGCCGACAAGGGCCTTGGTGGTGAGACTGTTGGCCAGCTCGGGCGAACCACGCGAGGTGCTGGTCAACACGGCGCCGCGCAACCGGGACCTGACGGTCTCCACCGCCTTCTCGGTCTCGGCCTCTCCCGGCCCGTCCTTGGAGAACCGGTCCATTTCGGTTTCGGCCGCGCGCAGGGCCTCGTCCCAGTCGTCTCCTGTTGGCATGACGATCAGGCAGACCCCGGCTAGGTCCCGCGCGTCGTTGCTCATCACCGCCGCGCCGAGCAGATGTTTGTCGTTGGCCGAGGTCACCTGGGCCAATCGCTGATTGAGGATGGTCTGCCAGGCCTGGGTGCGCACCTTGCGGCGCAGGCGCGCCACATCATCGACGCCCAAGGTCTCGCCGGGGCGAATGCGGCACGCGCTGAGCACCGTGGGCAGAGTCTCGCCCGCCACGGTGAAGGCGTCCTGCGGACGACCCGACGTAGGCTGCACCAGTTTGGCGCGGATCGGCTTTGGGCCACGGTCCGACCAACTGGAGAACGCGTTCTCGACCATCGCCTGCATCGTCTCGACGGGCAGGTCGCCGACCACGACGACTATCGCGTGCTCAGGACGATACCAGGCGTCGTAGAAGCGTTGGAGGTCCGCCCCCTTGGCCGCATCCAGGGTCGCCTGCGTACCGATAGGTTGGCGGTTGACCGAGCGCTGGCCACCGGCCTGGAACTTGGCGATGGCCTCCTGGGCCGACATCAGCGGGCTGCTGCGCGCCTCCATCTCCGCCAGCACGACGCCGCGCTCTCGGCTCACGGCGTCGTCGGCGAACACGATCCCGTCCGCCACATCGCGCAGCCATCCGAAGGCGCTCTTCAGCTGAGCCTGGTCCGGCTTGGGCATGTCGAGCTGGTAGGTGGTCGAGAACGTCGTGGTGACGGCGTTCTGGTCGCGCCCGAACGCCACGCCCCAAGGCGCAAACATTCGGTCAGTCCCACCGGTCGGGAAGCCGCGCGTTGACCGAAAGGCCATATGCTCGACGAAGTGGGCGAAACCCTTCTGGGCGTCAGCTTCCTCGTAACTGCCAACGTCGATCGCGAACCGCAGGGAGACCGCACCTGTGGGGTTGGCGTTGCGCATGATCAGGTAGCGCATCCCGTTCGGGAGGGTCCCCTGGCGCACGTTAGGATCGGGCGTCAAGGCAGCGTGATTGACCTTGATGGCCGCCGCCGGCTCGGCAGCCCGGCACATGGGACCAGCCACCATCACGCCAAGCGCCATCATCGCGCCCGCCCACTTGACCAAACCAGACAAACATCCCCCCCGCACGCTACTCAACTCGAGGCGTATCGCTTCCGGTCAAGCTTCACCAGAGACGCCGAGCGTGCGGCGGCGAAATACTCGAATCACCGCTATTCGTTTCGAGCCCTGGCCGCGCGCGGTTATCTCGACGATCGTCGCCACTTCTCTGCGGATCCGGATCCTGCCTAGCTGGCCGTAAAGCGCCATGAGCGGACCTTGAGACCCGGCCGCGAAGCGGACACTCAAGCCCACTCGGACGCCAAACCCAACAGACAATACGCCCGAAGGCAGGTCGTGCGGATTTCGCGTTGCCGCGCTAAGGATGTGATCGGGGAGGCTAATGCGGGCAGGTTCAATGCAAAGCGGCTCGTCTGCTGCGTCGGCGGCGTCCACTTTTCTCGCCGGCCGTCTGGTGAGAGTGGCTTCGGCAGCTTGGCTCGTAGGGCTGGCAACAATCTGGGTCCCCACACCCGCCCGCGCGCAGCCGGCGACAGATTCGGAGAAATTTGCGGTCCTGGTGGGGGTCGACGCCTATCCCGCACGGTCGCCCGGCGGTGAAGCGGCCCTGAAACCACTGAAGGGGCCCGGCAATGACGTCGCGTTGGTCAGGAAACTGCTCGTCGAGCAGTACCACTTTCGCGATGATGACACGCACATCATGACCTTGGTCGGACCGGCCGCCACCCGTGCCGCGATCCAGCGGGCGGTCGAGGGCCGCCTCGCCGAGGCCGCGCGCCAATACGGGCGTCGCGCGGTGATCGTCTTCTATTTCGCGGGCCACGGCTCTCAGACGTTCGATCAAGACGGCGACGAGAGCGACGGTCGCGATGAGACGATCGTCGCATACGACAGTCGCTCGACCGCGCAGGGCGACATCACCGATGACGAACTTCGGCATTGGTTCGAGCCGATCCGTAGTCACACCAACGCGATCACCGTCATCCTCGACAGCTGCCATTCGGAAACCGGCCTTCGGGCGGCAGACGACCTCACGCCCCGTGATGCACCCCCGGCGCAACCGCTCCCTGAGCCGGCGTCATCGCTGCCGGCTGCGGAGTACGTGGGGCGAGTGCTTCCCGAACGAAAGGAGTATGCGATCCTCACCGCTGCGCTTGCCGGCCAGGAGGCGTACGAAGGTCGGGTCGGGGACGCCGTGCACGGCGAGTTCACCTGGGCTCTTGTGCAGGCGCTGCAGCAGGATCCCGACCAGACCTACGACGAGTTGCGCGACGAGATTGACGCCGCCCTGCGGAAGCGATCGCCCCGCCAGCAGCCGAGCGCGGAGGGTCGAACCGAAGCCATAGTCTTCGGTGGCGCCGACCAGGAACACGACCCCCATGTCCGGATCACTCGCCTCAAGGATGGCGCGATCTCGATCGCGGCCGGCGAGCTTCAGGGCGTTCGCGTCGGCGGCGCCTTGGCGATCTATGACGCCGCCGCCGTGCGGCTACGGGGTGAGCACCTCAAGATCGCGGATGCGGTGGTCACGCGGGTGGGCATCGACTCCGCGGAGGCGACCGTCGAGGGGGCGCCGACGCGCCCGATCACCCTCGGCGACAAGGCGCGGATCGTCACCCCGTTCTTTGGATTAGGTCCGGACGTCGTCAACCTCGGGGCGCTGGTGGCGGAGACGACCACGCCCGAGGACGCCAAGGTGCTGGCGGCGGCCGGAGCCGAGCTGGCGCGCGGTCGCCTCGTCCGGGTCGCAAGCACCGGCGAGCCCTGGGACATCGAGGTGCGCCGCGGTTGCATCCGCGGCGGCGCCCTGGAGGTGAAGACCCCGTCGAGCGAGGCGTGCGCGTCGGCCTATTACATCACCGCCCGCGGCGCCGAGACCCCCTTGATCGGACGTTGGGCAGCGGCGGGCGACGACGCAGGCCTCGAGTTGGCGCTGATGATCGAAGACGCGACGCGACAGGCGCGCCTCCGCGCCTTCGACAACGCGGTCTCTCCTTTAAAGGGGCTCGTGCGTCTTGAGCTGCGGGAGGTGATCCCATCCCAGGGGGCGGACGGGCCGGTCTTCACACCGGTCGCGAGCTCGACGGCCGGGGCGGTGACACATCTGGCCCTCGGGCGTTCCTTCCGTCTCGTCGCCACCAACGACAGCGACCGCGATCTCTACGTCGCCCTGATCATGCTCGGGAGCAGCGGTCGAACAGAGCTCCTAACGGAGAACCCGAAGGGCGACCGGCTTGAGGCGGGCCGCTCCGTGATCCTGAAGGCGGGCCGAGGCGTTGGGCCGCCGTCCGGACTTGAAACTTACAAGCTGATCGCGAGCACCTCGCCGGACGTCGACTACCGCCTGGTCGACGCGGCCTTTCGGGGCTCGGCCCCGGCCTCACCCCTGGCCGAACTGTTGCAGGCGGTCGCAGTGACTGGCGTTCGTGGCTCCAGTCGCAAACAGCCCAACCCGGACCTGAAATCCTGGACCACCGATCGCGCCGACCTGTGGATCCTGCCCTAACGACGCCGAGGCGGCAGAAGCATCACGTCCTGGGCGATGCCGCCGAAGTCGAACAAGGCCGGTCGCTGGAGGGGGCGCGCCTTCGCGCCGGTGCCCGGCAGGTCCACGGAATCGCGGAAGCCGCCGGCCTCCGCCGACGATGAACCCGCCAGGCTCGCAAAGATCTCCGGGGCCCGGACCTCGCCAAATCGGAGCCATTCGGCGAGGGTCAGCCGCCCGTCGCTGTCGAGGTCCGCTTCGCGCTTCTCCAGGCCACGCCGCACCAAGGCGTAGGTGAGCAAGCCTTGCTGCAGTCGACCGACCTCGCGCGCGCCCTCATCGGCTTGGCTGGCTGCCAGCACCCGCATGCGCTTGTCGTAAGTGAGTTGGCCCAGCCCCGGGTCGCCGAGCGGCCCTGGTCTGAACCCCTGCGACGCCACGCTGCCCGCCGCGTAGCACGCGTCGATGATCACGCTCATCTCCCCCGCATCTACCGGCTCGAGCCATTCGGCGAGCTCGGCGGCGGAGATGTACTTCGCGCGCACGGGCTCCGTGACCACCACGCCGGGCTCCGAGTCTGAGGGCAGCAGGTAGAACCGGCCGTCCGCCTCGATGTGGCCGTGGCCCGAGAATTCGACGATGACCACATCGTCGGGTGTCGCGCGCTTGAGCTGCTCGGCGCCAGCGACGCCCCTGAGCTGCGCGCGCGCCGCCTCGTTCCCGCCTAGGACGGCGAACACAGCGCGGATTTGAGCCTTCGTCGCCGTTGATCCGTCCGCGTCCGAGACGAGGGTGACCGGCGCCACATCGTAGTCGATGATCCCGCGCAACGCGTTCGCGATATCCCTCGCATCCTTCGCCGCAAAGCTGAGCGGCCGCAGGCCGTTTGCATATTCGTTGACGCCGATGGCGATGACATAGGCGCGCCGCTTGTCCTGGCGGGGCGCGATCCGGCTGGAGAACAGAGCCGGGGGCGTGGTGTCGCTCTTCACACGGTCTTCGTTGAAGGCGTAGGCCGTAAACTGCACCGGCCCAGCGCGCGCATCCGACGGCACCTGGACGGTGAAGTCTCGGCTCCCCCCCGGCACCGCCATCGCGGTGCGCCAAGCATCGCGGTCCGTCGCGGGCGGACCGGGATAGGAGGCCGTCGCCCAGCGCTGCACGAGTTGGCCGTTCCGGAACAGGCGCAGGTCGTAGGGCGCTGTCTGCGTCTTCCCATTGGGTTGGCTGTCATCTCGGCCCGGATCCGCCGACACTGTCACAATGGCCGTGCCGGGCGCGGGGCCAGGCCGAACGGCGCGGATGGCGACGCGCGGCTGGACCCGGTTCAGCTTGGCGAACGCGGTCGGATCGCGTGGCTCGAGGCGGCAGCCCGTGCCGGTATCCACGCCGCCGCACCCCAGCGCCAGTGGCAACAGCTGCGGCTGGAAATAGTCGCGCATGAAGAGGCTCGGAGAGAGCGGCCGGTAGGGATCGTCCGGCATCAGCCACTGGAAGCCGCCCAGCGTATCGGGTGTCGACGCATCGAACCGCCCGTCTTCGGCGACGACAACCCACTCGCCGGTGTTGCGCGAGCCCAGGGTAAGCTGCCGACGGTCCGACCCGGCCGGCCAGATGCGCGCAAGCCCGTCGTCGCCCGCGGCGATAACATCACCGTGGGGCGTAACCGCAAGGCCCCGGATCGAGCTGCTCGATCGCGCCAGCTCTTCTTGCTGCCAATCGCGTATCGGGTCCTCTAGTGACGGCGGCCGCCAGGCGAGGACCCGACCGTCGTCGTGGCCGCCGAAAACCGAGCCGTCCTGGGCGACCGCTATCGCGAGCACGCCGGTGGCGCGGCCGTCGACGCGGATCAGACCGGTGCGGGTGTCCCACTCTGTCAGCCACGTGAGGCGCAGGTCGTTGTGGTCGGCTGGCGTCGCGGTGCGCAGCACGGCCAGGTACCGCCCGTCCGGGGAGAAGGCCGCGGCCTCGATCGCCTGGACGCCCGTGGTCGGGGCGTGCAGGTCGTAAGGCCGCCCCGCGGGCGGCGCAAGGCGAAGGCGCAGGAAGGGCTGCGCCTCGACGTCGCTTGCGCTGAGCGGGAATTTTGCGGTCGCCCGGCTTGCGCTGACCAAAAGGTCTTCGGTCACGACGCTTTCGCCGGTCGGGGCGAAAATCAGCGGGCCCCGGCGCGCCGACAACACCTGGCCGTCGGAGGTCCGTCGAAGGAACACGCGGACGATATCCTTTTCGCGGACAGCATAGGCGACAGTCAAACCGTCGCGCGTGAACGCGACCGCGTCGATCCCGGGTCCGCCCAAGCTGCGGGGTGTTTCTGTCGGCACGATCGCCCAAAGGAGGGTGCCGGTCTGGAGATCCCAGACGGACACGAACCGTTGGCTGTGTCCCCCGGCCACCAGGAAGCGGCCGCTCGGGTCGAGGGCCACATTTCCGATTGTTCCGGGATGCCCGTGAAGGACCTCCTCTCGACGTCCGGTCGTCAGGTCCCAGACCTGAATATCCCCGTTGCCCTGCGCGAGGATCAGGCGGCGGCCGTCGCCGCTTGTGGTGACCGCGGAGAGCTTCTCGTTGCCCGCCGGCGAGTCGCGCAGCGTCCGACCGGTGGCCGCGTCCCAGACCCGCAGCCGCTTAGAACCGTCGAACGCGCCCAGCAGGTACCGACTGTCCGGGCTGAAGCCGAAGACACTACGGCCGTCGGCTTCGATGGGAGCGCCGCCTTTGTCCAAGTTCCAGATCTTCACGCGCCTGCCGTCGTCGCTCGCGAACTGCTCGTCGCCGACAGCCGCCAGCAAGGTGCCTGACGGTGAGAATGCGAGGCCGTCGGCGGTGCCCTTTCCCACGCTGAGCCGTCGCGACACCGTTGCTCCATCGTCGGTGGAGACCTGGAACGCGTCGCCGTCGGGATAGATTAGGGCGCTTCCGACTAGGACCGCCGACTTGGAGCCGACCAACTGACCGCGTCTGGGACCGGCGACGCCGCTGATCCCGCTCCACGCCGCCGCGAGTTCGCGCACTGTTTCAGTTTCGGGGTCATAGACGCGGATCCGCGGCGGGTTCTCGGGCGGCAGGACCTGCGATCGCGGCTTCACCCCTTCGTCGTTGAACCTGAACCGGCCGGCCTCGCCCTCATAGGCGTCGCGCCAGTCCAGGATTAGCGACCCGCGGGCGCCAGGGCGCAGCAGCTCCGTAGAGGACCATTCGCCATCGGCGGAACCGGGCTTGGCCGTCCACCGTAGGACAGAGCCGTCGCCGTAGTGCGCGACGAGCTGGCCATCGGCGCGGAAGACGAGGCCGCTGGCAGAGCCGTGGCCCGTGAGGGTCGCCAGCCGCCGGCCGGTAGCCACCTCCCAGACGATCACGAGCCCGTCCTCTCCGCCGCTCGCCAGCTTCTGATCGTCTTGGCTGAACGCCAACGCCCGCACGATTCCCACGTGGCCATGCAGGTCGCGAAGCAGTCGCAGGTCGTCGGCCCGCCAAATCAGGACCCGATTGTCCATCCCGCCGGAGGCGACAAACCGGCTGCTGCTCGACCATCGCGCGGCGAATATATTCTCGTTGTGGCCTTGCTGGACGACCAACTTGGGGAGCCGGTCGACCGGTCCGCTGGGGGCGAGGCTCGCCGTATTGCCGATGCCGAAGCTGAAGGCAGAGCTCTGCATCCCATGCTTCGCGCGCAAGGCCGGGAGGCTGCGAAGGATCTGGACGGACCGCTCTTCGGCCAGCCAGGCGTCCGCCACGGTCGACGAGACCTCGACGATCGGCTTTGTGGACGTCTGGATCCGAGTCCGCTCCGCTGGAGGGACCTCCAGCACCGGCCGCATGTGGTCGGAGATGAGGTGGCAGGCGCAGGTCGATGTGTTGGCTTGGCGCCATTCCTCGCAGCGCTGCAGCACCAGCTTGCGGTTGTTCGCCGGAGCCTGCTCAGACTCATGCCACCAGTGGTCGATGAAATAGATCTGGCCTGCCGGCACACGCGTGACGCGGGCCCATGGAATGCAAGCCGCCGCCGCACCTTCCCGGTCGTTGAGCACCTCGTCCTGCCTTTGCTCCTTCAGCAGGTGCCGCCAGAAGTTGAGAAAGCCGACCGCCAGATTGTCGGACGTCTCTGCATCGGCACCGGACTGGCGCGCAGCCGACACCATCGGCGCAGGAACAGGCCCCGATTGTGACGCGGCGGTCGCAGCGCCTCCGAGGATCAGTGTCGCAACGAGCGCCAGACGAGCACCAACCTTCGACCCGTTCATCCAGCAGCCCCCATGGAACGACGGCCCCACTTCAGGTCATCGACTTGCGCAGGCACAACTTTACCGCACTATGGAGATCTGTGAACAACGTTCGTCGAGCGGGAGGCCTGGGATGCGGGGGGTAATGTTGATGCTGGCCGTGGGGAGCGTTGGGCTCGCAGCTTGCGCAACGACGTCACGGCAGGCGGAGATCACCGGGGTGCCGCTTCGGGTGCTGCGTGATCCGCTGATCGAAGGGCGGCGCGTCGCTGTCCTGACGGAGGACTGGTTCTACTGCTATCCGCCGAGCCGCGAGCTGATCCTCGTCCCCCGGGGCTACATGACCGATTTCGCGTCGGTACCCAAGATCAGCCCCTTCGCCCCCTTCGGAAAGCACGCCGAAGCCGCGATCGTTCATGACTGGCTCTATGCCGTCGGCGAGCCCAATCAGCGGCAGAAGGCCGACGAGATCTTTCGCTACGCCATGGCGGAGCAAAAAGTCCCCGTCATGACCCGGAATGCAATGTACGAGGCCGTCCGTCTCGGCGGCGAGGCCGCGTACGGTCGTGCTACGGAATGGATGAAGCGGTTCGCCAACCCCGCGACGGGAGAGCCTGAAGCGCCACGGTTCAAGAAGCCGGCCTCGGCGATTGTGCAGCCCAACGTCGATTGCCGGATTTTGAACAGCCAGAGTGGCTTGAAGGGCCTCCGCGAGCGCTATCGGTCCGTCGATTGGCCTCGGGCGTAAGCGATGGTCGACAGAAGATAGCGCGTCCAAGCTCGCCGTCGGTTAGCAAGTCGGGCTCCCGAATCGACCGCCGACAGAGAACCCCGGCCGCGATCCGTCCGCTGGCCGTCGCTCTCGGCTAGCGCTTGGTCGAAGGTGATAATGTCGACAGTCAAGGCTGCTTCCCGCTCCGCATCGCCCCAGCTTAACCTTAGAGAGGATGCGCGGCACCGTCGCTTATTTGCTCGGCGGAGACGGCGTTGTGCCATCAGCGGACCTTGGTACGCCTTCAGAAGGAAGACGTTGGCTTGATCAGCCACGGTCGTTCGTTGCTGAGCTCGTGCCACGCGCCCTCGACCTGCGAAGACTGTGGGCGGGGCGACGCCTCAGCTGAAGATGAGGGCCGGCAGACTGGCGCTAAGCCGATTGGCGTCGACCTGCGTCACGACAAGGCTTCAGCTAGGTAGATTTTCCGCGCCGCGCGCCAACGATGGTGAGGCATCGACGATCGACTGCGCGAAGGCGTTGAGCGACACGCCTTGTCCCTAGGTCGAGAGGGACGCCTTAAACGCCGCCACCGCGCGGCTGATCGTCCGCGCGCGGTGACGCAGCATGGTGAAGGCTCTGGGATTGAGCGGCCAGTCCAGCTGTCGGACCGCCCCGGCGCCCACTCTGCACGCGGCCGAGAGCTCCGAGACGGCAGTCACCAGCTGTCCGCCTTCGACGGCTTCCAGAGCGGCTTCATTCGACGGGAGCTCAAGTACGATGTGGAGGTTTTCTGGCGTCACGCCGGACTGGCGCAGACCCGCCTCCACATGATCCCGAGTGCCAGAACCTTGGTCGCGCATGACCCAGGCAGCAGCCTCGAGATCCTTTCGCGTGAACGAGCGCTCTGCGAGCGGGTGGGCCGGTCCGACGAAGAGACCGATCCGATCCCCGCCGACCGGTTCCACCGCGAGGAGGTCGTCTTCAACATCGCCCTCAACGAACGCCAGATCGGCCTCTCCGCTCAGGACACGGGCAGCCGCCTGACTCGTATTGCCGACGAAAAGCTTCAGCTGAATGTGCGGCGTGGCCGTGACGAAACGCGCCATCCTCGCTGGAAGCCAGAAGCTGGCGA
The DNA here is from genome assembly GCF_001427165.1 of Caulobacter sp. Root487D2Y. NCBI lineage: Bacteria > Pseudomonadati > Pseudomonadota > Alphaproteobacteria > Caulobacterales > Caulobacteraceae > Caulobacter > Caulobacter sp. Root487D2Y. Next base: position 354,783 of record NZ_LMFD01000012.1, read on the forward strand.
CGGTCTGGCTCGCGGCGATGCGGATCTCGCCCTTGAGAAGACCGGAGAGCTCGTTGAGCACCTGGCGGGCCAAGGCGGCGCGAGCCAACACGGCGACGGCTTCGGGCATGAACAGGCGTCCAGCCTCTGTTAGCGTCAGGCGCCGACCAATACGATCGAAGAGCCGCGTCGCATAACGCTCCTCCAGCGCGGCGATGGCGGCGCTGACGGCCGGCTGGGTCAGATTCAGCCGTTCGGCCGCCCGTGTCATGCTCAGCAGCTCCGCCGCCGCCACGAAGATCCGAAGCTGTTCAAGCGTCATTCCATAAATATCGCTTATGCTACGCCAAAAACCAATCAATTGGATTTGTGATCTGTGTGGGCGCACCGTTCTGCGCATGGAAGCTTTGCACAAACTCAGGGCGGCCGGGCCAGGCCTGGCTCTCACCGTTGTCGTCACCGTTTGCGCGGTCCTACTACAAGAGGCGGAGACGCGCCTTTTGGTTCGTCCCTGGCTCGAAGCCCTGGTGCTGGCGATCCTGTCGGGCGCGCTGGTGCGGACGATCTGGACGCCGCCGAGGGCGTTTGATCCTGGAATCCACTTCGCCGCCAAGACGATGCTGGAGCTGGCGATCATCCTGATGGGGACGACGGTGAGCTTCGGCGCCATAGCCGCCGTGGGCGCCCCACTGATGTTCTCCATCGTCGGGACCGTTTTCCTAGCGATTGCGACAAGCTTCTTGATCGGTCGGCTACTGGGACTGCCGACCAAGATGGCGGTGCTGGTCGCTTGCGGAAACGCGATCTGCGGCAACTCCGCAATCGCCGCCGTCGCGCCGGTGATCGACGCTGACGGCGATGACGTGGCGACTGCGATCGCCTTCACGGCCGTGCTTGGCGTGGTGGTGGTCATCGGCCTTCCGCTGGCGGCGCATCTACTGGGTCTCTCGTCGATGGCCGGCGGGGTGTTGGCCGGGCTGACGGTGTACGCCGTGCCTCAGGTCCTCGCCGCGGCGGGACCAATGGGTTCGGCCGCCGTCCAGATTGGGACCTTGGTCAAGTTGGTGAGGGTTTTGATGTTAGGGCCGATCGTCACGGGTCTTGCTCTGCTGGGACCGAAATCCGCGGACAGCGTCGCCCTACCGCTCAAACGGATTGATCCGCTGCACTTGCTGCCGCCGTTTATCGTCGGATTTCTGGTGTTGGCGAGCCTGAACTCAGCAGGATTGATGCCACACGCCTGGATCCTCCCGGCTCAGAAGGCCAGCCTCGGCTTGACCATTGTGGCCATGGCTGGACTCGGACTTGGAGTCGATCTTCGCAGCGTTCGCACGGCGGGGCCGCGCGTCATCTTGGTGGTGACCGCCTCGCTCGCCGTCTTGAGTCTAACCGCGCTGGCTATGTTGCACCTGTTGAAGCTCAGCTAGCACCTACCGCCTTGTGATCCCCACCGGCTGTCCGTCCGGCGGACCCACGCTCAACCTGGCGACTTGCAGGTCTGTAAAGGCGCGGACCCGCCCGAAGCGAAACTTGGCCCGCTCCAAGAGAACGACATCCAAGAGTGGTGTTGAGTCACAAGGGCCGCCGCTTCAACCGAGGATTTCGCAACATTCGGAGCGAAGAATGATTTCCGACAGAGGGAATAAACGCCGTCGGCCGGCGTCTCACCTTCACCAAGGCGCCCTGCGCGCCGAACCTGGAGAACGTCCTTGTCCCCTGTCGCACGCCCCTCGAAGCGGATCTGGGCTCCCGTGCTGATCGCCGCCAGCCTGGGCTGCGCCGCGCCGCTGGCGGCCAGCACCCCGGCCGACGGCTTCAAGGCCGAGAACGACGCGGCCATGAGCAAGATGATGAGCGCCATGGACGTCAAGCCGACCGGCGACGTCGACCGCGACTTTGTCGAGATGATGATCCCCCACCACCAGGGCGGCATCGACATGGCGGTCGCCGAGCTTCGCTATGGCAAGAACGAACAGCTGCGCCGCGTCGCCCAGGAGATCATCGTCGAGCAGCAGCAGGAGATCGCCGCCATGCGCCTGGCGCTGGGCGACCCGTTGCCGCCGGCCTACGCCGCGCCGACCGCGCCAGCGCCCGCCGCTCTCCCCTCAGCGCCGCCCACGCCCCGTCACCACGCCGCTCCGGCCAAGGATCACTGAGATGAAAACCGCCTCCTTCATGCTGTCGCTTTTCGCCGCCAGCGCCCTCTGCACCGCCGCCTGGGCCGGCCAGGCTCCCGGCAAGGCCAGCGACGCCGACATCGCCATCAGTCACCGCGATCGCGTCTACGCCGCCGAGCAGTTCTCCAACACCGTTTCGGTCACCGATCCGGTCGACAACAAGCTCCTGGGCGTGATCCGGTTGGGCGATCCGTCGCCGGGCAATATCAGTCCGCTCTACAAGGGCCAGGTGCTGGTCCACGGCATGGGCTTCTCGCCCGACCACAAGACCCTGGCCGTCGTCTCGATCGGCTCCAATTCGGTAACCTTCATCGACACCGCCACCAACGCGGTCAAGCACACCACCTATGTCGGCCGCTCGCCGCACGAGGCCTTCTTCACGCCCGATGGCAAGGAGGTGTGGATCACGGTGCGTGGCGAGAACTATCTAGCGGTGCTGGACGGCGCGACGTTCGAGGAGAAGGCCAGGATCATAACGCCGGCGGGCCCGGGCATGACCATCTTCTCGCCTGACGGCCAGTACGGCTATGTCTGCTCGTCGTTCAATCCCGAGACGGACGTGATCAGCGTCGCCGACCACAAGATCGTCGCCAAGGTGGTACAGCCCAGCCCCTTCTGCCCCAATATCGCCGCCTCGCCGGACGGTCAGCAGGTGTGGTTCACGCTGAAGGACGTGGGCAAGGCGGTGGCCTTCAACGCCCGGCCGCCGTTCAACATCCTCAAGGTCATCGACACCGGTCCGATCACCAACCACGTCAACTTCATCCACACCCCCAAAGGACAGTTCGCCTATGTGACCATCGGCGGACTGAACCAGGTCCAGGTGTTCCGCACCGACGACTTCAGCAAGGTCGCGACGATCCCGGTCGGCAAGCTTCCGCACGGGATCTGGCCGTCGGGAGACGGTACGCGCGTCTATGTCGGGCTGGAGAACGCCGACGAACTGGCGGTGATCGACACGGCTAGTCACAAGGTGATCGCCAACGTGCCGATCGGCCAGGCCCCGCAAGCGCTGACCTATGTCCCCAACGCCGTTCCCGAGGGTCCAGGCACCCAGAACCTGCAGCCGCTGGGCGTGGCTGGACAGGCCGCCCACCTGACCCTGGCGGCGGTCGGCGGCCCGGCCGGCTCGACGCCGACCAGCGTCAGCCTGTTCGACCAGGGCCTGATCCAGGTCGTGCAGGCCTCGGTCACCGGACTGCCGCCCAAGTCCCCCTATGTGCTGGCTCTGTCGACCCAGGCCGACGGGGGCGGTACGCTGCAGCCGCTGGCCAACTTCATGACCAATCCGGCCGGCTCGGCGATCGTCAACGCCATCGGCCCGATCCGCCAGCTCGTGCAAGCCAGCCAGCCCGATCAACGGCGCTATCTGGTGGTCACGGCCGGCGGAGCGACCGGACCGGGCGCGCCGGTGCAAGTCCAGGTTCCATAGGCCTTCGGGCGGGAGCGTCGCCATGGATGACATGATCCGCCTGATAGAACCGTTGATCCCCAGTCTGCGGCGCTATGCGCGGTCCCTGGTGCGCGACGCATCGGAGGCCGACGACCTGATTCAGGACTGCCTGGAACGCGCCGTTGACCGCTGGGGCCAGCGGCGCAAGACCAGCGATGCGCGCAGCTGGCTGTTCTCGATCCTCCACAACCTGGCGATCAGCCGTTGGCGACGGGTTCAGCGGCGAGGTCTGCACTTGGCGATCGACGGCGTAGCCGAAGCGGCGCTGTCGGCGCCGGCCAGCCAGTTGGACGGCATGCAGCACGCCGACCTGCTGCGCGCCCTGGCCGAGCTCAGCCCCGACTCTCGGGCGGTGATCCTGCTGGTCGGCGTCGAGGATCTGACCTACGCCCAGGCCGCCGAAGTGCTGGGCGTGCCGATAGGCACGGTCATGTCGCGACTGTCCCGCGCCCGCGAGCGCCTGGCCCAACTCATCGCCGTCGATGCGGCCCAACCCGCCCAGCGCCCACACCTGCGGAGGATCAAATGAGCGCGTCACGCCCGATCAGCGAAGACGACCTGCAAGCCTTTGTCGACCATGCGCTGGACGCCGGGCGCGGGGACGAGGTGCGCGAGTATCTGAGACTCCATCCCGAAGTTGCGCGCCGTGTCGACGGCTATGTCGCCCAGCGCGCGGCGCTACGCGCGGTCCTGGCGCCGATCGCCGAGGAGCCGATCCCTGCGGAGCTGGGGATACGCGCCCTGGCCGAGGCCCGGCGCGCCCGACAGAGCGTTTGGCGGCCCGCGATCGCCGCGGCGATGCTGCTGTGCGTGGGCGGCCTTGGGGGCTGGATGACGCACGGGGTGCTGAGCCCGCCCATAAACGGCGTCGGCGCGCTAGCCCACGAGGCCGCCGATAACTACCGTGTCTATGCGTCCGATATGCACCGGCCTGTCGAGATGGGATCGGCGCAGAAGGCCGACCTCGTCCGCTGGGTGTCCAACCGCCTGCGCAGTCCGGTCGCGGTTCCTGATCTGCAGTCGGCCGGCTATCGCTTCATCGGCGGACGCCTGGTGACGACCCCGCACGGGCCTGCGGCCATGTTCATCTATGACAACGTCCAAGGCGAGCGGCTGGCGGTCATGGTCCGACCGATGAAGGTGGAGAAGGACACCCGGATGTCGGAACAGACCGATGGCGGCTTGGACGGCGTCTCGTGGGCGAGCGATGGGATCGGCTACAGCCTCGTTGCGCCCACAAGACCTGAATCGCTGCATCCCTTAGCAGACGAGGTGCGCCGGCAAGTCGAAGCCATCGCCTGACCTCTAGCGTTCAAGTTTGTCAGCGCCCAACGCTGCTTCGCAGCACTTCGTCGCCGTAGAGCCGGGCGCTCCCCGGGCCTACTGCTCGAAGAGAGGGGACCGCCGATAGGTAGCGCCATGAGCGGACCTTGATGGGTCTCCAGATTCCGGACCTTCAACGATAGGAGCCAATGGCGAGGTCCGCCCCTGAGCGGACTCTCTCATTCGTGAATAGGCGACTGTACGTGGTTCCAGCCGACGAGGGTGCCGCCACACTCATGCGCTGCGATCTCGTAAGCGAGTGCATAGTCGGGGAGCCATTGTAGTGGTGTTGCGCTCCGCAATTTGAAACCGCCCCTCCGCTTTAGGATGTGGCCGTTCAAGCGCCGCAACAGCTTGCGCTTCGCATTTCCGGCGGCGTGAAAATCGAACTCAACGACGGCAGCATCCGAACCAGGCGCAATTGCTTGCCAACTAGTCACGAGCGCCTTGTTCGATCGGCTCTGGCGTTTGCTGATGGCGTCAACATCGAACTTGGCGCGCACCTGGTCTGGATCGAGCCATACGCTATGGATTACTCGATCAAAGAATGTGGCGGTCGCCCAGTCCATTTGTGTCTCACGCCCAAACTATCGAGGGGCATCTCAACCACGCAAACAGCCCGCAAACCACCCCCTGCCGAAGTTGGGAGGGTCCGCTGGGCGGCAACGCCGCCGAAACGTCCGAATGCTGGTGCGATGCTCCCGGCGATAAACGACCCTTCTCCGCCGATCCGAAGGTCTGCTTCGCCGGCCGGGTCGCGCCACGAGCTGACCTTGGAGTAACTCCGGACCTTCAGTTGCTCCGCTGAAGGTGGCGCGCCTAACCCTTGCTCGCCACGACTGTATGCTCCCAGCCGCCGCCCAGGGCTCGGAACGACCGGATGGACGCGCGGGCGGCCTCGGTGCGGGCCTGGACCCTGGCGTCTCGCACCGCCAACAACCGCGCATCGGCGTCGAGCACCTCGATGAGACTGACGACGCCCGCGTCGTAGGCGACCTTGGAGGCGTCCCTGGCCTTGACCAAAGACTCCTCGCCGTCGGCCAGGACACGCTCCTGGTCCTCGCGCTTGACCAGGCTGGAGAACGCGTTCTCCACGTCCTCGGTCGCGCGCAGGACCGACTGCTGGTAGGCCGCCAGCGCTTCGGCCTTCTGGCCGCGCGCGGCGCTGACCTCGGCGCCGACCCGGCCAAAGTCGAACAGCCGCCAGCGCAGACCCAGGACGCCTTGAGCCTGCGACGCAGGACCCTCGAAGAGCGTGCTGCTCGTCGTGCTGGCCGTGCCCACTAGTCCGCTCAATGACAGCTTCGGGAAATATTGCGACAGGGCCGAGCCGACCCGCGCATTGCTCGCGCGAAGCCGCTGCTCGGCCACGACGAGGTCGGGACGCCGCCGCAGCAGTTCGGCCGGACCGCCGGCCTCGGCCAGGCCCGGCGCGGCCGGGATCGGGGCCGCCACCGCAAGCTCGGCGCGGTAGGTTCCCGGCTGCGCGCCCAAGAGCACGTCCATGGCGTTGAGCGCCGCGTCCAGGCCTTCCTCGAGGGCGGAGATACCGGCCTTGGTCTGCTGCAGGGCGCCGAGCGCCTGATGGAGTTGAAGTTCGGCGGCGACGCCCTGCGCGCGCTGCAGGCGGACCGTCTCGACCAGCCGGCCTTGCGTCTGCACCTGCTGGCGGGCGACGGCCAACCTGGCCTGCAGGCCGCGGATCAGCATGTAGGTGTCGGCGGTCTGGGCGGCGACCGCCAGCCGCGCCGCGGCGACGCCGGCCCGCGCACCTTCATATTGGGCGCGGGCCGCCTCCTGGTCGCGGCGCGAGCCGCCGAAGACGTCCAACTCCCAACCGGCCACGACATTGGCTTCATAGAGCACGCCATCGCGATCAAAGTTAGGCGTGGCGGCCAGCAGGCGTCCGGTCGGGGTCTGGGTGGAGGCGTGGGCCTGGGCGCCGCGCGCCTCGACCGAGGCCGACGGCAGCAGGGCGGCGGTCGCCGCACCTAGGCCCGCGCGCGCCTGGGTCACGCGGGCGGCGGCCTGGGCCAGGTCGAGGTTCTGGGCCAGGGCGTGATCGACCATCCTGTCGAGGACGGGATCGTTGAAGCCGCGCCACCACGCATCGACCGGCGCGACCAGGGCCGACCTGGCGACGACGGCGGCCTGCCCCCTATAGGTCGGCGGGGCGGCGATCGTCGGCGCGACATAGTTGGGACCGATCGCGCAACCGCCCAGCACGGCGACGCCGGCGACCGCGGGAAGGGTCCGAAGGAAGACGGAGCGCATGATGAACTTTTCCGAGGAAGAAATCAGAGTGACCAAATAATTATATCGTCACTCGTTTGTCAATCGCCAGACCCGATGGTAGCGTGCGGGCATGAACACCATCGAACCTTCGCCCTCCTCAGCCGGGCAACGCGGCCCCGTCGAGCACGGCATCCGCGACCAGATCGTGGACGCCGCCGAGGCGCATTTCAGCCGCTACGGCTATGGCAAGACGACGGTCGCCGACCTCGCCAAGGCGATCGGATTCTCCAAGGCCTACATCTATAAGTTCTTCGATTCAAAGCAGGCGATCGGCCAGGCGATCTGCGTCCAATGCCTGGACAAGGTTCTCGCTGCGGGCGAAGTGGGCATGGCCGAAGGCAAGACAGCTTCCGAAAAGTTGCGGCGTTTTTTCAGTGGGATAGTTGCAACCAGCGCCGAACTCTTCTTCGAGGACAAGCTGCTCTACGACATCGCGGCCTACTCGGCCGAGGAGCGATGGCCCTCGGCGATGGCCTATATGGAAAGAGCTCAGGCGCTCCTGAAGGAAATCATCCTTTTGGGCCGAGAGACCGGCGAGTTCGAGCGCAAGACGCCGATCGACGAAGTTTGCGAGGCGATCATGATGGTCATGCAGAGCTTCATGAACCCGCTGATGCTCAAGCACAATCTGGATGACCTGCCCGAGGCGCCGACCAAGGCCGTCAACCTCGTGCTACGCAGCCTCGCGCCGTGAGTGTTAAGTGACTAGTTGACAAATTCGTCACACGACTTCAGCTTGAGAGCCTTCCGTCAAGGCAGGATCCTCAAGCCATGTCCCGAACCATCGCCGCCGCCCTGCTCTTGGCCGGCCTCACCCCCTTGGCCGCCTGTGGCGGCAAGGCCGACGCCAACGACCCCCGCACCCAAGCCCCGATCGTCCGGGCGGCCGTCGCGGGTCCGGCGACAACCGGCGAGCGGCGGTTCAGCGGTGTCGTCTCGGCCCGCGTCCAGAGCGATCTGGGCTTTCGGGTCGCCGGCAAGGTGGTCGCCCGCCTGGTCGACGCCGGCCAGACCGTGCGTCTGGGCCAACCCCTGATGCGCATCGACGCGGCCGACTACGCCCTGGCCGTCGCGGCCCAGAACGAACTGGTCGAAGCCGCTCGCGCCCGCGCGGTGCAGGCGGCGTCCGAAGAGCGACGCTATCGAGGCCTGGTGTCGGCCGGCGCGGTATCCGCGCTTGTGTACGACCAGGCCAAGGCCGCCGCCGACGCCGCCCAGGCGCAACTGGCGGCGACGCAGGCCCAGGCCCACGTCTCGCGCAACACCGCCGGCTATGCGGTCCTGATCGCCGACGCAGACGGCATGGTGATGGAAACCCTGGCCGAACCCGGACAGGTCGTGGCCGCCGGTCAGCCCGTCGTGCGCCTGGCGCATGCCGGGCCGCGCGAGGCGACCATCACCCTGCCCGAGACCGTTCGCCCGGCGCTCGGCTCGACGGCGGACGCCTATGTCTTTACCGGCGCAAAGGCCGGCCAAGCTCGGCTTCGCCAGCTTTCCGACGCTGCCGACCCGCGCACCCGCACCTATGAGGCCAAGTACGTGCTGAGCGGCCCAGCCGCCCAGGCGCCGCTGGGCTCGACCATGGTCGTGGCCTTACCCGGTCAGGCCGAAGGCGAGGCCCAGCGCGGCGTCGAGGCGCCGATCAGCGCGCTCTACGACGCCGGCAAGGGCCCAGGCGTCTGGGTCATCGACCCGCGCACCTCCACCGTCCAGTGGCGCGCCGTGCGCGTGGCGTCGCTGGGAACCGATACGGTAACGATCGCCAGCGGCCTGTCCGGTGGCGACCGCTTCGTGGCCTTGGGCGCCCACATGCTCCACCAGGGCCAGAAAGTCCGCGTCCAGACCGGAGCGCCCCAATGAACTTCAATCTCTCCGCGCTGGCGGTCCGCGAGCGCTCGATCACCCTCTTCCTGATCATCGCCATCACCTTTGCCGGCGCCTTCGCTTTCATGAAGCTGGGCCGCGCCGAAGATCCCAGCTTCTCGATCAAGGTCATGACCATCGTCAGCGCCTGGCCAGGCGCCACCGCCCAGGAAATGCAGGACCAGGTCGCCGAACCACTCGAAAAGCGGCTGCAGGAGCTGAAGTGGTATGACCGGTCCGAGACCTTCACGCGGCCGGGCCTGGCCTTCACCACCCTGACGCTGAAGGACCAAATCCCGCCCAAGGACGTTCCCGAGCAGTTCTACCAGACCCGCAAGAAGATGAGCGACGAGGCGGCCAACCTGCCGCGCGGCGTCCTGGGTCCGTTCGTCAATGACGAGTACGGCGACGTCACCTTCGCCCTCTACGCCCTTAAGGCCAAGGGCGAGCCCCAGCGGTTGCTGGCACGCCAGGCCGAGACCCTACGCCAGCGGCTGCTGCACGTTCCCGGGGTCAAGAAGGTGATGATCATCGGAGAGCAGCCCGAGAAGATCTTCGTGGAGTTCTCCCAGGCCCGCCTGGCGACGCTGGGCGTGAGTCCCAGGGATCTCTTCGCCGGCCTCAACGACCAAAACCTCGTCACGCCCGGCGGCTCGATCGAGACCCAAGGACCCCAGGTGCAGATCCGTCTCGACGGCGCGCTCGACGACCTGGAGAAGATCCGCCAGACGCCGATCGTGGTCGGCGGCCGCACGCTCAAGCTGGCCGACATCGCCGAGGTCAAGCGCGGCTACCAAGACCCCCCCACCTTCCTGATCCGCAGCGAGGGCGAGCCGGCCCTTGAGCTCGGGGTGGTGATGAAGGATCGCTATAACGGGCTGGAGCTGGGCAAGAGCCTGGAGAAGGAAGCCAAGGCCATCTCCGCGGAGATGCCGCTGGGCATGAGCTTCGCCAAGGTCACCGATCAGTCGGTGAACATCGAGGAAGCCTACGACGAGTTCATGCTGAAGTTCTTCGTGGCGCTCGCCGTCGTCATCGTCGTCAGCCTAATCAGCCTCGGCTTCCGGGTCGGGCTGGTGGTGGCCATGGCCGTGCCGCTCACCCTGGCGGGCGTGTTCGTGATCATGCTGGTCACCGGCCGCGACTTCGACCGCATCACGCTAGGCGCGCTGATCCTGTCGCTGGGCCTGCTGGTCGACGACGCCATCATCATCATCGAGACAATCGTCGTGAAGATGGAAGAGGGTAAGGATCGGATCTCGGCGGCGACCTATGCCTGGGGCCACACCGCCGCGCCGATGCTGTCGGGCACGCTGGTGACGATCATCGGCCTGATGCCGGTGGGCTTTGCCAAGTCCACGGCCGGCGAATATGCCGGCAACATCTTCTGGGTCGTGGCCTTCGCCCTGATCACCTCCTGGTTCGTGGCGGTGATCTTCACGCCCTATCTGGGCGTGCTGATGATCCCCAAGATCAAGCCCGTCGAGGGCGGCCATGCGGCGATCTACGACACCCCGCGCTATCGTCGCCTGCGTTCGATGGTCACCTGGACGGTGGACAATCGCTTCAAGGTGGCGGCCGGCGTCGGCGTGGCCATGGTGCTCGCCATCTTGATGATGGGCGGGACCAAGAAACAGTTCTTCCCGATCTCCGACCGGCCCGAGGTGCTGATCGAGGTGCAGATGCCCGAAGGCGAGAGCATCGCGTCGACCGGTCAGGCGGTTGAGAAGGTGGAGGCCTGGCTGCGCAAACAGCCCGAAGCCAAGATCGTCACAAGCTACATCGGCCAGGGCGCGCCGAGGTTCTTCCTGGCGATCTCGCCGGAGTTGCCCGATCCCTCCTTCGCCAAGATCGTAGTGCTGACCCCCGACCAGAAGGCCCGCGAGGTGCTCAAGCGCCGCCTGCGCCAGTTCGCGGCCAGCGGCGCCGTGCCCGGCGCCCGGATCCGCGCGACCCAGATCGTGTTTGGTCCGCCCTCGCCCTTCCCCGTGGCTTTCCGCGTCATGGGACCCGAGACCCCACAGGTTCGCCAGATCGCTGAGCAGGTCCGCACGGTGATGCTGCGAAACAAGGGCCTACGCCAGGTCAACACCGACTGGGGCGAGCGTGTGCCGACGGTCCACTTCGTGCTCGACCAGGATCGCCTGCGCGCTTTTGGCCTCAGCTCGAGCGACGCCTCGCTGCAGCTTCAGTTCCTGCTGACCGGGGTGCCGGTGACCCAGGTGCGCGAAGACATTCGCTCGGTCGAGATCGTGGCGCGAACCACGGGCGCAGATCGTCTAGACCCCGCCAAGCTCGGTGCCTTCACCTTGGTCGGGGCATCGGGCGAGCGCATCCCGCTCGACCAGATCGGACGGGCCGAAGTGCGCATGGAAGATCCCATCCTGCGCCGCCGCGACCGGCTGACAACGATCACCGTGCGCGGCGATATCGACGAGCGACTGCAGCCGCCGGACGTCTCCAGCCAGGTGACGAAGGACCTCAAGCCGATCATCGCGGCCCTCCCAGCCGGCTACAGGATCGAGATGGGTGGCTCTATCGAGGAAGCCGGCAAGGCCAATGTCGCCCTGGCCGCGATCTTCCCGCTGATGTTCATCTTGATGATGATCGTGATCATCTTCCAGGTCCGGTCGCTGTCGGCGATGTTCATGGTGCTGCTGACCGCGCCGCTGGCCCTGGTCGGGGTTGCGCCGACCTTGCTGCTCTTCCACCAGCCGTTCGGGTTCAACGCCATTCTCGGACTGATCGGCCTGGCCGGAATCATCATGCGCAACAGCCTGATCCTGATCGGCCAGATCCACATCAACCAGGAAGAGGGCCTGGACCCGTTCCACGCCGTCATCGAGGCGACGGTGCAGCGAGCAAGACCGGTAATCTTGACCGCCCTGGCCGCGATCTTCGCCTTCATTCCACTGACCTTCTCGGTGTTCTGGTCGTCGATGGCCTACACCCTGATCGGCGGGACGATCGGCGGGACCATCCTCACCCTGGTCTTCCTGCCGGCGCTCTATGCGATGTGGTTCAAGATCAAGGATCCTAGTCTCGACGCGACCAAGGCCCATGGGCCGGAACAACTGGCGACTTGACCGGCGAACCTCGCCAGACACGGCGCCATCATCATCGCCTCGACAGGGAGTCTGACCATGAGCGTTCCTGAAACCACACTGGCCGACCAGATCGCGCCGGGAGCATCCGGCCTTGAGCAACTTCAGGCGATGATCGCCGCCGGTGGGCACCCGCCCATCGGCGACACCCTGGAGTTTTCCCTGACCGAGGCCGGCGACGGCTGGGCGGCCTTCGAAGGTCTGCCCGGCCGCCACGCCTACAATCCGATCGGTACGGTCCATGGCGGCTATGCGGCGACCTTGCTCGACTCCGCCTGCGGCTGCGCGGTGCATTCCAAGCTCAGCGCCAAGCAGGCCTATACGACCCTGGAACTGAAGGTGTCCTATCATCGGCCTCTGACCGACAAGACGGGCCTGGTGCGGGCCGAGGGGCGGATCGTGACCTTCGGCCGCCGCGCCGCCTTCGCCGAGGCGACGATCAAGGACGCCAGGGGGCGGATCGCCGTCGCCAACAGGCCAAGCGTCGCCACCCACAGGAGCAGCACCGCAGCGCGACCCGGCAAGGATTTGGGGCCGGCCACGGCCATTCCCAATCC
>NZ_LMFD01000012.1:367580-368115 GCF_001427165.1 Caulobacter sp. Root487D2Y
GACGAAATAGCCGAAACAGCCCATGGCGATTTCGGCCGAACGCCTAGACCAGGCGACCTGACTGTTGGTTGTCCGACGCCCCATGATCGCCTCCCTTAAGCATTGGGCGTCATGGGGCCTTGTCGCAGAATGGCGATGCGGCGGAGTTGCCTGGCGGTCGCCAGGAACCAGACCATGAGCACGGCGACGAAGAGACGGTTCGTCAGGCCATAGGGCGCGCCCCGATGCAGGGTCAGGAACTGGGCGATGAACGCCGCGAGCAAGGCGATCGCCAAAGCCAAGCCGATGCACCGATAGCTGCGCCAGTCCTCGCTTTGATGAAAGCCGACGGCGAAGAGCAACGCGCACAGGATCACGCTGATCACATTGACCAGGAAGCTGGCGGTGTGAATGTTACCCGTCGTTGTTGTGGCCGCCGTCTCAAGATCGGTTGGAAAGATCGCCGTCGCCAACAGGCCAAGCGTCGCCACCCACAGGAGCAGCACCGCAGCGCGACCCGGCAAGGATTTGGGGCCGGCCACGGCCATTCCCAATC
>NZ_LMFD01000012.1:368183-400670 GCF_001427165.1 Caulobacter sp. Root487D2Y
ACGAAATAGCCGAAACAGCCCATGGCGATTTCGGCCGAACGCCTAGACCAGGCGACCTGACTGTTGGTTGTCCGACGCCCCATGATCGCCTCCCTTAACCCCTTGCTTGTCCCCGGTTTTGAGACGCGCTAAATTTAGAGAACACAGGGCCAGGCATGGAATGCAAGCGCGACCTGTGCGTGCGTCCGAACTCTCGTGATAATAGCTGGCGAGGTCCGCGTTCCATCCAATGGACCGTGAGCGCGCCCGGTTTTTGGCAGGGTCGCGCCAGAAGCGGACCTTTGCTTGCCTCCAGAAACACGACGCTCAGATAACGTGGTCGATATCTTGATGACCTCGCTGCGCCGCCTGGACAACACAATCGCCTCGCCTCGTCCCGTCGGCGCACGGTCACCTTCACCAGCCTAGGCCTGCCAAGCCGCGCGCACCTATACGGGTTTGCGCGATCGGTCGCGGCCCGGTCGCACCATCATCCAAGGAAAGACGATGTCGCGCGGCATCTGGCCAGAGAAACGGTAGCCAGTGTTCGTGACGTGCCAGGCGTTGCCGCCTCGGGACCCCATTCCCGGAAGGGTGAACTGTTTCTTCTCGTTCACCAGGTGCTCGCCCGGAACAGCCCAGATGAGGAGATGCTCCAATTCCTCAAGCGCTCGGCTGATACGCTCTAAGCGATTTCGGCCTTTCAAGTCGATCGGCGCATACGTGAAACGCACCCTACCTCGCCGGGCCACGATGGCCTTTGCCGTCTTGTGGTTGCCGAACCGGGTGAGCGGGGACTTGGTCAATCCGACGTAGACGATCTGGTCTTTGGTTCGCGCATTTCCGTGGTCCCTCAATAAGATGTAGAGGAACGGCTCGGTCGTATCAAAAGTTGGTTGGCTATCGGCCTTGGCCCAGAGCCTCGGTGCTCGCCAATTCAGCTCCACCGCATTGAACATGCCCGTCCCGGCCCGCGTGCAAACGTCTTCAGGCTCTTCGCCCCAGTTCGCGCCATGGAAGCCTCGAAGCATGAGCTTTTCGCCTCTCGCTACGGCAGCCAGAAGTGCAGACACACTTCGCTTCCGGGTTGACCTGAGACGCACGCCAGGCGTTCGCCAGCGAAGGCCGTTACATCGATCCCGGGGTGCTTGGAGGAGTCGGCTTTGACGTGCGCCACCAAGACCGCACTTGGAACAAGCGCCTGAAGGGATGCATCGGAATTCTTGTCCGACCCGTGGTGGGGCAACGCTAGTACCTGCACTTGCGGGAGCAATGGGTGGAAGGCTGCTCGCCAGTCGGCGAGATCCCCCGGCGCCAAGAGTTCGGCGTCGCCAGTGTTTAGCCATGCGGGAATGCCCTCGCCCCAGCTCCTCATTACTGGGCTCACACGATGCCAGTTAGCTTGGGATGTGTCGGCGACGTGAGGAACGCTGAGGATCGACAAAGATGATCGGTTTGACGAGCCGACATGGGCTTTGAACAGCTTGCGCAGTTGGGCCCGGCCACTGGCCGTCCGCGCATGGTTGGCAATCGCGAACGCGCAATCGCCAAGTCCTGGACGCTTCAGACGTGCGGGCGCACGACCGACCAAGGCGATCAAATCGGCGAGAAGGCCCTTGTGGGTTGCGGGCGAGACCGGTGCGCGGTGCGGAATGAAGCGCAGACCGTAGGGGCCGAACACCGCAGCGATGAAGCTAGCACTGTCGATTTCCCGCACTTGTAAAGCAGGACCTAGGGTGGCGCGATAAAGCGGCGGAAGCGGTAGAGGTCTAGCCGGCGGATCGACTTTGAGCGTCCACTCGCCCTCGCGCCGCGGAAAGTCTGGTCCGGGATCGCCGCCAATCGCCGCCTCGGTGCGAGGGCCGCCGTCTCGGATAAAGGATACCCGCTGCGCCCCACGTGCGAGAAAGAACGCGGCCGGGTCGGCCGCCAGTTCGAAGAAGGAACGGTCCAAGCGTCCTCGGTCGACTTCATGTAGAACTTGGAGGATCAGCTCGCGCTCGTTGACATAAGGCACCATCACTTCGCGCACGACCGCGCGCGACATTAGGGTGTCGAGCCCGCTGACATGGTCGGTGTCGAAGTGCGAGATGAACAGCCAGTCGATCGGCTGCTGGTGCTGGGTCGTCCACGCCTTCAGATAAGCATCGAACACGGCCGTCTTCTTTGCACCGCAGTCGAATATCCAGTTGAGAGGTGGCGCGTGATCGGCACGAGCCCGGCCCGTGTGAAAGCCCCCATGGCCCACAGCATGCTGAACCCACTCGACGTTGAACATGCCGTGCTCCGGTTATTGTTGCCTATGCAAGGTGGACATTAGCGAGGGCTGACGGCCCATTAGAGTATAGCTCAGCTTGGCCTGGAACTGGTCAGAATTTAAAGGGCAGACTTGGTAAGATTTTCCGCAATGAAAGAACCCTACGACAACTCCCGAAACCCGGCGGCTATTGCGGCAACACCGCTCACCCGACAAAACGAGATGGATCTATATCTGGACTCAAGCAAGTACGGGGGCGCGCCGTGAGCGGAACTTGGCCGACCTTCAGAAATACGACGTTCAGTTGGCTGAACCAGTGACAGCGATCAGGGCTTGCACTGCGCCGAGCGCGTCTGTTGGCGAGGCAACCACCTTGCAGTCGGTCGCTTCAGCAAGGCGCAAAGGGCCGCGGCCAAGCATGTCCTTGAGCGGACCTTCCGTCAGAAACAGGTCGCAATAGCCAAGAGCACCCGCAGCATGGCTGAAGTCGAAGATATCGTTGGGTTTGAACTTTTGCGTCCGATTCCAGCGCAGCAGCGCATGTAACCCCGAGCGGATGTACAGTGACGGCAAGGCCGACTGTGTCGTTTCATTTTTGCTCAAGGCGGCTCCGACGAGACGCGGCCAGTCCGGTGACGCAGCTGAAAAATCACCGGGCCTCCCGAGTTCTTTACGAAGGATCTCCACAGCAGCGGCGATCATCGGCGCGCTGCCCCGCGCGGCGCCCTGCGCCTCCGCCGCAAGCAGATCTTCGAACTTATCGATCTCGTGGACGTGCGCCGCGTTGCCATCGTTTAGTTTCTGCGCGAGGTCCGCCCAGGGCGACGCCCACCGCGGCAAGTCCATCATGACAGCTTCTTCAGCCGTCATGATGAGGAGCGTGTCGAAGAACACCTTCTCAAGTCGCTGACGGTGCTGCCTGGTGGGATTGAACGGCACGGACGACAGAGTGCTGTTTGAGGCGATGCAGCCGACTGGTTTCCACACTCGCTCACGGTCTAGTACCGTCTTGTCCGAGCCAAGCGTCGATAGAAAAAGCCCGGCGACTTCGAAGGCGATGAGCTCGTCGTCGGCCATCAATCCCGCGCCACAGCACAGATCATCGACAAGGTGCCCCGTCGCCCCGCGCGTCGCCGGGTCGGTCTGTTTGGAGAGTTCTGCCAAGACTGAGTAGCTAACAGGACACATCAACTGGCCGCCAGAAACGCCGGCGCGCAACACCTCCAAAAGCTCGGCGAACTCGGGCCGGCGAGGCATGCCGGCGGCGGCACCCTGAAGATCAATCCAGTAGTTGAGGTCAAGGTAGACGGCTCGTTTGCCGGCCGATGTCGCCTGGAAGCGCTCCAGGTGGCGCTGTCGATAGGCGTCGGCGGACACACCCGGTTGAGATTTATGCCGCCGAAAAGATGCGCGAACCTCTGCGGTCACCTCGGTCACGAAGGGTCGGCCTCGGCAGAAGCCCAGATCCCCAGGGCCATGGCCGCGCGTAACGGCCGGAAGTTGGCCTCTACATAATCAGAATAACGCGTTTCACGCGGGCTCTTGAACGCCACGATGCGTGGTGTTTGAACGGCAAGAGGCTTGCAAGGCAGCGGTGCCTCCACGCCTTCGATCACGACAGCCCGAAGCTTGCCTTCGCGGTTTCGCTCGGCATGGTGCACCCGATGTATGCCGTCGATAAGCGTCAGGTCGCCATTCGCGGCCCGCTCGACGACGGGCAAGAAGAAACCCCAGGGCGTCCCGACGATCCTAGAAGGCTCTTTGAGATCAAACGCTTCCACCAGCCGTCGCGTGGAGGCGACGCGCCTGAGCTTGAAGATTTCGACTTCGTCAGTGAGCTTCTTCAAGTCGGCCAGGTCGATGGTTTCGATCACCATGCGCGCATCGGCGTAGGCTGGCACGTTGGCGCGCAGAGTCGCCTCGACCTGGCTAAAGGGGATTTCGACGATCAAGGGGTTGTCGCCAGGCGTCGATCGTGCGCCGTCCCACGCGGCCTCGAACCTGTCGGCATAGGCTTGCAGAAGCCCCGCCTCATGCGGCGCGGAGAAGGTCAGGGCGTGCAGGGCCGGGACCTTCTCGATAAGCAGCAGCTCCTTGGGCGCTCCGCCCTTCATCGTGAGCGTGCCGCGGATCCCGGTATCGGCCGTCACCTGACAGACCGTGACGCCGACAGCACGAGCGAGCCTGACCGTCTCGGCTCCCAGCGCCTTCTGGGCCAGCAGTCGGATCGGATGTCGCCGCAGTCCCGCTTCCAGCAGGCCGACGAAGAGTTTCGGCAGCCAGCTCGTGTCACCCGCGAAGATGCGCACCTCTCCCTTAGCGTTGGCAATGAGGTCCAGGGTTGTCGCTAGGATCCCTGCCGCCTGTCGGGGACTCCCCCCCGTCGTCGCAATCACGGGATCGACAAGGTAGCTGTGGGTGCCTTGGAACGTGGCGTTCATGTCGGCGAGTTGGCCGCGAAGCGCGGCCGGAAAATGCTCCACCGTCACGCCCGAAGCGATGAGATGGTTCACGCCGCGACCAATAATCTGCGGATTGGGGTCGAGGGTGCCTATAAAAACTGTGCGGACCCCACTTTCAACGACCCTTACGACGCACGGCGTCTTATCCAAGGAGCGCCGCGAGCAAGGCTCAAGCGTAACAAAGAGGACCTTGTCAGACAGGTCGAGTTTTCGATCCTCAGCTTTCGCAAAGAGAAGATATTCCGCATGGCCGCCTTTTCTGTCCTCGCCACGATGACTGGTGAGCAAGATGGTGCCGGCCGCGTCCGTCAGAACAGCCCCTACCATCGGGTGGTGACGGTCATCTTCGGGGATGCATTTTGCCGCCTCCGCGATAGCGGCTTCCATGGCGGCGCGTCTGGCATCTTCCGTCATCGTTGTCATTGGCAGTTCGCTTAAAGAGGATGGCGTCGCCGCGCATTGGTAGGTGAGACTACCGCGCGTTCTGCACTGCCGCGACTCCCGGTGATTGGCTGTTGAGACCGGAGAATAGGCTGGCGGTTAGAGGGCACGTCCGGCTGCCCAGCTGCGCAGCGCCATGAGCGGAAGTTGGCGCACCTCCAGAAATGCGACGTTCGATGCGAGGCCAATGGGACCGGCCAAACCTTTATCTAGGATGAAGACCCACATTCAGAGGTGTCCAGCATATCTACACCCCACTCCAAGAGTTTCTTTCGCTGCTTCTAATATGCTGTGAGCGAGCCCTTGTGACAAATGATTCAGGGATATAACTCATTGATAAATCACAGCATTACAAATGGCCAGTTACGTGAACGGGGATAGATCAACGAACAATGGTTGACGCGGCTCCCCGTTTTCGCCCTACATCCCGGAGGGATTTCTTCTTTTCTCAATGAAGGAATCCGTTCGTGCCCCCTCCGAAAACCAAGCCCCCGAAACCGTCTAAGCGGGTTCACCAGCTATCGGTGAAGTGGGGCAAGTTCAAAGCGACCGGCGAGGGCTTCGGCGTTCTCGGCGTGATCCTGCTTTACGCAACGCCCGCGCTCATCGCTCTGCTGGTCAAGGTGCTGGTGAGCTAGTTCCAACGCGCCGCGCAAGATAGCTTTGCAGGCATGGCAAAGCCGACATCCGTCCCCTCCCCTTGCGCCCTGTGCGGAGAGAACAAGCCTCTCTGCGTCAGCCACATAATTCCGGCTTTCGTCATCCGATGGCTCAAGGATACGTCTGCGACGGGGCACATTCGGCGGGGCGACGCGCCCAACGTTCGGACTCAAGACGGGCTTAAGCGGCACCTCCTATGCGAAGACTGCGAACAACTGCTAGGTCGCGACGAGCGGACCTTTACCAACGAACTTTTCACCCCCTTCAACGACGACGACGCGATGAGCTATCCCTACAGCGATTGGCTACTCCGGTTCTGTACGTCCGTGTCCTGGCGAATTCTGCTGACCTACTGGGATGCCTGCTATCATGACGGAATGCCCGAAATGGTCGCGGCTCGGGATCGGTGGCGGAACTTCCTATTGGGGCGCGCCCCGCACCCCGGCGATTTCCGTCAGCACATCCTCCCCCTCTACCCCGTGGGAGGGAAGGCGCCCCCTCCTGGCACACCGGAAAATATCAATCGATTTCTATTGCGGGACCTCGATGCCGAACTTGTCGGTGATGGGCGCACGACGATGACATATGCCAAGCTCGGCCGGTTCGCAGTTTTCGGAGAAATTGGCGGCTCTGCTACCCGTTGGCGTGAGGTTGGTGAGACCGTGAATCGGAAAGGCGGCGTCATCCGACCTTCAAGCAAAGCCCCTTCGCCCTGGATGTTAGATTTCCTTTTCGCGCGGGCGCGTGAAAACGCCGCTGCTCGCGCCAGCATGTCAGACGCTCAGAAAGACAAGATCGCGCAAGCCGTGGATGGTGACCCGAACCGGGTCCTTAATTCGGATACGACAAAGGCGATGATGCACGACGCTCGCCTGTTCGGTCGTGACGCCATAGTTCGGAAGCGACCGCCTCAGTGAACGACGAAGCGACCGCGATCCTCGCGAATGTCATGTGGGTCAGGGATGACCTTGAAACCGGGCGACTGACCCAGGAACAAGCCGGGCTCTACACCCAACTCGGGCGGAAGGTGTCAGGTCTCACCGACTTGATGGAAGCCACGTCCGATCCCGATACCGCTGAAGCCTTGTGGCGGGGCGGCGCCGAAACCATCCGCGATTTCCTGGCTGAACACTTCCCTCGCCCGCGCGCTCATTAGCCCAGGCGAGATGCCGCCCGATCCACAGAAAGGGTCCAGGCTTTGCAGAAATACGCCCTGGTCTTCCATATCGGCGAAACGACCACCTTCGTCGGCGAATTGGTCAGCGACAGCATCGACATGGGACGACGTACGCCAGCGATGAGCTTGCCGGCCGGTCCAAGGGTGTTGTTGGGCTGTGCAGCGTGGCGGTCGGCAAGCTGATCGGTCCCGATCCTGACGACGCATTTTGGCTAGGCGTTTGGGATCGGACCCAGGACGGCGGCTTTGCCTGGACGGCGGGCTAGAGCCGGAAATCTTGCCGTTCTCGATTCCGCTGTGCTAGAAACGCAATCGGCGCAGCCCCACAAGGACTGCGCCGACCACAAGCCGTTTTGGGGCTTCCGAGCCTATATCAAGACGGTTTGCCACATACGGGGTGCTCCTAGCCCTGGTGTGATGCGGGATCGCCCGCCCTACTTTTCGACGGTGGGGGCTGACGATCTCAGACGGTGACGCCGGGGCGTGTTAACGCCTCGGCGACTCCCTTCGTAGAGCACTCCCCATAGATCGCGCAAATGTTTTTTGCGCTCGCGAGCCCGCGCACGTCTCATTTTTAGGATGACGAGACCGGGACGCCCGAATTCGCGAGTTCCGCCCGCAGTGTTGTAAAGGGGTTTACGTCAAAGCCCCATGACCAACCGGTCACTTGCTATACCAACGTACCGTACCGCAATTGACCAACTGGTTATCGGTATTAAGTGCGTTAAAGCCGGTACTTAATGCAATCGCGGTCCAACTTAGTACGAAAGCTTTCCTTAAAGCCGACATACCTTCGATAAAGGGGTTTCCGCATCCTAATGCGAACTGTGTAAACCCCCTTACAAACTGTTCTGCAAACACCAATGCGCTTTAAAGCGAACGCTTATCGGTAAGGCTGCGAAAGCGTCGTACTAAAGACGCAAGCGAACGACGTACCAAAGCCATTTAAAGGCAATCAAAGTCCGCAAAGCCGTCGATGTACCAAACTCGTTGGAACATGCAGACGTACACAGCTAGGGCATTGTCGGTTTAAAGCCGGTGTTATGTCGGCTTAAAGCCGGTGAACCCAGGTTCAAACCGACACTCAGATCGAAGCCGCTAACGGTGACGGCGGCTCGTCAGCGACATGAACAACGGCAGCTTGTCAGGGACGGAGCCCTTGGCTCTCGCCGGAAAAACCTGTTAGAAAAGTCCATCGGCGCAGTCTTTCGACTGCGCCGATGAACCGTTTTCAGGCGCGAGCTTGTATCAAGGCGGTTTGCCACACGGGGTACTCCTAGCGAGGTCCAATGCCCCAGTTGGAAGCGTGAGCAGCCCTCGCCCGTCGAAAAGTCGGGACTGCATCACCAGAAACGACCCCGCCGGGAGCCCTAAAGCCCCGGCGGGTGTCTCCCCCGAACCTGCCCCTTCACACTCCGTTAAGCAACAGGAAAATGCGCTCGCGCGCTTTTTTTTGAAGCATAGACGCGCGACTTAGACCGTAATCGTAAACACACGTATTCTTTTTACTCCCCACACTCACTCAGTTTCATCGACTTCAGAGCGTTCACCAGTTTCGTCGCTTTTTATAAACCTTCTAAATAGCTCGCTAATGAGAAGGCTCGATAAACTCGTACATTTCTAGGATTATCCTTCTACGATTCCGCTTATAAATTAGCTCGGAAAACTCGCTATCATTTCTCAGAGTCCCAACTCAAACATGGTTGGAAAAACCCTGCTGAAATTCGCTACGAGTCCGCTGACTCTTTCGCTGCGAGTCTGAGAATAACTGCGCTTCCGAGTGGGCTGATAAATTCGAGTCTGAACGCGGGAAAGTTCGCAGCTTCCGAGTTGGGAAAGTTCGACGGTTTCTGAGTAGGGAAAGTTCGACGCTTCCGAGTCCGCTAGATCGCCACGAGTCCGAAACTAACTTTCGAGCTGGAATTACCGGAAGTCGCGGCGGTCGATCCGCGTGACCTGGTGCTCGCCGCCTCGGCTCGCCGGATCGGGAAGTTAGTTTTGGATTTTGGAGGCGCCAGGGACGGAAATGATTTCCGGCTTTGGACCCGCCGGCGAGAGGCGATCTCACAGCCGTATATATATAGAGAGTGGCATCCGCCCGGCAGGTAAGGCGAGAACCGCCTCAAACCCTTATGGCGCAAGGCTTTGCGAGCTTCGGGGATAGGACCCGCGCTAACACCGCCAAAAGCTTGTTCGCAAGCCTGATTTGGCGAAACTTGCTGCGACGATACGGGGGACGCTCAGGCCGCAATGGATTCAAGACGCGTGGGCGGGGCTCATGGCGATCATGGGCCATTGGCAAACCCTCATCACCGGCATTGCCGCCGTACTGGCGGCAGCTTTCACCATCGGACAGTCACACCAGACAGAGCGGCGACGCCTTCGCCGTCAGATCAACGCGGCACGCGCGACCTTCCCCTTGGTGCTCAACGGCGTCAGCGAATGGGCTACCCGCACCGCCCCGTCGCAGGAGACGCTCTACGCGTTCGATGCTCTTATGCATGGAGCTAGCGACGAGAACCCGTTCACGCCGGGCTCGCCGCCGATCGTGATCTAGCCCCCGCCCATGCCCTGAGGATACCGCGGATGAGCGCCAGTTGCTGCCATTGGCATCCTTCCAACAACCAGACATTCAGCCGCTAGGCGCGCGGGCGAGATCTACCTTTTGCAGAGCTCGCTGGCACGCGATGCCACGGACCCTGTACGGCAAGCCCGGATAAGATGGGTGATCCTTCGGATGTGGCGGCCCGTGGCGCAGAAGCGATTTTTGCGCCTTAGAGCCACTTAGCGACCGATCCTGGGTTCGAATCCCTCTCTCACCGCCACCGCCCCTTGAATTTATTGATTAAAACTACAAGCGATGATCCGGGCCCCATTTCCGGCCCCACTATCGGATCGCGCCAGTTGTGAACTGGCGGCATGGCTTCACTGCCTACACGTTCGCAGCTATCCCGGCTTCTTGACCGGGCTCTTCTCGGACGCCGCGAGGGCCGCCTGCGCCTTCCCCAGCGATGCATAGGTTTCGAACGAACCGCCGTGCTTTGTGCCTTCGCGTTCGATCGGGACACCCTCACACGAAAAAGCCATCACACCGAACGCTACTGTGTCTGGTGCCGGATAAGACCATTCCGGATTCTTGAAGACTTCGAACTTTTCCGGTCTTCCGTCAGCCGTGTAACCATATTCTTGAAGCTGACGAGACGACCGGTTTTTACAGTCGTACTCGGTAAGACTGTTGCTGATGACGGGCTGTTCGCCAGCTTTCGACCTAACGCTTCCATACCAGACGCGCTTGAAGCCGTTCACAGTGTCAATCTTCTCATTGATCGCCAGCCAAACGCCTTTGTCTTTCCAGATGACGCGCCACTCGTTCTTGGTGGCTTCTTTCTTTGGAGCGACAGGCGCGAGTTTCTTCATTTCGGCCGGGCGTTCGCAGCCGACCAAGGTCATGATCGCCACGATTCCCACAACTGCCCGCTTCATGCCCCGCCCCCTAGATTCAGGATGGCCAAAGGTAGACCAGCCAAACCAACCATCATCAAGAAGCCCGAGCGTAGCTTCTTGGGTGAGGGGGCAGCTTCTCGACCGTTGGAGCGACTAGGAGGCTATCAAAAGGGGTCATTCGCTAGAGCCGACAAGCGTTGCCTTAAACCCATCTACTGATAGGTTGCGTCGGCGCGGCGATACCTCCGCAACGATTGTGCCGGGCCCTCTTGAATTGAACCGACTTATCCGTGGAGCATGCCACCCCCGTCGCCATGGTTACGGGCGGCGTAGGAGGCGCCTTTTTCGCGTCACCGAGAATGTGGGCGTAAAGCAGAATGTCAGCCCGCGTCGCTACGGCTTGAAGGAGCGGCAAGCGGAGGAGCGATATGAACAGATTAAGTCTGCTCACCTGCTGCGTCGTAAAGGTCTGCCCGCAGCTACTCAGGAGGCTGGTTACGTAAACCAGGGCGAACGGCTACGGCGGAAGGCCGTCCTGATCCGCCCGCCAGCGCACTTCAGCTTGACCTCAAACTATGATGAGAGCCTTGGCTTCGTCTATGATTGGACCTGGCTTGCTTATTCCCGGGATCCAGAAATCTCGTCCGGCTTCATGTCGATCGACTTGGCCGGACTGAAGTCAATCACACTCGATGCGGCCTTAGTACTCGTGTCGGAGTATCATCGCGCCCTCATTCAGTACCCCGCGCAGGCTCCATGGATCGATGATTCAGGCTGGCCCGTGTTCATTCGCTCTCTTCTAGATGAGCTTGGCTTCTACAACCTAGTTTCAGCTCGGGGCAGGAGCTGCAAAGACGACACGAAAATTGACTTTGGACAGCGCTTTGTTCCATTCATCTCAGGAGAAGAGGTGGAAGGACAACAGGTTGACGATCTGCTGAACCGGCTAGAGGAAGCGGCAGGAAGGGCGCCGCGCCGCAAGGCGACCTATGGCGCCATCGTCGAAGCGATGAAGAACGTTCGAAGTCACGCCTATCCTCCAGATGCCCACGAAGGGTTAGCGCCTCGGGTTCCGAGATGGTGGGCGGCGGGCGCGTACGACATGGCCAGCGAGACGCTCATCTTCTCCATGTATGACCAAGGTGTCGGGATTCCCGTCACGTTGAAGCCGAAGCGCCTCTTCCAAGCCATCCGCGATCTTTGTCCGCCGGAATTCAATGATGCAGATGTGTTGGCCGGCGCGATCGAATACGGTCGTACCTCAACAGACCTACAAGGACGCGGGAACGGCCTCTGGACCATCTGCCGGCTCGCTACGGAACTGGATGGTTCATCGGTGCGTCTCTTGAGTGGGCGCGGCGAGGTGACATATTCAAGTCGCGGTCGTGTGCGAAAGAAACTACACGGTAACGCCTTTTGTGGAACGTTAGTGCAGTGGATCCTAAAGTTGCCGCCTGATGAAACGGAAGAGCTGAAATGAGCGAGCTCCGTGTCGCAACTGAGTTTTCCCCGTACCTCGGTGGTCGGTACCGTGACGATGGGCCATGGAGCGGCGAGCAATTTCGCGAAGAGTTCCTCCGGCCGCGCGTGAAGTGCGCGCTTGCGGACAACTCGGTGCTGAACATCCTATTCGATGGCGTCGCTGGCATGCCGACCTCTTTCCTAGAAGAGGCGTTCGGCGGACTTTTGCGAGAGATGCACGACGTGAACAGCGATACCGTGCGCTCCATCTTAAAGCTCCACGCGGAGGATCCTGAGCTTTGGCCATTCGTGAAGCTGGCGGAAAAGTTCATGGAGCAACAAGCGGAACGGCAGCACTAGCCACTCCGCCCGCCGAAAGCTGTGCCGCGAGCTGTCCCGCTATCTCGGCACCGCCGTCCGGCCCCCGTTATACCAACTTGTCGGTTTCGAGCGCAGGCGATCCGCCCAACTTCCTTGCCTGGCTCGCTGACAAGGTCGTGCCACCGCTGCTTTCGAGCACGTTGGTAGCGGTCATCGCTGGAATTATGATAGCGCGCTCACTGGAACGGTTTAAGGGGCGCCGCGAGCACCTCACGAAATCCGTGGACGCTTTGCGGATCCAGTTGGCAGCATTGCAGAAGGTCACCGGCACGTACTGGTCCGGGAACTACGACGCGAAAAAATCGGCTGCACAAGAAGCTGAAATTGAGTTCTTGCTCGCCGATATTAGTTCGTTGACGAACATCTGCGCACCCGAGCTGTGGAAAGATGAATCCGACGTCGGACCAATGCTTGTGGTGGAGCTTCTCTCGATCGCTACCGGCGAAAAATTTGGTGCGTCCGATCGAAAGAGAGACGTCCGGCGGATCAAGGGCGTTTCCCTTCGTGCAGCCAATCTTTCCAGCGCTGTTGCGGTGGCGCGGAGCCGATATTTCTCGAAAAAGCACCCGGCTCGGCGGAAAGCGCGGACGTCGAAAGCACGGTAGCGCAGACCGGCGCAAGGGTAGCTATGTGTCAGGTCTCCGCGTTGTCGAGGGCTGTCATGCTGTCCACCTCGCCGCGGCCCCAGAGCAGACCTTCCCAACGTCAGCGAAGAGTCAGATGCGGTCGAAACCCAGCCTCACTGCGGACCCGGCCAATTGCGTCAGCGATCGTCACCCGAAGGGCCGAGACCGCGAAGCGGGCTCGGCGGCGCCCGGCGCCGTAGAGCGCGATCGCGCGCGAAGCGGGCGAGACGCCCGTTAGGATCTACCGATCTTTGCGTCGCACAAGCTCCGCTTCCGTCACGCCGAGCGCCGCCGCAAGGCGCTCAAGCACACGGAGCGTTATGTTGCGCTTACCGTTCTCAATGCCAGACAAGTATGTGGGGTGGATGCCGGCTTCGTGCGCGATGTCGTCCTGCAGGGCGCCGCTAGCACTCCGTGCAGCTTGAATATTTGCGCCAACAACCCCTCGGAGATCCATGCCCCGATGGCGCACCATCGCGGTGCATTTCGGAATAGACTATAAGTAAAGTCGCAAAAAAGTTCGACAAACCTTAGGAACACTTCCCCCGCTATCGGCGGATCACCAGATCGGTCTCTGGAACGCGCAGCGCAACCGCAATCCGCTCCAGGACCTTCAAGCTGAAGTTTCTCTTACCGTTCTCAACATCGGACATATAGCTCGGGTGGATCGACGCGAGGTGAGCCAGCTCATCCTGCGGAAGCCCGCGAGCTTCCCGCAGGGCGCGCACGTTCGCTCCCACCACGGCCAGAAAATCCATGCCGTGAAGGCGCACGTTCAACGCTGGACAGTGAATAGACTATGAGTAAAGTGGCCAAATATCGTCGTGCGTCCGCGACGTTCACGCGGGCACGGCTCGATCCGGATTCCGTCCCGCATTCACTGGTTCGGAACGCGGCCCATGCCCCCGCTCAACGCCCAATTGCTGTCCCCCGACGCCCCGCCCCCGGATCCGGGAACCCCGCCCCTGGCCGACGCCTATCTGCGTCACCGCGCCTGGCTGACGGCGGTGCTGACCCAGCGCTACGGCCACGCCGAGGCCGCCGACATCGCCCAGGACACCTATCTTCGGGTCCACCAGTACGTGCCGCCGGCCCCGATCCGCCGGCCCAAGTCGATGCTGATGCGCATCGCGCTCAACCTGGCGTCAAACCGCCGGCGCAAGGCGGCCCGCGCGGTGCTCGTCGACCCGCGCGATCACGCCCTCGATCGGGCCGGCGCCGACGGCGACCAGGACGCGGCGCTGATTTTCACCGAGATGATGCTCGCCTTGCCGCCAAAGTTGCGCGATGTTTTCGTCCTGACCCATGTCGAGGGAAAAACCTATGCGCAGATCGCGAGCCTGCTCGGGATCTCGCTGGGAGCGGTGGAAAAGCGGATGAGACAGGCTGTCGCCCGATGCGCCGACTACATCGGGAGCTAGGCGGACCACGCCATGAGCGATAACCCGACCGTGACACGGCCCGCGGAGCCCTCCCCCGCGCGGCGTCGCCAGGCGCGCGAGGAAGCCGCCGCCTGGTACGCCAAGATGCGCGGCCAGCGGATCGCCCACCGCGAGGTGACGGCGTTCTACGCCTGGCGCGAGGACGCCTGCAACGACGCCGCCTACAGCCAGATCGAGCGCCTGGCCCAGGGCGTGCGCGCCCACGCCGACGATCCGCGCCTGCGGGCCCTCGCCCAGGCGGCGCTGGATCGCCCGCGCCCGGCCAAGGCCTTGAGATCCCGGCTGGGCCGGCGGCCGGGCTTCTGGATCGCGGGCCTGAGCCTGGCGGCCGCCTGTCTGGCCGGCTACGTCGTCATCGGCCAGCCGTTCGGCCAGACCTACCGCACCGCGGTGGGCGAGCGCCGGGTGGTGTCGCTGGCCGACGGCTCGTCGATCGAGCTCAACACCGACAGCGCCGTGCGCGTGCGCCTGACGCGCGAGCGGCGGGCGATCACCCTGGACAAGGGCCAGGCGCTGTTCGCCGTGGCCCATGACGCGGCGCGTCCGTTCGTGGTCACGGCCGGCGACACCGCCGTGCGGGCGGTGGGCACGCGGTTCGAGGTCTACAGGACCGGGGCGGCGGTGCGGGTGACCCTGGCCGAGGGCCGGGTGCAGGTGACCAGGGCCCATGCGCCGATCCCGACGATGATGACCGCCGGAACCCGGCTGGAGGTCGCGGGCAAAACCCCCGCCCGTCCGGTCGCCGTCGACGTGGCGGCCGCGACCGGCTGGACCAACGGGCGCCTGACCTTCCAGGACGCGCCGTTGCGAGAGGCCGTGGACGAGGTCAATCGCTACAGCCGCCAGAAGGTGGTGCTGGGGGCCGGCGCGCCGGCCAACGAGCGGGTCAACGGGGTGTTCGACGCCGGCGACACCGGCGCCTTCGCGCGGGGCGTGGCCGCCTCGCTGAACCTGGACAGCGCCGAGCGCGACGACGGCTCGATCGAACTGCTCGCCCCGACGGGTCCGGCCAAGGCCCGGTTCTAGGGCCGGACCGACGTTCCGGCCGCGCCCTCGGCCACGGCCCGGACCGGCCGGCCAATCTTCAGATTCCGACGGCGCCGCGCCGAGCGGGCGCGGGGCGACACCGTCATATTTATTTCACGCGGCGGTAAGGCCGGCCGCCCCCTGGCGGGTCTCCATCCCAGACGCGCCCGTCACGCGTTCGTCACGACGACGAACCCGGCGCGATTTGGGGGATTATTGCCGTCATGGTTGTGTCGATTCGTCGGGGCCTCGCGGGCCTATCGTTGCTGGCCCTGAACGCCGCCCTGGCCGGCCCGGGCCTGGCCGCGCCTGTGCAGCAGACGCCCGCGACCGCGCCCGCCTCGGCGGTGCGCACGCCCAAGGGACCGCTCGGCGCGGCCCTTCTGGCCCTGGGCCAGCAGACCGGGGTGCAGATCGTGTTCACCAGCAAGGCGGTCGAGGGCCGCCAGGTTCCGGCCCTGGACGGGGTGTTCAGCCTCGAGGAGGCGCTCGCCCGCCTGCTGGCGGGCAGCGACCTGGAAGCCCAGCGCGCCGGTCCGCGCCTGCTGGTGGTGCGCCCGCGCGGCGGCCCGCCGCCCGCCTCCGCCGACGCGGCCGAGCCCGACCTGCTGGCGGGCCTGCCCGCCGACCCGGTCGCGCCGAACGCCCCCGCGTCGAAGACCGACGAGGCCACCCTGCTGTCGGAAGTGGTGGTCGGCAGCCATATCCGGGGCGTCAAGGACAGCGCCTCGCCCGTCGTGATCCTGGGCCGCGACGAGATCGACCGGGGCGGCTACGCCAGCGTGGCCGAGGCCCTGACCTCCCTGCCCCAGGCCTCGGGCGGCACCGCCAGCGAGGACAGCGTCTCCACCGGGGCGGACCTGAACGGCACCAACATGATGCGCGGCACGGGCGTGGACCTGCGAGGCCTGGGAGCGGACTCGACCCTGGTGCTGTTCAACGGCAAGCGCATGGCCGGCGCGGGGATCTACGGCGACTTCTCCGACATTTCGGCGATCCCGTTCGCGGCGGTGGGCCGGGTCGAGGTGCTGCTGGACGGGGCCTCGGCGCTCTATGGCTCGGACGCGGTCGGCGGGGTGGTCGACATCCGCCTGCGCACCGATCTGGACGGCGGCGAGACGCGTCTGTCGGCCGGGACGGCGACGCAAGGCGGCTACACCCGTTCCCTGGCCAGCCAGGCCCTGGGCAAGACCTGGTCGGGCGGCCACGTGCTGGCGGCCTATGAATATACCCGCAACGACGCCCTGCGCGGCGCCGACCGGCCCTATGCCGGCAACGCCGACCTCACCGCCCTGGGCGGCGCGGACCGACGCAGCATCACCCTCAGCGCGCCGGGCAACATCCTTCGGCTCAACAGCGCCGGGGTCTATGTCTCCACCTACGCCATTCCAGCGGGCCAGGACGGGACGCAGCTGAAGCCGAGCGATTTCGTGTACGGCACGGTCAACCGCTTCAACCAGCGCGGCGCCTACGACGTGCTGCCCGAATCCATCCGCCACAGCGTGGTGCTGTCGGCCGCCCAGTCGGTGGGCCGGGTGGAGTTGTCGGGGGACTTCCGCTTCGCCCATCGCGAGATCGACGCGCGCAATTCCGCGCCGGGCACGACCCTGGTGGTGACCGCCGCCAACCCCTTCTATGTCTCGCCCACCGGCCAGGCGTCCGAGCGCATCACCTATTCGTTCCAGAACGAGCGCGGCGGCATCGACAACTGGGGCGTCTCCGAAAGCCTCGGCGCGAGCCTGGAGGCCAAGACCCCGCTCGGCAGGGATTGGAACGCGGACCTTTCGGCGACCTACGCCCAGGAGCTGGGGCGCAGCGACGGCTCGGGCCTGCTGCACGGCGGCAACCTGAACGAGGCCGCGGGCCTGGCGCCCGACTCGCCGCTGACATCGTTCAGCGCCGCGCGCGACGGCTATTTCAACCCCTATATCGGCCAGGGCTCCAACCCGGCCAAGGTGCTGGATTTCGTGCTGGCCGGCTGGGACGTCTCCAAGAGCCGCAGCGAGCACCGCTCGGTCAATCTGGGCTTCGACGGACCGCTGGCCCGCCTGCCGGGCGGAACCCTGCGCCTGGCGCTCGGCGGCCAGGTCCGCCGCGAAGAGCTGCGGACCGGCGGCGCGCGGTTCCTGGCCGGCGCGGTGCGGACCGCCAAGGTCCCCCGCCGGTTCGGCCGCGAGGTCAGGGCCGTCTATGCCGAGCTCAACGCGCCCCTGGTCGGTCCCGACAACGCCGTGCGGTTCATCGAGCGCCTGGAGCTGTCGCTGGCCGGGCGGATCGAGGACTATGACGACGTCGGCCGCACGGAAAACCCCAAGGTCGGGATGATCTGGGCGCCGAACCCGGCCCTGGCCTTCAAGGCCACCTACGGAACCTCGTTCCGGGCCCCGGCCATGTCGGAGCTGCACCTGCCCTACACCGTCTCGCCGGTGGCCATCACCTATGCCGGCGGCCAGTTCCCCACCCTGGTCTATCAGGGCGGAAATCCCGACCTGAAGCCCGAGACCGCCAGGTCGTGGACGGCCGGCGTGACCTTCACGCCGCAAGACGTCCCGGACCTGACCGTGGAGCTGTCGGCCTATCGCACCGTGTTCAAGGACCGGGTCGGCGCTCCGGTCGTCCTGACCCAGGCCCTGACCTCGGCGCAGTTCGCGCCGTTCGTGACGATCGTCCATCCGGCGACCAATCCGGCCGACCGGGCCAAGGTGCTGGCGGCGATGGCCGATCCCAACGCCTCGGGCACGGGGGTCTACGCGGTCGACACCTACGGGGCGATCATCGACGCGCGCAACCTCAACACCGGCAGCCTGGAGGTCCAGGGCCTGGACGCCCAGCTGACCTACGCCGCCACCCTGGCCGGCGACCCGCTGACGTTCACCGGCGCCCTGTCGTGGATGATGCACTACAAGCGCAAGCTCACCCCGACCTCGGTCCAGACCGAACTGGCCGGCGTGGCCGGCTATCCGGCCGACCTGCGCGGCCGCGTCTCGGCCACCTGGACCCATGGCCCCGCCTCGGTGACCGCCGGGGTCAACCATGTCGGCGACAGCTACGCCGAGACCGGCCGGCGGGTGCATCCCTGGACGACGCTCGACCTGCAGGGCCGCTGGCAAGGCCGGCTGCTGGCCGCCGATGGCCTGTCGGTGACGCTGAACGTCCAGAACCTCTTGGACGCCGACCCGCCGTTCCACGACAACCCGCTGGCGATCGGCTACGACCCGGTCAACGCCGACCCGTTGGGCCGCATGGTCAGCCTGCAGCTGACCAAGGCCTGGTAGGCCGCCCCTCCCCCCTAAACGCCCAAATCCGGAGACACCCACGATGCGACGCTTGTCGGCGCTCGCGGTCGGCCGCGCGCTGATCGCCCTTCTCCCCCCGGCCGCCGGCGCGGCGCCCGGGCCGGTCGCACCGGTCGCACCGGTCGCACCGGTCGCACCGATCGCACCGGCGGCGCCGTTCACGGTCGAGCGCCTGCTGGCCCTGGAGCAGCTGGAGTCGGCCAGGCTCGATCCGAGCGGGCGCTGGCTGGTCGTCCAGCGCTACGCGCGCTGGGACAGCGCCCCGGCCTACGATCTTGACTGGAGCGCCCGGCTGGGCCTGGGCCGCATCCAGGTGTTCGACGTCAAGGCCGGCGGGGCGGAGCGAAGGCTCGATCTGCCGGGGGGACCCGGCTACGTCGCCCTGGGCGTCTCGCCCGGCGGCCGCAGGCTGGCCGTCGGCCGGCTCACCGGTCACGCCTTCGAGCTGGGGGTGGTCGAGCTGGACACCGGCCAGGCGCGCTGGCTGGGGATCGCGCCGCGCCAGCCGGTCTGGGGCCCAAGCCTGCTGTGGCGGACCGACGACCAGCTGTTGGTCTCCGCGCGGCCCCAGGACGCCCCCGACACCCCGATCGGCTTCGGCTGGCAGGGCCTGGCGCGGGTCAGCGGCCAATGGGCGGCCACGGCGCGGGGCGAACTGGGCGCCAGCGTCGTCGGCAGCGGCCGCTATCGGAACCTGCGGGCCAGGGCCGCGACCCTGGGCCTGGTGCTGATCGATCTGAAGACCGGACAGAGCCGGGTCGTGGTCCCCGGCGCGGTGCGCGATTTCAGCCTGGCCCCGGACGGGGCGACGGCGGCGGCCCTGGTCGAGGGGCAGGACATCCAGCCCCAGACGCCCGAGCCGACCAACGCCGCCTCCGAGCCCACCGCCAAGACCCTGGTGCTGGCCGGGCTCGACGACGGAGGGCCGGTCACGCCCTGTCCCGACTGCGACGTGATGGGCCGGTTCCTCAGCTGGTCCGACGACGGGCGCGCGCTGCTGGTCTTCGCCCGCCGGGGCGACGTCCCGTTCTCGGAGGGCGCCTATTGGCGCATGAGCCTGCGGGGCGCCGCGCCCCTGGCGCTGGGCGGTCTGAAGCCGGTGTTCGCCCCCACCTTCGACCTGCAGGGCGTGCCGCTCGGCGGCTGGCTGGACGGACAGCCGGTGATCTTCGCCCGCCCCCCGGCCGGCGGCCGCGCGGACTACTGGCGGCTGGACGGCCGGCGGCCGACGAACCTGACGGCCGCCCTGCCCGGCGAGCCGCGGGCGATCGGCGCCGATCCCGGCGTCTGGGCGCTCAGCGCCGGCGGCCAGGTCTGGCGCGTCACGCGCGCCGGGGCTCACGCCTGGGGCGTCGCGGCGGCGCAGGTCCAGTCGCTGGCCGATCGGCCGCCCGGCTTTCGCGGGGCGCAGAATTTCGTGCCGCCGCTCAAGGCCCTGGCCTTGGACGCCGCCGCCGCCCCGCCGGCCCTGTCCTGGCCCGGGCCGCGCCTGCCCGCGCCATCGCCGGGCGCGCGCGTCACCGCCCTGACGTCCGCCGGGACCGTCCAGACCGCCAAGGACGATCACGGCGTCGAAACCGTTCTGCTGGCCCAGGACGGCATGGCCGCCAAGACCTTGGTCACGGTCAACGCCGCCCTGGACGATGTGGCGTTCGCCGCGCCGATCGCCATCCGCCACAAGGGCCCGGACGGCCAGGAGCTGACCAGCTGGCTCTATCTGCCGCCGCGCCCATCCGACCGTGCGCCGCCCGACGCGCCATCGTCCAGGAGCCCGCCGCCGGTGGTGGTCCTGCCCTATCCCGGAACCGCGCCGGCCGCACCGCCGGCCCAGCAGGCCCCGGGCGCCTTGCAGATGTCGGTCAACGCCCAGATCCTGGCGGCCCACGGCTACGCCGCCCTC
Organism: Caulobacter sp. Root487D2Y; assembly: GCF_001427165.1. Lineage (NCBI taxonomy): Bacteria > Pseudomonadati > Pseudomonadota > Alphaproteobacteria > Caulobacterales > Caulobacteraceae > Caulobacter > Caulobacter sp. Root487D2Y. The sequence goes on from NZ_LMFD01000012.1 coordinate 388,736, forward strand.
GTGCCGGCCATGCCCTATCTGGCGGGCCGCGAACCGATGGAGGGCCTGGCCGACCAGATGCTCGGGCCGGTCGACCAGGCCGCCGCCCAGGGCCTGGTCGACGCCGGGCGCGTGGCGATCTGGGGCCACAGCTATGGCGGCTACGCGGTGCTCGGAGCGGCGACCCAAAGCCCGCGCTTCAAGGCCGTGGTGGCGACGGCGGCGACCTCCAACCTGATCAGCGCCTACGCCCGCCTGGCGCCGTTCTCCTACGCCGTCCCGGAGGCGGGCATGACGGTGTTCGCCTCGAGCGGCTGGCTGGAGACCGGCCAGGCGCGGATGGGCGCCCCGCCCTGGAGCGACCCGCAGCGCTACCTGCGCAACAGTCCGATCGTCTTCGCCGACAGGATCACCGCCCCGGTGCTGATGTTCCATGGCGACAACGACAAGGACGTCGCCCAACCCCAGGCCCTGTTCGGCGCGCTCTATCGCCAGAACAAGGACGCGATCCTGGTGATCTATCGCGGCGAGGGCCATGTGTTCTACGCGCCCGGCAATGTCCGCGATTACTACCAGCGCCTGCTGGCCTTTCTCGACGCGGCCCTGGCCGCGCCCGAGCCGGTCATGCCGGCGGGCTCGGGGCGGCCGCCGAGGCAGTGAGCCGCTCGGTCCAGCGCCGCGCCCAGGCCTCCAGGGCCAGCAGCACGAAAAGCTCGGAGGTGATGTTGGTCCACACCAGCTGGTCGGCGCACAGGGCCGCGTCGAGCCGCTCGCGGTCCAGCAGCCCCTCGGCGGCCAGACGGCCCTCCAGCAGATAGGGCCGCAGAGCGTCCAGGCTCTGGCACAAGCTCTGGGCCACGAAGATCGTCAGGTTCCCCTTACCGCGACGCTCGAGCACGGCGGCGGGCAGCCGCTCGGCGAAGGCGGCGCGGGCGAACGGACGGTCATTGGCGCCGATCGCCAGGCGCCCCGCCGCCAGCGACAGGCAAAACTCCACGACCGGCTGGCTCATCAGCGGGTCGATCACGTCGCCGGCCCGGTGGCGCCGGCTTTCCCCAAAGGCGCTGAGGCCGTTGACCAGGGCCAGGATCTGCAGCTGCTTGGCCGGGGCCAGGTCGCGAGCCTCGCCCAGCCAGGGATGGCGGCCGACGGGCCCGGCCGCGGCCGCCGGACTCATGAACATCTGGACGCCGAGGCCCGCGGTCAGGTCCTGCGGCGCCAGGCCCCTTCGCAGGATGTCCCAGACGGTCGCGCCGTTGCGCCGGGCCAGGCGCGCCAGGCCGCCGATCCGACCGTCGCCGCAGGCGCCCGCCAGCACGTCGCGGGCCAGGGACGGATGGCCGGATTGGAAGAACACCCCGTCGCCGCCGCGCCCGGTGAACATCGCCTCCACGCCCGGCTCCGCGAGCCTGGCGGACAGGTCGGCGTCGTGGTCGGGATCGCCGCCGACATAGTTGGGCCGGGGACCGCCCGCCGCGCCGACCAGCTTGGCCGGCTCCAGGCGCAGCGGGCCGCGCTCGACGATCCGCAGCGGCGCGCCGATGTGATCGGCCACGGCCCGCGCATAGGCGCGCTCGTCGGATTCCTCGCGCGGAAAGCTGTGGTTGAGACCGTAGAGCAGCGGCGCGCGCGCGTGCGCCAGGCTGGTGGCGACGATCGCCGAGTCCAGCCCGCCGGAGATCTCGCAGAAGACGCCGCCCAGGCCCTGGGCCCAGGCGGCGACCGCCCCATCGACCACGTCGCGCAGGGCGCGCGGGTCGGCGTCGCGCCAGGGCCGCCGGGCGAAGACGGCCGGCGACCACAGCCGCGGTCCCTCGCCGTCCGGTCCAGCCAATATGCCGGGCGGATAGCTGACCACCCCCTTGAGGGGACAGATGACGCTGGCCAGGTTCTTCTGGCGCAGGATGGCGGCCAGGGCCGGCCAATCGATCGACAGCTCGTGCGGCCATAGGTCCCGCAGGTCCGGCAGCCGCGAGCCGATGAACCGCAAGGGGCCGCGCCGCCAGCCGATCGCCTCCATCACGCCCAGCGGATCGCGCAGGACCCGGGCGGGCCCGCGATCGTCATTGAGGATGGCGACGTAGCGGCCAAAGGCGCGGTCGGCCAGGGCGGCGGCGACCTCGCGCGGTTCCGCGCCCAGCCCCACCAGGCAAAAATCGCGCCCCTCCCCCCGCCGGGCCGCCTGGGCGTCGAACACCTCGCCGATCAGCCCGCCGCCGACGCCGGCCAGATGGCGATAGGCCGGCGGCCGGGCCGCCTCCAGGAAGATCGAAAACCGCCGGCGTTCGGCGACCTTGGACCATTGGCCGCTGGCCAGGACCAGGGCTTCGGCCTCGCGCCAGGGCGCGGGGTCGGCTCCGGCTTCGATCTCGATGACCAGGTAGTCGCGCACCTCACACCACCAGGATCGGCGTGAAGCCGCGCGCGTGCCCCAGGCTGTCGTCCAGCACCACCTCGCCGGCCTGCAGCCAGCAATGGGCCTCGAACGGCCAGGTGCGCACGCCGAACACCCAGGCGACCGCGAAACCGCGCCGCGCCAGGTAAAGGCGCTGCTCCAGGCTGCGCATCAGGCAGCGACCAGACCGCGGGAGCCAGGGCGCCAGGCGGTCGAATCGGCGGCAAGCGGCCAGCAGGGCTGGCGACGGCGCGGCGAAGGCCGCGGCCTTGAGCGGACCGGCCAGGGCCAGGACCTGCGCGAAGGTCAGGGTCTGGACGGCGCGGGCGGCGCGCAGATTGATCGCGGCCGCGCCGGCCATGCCGGGCAGCAGGCCGATGAGCGCGAGCGGCGAACAAGGCTTGGACGTGATCTCCAACGCCTGGCGGACCGGCGGCGGACTGGGCCCCGAGCCCGCGCGAGGTTGGAGGCCGACAAGCCCGGCCTCCACCAGATCCTGGGCCGATGACGCCGGATCGGCGCTCACCGCCCCGTCCGCGCCGACATGCAGGTGCGCCGCGCCCCCGACCAGGCAGAGATAGGCGTCCGAGGCGATGTCCAGGAACACCAGGTCGGACTCGACATGAACCGCGTGGACGCCGGGCGCCAGCCAATATCCCATGGGGGAGTCTCCTTCCGACGACGTCGCGGCCGGACGGCCCTTTGGGCGCGTCCGGCCTGCCGCTCACACGCCCCAGCGGTCGGTGAGGTCTTCGCCCTCCTGCATGCCTTGATGCAGATTGGCCTGGGTCAGGCGCTTGGCGGCGCCCAGCCGCAGCAGGCGTCCTTGGACGAGGTGGGTCATGGTCTTCTCCTTGACCGAAGGGATCGACGGGAGGTCGCCGGCGCGCGGCGGCGCCGACGACCGGCGGCCCGGCTTCAGATGCCGTACTTGTCGGTGAACTCCACCGGCTCGGGCTCGCCGAGCGGGAAGTTGGCCAGGGTCAGCGACTTGGCCGAACCGAGGCGGATCAGCGTGAGGGTGGCAGGGGTGGTCATCAGGACCTCCTTGGGTTTGCGGAAAGCCGCTTGTCGCGGCCCTCAAAGGGCGCGCCCCAGGGGGTCGATATTCAAATCATATCCGTTCGATATCTTTCGCCGTCGGCCAGGCGGGCGATCTGGGCGGCCTGGGTCATCCGGACACGGTGATGGCGCCTCAGCGCCCGTCTCAGCTCGGCCGTCCGCCCCGCCCGGACCGCCGCGACCAGCGCCGAGGCGTCCTGGCCGACGTCTTGCAGGACCACGTCCTCGAGCGCGGCGAACGGCGCCAGTCGATCGGCGAGCGGCTGATAGGCCTGGAACAGGACGCCGTCGCCGCCCCCGCGCATCAGGTCCAGGAACAGCGCCTCGACCATGGCGGCGGCCCCCGCCCCGACCGCCTGGGCCCGCGCCACCGCCAGAAGCTCCAGGGGCGCGCGGCGAACGCCGTCCCGCCGCTCGATCCGCCGCCCCAGGGCGGCCGTCAGATAGACCAGGCGCAGGTCGTAGAGCGCCGCCAGGGTTGGCCCGTCGGGCCTTGGGCGCGTATAGGTTGGGCCGCGCTTGTCCACCAGTCTCTCGCCGGCCAGGCGAGACAGCGCCTCGCGCACGGGCGTCGTCGACAGACGCAGGTCGTCGGCGATCGTCTGGATCGGCAGGGCGTCGCCGGGCGCGTCGACGCCCTGGCGAAGCCGATGTCTCAGGGCGTTCAGCGCCAGGGCGAAGGCGTCGCGTCTTGGAGGCAAGGCGTGGGTCCCGAAAGGTCGAGGCGACACTGTCGCCGACCCTGGAAAAGGCCGCCGTCCGCGGAGCGCTTTTTCTCCGTCGCCGGAGAACATTTGGGGGTATTTTTCCGGGTGAGCGCCGATTCAACGGCGCGGCAAATCGTTACGTGGCATGGCCCGCGCCATAAGTCGGTAAAACCATCGTGGAAAATGGCGCGCGCCTCGCCCCGGGCCCTGGGTCGGCGTGCTTGAAACCGTATCGCGAGAATGGTTTTCCAAAGACACGTCAGGTTGCGCTTTGACCTGTTCGTCGCTTTGCCGCCTCATAGACACTAGCAAGTGCCGGGTAATATTTTGGTCAAACGCGCATCCGAGGAGCTGAGGCGCCAGGGTCAGCTCCTGTCCCAAATCCTGAAGCACATTCGCGACCTGCGACACCTGTCGGCGCGCCAGGTGGCCGACGCCATGGGCCTGCCCCTGCGCACCTACTACAACTTCGAGTCCGGCTCCGGCGCCCTGGACATCGCCCGGATCTTCCGGTTCGGCGACGCCACCGGCAGCGATCCGGTCGGCATCATCGAGGCGCTGATGCTGGGCTCGCTGGATCACGCCCTGCGCTGTGTCGAAAACCAGGCCGCCTCGATCAAGCTCGCCTCGTTCCACAAGTTCGAGCAGAAGGTCGGCGACCGGATGACCAACATCCAGCCGCAGTTCTTCATCGAGGCCTTCAAGCGTTCATACGACAGTCTCGAAGGCCACATGGACAAGATGGACCAAGGCGCCGAGCGCTGGCTGGCGGAGAACCTGCCACGGCTGCGTCACGACGATCCATAGCCCGCGGCTCGGGCGGCCGCGCCGCGCCAGGCGGGTGCGCGCAGGAAGCCCCGTCGGCGCGCCAGATCGCGCCGGCGTCGATATCGCGCAGATCCGGATCCAGCGGCGCCCGCAGGCCCCACCGCTCGGCCACGCCGATCGCCGCCCCGGCTCGCCAGCTGCGGTAGTCGGCCCGATAGTCGGGATTTCGGCGCAGGAACTCCCAGGCCATGCGGGCGCGGTCGGGGTCGGTCGGATCCGGCCGCGGCTGGGCGCGGGGCGAGGCGGCGCGAACGGGACCGCGGGGCGCGAGGCGGGACTTGGCCATGCCCCTATTGAGCCCTTCAGGACGCATGACCGGAATCGGCGTCGTCGTCTGGGGCGAGTTGGGCTCGGGAATTGTGGCGTGTGAACCCCGCCAGAGCCACGATCCGGGACCGCTCGACCGTTTTCAGGCACGGGTCTCCTGAAAATCGGCACGACTCGCGCCGCGTTTGGGTCGGTCCGAAAGATGTCCCCAGGAAAATCGCGACCGCCAGGACCAGCGACGAAAACCCGCCGCGCCAGGCGGGCGAACGCCAGATGTCGACGACCGGCGCGCGCCCGGTCTCGGCGGCCCTGAGCCCGAACACTCGCCGATAGCCGCCGCCGACAGCTTCCTCGGCCGCCCGCACCAGGCGCTGGACGCGCATGCGCATGTAGTCGGAAGGCCCGCTCCAGTCCTGGCGCACCCGCTCCTCGCCAAACAGGGCCAGGGCGATGTCGCGCTGACTGGCGCCGGCCTGGCGCGCGTCATGGGCGCGCAGGACCTCCAGCCAGCGCCCGGCCTTCGAAAGGGCGCGCGGTCGCGGGGGCAGCCGGCCGGTGTCGCGCAGGGCGATCAGCTTGGCCACCGCCGCGAGGGCCGCGCCCCCCCTTCCCGCGTCCGGCAAATGGAAGTGAAGGATCGCGGGACCGGCGAGAATGTCGCCCCCCACCAGCGCCAACCGCAGGCGGGCAAGGCCCGCGCTGATCTGAAGGTGCTGCTCGCCGTCGGCGGTTCGCACGACAACGCACGGCAGGTCCAGCCGGGCCAGGTCAAGCGCGGCGGCGTCGCCAGGCGTCGCCGGCTGGGCCGTCAGGACGGGCACCGACCCGTCCGCCTGCCAGCGCCAGAGCACGGCGGGCAGCGGGTCTCCGGCGGGGCCGGGCCCCGCGAAACAAAGCTCGGGCGCGATCTCGCCCGGGTCCGCGCCGTCCAGGCCCGCGTCGCGACCACGCCCGCGCCGCGCGAACTCCCAGGCCCAGACCGAGGCATCGGCGCCCAGCAGAGGCTCATAGGTTTCGGCCTGTCGCCAGACCGGCGCAAGGGCGCGGACATCGGACATCGCGACCGCTCGAAGCTTCCCACGCCCAAAGTGTTTCCGAGCCCGCCTCGCCTGTCGAGCCGACCCGCGGGCCCCGATCTCAAAGCCAAGTTCTTGATGGACGTCGCCGCCGCCTCGGCGCTAGGGCCTTGGAAGACAGGCCTGATAGAGTGACGCGCTCGTGGCATCCGCATTCAGAGATCTTGGTTTGACGTCCCAGTTGCAACATCCCGTGGCCGATGAAGCGCCGTGGTCGCAGACGCTGACCGACTATGACCAGCGCCATCTGGTCACCTATCTGCGCCTCCTGGACGCGGATCAGGACGGCGCGGACTGGCGGGAGGCCAGCTTGTTGATCCTGGGTCGCGACGCGCGCCAGGCGCCCGATCTCAGCCGCCGGTGCTGGGAAACCCATCTCGAGCGCGCCAGATGGATGACCCGCGCCGGCTATCGGCATCTGCTGGCGCTCAAGCCCTGACCTTGCGCGCGACATCCTTGAGCGAAGGCGGCGCGCCGGTGTTGTCAGCTTAACCAGGGCGCCGCGCGGCCATCGGTCTAGACACGGCTCGTCGGGAACGGCAGGAGCGCGCCATGCGTGCCCTGTCCTTCAAGCGTCACCGGTTCCCACCTGACGTCATCCGTTACGCGGTGTGGCTCTATTTCCGCTTCACCCTGACTTTCCGCGACGTCGAGGAACTGCTGGCCCAGCGCGGGATCGAGGTCAGCTACGAGACGATCCGCTGCTGGACGGTCAAGTTCGGCCCCCAGATCGCCAGGAACCTGAAGCGGCAACGGCCGGTGCCGTCGCCTCGTTGGCATTTGGACGAAATGGTCTGCAACGTCGGCGATCGCCGAATGTATCTGTGGCGCGCCGTCGATGACGAGGGCGAGGTCCTCGACCTGGTCATGCAGCGCCGGCGCGATACGAACGCGGCCCTGAAATTGCTCAAGCGCTTGCTGCGTAACCAGCCTGTCGATCCTGTCTCAATCACCACCGACGGGCTAGGCTCTTACGTCGCGGCGTTGAAGGCGCTGAATATGACCGACCTTCACCGCCCCGGTCGATTGCGCGAAAACAACCGCGCCGAAAACTCTCACCTGCCGATCCGAAGGCGGGAGCGGAAAATGCAGGGGTTCAAATCCCAGGCCTCCGCCCAGCGATTCCTCACCATCCACGCGGCGGTCTACAACACCTTCTACGTCCAGTCCCACCTGTTCCGCCGCCAGACCCTGCGCCAGTTCCGCGGCGAAGCCATGCACGTTTGGAGCCAGGCTGTGAACGCCTGAGCTGGGCGTGATTGGGCGCATTGTGCCGAGGCGGGTTAACCTGACAATGCGTTTTCAGCTCACTATCTGAACCGCAGGTGTGCGGGACGTGCCCTTCCTTCCTGCCCTCATTTGTCGGGGTCGCTTCGGAGGGCTTGGTGGGTTTTGAGGTCACCGCCCAAGGCGGTCTTCCGGCACGGGGACAGCCCCCTTGGGTTGGGGCGATGGGTGCCGCGATCGGCTAGCGGATGAACGGCCTCAGCCGGCTTTCACCACGACCACGAACGCCGTCATGGCCACCGACATGATCACCGTCAGGCCGACGATCTGGGTCCAGAACGCCCTCGGCATCGCGCGCTCGATCGCCACCGTCTGCGCCTCGATGGCGGCGACAAGGCGATCGCCAGGTTGGGGAGTGGTCTGCGAAGGCGTCATGGGAGGGCCTTTTTGATCCGAGGCCAAGCGACACCAAATGCGCGCACCCGGCTTCAACCATTCGTATTTACCGCGCAATCACACTCGCGGGCACTTTCAGGGCAAAGTAGTTACGACCCTATGTTTCTACCACATTTTCCGCACCGCTCGCCCAGCCTAAATACACTTTTTCCTTTTTGCATTAGATAAGAGTGGGAACAATTTGGGCACCGCTCCAAATACAAAAGAAATCCGGAGATTAATATCCCAACCAACATCCAGATTGCTGGAATTTTACCAACCCACGAGAGAACTACACACAAGAAGGCAAGCGCGAGATACGCGACCATTCTTAACTTTATCGCCAATCGACTTTGAAAATTCATCAGCACACACCTTGTGTTCGATAGGTGACGGTCGCAGTACCGCTTGCGCCAGCTGCGAGGCCATAACGCGGCCCCACACCGACTCCACCTCCAACCTGTGGGTTGCTAAAATTCCAACCTCCATTGGGCCCAGTAGGCTGAAAGGGAACCGAACCGTATGCGCCCGCACCTAGCGGCCCATACAGCGGAACACCGAAAGCTCCAGTGACCTCCGGGCCGCCGGATACGCCCCAGCCCCTCGTGGTGCCGCCCGCGTTGTCAGCGCCAAGTCCAGCGCCACCATAGACGCCACCACCTACGCCAAAGCCAAGATAGCCATCGAATTCAAGGCTTCCATTTCCCCGAAGAGATACACCAAGGCCTGTTTTTCCGAAGGCGCCGGCACCACCAGCTGCATCAGCCCCTAGCCGAAGGCGTCCACTGCTTCCCAACACCCCAACTGCACTACAGAATAGTCTTCTAAGTTCTTCCTGTTGCTTCCCTATTTGGAGCTTCAGGTTTTCTTGCTTCATGTTTTCCCACATGCACGCGTTGTTGCACTCGGGCGGACTCAAGACAGTTTCGGTGAGGTTGCCGTTCTCCACATCGGGCGAAGGCGGACACGCTGGATAGCCGGGAGTTCCACACCCTTCATCGACCATGCCTGTCGGGTCGATCCGATTGATCGGATCGTTGCCCACATAGGCATACCAGTTCAGCCCATCGCCGTACCCGATGGGGTCGGTTTGGAGAAACCGTCCCAGGGTCGGAGAATAGGCCTGGGCCTTGTAGTGGTACAGCCCCAGCTCCGGGATCCAGGCTAGGCCTAGCCTGGCCGGTGTACTGGAACCGGCCCACATTGCCATCCGCCGGGATGCCGTATTCGTCATAGGGTGTTGGTGGCGATCGCCGCCCCGCGTCGTTGACGGCGGTGACGATCGAACCTACCGATCGGCCATCAGGTAGAACGCGCCATCCCATTGCGCCGTAGCGATCGATCGGCGCACCGGACGACAGGCCAACCTTCAGCGCAAATGCTGCGATGCATCGCTTAGTCGTTATTCTCCACTGCCAGCTAAAGCTTTACGCCCCCTTGATAGCATCAAAATATTTACTCAGATCTAGCCCAAGAAATATCACTATCGGCACCAAAACAATTCCAGAAATAGAGAATGACGACAAAGACCAGCCTAATATACCAACTGAAAGAGCGAGTACAATAATAGAAAGAATACCAAACGGAACGGCAACGTATTTTGTACATTTGCTAGGAAACAAGCTGTTTATCGATATCAACACTGACGTCGTTAGCAAGAAATACCCAATATACCTCACAAACACAATCGAAGCACCTTCCCGGTCGATCTTATCTTGATCATAGGAGGTCAGAATAGCCAAGGAGCCGGATGCCGCGTATAAAACGGCAATTACATATCGCAGCGTTTTGAACAAGAACCTTGAAGATAGATTTACCACGAAAGAAAACCCCTTCTGTATGCCTCTACTCGATTGCCATATCTGCTTATATTCGAGCATGATCCGCAATTATAGCGCGTAGCTATAGATGCAGCCAACCGATTGGAATCAATGAGCGCACCGGATTGAATATTTGCCACATGACGAGCGACAGTTTCTATATTGGTTAGATCATTTCCGAGAGCATATCTGCCACGGCCATAATATCCGATCGTAATTTGCCCTAGCCCAACCGTACTTGTGACAGTTGAATCCGTAAGTTCTTCAATTCCAAAGGGCAGCTTGTGGCTTTGCTCTTCAAAAATTATGGCCATAATCAGGGCAGGATCGACGCCGTATCGCTCAGCCATCTCTTTGATAGCATTTTGATTTTTTACGATAGTTGCCTTCGCCGACGGGCCATTAATCACATCGCCAATCTTGTTCAAGGTCGAACTATCGCCGCCCCCTTTTGCCACGCTGCATGAGGGACCGGCAAAGTCGCTGCCACACGGCTGCTGCTCTCTTTTCCTTCGCTCGTCCGCCTCGCGACGTCGGCGCTCACGCTCCGCGTCATCCTCCGAAGCAAGGCCCATCGGATCACTCCGATTCAGCGGATCATTGCCCACATAGGCATACATATTCAGCCCGTCGCCATATCCGATGGGGTCGGTTTGGAGAAACCGTCCCAGGGTCGGAGAATAGGCCCGGGCCTTGTAGTGGTACAGCCCCACCTCCGGCAGCCAGATCTGGCCGGTGTACTGGAATCGGCCCTGGTTGCCGGCGTTCGGCAGGCCGTATTCGTCATAGGTGTTCGTGGTGATCGCCGCGCCGGCCGCGTCGGTCACCGAGACGATCGAGCCCTGGGCGTCGGACAGCAGGTAGCGCGGCTGGGTCGTGCCCGAGCCTTCGTACCACACCGCCGGCGCATCGACTCCGGGACCGGGCACATAGCGGCGCAGGAGCGCCCCACCGCTGTACTCGGCCACCAGATCCGGACCTGAATACAGGAAGTTGGTCGTCACACCGTTCGCCGCCGTCGACCACAGACGGCCCGAAGGCTCGTAGGTGAGAGCGCTTGTTCCGGCGGACGTCAGATTATTGAGCAGGTCGTAGCCGTAGGTCTTGGACCCGTCGCTGGAGAGGTTGCCCCGAGCATCGTAGCCGATCGCCGCTCCCGCCGCCGTGGCGTACTGGTTCAGGCCGTTGACGGTGTAGGTCTTGCTGGCCTGAACCTGGCTCCACTCGTACAGACCGCTGCTGGCCGAACGGGTCGTGACCTGGCCGGCGGCGTTGTAGGCGAAGCTCCAGGTCCGAGCCGGATCGGTGCAAACCACCCTATGGCTCAGACAGTTTAGCCGAGAGGCCGCGTCGTAACCGTAAAAGCTGTGGACCCCATTGGCGCGATAGGTCGCGGTTCGGCGGCCCAGGTCGTCATAGGCGTAGCCGGCAAGCGAAAGAGCGGCGTTCTCCCAGATCCCCGTCATCGCGCCGGTCACGTCATAGGCATAGGACGCGAAGGTGTTGTCGGGCCAGATAGCCGCGATCCGTCGGCCCGCCGCGTCGTACTGGTACCTCATCGTCAAGCCGTTGGTGGTCTCGGTCTTCATCCGCCCCAGGGCGTCATAGGTCGCCGATGTGGCTCCGCCGCCGCTGGAATAGGTGGCAGAGGTCTGGTGTCCAAGATTGTCGAAGCCGTAGTCGGTGTCGGCGACCGGACCACCCTTGTGGACCGCCCGGTTCAGCGCATCGTAGGTGAAGGTGATGGTGTCGGCGTTGGGGTCGAGGCTGGCGCTGCGCCGCCGCCAGGTGGTGCGATTGCCGGCCGCGTCATAGCCGTAGGACTCGTAGTCGGCGGTCGAGCTGGCGCAGCAGGTCGGGCTGGGATAGCGGACCTTCACCAACCGATCGAAGCCGTCATACTCGTAGGTCGTGGTGTTGCCCCTGCCGTCGGCGAGGGTCTGCTCCAGGCCGTTGGCGGTGTAGGTGACGGTCTTCTCGACGCGGGGCGCATAGGGCGCGGTCGTTCCATAACCGCTGGTCACCTGGGTGACCCGGTTGGCGGCGTCATAAACGGTGTAAGTGATCCGGTCGGGCCCGTCGGTTCCCTGGGTCCCCAGGCTGCAAGCGCCGGGCGCGGAGGCAAACGCCGCCGGGTTC
>NZ_LMFD01000013.1:0-275000 GCF_001427165.1 Caulobacter sp. Root487D2Y
TCGGTCGCTGGCCATGCGCCCTTTCCCGCGTCGAGGTGAGACCAGGATACGGGCGGTTTGGAAGGGTGAGGACCAAATCGGGTCGAGAAAGTTCAGGGCGTTGAAATCGTGGGGGTTTGTCGGCTATGCACCGAGCGTAAACGCCCCGCCGGGGACATGCTCTCACGGCAGGGCCGCGGCAAATCGCCTCCGAAGCGTGGGGTGAGTGCGTGTCCCCAACGTCATCCATGGCGTCAACACTCCATCCCCCACCACCGTCATCCTCGGACTCGTTCCGAGGACCCCGCGTTCAGCCGCGCTGTCGGTTCATTGGCGGGCCGGCCCGCCAACCCACGGCCTTCGCGGCGGAGGCAGGGGTCCTCGGAACAAGTCCGAGGATGACGGACGTGAGGGGTGTTGAAAGACCGCCCGCGGCGGCGAGGCCGCGCCTTGAAACCTTGGCTGCCAGCGTGCTCTGGGGACTGACCGAGTCAAGGACGGCGCGCCGCGCCGCCGCGACGCGGCCGCCGGAGGCGGTCCTTGACTCGGTCAGTCCCCAGAGCTCCCATCCACCAAGGCTTTAAGGCGTGGCCGCATCCGGGGCGGCGGATGGGCCTGTCGGCTCAAGCTGAATGACTCGTCCGTGCCTTTTCAGACTCTCGGATAATCCAGGAACGCGACATTCAGCGCGATAGGAATGGTCGACCCTGGAGAGCGCCCATCACCCATTTCTACCCCAGCCATTCTGCACGCGCTTTTGGTGTAGGATAGCGGGTTTGCAATTTCCCGTCGGATCCTCGCATATGGTTCCGCTTACTGGGGGGGCATACGATGGCCATTAACGCGCGCCGCAAGGTGTTCATCAGCTATCACCACGCCGGCGACCAAGCGTACTACAATGCCTTTTCCTCGGCGTTTCATGACAAGTACGAGGTCTTCTACGACAACAGTCTGGATCGCGCGCGGGACAGCGAGGATGAGACCTATATTCTCCGGTACATCCGCGAGAACCATCTGACCGGCAGCAGTTGCCTCATCGTATTGTGCGGAGTGGACACTTGGCGCCGTAAGTATGTCGATTGGGAGATCAAGGCGGCGCTCGACCAGGAGATGGGTGTTTTAGCCATCCAACTTCCGACCCTGAAGCCGGCCGTCGCCGGCGGCAACATCAACGTGCCGGGCCGCCTTGCCGACAATATCAACAGCGGCTATGCCCTGTTCAAGCACTGGGACACGGCAACTAAGAGCTTGCAGGGTCTGTCTGACCTGATCGAGGCCTCGCTGACGCAGTCCAAAAGGCTGATCGACAACAGCCGCGCCAGGCGACAGAAGAATGGTTAGCGCCACTTCTGCCGCAGTAGGCGAGAAGGCGGCTGCAACGGTCCCGCCGATCAGCATCGTCGAGGCGCATTTCGATCCTGTGACTCACGAAATAGGCGTGAGCGGGCATCTCTGGGTGCTCCTGCTGGTTCTGGGGGCGCTGCTGCTGCTGTTCCTGGCGCGCCGCTACCTGACCGATTTCAGAGGACCATCTTGGGAGATTGACCAAGCAGAGGTTGGTGCCGGAGCAGGCAAGATCACGCTGAAGCCGAACATGGTCGACCGCCAAGTAGCTTATGCGATCTGGGTTGAGCTAAGCACGCGCAAGATCGGCCTACCTATTGATTTGGATCACGACGTGATTGCTGAGGTCTACGAATCTTGGTTTCAGTTTTTCACGATCACGCGTGATCTCCTCAAGACAATCCCGGTCGGTAAGGTGCAGGATGCCAGCACGCAACAGATCATCAAGCTCTCCATCAACGTACTGAATGAAGGGTTGCGACCGCACCTTACCACTTGGCAGGCGCGATTCCGACGCTGGTATGAGAACGAAATCTCTCAGAAAGCCAAGTTAGCCGACGCACCTCAGATCGTGCAACTGGGCTTTCCCAAATATGCCGAGCTAACAACAGACCTGCTCGCGGTGAACCAGCGTCTCATCAAATATAGAGCCGCGATGAGGAATATTATCTACAAGGACTAAGGCTATTCGGGCTGAGACGTAGCCAGTGGTCAGGTGGCGACGCAATTCATCCCTACCTTCTCCCAAACAACCGCTCAATATCCGCCAGCTTCAGCTCCACATAAGTCGGCCGCCCATGGTTGCACTGCCCCGAGTGCGGCGTCGCCTCCATCTCCCGCAGCAGCGCGTTCATCTCCGCGCCATTCAAACGCCGCCCGGCCCGCACGCTGCCGTGGCAGGCCATGGTGGAGCAGACCTCCTCCAGGCGCTCCTTCAGGGCCAGGGCCTGGCCGTTCTCGGCCAGGTCGTCGGCGATGTCGCGGACCAGGCCGGCGGCGTCGGTCTTGCCCAGCAGGGCGGGGGTCTCGCGCACCAGCACCGCGCCGGGGCCGAAGCTCTCAAGGACCAGGCCCAGGGCCGCCAGCTCGTCGGCGCGGGCGACCACGCGTTCGGCCTCGGCGGGGTCCAGCTCGACCACCTCGGGCAGCAGCAGGGCCTGGCGGGCCACGCCGCCGGCCGCCATCTCGCCCTTCATCCGCTCATAGACCAGGCGCTCGTGGGCGGCGTGCTGGTCGACGATGACCACGCCGTCGCGGGTCTGGGCGACGATATAGGTCTCGTGCACCTGGGCCCGGGCCGCGCCCAGCGGGAAGTCGACGGGATCGAAGACGGGGGCGGGGCCTTCGCTGACCCCGGGATAGGCGATGCTCGGCGGGGCGTCATAGTCGCCATAGGCCGCCTCGCGCACCGCCTCGGCCACGCCGTAAGCGCCCGGTTCGACCCGGGCCGAGACGTCCGACATCCCCGGCAGCACCTGCGGCGCGGGCCGCGTCCAGCCGCCCGACCGCCAGGCCGAGAAGCCGGCGGGTGACGGGCCGGGCTGGTAGCCGGAGTAACCGCCCGGCCCGGCCATGGTCTGCGCCCGGATGGCGTCCAGCGCGCTCGCCGCCGTGGTGGTCGAGGCCCGGTGGCCGGCCCCGGCCAGGGCGTGGCGCAGGGCCCCGACGATCAGGCCGCGCACCAGGGCCGGGTCGCGGAACCGCACCTCGGCCTTGGCCGGGTGGACGTTGACGTCGACCTCGCTGGTGTCGAGGCTGATGTAGAGGGCCGCGGTCGGGTGGCGGTCCCGGGCCAGGAAGTCGGCGTAGGCGGCGCGCAGGGCGCCTTGCAGCAGCCGGTCGCGCACCGGCCGGCCGTTGACGAACAGGTACTGGTGGGCGGCGTTGCCGCGGTTGTAGGTGGGCAGGCCCGCGAAGCCGGTCAGGCGCACGCCGTCGCGGGTCTGGTCGATCTCGATGGCGTTGTCCTGGAAGTCGCGGCCCAGCACGGCGGACAGCCGGGCCAGGCGGCCTTGCGGACCGGGATGCTCGGGCGGCAGGCGGATCACGCGGCGGCCGTCGATGTCCAGCGAGAAGCCGACGCTCTCGTTGGCCATGGCCTGGCGCTTGATCTCCTCGGTGATCGCCAGGGCCTCGGCGCGCTCGGACTTCATGAACTTCAGCCGGGCGGGGGTGGCGTAGAACAGGTCGCGCACCTCGATCCGCGCCCCGTGGTCGCCGGCGAAGGCGGCGGGGGCGACGTCGCCGACGGCCCCGCCCTCGACCAGGATCGACCAGGCGTCGGATTGGCCCTTGGCGCGCGACGAGATCGACAGCCGGGCCACCGAGCCGATCGACGGCAGGGCCTCGCCCCGGAAGCCCATGGTGTGGATGGCCAGCAGGTCCCACAGGCCCTGGGCGTCGGGGGCCAGCTTGGAGGTGGCGTGGCGCTCGATGGCCACCGGCAGCTCCTCGGCGCTGAGGCCGCAGCCGTCGTCGGCCACCAGGATGCGGGTCAGGCCGCCGCCGTGGGCCTCGACCTCGATCCGCGTGGCGCCGGCGTCGATGGCGTTGTCGACCAGCTCCTTGATGGCGCTGGCCGGCCGCTCGACCACCTCGCCGGCGGCGATGCGGTTGACGGTCTCGGGCGGCAGGCGGCGGATCGGCATGGTGGGCGGGCTTTCGGCGCGGACCCCGGAAAAGGCCCGCATTGCGGCATGGTAATTTGACCGGCCCGGCCTGGGCCCGTCCAAGTGCGGAAGACCGATCATCCTAGATCGATTCCGCTCGGTCTGGAGGATCACAGATAGTGACGCGCATCGGTTTCGCAGGAGCTTTCGGCAAGAAGGCCCGCATCCTTTCCCCTGTCATCCCGGACGAAGCGCGCAGCGCTAGGATCCGGGACCGACGCCTGAGCGCCGCGCTTCCGGCGGTCCCGGCTCTTCGCTGCGCCGCGGCCGGGATGACAGCGCTGGGGTTGATGCTTTGCGGCCCCGCCGCCTTCGCCCAGCAGGCCGTCGACGCCTCCGGCCCGATCGACCTGCGGGCGGTCGACCCCGAGGCGACCCTGGTCGAGGAACTGGTGGTCAACGCCCGGCTGCCCGGTCCGGCCTGGTGGAAGGTCAGCGACGCCGACACCACGGTCTATGTGCTGGGCGTGCCGGCCATGACGCCGTCGAAGCTGGAGGTCGACGAGTCGGTGTTCAAGCGACGGGTGGACGGGGCCAATGTGCTGATCATGGGCCAGGAGGCCGATGTCAGCGTGGTGCGGATCGTCGGCCTGGCCCTGGGCGGCAAGCGCTTCTTCATCACCGACAAGCCGATGCGCCAGACCCTGCCGCCCGAGCTGCGGGCCCGGCTGGAGGCGCGGCTGGCGATCATGAAGGAAAAGCCCGACGCCATGGATGACGTGAAGCCCGCCTTCGCCGGCTTCCTGGTGGCCAATGCGGGGGAGGGCGGCGACGTGTCGATCCACCTGGGCGGGGTCACCGACCGCATCCGCGAGATCGCCAAGGGCAAGGACATCGAAAAGCGCCCGCGCATCCAGAGCCTGCCCGGCTACAGCCTGGTCGACGCCGTGAAGTCCCTGGGCGCCGCGCCCCAGCCGCTGCAGGAGCTGTGCCTGGACGCCGGCCTGCGCCAGGCCGAGAACGGCGAGGGCGGGGTCGCGATCACGGCCGAGCGCTGGGCGCGGGGCGAGGTGCGCGCGGTGGTCTCGGCCGACCGCGGCTTCTCGCGCTGCCTGGCCTCGACCCCGGCCATCGCCCGGACGCTGCGGTCCGGCCAGACCGACGCGGTCAAGGCGGTCACGGCGGCGTTGAACACCCCCGGCAAGGCGGTGGCGGTGATCGAGCTGCGTTCGCTGCTGGCCGAGGGCGGGGTGCTGGAGCAGCTGCGGGCCAAGGGCTTCACGGTGACGACGCCGGGGGAGTGACAGTTGTCCTTCCCTCCCCCTTGCGGGGAGGGTGGCCCGCGTAGCGGGTCGGGTGGGGGATCGGTGCAGGGCGCCGTTGCGGCGGTGAAGCCCCACCCACCAGCTTCGCTGGTCCCCCCTCCCCATAAAGGGGAGGGACAGCGGCGGAGGCGAAGTGCGAGAGTTCGATCTCGAGGTTCGGAGGCCCGCATGCGGCGACTAGCGATTCTGGCGATGGCCGCTGGGCTTCTCACCACCACCCCCGCCCGCGCCCAGAACCCGCCCGCTCTCGACGATCCCGAGGCCAATGTCGTGGAGGCCCTGGTGGTCGCCGCCAAGCTGCCCGGCCCGGCCTGGTGGCGGATCTCGGACGGCGACACCACGATCTACATGCTGGGCGTGCTGCAGGCCCTGCCGCGCGGCCAGGCCTGGGACACGAGCGTGCTGGACCATCGGCTGGAAGGGGCCTTCGCGGTGATCCTGCCGCCGGAGGGCAAGGCTGGGCTCGGCGACCTGCCGGCCGCCCTGGCCCTGCGCGGCAGGCTGAAGTCGGCCGCCCCGCTGGACGCCTCGGTCGGTGAGCTGGCGCCCAAGCTGGCGCGGGCCCGCGTCGTCCTGGGCAAGGGCGCCGACGCCTACAACGGCTGGAGCCCGCTGGGGGCGGGGATCATGATGGCCGGCGACTATCGCAAGACGGTGCGGCTGGAGCCGGCCGAGCCGGAGCGCGCGATCGCCCGCCTGGCCCGCAAGCATCGGGTCAAGACGCGGCCGGCCGCGACCTACAAGGTCATGCCGCTGGTCAAGACGGCGGTGCGCGAGCACTCGCGCGAGGCCGGGCTGATCTGCCTGGAGGGCGTGCTCGACGAGGTCAACGCCGGTCCCGAGGCCGCCCGCGCCGCCGCCCGGGCCTGGGCGCGCGGCGACGTGCGCGGCGCGATCGCCGGTCCCCGCAACTTCCAGCGCTGCCTGCTGGCCCTGCCGGGCATGGCCGATCTGGAGCGCAAGGGCACGCACGACGAGGTCGAGGCCCTGAGCGCGGCGATGAACACCCCGGGACACGCGGTGGCGGTGTTCGGCATCCGAAGCCTGGTGGCGCGGGGCGGGGTGCTGGACCAGATGCGCAGCCGAGGGTTCGAGGTGTCGACGCCGGGGGAATAGTGGCTCACCCACTTGCCCCCACCTGACCGCTGCGCGGTCTGTCCGCCCCCATAGGGGGCGGAGGACGAAAGCGCGGCGTCCTCTTCCCCCTGTGGGGGAAGACGACCGCGAAGCGGTCCGTAGGGGGCAAGTGTTCGCCGCAAAAAGGCCCGAAGGTTTCCCTCCGGGCCTCTGCAAATCTCAGCGGATCAAGTCCGGCCCTACAGGCCCGGAAGCTTGATCTTGCTTTCCTTTTCGCGGGCGATGACGATCGTGCCGTTGCCGGTCAGGCTCTTGAGGCGGGCCTCCTCGGTGGCGGCGTCGATCGGGGCGGCCTGGGTGGCGCCGGTCTCGGCCGCGGTCGGGGCGGCGGTCTTGTCGCCCTTCTTCCAGAACATGACCTTCTGCGAGAAGCTCTCGTCCTTGTGCGCCAGGTCGCCGTTCTCGTCGTCGACGACGAAGCGGATCAGTGGGTCGGCCTTTTCGACGCCGGCCTTGGAGACCAGCAGCTTTTCGCCGTCCGAGCGGCTGGCGGCGTTGCTCTGGCCGACCAGGGCCATGCGCGCGGCGCTCTCGGGCTGCAGTTCCTGCGGGCGCGGCTCGCCGGGGGCCGGCGGGCGCAGGCTGTAGTCGGGCGGCACCACCAGCGGGGCCTTGGTGACGACGCGGAATTCGTCCGGAACGACCTTGCTCATGCCCAGAGCCTTGGACGTGGACTGGCAACCGGCCAGGCCCATGGCGGCCACGGAGGCCAGAACGCCCAGGGTCGCGACCCGATAGAAACTCATGAAACCTGCTCCAGCGGCCCCCCGGGCCGACATTTTCGGACGCTCTCGATACGACATCCGAGGCCGGGCGCCAATCTTCCTTGAGATCGTGGCTTCGTTAGGGCGCATCTGTCGCGTCGAAGCAGATCAGTCTTCAAGCTCGGTGCGTGGCTCTCGTCCTTCGACAAGCTCAGGATGAGGACCATTTTTTGGCGCTGAGCATCAGGAAAACCTCATCCTGAGCATCGGAAAAACCTCATCCTGAGTTTGTCGAAAGACGAGGTTTTCGCCCCCGCCGTTGAACGTCGATACGCCCTACAGCCCGTGACCGTCGGGATTGGCCAGCTTTTTTTCTTCCGACAGGAAGCTGTCCAGCAGCAGCAGGCAGACCCCGACGGTGATGGCCGAGTCGGCGACGTTGAACACCCAGGGGAAGTGCATCCGCGAGACGTCGATGAAGTCGACGACATAGCCGTAGCGGATGCGGTCGATCAGGTTGTTGCCGAACGCCCCGCCGATGATCAGGCCGATCCCCCCCGCCATCAGCGGCTTGACCGCCTTGCGCGCCCAGACCGCCAGGCCCACCACCACGACGGCCGAGAAGATCGTCAGCAGCCAGCGGCTGAGCTCCGAGCCGCGGAACAGGCCAAAGCTCATGCCGAAATTGTGGACCAGGGTCAGGTAGAACGGGCCGGCCACCGGCTGGCTGGCGCCGGGCACGGTTCCCAGCGTGGCCAGGATCCAGGCCTTGCTGATCTGGTCCAGCACGACCGTGACGATCGCGATGGCGTAGGCGGTCCAGCCGAGGCGGGTGATCTTGAGCATTCTTCGTCCGCTTTTCCTTTGATCCTCTCCCAGAGGGAGAGGAAGGGGCCCGCCGCGCAGCGGTGGGAAGGTGAGGGGTTACACCGTTTGCCGGCGTGCCGGCACGCCGTCGGGCGTCTTACCCCCTCACCCTCCCACGCCTGGCGGCGCGGGTCCCTCCCTCTCCCTCTGGGGGAGGGTGATCTTAAACCGCGTGCCGCGCATCCCACCACGCCACAGCTTCGGCGTCACGTAGGCTGAGCTCCGGATAGCGCGGATCGGTTCCCACCTCCGGCAGGATGCGCCACGAGCGGGCGCACTTCTTGCCTTCGGCCAGCTTGACCTCGACGGCCACGCCCTTGACCTCGTCCAGGGCGAAGGCCCCGGCCGACGTCCCGGCGACCAGGGTCGCGGCGCTGGTGCGGAACACCTCGGCGGCGTCCAGGCCGTCGAAGGCGGCCAGCAGGTCGGGCTGGGCGATGTGCACCACCGGCGCGGCCTCCAGGGCCGAACCGATCCGCTTGTCGCGGCGCTCGACCTCCAGGGCCGAGGTGACCACCGAGGTCACGGTCTCGACCTTGGCCCAGCGGGCGGCCTCGGCGTCGTTGCGCCAGGCGGCCGGGGTCTCGGGCATCACCCGCAGCACGTTCGAACCGGCGTCGGGGAAGCGCGTCGTCCAGGCCTCTTCCATGGTGAAGCTGGTCAGGGGCGACAGCCACACGGTCAGGCGCTCGAACACGTAGTCCAGCACCGTGCGATAGGCCCGGCGGCGCAACGCGGTCGGCGCGTCGCAATAGAGGCTGTCCTTGCGGATGTCGAAGAACAGGCTGGACAGGTCGCCCTGGCAGAAGTCGATCAGCGGCCGGATCACGTCGCTGAAGCGGTAGGCCTCGTAGGACGCCTTCACGTGGGCGTCGAGCTCCCACAGGCGGTGCAGGATGTACTTCTCCAGCGGCGGGAAGTCGGCGTAGTCGGTGACCCGCTCGGCCTCGTCGAAGCCGGCCAGGGCGCCCAGCAGGTAGCGGGTGGTGTTGCGCAGCTTGCGATAGGCGTCGGTGGTGGTGGCCAGGATCGTCTTGCCGATCCGCTGGTCCTCCGAATAGTCGACCATCGCCGCCCACAGCCGCAGGATCTCGGCGCCGCTTTCCTTGGTGATGGTCTGGGGCTCGACGGTGTTGCCCTTGGACTTGGACATCTTCTCGCCGTTCTCGTCCTGGGTGAACCCGTGGGTCAGAACGCCCTTGTACGGCGCGCGGCCGCGCGTGCCGCAGCTCTCCAGAAGCGACGACTGGAACCAGCCGCGGTGCTGGTCCGAGCCTTCCAGATAGAGGTCGGCCGGCGAGCGGCTGTCGTTGCGGCCTTCCAGCGTGAAGGCGTGGGTCGAGCCGCTGTCGAACCAGACGTCGAGGATGTCGACGACCTTTTCGTACTGGGCCGGGTCGCGGTCGCCCAGGAAGTGGCTGTCGGGCAGCTCGAACCAGGCGTCGCTGCCGCCGTCCTGGATGGCGTCGAGGATGCGGCGGTTGACCGCCTCGTCCATCAGCGGGACGCCGGTGTCCTTGTCGACGAACATGGCCAGGGGCGTGCCCCAGGCGCGCTGGCGGCTGATCAGCCAGTCGGGCCGGGTCTCGACCATCGAGCCGATGCGGTTGCGGCCGGCGTCGGGGTGGAAGGCGGTGTCGGCGATGGCCTGGACGGCCGTCTCGCGCAGGGTCTTGCCGCCCAGGGTCGGCACCGGCTGGTCCATGCGGATGAACCACTGCGGGGTGTTGCGGAAGATCACCGGGGCCTTGGAGCGCCAGCTGTGCGGATAGCTGTGCTCGACGCGGCCGCGGGCCAGCAGGTTCCCGGCCTCGATCAGCTTGTCCATCACGGCCGGGTTGGCCGGACCGAACTTGCCGGCCTTCTTGCCCTCGGTCTCGATGACCTTCAGGCCGCCGAACAGCGGCACGTGCGGGAAATAGGCGCCGTCGGGATCGACGGTGTCGGGGATCGAGTCCAGGGCGTAGCCGCTCTTCAGCCAGACCAGATAGTCGTCGGCGCCGTGGCCCGGGGCGGTGTGGACGAAGCCTGTGCCGGCGTCGTCGGTCACGTGCTCGCCGGCCAGCAGCGGCACGTCGAAGCCGTAGCCCGTTGCGGGATCGGGCGCGAACTGGGCCAGCGGGTGGGCGCAGATCAGGCCCGTCGGGTCGACCGGCTCGGCGCGGCGCCATTGGGCGACCTTGGCGGCCTTGCGCACGTCCTCGGCCAGCTTGTCGGCGACGATCAGGCGGTCGCCGACCTTGGACCACGGGGCGAACTCCAGGTTCTCCTCCAGGGCCTCGACCTCGTAGAGACCATACTCGACCTTGGGCCCGAACGAGATCGCCCGGTTGGCCGGGATGGTCCACGGGGTGGTGGTCCAGATCACGACCGAGGCGTCGTTGGGCGGCAGGCGGAAGACGTTGTCGCCGGCGTCGTTGCCCGACAGGGCGTAGCGGTCCTCGTCATAGGCCTTGACCGGGAACTTCACCCACACGGTCGGGCTCGTGTGATCGTGATACTCGATCTCGGCGTCGGCCAGGGCCGTGCGCTCGACCGGGCTCCACATCACGGGCTTGGAGCCGCGATAGAGCTGGCCGCTGGTGGCGAACTTGTGGAACTCGGCGACGATGGTCGCCTCGCTGCCGTAGTCCATGGTGGCGTAGCGGTTCCACCAGTCGCCCAGCACGCCCAGACGCTGGAACTCGACCTTCTGGGCCTCGATCCAGCCGGCGGCGTATTCGCGGCAGCGCTTGCGGAACTCGGCGGCCGGCACCTCGTCCTTGCGGCGGCCCCTGGCGCGGAACTCTTCCTCGATCTTCCACTCGATCGGCAGGCCGTGGCAGTCCCAGCCGGGCACGTAGTCGACGTCGTAGCCCAGGGCGAAGCGCGAGCGGACCACGAAGTCCTTCAGCGTCTTGTTCAGGGCGTGGCCGATGTGGATCGCGCCGTTGGCGTAGGGCGGGCCGTCGTGCAGCACGAACAGCGGGGCGCCGGCGGCCTGCCGCGCGGCGCGCACCGCGCCGTACAGGCCCTTGTCGGACAGCGCCGCCCAGCCTTCCAGGATCTCGGGCTCCTTCTTGGGCAGGCCGCCGCGCATCGGGAACGGGGTGTCGGGAAGGAAGACGGTTTCGCGGTAGTCGCGGGCGGTCGTCGTGGCGTCGTCGGCCATGGGAGAGCTATCCAGCTTGGAATGTTCGGAAGGAAGGTGCGGGGTGGTCATTCCCGGCGTGATGGGCCGGCGCGCGCTGGAGCGCTCGTCCGGCGGCGTCACGCCGGGCGGTTAATTCGCGGGGTTTTCCGAACGAAAGGCATGGGGCGGGGGATAGCAGAGGCGGAGGGGAGGGGCAAACGGGGATGCTTCTCCTCACCCGCAAAGCGGGGGAGGTGGCGCGGCACCATCGGCGCCGTGACGGAGGGGGCGTCGAGCCGCCTCTAGTCGGCTGGGTTTTGTTGAACCTGTGGAGCGCCCCCTCCGTCACGATGCGTATCCGCATCGCGCCACCTCCCCCGTTTCACGGGTGAGGAGAGGGCCCTACCGCCGCGCCAGTCCGTCCAGCATCCACAACGCCGCCAGGGTGCCGAACAGGACGGCCAGGGCCGAGAGCAGGAACATCCGCAGGCCCTGGGCCAGGGCGACGCTGAGGGTGGTCAGGGCGGCCAGGGCCCAGGCGGAGGCCAGGATCTTGCCTTCCAGCGAGGTCAGGATCGGTTTGGGGGGCAGGAGGAGCCGCGCCGCGCGCCAAGTCTTCCGCCACAAGCGTCTCACCCGAACCTCAGACCCCACGTGAATTTCCTCCACTGACGCCAAAAGTGTAGGGGTGGCCGTGGGTTGCGTCTATGGTGAAAAATCAACGTTATCCGTATTTTCTCAAGATTCGGACACGGCTTTGCTTAAGCCTGTCGGGTATCCGACGATCTTAACCGCGCTTGCGCGCCCGGGGGGTAATCATCACCGTCATCAGCTTGCCCTGGCGGATCAGGACGAACGGGGCGGGCTTGTCGATGCTGTGGTGGTCCAGGGCGCGCAGCAGGTCGTCCAGGCCGGTCAGCGGCGCGCCGCCGGCGCTGATCAGCAGGTCGCCCTCGCGCACCCCGGCCTTGGCGGCGGGACCGCCGGCGTCGACCTGGGCCACGAACACCGCATAGCCCTGGGTCACGCCCGTCGCCCGGGCCAGGCCCGGCGGGATCGGGGCCTGCTGGGCGACCAGGCCGATCGAGCCGCGCCGCACGTGGCCGTGGTCGATCAGCTCGGCGATCACGAAGCTGGCGGTGTTGGAGGCCACGGCGAAGCACAGGCCCGGATAGCCGGCGATCACGGCGGTGGCGATGCCCACCACCTCGCCGGACGAGCTGACCAGCGGGCCGCCGCTGTTGCCGGGATTGAGGGCGGCGTCGGTCTGGATCAGGTCCTCGATCAGCCGGCCGCGCTCGCCGCGCAGGGACCGGCCCATCGCCGAGACCACGCCGGTGGTCACCGTCGCCTCGAAGCCCAGCGGGGCGCCGATGGCGATCACCAGCTGGCCGCGCCGCAAAGCCTTGGAGTTGCCCAGCTTGGCGACCGGCAGGTCCAGACGCTGGTCCAGCTGCAGCAGGGCCAGGTCGGTGTCGGGATCGTCGCCGACGCAACGGGCCGTCACGCTGCGGCCCTCGGCGGTGATGACGATGAAGCGGTTGGCGCCCTGGACCACGTGGCTGTTGGTCAGGATCAGGCCGTTCGGCGCGATGGCGAAGCCCGAGCCGACGCCCTGCATGCGCGGGTCCTCCAGCATCGGATGGATGCGCACGACGCTGGGTCCGACCACCTCGACGGCGCGGACCACGGCGTTGGAATAGGCGTCCAGCAGGCCGTCGTCGGTCGGGGGGACCACGCAGAACGGCGCCGGCCCGCCGGGGTCGAGCACGAACACCGCGCCCTCGGCCTCGTGGTCGGGATAGGAGAGGATCTCATGCCGCCGCGGCCCCTTGGGCCGCCGGGCCTTGGCGAAGATCTCGTACTTGCGCGCTTTCAACATCCGGCCCCCGCCCGTGAACGGCAAAGGTTAACGGGAAGAACGGAGGTTGGCGAGTCGGCGCGTGCCCGCGCTCGGGCTCGTTCAACCTATCCCCATCCTCCGCTCATCCCGGCGAATGCCGGGACCCAGATGGAATGGCGTTGAGGCTGACGCCAAAGGCTCTGAGTTCTTCCAGCCCACCACACCGCCAAGGGATCTGGGTCCCGGCATTCGCCGGGATGAGCGGAATTTTGAGATCTAGGCGTCGTCGCGCGCGTCGACCACGGCCTGCATGTGGGTGCGGAAGCCGGGCTCCTCCCGGGTCATCTGCAGGAAGGCCTCGGCCAGTTCGGCCCGGGCCGTGTCGAGATTGTAGACGCCCTCCGAATAGCGCAGGAGCACGCAATCGAAATAGCGGTCCATGAGGAGGCGGTCGTCAGCGTTCAGGTGCGTTGCCATGCGACCACGTTAGACCCCGCCCGGCCTTCACGCCAAGCGCTTGATCAAACGCCTCAGAACGCCGGGGCCACGATCGCCCGGGCCGCGACCTCGTCGCGCCGGATCTGCTCGACCAGCAGCGGGATGCTGTCGAACTTCAGTTCGGGGCGCAGGAAGGCGATCAGGTCGGTTTCGATGACCTGGCCGTAGAGGTCCTCGTCGAAGTCGAACAGCCAGGTCTCCAGCCGGGTCTCGACCTCGCCGGTGGTGGGGTTGTTGCCCAGATTGGCCACGCCGGGCACCTCGCGGCCGTCCGGCAGGCGGGTGCGGGTGGCGTAGACGCCCAGCTTGGGCACCACATAGTCCTCGACCTCGACATTGGCCGTGGGGAAGCCCAGCTGGCGGCCCAGCTGCTGGCCGCGCCGCACGACGCCCTCGATGGCGAACGGCCGGCCCAGGATGCGCGCGGCGCCTTCGGGGTGGCCGTCGCGCAGGGCGTCGCGCACCCCGGTCGACGAGAACTTCTCGCCCTCGCGGTTGGCCACCGGCTCGGCCACCGAGACCGAGAAGCCGTACTCCTGGCCATAGGCCTTCATCAGGTCGGCGCTGCCGGTGCGGCCTCGGCCGAACGAGATGTCGAAGCCGACGGCGACGTGCTTAACGCCGAGGCCTCCCACCAGCACCTTCTCGACGAACTCGCGGTCGTTGAAGCTGGCCATCTCGAAGTCGAACGGCAGCAGGTACAGCAGGTCCACGCCCAGGGCCTCCAGCGCGCGGGCCTGCTGGGGGTGGGTCATCAGCTTGAAGGCCGGCTCGGTGGGGCGAAACAGCCGGCGCGGGTGCGGGTCGAAGGTGACCACGCCCAGCGGCAGCTTGTCGGCCAGCGAGGCTTTCGCCGCCTGGGCGATCACCTGCTGGTGGCCGCGATGCACGCCGTCGAAATTGCCCAGGGCCACGCAGGCGCCCCGTTCGGCCGGCGGCACGTCCTTCCAGCCGTGGATCGTCTTCAGGCGCATGCGGATTTCCTTACGCGGCGGCTCTGCGCGGGACCATGACCACGGCCTCGCCGTCGACCACGGCGTTGCCGCGCACCAGGCAGGTGGTGGCGAACGTCACCCGGGCCTTGGCGTCGTCGATCGCCGTCACCGTGACGCGGGCGGTGACCTCGTCGCCGATCTTGACCGGACGCTTGAAGGCCAGGGACTGGGACAGATAGATCGCGCCGGGACCGGGCAGGGTGGTGCCCAGCACCGCCGAGATGTAGCCGGCCGACAGCATGCCGTGGGCGATGCGCTCGCCGAAGCTGGTGCCGGCCGCGTATTCGGCGTCCAGGTGGACCGGATTGTTGTCGCCGGTCACGGCGGCGAAGGCGACGATGTCGGCCTCGCCCACGGTGCGGACCAGCTCGGCCGACTGGCCGACGCTGATGTCCTCGAGAAACAGTCCCTTCATAGCGCCCCTCATTTGTTTTTTGTGCGTTGCACCAATCTTAGCGCCAAACTTCAGTAAAGCGAGCCGCGGGCTCTACCAGACCAGATCGCTCATGGCGTGGGTCGCGCCCACCCGCTCGGCGGCCAGCAGGCCCGCGACCCGGGTCGGATCCAGCTTGCCGTCGGGGCCGACGGCGGCCTCGCCGTGGATGCCCTTGGCGATGAACAGGCAGGCCAGGCCCTCGTCGTGGGCGCCCTTGACGTCGGTGACCACGCCGTCGCCGATGCACAGCACCCGCGCGCGGTCGACGGGGCCGCCCTTCAGGGCCTGCGCCTCGGCCAGCGCCAGATCGTAGATCGGCTTGTAGGGCTTGCCGGCCATCAGCACCTGCCCGCCCAGGGTCTCGTAGAGGTCGGCCAGGGCGCCGCCGCAATAGATCAGCCGCGCGCCGCGCTGCACCACTCGGTCGGGATTGGCGCAGATCAGGGTCAGGCCGCGCTCGGCGGCGATGGCCAGGCGGTCGGCGTAGTCGGCGGGGGCCTCGTTCTCGTCGTCGACCATGCCGGTGACGGCGACGAAGGCCGCGTCCTCGGGGCCGGCGGTCTCCAGGCCCAGGCCCTCATAGAGCGTGAAGTCGCGCTCGGGGCCGACGATCCAGGCCGGGCCGGGCGCGCGGGCGGCCAGCAGGGTGCGGGTGGCGTCGCCGGAGGTGACGAAGGCGCTCCAGGCCTCGCGCGGCACGCCCAGCCGGTCCAGCTGCTCGACCACGGCCTGCGACGGGCGCGGGGAGTTGGAGATCAGGATCACCGGCCCGTGGTGGGTCCGCCACTCGACCAGGGCCCGGCAGGCCTCCGGGAAGCTCTCGACCCCGTTGTGGATGACCCCCCAGACGTCGCACAGCAAAACGTCATAGCGGTCGGCGAGGGCGGAGAGGCCAGTGGGCAGATCGGTCATGGACAGGGGCGGTACCGGGCGCGGACGGATGCGTCAACGGTGGGGGATGTAGGGACGCGGAGGCGAAAGGGCCAGTTCCGCCGCTCATAGGGTCCGCTAAGGGGGCCGACTCATTCCGCGTCGAGGCCGGCCGCCGATCTGTCGGCCGACGCCCTAGTCGTGCCCGACCCGAACCCACCGCGCCATCAGCCTTCCCGCGAAGCGATGGGCGACACGGAACAGGGTCAGCTTGACGACGACCACCAGGACGATCGCGCCGACGACCGTCCCTGTCAGCGAAAGCGACGGCGCGTGGGGCATGCGCCACAGCGACATCGCCGCGCCGACGTGAAGGGCGATCAGGACCGCCAGCGCCAGCAGGCCGACGCCCGCGGCGAGCGCGGCGTGGCCATGACCTTTCCGTCGCGGGCTGGCGATCTGCTGGGCGGCGATGAATTGCTCCGTCCCGGCCCGCACGAAATCGAGACCCTTGGCGCCGACCGGGCCCGAGGCGGTCCTGAAGCCGGCGTCCTCCAGATCGGCGACGACCTCGTCGATCCGGACGAAGCCGTGGCGATGGAAATGGTCGATCGCGCCGCGCTCGGAGGCCTTGGGCGGACCGAAGTCCACCAGCAAGGCGCGGCCCTCTGGCTTGAGGACGCGCCGGATCTCATGCGCCATCGTCCGCCGGACGGACGCCGGGACGTGATGCAGCACGAAGGTGGAGATCACGACGTCGAAGCTGGCGTCGGGGTAGGGCATCGCCTGCACCGCCCCTTTGGACAGGGACAGAGTAATCCCGGCGCGGCTGGCCTTGGCCGCGGCGCGTTCGAGCATCTCCGGCGAAGGATCCAGGCCGTGGACCGCGCCGGAAGGCCCGACGCGCCGCTTGGCGAGCATGGCCAGGGAGCCGGTGCCGCAACCCATGTCCAGGACCTGCTCGCCCGGACGAAGGCCGGCCAGGTTCAGGATCCTTTCGCGCAGCCGGCGTTCGCCCCCGAGGGTGAGCAGGCCGACGAGCAGGTCGTAGCGCGCGGCGTCGTGGATGGTGAGGCCCACTTCGTCGTGGGCGGCGGGGCCGTGGGCGGAGTGGGTCATGGGCTTTCTCGCGGCGGCATGGACAGGGTGTCCGAAACCTGACTTCCTGCGCGGAAGCCGGCAACGAACAGGCCGGGCGAGATGTCCCATTCCGCACACAACTCGCCGGCCTGTCCGGAAAAAGCCGTCGTGAGGAGGCATGCATGGACCGCCGCATCGCGCGGACCCGCTCAATGCTGCAGGGCGCGCTGATTTCGCTGATGACCCGCAAGGGGTACGACGCCATCACCGTCGAGGAGGTCTGCGAACAGGCCGATATTGGCCGCTCGACCTTCTATGCGCACTTCACCGGCAAGGATCACCTCAAGCGCAGCGGATTGGACGATAACCTTCGCAGCATGTTGCTGGAGCACCAGCGGGCCGCCGCGCTCGGGCCCTTGGATGGCGGATTCGGGTTCGTGCTGCCGTTCCTTGAGCACGCGCGCGAGCAGCTGGACCTCTATCGCGCGCTCGTCAGCAAGGGCGGCGTGGCCACCACGACGGCGATGCTCCGCCAGATCGTGACCGAGTTGGTGCGCAACGAGCTGGCCCTCAGGCCGAGCCGGAGCGAGCTACGGCCGGACGTGGTCACCTCGTTCGTCGTGGGCGGGTTCATGTCGCTTCTGACCTGGTGGCTGGACGGGGGCGCGCGCCTGCCGCCGGCGGAACTCGACGTCATGTTCCGCCGATTGGTGCTTCAGGGTTTGAGCGACGACAGCGCCGAGCAGCCCGGCTAGGTCGCCTGGCGTGGACGGCATGGTCGTTGCTCGGGAGACATCACGTATCCTCCCTTTCCAGCCTCACCAACTGAACCCCTGGTCCTCCCGGGCCGACTTGATCTGCTCCTGGAACTCCATGCCGAACGACCAGGCGAACTCGGCCGGGAAATTGGCCCGGCGCCGGGCGCGGCCGTACTGCGGATATTCGGCGGCCATCGAGGCGGCGTAGGTGTCGCTGAAATAGGCCGGGCGCTCCTTCAGTTCGTTCCAGGTCAGCGAATACTGGTGGCAGCCGATGCAGTTGGTGCGGCCGTTGCCGGTATGGTGCTCGAGGTTGGGATTGCTGCACCAGCTGGTGACCTTGTCGTAGGGCGCGGGGTTCCGCTGCTCGACGGCGCCGTCGTACGAGGCCTTGATCGCGGCGGCCAGGGCCGGCTGGGCCGTCTCGTAGGCCCCCCAGGGCTTGGGATCGGTCTCGTTGAAGGCGGTGGTGACGCACATCTTGTAGTGCGACCAGACCCCGCCGTTGAACCTGGCCAGCGAGGCCGGGCGGTCCTGGCCGAAGTCCTCGTCGGGCTTGGAGCTCCACCACAGCGTGATCCAGATCCATTCGCGGGTGTCCTTGGTCGAGATGTGGATCGACTTCAGGCCGAACAGTTTCCCGTCGGTGGTCTGCACCGTGTAGATGCCGCTGGGATCGACCGGCTCCAGGGTCGGCTTGGGCCAGGTCCCGCCCTTCAGCACGGCGGTGACCGCGGCGGCGTCGGTGGCGTGGGCGCTGACCTTGGGACTGGCCCCGTCGATCTGGTCCCAGCTGGTCTTGACCATCACCGCGCTGCGCGGGAACTCCTCGACGCAGGGCGAGAACTGGCCGGCGCTGGGCGGGGCCTGGTTCCACGGGATCTTGTTGGAGCAGGTCTCGATGCCCTGGGCCTGGGCCAGGACGTGCTCGACGAACGACGGGCTGAACAGGGTGAAGCCCTGGCCCAGCTCGTCCTCGGGATTGCCGCGGTCGAAGCCTTCGGACTGCTTGAGCACCTGGGTCAGGTTGGCCGAGACCAGGCTGCGGACCAGGTTCTTGTCGGCGCCGCTCTGGGCCATCACCTCGTGGGCGATCTCGGCGCGGGACTTGTGGCAGTCGGCGTCGGCCTTGCAGGCCGCCAGCTGGGCGATGAACAGCTTGATCTTCTGGTCGACCTCGGGATTGGCGCTCATGCCTTCGTACCAGGTATGCCAGAGGGGCACGTCGTAGGTCTTGCCCTCCAGGGTCAGCTTCTGGGGCTCCAGCAGGGCCTCGACGATGGCCCAGCCGGTCTTGCGGCGCTCGGCCATCGAGCCTTCCAGCTTGTCGAACAGGGCCTTCGGATCCTCGTTGAGGGGCGTGTAGTCCTTGCCGCGCCCGATCAGCAGCCGCCCTTGCGGCGAGGCCTCGCCGGCCTGCGGGTTCAGGCCCTTGGCCGACAGGATCCGCACGGGGCCGCCGGCCGTCGCGGCGGGCGGGCTCTCGGCCCCCTGCGGCTGGCAGGCCCCCAGCAGGACGCCGGTCAGGGCCGCGGCGGCCAGCAGGGGAACGAAGCCTCTCGACGCTGAAAACATGGGGCGTCTCCTCGAATGGGGCGGGTCAGCCGCCTTGCCAGGTTTGGATCAGTCGCAGGTGGTCGGGGGTCAGCAGGGCGCCCGAATTGACGCCCGGACCGACGCCGGCCGGCGTGGCGTCGGCCTCGTAGCCGTGGACGGCGACCACGGTCGGGGCGGCGACGTCGCCGATCCAGACCGGACCGCCGCTCTGACCGTCGGTGGTGTCGATCTCGTAGTAGAGCCGGCCGTCCAGGCTGGCGCGCACCGGCCCCTTGGCCACCAGCAGGTGCTCGTAGCTGCCGGCGTATTCCGGATAGCCCGAGACCACGGCGGCGGCCCGGGTCAGGGCGGAGGGATCGAGGGCGTCGTACTTCATCCAGCCCACCCGCTCGCCGACCGGATCGTCCAGGTGGACGGCGCCGATGTCGTGGGCCCGGTCGCGGGTCTGGAGCCAGGGATCTGCGCAGGAGAAGGTCGTCGAGACGACCGCCCCGAACGGCTGCTTGTTCCAGGATTGGCCCGGGATCACCGTGACCCGGCGGGCCCAGCCGCCGCCCCCACCCGACGCGAACGCGCTGTTGTGCAGGCAATGACCGGCGGTGATCACCGTCCGAGGTCCCGCCAGCCAGCCGGTGCCGTTGAACGGGCCGTTGGCGGTGTCGATCCGCAGGGCGCAGACCATCCGCCAGGGCGCGGCGGTGTTGCGCAGCTCGATCCGGCGGTGGTCGACCGGCCCCAGGATGCTGAACAGCCGCGCCGGGCCGCCCGTGGCCGGCCGCGACGGCGGTCCGGGGACCAGCAGGGGCGCCAGCAGCCCTTCCGAGCCCGAGGTCAGCGGGGTTTCCGGCTCGGACGAAGAGCGGTCGGCCGGCGTGAAGTTGGAACGCGAACCGTTCATGGCGCCCCCGCCTGCTGCGTGCGTCGAAGCTCAGTCAAAACAGGTATCGCGGCGCAATTCAACTTCCAAGAGCGGCGGATTTCCGCTCCGGCCCTGGGTTGAGCGAGGCGCGGCTACGGGCTTCCCCCGACCGGATCGAGGGAACGCCCTGAGTGTGTTGCCCGGCCGGACGGCGCACCTTGGCGGCAACTTAACCTGGTCGAGGTCCTTCCGATGAAGTCCACCGTTCGCGCCTTCGCGGCGCCTCTCCTGGCGACCCTGCTCCTGGCCGCCTCGGCGCCCGCCCTGGCCGGCGGCGGGCCGGCCGATCCCCACGCCAAGAACGCGGCCACCGGCACCATCGAGCTGTCCGGCGGCGGCGTGGCGTTCGGCGTCGGCGTCAGCTGGGGCAAGGGCACGCTGACCTATCGCGGCCAGACCTATAAGCTGAAGACCAACGGCCTGTCGGCGGTCGACATCGGGGCCAGCGGCTACACCGCCACCGGCACCGTGGAGAACCTCAAGCAGCTCTCCGACATCGAGGGCAACTACACCGCCGGCCAACTGGGCGCGACGGTGGCGGGCGGCGGCGGCGTCACGACGATGAAGAACGACAAGGGCGTGGTCATCAAGATGCACGCCACCAGCCGAGGCCTGCAGTTCACGGCGGCGCCGAAGGGCGTGAAGGTCGAGCTGGCGAAGTAGGGACACGGCGGACGCCCCCTCCGTCCGCTTCGCGGCCACCTCCCCCGTTGCACGGGGGAGGAGAGGTCGCTTTTCTCCTCACCCGCAAAGCGGGGGAGGTGGCGCGATGCGAATACGCATCGTGACGGAGGGGGCTCCGCCGCGACTCACGTCGCGTCGTGGAAGATCACCCCCAGCACCCGCCGTCGCCCCGAGCGCACGGTGCTGACCCCGTGGCGCAGCACGCGGCGGTGGACGCCGCGGGTCCCGGTCGCCGGGCGTTCGCGGACGGCGAAGATCACGCCCTCGCCCTGCTTCAGCGGCACGACCTGGGGCCGCGACTGCTGGCGGGGCCGCTGCTCGACCAGCACGAACTCGCCGCCCTCGAAGTCGCGGCCGGGCTCGTCCAGCAGGAAGGCGGCCTGCAGCGGGAAGACGTGCTCGCCGTACAGGTCCTGGTGCAGGCAGTTGTAGTCGCCCGGGCCGTAGGTCAGCAGCAGGGGCGTGGGCCGGACCTGGCCCGCCGCGTGGCAGCGGGCCAGCATGTCGTCCAGGTCGTCGGGAAAACGCCGGTCCTCGCTGAACGTTTCGGCCCAGCGGTTGGCGACGGCGGCCAGGGGACCGTACAGCCCCTGGCGCAGCCGCTGCACCGGCTCGGGCAGGGGATAGCTGAAGTACCTGTATTCGCCCTGGCCGTAGCCGTGGCGGGCCATCACCACCCGGCTGCGAAAGCCGGCCTCCTGGTCGTAGAGGCCGGCGATCCGCTGGCAGGTCTCGGGCTTGAGCAGCGGGCCGGTCAGGGCCCAGCCCTGGGCGTCGAGGTCGGCGGCGATGCGGGACCAGTCCAGGCTCATGCGGCCTCGCGCGCCAGCAGCGCGCGCTTGCGCTCGACGCCCCAGCGATAGCCCGACAGCCCGCCGTCGGCCCGCACCACGCGGTGGCAGGGGGTGATCACCGCCAGCGGATTGGCCCCGCAGGCCTGGGCCACGGCCCGGGCGGCGGTCGGCCGGCCGATGCGGCGCGCCACCTCGGCGTAGGACGCGGTGGTCCCGGCCGGTATGGCCCGCAGCGCCGCCCAGACGGCCTTCTGCAGGTCGGTGCCCTGGGCGTCGAGCGGCAGGTCCAGCTTGGCGTCGGGGTGATCGACCTGGGCGGCCACGGCCTTGAGGTCGGCGGCCAGGCCGTCCGGATCGGGCGTCAGCCGGGCCGAGCGGAAGCGGCG
This sequence comes from Caulobacter sp. Root487D2Y, assembly GCF_001427165.1. Lineage (NCBI taxonomy): Bacteria > Pseudomonadati > Pseudomonadota > Alphaproteobacteria > Caulobacterales > Caulobacteraceae > Caulobacter > Caulobacter sp. Root487D2Y. The sequence goes on from NZ_LMFD01000013.1 coordinate 21,898, forward strand.
CTCCAGGTCGCGGACCAGGGCGTCCTGGTCGTCGCCCAGGGTCACCAGCCGCAGGCCGGCGTGCGAGCGGGCGACCAGGGCCAGGCCCAGGCCGGTGGGGACCGTCGCGTAGCGCAGGGTCTCGCGCGGCTGGTCGGGCTTGCAGCGCAGGCAGGCCCGGAAGCCGGCGGCGCGGGCGCTTTCCCGGGTGTCGTGGAATTCGACGTTCTTGCGCAGCGGCCGCCCGGCGCAACTGGCCAGGCAGTAGACGCCGGTGGTGCGCACGGCGATGAAGAAGTCGCCGTCGAGGTCGCGGTCGCGGCGGCGCATGGCCTCCCAGCGCGCGTCGTCGGTGAGATATTGAGAAGCGGTCATGGGTCGGTCTCCTTTCGTGGGAAGGAGCATGCGCGCCGCTCGGGCCTACGTCATTCCGATGCTTGCTATGGACGCTCGGCGCCACGGCGCGAGTTCCCCGTCCATCGACAAGCTCAGGATGAGGAATTCGAAGGCCAGGGCGGCAAAAGCAGCCCTCGTCCCGAGGGCAAAAGTCGTCCTCATCCTGAGCTTGTCGAAGGACGAGGGCGGCTCATGGGCGCTCGCCCCTTGACCGTCAGCGGTCCCTAAGCCGGTCCGCAGATCAGGTCGACCATGATCGGGATGGTGGCCTCCAGCTGTTCGCGCGTCTCGCCGGCCCGGGCGCGCACCGACAGGGCGTTCATCATCATGCAGGCCACACGGCCCAGGGCGATGGGGTCGGCGGCGGCGGGCAGCTCGCCTCTGGCCTGGCGGCGTTGCAGCAGCCCCTGGACCGCCCGGTCCAGTTCGTGCAGGCCGTCGGCCACGGTCCGGCGCACGTCGGAATCGACGACGGCCTGGCCCAGGCCGGCGCTGACCAGGAAGCAGCCTCGGCCGCCCATGTCGTCCGACAGGTAGAAGCCCAGGGCCGTGCGGTAGATCCGGGTCAGGACCTCGCGCAGCGAGCCGCCGCCCCGGAACGCCTCGGTCATCGCGGCGCGCGACCGCTCCATGTAGGCGTCCAGCGCCGTCTTGAAGAGCGCCTGCTTGTCGCCGAACGCCCCGTACAGGCTGGGCCGGTTCATGCCGGTGGCGGCGCTCAGGTCGTCCAGCGACGAGCCGGCGAAGCCCTGGGCCCAGAAGGTCTCGATGGCCTTGGCCAGGGCGACGTCGGGATCATAGGCGCGGGGGCGTCCCCGGCGCTTTACGGGGGTTTCGGACATCTGACTCTCCTGGCCAGGCTCTGCGCGCCCTTCCGGGCTTTTTGTACCGTTTCGCATTTTATTCCTTGACCGACGTTATTTTTATGCGAAACAGTACGGAAATGCAATGGAGGGTTCGATGGATCTCTACTTCTTCCCGATGGCCTGCTCGCTGGCGACGCGGATCGCGGCCTGCGAGGCGGGCGCGGACCTCAACTTCCTGCGGGTCGACCCCCTGTCCCGGCCCAAGCGGGTGGAGGACGGGACCGCGTTCCTGGCCATCAACCCCATGGGCCAGGTGCCGGTGCTGCGCACCGACGACGGCGAGCTGATCGTCGAGAACGCGGTGGTCCTGCAGTATCTCGCCGACCGCTTCCCGGCCGCCGGCCTGATTCCCGCCGACGGGCCCGAACGCCGCAAGGTGCAGAGCTGGCTCGGCTTCATCGGCTCGGAGCTGCACGTCGGGGTGTTCGTCACCCTGCTGAGCAAGACCGCCCCGGACGGCGCCAAGGCCTTCGCCCGCGAGCGGCTGACCGAGCGCCTGGCGTTTCTCGACGCCCACCTGAAGGGCCGCGAGTTCCTGCAAGGCCGGTTCAGCGTCGCCGACGCCTATCTGTTCGTGATGCTGGTCTGGGCCCGCTACCTGGCGCTGGATTTCGGACCCTATCCGGCCTTGGCCGCCTATCGCGACCGCCTGCAGACCCGGCCCTCGGTGGCGCGGGCTTTCGACGAGGAATTCACCCTGTTCAAGGCCGCGGCCTAGAGCCGTGACCTGAATAGGGGACGCACACTCACGGCGCGGCCGTGATCCAGACGGCCCTATCCCCGCCGTGAGTGTGTGTCCCCTCCTTCAACCGCTCCACCTCCCCAGGAGATAGACCCATGCGTAGCTTCATCATCGCCGTCGCGGCCCTGGCCGCGACGGGCGGCCCCGCCATGGCCGAAACCAAACCTCACGCCCTTAAGCAAGAGGGGGGCTGGCTGACCCTCAGCGCCCCCACCACCCAGGACCACATCGTGTTCGACGGGGCGGTCTGGCGCTGCAAGGCCGACGTCTGCCGCTCGACCAAGGTCAAGTCGCTGCCGCCCCTGCGCAGCTGCAAGCGCCTGGCCCACGAGCTGGGGACGATCACCGGCTTCGGCTATCGCGGCGTGAGCCTGTCGGACGCCGAACTGGCCCAGTGCAACCCGGCGCGGATCGCCAAGACCCCGGCGTCCGAAATGGCGGCGGCGCGCTGAACCCAACCTCGGAGGAGGAACTTGGGGACGGGCGCCCGGGCCCGTCCCCAGCTTTTTCTCAAACCCCCGCCCGCCAGCAGAACAGCGCGCCGTCCTCCTCGTCGGTCCGCTCGCCGGAGCGCTCGAAGCCGTTGGCTTCCAGCACCCGCTGGGAGGCGGCGTTGTCGACCGCGGTCTCGGCGGTGACGGTCGACACCCGGAAATCGGCCCGCGCCCAGGCCAGCACCTCGGCCACGGCCCGCGTCGCGATCCCGCGCCGGCGGCGCGAGGCGGCCACGCCGTAGCCGATCATCACCGTGTCGCCGACATAGGGCGTGCGCACCAGCGAGGTCAGGCCCACCACCTCGCCGCCCTCGACGATCAGCCAGGCGTTGGGCTCGAAGCTTTCGCCGACCTCGGCCGACAGGCCGCGCAGCATGGCCAGCACCTCCGGCGTCTCGATCCCGCCCTCGGCGACGGTCAGGCCTTCTGGAGACTGCCCGGCGATCAGGGCGGCGAAATGGGCGTCGGTGGCTTCGATCAGCATGGGGATTTGGTAGGGGCAACGCCGTTGGAGGGCAATGCCGGTTATAGGCAGGCGCCGATCCCGTAGCGGGCGTCGAGCCAAGTGATCGTCCCGTCGGCGGCGGTGCGCCATTTCACCATCGCCTGCCTGCGGCAGACGAGGGACCCCATGGTCTTGAAAGCTTCGCTGTATTTGACCGCGTCCTTTACGGGCACGGACAGGGTTGTGACCTTGAAGCCTTCCGAGATCAGCCAATCGGCCAGGCCCGCCTCGGCGCCGCCCACCGGCGCGCGCGCCTCCACCCGTTCGCGCAGGACGCGGCCGGCGTCGGCCTCGGCCATGCGGTCGAGCCCCGACAGCAACCGGTCGTCCGCCGCCCACGCGCCGGTCGCCAGCGCCGCGGCGCCCAGGATCACCACCAAGCCTCGTCTCAAGTCGCGCATCGCCGTCGCCGTCGTTCAGACAGCCAAGGGTTGCGCGCGTCTTCCCCGCGCATCAAGCTCCGCGTCAAATCCGCGAGGGCCGATCATGACATTCGACGCCAACCGCGCGACGCGCCGAGGCCTGACGGGGCTGGCCGTCGCCGCCGCGACCCTGCTGGCCGCGTGCGGTCAGGGCTCCAGTTCGACCAGCGTCGTGCTGACCGGTCCGCCTGACAAGGTCGAGGCCCTGATCGCCCAGCACAAGCTGCTGGCGGCGCCGGTCCAGAGCCACGTCGAGACGCTTCCCGACGGCCGCGAGCGCGCCACCTTCAACAAGGCCAAGGGCATGCCGGCCGGCGAGCTGCTCGATCTGGGCAAGGCGGCCGCCAAGGCCGGGGTCAGCTTCGAGTTCTCCACGACGCGACAGAGCGGCGTGTCGATCGGCTCCGCCGGCGACCCACAAAAAAGCCCTCCGGCGCGAACCGGAGGGCCTGTCGTCTAGACGGGCTCGAGCCTACCGCCCCGCCCGCCGGCGCAGGGCGCCGCGCATGAAGTCCTGGGGGGGATCGGCCTCGGCGATGATCGAGTCGCGGATGGCGCGGGGCTCGCCGAACAGGTGGCCCTGGCCGTAGCCGATGTCGAGCTCCAGCACCTCGGCGACCTGGCGCTCGTGCTCGACCTTCTCGGCGATCACCTCGATGCCGTAGCGGCGGGTCAGGCCCGCGAAGTCCTCGGCGTTCAGGTCGGGCAGCGAGGCGATGACCAGCTTGCCGTCCTGCTCTTCCAGCTGGTCCAGCATCATCTGGGCGCCGATCTTCAGGAACTTGACGTCGGCGCGGGCCAGGTCCTGGAAGTCCAGGTCCAGGTCGGTAATCTTGTCGAGGCTGAAGCGGAAGCCCAGGCTGGCCAGACGGGCCATGTGGCGGGCCTCGACCGGGCCGCGGTCGTTGAAGGCGGCCTGGCCCAGTTCGAAGATCAGGGCGCCGTGCAGGTCCTTGTTGACCTGCAGGAACTCCAGGAACTGGGCGAAGAACGCCTCGTCGGCCAGGCTGGCCAGCGAGATGTTGCAGAAGATCCCGACCTTGCGGTCCTGCTTGGCCAGGCGGCGGACGATCTGCACGCAGCGGAACAGCAGCAGGTTGTCGATCGCGGCGGTCAGGCCCTCGGGCTCGGCCACGGCCAAGTACTCGGCCGGCATCATGATGCGGCCGGTGTCGTCGCGCAGGCGCGAGAAGCTTTCGTAGAAGACGGTCCGGCGCTGGGGCAAGCTGACGACCGGCTGCAGGTAGAGGTCGACGCGGTTGTCGGCCAGGGCGTCCTGCACCACGTCGATCAGGGCGCTGGACTGGGGCGAGCGGCCGCGCGGCTCGGCGCGGGCGACCTCGACCTGATAGTGCAGCTGGTGCTCGAGGCGGTCGCTCATCCGCACGACCAGGTCCTCCAGCTGGTGGACCTCGCTGGTCAGTTCGGCGGAACGGCGCTGGGCGTCGTCGGCGACGGTCTCCAGCAGGCCGGTGATGCGGGCGTCGACCTTCTCGACCTGCTCCAGCAGGATGCCGTGGGCCTCGCGGATGGTCTCGATGTCGACGCGCAGGGCCGCGCCCTGCAGAACATTGGCGATCACGCCGTGCACGGCGAAGCACAGGCCCATGGCGCCGATGAAGGCGGCCAGGCCGACAGCCGGCGCCGCTCCCATCCGCCACAGGGCGAGGGAGACAACCAAGGCCAGACAGAGATAGGCGCCGGTCAGCAGCGCCAGCATCAGCCTTCGCATTCGAGGTCCCTACGAATCGTCAAGCTCAGTATGCGAGTCGCGCTGGCCGTGAGTCGAACAGATTAACGCCCGTGAGCCATTACGCCGCGCCTTAACCACAAATCAGGTTCTCGTGAACGGGGGCGCCTCACGCTTTCATCTCACCCCCCCACGCCCGTCATCCTCGGACTCGTTCCGAGGACCCCTGCTTCAACCGCGAAGAAGGCCGATCCGTGGAGCGCCGAGATCGCGGCCCGCCGTCCGCTGACATCGCGGCGGACCTAGGGGTCCTCGGAACAAGTCCGAGGATGACGAAATGAGGGGCGGGTAATGGACGGCGCCGACCCGTAAGGGTCCGCGGCCGCCGACCGCGCCATTCGTCGCATCGACAGCGCGGCCTTAGACTGATAATCGTTCGCAAGTTTTTCCGGTGCGACCATGTCCGACGCTCTCAGCCTTGCTCCCGAATTCACCGACCTCCTCGCCGACCCCCAAGCCGATCGGGGCGCCGAAAGCTTGCTGAGCAAGGCCCGCAAGGGCCAGCGCGGAGTGATCGTGCGGGTCGGAGGCCAGACCGGGCGCTCGGAGTCGATCGATCCCGAGGAGCTGGAGCGCCGCCTGCTGGAGATGGGCTTCGTCGAGGGCGCCCTGTTCGAGGTGCTGCACGAGGGCCTGTTCGGCCGCGATCCGATCGCCTTGCGCATCGACGACATGCGCGTGGCCCTGCGCCGCCGCGAGGCCGCCGCCGTCACCGTTCAGTACGAAGAGATCTAAGGCCTTGACCGACGCCGCCCTGAGTAAAACGCAATTGGGGCCCGCGCGCCTGGCGCTGGTCGGCAATCCCAATTCCGGCAAGACCGCCCTGTTCAACGCCCTGACCGGCAGCCGCCAGAAGGTCGCCAACTACGCCGGCGTCACCGTCGAGCGGAAGGAGGGCGTGCTGACCCTGCCCGGCGGCCGCGGCGCCCATGTGCTGGACCTGCCCGGCACCTATTCCCTGCGGGCCCGCAGCCCGGACGAGGTGGTGACCCGCGACGCGGTGCTGGGCCGCTTGTCGGGCGAACAGCCGCCCGACGTGGTGATCTGCGTGGCCGACGCCACCAACCTGCGGCTGGTGCTGCGGCTGGTGCTGGAGCTCAAGCAGGTCGGCCGGCCGTTCGTGCTGGCGCTGAACATGTTCGACATCGCCCAGCGCCAGGGCCTGCGCATCGACCTGGAGCGGCTGTCGGCCGAGATCGGCGCGCCGATCGTCACCACCGTGGCCACCCGCAAGCGCGGCCTGGAGGAGCTGGTCGCCAAGGCCGACGCCCTGGCGGTTTCCCATGCCAAATTACTTGAAGAAGGGGGCGCGCACGAGAACGTCTGGCGCGAGCCGAACGCCGCCGAGATCCGCGCCGCCCATCGCGAGGCCCAGCGGATCGTCAAGGAATGCGTCCGCCCGCCCGAGCGTCCCGACACCGTGACCGGCAAGGTCGACGCGGTGCTGCTGAACCCGGTCGGCGGCCTGCTGATCCTGGCCCTGCTGCTGTTCGTGATGTTCCAGGCGGTGTTCACCTGGGCCGAGCCGTTGATGGGCCTGATCGAGGCGGGCTTCGCGGGCCTGAGCACCGGCGTGGCCGCCGTGCTGCCCGACGGCCTGCTCCAGAGCCTGATCACCGACGGCCTGATCGCCGGGGTGGGCAGCGTGCTGGTCTTCCTGCCGCAGATCGTGATCCTGTTCTTCTTCATCCTGGTGCTGGAAGACAGCGGCTACATGACCCGCGCGGCCTTCCTGATGGACAAGATCATGGGCGGGGCGGGCCTGCACGGCCGGGCGTTCATCCCGCTGCTCTCCAGCTTCGCCTGCGCCATCCCCGGGATCATGTCCACGCGGGTGATCGACAACAAGCATGACCGGCTGACCACCATCCTGGTCGCGCCGCTGATGACCTGCTCGGCCCGGATCCCGGTCTACACCCTGATCATCGCCGCCTTCATTCCCCACACCAAGGTCTGGGGCGTGTTCAGCCTGCCGGGCCTGGTGATGTTCGGCCTCTACGCCTCGGGCATCGTCAGCGCCCTGGTGGTGTCGTTCGTGATCCGCAAGATCTTTTGGCGCGGCACGGTCGAGCCGTTCATGATGGAGCTGCCGACCTATCGCTGGCCCGAGCCGCGCAACGTGGCGATGAACCTGTGGACCCGGGCCCGGATCTTCATCGAGCGGGCCGGCCGCATCATCCTGCCGCTGATGGTGCTGGTCTGGGTGCTGTCGACCTTCCCCTATCCGCCCGAGGGCGCGACGGGGCCGGCCATCGACTACAGCTTCGCCGGGCGGATCGGGCATCTGATCGCGCCGGTCATGCAACCCATCGGCTTCAACTGGCAGATGACCGTGGCCCTGGTCCCCGGCTTCGCGGCGCGCGAGGTGGCGGTGGCCGCCCTGGGCACCGTCTACGCGGTCGGCGGCGACGACGAGGCCGGCACCAATCTGGGCGCCCTGCTGTCGCACCAGTGGTCGCTGGCCACCGCCCTGTCGTTCCTGGCCTGGTACGTTTTCGCCCCGCAGTGCGCGGCGACCCTGGGCGTGGTCAAGCGCGAGACCAACGGCTGGACCTGGCCGACGGTGATGTTCCTGTACATGGCCGGCCTGGCCTATCTGGCCTCGTTCGTCACCTACCACGTCGCCGTGGCGATGGGGGCGGGGTAGGGATTGTTCTGGTTGTGTTCCGTGTTAAGCTCGCGGAATGACGATCCAGGTCGACATAACTGCTGAGGACGCGCTTGCGGAGCTCATGGCTCATCTCAAGGCCGGCGAGGATATCGTGTTTCTGACGCGCGGCGGTGAGACGGTCGCCGTCGTCAATAAGGTTGAGCCGCCCGTCAAGTTGGGTGATCGCGTCCCCGGCGTATGGGCTCATCTCGGGCCAATGGACGATCCCTACATCTTCTCTCGGCCCGATCCGGAATTGGAAGAGCTCGCCGAGTCACGCGACGAAGACGATTTCTATCGGCCGTTGCCGCCAGGGAAATGAGCTTCCTGCTTGATACCCACGCCTTGATTTGGTGGATGATCGATCCGAGGCGCTTGTCCAGCAAGGCGCGCGCTTGCGTCGAGGGGCGCGATCATCCTCTCTTCGTAAGCGCCGCCAGCGCCTACGAGATTGAGTACAAACGCGATCGAGATCTGTCGCTCTACCGGCTCCCTCCGGCGCTGCCGCGTGTCGTCCCGCGCCTGGGGGTGGAATGGTTGCCCATAGACGTCGATGACGGGTTTCAGGCGGCCCGCCTCGAAAAGTCTCACAAGGATCCGTGGGATCGGATTATCGCGGCGCAGGCGGCCCGCCGGAATCTAAGCCTGATCACGTCCGACGGCCCTCTGACCGAAGCCTGTCTGAACTGGCGGGTCCAGACGGTATGGTGACTTGGCCTACCGCGTCGGGACCGGGTGCTCGCCGCGATAGTCGTAGAAGCCGCGGCCGGCCTTCTTGCCCAGCCAGCCGGCCTCGACATATTTCACCAGCAGCGGGCAGGGGCGGTACTTGCTGTCGGCCAGGCCTTCGTGCAGCACGTTCATGATGCTCAGCACGGTGTCCAGGCCGATGAAGTCGCCCAGCTCCAGCGGGCCCATCGGATGGTTGGCGCCCAGCTTCATGGCGGTGTCGATGGCGTCGACCGTGCCCACGCCTTCGTACAGCGTGTAGATCGCCTCGTTGATCATCGGCACCAGCACGCGGTTGACGATGAAGGCGGGGAAGTCCTCGGCGTTGCTGGTGATCTTGCCCAGCGACTTGGCGAAGGCCACGGCCCGCTCGTAGGTCGGCACGTCGGTGGCGATGCCGCGAATGATCTCGACCAGCTTCATCGCTGGGACGGGGTTCATGAAGTGCAGGCCGATGAACCGCTCGGGACGGTCGGTCGACGAGGCCAGGCGGGTGATCGAGATCGACGAGGTGTTGGAGGCCAGCAGGGTGTCGGCGCCCAGGTGGGGCTGGAGGTTCTTGAAGATCGACTTCTTGAGCTCCTCGTTCTCGGTCGCCGCTTCGATCGCCAGGTCGGTGGCGCCGACCAGGGCCAGGTCCTCGGCGGCGGTGATCCGCGCCAGGGCCGCGCTCATGGCCGCCTCGTCGATGATCCCGCGATGCACCTGGCGGGCCATGTTCTTTTCGATCAGGGCCAGGCCGGCGTCGATGCGCTCGCGCGAGACGTCGTGCAGGCGCACGTCATAGCCGCCAAGGGCGACGACATGGGCGATCCCCGACCCCATCTGGCCCGCGCCGATCACGCCGACCGTCTTTATATCCGTCATTCAGACTAGCCTTGTTCGAGGCGGCGCAAGGCGTCGCGCGCCCGGCCCGAGTTCATGCGCGCTTTTCTAGCACGAGCAACCCCGTGGTCGCCAAGGCTTTGCTGCGACGCAGCGGAAACGTCGCAGCGGCGAGGCGCCGAAGATCCAAAAGTGCCGTCATCCCGGACAAGCCCGGCGAAAGCCGGGCGGATCCGGGACCGCCGGAAGCGCATGCGTTCACACCCCGGTCCCGGATCTTCGCGCCGCGCGCTCGTCCGGGATGACAGATTTTGAGGGGAACGCTTAAGGTCGCCCCATGAACGCTCTTCGCCCCTCCCGCCGTCACGCCCTGGCCCTGGTCGCCTCGGCCGCCGCCGTCCCGGCCTTCGCCGCCGACACCCCCGACGAGGACTGGAAGGTCCTGGCCGCCGACGTCCGGTCCGAGTTCCAGTGGGCCTGGCGCGGCTATGTCGCCAAGGCCTGGGGCAAGGACGAGATCGATCCGGTCAGCGGCACCTCGTCGTCGTTCTTCGTCGAGGGCCACGACCTGGGCCTGTCGCTGGTCGAGGCGCTGGACACCCTGTGGATCATGGGGCTGGACGCCGAGTTCCAGGCCGGGGTGGACTGGGTGAAGGCCCATCTCGACTTCGACGTCGACGGAAACGCCCAGGTCTTCGAGACCAACATCCGCCTGGTCGGCGGCCTGCTGTCGGCCCACCTGGCCAGCGGCGATCCGGTCCTGCTGGCCAAGGCCCGCGACCTGGCCGACCGCCTGGCCAAGGCCTTCGAGGCCTCGCCGCACGGCCTGCCCTGGCGCTACGTGAACCTGCGCACCGGGGCGGTCAGCGACCCGGAGACCAACCTGGCCGAGATCGGCACCTATATCAGCGAGTTCGGGGTGCTCTCCCAGCTGACCGGCGAGCGCAAGTATTTCGACATGGCCAAGCGGGCCATGCGCCACGCCCTGGACCGCCGCTCGAAGATCGGCCTGATGGCCGCCAACATCCACGCGACGACCGGCGAGTTCACCAGCCGCAACGCCAGCATCGACGTCTATGCCGACAGTTTCTACGAGTACCTGTGGGACGCCTGGGCGCTGTTCGGCGACAAGGACTGCAAGCGCTGGGCGGTCGAGTGCGTCGACGCCCAGCTGGCCCACCAGGCCAAGCGCTATGACGGCCGGCTGTGGTTCCCGATGGTCGATTTCGAGACCGGGGCGGTGACCTCCACGGCCCAGAGCGAGTTGGCCGCCTACTATGCCGGCCTGCTGGGCCAGGTCGGTCGCAAGGCCCAGGGCGACGACTACCTGGCCTCGTTCACGGAACTGCAGGCGACGTTCGGGGTGATCCCGGAATCGATCGACGTGACCACCCGCCAGCCGCGCCGCAAGCACACCGGCCTGCGCCCGGAATATCCCGACGCCTGCCTGAACCTGTGGCTGGAGGGCCGCGACGTGCGCTACCGCAAGCTGGCCGCGATCCACTATCGGGAGATGAAGGCCACCAGCCGCGCCGCCTTCGGCTACACGGCCCTGAAGGACATCACCACCCAGCCGATGACCCAGGGCGACAACTGCCCCGGCTACTGGTGGTCCGAGCAGATGAAATATTACTACCTGCTGTTCTCCGACACGCCGCGCATCGACTACGGAAGGCTGCAGCTGAGCACCGAGGCCAACGTGCTGCGGGGGTTTCGGAAAGGGTAGGGCCGGGATCGGCGCGCGCGGCGCCGCCTTGGCGAGAGCGTCGGCTCGACCGTTCTCATAGATTGAAAACTTCCGGGGCCACGCTAGGTTGATCGCCGCGGCGCGACGGGTCGCCGACCTGGGGGGCTGGGGCGATGGCCAAACCACCGAAGAGGGCGTCGGCCCTGACGGCCGTCCGCGGCCGCGTCGCGCACCTGCTCGCGCCGATCCAGGCGTTCTGGGCCTCGCTCGTCACCGACCTGGAGGCCATTCGCGGCGCGCCGGCGGTCGCCGCCCTGCTGGTCGTCTGCGCGGCGCTGATGTTCATGGAGCAGGGCGCGGACCTGGCGGTGACCGCCGGGTCGGACACCTGCAAGGCCAGCTGGATGGTGCTGGCCACCGCGTTCTACGGATTCCAGTGCTGGTTCTGGACCCGCTACATCATCGAACAGCACAGGCGGCGCGCGCCCCAGGCGTTCGCCCGGCAGCAGCGGGAGTCGAGGCTGATCGCCTGGCTGCGCGAGTGGACGCCGCGCCTGCTGGGCGGCGGGCCGTTCTTCATCGCCGGGGTGGCGACCTTGCGGGCCGAGGTCGACCTCTGGGCCCTGCCTTACATCTTCTTCGCGCTGGGCCTGGTCGCCGTGTTCGTGCTCTGGGCCCGGCGCCGCGTCACGGTCTATTTTCGACTGGACCATCGCCAGCTCAGCCGACTGACCCGCTGGGCCACCTTTGTCCTGGGGCTGGGGTCGATGGCGCTTCTGTGCGTCTGGCCGGTGGGGCCGTCCCAGTTCCTGGGCGCCATCAGCATCGTCTTCCTGGGCCTGGCCTTCATCACCGCCGCCCTGGCCGCCATGCTGCACGCCAGCCGCGCGACCCGCCTGCCGGTGCTGACCGGGCTGGTGTTCCTGGCCCTGGCGTTCAGCCTCGTCAACGACAACCACGCGATCGGACGCCGCACCTTGCAGCGCCGGGCGGACGCCGATCGGGCCATGCCGCTGCCGCCCGCCCGCCCGGTTGCCCCGGACGCGGCCGAGCGCCCCGACCCGCGGACCGGCAAGGACACGATCGCCATGCGGCTGAAGGCCTGGTGCGCGGCCCAGGGGCCCCAGGCGTGTCAACCGAACGGCCCGGAGACGCCAATCGTCTTCGTGGCCGCGCAAGGCGGGGCGTCGCGCGCCGGCTACTGGGCCGCCGACGTCCTGGGCAAGCTGCAGTACGAAACCCAGGGTCCCAAGCCCTTCAGCGACCGGGTGTTCGCCATCAGCAGCGTTTCGGGCGGTTCGGTGGGCGTGATGGCCTATGTCTCGACCCTGGTCGACCGGCCCGACCTGTCCGGCGCGCCGTTCGCCGACAGCCTGGCCGAGGTGGCCGGGATCGACTATCTCAGCCCGGCCGTGTCGGGCCTGCTGTTTCCCGACCTGGCGCAGCGCTTCCTGCCCGTGGCCGTGCCCCTTCTGCCCGACCGCGCCGAGACCCTGGAGACGGGCTTCGAAGCCGGGTGGCGGCAGCACTGCCTGCATCCGGACGACGCCGATATCGACCCTGGGCCCGGCCTTGCGCGGTGCCGCGACGCCGATCTCTGGACCAGGCCGTTCCTGTCGCTGTGGCGCCCGGCGGCCGGTTCGCCCGCCCCGTCCTGGCTGCCCATCGTGATGATCAACGGCGCGCGGCAGGAGGACGGCCGGCGCATCATCACCGCCGACGTCGCCATCACGCCCGAGGACTTTCCCAACGCGGTCGACTTCCACGCCCTGGCCGGCCGCGACGTGCGGATCTCCACGGCCATCCACAACGGCGCGCGCTTCCCGCTGGTCAGCCCCGGCGGGACCCTGATCGACGCGAAGCGCGAACGCCAAGGCCATCTGCTGGACGGCGGCTATTTCGACGGCGGCGGGGTGACGACGATGGGCGACGTGGCCGCGGCCGCCCTGCGCCTCGCCAACGCCGGGAACTTCAAGCTCAAGCCGATCTTCATCGAGCTGAACAACGCCACCAACACGGACGATACGGCCGCCGACCTGATCCGGGCGGGCGCCGAGGTCTGCGAGGCCCCGTCCGACGGCGAGACGCCGCCCGGATGCGAGCCCAACCCGCTGTTCAGGGCCAAGCCGCAGAACTTCGCGCCCGACCTGCTGGGGCCGCTGCTCGGCCTGGCCGCGTCGCGCGGCTCCCATGACACGGCGGCGGCCATGGCCCTGGCCCAGACCGTGCGCAACCACGGCGGCGACATCGCCCCGGACGACCGCCCCGCGCCGGGCGAGGCCGCGGCGACGGCGGGTCCCGAGGAGGCCGGGGAGTGGGGCGTCTCGCCGACCTACCGCTTGGTGCATCTGTGCAAGCCCAGCAGCGGCCAGGTGCCGATGGACTGGGCGCTGTCCAAGAGCGCCATGCAGCACGCGGACGAGGCCCTGGGCATCCGGCCGACGCCGAAAGGGGGCCAGCTGCTCATCGCGCAGGACCTGAAGATGAAGAGCGCCTGCCTGGCCGAGACCCGGGTGCGGGACATTCTGCTCGACGTCGATCCGACCGCCGTCGTCGGCGGCGGCCAGACCCGCCCCGCGCCGGGCCAGATGAAGCGTCTGGACCTGTGGGCCTGGTTGGCGGCGACGGGCCTGGCGGCCCTGGTCGGCGCCCTCGCCGTCGGCTGGGCCGACAGGAAGCTGCGCAAGATGAAGCTGCCGGCCACGCTGGGCCTGCAACGGTGTCGGACGGCCCCGGCCTTCGACCGGGCGGTCGCCCGCTGGCGGACCGCGTGGGCCGACCAGCCCAAGGTCTTCGCCTATGTCTGGACCGCGTTCGGCTTCGACCTGCTGCTGATCGCCGGCTATGCGGGCTTCGCCGTGGTGCTGGCCCTGCTGCTGACCGCCAACCAGCCGGTCTCCGGCGCCGGACTCCCGGTCCACGCCTATCTGACGCCGGTCTTCCGGTCCGGGGCCGGCCTGGTGCTGCTGGCGGCGATCGCCGACCTGGTCGAGGACGGGCTCGAGGCCTGGATGATCGCCAGGGGCGCCCGGGACGGCGCGGCGCGCGCGGCGCGCATCGCCACCCTGGCCAAGTGGGTCCTGCTGACCGTGGGCGCGCTGGCCCTGGTGGTCGGGGCCGTGCTGGGGTGCGAACGGGGCGGCTAGGCGCGGGCGCGTGACGGCGGAAAGGGCGAGCTCCACGCCGCCCGCGCCGTTGTCATCCCGGACGAGCCCCGGCGCAGCCGGGGTGAAGATCCGGGACCGCAGGAGGCGCTGAGCTCAGGCGTCGGTCCCGGATCGGCGCGCTACGCGCTTGTCCGGGATGACAGTCTCAACTCGCCCGCAAATCCGCCGTCTCGGCGAGGAACCAGTCGCGCAGCTTCAGGATCCGCGCCAGTTTCGGACTGTCGGCCCGCCAGACGAAGTGGTTGCCGGTCTCGACCGCCACCTCGCCGGGGAAGGGGCGGACCAGGCGGCCCTCGCGCAGGTCGCGTTCGGCCAGGCCGCTGCGGGCCAGGGCCACGCCCACCCCGTGGGCGGCGGTGTCCAGCATCAGGGCGGTGTCCTCGAAGCCCAGGCCCTGCTGGCGCGGCGCCTCGTCCACGCCCATGGCCGTCAGCCACATCGACCAGGGCAGGCCTACATGGCGCAGCAGCGGCGCGTCCAGCAGGTCGCGCGGCTCGCGGATCGGGTGGCGGACCAGGAAGTCGGGGCTGCAGACCGGGAAGACCCGCTCGATCATCAGGGTGGCGGCCTCGACGCCGGGCCACGCGCCGCAGCCGAAGCGCAAGGCGATGTCGACGCCGTCGGTGGTCAGGTCGGCGACCCGGTCCTCGGCGCGGACGATCAGGTCGGGCTCGTCGGTCTCGCGCGCCAGCCGTTCCAGGCGGGTGACCAGCCAGCGGCTGGCGAAGGCGGCGCTGCTGCTGATCACCAGCGGGCCGCGCGCCGCCAGCCGGGCCTCGTCGACCCCGGCGTGCAGGGCGGTCAGCGCGGTGGTCACCTGGTCGGCCAGGCGCTGGCCGGTGGCGGTGGGGACCATGGCGTTGCCCTGGCGGACGAACAGCTTGGTCCCCAGCTCGTCCTCCAGCTTGCGGATCTGCTGGCTGACCGCGCCGTGGGTGACGTGCAGCTCGCGGGCCGCGCGGCTGTAGCTGCGATGGCGGGCGGCCGCCTCCAGGGCGGTCAGGGTCAGGAACGGCGGCAGGCGCATGGGGCTCACGGCTTGTTAGTCACGCTGACAAGTTCGCGCAGATACCATCGTTCGTAAAGCGTGTCTCTCGGGGGCATTTTAGCTGTGCAAAGCGGCTTCGGCCGCGACCCATGCTCACAGGTGTTCCGATGAAACTGCTTCTGATCTCCGGCCTCGCCGTGCTGACCTTCCTGTTCGCCTCGGTCGACAAGCTGGGGCCGCCCGTCCCCAACGCCGAAGTCCCCTGGGACGCCAGCGCGCCGATCCACAGCCCGCGGTGATCTTCTCCTCACCCGTGAAACGGGGGAGGTGGCTCGGCGCGCAGCGACGAGACGGAGGGGGCGTTCGGCGGCGGCCGCGCCCCCTCCGTCACGATGCGTATTCGCATCGCGCCACCTCCCCCGCGATGCGGGTGAGGAGACCCAAAGAAAAAGGCCCGGGATCGCTCCCGGGCCTTCTCTATTCGTCTTGCGGCGAAGCCTTACTTTCCGGCCGCCGTCAGGGCGTCCATCAGTTCCGGCACGGCGGACTTGTAGTCGGCCACCAGGCCGTAGTCGGCGATCTGGAAGATCGGGGCGTCGCTGTCCTTGTTGATCGCGACGATGATCTTGGAGTCCTTCATGCCGGCCAGGTGCTGGATGGCGCCCGAGATGCCGATGGCGATGTACAGCGCCGGGGCGACGACCTTGCCGGTCTGGCCGACCTGGTAGTCGTTGGGGGCGTAGCCCGCGTCGACCGCCGCGCGCGAGGCGCCGACGGCGGCGCCCAGCTTATCGGCCAGGGGCTCGATCACCTTCTGGAACTCCTCGGCCGAGCCCATGGCGCGGCCGCCCGAGACGACGATCTTGGCCGCGGCCAGTTCCGGACGGTCGGACTTGACCATCTCTTCGCTGACGAAGCGGGTCTTGGCCGCGTCGGCGCCGCCGACCGTTTCCACGGGAGCGGAGCCGCCTTCCGCCGCCGCCGCGAAGGCGGTGGGGCGAACGGTGATCACCTTCTTGGCGTCCGAGGTCTGGACGGTCTCCAGCGCGTTGCCGGCATAGATCGGACGAACGAAGGTGTCGGCCGAGACGACCTCGACGATCTCGCTGATCGGGGCGACGTCCAGCTTGGCGGCGACGCGGGGGGCGAAGTTCTTGCCGCCCGAGGTGGCCGGAACCAGGATCGCGTCGTAGTTGCCGGCCAGGGCCAGCACGGCGTCGGCTTCCGCCTCGGCCACGCCATGACCCAGAGCGTCGCTCTCGGCCAGCAGCACCTTGCGCACGCCGGTGATCTTGGCGGCGGCGTCGGCGACGCCCTTGGCGCCCTTGCCCAGCACCAGCACGTCCACGTCGCCCGACAGTTTCAGGGCGGCGGTGACGGTCTTGTGGGTGCCATCGCGCAGGTGCGCGTTGTCGTTATCGGCGACGACGAGAACGGCCATTAGAGCACCCCCGCGGTTTTGAGCTTGGAGACGAGGTCGGCGGCGGTTTCCACCTTGATGCCGGCCGAGCGCTTGGCGGGTTCGGCGACCTTGACGACCTTGAGGCGCGGCGTGATGTCGACGCCGTAGTCGGCGACCGTCTTGCTGACGATCTCCTTCTTCTTGGCCTTCATGATGTTGGGCAGGGACGCATAGCGCGGCTCGTTCAGGCGCAGGTCGGCGGTGACGATGGCCGGCAGGTCGACATCCAGGGTCTGGAGGCCGCCGTCGACCTCGCGGGTGACCTTGGCGGTCGAGCCCGACACTTCAACAGCCGAGGCGTAGGTGGCCTGCGGCCAGCCCAGCAGGGCCGACAGCATCTGGCCCACGGCGTTGTTGTCGCCGTCGATCGCCTGCTTGCCCATCAGGACCAGGTTCGGATTTTCCTCGGCCACGACGGCCGCCAGCAGCTTGGCCACGGCCAACGGCTCGGGATCGGCGTCGGTGACGATCAGGATCCCGCGGTCGCCGCCCATGGCCAGGGCCGTGCGGATGGTTTCCTGCGCCTGTTGCGGGCCGATGGAGACGATGACCACCTCGGTGGCGACGCCCTTTTCCTTCAGACGCACGGCCTCTTCGACCGCGATCTCGCAGAAGGGGTTCATCGACATCTTGACGTTCGCCAGGTCGACGCCGGTCTGATCGGGCTTCACCCGGACCTTCACGTTGTAATCAATAACCCGTTTGACCGGGACCAGAACCTTCATCGGTCTACGCCGCCTCCTGGCTAGTTTTTCCTGCCTGCGCCGACGGGATTAGCGTGTCCGCGCAGGTTTGCAAGTTTCCCCTGACGTAAGCGTAATGCGTTAGCGTCCGCTACGTTCAAACAGTTGTACGATACTTCGCCGCCTGCGTCTGCTGCGCTGCACACTTAAGCGGTCGATCGGCCGGAAGCGTCGCCGCGCGCTTTAGCCTCTGGCCAGCCTCGCGGCGGGCCAGTATGAGGCGGCTCATGAGAAGCAACATCACCCGCCTGCAATGGACCTTCTTCGCCATCTTCCTGGCGTCCTGCGTCGGCGTTTTCGCCTATCACTCGTTGTGGGTCTGGCCCAAGGCGCGCTGCGAAGCGCGGGGCGGGGCCTGGGCCGGCCGCTGGATGAAGTGCGGCACCATCTATCCGATCGAGACCCTGACCCGCCGGCCGCTGAACGTGCCGCCGATCAACACCGATCCGAACAAGATGAAAGGCCCCCGGGCCGAACACGCGCCGAAATAGGCTCTACGGCCAAGCCTATTGTCTACACATGTAATTTCGTCCTAGGCTCTCCCTAATAAGGGAGGCGTAGGTCATGAAGCTTGTCTTGGTCGCGGCTGTTCTGGCCCTGTCCAGCGTCGGCGCCTGGGCGGCGGAGACCGCCAATCCGATGCTGATCGCCAAGCCTCGCGGCGTCGCGGGGACGGAAGGCAAGCAGACCAAGGCCCTGAAGATCGCCCGGCTCGAGGTCGGCACGACCCTGGCCGGCGGCCTGGCCCAGACCACGATCGAGGCCCGCTTCGAAAACCCGACCCAGACGGTCATGGAAGGCGACTTCACCCTGGTCCTGCCGGCCGGAGCGGTGGTCAACGGCTACGCCCTGGACGTCGGCGGCCGCATGGTCGACGGGGTGCTGACCGGCAAGCGCCAGGCGCGGCTGGTCTATGAGAGTCGCGTGCGGGCCGGGATCGACCCGGGCCTGGCCGAGGTGACCGCCGACAACAACTTCCACACCCAGGTCTATCCGATCCTGCCGGGGCAGGGCCGCACGATCCGCCTGCGCTATGTCAGCCCCCTGGCCGCCGACGGGAGCTTCGCGCTGCCGCTGTCCAGCGAGGCGGCCGTCGGCGCGTACAAGGCGACCGTCACCGTGCTGGGCGCCGCCGCCCCGCCGGTGGTCACGGCGAAGGGCTTCCCGCGGACCTGGTCCGAGACCGAGGGCGGGGTGACGGCGTCGATGGAGGCCAAGGACGCGGCCCTGTCCGAGGGGCTGAAGATCGGCCCGTGGCGGTCGGCCGGGCCGCTGGCGCTGAGCCGCCACGCCAATGGCGAGCGCTTCTTCGAGCTGCGCCTGCCGTTCGACGCCCACGCCGCCACGGCCGGCCGGCTGCGCGTCTACTGGGACCGCTCGCGCTCGCGCTCGGACGACGACCTGAAGGGCGAGATCGCCGTGCTGCGCCGCTATGTCGAGGCGGCGAAGCCCAAGTCGATCGAGCTGGTGACCTTCGCCGACGACGCGCCCCGCGCCGTCACGCTGCCCGCCCCCACCGGCGAGGCCCTGGAGGCGGCGTTGCGCGGCCTGCTCTATGGCGGCGCCAGCTCGCTGAAGGGCGTGTTCGAGGCGGGCGTGGGCAAGGCCGACACCTGCGTCCTGGTTTCCGACGGCCGGATGACCGTGGACGGCTGGGATCCCAAGCCGCCGCCCTGCCGGACCCTGGCCCTGTCCAGCGCCAAGGACGCAGACCGCAATTTCCTGTCGGTGCTGGCCGAGCGCGGCGGCGGGACGCATGTCGACCTGTCGGCGATCGACGCCGAGGCCGCCCTGGCGCGCCTGACCTCGGTCGGGCCGCCGCCCTTCACCCTGACCGCCGACGACGGCCAGGCCGTCGAGCATCGCCTGGTGGCCGGGCCCAGCGGCCGCTGGTGGATCATCGGCAAGACCCCGGCCGCTCGCGCCCTGAAGTTCGCGAGCCCTGGCGTGACCCAGACCCTGCCGCTCGATGGAACGGTCCAGGCCTTCGACGGGGTCGGCGTGCTGTGGGGCCGCGAGGCCGTCGCCGCCCTGCTGGCCACCGACCGTCCCGACGGCGACGAGGCCCTGGCCCTGGCGCGGCGCTACAATGTCGCCACCGAGGACGCCAGCTTCGTGGTGCTGGAAAACGTCTCCGACTATGTCGAGGCCGGCGTCGCGCCGCCCTCGTCGGCCGGCGAGGCGATGGCCGACGGCTATCGCCGGGCGGTGATCGCCCAGAAGAGCCAGGAGGCCCAGCTCCGGGCGGCCCGTCTGGACACGATCGTCGAGGCCTGGGCCAAGCAGAAGACGTGGTGGACCACGGTCCACAAGCCGCAAGAGATTTCGCGTCGGGACCGCGAGGAAGGCCAGCCCATGCCGACGGGCGCGCCCCCGCTTCAGATTCCGGTCCCGCCGCCCCCGCCGCCGGCGGCGTACGCCTCCGCGCCCGGGGAGAGCGTCGATGAAGTGGCGGTCACGGGCGCGCGAAGCCAAGACTTCAGCGATCAGGCTATGCGAAGGGCGCCGGCCGCGAACGCGCCGCCCCCGCCCCCGCCGCCGCCGCCGCCAGCCGCCGAGGCGGCGCCGGACAGAAGCATCACGGTGGAAGCCGCCGAATGGAACCCGGATCGGCCCTATCTGAAGGCCCTGGCCGCCGCCTCGCCTCAGGGCTGGCATGACCGATATGTCGAGCTGGAAATGCAGTACGGCGCCGCCCCGGCCTTCTATTTCGACGTCGCCGAGCAGCTGGCCCGGTCTGGACGCAAGGCCGACGCCGCCCAGGTCGTGCTCAGCGCCCTGGACGTGCCGGGCGCCAACGGCAAGACGATGATCATCGTCGCCGACCGGCTGCAGGCCTACGGCGCCCTGGACCGGGCGGTGTGGCTGCGCGAGCGGATCCTGTTCCTCGAGCCCGATCGGCCCCAGCCCCGCCGCGACCTGGCCCTGGTGCTGATCGCCCGCGGCGACCAGACCACCGGCAAGGCCCGCGAGGCCGACTACCGCCGGGCGCTGGACCTGCTGAACGAGGTGATCGTCCGCCCCTGGGACCGCGCCTATGACGGGGTCGAGGTCATCGCCCTGATGGAGGTCAACCACCTGATCGCCCGGATGAAGGCGGTGGGCCTGGACCAGTCGGTGCTCGACCCGCGCCTGGTCGCCCTGCTCGACGTCGACATCCGCGCGGTGCTGGACTGGAACACCGACAAGACCGACATGGACCTGTGGGTCGACGAGGCCACCGGCGAGCGAGCGATCTACAGCCACCCCGCCACCACGGCCGGCGGGCGGCTGTCCAACGACATGACCGCCGGCTTCGGGCCCGAGGAGTACCTGCTGCGCCGCGCGCCGGACGGCGAATACGTGCTGCGGGTCAATGTCTACGCCTCGGACGTGCTGGACCCCAACGGCCCCAGCACCGTGCGCGTGCGCCTGTTCCGCGACTGGGGCCGTCCCGGCGAGAAGCAGGAGTCCTTCACCATCGAACTGAAGAAGGGCGACAACGGCGCGATCAAGGTCGGGCGGTTCGTGATCGGGAAGGGGAAGTAGGGGGCTCCTAGCCACTTGAAACCCTCTCCCTCTGGGAGAGGGTTTTCGGAACTACCGCGTCGCCCCCGGCTTCCACAGCACGTCCGCCGCGCCGTCGTCATTGGCCCGGCGGGCGGCGACGAACAGCAGGTCCGACAGGCGGTTGAGGTAGCGCAGGGCCGGTTCGCCGACGATCTCGCCGTCGACGCCCATCAGCTCGACGACCTTGCGCTCGGCGCGGCGGCAGACCGTGCGGGCCACGTGCAGCGCCGCCGAGGCGGGGCTGCCGGCCGGCAGCACGAACGAGGTCAGGGACGAGAGCCGGGCGTTCATCGCGTCGATCTCGCGCTCCAGCCGCTCGACCTGGCTGTCGACCACCCGCAGCGGCTCCCACACGGGCTTTTCGTCCTGTTCGGGGGTGGCCAGATCCGCGCCCAGGTCGAACAGGTCGTTCTGGATGCGCTCGAGCAGGGCGTCGAGCTCGGCGTCGCCCTTCGTGTGCTGGCGCGCGACCCCGATGAAGGCGTTGGTCTCGTCGACCCCGCCATAGGCCTCGACCCGCAGCGAGGCCTTGCTGACCGGCTGGCCGGTCGACAGCCGGGTCAGGCCCTTGTCGCCGGTGCGGGTGTAGATGCGGTTCAGCGTCACCATCGGGCCGCTCCCTCTGCCAAAATGTCCTAGGGCAACTTGCCCCAGCGCTTTCGCCGCGTCGCCATGCTCAGCTTACGTCCATGGAGAGCCCGTGTTGCTCCTCGCCCGTCGATCAGTTCCGGCGCGCGACGTCCAGTGGCTTAGCGTTGCATCGCGTTGATCGCTGAAGCGCGACGGTCGTCCAGGCTCGATCCCCTCTGAGATCCGGAACGATCGTCCGCTTCAGTGGTTTCGCCACCAGAAGGCGGCCACCAGCACCAGTACGGCCAGGAACTGCAGCGCCACGCGCAGGCGCATCAGCTTGTTGGAATAGGAGCGTCCGAAATCGCCGCCCCGGAACAGGGCGTAGATGCCGACGCAGAGGGTGATCAGAACCGCGGCCAGCGCGATCGGCACCAGGAAATCGAACAGGTGACTCATGGGGACGAAAGGTAGGCGTTCGCCTCAGGCTTGGCCAGAGCGTCCGCCGAACCCGGGCGGCCCGAGTCGTCAAGCGAGTTCCATACCGAGATTCGCCGACTCTGTTCGTTGAGTGCATTTGTCGCAGTGACCCGGCGCGAACGGTACCATAGATGACAGAAACGCTGCTGTTCGATGATTTTGGTTATGTTTTTGGGTTGCGCACCCTTGCGGCGGGGGCTAAACGCGCCACCTTCAAATTCCAGTACGCGTTCGTTGAACATGATCAACTCCTCACCGCAGATCATGTCAGCGCCCTTTTTCAGCGGGGAGGCAGGAGAAAACAGAATGGCTCAGAGCGCTCGCATCGCCGTCGCCGACTTCTCCGCGTCCGAGCGCGAAGACGCCATGGCTGAAGTCCGCCAACTGATCACCGACCTGCGCGACGCCGCGCAGGACGGGCGCGCCCTGGCGCGTCGCTACGCCGACCTCCTCAAGGATGTCGTCGACGAATATTGCATTGAATTCGAGAAGCGCGCCGAAGCCGCGCTTGCTCGCCTGGAGACCGTCCAATGAGCTTTGTATCCCTGAATATCGAGTCCCCGACCGAGACCCCCGTCAAGCTGACGCGCCGGGCCCTGGCCAAGCAGCGCACGCGCGAACGCGTCCTGTCGGCCGCCCGCCGTCTGTTCACCGAGCGTGGCTACGAAGGCGCGACCATCCGCGACATCGCCCAGGCCGCCGGCATGTCGACGGGCGCGGTGTTCGCCAGCTTCGCGGACAAGAACGAGCTGTTCGACGAGATCCTGACCGCCGACTACGAAGTCATCTACGCCCAGATGAAGCAGGCCGGCGCCAACGCCGCCACCATTGAAGAAGGCGTCATCGGCATGTTCGCCGTCGCCTACGGCTTCCATGTCGAGCAACTGCCGCTGCTGCAGGCCAGCATCGCCGTGTCCTGGACGCGGTCGGAACCGGCCGAGCGCCGCAACCGCGGTCACCTCAAGCACATCTTCGCCCTGCTGAACGGCGTGCTGACCCGCGGCGTCGATCGTGGTGAACTGAAGAGTGACGCGGACGTTAAGCTGCTCGCCGAGATCATCTGGGACGTGTATGTCGCCAACTATCGCCGGGCGATTTTCGACGCCTGGTCGGTCGAGGCACTGCTGTCGCGACTTTCGGACCAACTGAAAGTCATCCTGGCGGGCGCACGCGCGTAATCACGGCCAAGGGCGGACGCTCTTTGTCGGAGCGTCCGCCGTCGGATCAAGTAGAGCGACGCAGACTATCCGGGGGGACAGTGCGTGGGCGTAAGACACGATCAGAAGCAGGCGACCCGCGAAAAGGTCCTCGAGGCCGCGCGCGACCTGTTCAACGAGACGGGCTACGAAGAGACCACCATTCGGGCGATCGCCGAGCGGGCGGGGGTCTCGGTCGGCAGCGTCTTCACCACCTTCGCCTCCAAGGCGGAGGTGCTCAGCCATGTGATGGACCGGCGCCTGGGCGAACTCTATGCCGAGTTCGACCGGGTCGTGCCGTTCCTGCGCGGATCGACGGCCGACCGGCTGGGCTCGATCTTCGCCATCCACTACGAGTTCGAAACCCGGCGGGTGAAGCTGTTCCTGGCCCATATCGCGGCCTCCTACAGCCCCAGCCAGGATCCGGGCCTCACCCCGTACGGCCGCAACCTGCGCCTGACCGAGATGCTGCGCGAGACGCTGCTGGACGGGATCGAGCGCGGCGACGTCCGTCCCGACCTCGATCCGCAGACGGCGATCGACGTGCTCAAGGCCGCCTACGCCTGGAACTACCGCATGGCCGCCTGCGGCCAGGCCTCGGCGACCGAGCTGTCGGCGATGATGGACAGGCAGATCCAGTTCATCGCCCAGGGGTGGCGGCCGTAAGAAACCCTCTCCCGGAGGGGAGAGGGAGGGTCCCGCCGCGCAGCGGTGGGAGGGTGAGGGGTGACACCGCTAAAAGCGAAACCCCGATTGCTTCACTTGCCATCCCCACAGGCGCGAACAAGCTCGCGTCATGGATCCGATCACGGCCGCGTGGCCGAGGCCATCGGCGCGGCGCTCCGGCTGAGGGCGTGACCCCTCACCCTCCCACGCTTCGCGTGGGCCCCTCCCTCTCCCCTCCGGGAGAGGGTTTCAAAGGCGCGTCAGCTTCAAGTCCTGATAGTCATACGAAAAGTCCGCCAGCGGCGAGACCGCCCGCATCGTGGCCCCCGTCACCGCGCCGTCCTTGACCGAGAACACCACGAAGGCGTCCTCCTGCGAGCGGTCGTCGAAGCGGGTCTTGAAGGTGTCGCCGTCGAAGGTCTCCAGGGCGCCGCGCAGGACCGGGGTCTTGTCGAAGGCGATCTTCAGGGCTGTCTTCTTCCCCTTGCCGGCGACGGACACCGTCACCGTGCCGTACCAGGGATCGCGATAGGTCCCGGCATAGGCCGCCAGCGGCAGGGTCGGGGCCGCCCCGCCATTTGGGCCGCCGCCCTTGGGGGTCATGGCCTCGGCCGCGTCCTTGATCGTCTTGGCGTCGGCCTCGGCCTGGACCTTGCGGCTGGAGGCGATCCAGTCGAAGTCGTCGCGCCCCTGCAGCCGGTCGGGACCGCCGTAGCGCAGGGACCGGAAGACGGTGTTCTCCTCGGCGTTGGTCATGACCATGATCCCAGACTTCCGGCCCGGCAGCAGGCCGGTATAGGAGATGAAGCCGGCCAGCCCCCCCGTGTGCCAGACGATCTTCTCGCCGCGATGGTCATTGACGAACCAGCCCAGCGCATAGGCCTGCAAGCTGGCGCGCACCGGGTTGTCGGCGATCGGTCCGTCGGACCAGGCGGTGATGGTCTGGGGCTTCCACATCTCGCGGCCCGAGGCCTCGGTCCACAGCTTGACCCCGCCTGGCGTCGTGCCCAGGCCCAGCTGCGCCTGCATCCATTTGCCGATGTCGCGCGGGCTGGCGTTGAGGCCGCCGGCGGCGCCGGCCGCGTCGAAGCTGCCGTCGAACGGCAGCACGGTCTGCGGCCCCAGGCCCCGCACCGGCGGGCCCATCCGGGCGTGCGGCTCCGCGCGCGGGCGATTTCCGATCAGCGAGGGCAGGGGCACGCTGTCGGTCATCTTCAGCGGGTCGAGGATCCGCTTCTGGATGAACACTTCCCACGGCGCGCCGGTGACGGCGGCGATCACCTCGCCGGCCGCCACGTACAGCACGTTGTCATAGGCGTAGCCGCCCCGGAACTGGCCGCCGATCGGCAGGTACTTCAGCCCCGCCACGATGTCGGCGCGGCTGTGGGTGGGGTTGGGCCAGATCATCAGGTCGCCGGCCCCCAGGGTCAGGCCCGAGCGGTGACACAGCAGGTCGCGCACGGTCATCAGCTTGGTGACGATCGGGTCGCTCATAGCGAAGGCCGGCAGGTATTTGGTGACCGGATCGTCCCAGGCGACCTTGCCCTCCTCGACCAGCATGGCCAGGGCGGCGGCGGTGAAGGCCTTGGTGTTGGAGGCCACGCCGAACAGGGTGGAGTCGGTGACCTTGTCGGTCCCGCCCAGGCGGCGCACGCCATAGCCCTTGGCCAGGGTGATCTGGCCGTCCTCGACCACGCAGATCCCCAGGCCCGGCTCGTCGGGGAAGGCGGCCATGACCTCCTGGGCGAACTGGTCGATCGCCGCCCCGGCCTTGCCGGTCTGAGAGCCCCCTTGGCGCGCGAAGGCCGGCCTGGCCAGCGCCGCGGCCCCGACGGTGGCGAAGGCCGACAGCAGGGCGGCGCGGCGGGTCGTGGCGATCATGGAGGCGTCCTGGAAAAGGTCAGGCGCGCACTGAAGCCTAGCCATGGACCCGGAGCAAGACGGCGGCCCGGTCTGGCGCCGAGGACAAGATTAATTCGGTTTCATGACGATCTTGTAAGTTGAGACGCCGGCGGCGCTCCCGTAGATGGCGCGGCCTCGGCGGATAACGCCGATCAGTGAACACCAGATTTCTTGGGCCGAAAGCCAGGCGCGTGACCTCGTCGCACGCCGCGGGACCGGTCGCGCCACATCCACGGGAACCACATGATCCACCACCTCTCCGTCAGCGCCTGCGACCCCAAGGGCGCGGCCGAATTCTTCGCCGACATCATGGGCGGCGTCGTCGTCGACTTTCCGCCGAACCCCGGCAGCTTCATGGTGTTCAAGGCCGACGGCCGGGGCACCGGCATCGAAATCTATCCGGCGGGCAGCGTCATGGTCGCCAACGGCGAGCCCGGCGCGGCGTTCCTCCGCCAGGCGGACGGCGCCGATCGCCGCTCGCCGACCCACTTCGCCCTGAGCGTCGACATGGCCCAGGAAGACGTCATGACCCGAGCCCGCGCCAAGGGCTGGGACGCCTTCGTCTGCGACCGCGGCGGCCACTTCCACGTGGTCGAGGTCTGGGTCGAGAACACCTGGCTGGTCGAGGTCCTGCCGCCGGCGTTCGCGGCCGAATATCTGGGCTTCGCCGGGGCGGTCACCGAGCTGGCGGACCCCAACACGGCGCTGGACTCCCACAAGCCGCAGGCCAGTACGCTGCAGCCCGCCTAGGGCCCAGACAGCAACAAGCCCGTCCGCGGGGGGCGGACGGGCTTGCCGTACTAGGGCCTGACGCTAAGCGGCCCATGTAGGGGACATGCTTATGGGCATGTCCCCATCCGTTCGCGCCTAGGCGCGGTAGACGTAGGCGCTGGAGACGTAGCCGACGCCGACGCCGTCCTGGCCGACCAGGATCCACTTGCCGTCGCCGGTGCGGCCCAGGGCCTGGAAGGTCTCGCCGGCCTGGACCGAGCCCACGGCCTGGGCGCGGGTCGTGGCGCCGCTGCGCAGGTTCAGGGTCGAGCGGGCGACGTACTTGCCCTTGATCTTGGTCATCGGGGCCGCGTCGACCGCGTTGGACACCCGGATGCCGTTGCTGACGTAGACCCCGCCGGCGTTATTGGCCGCGCGGCTCTTCTGCATCTGGCAGCCGGCGTAGGAGCCGGCGCCCGCGCCGACCACGGCGCCGATGGCGGTGCCCGTGCCCCGGTCGTTCTTGGCCAGCTTGTTGCCGGCGACGGCGCCCAGCAGGCCGCCGATCACGGCGCCGGCTTCCTGCTTGCCGCCCGAGGCGTTGCAGCCGATCACGCCGCCCAGCTTCTGCGACATGGCGTGGGCGGGGGCGGGGGCGGCGACCAGGGCCAGGGCGGAGGCGGTCATGGCCAGGCCCGCGATCATGGTCTCGAGGGCGGTGGTCTTGAAGGTCTTGGTCTTGGTCATGGTCTTGGTCCCTTGAATGCTCCGGAGCCGTCGGCCCCGTGAGACGCACCATGCCAAGGCGAAGCTGAACGGCGCCGACGGGGCGTCCGACAGATTCCGTTCATGTGCGATTTTTTCCGCTAATCGCGCGATACGGGCGTTCGTGCGACTTGCTATTGACGATTGCAGTGACGCGGCCGTTACTACCCGCGCGAGCGCCGGCAGAGCGTTCGCGGATCAGGGGAGGCGCACATGCGCAATATCGGTTTGATCGCGGCGAGCGCCATGCTGCTCCTCGCCGTTGGGGCCTGCGATGGATCCAAGAAAGCCGCGACCGGCGGCAAGGAGGGCGCGACCCTGGAGACCGCGGGCGCGGTGACGCCGGTTCCGCTGCCCGACAGCCCCAGCTTCCCGGTTCCCGCCGCGACCATCAACGGCTGGATCGCCAACAGCGACACGGCGGCGATCCGGGCTCACGCCTGGAGCCTCTGGCAGGCCATGACCGCCCCGTCGGGCCAGTCCGTCAACAATCAGCAGCTGCCGATCTGGGACACCTGGGCGGACACCTCGGTCGTCTTCCCGCAACCCCAGGCCACGAACGCGTCGCTCACCGCCGAGCAGGCCAAGCCGAGCCCCGGACGCAAGTTCTTCAAGCCGGCGCAGTTCCATCACACCCGGGACGCCCGGCTGAAGGCGCTGGCGACGGCGGCCGCCGACAACTTCCCGCTCGCGGTCGACAGCAAGTACGATCCGCCGGCCGCGACATTCATCGGCGGCCCGCAGGCCGGTCCCGGCGGCGGGACCTATTCCTACGCCAGCGGCGCCAGCCTGACCAAGCTGAACGCCGCCTGGCCGACAGGAACCACGCCCCAGAACCGGGCCATCAACGAGTTCCCGATCCGCGCCATCGAGACCAAGCCGGTGTTCGGACTGGTCAAGGCCAACGGCCTGACCGCCCAGCCGTTGTGGCAGGGTCCGTCGGCCTCGACCAACGCCGGCAATCCCACGCCCGACACCTGGACGACCTGCGTGCTGATCCAGCCGGGCGCGACGGGAGCGGTACGCCCCGCCACCTCGGCCGAGATCAACGCCGGCGCCGTCAGCGTCCAGGCCCAGGGGCTCGCCTGCAAGACCTTCCTGTGGGCGCCGCTGAGCACCTTCTACGCCGCGCAGTTGAACGCCGCCGAGGCCCAGAACTTCAACGCCGCCACCGGCGTCTCCGGCCCCGCCGCCGCGGCGGCCGGCGACTACAGCGTGCTGCTGGCCATGCACGTCAACACCAAGGAAATCCCGTTCTGGACCTGGCAGACCTACTGGTGGCAGCCCGGGGCCGATACGCCCAACAACTTCCCGGGCAGCAAGCAGGGCCAGCCCGGCGCGCTGGGCGGGCCGTGGAACAACTACGCCAGCTGCACGGCCTACGACCAGACGACGACCCCTGGCGGCTCGACCATGCAGGTCTGCTTCAACCCCTATCTGGAGACCTCGCCCGGCATCCCGGCCGGCGTGACCTCCAACTGCGTGAGCTGTCACGGCGTCGCCCTGGTCGGTCCCAACCCGAACTATCCGGCCAACTACAACAAGCCGATCGTCTTCTTCACCGACCCGACCTACTTCAACACCCAGTCGACCCACACCGACTTCTCGTGGGCGGTGGCGAGCGCGCCGTAGGGCATGAAACCCTCTCCCGGAGGGGAGAGGGAGGGGCCCAAGCGAAGCTTGGGAGGGTGAGGGGTGAAGGCGCCCGACGGCGTGCCGGTAGGGCGTTGGCGAGAAACTCGGTGAGGGCGTAATCCTTCACCGCCCCCCGCCTTCGTCCGCGAGGGGAGAGGGCTTGATCAGGCGGCGCTGAGCTTGGCGACCGGCGCCGTCGTCACCGCGGGGCGAAAGGTCGCCGCCGGCTTCTGCTCCTCCGAGGTCTGGACCAGGCAGCCGTACCAGCCCATGCCCTCGTAGGTCTCATAGCCCGGGGTCAGGGCGTAGCCGATGGTGCGGGCGCCCTCGGCGTAGCTGCCCATGTCGCCGCTGGTGGTGTCGAGCTTGAAGGTCTCCTCCAGCACGCCCTTGCCGTCCGAGCTGGCCAGCACGCGGTGGTTCTGGTCCAGCAGCAGCACGCGCGAGCGGGCCTTTTCCTCGTCGGTCAAGCGCACGCCGTCGACCACAGCCTGGGCCTGGGGCCTCCAGTCGAAATGGACGCCCAGCACGCCCAGCACCTTGCCGTTGGCCTGGCCGCCCGCGCGAATAGCCGTGGCGTAGGTGGCGACCGGGGCGTCGTTCAGGGCCTTGACCCTTTCGATGTCGCAGACGGCGAAGTCGTCGCCCGACCGGGTGCGCATCGCCTTCCTGAACCAGTCGGTCTCGGCCACCGAGGCGGTCCTGGCGCCCGGATACTTGTCGGGCCGGCCGCTGGCGATCACCCGGCCGCTGGTGTCGGCGATCCACAGGTCGAGATAGACGGTGTAGGCGTCGAGGATCACCTTCAGCCGCTGGCTGGCGTAGGTGGACGCCTCGCGCGAGGGGGCGGCGACGCAGTCGACCACGGCGCTGTCGGTGGCCCACCAGCGCACGTCGCAGGTGCGCTCATAGAGGTTGCGGTCGATGATCTCGATGGCGTTCAGGGCCAGGTCGACCAGGCGCTGGCCGCGCAGGTGGCCCAGGATCGCCCCGCCGATCTTGGTCAGTTCGTCGAGGTCGGCGCGCACCTGGCTCTCCAGGGCGGCGGCCACCACGTCGATCTGGGTGGAGATGGTCTTGAACTCCTCGGCGACGATCGCGAAGCCGCGCCCCGCCTCGCCGGCCCGGGCGGCGACGATCAGGGCGTTGATGGCCAGCATCTTGGCCGAGCGGTTGACGTAGGCGATCTCGCCGATCTTCTCGCCGGCGACGGCGCTGAGGCGCTCGCTCAGCTCCAGGATTCGCTCTGGGCGGAGGCTGGCGTTTTCGTCTGCCATGAAAGGTTTCCCCCGAAACCGGCGGCGGGACCCGGAATAGCCGAATCACTCGCCAGACAAGCGAGGATGACACCCGCGTCAGCTTTCAGGGATGGGGGTCGGACAATTCGCCGCGTCTTTTCGCGTGTTTCGCGGCATGGCGCCTGGGGATATGTGCAGTTTCGCGGCAATCTTTGCCTCATTAATCATCAATGTCCGACAGCGTTGTCAGCGTTTCGTCGTGGCAAAGCCTTGCCGTGGGCCAATGACACCGGTGGACAGGAATTCGGGGACGGGGGATGGTGCGCGGAAATATGGGGGAAACCGCAGATGATCCGCATCGCCTTGGCCGTCGCCCTGGCCCTGACCGCCGCCCCGATCGCGGCCCCCATCGCGGTCCCCATCGCGGCCCAGGCCGCGCCGCGCGAGGTCACGGCCTTTCCCGGCGCCGAGGGCGCTGGAAGGCTGTCGGTCGGCGGCCGCGGCGGGGCGGTGATCAAGGTCACCAACCTCGAGGACTCCGGCCCCGGCAGTCTGCGCGCCGCGATCGAGGCCAAGGGTCCGCGCACGATCGTCTTCGAGGTCGCCGGCACGATCCCGCTGAAGAGCGAGCTGAAGATCGCCAACGGCCAGATCACCATCGCCGGCCAGACCGCCCCGGGCGGCGGGATCACCCTGCGCGACCACACCCTGGTGGTGGCCGCCGACGACGTGGTGATCCGCTTCATCCGCTCGCGCCTGGGCGACGAGAGCAAGACCGAGGGCGACGCGATCTGGATCAATTCGGGCCGGCGGATCATCCTCGACCACGTCTCGGCCAGCTGGTCGGTGGACGAGACCCTGTCGGCCAGCGCCCGCTACGATAATCCGGGCCAGGGCTTCTATGACCTGACGGTGCAGTGGTCGATCATCGCCGAGAGCCTGCGCCGCTCGATCCACGCCAAAGGCGACCACGGCTACGGCAGCCTGATCCGCGGCGGTGGCGGCTCGAAGATCAGCTTCCACCACAATCTGTGGGCCAACCACCTGGCCCGCATGCCGCGCCCGGGCAATTACGACGGGCCGGACAAGGACCCGGTCGGGGCGTTCTTCGAGTTCCGCTCCAACGTCTTCTACAACTGGGGCAAGGGCCATGCCGGCTACGACGCCGACAAGGCGGCCCTGGCGGCCTACAGCTTCATCGACAACGCCTATGTGATGGGGCCCGACAGCGAAAAGCCCATCGCCTTCAACGAAAGCAACAGCCTGGCCAAGGCCTGGTTCGCCGGCAACAGCATGAACGGCGTCGTGCCCGAGGATCCCTGGAGCCTGGTCAGCGGGCTGCAGGCCCCGGGCTGGCGCCAGGCGGGGCCGATCGACGTCGCGCCGGTGGCGGCTGATCCGGCGGCCAGCGCCTATGAGCGGGTGCTGAAGGACGCCGGGGCTTCGGTGTTCCGCGACAGCGTCGACGCCCGCGTGGTGGCCGGGGTGCGCGACAAGACCGGCAGGCAGATCGACAGCCAGGCCCAGGTGGGCGGGTGGCCCATGCTGCCGGCGGGGGCCGCGGCGGTCGATACGGACGGGGACGGGATGCCGGACGCCTGGGAGAAGGCGCACGGCTTCAATCCCGGGAAGGCCGACGGGGCGCTGGACCGCAACCGGGATGGGTGGACGAACCTGGAGGACTACCTGGCGGACGCGGCGAAGAAGCGGGGTTAGTGGCTCACCCCCTTGCCCCCACCTGACGGCTTCGCCGTCTGTCCGCCCCCGTAGGGGGCGGAGGACGCGCCTCTTCCCCCTCTGGGGGAAGACGACCGCGAAGCGGTCCGTAGGGGGCAAGTGATCGCCGCCCCGACCTTTGCCCCCCTGCGCGCTTTCCGCTACACCGCCCCCATGTCGCACAACACCTTCGGCCACCTGTTCCGCGTCACCACCTGGGGCGAAAGCCACGGCCCGGCCCTGGGCTGCGTGGTCGACGGCGTTCCCCCCGGCATCGCCCTCGACGCCGAACAGATCCAGGCCTTCCTCGACAAGCGCCGCCCCGGCCAGGGCAAGTTCGTCACCCAGCGCCAGGAGCCGGACGCCGTGCGCATCCTGTCGGGGGTGTTCGAGGACGAGCGCAGCGACGGCCAGCGCACGACCGGTACGCCGATCAGCCTGATGATCGACAACACCGACCAGCGCTCCAAGGACTATGGCGAGATCGCCCAGGCCTTTCGGCCCGGCCACGCCGACTATCCCTATTTCGCCAAGTACGGCGTGCGCGACTATCGCGGCGGCGGGCGCAGCTCGGCGCGCGAGACCGCCGCGCGGGTGGCGGCCGGCGCGATCGCCCGGCTGGTGATCCCCGGCGTCACGGTGCGCGCGGCCCTGGTGCAGATCGGCCCGCACGTCATCGACCGCGCGAACTGGGACTGGGACCAGATCAACGAGAACCCCTACTGGTCGCCCGACGCGGCGATCATTCCGGTCTGGGAAGAGCATCTGGAGACGGTCCGCAAGGCCGGCTCCTCGACCGGGGCCGTCGTCGAGGTCGAGGCGGCCGGCGTGCCGGCCGGCTGGGGCGCGCCGCTGTACGGCAAGCTGGACGCCGAGCTGGCCTCGGCCCTGATGTCGATCAACGCCGCCAAGGGCGTGGAGATCGGCGAGGGCTTCGCCAGCGCCGCCCTGTCGGGCGAGGACAACGCCGACCAGATGCGGATGGGCGAGGATGGTCCGGTGTTCCTGAGCAACCACGCCGGCGGCGTGCTGGGCGGCCTGTCGACCGGCCAGCCGGTGGTGGCCCGCGTGGCCTTCAAGCCGACCTCCTCGATCCTGACGCTCCGCCAGAGCGTCAACGAGGCGGGGGAAGAGATCGACCTTCGCACCAAGGGCCGTCACGACCCCTGCGTGGGCATCCGCGGCGTGCCGGTGGTCGAGGCGATGACCGCCTGCGTGCTGGCCGACGCCTTCCTGCGCCACCGCGCCCAGACGGGCGGCGGCGCGTTCGCGCCGGGCGGCCAAGGCCAAAGGGTTTGATTTAGAGCTCGTCATCCCGGGCCTTGTGCCCGGGACCCCTCTGTCCGCCGCAAGGGCGGGGGTGTGGCGCGCTGGCGCGCCAATGCGCGTCACCGTCAGCTGAACCAGGGGTCCCGGGCGCAAGGCCCGGGATGACGATGAGATTTTGGAAGCGAGGGCGACTACGCCTTGCGCGCCTCCGGCCATTCCTCGGGGCGCAGGATCATCGTGGGGCGCAGGAAGGCCGACTGGACGCGGTCGTAGCCGCGAACATCAAGATCTCGACAAATGATCTCAAGCAACTCCCCGCCGCTGACCTCCGGCGGGGGTGCGTCGTGCGTCTGGCGCCAGAGCTCCAGAGCTTCGCGTTTGATGAGTTCGTCGCGGGAGGCCATGTGGAATCATATCCCTTCGGCCAAACAACTCTCGGACCTTGCGACTCGTTCCTATTTTTTTCGTTGACAAAAGGTAATCAACCGCCACTGAATTAAGAATAATCTGAATATCCGCCAAGAAGACGCGGGCCAAAACTCGCCATAATTGCGCGGGCCCGGCCAAATCCGAAAACGGCTGGTTATGTCGAAATTCGACATAAGACGAGAAACACCGAGGTCTCGGGTGAATTTCCGATTGACCGATTATTACCGTCTCGTAACGTTTGATCTTGAGCGACGCGTCAAATGGCGAGTCCTCTGAGCGAGCCGGGGGCGCGTGCGCTTCGATCTGCTGAAGATTCTGTTAGTCGACGACAATCAGCACATGCGCATGTTGCTGACCGAGATCCTGCGAGCTCTGGGCGTACGGCAGATTTTCGAGGCGATGGACGGCGCCGAGGCGCTGCAGATGATGCGCGAAACCCAGATGGACTTGGTCATGACCGACCTGACCATGGGTCCGCTGGACGGCATCGACTTCGTCAACCTCCTGCGCAATTCGCCCGACAGCCCCGGCCCGTTCACCCCGGTCATCATGATCACCGGCCACTCCACGATGCGGCGGGTGGCCGAGGCGCGCGACGCCGGGGTCAACGAGTTCCTGGCCAAGCCGGTGACGGCGCGCGGCGTGATCCACCGCATCAACCTGCTGATCGAGCACCCCCGCCAGTTCATTCGCTGCCAGGACTATTTCGGCCCCGACCGCCGCCGCCGCCAGGACCCGGCCTTCATCGGCCCCTGGCGCCGCCAGGGAGACCCGGGCGTGGTGGAGCTGCAGTACTGAGCGGTGCGCGAAAACGGCCTAGGCTTCCACGCCGCGCCGTTTCCAGACATCGGCGATGCGCGGATTGATCTTCAGAGCCCGCTTGATATCGGCCGCGCCGGCCGCCGGATCGCCGGCCCGCTGCTTCACCAGGCCACGCATGTAGAGCGTCGACGCCGAGCGGGGAAACAGGCGCAGGGCCGCGTCGTAATCGGCCAGCGCCAGACCGAGCTCGCCGCGCCGGAAGTGGATGAAGCCCCGCGAGTCGAGGGGATCGATGTTCACGTCACCGATGGCCGTGTTCAGGTCCACCGCCTTGTCGCAATAGGCCAAGGCCTGATCCAGGTCCACGCCCCGCAAGGCGCGGATCCACCCCGCGTGACTCCAGGCGTTGGCGCGATCGGGCGTCAGGCGCAGGACGGCGTCGTGGTCCTCCTGCGCGCCGGCCAGATCGCCGGCGGCCTCGCGCGCGAAGGCGCGTTCGGAGAGCGCCGCGGCGAATTGCGGCTGAAGGGCGATCACCTCGTCGAAAGCCGCGATGGCGGCCGGATAGTCTCGCCGCGCCATCAGGACGCGGGCGTGGTTCAGGGCGTGCTCCTGCCGCGAACCGGTCGGCTGGTAGAGCGGATTGGGGCGCCCGCGGACATCTCGCGCAGAACTGGGCGAGCCGATGAGACATCCCAGCACGACGATCGTCAAAACCAGCGCCCGCATATTGTCCCCGTCTCCGCGGCCCCGCGCCCTTCCACGGCGCAGCTAGTGATATCCGTTTTCGAGGGACTGGCCATCGGCGATCCTTCGGCGCCATACAGCGGCCATCGGACGCGGAGATCCTTAACGCACCCTGGGCTAGAACACTGGCTCCAACCGCAGTGAGCCCGCCCATGTCCGCGCGTCGCCTTCCTCTCGCCCTGGCCCTGCTGGCCGTCGCGTTCACGAGCCAGGGCTGCCTGGCCGTCGCCGCCGGCGGCGCCGTGGTCGGCGCGACCGGAGCCGTGGTCGGAACCACCGGCAAGGTCGTGGTCGCCACCGGCAAGGCGGTGATCCCCGGCGAGAGCAAGAAGGACCGCGAAAAGCGCGAGTTCAAGGAATGGAAGAAGTCGCAGCGGCGGGGCTAGCGCGCCTGCCCACCTTAGGCCCTCCCCCAGTGGGGGAGGTGTCGGCGAAGCCGACGGAGGGGGCGTGTTCGGCGGACGACCACAACCCGGACCTTCGACCCTAGAACTCCCCCGCCGGCCTTCGGCCGCCTCCCCCACAGGGGGAGGGATTGCTTACCCCGCCGCGATCGCCCCCGGCAGGTACAGCCGCATCGGCCGCACCTCGTACGCCCCGCCGGGATTGGCCACGCCCAGCTCGCGGGCGATGTCGAGGGCCTCGTCCATGTCGGCGACGTCCAGCACGTAGAAGCCCAGGAACTGCTCCTTGGTCTCGGCGAACGGGCCGTCGACCACGAAGGGGGCGTCGGTCTTGACCAGGGTCTTGGCGGTCGTCGTGGCGCTCAGCCGGCCCGACGGGCCCATCTTGCCCTCGGCGATCAGCCGGTCATGGACCACCGACAGGCGGCCCATCACCGCGTCGTCCTGCGCCTGGGTCCAGCCCATGACCTCGTCCTGGTTGTTGTAGCACAGCAGCATGTAGAGCATGGGCGAGGTTTCCCGACGTCATTGGCGAGGCAGAGATAGGCCAGCCGGACGCGCGAAGGAAGACCGACGTTTTTCGAATCCGCCTAGCGCCACCGATCGCCCTTCGCCCGGGCGAAGGCGGAAAGCACGTAGGGCCAGGGGATGATGATCGGGAAGATCACGACCAGGGCGCAGGCGAAGGCGGTCGATGCGGTGTCCGCGTCCATCCGGCCCGCCCGCCACAGCGGAACCGCCACCACCGACAGCCAGATCACCTTCCACGCGATCTCGAACAGCAGCAGCGGCAGCATCTTCAGCGGATAGCGCAGGCCCAGCAGCGCCAGCAGCGACAGCGCGCCCAGCATGCACTGCACGACGCCCTGCATCAGCCCCCATGACCCGTGGTCGAGGAGGATGCCCGGCCAGATCTCGATCCCGAGACCGACGGCGATCAGCAGGTAGCCGGCCCGCAGCGCGTACAGACGCCAGAGGGGCGGCGCGGCGTGGTCCCGGGCGGACGAAGCGGCCCCGCCGCGCCCGGCGGAGGCCAGGGAAAGGTCGGCGGCCACTATTCCACCGCCTTGAGGATCTTCTCGATCCCGTCCAGCCGCGCGCGGACCTCGACCAGGACGGTCAGGGTCTGTTCCGAGATCTCCCGGTAGGCCTGGTCGCCGGCCAGGCGCGCCTTGGCCTGCTGCACGGCGGCCAGGTAGCGCAGGCCGAAGATCAGCAGCACCGTCCCCAGCGGGAGGCAGATCGTCAGAATGTACAGGTGTTCGGACATGAACATCTCCTACTTGTCGGTTTTCTGGGTGAGGGACTGGACGCGCTCGGCGATCAGGGCGGGGGTGATCTCGAGCTGGAAATCGGCGACCTCGAAATAGTTGAGGGCCTTGCCGTCCTGCGACAGCTCCAGCTGGCTGGTGACCAGCCCCGCCTCTTCCAGCTTGTTCAGATGCAGGTGGAGCAGCGGCCGGCTGATGCCGATCTCGCGCGCCAACCGGCTGACATAGTTGCGCCCGCCCGCCCGCAGCGCCGCGATGATCCGCAGGCGGTGCGGACTGTCCAGCGCCGACAGGATCGCCAGCAGCCTGTCCCCCGGGGTCATGTGATCCATCCGCATTTCATGTGTAATAAATAACTGACACATGAAAGCTGTCAAGCGGCTTTCTGTCCCCTCGCTCGCGACACGCCACCTAAATTTCCGTCATCCTCGGACTTGTTCCGAGGACCCCTGCTTCAGCCGCGAAGAAGGAAGATCCTTTTGAAACAGACACGGGCGGGCACGCCGTCAGGCGACAGCGCGGCGGACCTAGGGATCCTCGGAACCAGTCCGAGGATGACGGGCGCTGGGGACCGGTAGGGCGCTTAAAGCGTCAGCGCGCAGCTTTCGCCGATGGTCGGGCGCGAGACCACCACGCGCGACAGGCCCGGGAATTGAGGCGTCAGGCGCTCGGCGAAATACAGGCAGATGCGCTCCAGGGTCGGGCTTTCCAGCCCCGGGCGATCGTTGAGCAGGCCGTGGTCCAGCTCGGTCGCCACCGCCTTCAGCGCGCCGTCCAGGCTGTCCAGGTCGGCCACCCAGCCCGCGTCCTGCATGGTCCCGCGCACGCTGGCCTCGACCTTGAACGAGTGGCCGTGCAGCTTGCGGTAGCGATGGTCGGCGGGACCTTGCTCGATGTAATGCGCCGCGTCGAAATGCGCGGCCTTCGTGATCTCGAAGACGGGCTTCATCTAATGCTTCTTTGACTAGGCCTGGGAGGCTCTAGCGCGTCGACCCTGTCACCAAGTCGAGCGCCTTATCCGTCAGGGCAGGCCGAGATATTTGTGTGTCTGGACGCTTAAACGCCATTGTGGGTGCGAAAGGCAATAGGCGACGGCCAATTGCGTGTTCCGCTCGCGGTCCGGGCCGTCCATCGGCTGCAGGTAGAAGCGCTCGAAATCCAGGGCCGCGAAGCGCTCGGGAAGCGCCTTGTCCTGCGGATAGACCAGCTTCAGCTCCTGGCCCTGGGTCTGGACGACCGGGGCGTCAGCCTTGGGGCTGACGCAGACCCAGTCGATCCCCTCGGGCGCTTCCACCGTGCCGTTGGTCTCGACCGCGATCATGAAGCCGCGCGCGTGCAGGGCGGCGATCAGGGGCGGGTCCAGCTGCAGCAGCGGCTCGCCGCCGGTGCAGACCACCAGGCGGTCGTTGGGGCCGCCGGTCCAGGCCGCCTCGACCGCGTCGGCCAGGGCTTCGGCGTCGGCGAACTTGCCGCCGCCTTCGCCGTCCACGCCGACGAAGTCGGTGTCGCAGAAGGTGCAGACGGCCTTGGCGCGGTCCTGCTCGCGGCCGGTCCACAGGTTGCAGCCGGCGAACCGGCAGAACACCGCCGCCTTGCCCGCCTGGCCGCCCTCGCCCTGCAGGGTGAGGAAGATTTCCTTGACGGAGTAGGTCATTGGGAACGCTCGAGGGGCCGCCCTCGTCCTTCGACAAGCTCAGGATGAGGGCTACTGGTGCGGTGGAGATCACAGGCGCTCAAAATGAAAACCTCATCCTGAGCTTGTCGAAGGACGAGGTTTTCACGCACCGAGCCCGTCCCGCCCCGCCGCGTCCCATTCCTCATACCCCCGCCGCCGCAGCTCGCAGGCCGGGCATTCGCCGCAGCCGTGGCCCCAGGCGTGCAGTTCGCCGCGTTCGCCCTGGTAGCAGGTGTGGCTCTCGACCACGATCAGGTCGACCAGGTCCTCGCCGCCCAGGGTCTTGGCCAGGGCCCAGGTCTCGGCTTTCGTCAGCTTCATCAGCGGGGTCTCGATGACGAAGTCGCGGTCCATGCCCAGGTTCAGGGCGCTCTGCATGGCGTCCAGGGTGTCGCGCCGGCAGTCGGGATAGCCCGAGAAGTCGGTCTCGCACATGCCGCCGACCAGCGCCCCCAGGCCCCGGCGGTCGGCTAGGGCGGCGGCGTAGATCAGGAACACCAGGTTGCGGCCGGGCACGAAGGTGGACGGCAGGCCGCGCTCGGTCATCTCGATGGCGACGTCGGCGGTCAGGGCCGACTGGGCCACCGCGCCGAAGCCGGTCAGGTCCAGCACGTGGTCCTCGCCCAGGCGGTCGGCCCAGTGGGGGAAGCGCTCGGCCATCCGATGGCGCACGGCCTGGCGGGCCTGCATCTCGATCACATGGCGCTGGCCGTAGTCGAAGCCGACGGTCTCGACCCGGGCGTAGCGCTCCAGGGCCCAGGCCAGGCAGACGCTGCTGTCCTGGCCGCCGGAGAACAGCACCAGGGCGGCCTCGGCGCGCGGCGGCGTCGACGGGGAAGGGGGGGAAGCGGACATCGCGTTTCTCTACACGAGGCGCGCGGGATTGGCACGTGGGAGGACCGCCGACCGAGGCGCGTGCACGGCAAGGTATCGCCAATCCGGCCCCGGCCAGGGGGTGGGGGCGTGCGCTCTCGACTGTGTCCTGGGGTCATCAGCCCTGAAACATTTGTTTCGAACGACGATATTTTGGCTGTACCTTCAGCGCGAATGGGACACTATGAACCACGCGCGGCGGCAAGCCTCGTCAAGGTTTCCCAGGCTGAAACCACGCCTGACGCTACGTCAGGCGCCGAACCGGCTTTTCTAATTTTAATGAAAACTTACCCGTCCGAGGTGAATGTGACCTTGGGTAAAGTGAAAAGGTGTAACCTATCAATGATTACTTAGGCTCTGGCCGGTTGACAGCCCCAGATACCAAGTATGCAATCGCCTTATGCTGCGAGGGGTCGGCCGTACGCCCGCGTAGTGCTTAAAAGTACGGCGCCGAGGAAACAACGCGACGTCCGCAGGCTCCGCCATAAGGAGCCGCGACGTCCAGGGAGGGAATAGAATGTCGCGATCTCTGCGTATGCGGAGCCTGCTGGCCATGGGTGCGTCCGTGACCGTGCTGGCCGCCGTCGCCACCCCAGCCTTCGCTCAAACCACGCCCGGCGCCCAGCAAGGCGGCGGCAACGTGCTCGAGGAACTGGTCGTCACCGCCCAGAAAAAGGAAGAAGCCCTGCAGGACGTGCCGATCGCGGTGTCGGCCTTCAGCCAGGACAGCCTGGAAGCGCAAAAGATCGACGGCGGCCCCAACCTGCAACTGGCCATTCCCAACGTCACCTTCGCCAAGGGCAACTTCACCAACAGCTTCAACTTCGCGATCCGCGGCATCGGCAACAAGGCCGTCGGCGTCTCGACCGACGGCGGCGTCGGCGTCCACGAGAACAACGCCCCGCTGCAGTCGGGCAACCTGTTCGACGCCGAGTTCTTCGACGTGGAGCGCGTCGAAGTGCTGCGCGGTCCGCAAGGCACGCTGTACGGCCGCAACGCCACCGGCGGCGTGGTCAACATCATCACCGCCAAGCCGACCGACACCTTCGAGGCCCAGATCCGGGCCGAGATCGGCAACTACAGCACCCAGAAGCTGCGCGGCATGATCAACATGCCGATCGTCGGCGACAAGCTGGCCATCCGCGTGGCCGGCAACTATCTCAAGCGCGACGGCTTCGTCACCAACACCTACAACGGCCACAAGGTCGACGACCGCGACCTGTACTCGACCCGCGTCTCGGTGATGTTCAATCCCACCGACTCGCTGCGCACCAACTTCATGTGGGAGCACTTCAACGAGGACGACAGCCGCGCCCGCGTCGGCAAGCAGCTCTGCACCAAGGACAACGGCCCGGCCACGCTCGGCGGCGTGCCCACCGGCGCGGCTCGCGCCTTCCTGACCCAGGGCTGCCAGAACGCCTCGCT
Organism: Caulobacter sp. Root487D2Y; assembly: GCF_001427165.1. Classification (NCBI taxonomy): domain Bacteria; kingdom Pseudomonadati; phylum Pseudomonadota; class Alphaproteobacteria; order Caulobacterales; family Caulobacteraceae; genus Caulobacter; species Caulobacter sp. Root487D2Y. The sequence goes on from NZ_LMFD01000013.1 coordinate 62,586, forward strand.
GTACAGCAACAACGCCTACGGCACCGTCAACACCTCGGGCACCCTGACCGGCGAACTGGGCAACATCTTCGGCTTCACCAGCGGCGACGCCAACGCCGGCGACACCACCAGCCACGACCTGCGTGAAATCGAGACGCTGTTCGACCCGATCTACCAATCCAGCTCGGACATCTACCAGTTCAATCTGGACTACGACCTCACCGACCAGCTGACCCTGACGGCCATGACGTCGTACAGCGAGGGCGAGGTCTATACGAAGCTGGACTACAACCGGAACGTCTCGACCGTTCCGTTCAACAGCACGGGGCTTTCCCCGGGCGGCTTCTTCACCGACCCGCAGGTCGGCACCACCAACAAGTTCACCACCCTGGACGTCTCCTCGGGCACGTCCAAGCAGTGGAGCCAGGAAATCCGGCTGCAGTCGAACTTCGACGGTCCGCTGAACTTCAACTTCGGCGGCATCTATTTCGACTACAAGACCGTCACCGACTACTACGTGATCGGCAACTCGCTGACGATGTCGGCCATGGCGCTGAACTTCCAGAAGACCGGCAACCCCAATTGCAGCCCGGTCGCCCTGCCGACCACCTGCATCGGCATCGACCCCAACGCCACGCCGGACGGCAGCGGCCACAACTATTATGACAACCGCTCGCCCTATCACCTGAAGTCGAACGCCCTGTTCGGCGAACTGTACTGGCAGGCCAACGAGAAGCTGAAGTTCACCCTGGGCCTGCGCCGCACCCACGACGACAAGACCCTGGACGTCTACGACACCGTCCTGCTGTCGCCGGGCATCGGCCTGAAGCAGAGCACCACCAACCCGCAGGAAAAGTCGGTCTTCAACGAACTGACCGGCCGCTTCGGCTTCGACTACAAGCTGACCGACGACAACCTGCTCTATGCCTTCTATTCCAAGGGCTACAAGGGCGGCGGCTCGAACCCGCCGGCGGCGGTCGGCTCGGCCGTCAAGCCGCAGTTCGACCCGGAATTCGTCAACGCGTTCGAGCTGGGATCGAAGAACACCCTGATGGGCGGCAGCCTGATGCTGAACGCCACCGGCTTCTACTATGACTATCAGGGCTACCAGATCTCCAAGATCGTCAGCCGCACCTCGGTCAACGAGAACATCAACGCCACGGTCTACGGCCTGGAGCTGGAATCGGTCTGGTCGCCGGTTCACAACCTGCGCCTGAACGCCAACGTCGGTTACCTGCACACCAAGATCGCCGACGGCGTGGCGTCGATCGACACCATGGACCGCACCCAGCACAACCCGGCCTATACCCTGGTCAAGGCGGGCCCCAGCCTGCCCAACGCCGCGGTCGGCTCCAACTGCGTGGTGACCACCGCGGGCGCCGCCACGATCATCGGGGCCGGGGCCGGCGCGACCCTGCCGTTCGCCTGCGGCGGTCCGCAAGTCTACCAGGCCTTCCTGCAGACCCCGGCCGCTCTCGGCGGCGCGGGCCTGCCGCCCGCCACGGCGGCCTTCCTGGCCAACATGACGGGCCTGTACAACTACGGCGCCGGCTATTCGATCGAGGGCACCACGGCGGACCTGTCGGGCAACGAGCTGCCCAACTCGCCGCACTGGACCACCTCGGTCGGCGCCCAGTACACCTGGGACTTCTCGGGCGGCTGGTCGGCCACCCTGCGCGGCGACTACTACCGCCAGAGCAAGCAGTTCACCCGGGTCTACAACACCGCCTACGACACGCTGGAGTCGTGGGACAACACCACCGTCACTCTGAAGGTCGAAAAGCCGGAGTGGGGGCTGTCGATCGACGCCTATGTCAAGAACCTGAGCGACGACACCCCGATCACCGACGCCTACACCACCGACGACAGCTCGGGCCTGTTCACGAACCTGATCACGCTGGAGCCGCGCACCTACGGCGTCAGCGTCACCAAGTCGTTCTAGGCAAGAGCGCCAAAACCGCCTCTCTCGAGGCGACTTTGGGCGGAACCAGGAAGGGCGGCGGAGCGATCCGCCGCCCTTTTTGTTTGGACGGGGCCGAAGGGGCGCCGCGGCCGAAGATCAGATCGCGAGCAGGTCGCGTTTTTCGGCGCTCGACCCTGAGCGGACGTTGGCGCCCTTCTCCTCCCCCGTTTCACGGGTGAGGAGAGGAACGCAATGTCCGCGACCCATCGTGGCGGACGCCTTGAGAACGCCGGGCGGACAGGCCTTCCCCCCAAGGACCGCGCGTCGCAAGGCCCCAAATCCCCAAACACGTCGACCATTTACGACTCCGCAACGCCAACGGGTGAAGGTGAGGTCCCCAAAACGCCTCGCCGAACGGCCGCATGGACACCCTCGCCCGACTTATCGACCGCCGAGCCCCGATCGCTCCCACGACCCCGTGCGGTGACGTCGCGGCGATGTTCCATGTCCAGGCCGACGCCGCCGCCATCGCCGTGGTCGTGGACGGCAAGCCGCTGGGCATGGTCTATCGCGACGTGTTCCAGGGCCAGATGGCCGTCGCGCCCGAGCTGGCGGCAAGCCCGATCTCCGAGGTCATGGACCGCGAGGCGCGCACGGTCGAGGCCAGCGTGTCGGCCGCCGCCTTCGTCGACCGCCTGACCCAAAGCGCCACCCCGATCTTCCGCAGCGCCTATCTCGCCGTCGACGAGGCGGGCGACTATGTCGGCGTCGGCGGGCTGAGCTCGCTGCTCACCTCGCACCGCCGCCGCCAGCGCGAGGCCGACGACGCCATGGCCCTGGTCGAGCGCATGGCCCACGACATCGGCCGCCATCTGGAAGGCGTCCTGGCCTTCACCGAACGGCTGGAGCAGTCGCGGCTGACGCCCGACGCCGCCGCCTATGTCCGCGCCATCGGCGACACCAGCCGCGACATGAGCCAGGTGCTCGGCCGCGCCATGGACCTTCGCCGCGCCGCGACCGGCGACCTGGCCCTGGCGCCGGCGCCGGCCCTGCTGCGCGACCTCAGCGACGCCGTCGAGGCCCGCTGGGCCCCCCGCGCGGCCGAGGGCGGCTCGACCCTGCTGTTCTCCTATGACGGCGACCCGGACGCCGCCGCCCTGATCGACGCCGACCGCGTGCTGCAGGTGTTCGACGCCCTGATCGAGAGCGCCCTGGCCAGCGGCCGCGGCGTCATCGAGGCCAGCCTCAAGGTCCACCACGTCGAGAACGGCCTGATGCTGGAAGGTCGGGTGCGCGACAACGCCCCCGGCTCGGCCGAGGCTCGCCTGGCCCGGGTGTTCGCCCCGCTGGGCGCGGGCTGCATCGAGGACAGCAACGAGCTGGCCCTGGGCGTCGGCATGGCCCTGGCCCACGGCCTGACCCGCGCCATGGGCGGCCCGCTGCGGGCCGAGGCCAACATGGGCGCCGGCCTGACCGTGCAGTTCGCGCTGAGCGTTCCCGAGGCGACCCTCACGGCGTCGGCCGGCGAGGAGCCGAGGCTCGACACCCGTTCGGCCCACATCCTGATCGTCGACGACAACGCCACCAACCGCATGGTCGCCGAGGCGCTGTGCGAGATGTTCGACTGCACCTCCGAGCAGGTGGCCGACGGCGCCGAGGCCGTCGAGGCCGCCAAGTCGGGCCGTTTCGATCTTATCCTGATGGACATCAAGATGCCGCGCATGGACGGCGTCGCCGCCACCCGCGCCATCCGCGACCTGCCCGGCCGGGCCGGCGCCGCGCCGATCGTCGCCCTGACCGCCAACGCCGACCCCAACGACGTGGCCACCTACATCGCCGCCGGCATGCAGGACGTGGTGGAAAAGCCCATCAAGCCCGAACGCCTGGCCGCGGTGCTGTCGGCCCTGCTGAGCGACGACGAGGACGACGCCGGCGAAGACGCCGAGGCCGCGGCCTAGGGCTGTCGACGCTCGGTGTTTCGGACGGCTCCGTCGCGAACGGCCCTTCAGTCCGCGGTCAGCAGCGCCTCCAGCTTGCCATAGACGTCGTCCAGGCCGTCGGTGAAGCCGGCGGCGATCGCGGCGGCCCGCGCCTCGGCGTCGGCGTAGCGCATCACCTGGGTCATGCGGGTCCCGGCGCCGCGCGCGACCAGGTCCGTCGTGACCTCGACACGGTAAGAGGTATCGCCGCTGAAATGCTCGACATGGGTCATGTGATGCGGGGCGTCGGCGGCCAGGATCGGCCCCCAGAAAAAGAACGCCTCCCATTCGAAGTGAAAGGCCCCGCCCGGACGCGCGTCCATCTCGCAGCGCTTCATCTCGCCCAGCCACAGGGGGATCAGCGCGGGCTCGGTCAAACCCCGCCAGACGCGGGCGGGCGGATGGGTGAAATCGCGACGGATGACGATGTCGGTTTCGCCGTCCATCACGAGCTGCAGCTGGGTCAGGTCCAGGGTCATGGTCATCGGGTGCTCCTTTCAGGATTGGCGGAAGGGGTTTGGTCGGTTTCGTCCGACAGGCCGTCGAGAACCGCGTCCAGCTTCTGGAACCGCGTCTCCCAAAGCGCCCGGTATTGGCCGAGCCAGTCCCAGAGCGCCTCGACCGCGTCCGGTTTCAGGCGGCGGGGGCGGGCCGTGCCGTCTATGCGGGTCTCGATCAGCCCCGCCGCCTCCAGCACCTTCAGGTGGCGGCTGATCGCGGGCTGGCTGATGGAAAAGGGACGGGCGAGGTCCTGCACCGTCGCCTCGCCCTGCGCCAGCCGCGCGATGATGGCGCGGCGGGTGGGGTCGGCCAGGGCGGCGAAGGACTGGTCAAAAGTGGTCACGACGGGGCATCCATTATATAACGTATCTGCTATATAACAAAATCATGATGCAAGTAAAGCCGAGACCGCAGCCTAGGGGCGCCCCTCTGGCGGTGTTCAGCCGCCCGGCTTGTACGGCAGGGGCATCGGGACTAGCGTCCGCGACAGCAGAACAGCTGGGAGGCCAGACCATGAAGCCCATGCTCTTCCTGGCCGCCGCCGCGGCCATGTCGTCCGCGGTCCCGGCCTCGGCCGACAACGGCCAGAGGTTCGACCACGCCGCCCAGATTAACGCCTATTCCAACGTCCTGCCGCGCGACCATGCCCGGGCGTGCTTCGACGGGCGGTTCATCGCCGGCGCCAATCGGTCCGGTCCGAACATCCTCTATGTCCAGTCGCCCAAGGGGGCGATCTTTCGCCTGCGGATGGCCAGCAATTGCCCGGCCCTGGACGACGCCCACAAGCTGACCATGCGGTCCAACGGCGGCGACCTCATCTGCTCCGGAGACCCGGCCGAGACCGTCGCCTGGACGGCGGCGGGCTCGCGGCGTTGCTACGTCAACGAGGTCCATTGGCTGAACCCAGACGAAAGGCTCGCGCTCGCGACGGCGGTCGGGCGATAGTCTCGACGCGCGAGGTCCCCGCGCCTTTCGCGCCGGGTTAGGGTGCGCCATGCTCCAGCGCCTGCGCCGATCCCTGACCACCTTGCCCGACGCGCGCGGCTGGGCGCTGTGCGGCCTGGTCGCGGCGGTCACCGGAAGCCTGATGGCGGTCCTCGGCTTTTCGACCGGGCTCTACGCCCTGACCCCGACCGTTCCCGGCCTGCCGCCGCGGCTGCTGACCGTGCTGTTCGTGCCGGCCCTGGGCGAGGAGATCCCGTTTCGCGGCCTGCTGGTTCCCGGCCGCGACGAGACCTCCAAGCCCTGGCCGGCGATCGCGGTCTCGACCGCGCTCTATGTCGCCTGGCATCCGCTGGAGGCCCTGACCTTCCTGCCCCGGGGCGCGATGTTCCTGCGCCCGGACTTCCTGGCCTGCACGGCGATCCTCGGCCTCGGCTGCGCCCTGATGCGCTGGCGGACGGGCTCGCTGTGGCCGGCGGTGATCCTGCACGGCGGCTTCGTGGTGGTCTGGCAGACCTGGCTGGGCGGGGTGCGGCTGTAGCTTAAGGCCCTCCCCCTGTGGGGGAGGTGTCGGCGAAGCCGACGGAGGGGGGAGTGATCGGACGCCGACCAAGCCTGCGATCCGCGACCCGAAAACGCCCCCCACCGATCGCTTCGCGATCGCCTCCCCCATAGGGGGAGGGATTTAGAAACTGAACGCCAGCTTCGCCCCCACGAACTTGCCGTCGGGGTCGTAGCCGCGGGCGCGGCCCGCGCCGCTGTCGTCGGCGTTGGGTTTCAGGCCGCACAGCAGGCCCGCGCCCAGCACGGCGTCGCCGGCCTTGCTCTCGACCGAGGTCCGCGCCACCCCGGGCGGGAGCGGCGTCGGGGCCCGCGAATACAGCACCGGCAGGCCGGGCGCGGTCAGGTCCAGGGGCTTGGCCGGGGCCAGGGACAGCCTGGGGGCGGGCCGCGTCGCCTCGGCCTGGGCGACGCCGGCGAGGGCGAAGGCCGCGGTCAGGGCGAGCGGGGCGAGGCGGAGAGCGACCATCATGTCTCCAAGATGGGAAGCCGGCGGCGGGCCCCAAGGGTCCTCCAAACGCCTCCCCCGGTAAAGCGCGCACGCGCCGTCCAGCCTGCGACGCTGCATCGCAGCAAAACCCTTGTGAATGACAACGTTGTCATGTAATGTCGCGCTCATGGGGACGATTTGATGTCCCGCCCAACCTGGATGAAGAAAATGCTCAGCCTGATCGTTCTGACCCTCTCGGCCATCAAGGCGCAGCGCGACGCCGCCTGAAACGCCTAAACAGCCCCGCTTCGGCGGCTGACCTTAAAAGGCCCGCGAACCCTCCGGTTCGCGGGCCTTTTCGTTGTGCGACGCAACATCGGCCGTCCGCGACGGAACGTCACCGGTCCGCGCAAGCTGGGCCTGTCGGGCGAGCTGTGGCACGCCGACTGCGCCCCGGCCGCTCTGGGACAGCAGCGCCGAGACGCTTCGCAGGTGGGGCCTGGCGGACCGAACCTAGCGTCCGGCCGCCGCGATCTCCGCGGTCAGGCCGAACGCCGTGGCGATCTGCCCGGCGAACGCGATCGTGGTCAGGTCCTCCAGGAACGGACCGATGAACTGCGCGCCGATCGGCAGGCCGTCGCGGGTGCGCCCGATCGGCGCCGCCGTGGCCGGCAGGTGCGGCATGCCGGCGATCAGCGGCCAGGCGGTCTGCGGGGCGAAGGCGACGTCGGCGCCGTCGATCCGCAGGGTCCGGTTCAGCCCCGGCCAGGGGTCGTGATCGGCGAACTGCGGAAAGGCCGGCGTGGCGTAGCAGGGCGCGATCACCACGTCGAAGGCCTTGAAGAAGTCGTCCCAACGCCGCCGCAGCATCTCCTGGGCGATCAGGCAGTCGTAGTAGTCCTTGACCGTGCCCTTGGGCTCGGGCGCGTCGGGGTTCATGCCGGTCCTGTAGGTCCAGGCGAATTTCTCCACCAGCGCGTGGGAGTCGGCCAGTGACGGCAGCAGCGGGCTCTCCCGCGACACCGAGGCCCCGGCCTTCTCAAGTTCCGCCGCCAGGGTGTCGATGGCCCCGACGATCTCGTCGTCGACCGTCGCGGTCGGATGCCCGGTCAGGACGAACACCCGATAGCCGGAGAGCGTGGCGTGCCGGGGCGGCGGCAGGTCCAGCCGGTAGGCCGCGGCGTCGCGCCCTTCCGGGCCGGACAGCACCTTGAGGGCCAGCTCCAGGTCGGCCGCCGTGCGCGCCATCGGCCCCGCCGCCGCCCAGGCCCGGCCCACGATGACGCCGCCGCCCGGCGGTCCATGTCCCTCCAGCGAGATCAGCGGGAACGACGACAGGTGGCCGTGGACGCCGCAGAACGAGGCCGGAATGCGGATCGAGCCGCCGGCGTCGCCGCCCAGCTCCAACGGCACCATGCCCGCCGCCAGGGCGGCCGCCGATCCGCCCGACGAGCCGCCGCACGACCTCGCCAGGTCGTGCGGATTGCGGGTCCGGCCGTAGATCGGGTTGTCGACCTGGTAGTCCGCCAGGCCGGCCGCGACATTGGTCTTGCCCAGAATGACCGCGCCGGCCGCCTTCAGCCGTCGCACCGCCGCGGCGTCCTCGGTGGGCCGGTAGTCGCGCGCGATCTCCAGTCCGAACGTGGTCGGCAGGCCGGCGATGTTGAAGCATTCCTTGACGGTCATGGGCACGCCGGCCAGCGGCAGGTCGGCGCCCAGGGCGACGGCCAGGTCGACCTGGCGGGCCTGGCCGCGCGCGCGATCGAAGTCGCGCACGACCACCGCGTTGATCGGCCCGTCCAGCGCCTCGATCCGGGCGATCGCCGCGTCGGTCAGCTCCAGGGCGCTGACGGATCCGGCGCGGACGGCCTGGGCGAGCGCCGTCGCGCTCGCCGTCGGCGATGCGGCAAGTTCATGCATGATGGGGACCCCTTCGGTTGAGGGGTCCGAAAGCTACGCATAAAACGCCGCTCGCCAATTCTTGAACTGAGTTATTTCATCCCCAATTCCAGTATGCCGGAGGGGCGAGGCGGCGAACTTCGCCGAACTCGGAGCCCGGCTCGGCCGGCCGCGAACCGTCCTTTTAATCCGTCATTCCCGCCCTGAAACGACGGGGATACGCCGCTACCGACAATGAGCGGCTCCGGCGCCGACCATGCACGCGTCGCGCCCGCGAGCGAGGCTGGATTGACCCAGATCAACGCGCGGACGTGACCGTGTCTGAGGATGTGGCATGTCGATGACCATTCGCGTCAGTACGATCCTCTCCCTTCGAGGCATACTGGCCGATCGGCCCGGTGTGCTTGGCGATCTGGTCATCTGCGTCTTCGGAGTCGGCGCCGCCCTGGCCCTTCGTCTTGCCCTGAGCCCATGGATCGAGGGCGCGCAGTTCATCACCTTCTTTCCGGCGGTGATCCTCGTGACCTTGTTCTGCGGAACATGGCCAGGTCTGGTGGCGATCGGTCTCTCGGTTCTGGCCGCGACCCAGGTGTTGCACGGCGGCGAAGTTTCGCTCGCCCAGGCCAACGCCGTCGTGCTGTTTGTCATCGTCGCCACCATGGACGTGTCGATCATCTCGGCCATGCTCGCGGCGAACGCCGCCCAGAAGGCGTCGTCGCAGCGGATCGGAGAGCTGAACGCCAGCCTGCGCCGGAGCGAGGCGAAGTTCCGCAACCTGATCGAGACCGCCCCCGACGCCATGGTGATCGCCGACAAGGACGACCGCATCGTCATCTTTAACGCCCAGGCCGAACACATGTTCGGTTACGCGCGCGCCGAGCTGATCGGCCAGTCGATCGCCGTCCTGCTGCCGGAACGGTTCCGGCAGCCCCACGCCGGCAAGGTCGCCGCGTTCCTGGCAAGCCCGGGCCTGCGGCGGATGGGCGAAGGCGCCGATATCTTCGGGCGGCGCAAGGACGGCACGGAATTCCCCGTGGAATCCAACCTCAGCCTGCTGCCGGGCGAGGACAACGACCTGGTCTGCGCCGCGATCCGCGACATCACCGCGCGGCGGGAGAGCCGCGAGTTGCAGAAACTGTTGATCCGCGAGCTCAATCATCGCGTGAAGAACACCCTGGCCAGCGTTCAGTCGATCGTCCACCAGACCCTCAAGACCGCCGGTTCCCCAGAAGCCTTCAGCGAAGCTCTGACCGCACGGCTGGCGGCCCTGTCGCAGAGCCACGATGTGCTCACGCGCAGCGATTGGTCAGGCGCCGACGTCCGCGAGATCGTCGCCGAGCAGCTGCGCCCCTACGGGAGCGGTTCCGCCTGCCGGTTCAGCGTGACGGGGCCGGATGTAAAGCTGCAGCCTAATCGGGCGGTGACTCTCGGCATGGTGCTCGGCGAACTCGCGACCAACGCGGCCAAGTACGGGGCGCTCTCCAACAGGGGCAGGGTCGCGGTGCGATGGAGGCGGCGTTCGGAGCTGGGCGCGCCTCGCCTGCGACTGCTCTGGCTCGAGCGCGGCGGCCCTTGCCTCGCCGTCCCGACGCAGCGCGGGTTCGGCACGCGGCTGATCGAACGCAGCTTGGTCGGCCTGGGCGGGGCGGCGCGCCTACGCTTCGGTTCCCGCGGCGTCGCATGCAGGCTCGACTTCCCGCTGCTGGAAACCGAGACGTGAGCTCTCGCGGAGACTCCCGAGACCTGGCGGGCCGGCGCATTCTCCTGGTCGAGGATGAGCCGTTGCTCGCCATGTTGGTCGAGGACCTGATCGGCGAGGTCGGCGGCGTCGTGGTGGGGCCGGCGGGCTCGGTCGATGAAGCCCTCAAGGTTTTGGCGGCGGGCAAATTGGATGGCGCCATCCTTGATGTGAATCTGGGCGGCGAAATGGTCTATCCCGTCGCCGATACGCTCGCTGCTCAGGGCGTGCCCTTCGTCTTCGTCACCGGCTACGGCCGCCATGGCATGACAGGGACCCACAGCGAACGGACGACCGTCCAGAAGCCATTCAATCCGACGACCTTCGCCGATGAGGTCGCGGCGGCCCTGTTTCCACCGGACAACGCGGCGTGCGCCGCGGCCTTTTCCCCGGGTTCATAGTCCCTGGAGATCGGCGCCAGCTCACGGTGATGCTCGAACTCGCCGAAGCCGTCCTCCTTGAGGGCCACCACGCTCGGATACAGGTCGGACTCGCGCGACTGAAATTCTCGACCGTGACACGGATGGGCTGGGACATGTCCGCCTCGCTGCGTGTGGGTGCGGACTCAAATACACGGGTTGGAATGACGGGCGGATCAGGCGATCCGCCTGAAGCGGCCGAGGACTTACCCGATATGTCCGGCATCCCCCTTGGCGGACGCGGCGCGGGCGGCCGAGATCGCGGCCGCCCGCAATGGCCTGTCGATCTCTCCCTAGTTTCCCTCTTCCAGCAGACGCCGGGCGATGACCTGGGCCTGGATCTCGCCCGCCCCCTCGAAGATGTTGAGGATGCGGGCGTCGGCCAGCAGGCGGCTGGCGACATATTCCATCGCGAAGCCGTTGCCGCCGTGGATCTGCAGGGCGTTGTCGGCGGCGGCCCAGGCGACGCGGGCGGCGATCAGCTTGGCCATGCCGGCCTCCAGGTCGCAGCGCTTGCCCTCGTCCTTCTGGCGGGCGGCGAAATAGGTCAGCTGGCGCACGCCCATGATCTCGGCGGCCATCATGGCCAGCTTGTTGTGGACGCGCGGGAATTCGAAGATCGCCTGGCCGAACTGCTTGCGGTCCAGGGCGTAGCCGAGACCGGTCTCCAGCGCCGCCTGGGCCACGCCGACGGCGCGGGCGGCGGTCTGGATGCGGGCGCTCTCGAAGGTGGCCATCAGCTGCTTGAAGCCCTGGCCGGGCACGCCGCCCAGCAAGTTCTCGGCCGGCACCGCGAAGCCGTCGAAGCCCAGCTCGAACTCCTTCATGCCGCGATAGCCGATCACCCCGATCTCGCCGCCGCTCATGCCGTCGGCCGGGAAGTCGTTGCCCTCGACGCCGCGCGGCTTGGGGGCCAGCAGCATCGACAGGCCGCGATAGTCGGTGGTGGCCGGGTCGGTGCGGACCAGAAGGGTCATGACGTCGGCGCGGGCGGCGTGGGTGATCCAGGTCTTGTTCCCGGTCACCACGTATTGCTCGCCCTTGAGTTCGGCGCGGGTGCGCAAGGATCCCAGGTCCGAGCCGGTGTTGGGTTCGGTGAACACGGCGGTCGGCAGGATCGAGGCGTCCGAGATCTTCGGCAGCCAGTACTGCTTCTGGTCTTCCGTGCCGCCGGTCAGGATCAGCTCGCCGGCGATCTCCGAGCGGGTGGCCAGCGAGCCGACGCCGATCCAGGCCCGCGACAGCTCCTCGGACACCACGCACATGGCGGTCTTGCCCATGCCGCTGCCGCCGTACTCCTCGGGGATGGTCAGGCCGAACACGCCCAGGGCGCCCAGCTCCTCGACCAGCTCGATCGGGATCAACTGGTCCTTCAGGTGCCATTCGTGGGCGAACGGGGTGACCTTTTCCTCGGCGAAGGCGTGGAACTGGTCGCGGATCATCTCGAAGGTCTCGTCCAGACCGGTGTGCTCGAGGGTCGGACGGCCGCGGGCCTCGGCCAGGCGCCGGGCGACCCGGGTCTTCACCGCTTGCGTGCCGCCCTCGACCATCAGCTTCATCAGGCCGTTGGAATAGAGGCGGTTCAGCACCGAGCGGTCGGTGATCAGGTGGGCCGGACGGACGATCTCGCCCTGGTTCATCGGCACGCCGCCGACCAGCTGGGCGCAGTATTCGGAAAACAGCAGCTGGGCCAGCAGGGCCTCGATCTCGCCGAACCGGCCCTCGGCCTCCAGCCGCTCGGCCCAGCCGGCGACCTGGTTCAGCAGCTCGGCATAGGCGGCGTACCAGCCGTAGCCGTGCACCTGGTGCTGATGCTCGTCGGCCAGGGCGCGGTCGATCTTGCCGTTGGCGCCGGTGATCGCCGCCTTCACCGCCGGCTTGGCCTCGGCCACGAACAGCTGGGCCGCGCCGGCGGCCTCGCGCAGCAGGCCGGTCAGCCCCGGCAGGATCAAGGGTTGGGTGGTTTCCTGGGCGACCGCTGTGGTCATGGCTTGCTCCCGTGCGCCGAACAGTTGTTTTCTTTCACTCTGGAGCTTTTCGCACCTGCGAGCAATGCCGCAGTGCAACATAAATGGCCCAAAAGGGGAAGAAACATGCTGGTCGTCCACCACCTCAACGAGTCGCGCTCGCAGCGCATCCTGTGGCTGCTGGAGGAGCTGGGCCTGCCCTACGAGATCAAGTTCTACACGCGCGACGCCCAGACCCGCCTGGCGCCGCCCGAGCTGATCGCCGTCCACCCGCTGGGCAAGTCGCCGGTGCTGACCGATGGCGAAGCGACGATCATCGAGAGCGGGGCGATCACCGACTATGTGATCCGCCGCCACGCCGGCGGCCGGCTGGCGCCCGATCCGGCCGGCCCCGACTACGACGCCTACCAGCAGTGGCTGCACTACGCCGAGGGCTCGGCCATGCTGCCGATGCTGCTGCGGATGTATGTCGGCCGGCTGGGCGCGGCGGGGGCGCCGCTGCATCCGCGCATCGAGGGCGAGATGGCCAACCACCTGTCCTATGTCGACGGCGCGCTGGCCGGCCGCCAGTTCTTCGTCGGCGACAGCCTGACCGGCGCCGACATCCAGATGAGCTTCGTGGCCGAGGTCGCCAAGGCGCACGGCAAGCTAGCGGACTATCCGAACCTGGAGGCCTGGATCGGCCGCATGCACGCCCGCCCGGCCTGGCGGGCGGCGCTGGCCAAGAGCGGGCCGTACGGCCTGGGGCAATAGGCCCGCCGGAACCCTCTCCCCGCGCGGGAGAGGGGAGGGCTCACCCCTCCCAGAACCGGAACGCGTGATACCCCGCGCCGATGTCCGGCCGCGACACGCCGAACAGGTCGGTGATCGTCACCACCACGCTCAGGATGGCGTCGTTGACCGCCGGCACGAGGAAGATCGCCAGGAACAGGCCGATGAACACCAGGTTGCCGAATTTCAGCGCCCGCTGCTGGACCTCGGGCGGCAGGTAGGGGCGGATCACGCCGAAGCCGTCCAGGCCGGGCAGGGGCAGCAGGTTCAGCACCAGGGCGAAGGCCTGCAAGAAGGCCAGGAAGGCGGCGGCGCGCGACAGCGGGCTGGTCTGCACGCCGAACGCCCGGTCGGCGGCCAGGCACGCGGCCAGGCCGATCAGCACCGTCAACGTGCCCAGCGGTCCGGCCAGCGAGGCCAGGGCCCGGCCGCGCTTGCTGCGCATCAGGTCGTCGCGCAGATAGACCGCCCCGCCGGGAAAGCCGATCCCGCCCAGGGCCAGGGCGAGCAGCGGCAGGATCAGGCTGGTCGACAGGTCGGTGTATTTCAGCGGGTCCAGGGTCAGATAGCCCTTCTCGGCGATCGTGTGGTCGCCGGCTTTGTAGGCCACGAAGGCGTGGGCGAACTCGTGGATCGAGACGCTGAGGATCCAGCCCGCCACCACGAAGGCGAAAGTCAGCACGCCGGGCGGGTCGGGCAGCCGGGCCAGGGCGAAGGCCAGGCCCGTGAAGATGACGATCAGGATCAGGGCGTTGGGGCTGATCGGAGCGGGCTTGGCGGGACGGGCGTCTGCGAGGGTCATCCGTCCTTATACCCACACCCGAGGACAGAGCGAAGGCTCAGCTTCCTCTCCTCACCCGCGCAGCGGGGGAGGTGGCGCGGTGCCGATAGGCGACGTGACGGAGGGGGCGTCCCGGCCGTTCCGCTCGCGAATGAGCGCCGTGGCCAGGTCCCAGATTCCATCCGCCACGCCGGTCGGGTCGGCGAACACGTCGGCGGCGGCGTAACGCACGATCGTCAGGCCTTTCCGCGCCATCCAGGCGTCGCGGCGTGCGTCATGCTCCGGTGCGTCGCCCATGTTGTGACACCAGCCGTCGACCTCGATCACCAACCTGGCGTCCGCGCAGTAGAAGTCGGCGACGTATGGCCCGATCGGGTGCTGGCGGCGGATGCGGGGCCCGTCGGGCTGGCGGGCGCGCAGGCGGACCCAAAGCATGACCTCGGGCGGGCTCATGGTTCGGCGCAGGGTTTTGGCGCGCGAGTGTGTCTCGGCTGAAGACCTCATGGGTTGAGTATGCCGCCGAACGCCCCCTCCGTCACGCTGCGTATTCGCAGCGCGCCACCTCCCCCGTTTCACGGGTGAGGAGGAAGCGGCGCGGATCTTCTCCTCCCCCGTGAAACGGAGGAGGTGGCGCGAGGCGCAGCCTCGTGACGGAGGGGGCGTCCAGGCGGCCTCAGTCCACCCCCGTCAGCACCGCGCGGATCGTGTCCACCACCTGGTCCACCTGCGCCTCGGTGATGATCAGCGGCGGCGATAGGGCGATGATGTCGCCGGTCACGCGGATCAGCAGGCCCTTGTCGAAGGCGGTCTCGAAGGCGGCCATCGCCCGGGCGGTCGGCGCGCCCGGCCTCGGCTCCAGCTCGATCCCGGCGATCAGGCCGAAGTCGCGGATGTCGATCACGTGGCGGGCGTCCTTCAGCGAATGCACGGCCGCGCGCCAGTAGGGCTCCATGTCCAGGGCCCGTTGGAACAGGCCTTCCTCCTGATAGACCTCCAACGCCGCCATGCCGGCCGCGCAGGCCAGGGGGTGGGCCGAATAGGTGTAGCCGTGGAACAGCTCGATGGGCGCGTCGGCGCCGTCCATCATCGCCTGGTAGATCCCCTCCGAGGCCGCCACCGCCCCCGCCGGGACGGCGGCGTTGGTCAGGCCCTTGGCCATGCAGATCATGTCCGGGATCACCCCGAACCGCTCGGCCGCGAAGGCCGCGCCCACCCGGCCGAAGCCGGTGATCACCTCGTCGAAGATCAGCAGGATGTCGTGCTTGTCGCAGATCGCCCGCAGGCGTTGCAGATAGCCCTCGGGGGGGACCAGCACGCCGGTCGAACCGGCCACGGGCTCGACGATCACGGCGGCGATGTTGGACGCGTCGTGCAGGGCGACGATGGCTTCCAGCGCGTCGGCCAGCTCGGCGCCGTTCTTGGGCAGGCCCTGGCTGAACAGGTTGCCCGCCACGCCGTGGGTGTGGGGCAGGTGGTCGACGCCGGTCAGCAGCGAGCCGAAATACATCCGGTTCTTGGGGATGCCGCCCACCGAGATGCCGCCGAAGCCGACGCCGTGATAGCCGCGCTCGCGGCCGATCAGCCGGGTCTTGGTCCCGTTGCCGCGGGCCCGGTGATAGGCCAGGGCGATCTTCAGGGCGGTGTCGACCGACTCCGAGCCCGAGCCGGTGAAGAAGATCCGGTCCAGGCCCGGCGGGGTGATCTGGGCGATGCGGCTTGCGAAGGCGAAGGCCGCCGGATGGCCCATGTTGAAGCTGGGGGCGTAGTCCATCTCGCCGGCCTGGCGACGGATCGCCTCGACGATCCTCGGCCGGTTATGCCCGGCGTTGACGCACCACAGGCCCGAGGTGGCGTCCAGGATCCGGCGGCCGTCGGGCGTTGCGTAGTGCATGCCCTCGGCGTGGCTGAGAATCCTCGGATTGGCCTTGAACCGCCGGTTGGGCGTGAACGGCATCCAGAAGGCGTCGAGGTCGTTGGTCGCCATGGGGAGCTCCGGATCAGGCTTGCATTGTGATCGCAATTGGAGGTCTGCTGGCAAGACCAAACCGGACAAGCCGGGGCCGGAGATGGGGACACACACTCATCCCGCGGCCGGTGTGATCGTGGCTCGGGCAGAGGAGTGAGTGTGTGTCCCCGGCTTCCACAGGCTCTCAGAGACGTCCCCTCGCCGACAGCCTGGCCGTCCACGACCAGGTCTACGAAGCCATCCGCCAGGCCCTGATCAACGGCCGCATCGCGCCGGGGGTCGGGGTGTCCTTGCGCAGCCTGGCGGCCGAGCTGGGCGTGTCGCCGATGCCGGTGCGCGACGCCGTGCGGCGGCTGGTGGCCGAGCGGGCCCTGGCGATCAATCCGGCCAACAAGCGGCTCAGCGTGCCGTCGCTGACGGCGGCGCGGTTGGAGCAGCTGTCCCAGGCCCGGCTGTGGGTCGAGCCGGAGCTGGCCGCCCGCGCCGCGCCCCATGTCGACGCCGCCCTGGTCAAGCGCCTGCGCGACCTGGACGCCGCCGTCGACGACGCCCTGAAGCTGGGCGACGTCGACGCCTACATGACCGCCAACCACGACTTCCACTTCGCCATCTACGAGCGGGCCGACGCCGAGGTGCTGCTGGCCATGGCCGGCGGCCTGTGGCTGCAGATCGGACCGTTCATGCGCGTGGTGTTCGGCCGGGTCGGCGCCGACGGCCTGGTCGCCGACCGCCACGTCGAGGCCGTGGAGGCCTTGAAGGTCCACGACGCCGAGGGCGCGCGCCGGGCCATCGCGGCCGACCTGTCGGAGGGCATGGACAAGATGCGGGCGGCGGTGGAGGCGGGGCGGTGATCCTCTCCTCACCCGTGAAACGGGGGAGGTGGCGCGTCGCGCAGCGACGTGACGGAGGGGGCGCTCGCCGCCGCCGGACGTATCCGCATCGCGCCACCTCCCCCGCTGCGCGGGTGAGGAGGAAGGGCGCCCAACCGTCAGGCGCCGGCTCTTCAGCGCGCGTCCCCACCTTGACAGTGGCTCCCCCACCGCAAACTGTGATCACAATTTTCAGAAAGATCCCGCGTGACCGCCCCGTCCATCTTCGACGCCCTCAAGAGCCTGTCCCTGCCGGGGCTGGCGGTGATCGACGGCGCCTTGGTCGGGGCGGCGTCGGGCAAGACGCTCGACAACGTCTCGCCGCGCGACGGGACGGTGATCAACCGGGTCGCCGCCTGCGAGGGCGTCGACGTCGACCGCGCCGTGGCCGCCGCCCGGACCGCCTTCGAGGACGGCCGCTGGCGCGACCAGGGCCCGCGCGCCAAGAAGGCCGTGCTGTTCAGGCTGGCCGAGCTGATGGAGCGCGACGCCGAGGACCTGGCGCTGCTGGAGAGCCTGGACACCGGCAAGCCGATCCGCGACGCCCGCGCCGTCGACATCCCGTTGTCGATCGGAACCACCCGCTGGTACGCCGAGGCGCTGGACAAGATCTATGGCGAGGTGGGGGCCTCGCCGATCGACCGCCTGAGCTGGGCCGTCCACGAGCCGCTGGGCGTGGTCGGGGCCATCGTGCCGTGGAACTTCCCGCTGCACATGGCGATGTGGAAGGCCGCCCCGGCCCTGGCCATGGGCAATTCCGTGGTCCTCAAGCCCGCCGAGCAGTCGCCGCTGACGGCGCTGAAGCTGGGCGAGCTGGCCCTCGAAGCCGGGCTCCCGCCAGGGGTGCTAAACGTGGTCCCCGGCCTGGGCGGCGTGGCGGGCGAGGCCCTGGCCCTGTCGATGGACGTCGACATGATCGCCTTCACCGGCTCGGGCCCGGTGGGCCGGCGGCTGATGGAGTATTCGGCGCGCTCGAACCTCAAGCGCGTCTCGCTGGAGCTGGGCGGTAAGTCGCCCCAGATCGTCTTCGCCGACTGCCCGGACCTGGACGCCGCCGCCGAAGCGGCCGCCTGGGGCGTGTTCTATAACCAGGGCGAGGTCTGCACGGCCGCCTCGCGGCTGCTGGTCGAGGAGGGGATCAAGGACGCCTTCCTCGAGAAGGTGATCGCCGTCGCCAGGACCATGGTCCCCGGCGACCCGCTGGACCCCGCGACCGTGTTCGGCGCCATGGTCAGCGAGCGGCAGATGCACACCGCCCTGGACTACATCGCCGCCGCCGACCGCCAGGGCAATCGCCGGCTCCTGGGCGGGAAGCGGGTGCGCCGGGAGACGGGCGGCTTCTATGTCGAGCCGACCATCTTCGACGGCCTGGAGCCCGATCACACCCTGGCCCGCGAGGAGGTGTTCGGCCCGGTGCTGGGCGTGCAGACCTTCAAGACCCAGGACGAGGCGATCGCCCTGGCCAACGACACCGTCTACGGCCTGGCCGCCGGCCTGTGGACCAGCGACATCAACCGCGCCCTCGGCTCGGCTCGGCGGCTGAAGGCCGGGCTGGTGTGGATCAACGGCTGGGACGCCTGCGACATCACCATGCCGTTCGGAGGCTTCAAGCAGTCGGGCTTCGGTCGCGACCGCAGCCTTCACGCGTTGCACAAGTACGCCGACCTGAAGTCGGTGTCCGTGACGCTGAGGTGATGACCATGACGCTCGAACTTGTCGAAACCGCCGCCTTCATCGACGGCCTGTGGATCGAGAGCGAAACCACGTTCGAGGTCCTGAATCCGGCCGACGGCTCGGTGATCGCCCAGGTCGCCGACCTGGGCGCGTCGGAGACCAAGGTCGCCATCGAGGCCGCCCATCGCGCCTTTCCGACCTGGGCCGCCAAGACCGCCAAGGAGCGCGGGGCGATCCTGCGCAGATGGTCCGACCTGATGCTGGCCCACGCCGAGGCCCTGGCCCGGCTGATGACCGCCGAACAGGGCAAGCCCCTGGCGGAGTCGCGGGGCGAGGTGGCCTACGGCGCGGCGTTCATCGACTGGTTCGCCGACGAGGCCAAGCGGGCCTACGGTCATGCAATCCCCAGTCCTATGCCCGGCAAAAGGCTGATGTCGATCAAGCAGCCGGTCGGGGTCTGCGCGGCCATCGCGCCGTGGAACTTCCCGATCGCCATGATCACCCGCAAGGTCGGCCCGGCCCTGGCCTCGGGCTGCACCGTGGTGGTCAAGCCGGCGGCCGAGACCCCGCTGTGCGCCCTGGCCATCGCCCGCTTGGCGACCGAGGCGGGGGTGCCGGCCGGGGTGCTGAACGTCGTCACCGGCAAGGACAGCGCGGGCATCGGCAAGGCCCTGTGCGACGACGCGCGGGTGCGCAAGCTGTCGTTCACCGGCTCGACCCCGGTGGGCAAGACCCTCTACGCCCAGTGCGCCGGCACCATGAAGAAGCTCAGCCTGGAGCTGGGCGGCAACGCGCCGTTCATCGTCTTCGACGACGCCGACCTGGAGGCCGCCGTCGACGGGGCGATCGCCAGCAAGTACCGCAACACCGGCCAGACCTGCGTCTGCGCCAACCGGCTGATCGTCCAGTCGGGCATCCACGACGCGTTCGTCGCGCGGCTGACCGAGAAGGTCGGCGCCATGAAGGTCGGGCCGGGCACGGGCGAGGGCGTGACCATCGGTCCGCTGATCAACGCCAAGGCCATCGCCAAGGTCGAGAAGCTGGTGCGCGAAGCGATCGAGCAGGGCGCCAAGGCCACGGTGGGCGGCGGCCGCCACGACCTGGGCGGGCTGTTCTGGCAGCCCACGGTGCTGACCGGCGCGACGCCGCAGATGCGTCTGTTCCAGGAGGAGATCTTCGGCCCGGTCGCGCCGATCGTGAAGTTCGACACCGAGCAGGAAGCCATCGATCTGGCCAACGCCACCCCGTTCGGCCTGGCCTCCTACTTCTACAGCCGCGACGTCGGCCGCTGCTGGCGGGTGGCCGAGGCGATCGAGGCGGGGATGGTCGGCATCAACGAAGGCATCATCTCCACCGAGGTGGCGCCGTTCGGCGGGGTCAAGGATTCCGGGCTGGGCCGCGAGGGGGCTTCGGAGGGGCTCGATGAGTACCTGGAGACCAAGTACCTGTGCTTTGGCGGGGTGGGTTCCGGATGACCGACGCCCTGACGCCCCCTCCGTCACGAGGCTGCGCCTCGCGCCACCTCCCCCGTTTCACGGGGGAGGAGAAAGATCGCGCCGCTTCCTCCTCACCCGCATCGCGGGGGAGGTGGCGCGCTGCGGATACGCAGCGTGACGGAGGG
Source organism: Caulobacter sp. Root487D2Y (assembly GCF_001427165.1). NCBI lineage: Bacteria > Pseudomonadati > Pseudomonadota > Alphaproteobacteria > Caulobacterales > Caulobacteraceae > Caulobacter > Caulobacter sp. Root487D2Y. The sequence goes on from NZ_LMFD01000013.1 coordinate 82,586, forward strand.
GGCGTTCGGCCCAGCAGGTGGGCCCCATGACCCCCAAACCCGCCAACGCCCCCATCCTGTCCGACCTGATCCAGGACGAGGCCCGCCGGTTCGTGGCCGAGCATCCGCGCTCGTGCGCCCTGTCGCGGCAGTCGGCCGACGTCTGGCGGGGCGGGGCGCCGATGCACTGGATGACCGACTGGGCCAGTCCGTGTCCGATCTTCGCGGCCCAGGGCGTCGGGGCCCAGATCACCGACGTCGACGGCAAGCTGTACGACGACTTCTGCCTGGCCGACACGCCGGCCATGTTCGGCCACGGCCAGGAGGCGGTCGCCCGGGCCGTCGCCGACCAGGCCCGGCGCGGGACCGGCTTCATGCTGCCCACCGCCGGCGCGGTGATCGTCGGCCGGCTGCTGGCCGAGCGCTTCGGCCCGCCGCTGTGGCAGATGGCGACCACGGCCAGCGACGCCAACCGCGCCGCCATCCGCTGGGCCCGGGCGGTCACCCAGCGGCCGGTGATCCTGGTGTTCGACGGCTGCTATCACGGCATGGTCGACGACGCGTTCGTGACGCTGAAAGACGGCGTTCCGGCGATGAAGGCGGGCCTGCTGGGCCAGGTCCACGACCTGACGGCCACCACCCGCGTCGTGCCGTTCAACGATCCCGAGGCCCTGGCCGCCGCCCTGGCGCCCGGCGACGTCGCCGCCCTGCTGGCCGAGCCGGCCATGACCAATTGCGGGATGATCCTGCCGCAGCCGGGCTTCCTGGACGTGATGCGCGACCTGACGCGCCAGGCCGGGACCCTGCTGATCCTCGACGAGACCCACACGCTCTCCACCGGCCCCGGCGGCTACGCCCGGGCGCACGGCCTGGTTCCGGACATGCTGGTGGTCGGCAAGGCCATCGCCGGCGGCGTGCCGGCCGCGGTCTGGGGCGTGACCGCCCAGCTGTCCGAACGAATGGACGCCGCCGCCGCCCGGGTCGGGCCCGGCCAGTCGGGGATCGGCACCACCCTGTCGGGCAACGCCCTGGCCCTGGCGGCCATGCGGGCCATGCTGACCGAGGTGATGACCGACGCCGCCTATGCGCGGATGCTGGCCGGGGCCGGGCGGCTGGTCGAGGCCCTGCGGAAGATGATCGCTGGGCGCGGCCTGCCGTGGTCGGTGGTCCATGTCGGCGCCCGGGTCGAGCTGGTCTTCGCCGCCTCGCCGCCGAAAAACGCCGCCGCCATGCGCGAGGCGCTGGACCCGGACCTGCTGTCCGCGCTTCATCTGTGGCTGATCAACCGAGGGGTGCTGATCGCGCCCTTCCACACCATGATGCTGGTGTCGCCGATGACCGAAGACGCGGCGGTGGACCGACTGGTCGCCGCCGTGGATGGGTTCGCCGGGGCGCTGGAGGGACTGAGTTTATGACGACACCCATGGTCGCCGACCCCCAGGAATGCATCGACTTCCTCGCCGCCCATCCGCAGGTGAAGTACGTCGACGTGTTCTTCACCTCCATGACCGGCGTCCCCCGCGGCAAGCGCCTGCGGATCCACGAGCTGCAGGCGGTCTATGACTACGGCCGCTTCCTGCCGGGCTCGATCCTGGTGGTCGACACCAACGGCGCCGACTGCGAGGACACCGGCCTGGTCTGGGAGGACGGCGACGCCGACCGCCGCGCGCGGCCGGTTCCCGGGACCCTGACCCTGGCCCCCTGGCTGGGCCCGGACATGGCCCAGGTGATGCTGTCGCTGTACGAGCTGGACGGGGCGGCCAACGACCTGGACCCGCGCCACGTGCTGCGGCGGGTGCTGGACCGCTTCGCCGCCGACGGCCTGACGCCGGTCGCGGCCTGCGAGCTGGAATACTATCTGGTCGACCAGCAGCGCGGCCCCAACGGCGAGCTGCTGCCGGCCCGCTCCCACCAGACCGGCGAGCGGCCGCACGGGATCCAGGTCTACGGCCTGCCCGAGCTGGAGGCCCACGCCCCGTTCCTGCGCGAGCTTTGGGAGGTCTGCGACACCCTGGGCGTGCCGCTGGAAGGCGCCATTTCGGAGTTCGCGCCGGGCCAGGTGGAGCTGACCCTGAAGCACAAGCCCGACGCCCTGGAAGCCGCCGACGACGCCCTGCGCTACAAGCGGGCCGCCAAGGGCGTGGCCCTGAAGCACGGCTGCGAGGCCACCTTCATGGCCAAGCCCTGGGCCGACCAGGCCGGCAACGGCTTCCACGTCCATGTCAGCTTCAACGACGCCGAGGGCCAGAACCTCTGCGCCAGTGACGACCTGGAAGGCTCGCCGCTGCTCAAGCACGCGATCGGCGGCATGAAGGCGCTGATGGCCGACTGCATGGCCATACTGGCGCCCAACGCCAACAGCTATCGCCGCTTCAAGGCCAACAGCTACGCGCCGGTCGCCCCGACCTGGGGCGTCAACAACCGCACGGTGTCCTTGCGGGTGCCGGCCGGCCCGCCGCCGACCCGCCATGTCGAGCACCGCGTGGCGGGCGCCGACGCCAATCCGTACCTGGTGCTGGCCGCGCTGCTGGCCTGCGCCCACCACGGCATTTCCAACAAGATCGATCCGGGGCCGGCGGTGGTCGGCGACGGCTACGCGGCCGCGGCCAAGGAGAAGATCCGCCTGCCCACCGACTGGCACGCGGCGGTGAACCTGTTCGAGGCGTCCGACGTGCTGCGCGACTATCTCGGCGAGCGGTTCGTGGAGATGTTCGTCTCGGTCAAGCGCACCGAACAGGCGCGCTTCGGCGCGGTGGTCACGGCGCTGGATTATGACTGGTATCTGCGCAACGCCTGACGGCGGGGCGCGGAAAGACAAAGAGTTGAGGCCGCTGGACGCGGCGACTGTAGTCTCGGTTGTCATCCCGGACGAGCGCGCAGCGCGAAGATCCGGGACCGACGCGTGAGCGCAGGCGCTTCCGGCGGTCCCGGATCGGCGGCCCTTCGGGCCTTGTCCGGGATGGCAGGTTTTTTGGGTTGTCGAAATCATCCGTCGTCAGACGAATTCAAGGGGAGACACCATGAGCACCAACCGCATTCTCGGCACACGCCGCTCGCTGCTGACGGCCATGGGCGCCGCGGCCATCGGCATCAGCTTCACCGCCTGCGGCCAGAAGCCCGCCGGCGAGGCGGCCAAGTCGGCCGGCGGCGAGGAAGCCAAGCTGAACTTCTACAACTGGGACACCTATATCGGCGAGACGACGCTGGACGACTTCAAGAAGGCCACCGGCGTCGACGTCAATATGAGCCTGTTCGCCACCAACGACGAACTGTTCGCCAAGCTGAAGGCCGGCAACGCCGGCTACGACGTGATCGTGCCGTCCAACGAGTTCGTCACCCGCATGGGCCAGGCGGGCATGCTGGAGGAACTGGACCACGCCAAGATCCCCAACATCAAGAACATCGACCCGGCCTTCCTCGACCCCGACTACGACAAGGGCCGGAAATACTCGATGCCCTACAGCTGGCTGGTGCTGGGCATCGGCTACAACAAGAAGAAGGTGAAGGGCGTCCCCGACAGCTGGAAATATCTGTTCGACAGCGCCCAATACAACGGCCGCATCGCCCTGCTGTCGGAAAGCGCCGACCTGATCCGCCTGGCCGCCAAGTACAAAGGCCACAGCGTCAACAACATCCCGCCCGAGCTGGTCGCCGAGATCGAGCAGATGCTGATCCGCCAGAAGCCCTATGTGAAGGCGTTCCACGACGACAACGGCCAGGACATGCTGATGGCCGGCGATGTGGACCTGGTGCTGGAGTACAACGGCGACATCGCCCAGGCGATGAAGGAGAATCCGGACCTGGACTTCGTGATCCCGAAGGAAGGGTCCCTGCTGAACTCCGACACCCTGTGCATCCCCAAGGGCGCGCCGCGTCCGGACAACGCCCACAAGTTCATCAACTACCTGCTGGACGCCAAGGCCGGGGCCGAGATCTCCAAGACCATCCTCTATCCGACGCCCAACGCGGCGGCCAAGGCGCTGATGCCGGACGACTACAAGAACAACCCCGTGATCTTCCCGTCCGCCGAGGCCCTGGCCAAGTGCGAGTACGGGGCGTTCGAGGGGGCCGAGAAGGCCAGCCAGTACGAGGAAGTCATCACCCGGGTGCGGGCGGCTTAATCGCCCCTCCCCCCGTGGGGGAGGCGATCGCGAAGCGATCGGTGGGGGGAGTTTTAGGGCGGTCGACGTTCGATCACTCCCCCCTCCGTCGGCTTCGCCGACACCTCCCCCACGGGGGGAGGGACTATTGAAGAGGGACCGACATGGAGCAGAGCTGGAAACAGGCCAAGGCCGTCTTCGCCACGGCGCTCAGCGCGCCGCTGGTGTGGCTGGTGCTGTTCTTCCTGGTCCCGCTGGCCATCGTCTGGGCCTACAGCTTCGGCCACAACGAGGGCCTGACCCAGATCGCCATCACCGGCACGTTCAAGAACTACGCCCGGGCGATCGAGCCGCTGTACCTGAAGATCTTCCTGAAGTCGGCGGGGGCGGCCGCCATCACCACGGGCCTGTGCCTGGTGATCGGCTTTCCGGTGGCCCTGGCCATCACCTTCGCCTCGCAGCGGGCCAAGACCTGGCTCCTGCTGCTGATCATGCTGCCGTTCTGGACGAACCTCTTGATCCGCACCTACGCCCTGATCGCCGTGCTGCGCGACGAGGGCTATATCAACAAGGGCCTGGAGGCGGTCTGGACCCTGGCGGCCAAGGTCGTGCCGCTGGCGCCGTTCCAGCCGCTGGAGATGATGCACACCAATTTCGCGGTGATCGTCGGCCTGGTCTACGTCCACCTGCCGTTCATGGTGCTGCCGCTGTATTCGGCGCTGGACCGCCTGGACAAGTCGCTGCTGGAGGCCAGCCTCGACCTGGGCGCCGGGCACATGCGCACCCTGTTCAAGGTGGTCGTGCCCCTGGCCCTGCCGGGCATCGCCTCGGGGATCCTGATCACCTTCATCCCGGCCCTGGGGGCCTATCTGACCCCCGACCTGCTGGGCGGCCCCGACAGCCAGATGATCGCCAACGTCATCGAGCGCCAGTTCAAGCGCGCCAACGACTGGCCCTTCGGCGCGGCCCTGTCGTTCCTGCTGATGTACCTGACCTTCGTGGCGATCGCGGTGCAGGCGCTGCTGTCGCGGAAGAAGGGGGTTGCGGCATGAGTGTGTTGAAGCCGCGCCCATCAAGGCCCTCCCCCTGTGGGGGAGGTGTCGGCGCAGCCGACGGTGGGGGGAGCGATCGGCCGGCGACCGCGCTCCGGATCCTCATCCCTGAAACTCCCCCCACCGGCCTTCGGCCGCCTCCCCCACAGGGGGAGGACTTCGCATGACCCGCAAATCCCCCCCCGGCCCGCTCGAATACCTCCGCCGCTGGCAGATGCAGGCCTGGCTGGCGGCCGTGGGGGTGTTCCTCTACGCGCCGCTGATCGCCCTGATGGCCTTCAGCTTCAACGACAGCCGGCGCAACATCGTCTGGAAGGGCTTCACGCTCAAATATTACGACAAGGCCTTCAACGACTCGTCGCTGATCGAGGCCTTCGCCAACTCCCTGACCATCGCGGCCCTGTGCACGGTGCTGAGCGTGGCCCTGGGGGCGATGGTCGCCCTGGTGCTGTGGCGGTTCCGCTTCCCGGGCAAGACGGTGCTGGACGGAGCCCTGGCCCTGCCGATCGTGGTGCCCGAGATCTGCATGGGCGTGGCCATGCTGGTGTTCTTCGCCAAGATCGTGCCCTGGCCCGTGGGCCTGCCCTGGCCGCTGAACCTGGGGGCCATCACCATCGCCCACGTGTCGTTCTCGTTCCCGTTCGTGGCGGTGGTGGTCCGCGCCCGGATGGCCAGCTTCAACCGCGAGATGGAGGAGGCGGCCCGCGACCTGGGGGCCGGCGAGTGGCGCACGATCTGGGACGTCATCCTGCCGCACATGGCCCCGTCGCTGGTGGCCGGGGCGCTGCTGGCCTTCACGCTCAGCCTGGACGACTTCGTGATCACCTTCTTCACCTCGGGACCCGACACCGTGACCTTCCCGGTCAAGGTCTATTCGATGGTCCGTTTCTCGGTGACGCCCGAGGTCAACGCGGCCTCGACGATCCTGATCGTCCTGACCGTGATCCTGACGGCCGTGGCGCTGAAGCTGCAGGGCGATCCGGCGGGCGTGGCCGGACATGGGGACAGCAAATGAGCGGCCGGACGCCCCCTCCGTCGGGCTTCGCCCGCCACCTCCCCGGTTTCACGGGGGAGGAGAAGGTCGGCGTGCTTCCTCCTCACCCGCATAGCGGGGGAGGTGGCGCGCCGCGAATACGCAGCGTGACGGAGGGGGCGTCCAGCGGCCGCCCAGCGACTGAGTTTGACGTATCTCGGGGGCAGACGACGTGACCAACCAACCCATCATCACCTTCGAGAACGTCACCAAGCGCTTCGGCAAGATGGCGGCCGTCGATGACGTGACCCTGTCGATCCACGAGGGCGAGTTCTTCTCGCTGCTGGGCCCGTCGGGCTGCGGCAAGACCACCCTGCTGCGGATGCTGGCCGGCTTCGAGACGCCGACCGAGGGCCGGATCCTGATCGACGGCAAGGACGTCAGCCTGGTGCCGCCGAACAAGCGGCCCGTGAACATGGTGTTCCAGTCCTACGCCGTGTTCCCGCACATGAGCGTGGCCGACAACGTCGCCTACGGCCTGAAGGTCGACCGCGTCGGCAAGGCCGAGCGCGACCGGCGGGTGGAGGAGGCGCTGGACCTGGTCCAGCTGCACGGCCTGGCCGGCCGCAAGCCCGACCAGCTGTCGGGCGGCCAGCGGCAACGTGTTGCGCTGGCGCGAGCGCTTGTAAAACGGCCGCGCGTGCTGCTGCTGGACGAGCCGCTGTCGGCCCTGGACGCCAAGCTGCGCGACCAGATGCGCACCGAGCTGTGCACCCTGCAGGAGAAGGTCGGCATCACCTTCATCATGGTCACCCACGACCAGGACGAGGCCCTGGCCCTGGCGTCGCGCTGCGCGGTGATGAACCGCGGGGTGCTGCAGCAGGTGGCCGGTCCCAGCGACCTCTACGAGTTCCCCAACAGCCGCTTCGTGGCCGACTTCATCGGCAGCGTGAACCTGTTCGAGGGCGTGCTGGCCGTCGACGAGCCCAGCCACGCGGTGGTCCGCTCGCCCGACCTGGACTGCGACATCTTCCTGGACCACGGCGTCACCGGCGCGCGCGGCGGCACGGTCTGGGCGGCGCTGCGGCCCGAGAAGATCGAGCTGCACAAGCGTCCCGACGGCGGCGCCCCGCCGAACATGGGCGATTGCCCGCAAGGTCAGAACGCCGTGGCCGGGGTGATCAAGCACGAGGCCTATCTGGGCGGTCAGAGCGTCTACGAGGTCGAGATCAAGAGCGGCCGGCGGATCAAGGTCACGCGCCCGAACCTGACGCGGTGGGACCAGGAGGACTTCAAGCTGGGCGAGGCGGTTTGGCTGGGCTGGCACGCCTGTTCGCCGGCGGTGTTGTTGAGCTGATGACAGTGGCTCACCCCCTTGCCCCCACCTGGCGGCCGCGCACGCCAAGTCCCTCCCCCCGTGGGGGAGGTGTCGCCCGAAGGGCGACGGAGGAGGGCGTGATCGGCCGCCGGCCGGGTCCACGATCTTCGATCCGACAACTCCCCCCTCCGATCGCTACGCGATCGCCTCCCCCACAGGGGGAGGGACCGCGGTCAGATGGAGGCAGGACATGAGACCCGTCGCCGGGATCATCTGCTGCACCCGCACCGTCGGGATCGAGCCGGCCCAGGCGGTGATGAACCGCTATGTCGCCAATGCGATGAAATACGCCGACGCCGCGGCCCTGCTGGTCCCGTCGATGCCTGAGCTGATGAAGGCTTCGGAGGTCGCCGGCCGCCTGGACGGCTTGATGCTGACCGGCAGCCCGTCCAACCTGGACCCGGCCCTCTACGGCCAGGCCGTCGACGACGCCCCGGGCCCGTTCGACGCGGCGCGCGACACCATGACCGCCGACCTGATCAAGGCCATGCTCGACCTGGGCCGGCCGGTGTTCGGCGTGTGCCGGGGCTTCCAGGAGATCAATGTCGCGTTCGGCGGCACCCTGCGTCGCGACATGGGTCATGGAGAAGGAGGGGGCGCCGACGACCTGATCGCCCACCACGCCCCCGACGAGGTCGATTTCGACGGCATGTTCGACCACGAGCACCGCGTCGACCTGACCCCCGGCGGCGTGCTGGCCCGGGCCTTCAACGCCGAGGCGGCCACCGTCAATTCCGTGCACTACCAGGGCGTCGACCGGCTGGGCGAGGGGCTGCTGGTCGAGGCCCGCGCGCCCGACGGCGTGGTCGAGGCGGTTTCGGCCAAGGTCAACGGCGCGCCGGTCCTGGCCGTGCAGTGGCATCCCGAATGGAAGACTGAGCGCAATCCGCAGAGCCAGGCGTTCTTCCAGGTGTTCGGGCGGGCGCTGCGGAGGGAACCCCTCGGTCCGCTCATCCCGGCGAATGCCGGGACCCAGATGGCCAAGCGCTGAGGTGGATCCCATGCACGCCGCGCCCTTCCAACCAGCCCAAGCGCCATAGGATCTGGGTCCCGGCATTCGCCGGGATGAGCGGATTCAGAAAATAAGAAAAGTCCCAGGAGAGCACCCGATGACCGTCCCCATCCGCAACCATGACATCGCCGAGCTCAAGCGCCTGGACCTGGCCCATCACCTGCCGGCCCAGACCGACTACAAGCTGCAGCAGGAATTGGGCGGCAGCCGGATCATCACCCGGGCCGACGGCGTCTACATCCACGACGGGGAAGGCCATCAGATCCTGGACGGCATGGCCGGGCTGTGGTGCGTCAACGTCGGCTACGGGCGCGAGGAGCTGGCCAAGGCGGCCTACGACCAGATGCTGGAGCTGCCGTACTACAACACCTTCTTCAAGACCGCGACGCCGCCGCCGATCCAGCTGGCCGCCAAGATCGCCCAGAAGATGGGCGGCCACTTGACCCACGTCTTCTACAATTCGTCGGGTTCGGAGGCCAACGACACGGTCTTCCGCCTGGCCCGCCACTATTGGAAGCTGAAGGGCCAGCCCAGCCGCACCGTCTTCATCAGCCGCTGGAACGCCTATCACGGCTCGACCGTGGCCGGGGTCTCGCTGGGCGGCATGAAGCACATGCATGCCCAGGGCGACCTGCCGATCGCCGGCGTCGAGCACGTGATGCAGCCCTACCCATTCGGCGAGGGCTTCGGCGAGGATCCCGCCGCCTTCCGCGACCGCGCGGTCAAGGCGATCGAGGACAAGATCCTCGAGGTCGGACCCGAGAACGTCGCGGCCTTCATCGGCGAGCCGGTGCAGGGGGCGGGCGGGGTGATCATCCCGCCGGACGGCTACTGGCCGGCGGTCGAGGCCCTGTGCCGCAAGTACGGGATCCTGCTGGTCTGCGACGAGGTGATCTGCGGCTTTGGACGCCTGGGCCAGTGGTTCGGCCACCAGCACTACGGGATCAAGCCCGACATGATCGCCATGGCCAAGGGCCTGTCGTCCGGCTACCTGCCGATCAGCGCCGTGGGCGTGGCCGACTTCATCGTCGCCGAGCTCAAGGAAAAGGGCGGCGACTTCATCCACGGCTTCACCTATTCGGGCCACCCGACCGCGGCGGCCGTGGCCCTGAAGAACATCGAGATCATCGAGCGCGAAGGTCTGGTCGAGCGCACCCGCGACGACACTGGCCCCTACCTGGCCAAGGCCCTGGCGACGCTGAACGACCACCCGCTGGTCGGCGAGACCCGCTCGCTGGGCCTGATCGGCGCGGTCGAGATCGTCCGCGAGAAGGGCACCAACCATCGCTTCCTCGACAAGGAGGGCGAGGCCGGGCCGATCGTGCGCGACCTGTGCATCCAGAACGGCCTGATGGTGAGAGCCATCCGCGACAGCATCGTCTGCTGCCCGCCGCTGATCATCACCCACGCCCAGATCGACGACCTGGCGGCGATCATCCGCAAGTCGCTGGACCAGGCCGAGCCGGTGCTGCGGGCGCTTAAGGAAACTGTGCAACTGTGATACTGTGAGGCCATGAAAAACATCACAGTCACCGTGGATGACGAAACCTATCGACGGGCTCGCATCAAGGCCGCCGAGAAGGACACGTCCGTCTCAGCCCTGGTTCGCCAGTTCCTGACTGAGGTCGCCGCCGACGAAAGTCGGGACGAGCGGCTCAGGCGCCTGGAGGCGGAAACGCGCGCCCAGATCACGGACTTCGTGGTGGGCGACATGCTGTCCCGCGACGAAGTTCACGAACGTGGCCGATAGCGTGCCTGTATTCTTCGACACCAACGTCCTGATGTACTCGATCAGCGTCTCGCCGGCGGAAGCCGCTAAGCGGGAGCGGGCCCTGGTCCTGCTGGATCGTGATGACGGCGTCGTGTCCGTGCAGGTGTTGCAGGAGTTCTACGTCCAAGCCACGCGCCCTTCGGGTCCGAAGCCGCTGCCTCACGCCCTGGCCGTGGCCATGGTCGAGGCCTGGCAACGGCATATGGTCGTCGACAACACCGTCGGAACGTTGCGCGCCGCTTTCGAGATCAAGGAACGGTACGGCTTCTCCTATTGGGACAGCGCCGTCGTGGCCGCCGCCTGGGCGGCCGGCTGCACCGAGCTCTACACCGAGGATCTTTCGCACGGCCAGGTCGTCGAAGGCGTTCGCGTCATCAATCCCTTCAAGCCCAGCTAGACTTCGAAAAGCGCGAGGAGCGCCCCATGAAGTACAAAGAAAAGAAATCCAAGCCCGCCCCCAAGACCACGCGCGGGGTGGCCTCGCTGGACGAGGCCAAGGACTGGTTCGCGCGGCAGAACATCGAGGAGATCGAGTGCGTCGTGCCCGACCTGGCCGGCGTGGCGCGGGGCAAGATCATGCCGGTGCGCAAGTTCCTGGGCGCGCCGTCGATGAACCTGCCGCTGGCGGTGTTCTACCAGACCATCACCGGCGACTTCCCCGAGTTCGAGGGGGCGGTCAACGCGGTGCAGTCCGACACCGACATCTTCCTGACCCCCGACTTGGCCACCCTGGCCGTGGTGCCCTGGGCCCAGGACCCGACCGCCCAGGTGATCCACGACGCCTTCCACCCCGACGGCCGGCCGGTCGAGGAGAGCCCGCGCCAGGTGCTGCGCCGGGTGGTGGCCCTCTATCGCGAGAAGGGCTGGGAGCCGATCGTGGCGCCCGAGATCGAGTTCTACCTGGTCGACAAGAACACCGATCCCGACTACCCGCTGAAGCCGCCGATCGGCCGTTCCGGCAGGCCGGAAACCGGCCGCCAGGGCTATTCGATCGCGGCGGTCAACGAGTTCGACGCCCTGTTCGAGGACATGTACGAGTACTCCGAACGCCAGGGCCTGGAGATCGACACCCTGATCCACGAGAGCGGCGTGGCCCAGATGGAGATCAACCTGCGGCACGGCGCGCCGCTGGAGCTGGCCGACCAGGTGTTCATGTTCAAGCGCACCATCCGCGAGGTGGCGCTGGAGCACGAGATCTACGCCACCTTCATGGCCAAGCCGATGGCCGCCGAGCCCGGCAGCGCCATGCACATCCACCAGTCGATCCTGGGCGTGGACGGCGAGAACCTGTTCTCGGATCCCAAGTCCGGCGACGCCACCCCGCTGTTCTACGCCTTCATCGCCGGCCAGCAGCGCTACCTGCCGGCGATCATGGCCATACTGGCCCCGTACGTGAACTCCTACCGCCGGATCGCCCGGGACAGCGGCGCCCCGGTCAACACCCAGTGGGGCTACGACAACCGCACCTGCGGCCTGCGCGTGCCGCCGTCCGACCCGGCCAACCGGCGTCTGGAGAACCGCATCCCCTCGTCGGACGCCAATCCCTACCTGGCCATCGCCGCGACCCTGGCGGCCGGCTATCTGGGCATGACCCAGAACCTGTCGCCGACCGCGCCCGTGGACACCGACGCCAGCGTGCGCGGCATCGAACTGCCCCGCAGCCTGCTGGAGTCGGTGGCGCTGTTCGAGGCCGCCAAGCCGCTGGTCGACCTGCTGGGCGCGACGTTCTGCAACGCCTACGCCACGGTCAAACAGGCCGAGTACGAGACCTTCATGCGCACGATCAGCCCGTGGGAGCGGGAGTTTTTGTTGCTGAATGTGTGAGGTTCGGGCGGTGAACACTTGCCCCCTACGGGCCGCTTCGCGGCCGTCTTCCCCCACAGGGGGAAGAGGACGGGTGTCCTCCGCCCCCTATGGGGGCGGACAGGCGGCGCAGCCGCCAGGTGGGGGCAAGTAGGTGTTCGCCAACACCGGTCATCCCGCCACCTCGTGGTACGCCGCCACCGCCACGCCCTTCCCGACGCTCCCCGAGCTCCAACAGGACGCCCGCGCCGACGTCTGCGTGGTCGGCGCCGGCTACACCGGCCTCGGCGCCGCGCTCGAGCTGGCCCGGCGCGGGGTGTCGGTCGTCGTGCTGGAGGCCGCCCAGGTCGGCAGCGGCGGGTCGGGGCGCAACGGCGGCCAGGTCCATACAGGCCAGCGCAACGACCAGGCCTGGCTGGAGAAGCGACTGGGCCGCGACGACGCCCTGCGCCTGTGGACGATGAGCCAGGACGCTCGGGCCCACCTGCTGGGCCTGATCGCCGCGCACGGCATCGCCTGCGACTTCGTGCCCGGCATGATCCACGCCCGCCACCGCAAGGGCGGCGAGGACGAGGACGCGGCCCATATCGACTTCATGCGGGACCGCTACGGCTACGACCAGCTGGCCCCGATCGGCGAAGCCGCCCTGGCGCGCGAGCTGGGGACGCGGGTCTATCACGGCGGCCTGATCGACCACGGCGGCGGCCACCTGCATCCGCTGAACCTGGCCCTGGGCATGGCCCGGGCGGCGAGGACGGCGGGGGCGGTGATCCACGAGCGGACCCGCGCCACGGCCTGGCGGCGCGAGGGCGGCGCGATCGTCGTCGAAACTCCGCGGGGCCGGGTGACCTGCGACCAGCTGATCCTGACCGGCGACGGCTATCTGGACGACCTGGCCGGCGGCGCGGCCCGGGCGCGGGTGATGCCGATCAACAACTTCATCCTGGCCACCGAGCCGCTCGGCGAGCGGGCGGACCAGATCATCCGCTCCAACGCCGCCGTCGCCGACAGCCGGTTCGTGATCAACTATTTCCGCAAGTCCCCCGACGGCCGGCTGATCTTCGGCGGCGGCGAGAACTACCGGCCGGGCTTCCCGCCGGACCTTAAGGCCTTCGTGCGGCGGCGCATGCTGCAGGTCTATCCTGACCTGGCCGACGTGAAGGTGAGCCACGCCTGGGGCGGGACCCTGGGCATCACCGTCCACCGCGCCCCGTTCGTCCGCGAACTGGCCCCGGGCGTGCGGATCGCCGCCGGCTATTCGGGGCAGGGGGTGATGCTGGCGCCCTGGTTCGGCAAGCTGCTGGCCGACGCGGCGCTGGGCGAGGGGGAGGGAGTGGAGCTGCTGGCCCGGCTGCCGACGCCGCCGTTCCCGGGCGGGCGGTGGCTGCGGTGGCCGCTGACCGTGGCGGGGTTGAGCTGGTATGCGCTGAGGGATCGGATGTGAGGCGGTGGCTCACCCACTTGCCCCCACCTGACGGCTTCGCCGTCTGTCCGCCCCCATAGGGGGCGGAGGACGAGAACGCGACGTCCTCTTCCCCCTTTTGGGGGAAGACGGTCGCGAAGCGACCCGTAGGGGGCAAGTGCTCGCGGGCAAGGCCCGACCGTTGACTTCCCCACCGCCCCATCATCCCATCCTCCTCATGCAGTCCCAGACCACCGAGCCCTCCGGCAGCGTCGCCACCGCCCTGGCCCACGCCCAGCGCCTGCTGGCCATCGATCCGCGTCTGGCCGCCGAGCAGGCGATGGCGATCCTGGAGGCCGTGCCGCGTCACGCCGAGGCGGTGCTCATTCTGGCGACAGCCTTGCGGCTGTCGGGTGACCTCCAGCAGGCCCTGCGGGTGGTCGATCCCCTGGCCCGGGCCTTCGCCCAGTCGCCGCCGATCCAGCTGGAGCACGGGCGGATCCTGGCCGCCGCCGGCCAGACCCAGGCCGCGATCGCCGCCTTCAAGCGGGCGCTCGCCGCCGAGCCGGACCTGGCCGAGGCCTGGCGCGGCCTGGCCGAGGCCCTGGAGTTGGTCGGCGACGACGCCGGCGCCCAGGCCGCCCGGGCCCGGCAGATCAAGGGCGGGGTCCGCGACCCGGTGCTGATGACCGCCGCCGTCGCCCTGGTCGAGGAGAAGCCCGGCGAGGCCGAGAAGATCCTGCGCGGGCTGCTGGAGACCCGTCCCGACGAGCCGGCGGCGATCCGCATGCTGGCCGAGGCCGCGGCGAGGCTGGGCCGCCAGGAGGAGGCCGAGACCCTGCTGGTCCGCTGCCTGGAGATCGCCCCCGGCTTCACCGCCGCCCGCCACAACCTGGCCACCGTGCTCTACCGGCTGGGACGCTCGGAGGAGGCCCTGGTCCAGCTGGACCGCTTGCTGGCCGAGGCGCCGCGCAATCCGGCCTATCTCAATCTGAAGGCCGCCGCCCTGGCGCGGATCGGCGAATACGCCCAGTCGATCGCCATCTTCGAGGACGTGCTGGCCCGCTATCCGCAGCAGCCCAAGGGCTGGATGAGCTACGGCCACGCCCTGAAGACCGTCGGCCGCTCGGCCGATTGCGTGGCCGCCTACCGCAAGGCCGTCGACCAGGCCCCGTCGCTGGGCGAGGCCTGGTGGAGCCTGGCCAACATGAAGACCTACCGCTTCAGCGACGCCGACCTGGCGGACATGGAAGGCCAGCTGGCGCGCGAGGACCTGTCCGACGACGACCGCCTGCACCTGGACTACGCCCTGGGCAAGGCCCACGAGGACGCCGGGCGCTACGCCGAGTCGTTCGGCCACTACGTCAAGGGCGCGGCGCTGCGGCGGGCCCAGATCCACTACGACCCGGCGGTGATGGCCAGGCACGTGGCTCGCAGCAAGGCGGCGCTGACGGCGGGGCTGTTCGCGTCGAAGGCCGGCCAGGGCTGCCCGGCGCCCGATCCGATCTTCATCCTGGGCCTGCCGCGGGCCGGCTCGACCCTGGTCGAGCAGATCCTGGCCAGCCACTCGGCGGTGGAGGGCACGATGGAGCTGCCCGACGTCACCGCGATGGCCCGCCGGCTGAGCGGGGCCAAGACCGCCAAGGACGAGTCGGCCTATCCCGAGATCCTGGCCACGCTAAGTCCCGAGGATCTCAAGGCGCTGGGGGAGGAGTTCCTCGAGCGCACGCGGGTGCAGCGCAAGACCGACCGGCCGTTGTTCATCGACAAGATGCCCAACAACTTCGCCCACATCGGCCTGATCGCCCTGATGCTGCCCAACGCCAAGATCATCGACGCCCGGCGCCACCCGATGGGCTGCTGCTTCTCGGGCTTCAAGCAGCACTTCGCCCGCGGCCAGAACTTCAGCTACGGCCTGGAGGACATCGGCCGCTACTACGCCGACTATGTGGAGCTGATGGCCCATTTCGACGCCGTGCTGCCGGGCCGGGTGCATCGGGTGATCTACGAATCGATGATCGAGGATCCGGAGGCCGAGATCCGCGCCCTGCTGGACTATTGCGGCCTGCCGTTCGAGGACGCCTGCCTGAACTTCCACGAAAACGACCGTGCCGTGCGCACCGCAAGCTCAGAGCAGGTTCGCCGGCCCATCTTCAAGGACGCGGTCGAGCATTGGCAGAACTACGAATCGTGGCTGGAGCCGCTGAAGACCGCTTTGGGACCGGTGCTTTCCAGTTATCCGGCCGCGCCTGAATTTTGATCAGCCCCTTCGCACCCTGCCATTTCTGCAACAGTCGGCCGAATTGACGTTCGTTTGAATTTTGATCCTTGCGGGGACCAAATTCGAAGGAGAGCATCGTTCACCTAACCTGTTCGGGGGAGCGATAATGCCGTTGACCAAGCGTAACACGCACGGATCGTCCAAGACGGCGATTTGGACCACAGCCCTGCTGGCGTCGTCGATGCTTACCGGGGTGGCGGCCCAGGCCCAGACCGCCGAGAGCGGGGCGGTGGCTCTGGAACAGGTGGTGGTCACCGCCCAGAAGCGCTCGGAAAACCTGCAGGACGTGCCGATCAGCATCCAGGCGCTGGGGACCAAGACCCTGGAAGAGCGCCACATCACCGGCCTGAACGACTACATCAAGTTCCTGCCCAGCGTGTCGATCCAGACCACCTCGCCGGGCTTCTCCAGCGTGTTCATGCGCGGCATCGTCAGCGGCGACAACGCCAACCACTCGGGCCCGCTGCCCACGGTCGGCACCTATCTGGACGAGCAGCCGATCACCACGATCCAGGGCGCGCTGGACCTGCACATCTACGACATCGCCCGGGTCGAGGCCCTGGCCGGGCCGCAGGGCACGCTGTACGGCGCCAGCTCGCAGGCCGGCACGGTGCGGATCATCACCAACAAGCCCAGCACCGCGGGCTTCAGCGCTGGCTACGACCTGGAGGCCAACACCATCGCCCACGGCGACGCGGGCTATGTGGCCGAGGGCTTCGTCAACCAGCCGATCAGCGACTCGATCGCCGTGCGCTTGGTCGGCTGGGCCGAGCACGACGGCGGCTATATCGACAACGTGCCCAACAGCCTGTTCTTCCCCACCTCGGGCGTGACGATCAACAACGCCGCGCGGGCCAAGGAGAACTACAACGACGTCGACACCTACGGCGGCCGGGCCGCCCTGCGCATCGAGCTGGGCGAGAACTGGGTGGTCACCCCGACCATCATGGGCCAGCAGCAGAAGGTCGGGGGCCTGTTCTCCTACGATCCGTCGCTGGGCGACCTGAAGGTGGGCCACTTCTATCCGGAGAACTCCGACGACAAGTGGGCCCAGGCGGCCCTGACCGTCGAGGGCCAGATCGCCAATCTCGACGTCACCTACGCCGGCTCGTACCTGAAGCGCGAGGTCGACTCCCACTCCGACTACACCGACTACTCGTACTTCTACGACACCATGACCACCTACGGCGCCTATTGGACCGACGACGCCGGCAACCCGGTCAATCCGGCCCAGTACATCAACGGCAACGACCGCTATTCCAAGGTCAGCCACGAAATCCGCGTCGCCAGCCCGCAGGAGAACCGCCTGCGCTTCGTGGCCGGCGTGTTCTACCAGCGCCAGACCCACGGCATCACCCAGGACTACAAGATCGACGCCATCGGCGAGTCGATCTCGGTGCCGGGCTATCCGCACACCATCTGGCTGACCAAGCAGAAGCGGGTGGACCGCGACGAGGCCGTCTTCGGCGAGCTGGCCTATGACATCACCGACCAGCTGACGATCACCGGCGGCATCCGGTTCTTCAAGGCGCACAACACCCTGAAGGGCTTCTTCGGCTATGGCGCGGGCTACAGCAGCAACACCGGCGAGGCCAAGTGCTTCACCGGGCCCGAGATCGCCGGCTCGCCGTGCACCAATCTCGACAAGGGCATCAAGGAAGACGGCAACTCGCCCAAGGTGACCGTGACCTACAAGGTCACGCCCGACAAACTGATCTACGCCACCTATTCCGAGGGCTTCCGGCCCGGCGGCATCAACCGCCGCGGCACGATCCCGCCCTACACGTCCGACTACCTGAAGAACTACGAGGCGGGGTGGAAGACCACCTGGCTCGAGAACCGCCTGCGCTGGAACGGCTCGGTCTATCTGGAAAAGTGGCAGGACTTCCAGGTCGGCCTGCTGGGGGCCAACGGCCTGACCGAGATCCGCAACGCCGGCGCGGCCGAGGTCAAGGGCGTCGAGACCGACGTCAACTGGGCGATCGCCCAGGGCTGGACCCTGAACGCCTCGGGCGCCTACACCAGCGCCCACCTGACCGAGGACTTCTGCGAGGACCTGATCAACGGCTGCGCCGCCACCGGACCGGACGCGCCGGACGGCTCGGTGCTGCCGATCACCCCCAAGCTGAAGTTCAACCTGACCACGCGCTACGAGTGGGACATCGGCGACCTGCAGGCCCACGTCCAGGGCTCGGCGGTCTATCAGAGCGGCAGCTGGACCGACCTGCGGATCCAGGAGCGCGAGATCATCGGCCGCCAGAACGGCTACACGACCGCCGACTTCACGGCCGGGATCGCCCGCGATTCCTGGACGCTGGAGGCCTATATCAAGAACGCCTTCGACAAGCGCGCCAGCCTCTATCGCTACGCCGAGTGCATCGAGACGGTCTGCGGCGGCCGCACCTATGTGGTGCCCAACCAGCCGCGGCTGATGGGCATCAAGTTCGGGCAGCGGTTCTGATCGCAATCAGGGTTGTCATCCCGGAAGCGCGCAGCGCTGTCCGGGACCCAGGGGGTTCGCACCGCCTTCGCCCAGTCCCCTGGGTCCCGGACAGCCTCTGCGAGGCTTCCGGGATGACAACCATTGTTGCGTGAGCAGCGTGGTCCGTGAAAGCGTAACCGCATGACAGCGACCCCGCAGAAGGTCCCCATCCCCAAGATCACCGCCCCGCGCGCCCCCTCCTCGCGAGAATTGGGCTTCTGGATGTGCACGGCCCTGGTGGTCGGCAACATGATCGGCTCGGGGGTGTTCATGCTGCCCGCGTCCCTGGCCCCCTACGGCTGGAACGCGGTGTTTGGCTGGCTGCTGACCATCGGCGGCGCCGTCTGCCTGGCCTTCGTGTTCGCGGGCCTGGCGCGCGAATTCCCCAAGGCCGGCGGGCCCTACGCCTACACCCAGGAAGCCTTCGGGCCGCTGGTCGGGTTCATGGTGGCCTGGAGCTACTGGATCTCGCTGTGGGTCGGCAACGCCGCCATCGCCACCGGGGCGGTCAGCTATCTGTCGGCGATCTTCCCGGCCATCGCCGAGGTTCCGGGCCTGCACCTGCTGGTCACCCTGGGCGCGGTCTGGCTGATGGTGGCGATCAACATCGCCGGCGCCCGCCTGGCCGGCGGCGTGCAGGTGGTGACCACCGTGCTCAAGCTGCTGCCGCTGGTCGCCGTGGCCGGCCTGGCCTTCTGGGTGATCGGCCGCGACCACGGGGCCAGCCTGACGCCGTTCCGCGCCGCCGACATCCATCCGGGCGGGATCACCGCCGCCGGGGCCCTGACGCTGTGGGCGCTGCTGGGCCTGGAGTCGGCCACCGTGCCGGCCGGCAAGGTGGTCGATCCGGTCCGCACCATCCCGCGCGCCACCCTGGTGGGCACGGTGTTCACCGGCGTGATCTACCTGCTGGTCTGCTCGGCGGTGGTCCTCTTGATGCCGACCGACACCCTGAAGGTCTCCAACGCCCCGCTGTCGGACTTCGTGGGCCTCTACTGGGGCGGAAACGCCGGCAAGATCCTGGCCCTGTTCGCGGCGATCAGCGCCTTCGGGGCCCTGAACGGCTGGGTGCTGCTGCAGGGCGAGATGCCCTACGCCATGGCCAAGGGCGGGGTGTTCCCGGCCTTCCTGGCCAAGGAGTCGGCGCGCGGCGCGCCCGTCCGCGCCCACCTGCTGTCGGCCGGCTTCCTGACCGTCCTGGTGCTGATGAACTACGCCAAGTCGATGGCCGACCTGTTCACCTTCATCGCCCTGGTGGCCACCACGGCCTCGCTGTTCGCCTATCTGGCCTGCGCCCTGGCGGCGCTGAAGCTGCAGGCCAGCCGCCGCATCGCCCCGACAACGACCTTGACCGTGATCGCCCTGCTGGCCGGCGTCTATTCGGTCTGGACCCTGGTGGGGGCCGGCGGCCAGGCGGTGCTGCTGGGCGTGGGCCTGCTGGCCGTCGGCGCGCCGTTCTACTGGCTGACGCGGGGGCGGGGGGCCAAGTGACCAACGGATGATTTTTTGATCCGCTCATCCCGGCGAATGCCGGGACCCAGATCCCATGGCGGTGTGTCGGGTTGGAAGGGCTCAGAGCTTTTGGCGTCAGCCACACCGCCATTCCATCTGGGTCCCGGCATTCGCCGGGATGAGCGGTTAGAGAGAGATTGCTTATGACCGTACGCACGATCCTGATGGCCGCCGCCCTGGCGCTCGCGCCGCTCGCCGCCCCCACGGTGTCTTGGGCCGCCCCCCTCTACGTCCACGCCGGCAAGCTGGTCGACACCCTGCAGGGCAAGGTCCTGACCGACCAGCTGATCAAGATCGACGGCGAGCGGATCGTCTCGGTCGCGCCGTGGAAGACCGCCCCGACCGACGGCAAGGTCATCGACTGGTCCAGCCGCATGGTGCTGCCCGGCCTGATCGACATGCACACCCACCTGGTCGACCAGGAGCAGACCGAGAACATCGCCGAGCCGCTGCTGACCACCGCCGCCTACCAGGCCTATATCGGCGCCGCCCACGCCCGCGCGACCCTGGAGGCCGGCTTCACCAGCGTGCGCGACGTCGGGACCTGGCGGGCGTTCGGCGACGTGGCCCTGCGCGACGCCATCGACGCCGGCCTGGTGCCCGGCCCCCGGATGTCGGTGGCCGGCGCCTACATCACCATCCCCGGCGGCGGCGGCGAGATCACCGGCCTCGCCGACGACGTGAAGATCCCCGATGAGATGCGGGCGGGCGTGGTCGTCGACGCCGCCGACGCGCGGCGCAAGGCGGCCAACATCCTGGCCCACCACGCCGACTTCCTGAAGCTGATCGCCACCGGCGCGGTCCTGACGGTCGGCACCGAGCCGGGCCAGCAGGAGCTGACCGAGGACGAGATGCGGGCCGCCGTCGAGGAGGCCGCCCGTCGCGGAACCTACGCCACCGCCCACGCCCACGGGGCCGAGGGCATGAAGTCGGCCATGCGGGCGGGGGTGCGCTCGATCGAGCACGGCTCGCTGATGGACGACGAGGCCATCGCCATGATGAAGGCCAAGGGCGTGTTCCTGGTGGCCGACATCTATGACGGCGACTGGATCGACGCCTACGGCAAGGCCCACGCCTGGCCGGCCGAGACCCTGCGCAAGAATTTCGAGACCACCGAGGCCCAGCGCGAGGGGTTCCGCAAGGCGGTCAAGGCCGGGGTCAAGATCGCCTACGGCACCGACGCCGGCGTCTATCCCCACGGCCTGAACGCCCGCCAGCTGCCCTACATGGTCCGCTACGGCATGACCCCGATGCAGGCCATCCAGTCGGCGACCACCGTGGCGGCCGAGCTGATGAAGACCACCGACGTCGGCGCCGTGGCGCCGGGCCGCTACGCCGACCTGATCGCCGTGGACGGCGACGCGATCGCCGACATCGCGGTGCTGGAGCACGTCGGCGCGGTGATGAAGGGCGGGGTGGTGGTCAGAGATTGAACCCTCTCCCGGAGGGGAGAGGGAGGGGCCCGCCGCGTAGCGGTGGGAGGGTGAGGGGTTAGGGACGGCCGACGGCGGGAAGGGCGTAACCCCTCATCCTCCCACGCCTGCGGCGCGGGCCCCTCCTTCTCCCAATGGGAGAAGGTTTTTCCTTGGGTGCGACATAGTATCGTTGAGCGAAACGCAACCTACAACTTAAGCGCCTCGTTAACCTTTTGAGGCGCAGCGTCCGTATCATGATCACTCGCCTCCTCACCGCCACCGGTCGTCTGGTCGTCTCGTTCGGCGCGGCCTTGCCGCTCGGCGATCGTCTCCTCGATTCCCGCTTCAGCGACGACGAGGGCGAGCACCTGATGTGGGGCCTGGGCTTCTATGTCAGCCTGATCCTTGCCGTGGTCTCGCTGTTCGCCTGGAAGCACTGACGAATCCCCAGCGATTCCAAGCGCGATAAGGGATTTCGCGGCCAGCCGCCGCAATCCTGCCCGCGGAGTGACCATAGATCCCCTTGGCTCGGCTCCTGCAGTGTGCAATGCAACACAATGTTGCTGTGCAGCATTGATACAGCTGTCACGCAGACGCCGTAAGACCGACGCTGAGTGAGCACCAAGGAGTGAGTACCATGGCCGCCGAACACACCTATTTCGTTCGCCCCGTCTCCGGCGTCTGGCACGTCACCTGGAACGACACGCTGGAGCTGATCGGCTCCTACCCCGCCCAGCCCGAGGCCGTCGGCGTGGCCGAGATGCTGGCCCGGCACATGCGCGCCCAGGGCAAGACCGCCCGGGTCCAGGTGTCCGAACCCGAAGCCCGCCGCGCCAACTGGGGCCGCACCAACATGGGCGCCCAGGCCGCGGCCTAGTCACCGAACTCACCCTCTCCCATGGGGAGAGGGAGGGACCCATCGCTCGCGATGGGAGGGTGAGGGAGTTCTGAGTCCGACGGCGCGCCGGCAGGGCGCTGTGAGATACCGGTGAGGGTGTAACCCCTCACCCTCCCACGCTCTTCGAGCGCGGGCCCCGCCCTCTCCCTATGGGAGAGGGTTTTCTATTTTATATACCCCGCCGCCAACCGCTCAGCGATCGCCCCCGCCTCGGCCGGGCTGAACACCGTCGCGTCCAGGCACAGCTCCAGCCACAGCCCATCGACCACGGCCGTGAGGCCGATCGCCGCCAATCGCGCCTCGACCCTCGGATCGCAGGCCGTCAGCAATTCCTCCAGCCGCGCGCGGTAGCCGGCATAGGTCCGCCGGTGGATGGCGGCAATGGCCGGGTCGACCTTGACCAGGCTCCAGAAGGCCAGCCAGGTGGCCAGCAGGTCCGGGTCCAGCACCGGCGGGGCGAAGCTGGCGGTCAGATAGGCCGACAGGCGCTTGCGGGGGTCCGATCCCGCCGCCGCGACCGCCGCCTCCAGCGCCGCGTCGATCCGCGCCCCGGTCGCTTCGTAGGCCGCGGCGACCAGCGCGTCCACGCCCTCGAAATAGTGCCGCAGCAGCCCGGCGCTGACCCCCGCCTCGGCGCAGATCGTCCGCACGGAAGCGCCGGCCACGCCCCTGGCGGCCAGCACGCGCGAGGCGGCCTCGATCAGGGCGGTGCGGCGGACGTCGGGCGTTTCGCGGGTGAACGGGGCGCGGGTCATGGGTGAAGGCTTGAGCGTTCGCGAAACGCCCCCTCCGTCACGATGCGTATTCGCATCGCGCCACCTCCCCCGCGATGCGGGTGAGGAGGATCTGGCGGCGTCCCTTCTCCTCACCCGTGCAACGGGGGAGGTGGCGCGTCGCGAAGCGGCGTGACGGAGGGGGCGTCACGACCTCACCACCCCTCCGGCGGCCGATGCAGCCGCGCTTCCGGGATCAGCGCCCGCATCTTCCGCCCGAAGCTTCGAAGCGACACCTCGCTCGAAGCCAGCGGTCCGGCCGTGAAGCTGCGCGACGCCATGCCCTGCTGCACGCGGGCCACCAGCTGGGTGTCCTCGGCGTTGACCTGGCGGTTGATGCGCCAGTTCAGATACCGCGCGGCCTTCATCTCGCGCCGGCTGTCGGGCAGGGCGTAGGCGATCTCGCGGATCATCGTCTGGGTGGGCGAGACCGGGATGAACTGCATGAAGTCCACCTGGTCGGGATAGATGTCGAAGGCCTGGTTGGGCCAGAGCTTGAAATAGGTCCACAGACGCTTGCGCTCGGGCGGCAGGTGTTCGACGTCGGGCAGCACGTGCTGGTACATCCGCTCGGACGGATTGCGCGACGGCTCCTCGATCAGCCGGCCCCACATCTTGTCGACCCAGGTCTCGGCTTCCACGCCGTAGCCGCGACCAAACAGCCGGGTCAGGCCGGGGTGGGCGATCGGGATGTGCAGGCCGTCCGAATAGTTGTCGCTGATGTTCTTCCAGTTGACGTCGCGCGGCCGCAGGGTGACGCGGCCGAACGGGACCATTTCCTCGAAGCGGTAGGGCTCCAGCTCGTGGTCGTAGGGGGCCATCATCTCGGCGACGCTGGGGCCGTCCCCTTCGAGCCGCACGAAGACGAAGCCGCGATAGACCTCGACCTGGACCGTGTGGAGCCCCTGTTCTTCCATCTTCAAGGCAGGGTAAGTTTCGGCGTGCGGCACGCCGATCAGCCGGCCGTCCAGGGCGTAGGTCCAGGCGTGGTAGGGACAGACGATCCGGCCGCCCCCCTTGCCGCATTGGCCCGACGGCCCGTCCAGCAGTCGCGCGGCCCGGTGCCGGCAGACATTGGCGAAGGCTCTGACCCCGCCGTCCTTGCCGCGCACCACGACCGTGCTCTCGCCCAGGAAGTCGAAGGTGTGGAAATCGCCGGGTTTGGGGACGTCATTCAGATGGCAGACGATCTGCCAGGAGGGCCGCAGGACCTTGTCCTGTTCTTCGCGGAAGAAGCGGGCGTTGTCGTAGAGCCAACCGGGCAGGCCCCAATTTGCATCAGGATCGGCGGCGTCGGGGTCGTGGTTGGGGAGGTTCAGGTCCATCACGAAAGCCCTCCAGCGACAATGCGGCTAACACTTGCCCCCTCCGGGCCTTCGGCCCTCCTCCCCCAAAGGGGGAAGAGGCGCGTCCTCCGCCCCCTATTGGGGCGGACAGACCGCGAAGCGGGCAGGTGGGGGCAAGTGGGTGAGCCTCCCACGTCTACCGCCCCACCAGGCTCAGCTTCACCGCCGTCGCGAAGTCCCGGTCGCGCAGGATCTCCCGCGCCGCGTTCCGCCCCGGATTGCCCGACACCCCGCCGCCCGGGTGGCAGCCGGCGCCGCACATGTAGAGCCCCTTGATCGGCGCCCGATGGCTGGCGTGGCCCAGCACCGGCCGGGCCGCCCACAGCTGATCCAGCGACATGTGGCCGTGCATGATGTCGCCGTTGACCAGGCCGAACTTCCGCTCCAGGTCGACCGGCGACAGGATCATCCGTCCCAGGACCGACGCCTTGAAGTTCGGGGCCCACTGGTTGACCGTGTCGATGATCAGGTCGGCGGCCGCCTCGCGCTCGTCGTCCCAGTCGCGGCCGTCCGGCAGGTCCCAGGCGAACTGCTGGCAGAACAGGCTGGCCACGTGCTGGCCCGGAGGCGCCAGGCTGTCGTCCAGGGTCGAGGGGATCAGGATCTCGACGATCGGCTTCTTGGAAATCCCGGTCGCCTTGGCGTCGCGATAGGCCTCGTCCATGTAGTCCAGGGTCGGCGACAGCACGATGCCGCACTGGTGGTGCTCGGCCACGGCCTTGCCGGGCAGGCAGGTGAAGTCCGGCAGCTCCGACAGCGCCACGTTCATCCGGAAGGTGCCCGAGCCGTTCTTGTAGCCCTTGATCGCCTTCCTGAACGGGGCGGGCAGGGCCGAGGGGGCGATCAGCGAGCCGTACAGCAGGGCGGGATTGAGGTTGGACGAGACGATCGGCGCCATGATCTGGCGGCCGTCGACCAACTGCACGCCGATGGCCCGCTTGCCGCCGCCTTTCGGCAGGTCTTCGACATGCACGCCCTCGACCTTGGCCTTGAGCAGGATCTCCACGCCCTTGGCGCGGCAGGCCTTGGCCATGGCCTGGGTGATCGAGCCCATGCCGCCGACCGCGTGGCCCCAGGCGCCCTTCTTGCCGTTCACCTCGCCGAAGGTGTGGTGCAGCAGCACATAGGCCGAGCCCGGGGTGTCGGGGCTGGCGAAGTTGCCGACCACGGCGTCGAAGCCGAAGCTGGCCTTGACCGCGTCGCTCTCGAACCAGCCGTCCAGGAAGTCGCGGGCGCTCTTGGTGAACAGGTCCAGCAGGTCGCGCTTGCGCTCGCGGCTGAGGCCCGCCAGCCGCCCGCCCTGGCGCAGGGCCCGCAGCAGGCCCGGCAGGCCGTCGCCGAGATTGGGCGGGGTCTCGCCGGCCAGGGCGCGCAGCACGTCGCCGATCTCGTCGAGCATGGCGTAATAGGCCGGCAGGCGCTCGGCGTCCCTGGCCGAGAACTTGCGGAACTCGGCCTGGGTGCGCTCCAGCCCGCCGCCCAGCTTCATGTAGGTCTTGTCGTCGATCGGCAGGAAGTTGGAGATCGGCCGCTCCAGGATCCGCAGGCCGTGGCCGTGCAGGTCCATGTCGGCGATGACCTTGGGGCTGAGCAGGCTGACCGTGTAGCTGGCCACCGAGTTGCGGAAGCCGGGGTGGAACTCCTCGGTGACGGCCGCCCCGCCGACCACGTCGCGGGCCTCGCAGACCGTGACCTTCAGCCCGGCGCTGGCCAGGTAGAAGGCGCAGACCAGGCCGTTGTGGCCGCCGCCGATGATGATCGCGTCGCGGTGCTGGGTGGCGGTCATGTGTCTCTCCCCGGGTGGTGGGGGGAGGTTGCTATACGAGTGTATAATAGGCAAGAGGCTCAGTGGCTCACCCCCTTGCCCCCACCTGACCGCTACGCGGTCTGTCCGCCCCCATAGGGGGCGGAGGACGCGCACTGCGCCGGCGCCTCCTCTTCCCCCTGTGGGGGAAGACGATCGCGAAGCGATCCGTAGGGGGCAAGTGCTAGCCGCACCGAGCCCCTAGGTGTGCTCCGCCTTCCCCCGCGCCGTCAGCCAGTACATCACCGGCGTCGCCACCCGCGACAGCACCGTGCTCGTGATCAGCCCGCCGATGATCACGATGGCCAGCGGCGAGTACAAACCCGACCCCTCCATCGCCAGCGGCAGCAGCCCGCCGATCGCCGTCACCGAGGTCAGCAGCACCGGCAGGAACCGCACCTCGCCGGCCTTCTCGATGGCGTCGTGCAGCCCCATGCCGCCCTTGCGCAGCTGTTCGGTGAAGTCGACCAGCAGGATCGAGTTCTTGATCTCGATGCCGATCAGCGCGATCAGCCCGATCGTCGCGGTGAAGCTCAGCGAATAGCCGGTGATCCACAGCGCCGCGACCGCGCCGAACAGGCCGAACGGGATGATCCCGGCCACCACCAGGGCGGTCTTGAACTTCTGGAACTCCAGGACCAGCACCGCCAGGATCCCGAACACCGCCACCATCACCGCCGCGCCCAGGCCGGCGAAGCTTTCCGACTGGGCCTCGGCTTGGCCGCCCATCGACAGGCGGTAGCCGGGCGGCATCGGCAGCTCGCGGTTCAGGCGGGCGACCACGTCCTGGGTGACCTTGGCCGTCAGGTATCCGGTCTGAACGTAGGACGACACGGTCACCGTCCGCTCGCGGTCGTAGCGGTCGATGCGGGTGGGGCTGGAGCGGAGGGTCGGGCTGGCGATCGAGCCCAGGGGCGCGGCCTCGCCCTCGGCGGTGGGCACGTAGATCTTCGACAGGTCGGCCAGGGCGTTGCGGCTGCCCACGGCGTTGGGCCCCTCGGCCACGCTCATCGGAAGACGCACCTTGACCGCGTAGTCGTCGCCGTCCGGATCGCGGAAGCGGCCGGTCTCCTCGCCCGACAGCGCCAGGCGGGCGGCGCGGCGCGGGGCGCCGGCCGGCACGCCCAGGGCCGCGGCCTTGCCCTCGTCGACGCCGAGGTCGAGGTCGGTGCGGTCCAGCCGCACGGGGTTGTTGACGTCGCGCGTGCCGGGCGTGGCCTTCAGGATGGTCTCGGCGCGCGCCGCCAGGGCCTTCAGCACCTGCAGGTTCTGGCCGGTCAGGCGCACGGCCACCGGGGCGTCGATCGGCGGGCCGTTCTCGAAGGTGACGACGCTGATCCGCGCCCCGGGGAAGCGGGCGAAGTCGGCGCGCAGGCGGTCCAGCACCTTCTCGCTCTTGCCCGGCTCCCAGGCCTTCAGGCTGGCGAACACCTCGCCATAGGTGGTGGCGCTCTCGCGTTGGGTGATGTTGTAGAAGATCTGCGGATTGCCGCGTCCCAGGTTGTCGGCCTGCCAGACGATCGCCGGCTCCTGGCTGAGCCGGGCCTCGACGAAGCGCAGGGCGCGGTCGGTGCGGGCCAGGGGGCTGCCGTCGGGAGTCTCGACCCGGACCAGGAACTGCGGGGTCTCGGCCGCCGGGAACAGGGACGAGCCGACGATCTTCAGCATCGGCACGGCGATGGCGCAGATGGCCAGCATGATCGCCAGGCTCAGCCACGGCCGCGCCAGGCTGAAGTGCAGCACCGGGCGATAGAAGCGGTGGATGCCGCCGTTCACCGCCCGCAGCAGCGGATTGCCCTCGGGGTCGGAGTGCTTGTCCAGCACCCGGCTGGCCAGGAACGGGATGATGGTCATCGACACCAGCAGCGAGGCGCCGACCGTGCACAGCACCGTCACCGGCAGCGACTTGATATAGGCCCCCGACCCGGCCGGCAGGGCCATCAGCGGCAGGAAGGCCAGCATCAGGCAGGCCGTGCAGCCCAGCACCGCCAGGGCGATCTGGTTGGCGCCGTTGACCGCCGCTTCGGCGCGCGCCTCGCCCTCGCGGATGCGGCGGGCGATGTTCTCGGTGATCACGATGCTGTCGTCGACCAGCAGGCCCAGGGCCAGCACGAAGCCGGCGATCGACAGCTGATTCAGGGTGAAGCCGAAGGCCTGCAGCAGCACCAGGCCGATCAGCAGGGACAGCGGGATCGACACCATCACCACCAGGCCGGCGCGCGGTCCCAGCGGCAGCAGGGTGATCAGCACCAGCAGGAGGGCGATGCCGAAATCGCGGAACAACTTCGTCAATCTATGCTCGACGTTCTTGGCCTGGACGAAGCCGCGCTCCAGCTTCACCCCGGCCGGCAGGGTCTTTTCGTAGTCGTCCAGCACCCGGTCGACGGACTTGGTGATCCGGGCCACGTCCTGGCCGTCCTTCTGGGTGACGGTGACGAAGATCGCCCGCTTGCCGTTGAAGCGGGTCAGGTGGGTGGGCTCGTCCTGGGCCCAGGCCACGTCGGCGACGTCGCGCACCCGCACCACCTGACCGCCGATCGAGCGGACCGGGGTGTCCTTGACCACGTCCAGCGAACGGAAGGCCCCGCCGGCCTTGACGTTGAACCGCCGGTCGCCCGCCTGCACCGCGCCGATCGGAGCCTCGGCGCCGGCCGCCTTCAGGGCGTCGGAGACGGCCGTGGCGGGCAGCTTCAGGGCCGACAGCCGGGCCAGGTCCAGCGACACCCGCACCTCGGACGACGGCGCGCCGTAATAGCGCGACTGGCGCACGCCGGGCACGCGGTCCAGCCGCTCGCGCAGCCGGTCGGCCACCTTCTCCAGCCGGCGCATGGGCAGCACGTCGCTGGTCAGGGCCACCTGGACGATCGCCACCTCGGTGGTGCGCACCCGGTCGATGTCCAGGCGGGCCAGACCGGCCGGCAGATTGCCGCGGATGGCGTTCACCTCGCGGACCACCTGGTCGTACTTGCGCTCGGGATCGACGTCCCAGGTGAAGTGGACGCGGATCACCGCCGCCCCGTCCAGGCTGGTCGACTCGACCTTGTCGATATTGTCCAGGCCGTCGACGGCGTCCTCGATCGGGTCGGCGACCAGCTGCTCCATCTCCGAGGGCTCGGCCCCCGGCAGCACGGCGCGGATCACGACGATCGGCACCGGAAAATGCGGATCCTCCGAACGCGGCACGTTGGAGAAGGCGTTCAGCCCCAGCATCACCAGCAGGCCGAAGGCGACCAGGGTGAACTGCCAGCGGCGGACCGCGAAACCGGCGAGGTCGAACTTCATTGCGAAGGCCCTCGCTCGGGTGGTGACCATGTCACCCCCACATCCGTCATTCCCGCCCTTGTGGCGGGAACCCCTCTGTCCGCCGCCAGGGCAGGGGTGTGGCGCGCCGGCGCGCCAAAGCGCTTCACCGTCAGCTGAACCAGGGGTTCCCGCCACAAGGGCGGGAATGACGGTTGAGAGGGAGGTGCGTGAAAGCCCAACACCGCCTTCATTGCCCCGCCACCTTCCCCAACACCCTGGGATCGGTCACCGTCACCCGGTCGCCGTCCGAGACGAAGCCGGCGCCGGCGGTGATCACCCGCGCCCCGTCGGGCAGGCCGGCGACCAGGGCGTCGTCGCCGTCGAAGCCGCCGAACTGGACGGGGGTGCGGCGGGCCCTCATCTCCCCTTTGGCGCCGTCGAGGCGGAGCACGGCCGCCTTGCCGCCCGAAGCCTCGAGCACGGCCTCGGCGGGGATGCGGGCGAAGCCGGCGTTGGTCGTGGCCGCCACGCGGCTGGCCAGGCGGGCGGTGGCGATCTGGCCGCTGCGCAGCTCGGGCCGGGCGGCGACCTCGATCTCGACCGTCACCGCGCCGGTGCGGGCGTCGGCCGACTGGCCCACGCGGGTGACCCGGCCGGCCAGGATCTGGCCCGGCAGGGCGTCGACGGTGACCTCGACGGGCGCGCCGACGCCGATCCCGGCCACGTCGCGATCGGGCAGGGGCACGCGCAGCACCAGGGGGCTGTTCAGGTCGGCGATGCTGACCACGGCCTGGCCGGGCTGCACCACCTCGCCGGCCTGGGCCTTGCGCTCCAGCACCACGCCCGAAGCGGGGGAGACGAGCTGCGCCCAGCGCCGGTCGAAGGCGGCGGAATTGTAGGCGGCGCCGGCCGAGCGCACGGCGCTCTCGGCGTCGTCGACCCGCACCTTGGCGACATAGCCCTTGGCGTAGAGGGTCTTGGCGCGCTCCAGGTCGCGGCGGGCCTTGTCGAGGTCGGACGACGAGGCCTGCTGGCGGGCGTCGACGGCGGCCGGGTCGATGGCGGCCAGCACCTGGCCGGCCCGCACCGCGTCGCCGGCCTCGACGGAGACGCGGGTCAGCACCCCGGCGATGCGGAACGACAGGGCCATCTCGCGACGGCGCTCCAGGGTCCCGGTGGCGGTGACGCCGCCGGATGCGCGCGGGGCGCTGACGGCGACGGCCTCCACCGCCTGGGGCGGCGGCGGGGCGGCGGGGGTCTTGGCGGGACCGCAGGCGGCGAGGGCGAGGAGGGCGATCAGCGCGGCGCCGGACGCCCCCTCCGTCACGAGGCTGCGCCTCGCGCCACCTCCCCCGCGTTGCGGGTGAGGAGAAGGGATCTGCGGCGTTCTCCTCACCCGTGAAACGGGGGAGGTGGCGGCCCGGCCCTTCGCCGGGACGACGGAGGGGGCCTCCCGCGCCGATCCGGCTTCCAAGTCCCCGACCATGACCCGCCCTCTCGACTATCGATCAGTGATAAGTTATCAGTGATAGATTATCGCGACTTGTCAAGCCGCGCGAGGCTTGAGAAAGGCTCGAACACGATGAAGTCGCCGCAGGTCAGATCTCCCCGCAAACCCAAGGGCCAGGGCGCCGAGCGCCGCGAGGAGATCCTCGACGCGGCCCTGCGGCTGTTCAGCGCCAAGGACGTGCACGTGGTCTCCACCCGGCAGATCGCCGAGGCGGCCGGGATCAGCCAGCCGGCGCTCTACGCCTATTTCGCCACCAAGGACGACCTGATCGCCGAGCTGTGCGTGCGGGCCTTCGCCAAGCTCAAGGCGCGGATGGACGACGGCAAGTCGCGCTGGACGCCGACGCCCGAAATGTTCGACCGGGCGATGATGACCTATATCGATTTCGGCCTGAGCGAGCCCGACGCCTACCGCGTGGCCTTCATGGTCGAGAAGAGCCACGACGGCTCCTTCAACGCCCGCACCGGCGGCCGGCCGATGGCGGCGGGCATGGAGGCCTTCCAGGGCTTCGTGGCGATGATCGCCGAGCTGCACGCCGCCGGCCTGACCCACGACGACGACCCCCTGCGCCTGACCCAGACCCTGTGGGCGGGCCTGCACGGCCTGGTCTCGCTGCTGATCGCCCGGCCGGAGTTCCCGTGGACCGAGCGCGAGGCCCTGATCGCCGGCCACATCGCGATGCTGCGACGCGGGGCGCTCAAATAGTCCTTGGGGGAGGGGTCAGGACTTCACGTCCAGGTTCCCGCCTTCCACCCGCACCGGCTTCAGCGCCTCGCGCCGGGCCGGGTCGATCGCGCCGGGACCGGTGACCGCGCCGGCGTAGAGCACGGCCGGGTCCGCGGGCCCCTTGGCCTTGTCGTCCTCGGCCTTGGGCTTGTTGATGTCGTAGGGGCCGTTCTTGGGATGGGCCGGGTCGATGTGCTTCTTGGCGTAGTCGATGTCCGTGCAGTCCTTGCACGCGAAGCCGTTGATCGTGGTGGTCTGGCTGGTCATGGCGTCCTCCCGATGGGGGTGAGTTCGCGCGGCGCCGGAAATGGTTACATGGCGAAATCCGCCGTCCCCCCCTATATCCCCGCCTTCCACTCCATTTCGCTAACGTCGGAACCCCGCGCCATGGCCAAGCTGCAGCCCCTCGAAACCTTCAGTCTGCAGGAAACCGAGGACGGCTACCGCCTGCTGGTCTCGGCGATCGGCGGCGAGGCGCTCTATGTCTCGATCACGCCCGCCCAGATGGACGACATCATCGAGAGCCTGGAAGCGGCCATGGGCGGCGAGGAGGAAGAGGGCGTCGAGGACGACGAGGGGTTCTAGCGAGCGCAGCGAGCGTTCCGCCCCCTATGGGGGCGGACAGGCGGCGAAGCCGCCAGGTGGGGGCAAAGCGGGTACGCCTCCGCCCTGCAGTTGAACACTTGCCCCCTACGGGCCTTCGGCCGTCTTCCCCCAGAGGGGGAAGAGGGTTCTCCCCGCGATACGTAAGGAACGGCCACGCTTCCGTCGGCTGTGAAACGGCGTAGGGTCATCACCATGAAACGTGGCGCCGTGAAAGCAAGCTGGTGGGCGCGGGGGCTGATGCTCCTGAGCGCGATCCTGTTGCTCGGCGCGCCGGCGATGCCGACCGCCGCCATGCCGATGGATTCCAGCCACGCGCAGGCGCCGTGTCACGACATGGATCACGATGGGGGCCACGACAGGGGCAAGTCCCTGTGTTCGGACGGCTGCGTCGTCGCCTGCCAGGTCATCGCGGCGCCCGGGACGCAGATCGCCGAGCCCGTTGAGACCGGTCTGGCGATCCCGGCCCCCACGCCCTCCCCTTGGCCGCCGGGACGCGCGCCGGCCCCGGAGCTTCCGCCGCCGCGGTGAGGTCCGAATTCAGAATTTCATCCTTCAATCTGAAATCGGAAACCCATCATGAAACGTATCCTTTCGACGGCGGCGCTGATGCTGCTTGTCTCGGCGTCGGCCGCCTACGCCGCCGCCCCCGAAACCGTGACCAAGGCCGTTGAAGCCTGCTGCGCCCTCGGCGCGGCCTGCTGCAACGGCGGTCCCTGCGGCTGATCCAGCCCCCTAGGCTAGACCGGGACGCCCGCTCCGAAAGGGGCGGGCGTCTTGCGTTCGGGTCCATGGGCGGCCGCGCCCATCCCTGCTAGAGACGCCGTATGTCTCCCGCCGCCTCGCCTCTGCGCGCCGCTCTGCCCTACGTTTGCCTGCTCGGGGCCATGGTGTCGCTGTGCGCCGGGACCTCGTTCGCCAAGACCCTGTTCCCGCTGGTCGGAGCCCAGGGGACCAGCGCCTATCGGGTGGGGTTCTCGGCCCTGATCCTGTGCCTGATCTGGCGGCCGTGGCGGACGCCCCTGGCCCGCAAGGACCTGGTCGCCGTGGCGACCTACGGGGCGGTGATGGGGGCGATGAACCTGTGCTTCTACATGGCCATCCGCACGATCCCGCTGGGCCTGGCCATCGCCATCGAGTTCACCGGCCCGCTGAGCCTGGCGATGATCCACGCCCGCAAGCTGATCCACTTCGTCTGGATCGCCCTGGCCGTGGCGGGCCTTGGCCTGCTGCTGCCGCTGGGCGACACGAGCCTGAACCTCGACCTGGTCGGCGTGGCCTTCGCCGCGGCGGCGGCGGTGTTCTGGGCGCTGTACATCGTCGCCGGCCAGCGGACCGGGCACCTGCACGGCGGCCGCTCGGTGGCCCTGGGCATGGCGACGGCGGCCCTGGTCATCGCGCCGTTCGGCCTGGCGACCGCGGGCGCCGCGCTGCTGAACCCCGTCGCCATCGGCCTGGGCCTGGTGGTGGCGGTGGTCTCCAGCGCCATTCCCTATTCGCTGGAGATGGTCGCCCTGCGCGGCATCTCCAAGCGCAGTTTCGGGGTGATGCTCAGCCTGGAGCCGGCGGTCGGGGCCCTGGCCGGCCTGCTGGTGCTGGGCGAACACCTGGCGCCCCGCCAATGGCTGGCCATCGCCTTCGTGATCGCCGCCTCGGTGGGCACGGTGGCCACCGACCCGTCGCGCAGGCAGGCCGAGGCGCCGCTGCACGACTAGGGCCGGGGGACACGCACAAGTGCATGTCCCCCGGCGCGGAATCTTTATGACGCCCTTATGCCCGCGCTCGAAATCCACATGGCGCCCTTACGCCGACCGCCTGTAGGCCACCGCTTCTCTCCGACGGACGCGAGCCTGATGGCCCATACCTTACCCGAGCCGACCCACCCGGGGGCGCGCGCCGCCCGGTTCGGGGCCCTGTGGCTGGGGGCGCTGGGCGTGGTGTTCGGCGACATCGGCACCAGCCCGCTCTACGCCATGCGCGAGGCCCTGGCCCACGCCCGAGGCGTGGACCCGCAGGCGGCGGTGTTCGGCGTGGTGTCGCTGGTGTTCTGGGCCCTGACCCTGGTGGTCACCCTGAAGTACGTCGCGATCGTGATGCGGGCCGACAACGGCGGCGAGGGCGGCACCCTGGCCCTGATGGCCCTGGCCCAGAACGCCCTGAAGAAGCGCTCGGCCTGGCTGGTGCTGCTGGGCATCGTCGGGGCCGCCCTGTTCTACGGCGACGGCCTGATCACCCCGGCGATCTCCGTGCTGTCGGCCGTCGAGGGGCTGACGACCGCCCCGGTGATCGGCGCCCATTTCGCGCCGTTCGTCCTGCCGCTGGCGGCGGTCATCCTGCTGGGCCTGTTCGCCGTGCAGTCACGCGGCACCGAGGTGGTGGGACGGTTCTTCGGGCCGATCACCCTGATCTGGTTCGTGGTCCTGGCGGCCCTGGGCCTGCCGTTCGTGCTGCAACGGCCCGAGATCCTGCTGGCGCTGAGCCCCGTCTACGCCGTCAGGCTGATGATGGCCGACGGCCTGCTGGGCGTGACGATCCTG
This sequence comes from Caulobacter sp. Root487D2Y, assembly GCF_001427165.1. NCBI lineage: Bacteria > Pseudomonadati > Pseudomonadota > Alphaproteobacteria > Caulobacterales > Caulobacteraceae > Caulobacter > Caulobacter sp. Root487D2Y. Next base: position 117,186 of record NZ_LMFD01000013.1, read on the forward strand.
GGCAGCGTCTTCCTGTGCGTGACCGGGGCCGAGGCGCTGTACGCCGACATGGGCCATTTCGGCAAAGGCCCGATCCGCGCCGGCTGGCTGACGGTGGCCCTGCCGTGCCTGATGCTGAACTATCTGGGCCAGGGCGCGCTGTGCCTGATCCGCCCGGCGGCCATGGACAACCCGTTCTTCGACCTGATCCCGCACGCGGTCTACTGGCCGGTGATGGCCCTGACCACGGCCGCCACCATCATCGCTAGCCAGGCGGTGATCACCGGGGCCTTCTCGGTCACCCAGCAGGCGGTGCAGCTGGGCCTGCTGCCGCGTCTGGACATCAAGCGCACCAGCGAGACCGTGGCCGGCCAGATCTTCGTGCCGCAGGTCAATGTCGCCCTGGCGGTGGGCGTGCTGTTCCTGCTGTTCATGTTCCGCACCTCGTCGAACATGGCCTCGGCCTACGGGGTGGCGGTGACCACCACCATGGTCGTGACCGTGGCCCTGCTGTTCGTGGTGGCGCGCCGTCACTGGCGGTGGCCGTTGTGGGCCTGCGTGGCCCTGCTGGCGCCGTTCCTGGCGCTGGACCTGGTGTTCCTGGGCTCCAACGCCCTGAAGATCGCCGAGGGCGGCTGGGTCCCCCTGGCGGCGGCCGGGGCCATCATCCTGGTCATGTGGACCTGGCGGACGGGCAGCGACCTGCTGCACCAGAAGGTCCATCGCGACTCGATCGCGCTGGTCGATCTGATCGACAACCTGCGGGCCCGGCCGCCGCATCCGGTGCCCGGCACGGCGATCTTCCTGACCTCGGACCCCTCGGTCGCTCCCGTCGCCCTGCTGCACAATCTCAAGCACAACAAGGTGCTGCACGCCGACAACGTGATCATGACCGTGCGGACGGCCGATCAGCCGCGGGTCGCCGAGAAGGACCGGATCGAGATCGAACCCCTGGGCGAAGGCGGAGGGGGGGCGGGCTTCAAGCGGGTGATCGTCCACTACGGCTTCATGGAGACGCCGCACATTCCGCGCGCCCTGGGCAGCTGCCGGCGGCGCGGCCTGGCCTTCGACCTGATGTCGACCTCGTTCTTCGTCGGCCGCCGCACGGTGGTGGCCTCGCCCGGGGCCGGCATGCCCCTGTGGCAGGACCGGCTGTTCATCTGGATGGTCAGGAACGCCGCCGATCCGATCGACTACTTCCACATCCCCGCCGGCCGGGTGGTGGAGATGGGGTCGCAGGTGGTGGTGTAGGGGCGCCTCTTCGCTCACGAGCTTCGCACCCCTTTCAGGCGTCATCCCGGGCCTTGTGCCCGGGACCCCTCTGTCCGCCGCAGGTGCAGCGGGGGCGGTTCGCCGGCGAACCGCTTGTGTCTCACGGTTCAGCTGAACCAGGGGTCTCGGGCACAAGGCCCGGGATGACGACCAAGAAGAGGTAGGCGCCGACCGAAGTCCTCACTCCGCCGCGTAGACCACCGGGTGCACGTGGGCCCACAGGTGGGCGCGGTAGGTGTCGAAGCACTGCTCGCCGCAGATCAGCCGCATGACCGCGCCCTCGGCGATGAAGCGGGCGCAGTCGGGGCGTTCGCTGACCAGGGGGTGCAGGGCCTCGGCGTTCCAGGCCTTGGAGTGCTCGACGTCCAGCTGGGCGTGCAGGGCGAAGTACTTGCGGGCGGCGGGCGAGACGCCCAGGCGCTTGAGGCCCGCGTCGACGCAGGCCACCCGGCCCGGGGCGGTCAGCTCGACCACGCCCAGGGCGCCGATCGACTGATAGGTGTAGCGTCGCGTGGTGGCGAAGGCGGTCATGGTGTTGGCCAGGCACAGCGACTGCCACAGGGTGGAGTCGATGGTCGGCGTCAGGCCCAGGACTTCCGTCGTGCGGGTCAGCATCGGGCCATGCATGCCGGCCGCCGCGCCCCGGCCCATCTCGTCCCAGTAGTTGCGGGCCAGCTCCAGCTTGGCGCGGTCGCTGACCTTGACCTGGGTCATCGCCACCAGGTCGTCGAAGCCGGCCTCGCCGGCCGCTTCCTGGGTCAGGAACCACTTGATGTCCTCCAGGCCGGCCGCGCCCTCGATCCAATCGAACAGCGGGTCGTCCTGGCCGGGGCCGGTCTCGCTCAGGTCCTCGAACCAGGCCACGAAGTCGTCGGCGTCGGTCGGCACGCCGGCGACCAGCGGCAGGATCAGGTCGCGGAACTGCTCGATGTACTCGCCCTCGATCCGCTTCATCCGGGCCTCGTCCGAGAGCTCGGCGCGCCAGTCGGGATCGGGCGTTCCCACCGCCAGGCGGCGGTGGTTCCAGTGGGCCAGGCCCCGGTGCAGGGCCTCGGCGTCGGGGAATTGCGGGCTGAAGGCGCCGATGCGCGCCAGTCGTTCGCCACCAAACATGGCGTGCTCCTAGGATCGGGTGCGGGTCTTTTCAGGGGACGAAAAGGCCGCCTCCGGGGGAGGAGGCGGCCTGGTTCGAAGACGCTGGGATCAGCGCTGGTCGGTGCGGCCGGGCTCGATGGCGCCGGTGTCGGCGCCGCCTTCCAGGCCGTTGTTCAGGTCGTCGACGCCTTCGCCTTCGACGCCTTCGTTGTCACGACGCGGCTGGCCTTGCTGGTTCTGCTGGTCGGACTGCCGGCGTTGATCGTCGGACGGTTGTTGCTGCAGGCCTTCGCGGTTGGTGTCTTCACCCATGGTGGTCGCTCCCTGATCGCGCCGGAGGCTTCCGGCGGGGAGATCAACGAGGCGGAGAGAGGAGCGTTCCTAAGTCGAAAAAGCGACAATTTGGCCGCGAGGTCGCCAGGGCGGCGGGCGAATTCCTCGTCCTTCGACAAGCTCAGGATGAGGAATTCGAACTCAGCCGTCGCAGAAGCAGGCCTCATCCCGAGCTTGTCGAAGGACGAGGCCGGCTCCTGGGCGACGCCGGTTAGGTGTCCCCGCTCTACCGCGCCCGCCGCCCGGCCCGCACCGCCGCCGCCAGCGCGTCGAGCAGGCCGACCGAGGTCCCCCAGTCGACGCAGGCGTCGGTCACCGACTGGCCGTAGGTCAGGGGTTGGCCGGGGACGATGTCCTGGCGGCCGGCGACGAGATTGCTCTCGATCATCACGCCCATGACCGGCGAGCGGCCGGTCGCGACCTGGGCGCAGAGGTCGGCCACGACGGCGGGCTGGTTGTCGTGGTTCTTGCCGCTGTTGGCGTGGCTGGCGTCGACCATGATGCGGGGCGCCAGACCCGCCTTGGCCAAGGCCTGCGCCGCCGCCGCCACGCTGACTTCGTCATAGTTGGGCGTCGCGCCGCCGCGCAGCACCACATGGCAGTCGGCGTTGCCGGTGGTGGTGGCGATGGCCGCGCGGCCCTCCTTGGTCACGGCCAGGAAATGGTGCGGCTGGGCGGCGGCGGTCACCGCGTCCACGGCCACCTTCACGTCGCCGTTGGTGCCGTTCTTGAAGCCGACCGGGCACGACAGGCCCGAGGCCATCTCGCGGTGGATCTGGCTTTCGGTGGTGCGCGCGCCGATCGCGCCCCAGGCCACCAGGTCGGCGATGTATTGCGGGGTGGTGACGTCCAGGAACTCGCAGGCCGCCGGCAGGCCCTGGGCGCTGACGTCCAGCAGAACCCGCCGCGCCAGCCGCAGGCCCTCGTTGATCCGGAAGCCGCCGTCCAGGTCCGGGTCGTTGATCAGGCCCTTCCAGCCGACCGTGGTGCGGGGCTTCTCGAAATAGACCCGCATGATCACCTCCAGCTCGCCGGCATGGCGTTCGCGCTCGACAGCCAGGCGGCGGGCGTACTCCAGGGCGGCCTTGGGGTCGTGGATCGAGCACGGCCCGATCACCACCACCAGCCGGTCGTCGCGACCGCTCAGGATCTCGTGCACGGCGCGACGGGCGTCGCCGACGACCTCGGCGACCGACGAGGTGGCCGGCGCCTCGCCGATCACCTGGGCGGGCGGACTGAGGGTCTGAAGCTTTTCAATGCGCAGGTCGTCGGTGGGGACGGGCAGCGAGACGAGATGGGCGGCGGTCGAGGAAGGCACGGCGTAACTCCTGGAAGGTCTGGAGGTCCGGCGGCCATGAAAAAAGCCGCCCGGGGAACCCCTGGCGGCTGGTGAAAGGCGTTTGCGGCTCTGATTTCAGGCCGAACGATCCCCTCCCGGCGCCAGAGGCGTCGGATAGCTAAAATACCAAAACAGCTGTTGGCTGGCGGCGAGGATCATGGGCGCAAGCCTAGAGGCAAGTCGACGGCGTGTCACTAGGGTGTGTGAGGCCCGGCGGAGGGGCCGCCCTCGTCCTTCGACAAGCTCAGGATGAGGGCTGGTTTGGTGTGGTTGGCATTCGAATTCCTCATCCTGAGCTTGTCGAAGGACGAGGAATTCGCTCACCGTCAGAAACCCTACCCCGCCATCGCCTCGCGCTTCTCTTCCAGCGCCAGCCAGTCTTCCTCGGCCGTGGCCAGGTCGGCGCGGGCCTTGTCGAGGTCCTTCATGACCTTGTCGAAGCCCTTGGGATCGCGGGCGTAGAAGCCCGGATCGGCCAGCTTGGCCTCGATGTCGGCGATGATCTTCGGCGAGGCGGCGATCAGGGCCTCGCACTCCTCCAGCCGCCGCTGGTCCTTGTAGGACAGCTTGACGGTCTTCTTCGGCGGGGGCGGGGCCGACGGCGTGATCACCGCCTTGTTCGAGCCCGTGCCGGTGGCGAAGTCGCCGGCCGCGCCGCGGGCGCCCTTGAAGAAGTCCGGGGCCTGGTCGATCAGGTCGCTCCAGCCGCCGGGGGTCTCCAGCACCCGGCCGTGGCCGTTCATGGCGATGGTCGAGGTGGCCAGGCGATCGATGAAGTCACGATCGTGGCTGACCAGGATCAGGGTTCCCTCGAAATCAGCCAGGACCTCTTCCAGCAGGTCCAGGGTGTCCATGTCCAGGTCGTTGGTCGGTTCGTCCAGCACCATCAGGTTGGTCGGCGTGGCCAGGGCGCGGGCCAGCAGCAGGCGGTTGCGCTCGCCGCCCGACAGGCTGGTGACCGGCTGGCGCAGCTGGGCCTCGGTGAACAGGAACTCCTTGGCGTAGCCGGCCACGTGCTTGGGAATGCCGCGCACCAGGATGGAGTCGCCGCCGCCGGGGGTCAGGAAGTCCCACAGCGTCATCTTCTCCGACAGCGCCATGCGGTTCTGGTCGACGTAGGAGATCTCCAGATTGGTGCCCAGGCTGATCGTGCCGGCGTCGATCGGAATCTCGCCCAGCAGCATGCGCACCAGGGTGGTCTTGCCCGCCCCGTTGGGGCCGACCAGGGCCACGCGGTCGCCGCGCAGGATGCGGGTGGAGAAGTCCTCGACGATCACGCGGTCGCCGAATGTCTTGGTGACGTGCTTGGCCTCGACCACCTTCTTGCCGGAGGTGCCCGAGCTCTCGACGGCCAGGGTCATGCTGCCGCGCTTGTCGGCCTGGATGTCACGCTTCTGGGCGCGCAGGTCCATCAGGGCGCGGCGGCGGCCCTCGTTGCGGGCCCGGCGGCCCTGGACGCCGCGCGCCAGCCAGGCGTTTTCCTTCTCCAGCTGCTTGTTGAGGCGACGCTCCTCGTCGGCCTCGGCGGCCAGCACCTGCTCGCTCCAGATCTCGAACTCGGCGAAGCCCTTGTCCAGGCGGCGCACCTTGCGGTGCTCCAGCCAGAAGGTGCGTTGGGTGACGCGGTTCAGGAAGGCGCGGTCGTGGCTGACGATCAGGGCCGCGCACTTGGAGTTGGCCAGTTCCTCTTCCAGCGTCTGGATCGCGAAGATGTCCAGGTGGTTGGTCGGCTCGTCCAGCAGCAGCACGTCGGGCTGCTCGGCGAAGGCGCGGGCCAGGGCCGCGCGGCGACGCTCGCCGCCCGACAGGCCCACCGTGCTCTTGGCGTAGTCCAGGCCGAAGTCGGCCAGGGTGGCGTGGGCCTCGTAGTCCTCGGCCCCGCCGGCCGTGCAGTAGTCCAGCAGGGTCTCGCCGGCGATGTCCGGCTCCTGGCTGACATAGACGATCTTGGCGCCCGGCTGGGCGGCGCGCTCGCCGCTGTCGGCCTCGATGCCCTGGTTGGCCAGGATCTTCAGCAGGGTCGACTTGCCGGCCCCGTTGCGCCCGACCAGGCAGGCGCGCACCCGCGGCTCCAGCGCCAGGTCGACCCCGTCGAACAACGGCTTGGCGCCATCGGCGAGGCGGACGTCCTTGAGAGCCAGGACAGGGGCGCGAGTCGGGGAGGCCATGATCGGAAGGTCTTACTGTCGGCGAGGAATGAGGAGATGGGGGCGTATAGCAGGGCCGGCGAGGGGGCGGGGGGTTTTCTTGTCGCGGGGCGGGGGCGCCCGCGGACATCCTCTTTCTCCGGACAAGGATTGCAGGAACCCACGGCCACGCTACCTTGGCGCGTATGAGCGACGCGCCCGAACCCCGCACACAGATTCAACCGCTCTATCCGCTCGGCGTGGTCCTCGTCACGGGCCTGTTGTGGTGGGCCGACGGCCGGCTGTGGGCTTCGACGGCGGCCTATGCCCACGATAGCTTCTGGTTCGTCATGATGGCGCAGTTCGTGCTCGGGTCCTGGCTCCGCAAATCCCGGTTTGGGCAAGTCTTCGCCGTGCTCCTGGACGGCGCGTTCTTCTGGGTCGGCGCCCAATGGGCCTGGGGCGGTATCGCGAGCGGCGGCGCGGGGCGCTGGATCGTGCTGATCGGCGGCGGCGTCACGCTGGCGTTGATTTTCGCGAGCGTGGCGTGGGAGCGGTTCCCGGCCGCTTGGCGCGCCCGCGTGGCGGCCTCGAGGATCGCGCGTGGCGTTGGGATCTGCCTGATCGTCGCGACGGTGGGCGGCTTTCTCTGGTTGGAAGGCGACGGCTCCTCCACGGGGAACGTGCTGGAAGAGCTGCCTTGGACCGTGTTGGCCATGCTCCTGGCCCTGGCCGGCGCCCTGGCCCTAGCGCTGTGGCGGCTGGACGGCTGGAAGCGCGTCCTGGCCTGCTGGGTGATAGCGAGTCTGGCCTGGGTGGGCCTGATGACGGGTCTTGCGACAGGCGTTCCCCCAGGCGCGGTCGGCGCGGGCGGATGGTTGCTGGCGATCGTGCCGCCGCTGATCGGCGGCGCGGTGACGACGGCCTATTGGCGAATCCAAAAGACATACCGGGTCTAGCCGAGCCTCAGGCCGCCTGGGGCAGGCGGTGGAAAACGACACGAAGCCCCGGAGGTTGCGCAAAGCCTCCATAAGGCCGCGCCGCCGGCCGGTGTGGTCACCGGTGGGTGAGTGTGCGTCCCCGTCAGCCAAGAAAAAGGGGCCGCCCTTGCGGGCGGCCCCTCCATCTCATCGGGGTTCGTACTGGTGACCCCGTACGCGAGATCTCTTTGAACCAGGCGCGCGCCTAGTACTTCATCTTCACGCCGACGCGGAAGAACCGGCCGATGAGGCCCGCTTGCGAGAAGGTCGGGTTGTAGTTCACGCCGGCGTAGTTGGCCGGGTTGAACTGCGGACCCTCGTCGGTGGCGTTGAGCACCGCCGCCTGGAGCTGGACCTTGTCGTTGATGTCGTACGAGCCGGTCAGGTCCAGGTCGATGAAGGCCTTGCTGTGGCAGAACTTGTTGTCGATCTCGGTTCCGCCGTCATAGAGGCATTCGGGACCGGAATCGGCGTCGATCGAGCGCTGGCCGCTGACATAGTTGACCGCGCCGGTGATCCGCCACGGACCTTGAGCGAAGCTGTTGGTCCACACGCCGCGATACTTCGGCGTGCCCGCGCCCGACGACAGGGCGTAGGGGCTTTGCTTGCCGACGTAGTTGCTGGTCACGCCCGCGATCGTGAAGTCGTAGTTGAAGATCACGGTCGCATCGAGCTCGCTGGTCCAGCGCACCTCGCCCCAGGGCAGGTCGTAGTCGGTGCGGATGTTCCAGTCCATGCCGCTGGTCGACAGCGAGTCGGCGTTCACATAGGGCGAGCCCACCGACAGCACGCGCGGCAGGGCCGTCGGGTTCAGCGGGTCGGGCGCGTCCGGGGTGATCGTGTAGCCGGGCGGGATCGGCTGGCCGGCATAGTAGGCCGCCAGGGCCGGGCCCGAGGTCAGGGCCGCGATCACGTCCTTCTTGTCGATGTGGTAGTAGTCCAGCGAGGTGCTGAAGTGACGGTTCGGGGCCCAGACGCCGCCGAACGTGTAGCTTTCCGACTTCTCCGGCTTGATGTCCGGATTGGCCGTGGTGTTCAGCTGGAACGCGTAGGTCTGGGTGTAGGCGTTGCCGCCGTTCGGGAACGAGCCGGGGTGCAGCGCGATGAAGCTGGCCGGCAGGCCTTGCGAGTTGGTGAAGCCGATCGAGGCGCTGTCGCCGCCTTCCGAGAAGCTCGGCGCGCGGAAGCCCTTCGAATAGGTCGCCCGCAGGGCCAGGGTCTTGATCGGGGTCCACTTGGCCGCCAGCTTCGGCGAGAAGTTGCCGCCGACGTCGGAATAGTGGTCGTAGCGGCCCGAGAGGTTCAGCTCGAGGCTCTCCAGCACCGGCAGGCCGATTTCACCGAAGGCCGAGGCCACGGTGCGGTTGCCGCGGGTCTGGGCCGAGCCCAGGCCCTGGGTGTCGCCGAACGGATTGATGTTCGGATCCTCGGTGGCCTCGTAGCGGAACTGGCCGCCGAAGGCGACGCCGATCGGACCGCCGCGCAGCTCGCCGAACTGGCGGGTGGCGTTGAAGTCGATCGAGTCCAGGTCGGTGGTCGAGGTCTTCAGCATCACCGGCGCGAGCTTGTCGCGGACGGCCTGGCTGTTGGCCGACGGGTTCATGAAGTTGTAGGTGCCGTTGGTGATGACGTCGATCAGGGCATTGTAGCTGATGAAGCCTTCCTGACGGGTCTCCAGCGACGAGTGGGCGATGACCAGGGTCGAGTTGTAGTCCCAGCCGAGCGCGTCGCCCTTCACGCCGCCCGCCATGCGGTAGACGCGGTTGGTGTAGGTGTTCTTCGACGGAATGTCGCCGAAGCCGTAGTTGATCAGCGCCGAACCGGTCGGGCCGGCATAGGCGGGGTTGGCGCCCGAATAGGGGTTCATCGGGTTCAGGCTGCCGTCCGGCAGGAACTGCGGCAGGGCGATGCCCACGGTGTTGTGCGGCGAGCCGACCACGACCTGCTGCAGGCCGTTGTTCACGTCGACCTTGTTCTGGAAGATGCTGCCGCTGAGATAGGCCTCGAGGTGGTCGGTCGGCTTGACCGTGAAGCGGCCGTAGCCGCCGATGCGCTCCTGCTTGGGCTGGTGGTCGCCATAGGTGGCGATGTTGCTGGCGCAGTAGTTGTTGCCGTCGGCGTCGGTGGTCAGCGGGGCGTCGGGGCCGCAGGTCCGCAGCGGGTTGCCGGCATAGGCCGCGCCGGTCGCCGGGTCGATCAGGGCCGTGGCCTTGTGGGTGACCGGGTCGATGGCGCCGCCGACCACCGCGTAGCCGTAGGGGCCGGAGGCGCGGAAGCCGGGCTGGGGATTGTTGTTGTCCCCGCCGATCGAGGTCAGATCGTTGTTGTTGAACGGGAAACCGCGCTGGTCGATGCGGATCCGGTCGTCCTTCTGGTATTCGAAGTCGACATAGGCGTTGTACTTGTCGGCGTCGACGTCGCCATAGCCGGCCTCGGCGTTGAAGCGGAACTGGGCGCCGCCGCCGTGCTGGGTTCCGCCGTAGGACGCCTCGGCGTCCGCGCCCTGGAAGTTCGACTTCATGATCACGTTGACCACGCCGCCGATGGCGTCGGCGCCGTACAGCGACGAGGCGCCGTCCTTCAGGGTCTCGACCCGCTCGACCGCGTTGAACGGAATGGTGTTCAGGTCGACGAAGCCCTTCTGACCGTCGTCGGCCAGCGGGTAGTTGGCGGTGCGCTCGCCGTCGATCAGCACCAGGGTCGAGTTGACCGACAGGCCGCGCAGGGCGACGCCCGACGAGCCGGCCGCGAAGCCGTTGCCGAACGCGGTGGGGATGCTGCCGCTGTTGTCGGCGGCCAGGGTGCGGATGGCGTCGGCCACCGAGGTGATGCCGCGCTGTTCCAGCTGGGCCTGGGTCTGGACGGTGACGGGCGAGGGGGTCTCGGCGTCGGTGCGCCGCAGCAGCGAACCGGTGACGACGACGGCCTCGACCTCGTTGTCGGCGGGCGCGGCCTGGGCGGCGGGCGCCGGCGCGGTCTGCGCGTTCGCGGCGAAGGCGGCGAAGGTGGCGACCCCCGCGATCATCGTCGTCGCGAACAGGCGTCCGCGGGTGATTTGCAATTTCATGTCGGTCCCTCCAGGCGCTCGGAGTCTGGTCTCGTCGACCCGCTCGTCCCGTCGCCCTGTCAGTTTCAGGTTTCCCGGATGGACCTGCGTCCCCGGTTGCCTTTGGGATAGGAGCCGCCAAAGACGCCCGTCAATCGTCGACGCCGCTATGTAATCAATATGTCTAGGACCTGTCACATCCAAGCAACTGCCGATACCGAAATGCGGCGACAATGGGTCTTTTAGGTGTCAGCGGTGCAATGTGATGTAGATAGAACGCCGATATCCAAGCTTGACTGCAAATATAAGGGTTCCTTGATCTATATGATCTGAAATGAATCCTTACAGTCCTGTAACTATTATAACGTTGCTCATCGAAAGTCGATATTCCGAGATCGATTATCGATATGTGCAAGCGCACAAAGCGAGGCCCGCGGGCGAGCCCGGGCGTGCCCCCGGAAGCCTTGAGCGCCCGTCTGGCGCGGGGCGACCGTTCGTCGCAGCGGGCCCCGGTTAAGCTCTTGGCCACCCCCTTCGCGGCAAAAGGCTTGGTTCGGTCGGGGGATGTCGTGGGACCTGAAGCAGACTTGTCGGAATCGAGCCTGAAAGAGGGCGTCGTCGCCGCTTCGCGCGAGGGCGTTGACAGCGATGTCTGGTCGCCGTCCGTCCGGCGTCGCCGGTCGTGGACCCGCAACGGGGCGGAGCTGTGCCTGATCGCGCTGTTCGTCCTGACCGCCGCGATCATCGGGTTCCAGCACCAGCTGTTCGACCGCGAGATCGTGGTGACCGACGCCACCGCGGCCAATTACGGCTACAGCGGCTATGCCGACCAGGTGATCGGCGGCAGCTCCAGCTTCAAGGCTTCCGACAAGCCGCTGGCCTGGTCCTGCGACCTGAAGCCCGGGGCCTCGGTCTCGCTGTTCTGCGGCTACGAGGTGGTGCTCGACGGCAACGGCGCCCTGCGGGGCATGGACCTGCGCACTCTGGACACGATCACCCTGACGATCGACTACGACGGGCCGGCCACCGCCCTGCGGTTCTATCTGAAGAACCAGGACGGCCGGTACAGCAAGATCGGCGACCGTTCGACCGCCAAGATCAACAAGGTCGAGTTCTCGGTCCACAAGGGCCGCCAGACCGTGACCCTCAGTCCCCGCGACTTCAGCGTCGCCGAATGGTGGCTGTCGGGAAAGAACTTCGCGCCCGAGCTGGCCCGCCCCCAGTTCGACGACATCGTGGCGATGGAGGTGTCCACCGCCACGGTCGCGCCCCCGGGACGCTACGACATGAGGATCCAGTCGCTGGTCCTGCGCCGCTCCAGCGTCGCGCCCGCCACCCTGTACCTGATCATCCTGGCCTCGTGGGCGGTGCTGATCGGCCTCTACATGGCCGTGCGGGTCGAGCGCGCGCGCAAGGACACCCGCGACAAGGAACGGGCCCAGGCGCAGGCGCGCGCGGCCCTGGCCGAGGCCAAGGCGGTCGCCGAGCGGGCCAGCGAGGCCAAGTCCGACTTCCTGGCCCATATGAGCCACGAGCTGCGCACGCCGCTGAACGCGGTGCTGGGCTACGCCCAGCTGCTGGAGCGCCGGAACCTGGCCAAGGCGGACCTGAGCGCCGTCCGGACCATCCATCGCAGCGGCGAGCACCTGCTGTCGCTGATCACCGACCTGCTGGACCTGTCCAAGATCGAGGCGGGGCGCATGGAGCTGCGCGCCGCGCCCGTGCGGCTACGCCAGGCGGTCGCCGCGGTCGCCGAGATGATCCAGGTGCGGGCCGAGGAAAAGGGTCTGACGTTCGAATGCCTGGTCGCCGACGACGCGCCCGAGGCCGTCCTGGCCGACGACAAGCGCCTGCGCCAGATCCTGCTCAACCTGCTCGGCAACGCCGTCAAGTTCACCAGCGAGGGGCGGGTGTCGCTGCGCGTGGCGATGCTGGACCACGACGCGGCCGCCGCGACCCTGCGCTTCGAAGTGCAGGACAGCGGCCCGGGCATCGCCGAGGACGAGCTCGAGCGGATCTTCCAGCCGTTCGAGCAGGTCGGCGAGATCCAGCGTCGCGAAGCCGGCGCCGGGCTGGGCCTGGCCATCAGCCGGCAGCTGGCCGGGCTGATGGGCGCGACGATCCAGGTTCAGAGCCGCCTGGGCCAAGGCGCCTGTTTCTGGTTCGAGGTCCGCCTGCCCCTGGCCCAGGCGCTGGACGCGGACGGGGCCCCGGCCCTGGCCGACATCCGCGGCTACGCCGGCGCGCGCCGCCGCCTGCTGGTGGTCGACGACAACCCCGACAACCGCGACCTGCTGCGCGACCTGCTGCTGCCCCTGGGCTTTACGATCGAGACCGCCGGCGACGGCCGCGAGGCGGTGCGGGTCGCCCAGGCCGTGCGGCCCGACCTGATTCTGATGGACCTGAAGATGCCGGTGATGGACGGCCATGAGGCCACCCGGCTGATGCGGCTGATCGAACCGCTGAAGGACGCGCCGATCATCGCCGTGTCGGCCAACAACGCCGAGGAGGCCCGGGCCAGCGCCCGGCTGGCGGGGGCCGACGACTTCGTCGCCAAGCCCATCGACAACGGCGAGCTGCTGTGCGCCATCGGCCGGGCTCTGGACCTGCGATGGGTCGTCGCCGACGCGCCCGAAGCCCAGGCCGAAGTCGAGGCCGAAGCCGGGCCCGCCGCCGGTCCCGCGCGCCGCCTGCGGATCCTGGCGGCCGAGGACAACCCCGCCAACAAGGCGCTGCTGCGCGCCATGCTGCAGGGGCTGGACGTCGAGCTGAGGCTGGCCGCCGACGGGGCCGAGGCGGTCGAGGCCTGGGCGGCCGACGAGTTCGACCTGGTGCTGATGGACGTGCGGATGCCGGGCATGAACGGCGTCGAGGCCGCTCGGGCCATCCGCCTGGACGAGGCCCGGACCGGCCGCCGGCGCACCCCGATCGTCGCCCTGTCGGGCGACGCGTCGGCGCACCACCAGGTCGAGTACGAGGCCGCGGGCATGGACGCCTGCCTGGCCAAGCCGATCGACCTGCGCCAGCTGTATGCGCTGATCGAGGCCGTGGCCGAAGAGACCGCGCCGGAGCTGCGGGCGGTCGGCTGATGGGCGATCAGCGCTAGGTGCGTTCTCCCCGTCCTTCGACAAGCTCAGGATGAGGATTTCTACTGTCGAGGCCTGCGCAATGGTCCTCATCCTGAGCTTGTCGAAGGACGAGGGCCACGCACGGCGCCTGAATATCGATAGCCCCTAGTACGGCAGCTGCTCCGGCGCTCCGCTCGACGTCGTCGCCGCCCCCTCCGGCGTCGCCGCCGGCTCCAGCTCCGAGGCCGAGCGGGCGAACTCGGCGCCCAGGGTCTCGTAGAAGCCGTTGCGCGGATCGGGCGTCGACAGGGGCTCGGGATCGGGCAGCAACCAGGGGAAGTCGCGCACCGCCAGCCCCTCGTGGGCCGCCAGCATGTAGCGCCGCCAGATGCTGGCCGGGATGTCGCCCCCGACCACCCGGTTCATCGGCCGGTCGTCGTCATTGCCCACCCAGACCCCGGTCACATAGTCGGGCGTGAAGCCCACGAACCAGGCGTCGCGCCAGTTCTGGCTGGTGCCGGTCTTGCCCGCCGCCGGCCGGCCGAACGCCGCCCGCTTGGCGGTGCCGACCTCGACCACCTTCATCATCATCTTGACCATCATGCTGGCCTTGCTGATGTCGTAGACGCTGGGCGGCGCGGCCGGGGCGGTGTGGGTGAAGATCGGCTCGCCGCCCTGGGTGGCGATGCTCTCGATCACATAGGGCTGCACGCGGGCGCCGCCCTGCTGGAACACCTGGAAGCCCGAGGTCAGCTGCAGCAGGTTCACCTCATAGGCCCCCAGCGCCACCGACAGGTCGGGATTGGAGGGCAGGCTCGTTATTCCAAAACGCCGGGCCAGGTCGCCGATCGCCGGGCCGCCGGCCTCCTGGGCCAGCTTGACGGCGACGGTGTTGATCGAATTGACCAGGGCGTCCTGCACGGTCATCGGGCCGCGATAGCCGCCGGCGTAGTTCTCGGGCTTCCAGTCGCCGAACTGCACCGGCCCGTCGACGCGGATGTCGCTGGGCAGCACGCCCTTCTCCAGGGCGGCGGCGTAGACGAACGGCTTGAAGGTCGAGCCCGGCTGGCGGCGGGCCTGGACGGCGCGGTTGAACGGGCTTTCGATATAGTCGGTCCCGCCGACCATGGCCCGCACGGCCCCGTCGGCCGACAGCGACAGCAGGGCCGCCTGGCGGGCCCCGGCGCCCTCGCCGCCGATGGCGATGGCCTGGCGGACGGTCTCGACGCCCACATGCTGCAGGCGCGGGTCGATGGTCAGGCGCACAACCAGGTCCGGGGCGTTCTGGCCGGCGATGCGCACGGCCTCGCTGGTGGCGTAGTCCAGCACCCAGCCGTAGTCGCCCTCGTCCTGGATGGCCAGGGGCGACAGGCGCGGGGTGTTGTCCAGGGCCTGGCTCTCCTGCTCGGCGGTGATCCAGCCTTCCTTGCGCATGCTAGTCAGGATCAGGCGCGAGCGGGCCAGGGCGCGGCTCATGTCGCGGGTCAGGGCCATGCGCGAGGGCGCCTTGGGCAGGCTGGCCAGCAGGGCGGCCTCGGACAGGGTCAGCTGGCTGGCCGGCTTGTTGAAATAGGTCTGGGACGCGCCGTCGACGCCATAGGTGCCGGCCCCGAAATAGACCCGGTTCAGATACAGCTCCAGGATCTCGTCCTTGGTCAGCACCCGCTCCAGCTTCCAGGCCAGGTACATCTCCTGCACCTTGCGCTTGGTGATCCGGTCGGGGGTCAGGAACAGGCCCTTGGCCAGTTGCTGGGTCAGGGTCGAGGCGCCCTGCACGGTGCGGCCGGCCTTGCGGTTGACGTTCAACGCCCGGACGATGCCGTACAGGTCGATGGGGCCGTGCTTGTAGAACCGCCGGTCCTCGGCCGCCAGGAAGGCCTGGGGCACGTAGTTGGGCACCGTTCCCAGGGTGATGCGCCGGCCGTAGCGCGGACCGCGGGTGGCGATCACCTGGCCGTTGCGGTCCTCGAACCGAATGCCGGGCGCGCGGTTGACCGCGAACAGCGCCTCGCGCGACGGCAGGGGCGGGGCGTCGCGCAGGTACTTCCACCAGACATAGCCGGCGCCCGAGGCGGCGGTCAGCAGGGCCAGCAGGACGACGACGGCCAGGGTCCACCAGATCCAGCGGCCGCGCTTGGCCTTGGCGTGCTTGAGGTCGGCGCGGAAAGGCTCTTCCGGCGGGCGCCGCCCAGGGGGAGGCGGGGGCGGTTCGGACAGCGGCGGCGGCGTCGCCGAGGCGAATTCCGCGGGCCGCGCGGGCTGTTGGCCCTTGGGCCCATCGTCGAAGCGATAGGGCGGCAGCGTCCAGTCGTTCAAGTCGGCCCCCCGGTCACTTTGGTCCCATCCCGTTTGAAGAGAGGGCGAATAGGGTTTAGGACGCCGGGATGATGGCGCGCAAACCTTTCTGGGAGACGAAGTCCCTAAATCAGATGACCGTCCCCGAGTGGGAGAGTCTATGCGACGGCTGCGGCCTTTGCTGCCTGGTTCGCTTCGAAGACGAAGACACCGGCGAGATCATCCCCACGCGGGTGCATTGCCAGCTGTTCGACGAGCACCGCTGCACCTGCAAGGACTATCCCAACCGCCGCAAGACCGTGCCCGACTGCATCAAGCTGACGCCGCACAACATCGAGACCCTGGAGTGGATGCCGCCCTCCTGCGCCTATCGCCGGCTGCACGAGGGCAAGAGCCTGCCGCTGTGGCATCCGCTGATCACCGGCGATCCGGAAAGCACCCACAAGGCCGGGATCTCGGTGCGCGACCAGACGGTGTCGGAGCTGTCGTTCAGCGATCCGGAAGACGCCCTGGACTTCGTGGCCACCGACCTGATGTACGACAAGAGCGACGTTATCTACGACCCCGAGGACTGAGCCTTGAAACCCTCTTCCATGGGGAGAGGGTTTCAAGGGCGAGCCCGGCCGCCATGCTGAACCAAGCCAATTCCGGGTTTCCACCGATTTACACCTTAAGGTCACGGCCGGATCGTCCCGGCGGAGCAGATCCGGAGCCCGACCATGGACAGACGCCATTTCGCCGCCCTGGCCCTCACCAGCCTCGCGATGACCGCCGCCGCCCGGCCCGCCCTGGCGGCCAAGCCGGGGGCCGAGTGGGACGGGCTGGTCAAGGTCAAGGCCAAGCGGTTCGACAAGGTCTATCTGCGGCCCGGCGCCGACTTTCGCGGCTACACCAAGGTGATCCTCGACCCGACCGAGATCGCGTTCGAGAAGAACTGGCAGCGCGACTACAACAATAACCAGAGGTCGACCTCGCTGGAGGTCACCGACCGGGACATCCAGCGCATGATCGAGGAGGGCCGCAAGTCCGCCGCCGAGATCCTGCAGAAGGCCTATACGGCGGGCGGCTATCCGGTGGTGACCGAGCCGGCGTCCGACGTCCTGCGGGTGCGCACCTCCCTGATCGACATCATCGTCCGCGCGCCGGACGTCATGGGCCCGGCGAACGTGCGCACCTACAGCCGCGACGCCGGCGAGATCACCCTGGTGGTGGAGGCGCGGGACTCGCTGACCGGATCCCTGCTGGGCCGGGTGGTCGACGACCGCACGATCGACGACTTCACGATGGAATGGCGCAACCGGGTCACCAACCGCATGGACTTCGACCGGCAGGTCGAGTCCTGGGCCAAGAACAGCGTCAAGGGCCTGAACCAGCTGAAGACCCTGTCGCCGATCGCGGGGTAGGGCGGTCGCATTCAGCACTTTGAACGGCTCGGCCCGTCTCCGAGCCATCCCTTTGATCCGTCATTCCCGCCCTGAAATGACGGGATCCACCGCGACCGACAATGTCCGTCGCCGGCGCTGAGCGCGGACATGCTGATCGTTGTTCGGGGTGGAAAAGGCAAGCACCCGGCGCGCCTGCTGGCGATACGGGCGCCTGGGTCTCACAGCTTCACATTACAGAAGCTTTAGTTGGCGCCGTTCGGGAACGCGGCCATGGCTGCCCCGCCCGAGGGGAAAGACATGCGCGTATTGTTTCTGTTGCTGGTGCTTCTTGCCGCACCGTCCGCTGGCCTCGCAGACTCTAACTTTACCCGCGCGAACCCGCCCGGCCCGCACGCGGTGGGACTGAAGGTCGTCGATCAATACGATTTCTCCCGCGCCTATCGGGGGCTCACCGACGTCGCCACGGGCAAGGTGGTCACCGGAGAGCGAGCGCGGCCGATCCAGACCTTTGTCTGGTACCCTGCGGCAAAGACCGCCGAGCCGACTATGACCGTCGCCGACTATCTCAAGATCGGCGCCAGCGACGACGATTTCGAACACACGCCCGCCGAGCGCGCGGCCCTGGAGGCCGCGTTCGCCCGGCAACGGACCGGCGCCCTGTCGCCGCAGCGCGCCAAGGCCGAGCTGGCCGCGCCGATGCAGGCCCATCGTGACGCCGCCGCCGTATCAGGCAAGTTCCCGGTCGTGATCTACGCTCCTAGCTTCAGCGCCTGGGCGTTCGAGAACGCCGACCTGTGCGAATACCTGGCCAGCCAGGGCTATGTGGTCATCGCGAGCCCCAGCCTGGGTCAGGCTCAGCGCGACATGACAACCGACCTGGAGGGCGTCGAGACCCAGGCGGGCGACATCGAATTCCTGATTGGCTACGCCCATGGCCTGCCCCAGGCCGACACCAACCGCTTGGCCGTGATCGGCTATAGCTGGGGCGGCCTGGCCAATGTCTTGGCCGCGGCCAAGGATAGCCGCATCGACGCCCTGGTCGCCTTGGACGGCTCGGTCCGGTACTGGCCCCAGTTGCTCAAGCAGGCCGCCTACGCCACCCAGGCCCGCGCCACCGCACCGCTGCTCTTTGTCGCCGCCCGGCCGCGTGAGATCGAGGAGCTGTCAGAGGGCCGCAACGAAGTGACCAGCCCGCTCAACCACATGAAATATGCCGATGTCTACCGCGTGACGCTGGCCCCCTTGGTGCATGAGAACTTCTCGGTGATGTTCGGCCAGCGCCTGCTGGGCGACAGCCGTTACGACGAGTACGACAAGGACGAGCTGTCGACCGCAACCGCCTGGATGGAGACCTATGTCCGCCGGTTCCTGGACGCCTATCTGAAAGGCGACGCGGCCAGCCGGGCGTTCCTAGACCTGCCGGCCGCCAAGAGCGGCGCGCCCGCCCATCTGCTGACCACCCGCGTGACCCACAGCCAGGGCGCGCCGCCCACCCGCGCGGCTTTCGCCGCCGAACTGGCTCGCCAGGGTTTCGGCAAGACGTCGAGCGTCTACGAGGCCTTCAAGGCCCGGGAGCCCAACTTCACGCTCTCCGACGACGAGCTTGTGAGCTGGGGCTACCAGCGCATGGGCGACGGGGACATCGGCGCGGCGATCGCCCTGCTTCGGCTGGACACCGAGATCCACGCGGACAGCTGGAACGCCTTCGACAGCCTGGGCGAGGCCTACGCCAAGAACGGCGACAAGGCCCTGGCGATCGCCGCCTACCGCCAGTCGCTGGTGCTGAACCCGAAGAACACCAACGGGGTCGAGCAATTGAGAGCGCTCGGGGTGCAGCCCTAGGGGCGCAAAAGGCCCACGGCGCGACGTCCGCGACGGGTCCTGTCCCGCCATCTGCAGCGGAGCCCGATCCGGACCTTCAGATCGCGGCCGCGAGCAATTGTCGGTCTCGGGTGACGCACGCCCTTGTGGCGGGAACCCCTCTGTCCGCCGCAAGTGCGGGGGTGTGGCGCGCCAGCGCGCCATTTCGCTTCACCGTCATCTGAACCAGGGGTTCCCGCCACAAGGGCGGGAATGACGGTTAGAAGGGGAGGGTTTGGAGCAGCTCAAGGCTCCGATCTAGACCCTCAATCCCCTGGCCCCCGCTTGCCCGACAGCAGGGCGTAGATCGCCATGGCGTGCCCGTGGCCCAGGCCCAGCTGGCCCTTGCCCCAGGCCACGACCTGGCCGGCCTTCACGTCCGGCTTGAGCGCGCCGCCCTCCGACAGCCCGGCCGCGTCGGCCGCCGCCTTCAGGGCCGGGGCGTCGAGGCCGGTCTTGGCCTGGATGGTGTCGAGATAGGCTTGGAAGGACATCGGGCGGCTCCGTGGGGTGGCTGTTGATCCCAGGACGGGCGGGAAGCGCGCTGGCCGACAGGGGGCGGTGGTTTTTTTGCCCGCCCCTCGCCCCCGTCGTCGCCGGTTCGCGCCAGCGGACAGGCCTCGCCGAGGCGCTTTCGTGAGACGTCTGTCGAAGGCCATCGCGGGTCGCCGGCGCCGCCGAAGGTCGAAGAAAGTCAGCGGACCATGTCGATTTTGGACGGGTCCGATCGTCGTCCCGATGAGGCTGGCGGTCGCGGTCCGAGTCGCGGCCTGGCGAACCTAGAAAGGGAGACCTCCGGCATGAGCGTGCGCGAGCAGATCGAGGGCTACATCGGCGATCAGTCTCCAGCCAAACGCGAGGAATTGCGGGATCTACACCGGCGCATCCTGGCGATTTCGCCCGACGCCAAGCTTTGGTTCCTGGATGGCCGGAACGACGCCGGCAAGGTCGTTTCCAATCCGAATATCGGCTACGGCTCGGAGACGCTCAGCTACGCCGCCGGGGAGTCCCGGGCGTTCTACAAGATCGGCCTGAGCGCCAACACGTCCGGACTGTCGGTCTACGTCATGGGCCTCAAGGACAAGACCTACCTGTCCAGGACCTATGGGGCGCGGCTCGGGAAGGCCAAGGTCTCCGGCTATTGCATCAGCTTCAGGTCCGTAAAGGACGTGGACCTCGGCGTGCTCGAGGAGCTCGTCGCCGACGCCCTGGGGCCGGGGCCGGCGGGCGCGTCGTCCTAGGACGGACCTTTCGAACCTCAGGGGCGGGTCGACGGCGGTCGCGACCCCTCAAATTCCCGCCGCGACAGCGCCCCTGACGGGGATCCAGCCTCGTCGATCCTCGGCGCTTGGCGAACGAACGCCAGCGAAATCAACGTCCTAAACTTTCTCGACCTAAGTTATCAGCGGCGCTCGCTGCTCCCGTATCTTTGTGCCATGGCCGGGAGAAGCGAGATGACCCCCGAAGACCGGATGTGGTGCAGCGATATCGTCCTGGTGGACGTGCATGTCGCCAACGTGAAGCGGATCGAGAGCGAGGCCGCCCAGAGTTCCAAGGCCGAACTCAACGCGCTGGTCGCCGGTGCCGGTCTGGCCAGCCGCCGCGTCAGCGGCGCCCTGGCGGCGAGCCGCAAGGGCGTGGCCGACGTCGCGGCCAGGGCCAAGGCCGCCGAGGCGGTCGGGATGAAGACTCCGGCCGCCAACGAGAACCAAGCCGAGGCTCCCGAGGAGATGGAAATGGATGACGACACTGGTCGAACCCCCGAGCGGGTGGAGCAAGTTCGAGCCGAGATTCGCCGCCGATTGGGCGTGGTTGAAGACGCCCGAGAATCTAAATCTCTGGACGGAGCTGGCGCCTTGGACGCTGGTGGAGCGCTGCATGGCGCGGCGATCGCCGGAGCCGCACCAGAGTCCTCCGCCTGACCCCTGGACCACCTGGCTATTCCTGGGCGGTCGCGGGGCGGGCAAGACCTTCGCGGGCGCCGCGTGGATCGCCGACCAGGCCGAGCGCCACGACAGCCTGGCCCTGGTCGGCCCCACCTTTCACGACGTGCGCGAGGTGATGATCGAGGGCCCTTCGGGCCTCAAGAGCCTCTACCCGCCGGGCGAACGTCCGACTTGGCGCGCCAGCCGGCGACGTCTGGAATTTCGCAACGGCGCCGTCGCTCAGGCCTTCTCGGCCGAGGACCCGGACTCCCTGCGCGGGCCGCAGTTCCACGCCGCCTGGGCCGACGAGTTCTGCGCCTGGCCCAAGCCCGCCGAGACCCTGGCCATGCTGCGGTTCGGCCTGCGCCTGGGGACCGACCCGCGCCTGGTGGTGACCACCACGCCCCGGCCGATCCGCGCCCTGCGAAACCTGATCGCCGAGCCGGGCACGGTCGACACCCGCGCCCCGACCTCGGCCAACGCCGACCACCTGGCGCCGGCCTTCCTGTCGACCCTGCGGAGCCTCTACGGCGGCACCCGCCTGGCCGCCCAGGAGCTGGACGGGCTGATCGTCGAGGGCGAGGGCGGGCTGTTCCGCGCCCAGGACCTGGCCCGCTGCCGGGGCGCGCCGCCGGCCGCCTTCGAGCGCGTGGTCGTGGCCGTCGACCCGCCGGCCACGGCGGGCGGCGACGCCTGCGGCATCGTGGTCTGCGGGCGCTTTGACGGCCGGGCCTTCGTGCTCGAGGACCGCACCGCCAAGGGCCTGTCGCCCAACGGCTGGGCCCGCCGCGCGGTCGAGGCCGCCGTCCGCTGGTCGGCCGACGCCCTGGTGGCCGAGGCCAACCAGGGCGGCGACATGGTCCGCTCGGTCCTTGCCCAGGCCGCCCCGCCCTGCGCGGTCAAGCTGGTCAAGGCGTCCGTGGGCAAGCGCGCCCGCGCCGAGCCGGTGGCGGCCCTGTACGAACAGGGCCGCGTGATCCACTGCGGGGCCTTTCCGGCCCTGGAGGAGGAGCTGATGGCCCTGGGCTCCGGCGACCTGGACCACAGCCCGGACCGGGCCGACGCGTTGGTCTGGGCGGTGAGCGAGCTGATGCTGGGGGTGGGGAGGAGGCCGCGGTTGAGCGTGTTGTAACGCACTGACTTGCCCCCTACGGACCGCTTCGCGGTCGTCTTCCCCCATTGGGGGAAGAGGTTCGCCGGCGCTGACGCGCTTCCTCCGCCCCCTATGGGGGCGGACAGGCGGCGAAGCCGCCAGGTGGGGGCAAGTGAGTGAGCTGCTCACGTATCGCGAGGACCGCGCTGTCGACCGAATCCAGCACCCAGCTCGCTGGAATCCGCAGCGTCATGATCCCTTGCCGCGCCAACCATCGGTCCCGCGCGGCGTCCTTCTCCGAACGGTCTTCGGTGTAGTGTTCCGCGCCATCGACTTCCACCGCCAACCGGTGCGCCGGACAGAAGAAGTCCAGCACATAGGGCCCAATCGGGTGCTGCCGACGGAACTTCAAACCGTCCAGCTGCCCACGCCGGATGGCGTTCCATAGCTTCAGCTCCGGCAGGGTCATCTCTTTGCGCAGCCGCCTGGCGTTGACGACCGTCGGTCGTGGCGCGGTCATGTGGCTCACCCCCTTGCCCCCACCTGACGGCTGCGCCGTCTGTCCGCCCCCCATAGGGGGCGGAGGATGGCGCGCCGCCGGTCCAGGCAACCCTAACATGTTCCCTTTTTGTTCTCAACCTCCGCGAGGCGTCCGACATGCCCCTGTTCAAACCCCGCCGTCCGCCCCCCATGGCGCCGGAGGCCAAGGACTCCCGGGCCGCGCGCCTGATCGCCCTGACCACGGCGGGCCGTCCGCGCTGGACGCCGCGCGACTACGCGGCCCTGGCGTCCGAGGGCTTCGGCAAGAACCCGATCGCCTATCGCTGCGTGCGGATGATCGCCGAGGCCGCCGCCGCCGTGCCGCTCACGGTCTTCGTCGGCGGCCGGCGGGCCGACGACCATCCGCTGCGCAAGCTGCTCCAGGCCCCCAATCCCGAGCAAGGCGGGGCCGACCTGATGGAAGCGTTCTTCGGGCACCTGCAGGTGGCGGGAAACGGCTATCTGGAGGCTTCGGGCGACGACGCCCCGACCGAGCTCTACGCCCTGCGGCCCGACCGGATGACCGTGGTGCCCGGTCCGCGCGGCTGGCCCCTGGCCTACGACTACCAGGCCGCCGGCCGCACCGCCCGGATCGGCCGCGACGGGTCCGGCTGGCTGCCGGTGCTGCACCTGCGGCTGTTCAACCCGACCGACGATCATTACGGCTTCTCGCCGCTCGAGGCGGCGGCCTTCGCGATCGACGTGCACAACGCCTCGGGGGCCTGGAACAAGGCCCTGCTCGACAATTCGGCCCGGCCGTCCGGGGCCCTGGTCTACGCCAATCGTGAAGCGGGCGACCGGCTGTCGGCGGAGCAGTTCGAGCGGCTGAAGGCCGAGCTGTCCGACGCCCACGCCGGCACGGCCAACGCCGGACGGCCGCTGCTGCTGGAGGGCGGGCTGGACTGGCGGCCGATGTCGCTGAGCCCGGCCGACATGGACTTCATCGCCGGCAAGTCCGCCGCCGCCCGCGAGATCGCCCTGGCCTTCGGCGTCCCGCCCCAGCTGCTGGGCGTGCCGGGCGACGCGACCTACGCCAACTACCGCGAGGCCAACGGGGCGTTCTGGCGCCACACCGTCGTGCCCCTGGCCGAGCGGGCGGCGCGGGCCCTGTCGGTGTGGCTGGAGCCCAAGTTCCCCGGCGCCCGCATCGCCTGCGACCTGGACGCCGTGCCGGCGCTTTCCGCCGAGCGCGACGCGCTGTGGGCGCGGCTGGAGGGGGCGAGCTTCCTGACCGACGCCGAGCGGCGGCGGTTGGCGGGGCTGGAGGGGTAGCTCACCCCCTTGCCCCCACCTGACCGCTACGCGGTCTGTCCGCCCCCATAGGGGGCGGAGGACGCCCCCAGCCGCCGCACGGCGTCCTCTTCCCCTCTGGGGGAAGACGGCCGCGAAGCGGCCCGTAGGGGGCAAGTGTTCACCGCCCGGGAGACACTCATGACATCAACCCGCTGGCGGCTCGACCGCCAGGTCTCCGTCGGCCTGCTGGTCGCCGTGGCCCTGCAGGCCGCGACCGCTCTGCTGTGGGCAGGCCGGGCCAGCGCCCGCATCGACGACCTGCGCCAGCGTCTCGACGCCCAGGCTCCGGTCGCCGAGCGCCTGGCCCGCCTGGAGGCCCAGGCCGACGCCACCCGCGCCTCGCTGGCCCGGATCGAGAGCAAGCTGGACGCGCAGTAGCGCACGGACTTGCCCCCACCTGACGGCTGCGCCGTCTGTCCGCCCCCATAGGGGGCGGAGGACGCTCCAGCCGCCGCACGGCGCCCTCTTCCCCCTGTGGGGGAAGACGACCGCGAAGCGGTCCGTAGGGGGCAAGTGTTCACCGCACAGGAGCCCTCATGAAAGACCTTCCTGTCGACGGCCACGCCTCGCTCTTCTGGACCCGCGACCTCAACGACGACGTCGCCGCCGCCGGCGCCTTCGCCGCCAGCCTGGCCCGCACCGGTCCGGGCGGGGTGAAGATGCTGCACCAGCACGACGACGCCGAGCCCGTCGGCGTCTGGGACGAGATGGCCGAGGACGCGGCGGGCCTGTTCGTCCGTGGACGGATATTGCGAACCACGCCACGCGGCCGCCTCGTCGCCGCCCTGGTCGAGGCCGGGGCGCTGGACGGCCTGTCCATCGGCTTCCGCGCCGTGAAGGCCCGCCCCGACGACACCGGGCGCCTGCGCGTGCTGACCGCGGTCGAGCTGTGGGAGGTGTCGATCGTGACGTTCCCGATGCTGCCGGGCGCGCGGCTCAAGCGCGTCGACGGCTGATCACCAAGTCCCTCCCCCCGTGGGGGAGGCGGCCCGGAGGGCCGGTGGGGGGAGCGGACCCACCTCGGCCAACTCCCCCCAACCGTCGCCCTTCGGGCGACACCTCCCCCACGGGGGGAGGGCCTTTCCTGACGACTTCCCAAAAACCGGAGATTCCCATGAAGGAAACCAAACAGGCCGCGGCCTCGCCGGAGGCCCGCGCCGCGCTGCACGAAGTGCTGGCGGCGTTCGAAGGCTTCAAGGCCGCCAACGATCAGCGCCTGGCGGCGCTGGAGACCAAGCGCGCCGACGTGCTGCTGGAGGAGAAGGTCGCGCGCATCGACGACGCGGTCGCCAACGCCCAGGCGCGGCTGGACCGCGTGCTGGCCGACGCGCGTCGGCCCACGATCGGCGGGGAAGGCCGGCTGGTCGTTCCCGACGAGCGCAAGGCCGCCTTCGACCGCTACATCAAGACCGGCGAGACCCCCGCGCTTCTGCTCGAAGCCAAGGGCCTGTCCGAGGGCGTGGCCACGGCCGGCGGCTATGTGGCCCCGGCCGAGCTGGAGCGGCAGATCCTGCGCCGCCTGGCGGCGTCCTCGCCCATGCGCGACATCTGCCAGGTGCGCACCATCGGCGCGGGCACGTTCCGCAAGCCGGTCTCGACCGCCGGCCTGGCCGCCAGCTGGGTGGCCGAGACCGCCTCGCGTCCGGAGACCACGGCGCCGACCCTGGACGTGATCGACTTCCCGGCCGGCGAGCTCTACGCCAGCCCGGCCGCCACCCAGGCCCTGCTCGACGACGCCTATGTCGACATCGACGAGTGGCTGGCCGAGGAGGTGCAGGACGCCTTCGCCGCCCAGGAGACGGCGGCCTTCGTCGCCGGCGACGGGGTCAACAAGCCCAAGGGCCTGCTGGCCTATACGGCGGCCGCCGACGCCTCGGCGACCTGGGGCCAGGTCGGCTACCTGGCCACCGGCGTGGCCGGCGCCTGGCCGGCCTCGAACCCGACCGACAAGCTGATCGACCTGATCTACGCGGCCAAGACCCAGTACCGCCAGAACGGCCGCTTCGTGATGAACCGCCGCACGGTCAGCGCGGTGCGCAAGTTCAAGGACGCCCAGGGCAACTACATCTGGAACGCGGCCCTGCAGCCGGGCCAGTCGGCCAGCCTGCTGGGCTATCCGGTGACCGAGATCGAGGCCATGCCCGACGTCGCGGCCAACGCCATGGCCATCGCGTTCGGCGATTTCGAGAAAGGCTATCTGATCGTCGACCGCGCCGGGGTGCGAGTGCTGCGCGACCCCTATTCGGCCAAGCCCCACGTGCTGTTCTACACCACCAAGCGGGTCGGCGGCGGGGTGCAGAACTTCGACGCGATCAAGCTGCTGAAGTTCGCGGTGTCGTAGCCGCGGCGACGCCCTAAAACTCCCCCCTCCGTCGGCTTCGCCGACACCTCCCCCACAGGGGGAGGACCTCGCGATCAGTTCCTCCCCCTGTGGGGGAGGCGGTCCGAAGGACCGGAGGGGGGAGTCTCTTCCTTCCTTTCAGGACCCCCCACATGCCCCTCTCCACCACCCTGGCCGAGGCCAAGGGTTTCCTGCGCGTGGCCGACGCCGCCGAGGACGCCCTGGTGACTCTGCTGATCGACGCGGCCGAGGCGCGGGTCGCCGCCGCCGCCGGCCTGGCGCTCACCCAGGCCAGCCCCGCGCCGCTGCGGCTGGCGGTGCTGGTCCTGGTCGCCCACGCCTACGAGCATCGCGACGGCTCCGAACCGCCGCCCGGCCTGGTCGAGGCCTGGCTGGCTCCGTACCGCGAGGCCCGGCTGTGAGCGGGGCCGACGCGGCCGTCGCCGCCGCCCTGGTCGAGGCCCTGAAGGCCGCGCCCGCCGTCTCCGCCCTGGTCGCCGCCCGCGTCCACGCCGACGCCCCGCGCCATCCGGTCTATCCGTGCGTCAGCCTGGGCCGCCAGGAGAGCCGGCCGTTCGGGTCCGACGGCGACCTTGGGGCGGACGGGCTGGAGCACCTGCTGACGCTCACCTGCGCCAGCAAGTTCGGCGGGCCCGAGGAGGCCCGCGCCGTCACCGCCGCCGTCCGCGCCGCCGTGCACAACGCGGCCTTGAGCGTCGCGGGCCGTCGCCTGGTCACCCTGCGCGTCACCTATGCCGACGTCTTCCGCGCCGCCGACCGCGAGCTGTCGCTCGGGGTGCTGCGGGTGCGGGCGGTGACCGAAGCCCTCTAACGAAAGGACATCCCCATGGCCGCCCAAGCCGGCAAAGACATCCTGCTGAAGATCAGCGACGGCGCGCCGACGCCGGCGTTCACCACCGTGGCCGGCCTGCGGACCCGGACGATCAGCCTCAACGCCCAGACCATCGACGCCACCGACGGCGACAGCGCCGGCCGCTGGCGCGAGCTGCTGGCCGGATCGGGCGTGCGTTCGGTCGCCGTGTCCGGTTCCGGCGTGTTCCGCGACGCGGCCTCCGACGCGGCGGTGCGCGACAGCTTCTTCGCCCAGACCGCCCGGACCTGGCGGCTGGTGATCCCCGACTTCGTGCAGCTGGAGGGGCCGTTCCTGGTGGCGGCCCTGGAATATGCCGGCGACCACGACGGCGAGGCGGCGTTCGCCCTGTCCCTGGCCTCGGCCGGGGCGGTGACGTTCACGGCGATCTGATCTTCTCCTCCCCCGTGCAACGGGGGAGGGGGACCACGAAGTGGTGGAGGGGGCGCGGCCGTGCGCATGGCCGCGGCGGACGCCCCCTCCGTCGCGATGCGTACCCGCATCGCGCCACCTTCCCCGCGATGCGGGGGAGGAGAAGGAGCTCAACCATGCCCACTATTCCCAACCCCGCCCGAGGCGAGGTCGTCGTCCCGCTGGCCGGAACGCCCCGCCGGCTGTGCCTGACCCTGGGCGCCCTGGCCCGCATCGAGGCGGCGCTGGATCTCGACGACTGGAGCGCTCTGCCCGAGCGTTTCGGCCGGCTGTCGGCCACCGAACTGCTGGCGGTGCTCGCGGCCCTGCTGGAAGGCGGCGGCGAGGATCCCGAGGTGCTGGACACAGCCCCGGTCTCGATCCCGGAAGCCGTCGCGGCGGTGGCCGCCGCCCTCTCTGCCTGTGCTTAGGGGCGGCTTGCGCATGAAGGCTCATTGGCGCGCGGCCCTGCGCCTGGCGGCCCTGGGCCTGGGCATCCCGCCCGAGGCCTTCTGGCGGCTGCCCCTGGCCGAGTGGCGGGCTTTGACCGAGGCCCCGGCCGCGTCGGTCCTCAACCGCGCGGCGCTTGACGCCCTGATCGCCCGCTTTCCCGATGAGGAGACCCGATGAGCGACTTCCAGCACGACGGCCTCGACGCCGTCCCCGCCCGCGCGACCGAGGCCGCCGCCGCCCTGGCCGCCCTGCGCGCGCCGGCCGAGCAGGCAGCCCGGGCCATCGACGAGGCCTTCGCCAAGGCGGGGACGGGCCTGGCCCGCTCGCTGGCCCACGCGGCCGCCGACGGCAAGGTCAGCCTGGCCGAGCTGGCGCGGGCGGTGATCGACGCGGTCTCGGCGGGTTCCGGCGAAGGCGGGAGCGGCCTGGCCCAGGCCCTGGTCAACGCGGTTGGCTCGCGGTTTTCAGGCGCGAGGGCCGACGGCGGCCCGGTCGCGGCCGGCGGCGCCTATCTGGTCGGCGAGCGCGGCCCCGAACTGTTCCGCCCGGCCGGGGCCGGCGCGGTCGAGCCGCTGAGCGGCCTTGGGGCCGGCGGCGGGGTCAATGTCACGATCAACGTCCAGGGCGGCGACGCCGCGGGCCTGGCCCGCTCGGACGCCCAACTGGCCCAGGCCCTGGCGCGGGCGGTGAGCCTGGGGGCGAGGGGGCTGTGAAAATCGAACCGCTCATCCCGGCGAATGCCGGGACCCAGATCCCATGGCGGAGAGACTGACTGGAAGTGCTCGGCGCGTTTGGCGTCAACCACACCGCTATTCCATCTGGGTCCCGGCATTCGCCGGGATGAGCGGATCTATATTCAGGCGTTGGGGTTCAAATCGTGGAACAAGTCTCGCCACGTCGGATTGTCGGCTTCGATCAACATCAGCTTCCAGGATCGCCGCCATTCCTTGATCCGCCGCTCGCGCCGAAACGCGCCCTCGCGGGTCTCGAAGACCTCGTACCAGACCAGGACCGTGCAGCCATACTTCGCCGTGAAGCCGTCGCGAAGATACCCGCGATGCTCTTCGATGCGACGCATCAGATCATCGGTGGACCCGATGTAGAGCGTGCCGTTCCGCCCGCTTGCGACGATGTAGGTGTAGAAGGCCATGCAGCATTTCCCCACCGCCTGGACGATGGGGAAAGCTTAGAAATCAACGTTTAAGCGTTTCACGCTCAGACCATCACCGGCGTCAGCAGCGGCGGTTCGCCGTAGCGGTTCTCGCCGGGCTGGCCTTCGGCGATCCCCACCCACAGGGTGAAGCCGATCATCGTCACGAAGGCGACGACGATGCTGACCAGCAGGACGCCGACGCCGGCCAGGGCGGCGATCTCGGGGTCGTGGTTGGTGACCGCGGCCATGACCGCGCCGACGCCGATCCAGAGGGCCGAGCCGATCACCAGCATCGGGCCCAGCGCCAAGGCCGGCGCCTGCCACCAGCCGCTGCGGCCCATGTCGTGCAGGCGCTTGGTGCACAGGCACACCCAGGCGAACAGCGCGACCAGCCCCAGGGCGTGGCCGATCACCGGGATCCACCCGGCCACCACCTGGACGCCCAGCAACATCAGCCAGCCGATCCAGAACGCCTGGCGGCCGATGCGGCCCTCGGCGGAGAAGAACAGCGATTTCCAGTTCATTTCCAGCTCCCAATCTTGAGGCGAGATTAGGGCCGGCGGGCTCGCGGTTGAAGTGAATTGCACGTCATGACGCGGGTTTAACCTGGAGCAAGCCGCCAGGATCGGGCGGGGCCGGACGCCGGGGACGAGCGCAACGCGCCGAGCCAGGTCGTGAAGACGAGTCCCAGGACGGCCGTGACCATCGCATCGGCCGCGAGCGGCGCGATGATCGCCATCCCGTCGGGGAACAGGTCGTACACCCAGAACCCGACCAGGACGTGGACCAGCAGGCTGGCCAGGCCGAGGACGATCAGCGCGTGAGGGCGTTTGCCAGCGTCGCGCGCCCGCTTCAGCATCAGGCAGGCCGTGGCGTAGAGGCGCGCGGCGACCAGAAAGACGCCCGCTAGGAGCGGAACATCCGGCAGGGCGGCGTGACGGAGGTGACCGGCGACGTCGCTGAGGACCCAGGCCTCTCCGACCGCGGGAAGCGCCGCCCAGGCCACGTCCATGTCGACGACGGTCAGCCCGACAACGACCGCCAGGCTGACGATCGTCAGCTGGATCAGGCCGCTCCAGAACGCGCGCCGATCGATGGCGCCGCGCGGGTCGAACAACAGGGACAGCAGGCTCATCGGCGGGCTCCTCCAGGCTTTCAATTCCTATAAGTGAACGCTCACTTACATTCAAGAGGCTAAATCATGACCGCGTTCCACGAGACGCGCCTGCCCGCGCGCCTGGCCTTCGGCTGCACCGGCGGGGTCGAGCGGCGGACCCAGGTGACGACCCTGGCTTCGGGCTTCGAGCGGCGGTCCAGCCCCTGGGCCCAAGGGCGACGTCGCTATCTGATCGGCACGGCGACGCGGCCGCTGGACGACGCGGCCGAGCTGGTCGCGTTCTTCGAGGCGCGGCGCGGGCGGTTGCACGGCTTCCGCTTCCGCGACCCGGCCGACTGCAAGTCGTGCGCGCCCTCGGGGACCCCGGCCGCTACGGACCAGGCGATCGGAACCGGCGACGGGGTCCGCGAGACCTTCGCCCTGGCCAAGACCTATGGGAGTGACGAGACGGCGGCGGTGCGGCCGATCGCCAAGCCCGTGGCCGGAACGGTCAAGGTCGCGGTGGCCGGCGTCGCCCTGGCGGCCGGGGCCTTCGCGGTCGACACGGCCACGGGCTTGGTGACCCTGACGAGCGCCCCGGCGGCCGGAGCGGCGATCACCGCCGGCTTCGAGTTCGACGTGCCGGTGCGCTTCGACGGCGACCGCATCGACGTCACCCTGGAAAGCTTCAACGCCGCCCGGGTCGGGGCCGTGGCCCTGATCGAGGTGCGGGTCTGATGCGCGCGGTTCCCGCCGAACTGGTCGACCGCCTCGAAAGCGGCGCGGCCGGCCCCTGCCACGCGTGGATCCTGACCCGGGCCGACGGGATGGTGCTGGGCTTCACCGACCACGACCGCGACCTGGTCGTCGAGGGCGTGACCTGCAAGGCGGCCAGCGGCTGGACCGCCGGGGCGACCGAGACGGCGGCCGGCTTCTCGCCCGGCCTGGCCGCGGCGGTCGGCGGCTTCGACGACGCGGCGCTGTCGGAGGCCGACCTGGCGGCCGGGCTCTATGACGGCGCGCGGGTCGAATGCCGGGTGGCCGACGCGTTGGCGCTCGGCCTGTCGGTGTTGCTGTGGAGGGCCAGCGTCGCGTCCGCCAAGGCCGAGGGCGGGGCCTTCACCCTGGCCCTGGAAGGCCCGCTGGCGGCGCTGGACCGCGTGGCGGGGCGGACGTTCGGCCGGTCCTGCGACGCGGCGTTCGGCGACTTGCGGTGCGGGGTGGATGTCGGGACCTTTCCGGGGGCGACCTGCGACAAGCGCTGGGCCACGTGCCGGGAGGTGTTCGGCAATGGGCTGAACTTCCGGGGTTTCCCGACGGCGCCGGGCGAGGATTTCCTGACGCTGTATCCCAGTGACGGGGAGCGGAATGACGGCGGGCGGCGGTGAGGGGACCACTTGCCCCCACCTGGCGGCTGCGCCGCCTGTCCGCCCCCATGGGGGGCGGAGGACGGCGTGCGCGGCCCCTCTTCCCCCTCTGGGGGAAGACGACCGCGAAGCGGTCCGTAGGGGGCAAGTGTTCACCGCCGAAACGTCGGTGAGTTCACGCGCCCTGGCCGAAGCCCGCCTCTGGCTCGGCACCCCCTATCAGCACCAGGCCTCGCTGCGCGGGGTCGGCTGCGACTGCCTGGGCCTGGTGCGCGGGGTCTGGCGGGCCTTGCACGGCGCGGAGCCCGAGGCCCCGCCGCCCTATCGCCCCGACTGGGCCGAGCTGGGCGGGCGCGAGCTGCTGGCGCAGGCGCTCGAACGCCGGCTGATCCCGCTGGATCCCGCCGCCGTCCGCCCGGGCGACGTGCTGCTGTTCCGCATGGCCCCCGGCGCCCCGGCCAAGCACTGCGCGATCGCCTCGGCGCGCGACCGGATGATCCACGCCTATTGGGGCCGCGCCTGCGTCGAGAGCTGGCTGGGCCGCTGGTGGCGCGAGCGGCTGGTCGCGGCGTTTCGTTTTCCCGAAGTCTGAAGGACACCCCATGGCTCAGGTCATCCTCTCCGCCGTCGGCTCGGCCCTGGCGGGGCCGATCGGCGGGGCGATCGGCTCCACGGTCGGCCAGGCGATCGACAACGCCGCGATCAACGCCCTGACGCCGGCCCGCCAGGTCGGACCGCGCATCCCGGCGCTTCGGCTGTCGGGCGCGGCGGAGGGCGCGCCGATGGCCGCGGTGTTCGGCCGGGCCCGGGTGGCCGGCCAGGTGATCTGGGCCGCGCGGTTCAAGGAACGCTGGGTCGACGGCCATGCGGGCGGAAGCAAGGGTCCGCGCACCACCAGCGCCGCCTACAGCCTGTCGTTCGCCGTCGCCGTCTGCGAAGGCCCGATCGACGGGATCGGCCGGGTCTGGGCCGACGGCAAGCCGATGGACATGGCCGGGGTGGTCATGCGCGTCCACACCGGGGCCGAGGACCAGGCGCCCGATCCGCTGATCGCGGCGGTCGAGGGGGAAGCCCCGGCCTATCGCGGCACGGCCTATGTGGTGTTCGAGGACCTGCCGCTGGGCGCCTACGGAAACCGTCCGCCGCAGCTGTCGTTCGAGGTGTTCCATCGCCCCCGCGCCGGCGGCGCGCCGGCGGGTCTCGAAGACCATCTGAAGGGCGTCTGCCTGATCCCCGGCGCGGGCGAGTTCGTCTACGCCACGGATCTGGTCCTGCGCCGCGACGGCCTGACCCGGACCACGGCCGAGACCCTGAACAACAGCGAGGGCCGTCCCGACCTGATGGTGTCGCTCGACCAGCTGCAGGCCCAGCTTCCCAACGTGGAGGAGGTGACCCTGGTGGTCGCCTGGTTCGGCGACGACCTGCGCTGCGGGTCGTGCGCGATCCGGCCCAAGGTCGAGACGGCGGCCAAGGCGACCCTCCCGTTCGACTGGCGGGTCAACGGCGTGGAGCGCGCCGACGCGGCGGTGGTCTCGCAGAGCGGCGGCGGCCCGGCTTATGGCGGCACGCCGGCCGACCGGGCCGTGCTGCAGGCCATCGCCGAGCTGAAGCGGCGCGGGCTGCGCGTGACGCTCTATCCGTTCGTGCTGATGGACGTGCCGGCGACCGCCGGCCTGCCCGATCCGTATGGCGGCGCGGCCCAGGGCGCCTATCCCTGGCGCGGCCGGATCACCTGCCATCCCGCCGCCGGTCGCGCCGGTTCGCCGGACAAGACCGCCGCCGCGACCGCCCAGGTCTCGGCCTTCTTCGGCGCGGCGACGGCGGCCCAGTTCGGGGCCGCCGACGGCCTGCCGACCTACAGCGGCCCGGCCGGCGACTGGGGCCTGCGGCGGATGCTGCTGCACTACGCCAAGCTGGCCCAGCTGGCGGGCGGGGTGGACGGCTTCATCCTGGGCTCGGAGCTGCGCGGCCTGACGACGGTGCGCGACGGGGCCTCGTCCTATCCGGCCGTGACCGGGCTGAAGAGCCTGGCCGCCGAGGTGCGGAGCCTGCTGGGGCCGGCGACCAAGCTCGGCTACGCCGCCGACTGGAGCGAGTATTTCGGCCACCAGCCGGGCGACGGGTCCGGCGACGTCCACTTCCACCTCGACCCGCTGTGGAGCGACGCGAACATCGATTTCGTCGGGATCGACTTCTATCCGCCGATGGCCGACTGGCGCGACGGCGACGACCACCTGGACCTGGGGCAGGGCGGGCCGCACGACATCGCCTATCTGCGCGGCAACCTGACCGGCGGCGAGGGCTTCGACTGGTTCTACGCTTCCGACGCCGCGCGGACGACGCAGACCCGCACCCCGATCACCGACGGCGCCCATGCCGAGCCCTGGGTGTTTCGGCCCAAGGACCTGCGGGGCTGGTGGAGCCATCAGCACTTCAACCGTCCGGGCGGCGTCCGCGCGGCGACTCCGACCGC
Source organism: Caulobacter sp. Root487D2Y (assembly GCF_001427165.1). Taxonomy (NCBI): domain Bacteria; kingdom Pseudomonadati; phylum Pseudomonadota; class Alphaproteobacteria; order Caulobacterales; family Caulobacteraceae; genus Caulobacter; species Caulobacter sp. Root487D2Y. The sequence goes on from NZ_LMFD01000013.1 coordinate 150,980, forward strand.
CTGGGTTCCGCAGTCCAAGCCGCTGCGGCTGGTCGAGTTCGGCTGCGGCGCGGTCGACAAGGGCGCCAACGCGCCCAACCTGTTCGTCGACGCCAAGAGCGCCGAGAGCGCCCTGCCGCCGTTCTCGGACGGGACCCGCGACGAGGTCGGCCAGCGCCGGGCGCTGGAGGCGGTGCTGGCCCACGTCGCCGATCCGGCGACCAATCCGGTCTCGCCGGTCTATGGCGGGCCGATGATCGAGGGCGCGGCGGCCTGGTGCTGGGACGCCCGGCCGTTCCCCGACTTTCCCGCCCGCAGCGGCGTCTGGGCCGATGGGCCGAACTGGACGCTGGGCCACTGGCTGAACGGCCGGGCCGGGATCGCCCCGCTGCCTGAACTGGTCGCCGCCCTGGCCGATCGGGCCGGCGTGGCAATCGACCCCGGCGAGGCCGGCGGCTCGGTGGTCGGCTATGTGGTCGACCGGCCGATGCGGCTGCGCGACGCCCTGGCGCCCTTGCTGGAAGCCTTCGCCCTGGACCCGGTCGAGCGCCAGGACGGCGTCGTGCTGGCCGGCCGCTCCGGCCCGCCGGCCCTGACCGTGGGCGACGACGACCTGGCCTGGCCGGAGGATCGCGACGCGCCGGTCGCCGCCGCCCGGACCCTGGCCGCTCCTGTCCAGACCCTGCGCCTGCGCTTCATCGACGCCGCCCGCGACTATCAGACCGGCGCGGTGATCGTCCGCCGCGAAGGCGGGTCGAGTTCGGGGGAGGGGAGCGCCGACCTCGACGCGCCGCTGGTGCTGGCCGCCGCCGAGGCTCGTGCCGTGGCCGCGCGGCTGCTGGCGGCCGCCGACCCGCGCGAGGCCACCGTCCACCTGTCGCCCCTGGCCGCCCTGCGCCTGGAGCCCGGCGATCGGCTTGAGCTGCCCAGCATGATCGGGGACGGCGCGACCTGGCGGGTGACGCGGATCGATCTGGACGAGCATCCCGGCGCCCAGCTGGCGCCGGTGGTCGATCCGGTGCGGGTCGGGGGCGACCTCGACTGGACGCCCGCCCCGCCGCGCGAGGTCCCGGGCCCGCCGGTGCTGCACGTGCTGGACCTGCCGGGCCAGACCGACGAACGGCCGCTGGCGGCGGTGGCCGCCGCGCCGTGGCGGGCCTTCGACATCCATGCCGGCGTCGGGCCCGAGGCCCTGCGCGCGCGGGCGACGGCCGCCGTCCCCGCCACGGTGGGCGTCACCCTGTCGGACTTGCCGGCCGGGCCGCTGCACCGCTTCGACCGCGCCACGCGGCTGACCGTGCGGCTGGAGGGCGCGGCCCCGGTCAGCCGCGACCGCTCGGCCGTCCTGGCCGGCGCCAACGCCCTGGCCGTGCGCGGGACGGGCGGCGAATGGGAGATTCTCCAGTTCCTGACCGCCGAGCCGGTCGGCAGCGACGTCTGGACCCTGTCGGGCCTGCTGCGCGGCCAGGCCGGCAGCGACCCGGCCATGGCGGCCCTGACCCCGGCCGGCGCGGCGGTGGTGGTGCTGGACCAGGCGCTGGTCCGCGCCGACCTGGCCCTCGCCGAGCGCGGCCTGCCGCTGACCTGGCGCGCCGCCCCGGCCGGCGGCCCGGCCTCGGGGCCGTCGATGAGCGAGGCGTTCGAGACCTGGCGCGGCCTGTCGGCTCGCCCCTGGTCGCCGGCCCACCTGCGGGTGCGGAGCGAAGCCGGCGACGCTGTCGTGACCTGGATCCGCCGCGCCCGCCTAGCCGGCGACGGCTGGGACGCGGAGGTCCCGCTGGGCGAGGAGCGCGAGGTCTATCGGGTCGAGATCCTGGACGGCGGGACCGTGGTCCGCGCGGCCGAAACGACCGCGCCGGCGTTCATCTACACGGCCGCTCAGCGCGCCGCCGATTTCCCCGCTGGACCGACCGGGGCCCTGGCTGTCAGGGTCGCCCAAGGCTCGGCCCTGTTCGGCTGGGGCGCGTCACGCCAGGTCTTCCTGTGATATTAATGCAACATAACGCTTGCGCGCCGCGCCGAACGGCCTAATTGAAGCGTTCCGCCTTTTCGAACTGACGTGAGGAGCCTCCTTGGCGCGCGACCCCTATCTGGAGCTTGGCGTTTCCCGCACCGCGAGCGCGGCGGAAATCCGCAAGGCTTTCCACAAGCTCGCCAAGCAGCATCACCCCGACGCCAACAAGGGCGACAAGAAGTCGGAGGAGAAGTTCAAGCAGGTCAGCGCCGCCTTCGACATCCTGGGCGACGTCGACAAGCGCAAGAAGTTCGACGCCGGCGAGATCGACGCCGACGGCCGCGAGACCATGCGCGGCGGCTTCGGCGCGGGCGGCGGCAATCCGTTCGGGGCCGGCTTCGGCGGGCGCGGCGGCGGCGGCTTCCGCGGCGGCGGCGGCGAGGGGCCGGAGATCGACCTCAACGACCTGTTCGGCGACATCCTGGGCCGCAATCGCGGCGCCGGGGCCGGCATGGGCGGCGGCGCCCGCGGCGGCTTCTCGCCCAAGGGCGCCGACGTGCGCGCCCGGCTCGACATCGACCTTGAAGAGGCGATCAAGGGCGGCAAGAAGCGCGTGGCCTTCTCGGACGGCCGCACGATCGACGTGACCATCCCGGCCGGCGCCCAGGAAGGCCAGACCCTGCGCCTGAAGGGCCAGGGCAGCCCGGGCCGGGGCGGGCAGGGCGACGCCCTGATCGAGCTGGCCGTCAAGCCGCACCCGATCTACCGACCCGAGAACGGCGCCCTGGTCATGGACCTGCCGATCAGCGTTCCCGACGCGGTGCTGGGCGGCAAGGTCGAGGCTCCCACGCCCGACGGCCCGGTGACCCTGACCGTCCCCAAGGGCTCCAACAGCGGCGCCAAGCTGCGCCTCAAGGGCCGCGGCCTTTCGGACGCCAGGGGCCACCGCGGCGACCTGTTCGCCCGGCTGGTGGTGACGCTGCCGGACGCGCCGGACGCCGAGCTGGAGAAGTTCGCGGAGCAGTGGCGGGAGAAGCGGCCTTACGCGCCGAAGCGGCGGTAGGACGGGCGACTGAAAAGAATCCGATTGGGAGCGAACTGACGCTGCATTCTTTCGGAGACTACGTGCGACCCACCATTAGTTCGGCCGTGCTATTATCGGAACACGATCAGCTCTACCATTGCTCCGGATTCGGCAGGGACTGACGTCTAGGTGCCGCACTCACGGGCGGCACCGCGATGAGACGACAGAGCGCCATTCAGAAGGCTAGACATTTAAAGTGGCTTCGTGCGCTTGGGCGACGCATTCGTCGTCGTCGGTCAAAGGGCGCTTTCTTTGGTGGGATTTCACTCAGAAGGCCCGATGACGCGCTAGAAGCCTTTCGAATAGCTACAGCGAAGCTACCTGTGCCGAAAATTGATGTGCGTCCGTTTGCCTGGCCGGGTATGCCAAAGCATAAGGCGACATTTATTTATGCGCCTAAGACGTTATGGCTTAACGCAGCTCACGACGAAGTTCTTGGGTTTATGTATCAATATAGACTGCTATCGTATAGATCAGATCTTCTTATTGCTAAGCGTCGTCAATCCATGGTGGCGGATTTGACAGGTGTTGAGAGTCTTGGGTTGGATGCTGCTTTGATGCTTACAGCGGAGTACCATCGAAATTGTTTGAAGTTCCCAAATCGCCGACCATATATATCAGACGAAACCTGGCCGCCGCCCATTCGATCGGTATTTCGATCCCTTGGGTTGTACGATCTAGTAGATGCGCCGCCTCCCAACAATGAGGAAGAGATCGAAGAACCGTTCGATTTGCGCTTCGTGCCTTTCATTAGTGGAGAAAAGGTCGAGGGCGAGGTCGCTGATCAGCTTATTCGTCAGCTAAGCGAAGTAGCAGGTTCGACGCCCGCACGGGTGAAGGTTTATGCGGGTTTGCTTGAAGCAATTAAAAACGTGAGAAATCATGCTTACCCCGTGGACGCTCCGCCGCGAATTGACCCGATCGTCAATCGATGGTGGGGGGCTGGCGCATATCAACCGTCGAAGCGTCAGCTCCAATTCGCAGTCTACGATCAGGGTGTTGGTATCCCTGCTACCCTGCCAAAGAAAACGTTCTTTGAAGCGATATTGCAAATGACGAAACCGGAGCGCACAGACGCGGATGTGATCGAAGGAGCCATTGAATACGGCCGCACTCAAACCGACCTAGAGGAGCGTGGTAATGGCCTTTGGACGATTTGCGATGTGGTGCGGGAACTGAAAGGCTCCTCGGTTCGTATCGTGAGTGGTCGGGGCCAGGTGACATGGTCGGCCGGTCGGGGCGTACGTAAGAAAAACTTCGTAAACCCCTTCTGTGGGACGCTGATAGAATGGACGTTGAGGTTGCCACCAGAGGACGAAGGCAGGGCGATCGCATGACCGAGGTCCACGTCGCAGAGGTTTTTTCGCCGTTCTTGGGCGGTCGATATCGGGATGACGGTCCCTGGAGCGGCGAGGAGTTCCGCGACGATCTTTTGCTTCCTCGGCTTGAAGAAGCTTTTGCGTCGCATTCTCAACTGGTGATAATCCTTGATGGCGTTGCGGGCGTCCCCTCTTCCTTCTTAGAGGAAGCTTTTGGTGGTCTGTTGCGTGCCCGCAAAGACTGGACGCTTCCAAAGATCGAGGAAGTCCTCGTAATTCAAGCGGGCGATCCCGAGTTGCTCCCCTACGTTCGGTTGGCTCACGAACATATGAAACGACAAGCGCTTCGGCAGTAGTCGTGTCAGATTTCTGGACATGGGCTGGCGATAAAGTCGTACCGGGGCTGGTCATTGCTGTTACGACGGCATTAGTGGCACCTTGGGCGCTTGAGAGACATCGTGGACGGCGCGATGCCGTATTTCGTGCAACTGACGCGCTTCAAACAAGATTGGATAAGATCTATGAGAGGAGCGTCGATTACTGGTTGCGCGATCACGATGCTGAGAAGGATCCGTCAGCTGAGCATCACCTTCAGCATCTTCTTGCCGATGTGACGACCTTCGTTCGGCAACTTGGGCCAGATTTGTTCGAAGTGGCCGAAGCGCAAGGGAATTATAAGTTGGCCATGCTGGCTGATGCTGTGACCGGTGGGGAGTTTCTTTCAAGACGTCGCGTTGCTGATCCGCAACGACTCAGCCAGATTTCGGTCGAAATGCATTCCCTAACTAGGTTTATTCTAGGTCGTCGCAAACGCTGGTTGGATTACTGGTGGCCAACTGCCATGTGGCAGCGAAAAAGTTCTTAAAACTGCTTGGCGGCTAAAACAACCTGCGGCCGCATAAACTGATACTCTGGAGAGGCCGGCGGCGCCTTAGGAACGCCAAAGATCCATCTCTCTGCCCCTCACCCCACCCCGTTCGGCAACGCCGCCTTCTTGATCAGATACGCCCCCTGGCCGATGCCAAAGCTGCCCAGCAGGGCGGTGTCGACGTCGGGCAGCTGGGTGGTCTTGACGATGTCGATCAGGGTCAGGAACTCCCAGCTGGCGCAGGCGAAGATCACCGTGGCCACGCCGCTGATCAGGATCATCTGGAAGTCGCCCAGGTCGGCGTCGCCGAAGTCGTTGAGCACCAGGTCGGTGAAGCTGGGCCGGGTCGCCGGGGCGGCGGCCGTGACGACGCCCGCGGCGGCGGCGCTGGCGCTCTTCTGCACGGCCACGACCTTGGCGGCGCCGAACGACAGGCCCGAAAGGCCCGTCATGGCCAGGACGTTGGCGGTCATCGAGATCCCGCCCATGAACTCCCAGCCCAGGAACCAGCCGCGCAGGATCACGGCGGCGCCATAGACCACGGCGACCACGCCGAACCACAGCACCATCTGGGTCTGGGAATTGCTCATGCGGTTGTCGTCGCCGACCAGGAATCGCCACGGCTTGCCGATGGTGGCGAAGGTGGCGGCGGCGGCGATGACCGCGAAGGCGGCGACCAGGGCGATCAGTCGCTGCAGGATCGGCACGGGCCGGGCGACGCGGGTGATCTGGACCACGTGCTGGGGGTTCAGCGGATTGTCCACCGTCAGCCAGATCCGGTCGCCCGGCCGGGCGCCCAGGTCCAGGGCCTGCTTGTCGGCGGGACGGTCGACGGTCAGCGCCACGGGCGCGGCGGCGCCGGTCGGCAGGAAGGTGAGCCGGTCGGAATTGGCGCCCAGGGCCGAGGGTTCGACGCCGACGGCCTGGATCACGCCCTCGGCCGTGGCGGGCGAGGCGCTGGGCGGGGGCGTGTCGGCGCGGGCCGTGGCGGGCGGACTCGAGGCCAGCGCCAAGCCGAGGGCCAGGCCGCACATCAAGGCCAGGCCCCGGAAATTTCCGAACGGTCGCATATGTTCCCCCTAAGGACCTTTCGAAGGTCCGGCGTCGCGTCCAGGCCCGGGCTGAATCCCGACGCCCTGCACGCGAGGATTGCACGCTAGAACCGTGTTATTTGACTGGCAAGCCCGAGCTTGAAGCGTCGCCGACGTCAGGATCGGGCGGCCGGCGGCGGGCGGGGCTTTCCCGCGCCGAATCCGTGACAGAACGTCGCTACACGTCCATAACGGCCGTGTTCAGCCTCTATTCAGCCGCAACGCTTTAGATCGTAGCCCATGAAGCCGATCCACTTCCTCTTCGCCGCCGTTCTGGCCGCCGCCGCCCTCCCGGGCGTGGCGTCCGCGCAGCGCGGCCCGGACTCGCTGGGCGCCGATTGGCGCGCCCGGCAGGACCAGGCGCGTGGCGGCGTGCAGTCGGGCCAGCTGGTGCCGCTCAGCCGGGTGATCGAACAGATCGGCCGGCGCACGCCCGGCCGCGTGCTTGACGCCGGCCTGGAAGGCCCCAATTACCGGGTCCGCTGGGCCACCACCGACGGTCGCCGCATCGACTTCATCGTCGACGCCCGGACCGGTCAGATCCTCAGCGCCAACTAAGCTCCAAACCGCGTCACGAGACAGAGGCTCCCCCAAAAATGCGCATCCTGCTTGTCGAAGACGATCCCGACCTGTCGCGTCAGCTGAAGCTGGCCCTGGGCGACGCGGGCTACGCCGTCGATCACGCCGCCGACGGCGAGGAAGCCCAGTTCCTGGGCGAGACCGAGCCCTACGACGCGGTGGTGCTGGACCTGGGCCTGCCCAAGGTGGACGGCGTGTCGGTGCTGGAGCGCTGGCGGCGCGGCAATGTCGCCACGCCGGTGCTGATCCTGACCGCCCGCGGCTCGTGGAACGAGAAGGTGGCGGGCTTCGACGCCGGGGCCGACGACTACCTGACCAAGCCGTTCCACACCGAGGAGCTGCTGGCCCGCCTGCGCGCCCTGCTGCGCCGCTCGGCCGGCCACGCCTCGCCCAGCCTGTCGTGCGGCGGCCTGCGCCTGGACCCGCGCGCGGCCCGGGCCAGCGTCAACGGCGAGCCCCTGCGCCTGACCTCGCTGGAATACCGCCTGCTGCACTACATGATGATGCACCAGGGCCGGGTGATCGGCCGCACCGAGCTGGTCGAGCACCTGTACGACCAGGACTTCGACCGCGACTCCAACACCATCGAGGTGTTCATCGGCCGGCTGCGCAAGAAGCTGGGCAGCGACCGCATCGAGACCGTGCGCGGCCTGGGCTACCGCCTGACGCCGCTGGAAGGCGAGACGACCGAGTAGGATCGCCGGTTGACGCCGGGGGTTCGCCCTCGTCCTTCGACAGGCTCAGGATGAGGGCTACTGTGAGCGGCGGATCGGTGGAAAACCTCATCCCGAGCCTGTCGAAGGACGAGGTTTTCGGACCCGCGGCCTTGGCCGAGGGGCTCTAGATCATGTGGGACCTCAGCAAGCCCTCGCTGGTCCGGCGGCTGGTGCTGCTGGCCGGGATCTGGAACCTGGTGGTGCTGGTCCTGGCGGGCGTCTTCCTGACCGCCCAGTTCCGGGACGCGGCGATCCGGCGCTTCGACCAGTCGCTGGCCGTGCTGACCGACGACCTCTATGCCGGCTCGACCGTCGAGGACGGGGTGCTGAAGGCCCCGTTCCTGACCGACATCCGCGCCACCCGGGCCTATTCGGGCCGCTACTGGACGATCCTCGACCAGCCGGCCGGCGGGGGCGGGCTGAACGTCATCGAACGCTCGCGCTCGCTGTTCGACAGCGACCTGGCGATCTCGGTCGAGCAGTCCGAGCGGCTGATGGCCGAGCCGGGCAAGACGCTGTATTTCGACCTCAGGGGCCCGCAGAACCGGCCGCTGCGCGCCGCCGCCCTGCTGGCCCGGCTGCCGGACTATCCGCGCCCGGTCGTGTTCATCGCCGCCGAGGACCGCTCGCCGATCGACGCCGACGCCGACCGATTCGCCCGCATCACCTCCCTGGCCCTGGTCATCCTGGGCGTCGGCCTGATCGCCGCGGTGGTGGTGCAGGTGCGGGTCGGCCTGCTGCCGCTGTTCCGTCTGCAGCGCGAAGTGGCCTCGGTGCGGCGCGGCCGGTCCGAAAAGCTCGAGGGCGCCTATCCCGAGGAGCTGGAGCCCCTGGCCGTCGAGCTGAACGCCCTGCTGGCCCACAACCAGGAGGTCGTCGAGCGCCAGCGCACCCACGTCGGCAACCTGGCCCACGCCCTGAAGACCCCGCTGTCGGTGATGCTGACCGAGGCGGGCCAGCGGCCCGGCGCCCTTTCCGAAGTCGTCGAGCGCCAGGCCCAGACCATGCGCGAGCAGGTCGACCACCACCTGCGCCGGGCCCGGGCCGCCGCCCGTTCGCAGACCTTGGGCGAGCGCACGCCGGTCGAGCCGATCATGGACGAGCTGGCCGTCACCCTGGAGCGGATCTTCCAGGACAAGGGCGTCGAGATCGACTGGCGGTGCCCGGAGAACCTGTGCTTCCAGGGCGAACGCCAGGACTTCATGGAGCTGGCCGGCAACGTGATGGAGAACGCCGGCAAGTGGTGCAAGGGCAAGGTGCGCGCCGTGGCCGCGGCCAGCTCGCCCGAGCAGATGACCCTGACCGTGGACGACGACGGACCCGGCCTGCCGCCCGACCGCTGGAGCGACGCCCTCAAGCGCGGCCAGCGGATGGACGAGCACACCCCGGGCTCGGGCCTGGGCCTGTCGATCGTCGACGAACTGGCGCGGGCCTACGGCGGCTCGGTGACCCTGGGCGCCTCGCCGCTGGGCGGGCTGAGGGTGACCTTGGTGCTGCCGCGATCGGGAGGGTAGGGCCTTTTCTCCTCACCCGTGAAACGGGGGAGGTGGCACGGCGCCGATAGGCGACGTGACGGAGGGGGCGTCCAGACCGCCCACTCGAGAATCAGTCCCCATGGTCCAGATCCTGGATGTCGCCTAACGCCCCTCCGTCACGCTGCGTATTCGCAGCGCGCCACCTCCCCCCCCCCCCCCCCCCCCCCCCCCCGACGGCGGTGTTTGCTCAACCCAGCATTTCGCCGATTTTCGACAGACACCGGCGGACACGGTCCAGCGACCTTTCGACACCGTTCTTTGAACAGCAAAAAGATATGGTTTCGGAAAGTCTTAACCTCGTTGGCAACATGGTTGACGCGGCCCAGAGTGGACTGGTCCAGCGGGGGGTTATGGCCGGGATCGCCGCCAACAAGTTGCTGATGGTTCGGAAGCTGGTGGAAACCGCGCCCGACGCCGCTTTGCGCAGCCTTGAACTCGCCCTGGCCGGTCCGGCCGGCGGGCAGGGCGCGTTGGCGGCCGTGCGCGGCCTCGTCGAGGACGAGACCGCCGCCCGCTACGTCCGCAACAGCGTGCTGGCCCCGATCGTCCCGCTGTGCGCCCAGCGCGACACCGAGCAGACCTCCTTCCCGCCCCGCACCCTGACCCTGCTGTGGTCCGCCTTGAAGGCCAAGGCCCCCAAGGAGGTCGAGGAGGCCGCGGCGCGCTGCAATCCGTGGGACCTGGACGAGGGCCCGCCCGAGGTTTTCAACGAACTCTGCAAGATCGCCGCCAAGGGCCTGCGCGCCCAGACCGACGCCGGCTTCCAGGCCCTGGACGCGATCTGCGACATCGACGAGCTGGCCTCGTGCCTGGAGCTGTCGGCCATCGTCCGCGTCGCCCTGCCCAGGCTGCAGGAATGGGTCAGCAAGATGAGCGAGGAGCGCGCCTCCGCCGCGCGCCTGGCCTACAAGGACGCCTGCAAGATCCGCCCGGACGCCGGGCCCCTGCTGTTCGAGATGCTGGCCGCCCACCTGCCCGACGACTGGCGGATCCTGCGGGTGATCTCGGCGGTCATGGAGCGGCCGGGCGACAAGTTCTGGGCCTCGTCGGAGGTCAGCGTGTTCGGCGAGCGGGTGCTGACCGACATCGCCAAGAACATCGACCTCATTACGACCTTCGACCTGGACAAGGGCCAGGCCGAGGGCCGCAAGGCCGCCCAGGCCGCCCACAAGGTCTCTCAGGAGATCACCGAGTTCGAGCAGTCTGTGAACCTGGCCAAGGACGGTCCCTGGGGCCGGCGGATCGCCAAGCACAAGCAGGCCGTCGCCCACGCGGTCGAGACGCGCATGAACGGCGCCGAGCGGGAGCTGCTGGCGGCCCTGCCGCTGCGGCCGATCTCGATGCTCGGCGGCAAGAAGGGCAAGGGCGTGCCGCAGCTGACGACCGAGCCCGACGAGGCCCTCGGCCGGCGGCTGACCGCCGTGCTGACGTTCATCGCCGAGATCCGCGGCTGCGCCATGCAGAGCGGCTATGGGGCCAGCCGGGCCAAGGTGCTGGAGAAGCTGAACGGGCGCCTGGACCAGTACATCGAGGACATCCTGCACGTCGTCCGCACCGGCGACGGCGGCGACCAGGGCCTGGCCCGGCTCTATGTCGACCTGGCCGCCGGCTACATCGCCTACAGCCGCGACGAGAAGACCGCCGAGATCGTCCGCCGCCGCGCGGCCGCGGCGATGGCGGCCGCCGCGTAACCCCATCGGGTTCCTTAAGCGCTTTTTTCGCTAACGGCCGACGCCGTTTCCCCGCTAACACGCGGGCATGATCGCTTTCTGGATCGCCGCGGCGGGATTGTCGGCCGTCGTCGCCGCCCTGATGATGCGCGGCGCCGCGCGAGCATCCTTGGGCGTGGGCGACGACGCCAGCCTCGCCGTGCACCGGCGGCAACTGTCCGAGATCGACGACCTGGCCGAACGGGGCCTGCTGGCCGACGCCGAGCTGAAGGGCGCGCGGGCCGAGGCCGGCCGTCGGCTGCTCGCCGCCGCCGACCACCAGGCCCCGTGGCCCGCCGCCAATCCCCGGCTGCGGCCGCTGGTGCTGGTCCTGGCGGCCGTCGCGCCGGTGATGGCCCTCGGAATCTATGGACTGATCGGGGCCCCGGGCCTGGCCGACCAGCCGTACCTGAAGCGCGTGGCCGCGTGGCGCAACACCGATCCCGCCCAGCTGGAGCCGCGAAAGATCGCCGCCGTGCTGGAGCAGATCGCCATCCAGCGCCCCACCGATCCCGAACCGCTGAAGAACCTGGCCCTGGCCCGGATGGCCGCCGGCGACGCCGCCGGCGCGTCCCAGGCCCTGCGCCGCGCCGTGATCGTCGCCCCCGCCCGCGCCGACCTGTGGGCCGGGCTGGGCGAGACCTTCGTGGCCGAGGGCCAGGGCGAGATCGGGCCGGACGCCCGCAAGGCCTTCGCCGAGGCGCTCAAGCGCGATCCCCGCAACACCAGCGCCCGCTACCATCTGGGCCTGGCCCGGATCGCCGACGGCGACGTCAAGGGCGGCCTGGCCGACTGGAAGGCGCTGCTGGCCGACCTGCCGCCCGACGATCCGCGCCGCATGGGCTTTGGCCACCAGATCGCCCAGGTCGAGGCCCAGGGCGGCCTGCCGCCTTCGGCCGCCCCGACCGGCCGCCCCGCCGAAAGCGCCCAGGGCGGTGACGTCCAGGACATGATCCAGGGCATGGTCGCGGGCCTGGCCGCCCGCCTCGAGGCCAATCCCGACGATCCCGACGGCTGGATCAAGCTGGTGCGCGCCTATTCGGTGCTGGGCGACGACGCCCGCCGCGACGCCGCCCTGGCCAAGGCCCAGACGCGCTACAAGGATCAGCCCAAGGTGCTGGCCGCCCTGCGTCAGGCGGCCCAGACCCCGTCCCAGAAGACCCAGCCATGAGCTTCCTGCCCAAATCCCGCAAGGCGCGCCGCCGCCTGACCGTCCTGGCCGTCGCCGCGCCCGTGGTGGCCTTGGCCGTGGGCTTGGCCCTGTGGGGCATGCGCGACGCCATCTCGCTGTTCTACACCCCGGCCCAGGCCGCCGCCGCCCACGTGCCGGCCGGCCGCAAGGTGCAGCTGGGCGGGCTGGTCAAGGCCGGCAGCGTCGTCAAGCATCCGGACGGCCTGGTCGAGTTCGTGATCGCCGATCAGCGCTCCACGGCCCTGGTGCGCTATCAGGGCGACCTGCCGGACCTGTTCCGCGAAGGGCAGGGGATCGTCGCCTCCGGCGCCTTCGACCCGTCCGGGACCTTCGTCGCCAAGCAGGTGCTGGCCAAGCACGACGAGCGCTACATGCCGCGCGAGGTCTCCAAGGCCCTGAAGGAACAGGGCGAGTGGCGCGGCGACGGCGCCCAGCCGACCTATAAGGCGCCGACCTACGGCGCGAAGACCAAGTCATGATCACCGAATTCGGCGCCTACGCCCTCGTCCTGGCCCTGGTCCTTTCGGCGCTGCAACTGAGCCTGTCGGCGATCGGCGGCGCGCGGCGTTCGGCGCTGCTGGCCGGAGCCGGCCGCGGCGCGGCGCTCGGCGCCTTCCTCTGCACGGCCCTGACCTTCCTGGCCCTGGTCCACGCCTTCGTGATGTCGGACTTCTCGGTGGCCAATGTCGCGGCCAACTCCCACACCGCCAAGCCGATGCTCTACAAGGTGGCCGGCGCCTGGGGCAGCCACGAGGGCTCGATGCTGCTGTGGTGCCTGGTGCTGACCGGCTACGGCGCGGCCGTGGCCAGCTTCGGCGAGGCCCTGCCGCCCCGCCTGCGGGCCTACGCCGTGGCCACCCAGGGCGCGCTGGGCGTGCTGTTCCTGGCCTACACCGTCTTCGCCTCCAACCCGATGACCCGCTTGCTCGACGTCCCGGTCGAGGGCGCGTCGCTGAACCCGCTGCTGCAGGACCCGGCCTTGGCCTTCCACCCGCCGTTCCTCTACTGCGGCTATGTGGGCTTCTCGGTGGTGTTCTCGTTCGCCATGGCCGCCCTGATCGAGGGCCGGGTCGACGCGGCCTGGGCCCGCTGGGTGCGGCCCTGGACCCTGGCGGCCTGGAGCTTCCTGACCATCGGCATCACCTTGGGCGCCTTCTGGGCCTATTACGAGCTGGGCTGGGGCGGCTGGTGGTTCTGGGACCCGGTCGAAAACGCCAGCTTCATGCCGTGGCTGATCGGCTCGGCCCTGCTGCACTCGGCCGTGGTGCTGGAAAAGCGCGGCGCCCTGCCGGGCTGGACGGTGTTCCTGGGGCTGGCGGCCTTCACCTTCTCGATGCTGGGCGCGTTCCTGGTGCGCTCGGGCGTGCTGACCAGCGTCCACGCCTTCGCCGTCGACCCGACGCGCGGGATCCTGCTGCTGACCATCATGGGCGTGGCGGCCGGGGCCGGCTTCCTCCTATTCGCCCTGCGCGCCCCCAGCCTGAACGCCGGCGGCCTGTTCGCCCCGGTCAGCCGCGAGAGCGCCATCGTCCTGAACAACATCATCCTGTCGACGGCCACGGCGGTGGTCCTGGTCGGCACCCTGTTCCCGCTGATCCGCGAGGCCATGGACGGCGAGGCGGTGTCGGTGGGCGCGCCGTTCTTCAACATGACCTTTGTTCCCCTGATGGTGCTGGCCATGGCCGTGCTGCCGGCCGGGCCGCTGCTGGCCTGGAAGCGCGGCGACGCGCGGCTGGTCGTGCGCCGCCTGTGGCTGGCCCTGGCGCTGGCCGCGATCCTGGGCCTGGTCGCCTTCGCCGTCGTCGCCCCGCGCAGCGGCCTGGCCAGCGCCGGCCTCGTGGTTGGCTTCTGGCTGATCGGCGGGGCGCTGCTGGAGCTGGCCGAGCGGATCAAGGCCTTCCGCGCCCCGTGGGCCGAGGTGCGCCGCCGGGCGACCGGTCTGCCGCGCGGCGCCTGGGGCACGACCCTGGCCCACGCCGGCCTGGGGATCTTCGTGCTGGGCGCGTCGTTCGAGACCACCTGGCGGGTCGAGGCGGCCCAGGCCCTGAGCGTCGGCGGACAGCTGAAGCTGGGCGCCTATGAGCTGGTGCTGACCGACGTCGGCACGGTCGAGGGCTCCAACTACATCGCCGAGCGCGGAACCGTGAGGATCACCCGGGACGGCGCGCCGGTCTGCGAGGCCAAGCCCGAGCGCCGGTTCTATCCCGCCGGCCGCCAGACCACCTCGGAGGTGGCGATCTGCCCCAAGGTGCTGGACGACCTCTATGTCGTGCTGGGCGAGCGCCGGGCGGGCGAGGGCGGCCAGCCGGCCTGGCTGGTGCGGGCCTTCGTCAATCCGTGGGTGCGGCTGATCTTCCTGGGCCCGCTGGTCATGGCGATCGGCGGCCTGGTGTCGTTGTCGGACCGCCGGCTGCGGTTCGGCGTGGCCAAGCGCGCGGAGACGGCGGCGTGAAGCGGCTGCTGATCGCCCTGGCCGCCATCGCCTGCATGGCCGGCGCCGCCGCCGACCCGGCCGAGCGTCTGCCCGACCCCGCCCAGGAGGCCCGGGCCCGCGAGATCTTCCGCGAGGTGCGCTGCCTGGTCTGCCAGAACGAGTCGATCGATGATTCCGAGGCCGCCCTGGCCGGCGACCTGCGCCAGGTCGTACGCGACCAAGTGAAGCAGGGACGCAGCGACCAGCAGATCCGCGCGTTCCTGGTGGAGCGCTACGGCGAGTTCGTGCTCCTCAAGCCGCCGTTCTCGCCCGGCAACGCGCTGCTCTGGGCCACGCCCGGGATTGCGCTGATCTTGGGCGGCGTGCTGATGGTGCTGCTCCTGCGCCGGCGACCCACGCCGGCGGCCGACGGTGAAGATGCGCAGACACTTTCCCAGGTGGAGGAAGCGCGTCTTCAGGTGTTGTTGAAGGACGAATGACACGATTGCGCCGCGATGACGCCGCAAGACCATCTTGAGCGTGGGCGCATGATCTCTTCGAAGACCATTGCGCCTTTCGCCAGCGCAACTAGGTTCTCAAGCCAAGGACCCGGCGCCGCGCGCCGTGGGTGAGGAAAGACGTAAGATGGCTGCTAGGAAGTCTGGTTTCTTTGTCGGTGCGGTCGCCGGCGCGGGCGTGGCCTGCGCGGCGCTGGCCGGGGTCGGCATGCGCATGGCGCCCGCTGGGGCGGCCGAGCCGGCCCAGGTGATCCGCACCTCGGGCGCTCCGGCCCCGATGTTCGCGCCGCCGCCCGGCGCGCCGATGTCGTTCGCCGACATCTTCGAACAGGTCTCGCCCGCCGTGGTGCAGATCGACGTGACCTCCAAGGCCGCCGCGGCCCCGCGCCTGCGCATCCCCGGCCTGGAAGGCTTCGACATCGTGCCGCGCGGCCAGAAGCCGGGCGAGGAGGGCGAAGAGCCCGCGCCGGGGCCCAAGCAGCAGTCCTCGGGCTCGGGCTTCTTCATCTCGGCCGACGGCTATCTGGTCACCAACAACCACGTCGTCGCCGACGCCGATGACGACGGCATCAACGTCGTCCTGAAGGACGGCCGCGAGCTGAAGGCCACCATCGTCGGTCGCGACGAAGGCACCGACCTGGCCGTGCTGAAGGTCGTCGATCCCAAGGCCAAGGGCGCGGCGTTCCCCTATGTGAACTTCGAGAACCAGGCCAAGCCGCGGGTCGGCGACTGGGTGATCACCATCGGCAACCCGTTCGGCCTGGGCGGCACCGCCACGGCCGGCATCATCTCGGCCTACAACCGCGACCTGGGCGACAGCTCGTCGACCTTCGTCGACTACATCCAGATCGACGCGCCGATCAACCGGGGCAATTCCGGCGGTCCGTCGTTCGACATCTACGGCCGGGTGATCGGGGTCAACACCGCGATCTTCTCGCCGACCGGCGGCTCGGTGGGCATCGGCTTCGCCATCCCCGCCGACGTGGCCGAAGCCACCGCCAAGCAACTGATCGCCGGCGGCAAGGTTGTGCGCGGCTACATCGGCGCGCAGATCCAGCCCTTCACCAAGGAAATGGCCGACGCCCAGGGTCTGGGCGACGTCAAGGGCGCGATCGTCGCCGACCTGGTGCAAGGCGGTCCGGCCCAGAAGGGCGGCCTGATGCCCGAGGACGTGATCACCGCCGTCAACGGCGTGGCGATCAAGAGCGGTTCGGAACTGACCCGCGAAGTGGCCAAAGGCCGGCCGGGCGACACCCTGAAGCTGTCGGTCCTGCGCGGCGGCAAGCCCCGCACGGTGGAGATCAAGTCGGGCGTGCGTCCGACCGAGAAGGAGCTGGCCCTCAACGACGACGACACCGACGAGGGCGGGGCCGACGCGCCGGCCAAGCCGCAGGTCCAGAAGTCGGAAGCCCTGGGCATGAGCCTGGCGCCGATCGACGACGCGGCGCGCCGCACCTACAGCATCGACCCGGCCGTCCGCGGCGTGCTGATCGACGGCGTGAAGGCCAATTCCGACGCCGGCGAGAAGGGCCTGCGCAAGGGCGACGTGCTGACCAGCGTCAACGGCGAACCCGTCACCTCGGCCGCCCAGGTGGCCTCGGCGGTGGACGCGGCCAAGAAGCTGCAGCGTCCCAGCGTCAACCTGCGGATCATCCGCGCCGGTCGTCCGACGATCGTGCCGCTGAAGATCACGCCGTAACGCAATGACGTAACGGTGGTGCGCGGGGGCTTTCGCCCGCGCGCGGATCACGTCACCATCGCCGGGACGTGACGACAACACGATAGAGGGCGTCATCGATTCGCACGGTGGCGCCCTTTCGTGCATCTGGGGATTTGCGCATGCGTATTCTGATCATCGAGGACGATCTCGAGGCGGCGGCGGCGATGAGCCACGGCCTGACCGAGGCCGGCTACGCCTGCGTCCACGCCCCCGACGGCGAGGCCGGCCTGACCGAGGCGGGCAAGGGCGGGTTCGACGTGATGATCGTCGATCGGATGATGCCCAAGAAGAACGGCGTCGAGGTGGTCGAGACCCTGCGCCGCGAGGGCGACCAGACGCCGGTGCTGTTCCTCTCGGCCCTGGGCGAGATCAACGACCGCGTGGTGGGCCTGCGGGCCGGGGCCGACGACTATCTGGTCAAGCCCTACGCGTTCGCCGAACTGATGGCCCGGGTCGACGCCCTGTCGCGCCGCCGCGAGACGGGCGCGGTCGCGACCACCCTCAAGGTGGGCGAACTGGAAATGAACCTGATCAACCGGACGGTCCATCGCCAGGGCAAGGAGATCGATCTCCAGCCCCGGGAGTTCCAACTGCTGGAATTCATGATGCGCCACGCCGGCCAGTCGGTGACCCGCACCATGCTGCTGGAGAAGGTGTGGGAATACCACTTCGACCCGCAGACCAACGTCATCGACGTGCACATTTCCCGGCTGCGCTCGAAGATCGACAAGGGCTTCGACCGGGCCATGCTGCAGACCGTGCGCGGCGCGGGCTACCGGCTCGATCCGTAGGCGGCGTCTAGGTTTTGTCGTTGGCCGACCCGTGATAGGTTGGACCCATGAACAAGCTGGCCCAGCCCGTTCCCGATGACGACGAGCTTTTCGGCCCGGAGCTTTCCGAGGCCGAGATGGAAGCGTGGATCGCGCGCAACCGCGATGCGATTAATGAGTCGCTCCGGGAAGCGCGTCAGGAGTTCGCGGAAGGCAAGGCCGAGCCATGGGATATGGACGACATATTGGCCGATCTTCGTGCCGAGTTCGCAAATAATTCCAAGCCCTGAATGACGTCGCCCACGGTCGTAAGATCCGCGAAAGCTCGACGAGACATTCGAGAGCTCTATACGTGGATCGTAGAAGACAGCGGTTTGTCGCGAGCGGAAATGGTTGTCGATCGTTTCGAAACTGCTCTTCGCCGTCTCGCGCGGCGCCCGCTCATGGGGCGACTCCGCTCTGACTTCGAAGGCGGCCCGCGATCGTTTTCTGTCGGGCCATGGCTCATCGTGTATGAACCTTTACAGGACGAGAGCGGCATTCACCTGCTTCGTATTATCGATAGCCGCCGCGATGTCGCGGCTCTGCTCGGCAAGAAGAGCTAGCCCATGCGCCTGCCGCGCCTGATCCGATCCACGCCGTTCCGGCTGACCCTGCTGTTCCTGGCCCTGTTCGCGGCGGGCGCCAGCGCGTTCATGGGCTACATCTACCTGGCCACGGCCGGCGAGGTGAACCGGCGCGCCGACGCCGACATCACCCGCGAAATGGAGAGCCTGGAGGCCGCCTACCGGGTGGGCGGGATCAACGCCCTGAACCAGACCATCGTCGAGCGCGCCACCGGCGAGCGGCCGTTCCTGTATCTGCTGCTCGACAAGGAGGGCAAGCGGATCTCCGGCTCGATCGAGGAGTCGCCGATCGACGACTTCGAGGGCCCCGGCCCGACCTGGGAGACCTTCAAGCTCACCGAGACCGACATCGACGGCGCCGAGGTCAAGCGCGCGGCGCGGGGCGTGCAGGAGCGCCTGACCGGCGGCGAGGCCCTGTTCGTCGGGGCCGACGTCCAGGAGTCGGAAGGCTATGTGATGAACATCGTCCGGGCCCTGCGCGGGGCCGGGGCGCTGGTCATCATCCTGGGCCTGACCGGCGGGTTGCTGATCAGCCGCAACGTCTCGCGCAGCATGCAGGGCCTGGTCGACGTCGTGAACGCGGTGCGGGCCGGCGACCTGCACGCCCGGGCCCAGGTGCGCGGCACCCGCGACGAGTATGACGAGCTGGCCGAGGGCCTCAACGACATGCTCGACCGCATCGAGCGGCTGATGGGCGGCCTGCGCCACGCCGGCGACGCCATCGCCCACGACCTGCGCTCGCCCCTGACCCGCCTGCGGGCCCGCATGGAGGTGGCCCTGATCGATGCCGAGAACGGCAAGGGCGATGCGATGGCGGCGCTGGAGACGGCCCTGGTCGACGCCGACGGCGTGCTCAAGACCTTCAACGCCGTGCTGGCCATCGCCCGTCTGCAGGCGGCCGGCGAGGCGCCCAACCAGGAAGTCTTCGACGCCAGCGAACTGGCCTCGGACATGGCCGAGCTCTACGAGGCCAGCTGCGAGGACAAGGGCCTGGACTTCAAGGCCGAGATCGTCCCCGCGCTCAGCATCCGGGGCAACCGCGAGTTCATCGCCCAGGCCCTGGCCAACCTCCTCGACAACGCCATCAAGTACACGCCCGAGGGCGGGGCGGTGATGTTGCGGGCCCGGCGCACCTCGTCGGGCGAGCTGGAATTCTCGGTCACCGACACCGGCCCCGGCGTGCCCGAGGCCGACCGCGCCCGCGTCGTCCAGCGCTTCGTGCGCCTGGAGAACAGCCGCAGCGAGCCGGGGGCGGGCCTGGGCCTGTCGCTGGTCCAGGCGGTGGCCGCCTCGCACGACGGGCGGCTGGAACTGGCCGAGGGACCGGGCGAGTACGGCGGCTTCGGGCCGGGCCTGCGCGTGGCCCTGGTGCTGCCGCGGGTGGAGTAGGGGGCAAGTGATCGCCGCCTCGACCTATTCCGGACGCCCGTACACCACGTCATGGCATCGCTCCCGCCCCAGCTTGGTCGGGCAGAATCCCGTCTCCTCCGAGCCGTCGCGGATCACCACGTAGCGGTCGCGCCGGCAGGCCCACCATTCCTGCTCGAAGTCGGGGCGGTCGTCCTGCTTGAACACCGGCTCGTCGCCCTGGGCGTAGAAGCGGGTCATGCCCGTCAGGCCGCCGAAGCTGCCCCAGCCGTTGACCAGGCCGCAGACCCGTCCGTCGCGCCGCGCCCAGACCTTGCCCAGCTCCAGGGCGTGCGGCTGGGCCAGGCGGGCGATCAGCCGAGGCTTGACGCTGGCCCAGCGCACCCGCGCCATCGACCTGGCGGCGATCAGCTGGGCGCCCTCCCTGGCCGGGGCCTTGGGCTCGACCTCCAGCTCGTACTGCACGGTGAACATCACCATCAGGCCCACGGCGAAGGTGATCAGGGCCATGACGCTCAGCTCGAAGATCCTCACCGCCAGCGCCTTGCGATGACTGCGAGGGCCTCGGTTCGCCGGCATCCTGAGAACGAAGGTCATGGTCGGCCCCACCCCTCCACGCCAAGCGTGGATTACATCTGTAGTCTTCGAAAGTTACAGATGTAATCCAGACCGTCAAGCCACGGACGCGGGGCCGCGATCGATCGACGGGATCAGTGGTTGAGCTTGGGCAGGGTGATGCCGTCGACCGGGCTGTCGCCGACGAACCGGCCGGGCCAGGAGATCTCCTGGCTGGGCAGGGGGCCGCGCGGGGTGACCGTCCACACGCCCAGGGCGGTGATCACCGCCATCAGGGCGATCGCGGCGGCGCCGGCGGTCTGGCGGCGATAGCTGGGCTCGGGCCGAGCCAGCAGCTTGACCCGCAGCAGCAGCGGATGGGCCGCGAAGAAGCAGGCCAGGGGCGAGCCGGTCCGGCGCGTGTGCGCCTCGACCAGGGCCTGGGCATAGGTGCGCCGCAGGTTGGGACGCAGGCTCAGGACCGAGGCGTCGCAAGCCATTTCCTGGTCCAGCCGCGCGCACAGGGCGCCGACATGGATCAGCGGATTGCACCAGCCCAGGACCTGGATGGCGGCGATGGCTAGGTTGGCGACCGGGTCGCCGCGCTTGATGTGGGCGCGCTCGTGCAGGTCGACGATCTTGCGCGCCTGTTCGTCGAAGCGGGCGGCGAAGTCGGCGGGCAGCACGACCCGGGGCCAGAAGACGCCCATGACCGCCGGACCGGCGCGGCCGGCCTGGGCCCGGGCCCGGAAGGCGCGTTCCTGCAGCAGGATCACCGTGGCCAGGGCGACGCAGCCGGCCAGCCAGACGGCCATCACCATCACCGCGCGCTCCTCGCCCATCAGGGGCGGGGGAGCCCCCGAACCCAGGGTCTCGGACAGGCTGGGGAACACCGTGGCGATCGCCGCGACGGGGACCAGGGCCCACAGGCGATAGGCCAAGCCGGCGCCGAACGCCGCCCGCATTGGGCCGCGCAGCAGCAGGACCAGCAGCACCGCGGCGGCGGCCGCCGCCTGGGTGCGCAACAGGGTCAGGGCCAGCAGTTCAGCCATCATGTTCGAGACCCTCGATCAGAGTCTTCAGTTGCTTGATCTCGTCGGTCGACAGGGCGCGGTGCTGGGCGAAATGCGCCACCAGCGGCGTCAGCTGGCCGTCGAAAAGTCGGTTCAGCAGGCTCTGGCTCTCGGCCTGCACATAGTCGGCGCGCTGGATGATCGGGGCGTAGCGCGCCCGGCCCTCGATGCGGTCCGAGCGGATCGCCTTGCGCTTCAGCAACCGGTTGATCAGCGTCTTGACCGTCGCCTCGCCCCAGCCTTGCGGCTCGGCGACCTCGGCCATGATCTCGTCCACCGTCAACGGATGGCGCGTCCACAGCGCGTCCATGATGCGGCTTTCGGCCTGAGTGATGTTCATGGCGTTCCGATCTCCGACTCCAACGATTACGCCTGTAACATCGGCTGTCAAGCGACGGCGATCATGAGCAAGCTTTAACGTCGCGGCCGCACCCGGCGATGGTATGCGGGTTCTGTCGCCAACGAGGGTTTCCGATGGATCGTCGCCATTTCCTGTCGCTGTCCCTGGTCGCCGCGGCGGCCCCCGCCGTGAGCTGGGCGCGGCAGTCCGCCCCGCCGTCGTTTCCCCCTGTCGACGCCCGCAGCGTCTGGCTGGTCGGCGACAGCGCGCCGCCCGATCCGGAGCGCGGCGCCCGACGACTGCTCGAACTGATCCAGCGCGGCGGCAAGCTCCGCGACTCCTACCTGGCCAACGGCGCCGTCGCCGAACTGGAGGCCCGGTTCGCCAAGCTGCTGGGCAAGGAGGACTGCGCCTTCCTGGCCACCGGCACCCTGGCCAATCACCTGGCGGCCCGTGTTCTGGCCGGCGACGCCTCGCGGGTGATCGTCCAGCACGAAAGCCATCTCTATCGCGACGAAAGCGACGCGACCCAGCTTCTGTCGGGCCTGAACCTCGTGGCCCTGGCCGAGGGGCGGGCGGGGCCGAGCCTCGCCGAGATCCGGGCGGCCGTCGACGAGGCCGAGAACGGTCCCTATCCGCTGCGCGTCGGGGCGATCGTCCTGGAAAGCCCCGTGCGACGCCTGAAGGGCGAGATGATCGATCCGGCCCTGATCCGCGAGATCTCGACCTACGCCAGGGCCAAGTCCATCAAAATGCACCTGGACGGCGCGCGCCTTCTGCTGGCCCCGCCGGGTTACGACATCGCCGGCACGGCCGCCCTGTTCGATACCGTCTATGTCTCGCTCTACAAGTATCTGGACGCGCCGTTCGGGGCGGTGCTGGCCGGCTCCAAGGCCGACATCGCCAAGGTCCGCGACCTGCGCCACCGGTTCGGCGGGACGATCTACCAAGGCTGGCCCTGCGCGATCCTGGCCCTGGGCGCGCTGGACGACTTCGAGGCCCGCCACCGCGCCGCCTTCGCCGCCGCTGACCAGCTGTTCGCGGCGCTGCAGGCGCGGGGGTTGGCGAAGCTGAAGCCCGCGCCGAACGCCTCCAACATCCGCGAGCTGGTGCTCCAGCCGAAGATCGCCGAGGGGGTGTTCGACCGAATGCGCGTCGCGGGCGTGCGGATGCTCAAGCCCGAGGGCGGCATCGTTCAGGTCTATGTCAACGACACCATCACCCGTCGTCCGATCGAGGAGTATGTGAAGCTGTTCACCGGCTAGGGGATGACGAAGCCGGGAGCGGCGGCCACAGTGGCCGCCATGACTCGCCTGCTCGAACGCCTCACCCCCTGCGGCCCCGTGGTCGATCCCAAGGCCGCCGAACGGGCGCATGAGACGATCACGCGACGGGTCGGCGAGGCCGCGCCCCTGGTCGAGGCCGCCTGGCCCGCTTTGGCTCCGGTGTTTTCCGCCTCGCCCTATCTGACCGGCCTGGCGCGGCGCGACGCCAAGCGGCTGCCCTCGATCCTGGACGGCGACCCCGAGGCGCGGCTGGCCAGCATCCTGGCCGCCGCCGAGGCCGTGGGGGCCGAGCCGGACTTCGAGACCGCCCGCCGCGCGATGCGCGAACTGAAGGCCGACCTGCACCTGCTGACCGCCCTGTGCGACCTGGGCGGGGTCTGGGACCTGGACGCGGTCACCGCCGCCCTGACCCGCTTCGCCGACGCGACCCTGCACGCCTCCCTGGCCCAGGCCGTGCGGCTGGAGGTGGCGCGCGGGGCCTTGACCCATGTGGGCGAGGGGCTGGACGGCCCGGCCCCGGGCCTGTTCTGCATCGCCATGGGCAAGCACGGGGCCTTCGAGCTCAACTATTCCAGCGACATCGACTTCTCGATCTTCTACGCGCCCGAGGCCTTGCCGGTCGCCGAGGGCGTCGAGCCGCAGGGCGTGGCCGTGCGCATCGCCAACCACCTGGGCCGGCTGCTGGCCGAGCGGACGGCCGACGGCTACGTGTTCCGCATCGACCTGCGCCTGCGTCCCGACCCGTCCTCGACCCCGCCGGCCATGCCGATCGACGCGGCCCTCGATTACTACGAGAGCGTCGGCCAGAACTGGGAGCGCGCGGCGCACATCAAGGCGCGGATCTGCGCCGGCGACTTCGGGCACGGCGCGGCGTTCCTGGCCGAGCTGCAGCCGTTCATCTGGCGCAAGAACCTCGACTTCGCGGCCATCGCCGACATCCATTCGATCAAGCGCCAGATCCATGCCTACAAGGTGGACGACCGGCTGACCGCCAAGGGGGCGGATCTGAAGCTGGGGCGCGGCGGCATCCGCGAGATCGAGTTCTTCGTCCAGACCCAGCAGCTGATCCTGGGCGGCCGTCATCCGGACCTGCGCAGCCCGCGCACGCTGGAGGCCTTGACCGCCCTGTCGGACGCCGGTCACGTCACGCCCGAGGACCGCGACTATCTGATCAAGGCCTACCGCGACCTGCGCGCCCTGGAGCATCGGGCCCAGATGATCGCCGACGACCAGACCCACAAGCTTCCGGAGTCCGACACCGACCGCAAGAAGGTGGCGGCCCTGTGGGGACACGGCGCGCTGCGCGGTTTCGACGCCGTGGTCGGCAACATCCTCAAGGGCGTGAACCGTCGCTACGGCGCGCTGTTCAAGGGCGAGGAGGAGCTGTCGTCGCGGTTCGGCAGCCTGGTGTTCACCGGCGTCGAGGACGATCCGGAGACCCTGGCCACGCTCAGGCGCATGGGCTTTTCGCATCCGGAAAGGGTGGCCGCGACAATCCGCGGCTGGCACCACGGCCACATCGCCGCCACCCGCACCGCGCGGGGCCGCGAGCTGTTCACCCGCCTGGCGCCGCGCCTGCTGGACGCCGCCAACGCCACCGGCGCGCCCGACGACGCCTTCAACCGGTTCGGCGACTTCTTCGCGGGCCTGAGCAGCGGCGTGCAGATCCAGTCGCTGTTCCTGGCCCAGCCGCGATTGTTCGAGCTGATCGTCGAGGTCATGGCCTTCGCCCCGCGCCTGGCCAGCACCCTGGCGCGGCGGCCCACGGCCCTGGACGCCCTGCTGGACCCGGCCTTCTTCGGGCCGATGGAGATGCCCAAGGACGCCCCCTGGGATCCGGCCGATTTCGAGGGCGCGATGGACGCCGCGCGGCGCCTGTTCCGCGACCAGAGCTTCCGGATCGGGGTGCGGGTGATCAGCGGCACGGCCGGGGCCCGCGACGCCGGCGCGGCCTTCGCCGACCTGGCCGACGTGATCGTCCGGGGCCTGGCGCCCGCCGCCCTGGCCGAGGTCGAACGGCTGGGCGGCGGCTTCCCGGGCCAGGTCGCCGTCGTCGCCCTGGGCAAGGCCGGCTCGCGGGAGATGACCGCCAAGTCGGACCTGGACCTGATGACGCTGTACGCCGCCGACGATCCGGCCGGCCAAGGGGACGCGGTCTCGGCGATCAAGGGCTGGGCGGCCGACAGTTTCTACGCCCGTTTCACCCAACGCCTGACCTCGGCCCTGTCGGCGCCGACCGGCGAGGGCACGCTGTACGAGGTGGATCTGAAGCTGCGGCCGTCAGGCACGAAGGGGCCGGTGGCGGTCAGTTATGCGGCGTTCGAGGATTATTACGAGCGCGAGGCCGAGACTTGGGAGCTGCAGGCCCTGACCCGGGCGCGGGTGATCTGGGCCTCGTCCGCCGCGTTCCAGGCCCGGGCCGAGGCGGCGATCGCCGCGGCCCTGCGCCGGGCGCGGGACCCCCGGAAGACCGCCGTCGACGTGCTGGAGATGCGCCAGCTGATGGAGGACGAGCGGCCCGGCAAGGGCGACTGGGACCTCAAGCTGACCCCCGGCGGCCTGGTCGACATCGAGTTCGCCGCCCAGTTCCTGCAGCTGGTCCACGCGGCGGGCGGCGGTCCCCTGGCGCAGAACACCGGCGAGGCCCTGGCGGCCCTGGGCCGCGCGGGCCTGGGCGACCCGGCGGCGCTGGGCGCCCTGGAGGCGGCCTGGCGGCTGGAGCAGGACCTGTCGCAGCTGCTGAAGGTGGCGCTGGAGGACGGCCACGACCCGGACACCGAGCCCAAGGCGTTCCGGACGCTGCTGGCCCGGGCGGGCGGGGTGCGCGAGTTCCGGTCGCTGAAGACCAAGCTGGCCAAGGCGAAGCTGGAGGCCCGGGGGGCGTTCGAGGCGGTGGTGAGGGGTTAGTGGCTCACGGACTTGCCCCCACCTGACCGCTTCGCGGTCTGTCCGCCCCCATAGGGGGCGGAGGACGCGCGACGCCGGCGGCGGTTCCTCTTCCCCCTGTGGGGGAAGACGGTCGCGAAGCGACCCGTAGGGGGCAAGTGGTCACATTCCACAGACTTCCTGTAACCATTCCCGCTCCCAGCACGTATCCTCCAAGGTAGCCCCCCTCGGAGCCCGCCCATGCTGATCCGCCACGCCCCCGACCTGACCGACAATGACGTCACCGACCGGAGCCTCTATCTGCGGCGGCGCGAGTTCATCGGCGGGGCGGCGGGACTGGGTCTGCTGGCGGCGGCCGGGACGGCCAGCGCGCGGGGCCTGACCTACGGGCCGGGCTTCTCGACCACCGAGACCCCGACCTCCAGGAAGGACATCACCAGCTACAACAACTTCTACGAATTCGGGGTCAACAAGGAGGATCCGTCCGAGAACGCCGGCGCCCTCAAGACCCGGCCCTGGACGCTTCGCGTCGACGGCGAGTGCGAGGCGCCGACCAGCTTCGCGATCGACGATCTGATCAAGGCCAACAAGCTGGAGGAGCGCATCTACCGCATGCGCTGCGTCGAGGGCTGGTCGATGGTGATCCCCTGGGTGGGTTTCCCGCTCAAGGACCTGCTGGCCCAGGTCAAGCCGACCTCGAAGGCCAAGTTCGTCGCCTTCGAGACCCTGAAGCGGCCCTCCGAAATGCCGGGCCAGCGCTGGGACACCCTGCAATGGCCCTATCGCGAGGGCCTGCGGATCGACGAGGCGGTTCACCCGCTGACGATCCTGGCCGTGGGCCTCTACGGCGACGTCCTGCCCAACCAGAACGGCGCGCCGATCCGGCTGGTCGTGCCCTGGAAGTACGGCTTCAAGGGCGCCAAGTCGATCGTGCGGATCAGCCTGGTCGAGAAGATGCCGCGCACGGCCTGGAACGATCTGGCCCCGCGCGAGTACGGCTTCTACTCCAACGTCAATCCGGCCGTGGACCACCCGCGCTGGTCGCAGGCCACCGAGCGCCGGATCGGCGAGTTCCGCCGCCGCGAGACCCTGCCGTTCAACGGCTACGGCCAGTACGTCGCCGACCTCTATCGCGGCATGGACCTGAAGCGGAACTTCTGATGGACGCCTCGGTGAAGCGGCCGGTCCGGAGCAAGCGCCCCTCCAAGACCCGGGACAACCTGGTCTACGCCGTCGTCTGGCTGGCCTGTTTCGCGCCGCTGGTCTGGCTGGCCTGGCGGGTGTTCAGCGACGACCTGGGGGCCAATCCGATCGAGACCCTGATCCGCCAGATCGGCGTCTGGGGCCTGCGCCTGCTGCTGGTCGGCCTGGCGGTGACCCCGGCCGCGCGCATCCTGCGGAAGCCGCGCCTGGTCCGCTTTCGCCGCACGATCGGCCTGTTCGCCTTCAGCTACATCTGCCTGCACCTGCTGACCTATATCGGCGTCGACCTGTTCTTCGACTGGGGGCAGCTGGTGAAGGACATCCTCAAGCGGCCCTTCATCACCCTGGGCATGCTGGCCTTCACCCTGCTGATCCCGCTGGCCGTGACCTCGACCAACGGCTGGGTGCTCCGCCTGGGCCGGGCGGCCTGGCAGAGGCTGCACTGGCTGATCTACCTGATCGTCCCGCTGGGCGTGGCCCACTACTACCTGCTGGTGAAAGCCGACCATCGGCCGCCGCTGATCTATGCGGCGATCCTGACGGCGCTGATGCTTTGGCGGTTCTGGGATGCGTTTCGGAGACGGGCGGCGGGACGCTAGGTCCTCCCCCGTGGGGGAGGTGTCGGCGAAGCCGACGGAGGGGGGAGTGATCGGCAGGCGACCACAACCTGGATCGAAGCCTTAAAACTCCCCCCACCGGCCTTCGGCCGCCTCCCCCACAGGGGGAGGGTCTTACTTCGCCGCCTTGGCCGCGTAGTCCTGAACCTGGCGCACCACCCGCAGCACGTTGCCGCCCCAGATCGCCGCCAGGTCGGCGTCGGTGTAGCCGGCCGCCTTCAGCCGGGCGGTGACCTTGGGCAGGTCGGCGACGTCCTCGAAGCCGACCACCCCGCCGCCGCCGTCCCAGTCGGCGCCGATCCCCACGTGCTCGGGCCCGACCACCTTGAGGGTGTGGGTCAGGCTGGCCATGAAGTCCTCGAAGCTGGCGCGGACCGGCGGGAACTTGGCGTCCACCTCGGCGCGCTTCTTCAGATAGGCGACGATCTCGGCCTCGGTGGCGGTTTCGCTGTCGGGCGCGGTTCCCAGGGCCTTCAGGGCGGCCAGGCGTTCGGGGCTGGCGTTGGTGTTCTTCAGATAGACCGAGTTGATGCAGATCACCCCGCCCGCGTCGGCGATCTTCTTCAGGCGGCCGTCGTCCAGATTGCGCGGATGGTCGTAGATCGCCTTGGCGCCCGAGTGCGAGGCGATGATCGGGACCTTCGACAGCTGCACGGCCTGGTCGACCACGTCGTCGGAGGCGTGGCTGACATCGATCACGATGCCCAGCCGGTTGGCCTCGGCCAGCCAGCGCAGGCCCAGCGGCGAGAAGCCGTGCCAGATCGGCTTGTCGGTGGAGCTGTCGGCGAACTGGTTGTTCTTGAAGTGCACCGGCCCGGCCAGGCGCACGCCGGTGGCGTGGAAGGTCTGCATCAGGGTGAGGTCCTCACCCATCGGCCAGCTGTTCTCGATGCTCTGGAAGACGAACTTCTTGCCCGCCTTGTTGATCCGCTCGGCGTCGTCGGCGGTGTAGGCCAGCTCGAACTTGTCGGCATGGGCCGCGACCATCTCGCGGATTTCGGTGGCGCGCTCCAGGGCGAAGTCGCGGGCCCCGCGATAACCCTCGGCGGACAGGGCGCCCTGGGGGGTGTAGATCACGAAGAACCCGCCATCCAGGCCGCCGGCGTTCATGCGCGGCAGGTCGACCTGGGTGCCGTCCGCCTTGACCTCGTGACGGTCGACCATGCTCCAGCCCTGGCGCGCGAAATGCTCGGGCGTGTCGAGATGGGTGTCGAGGGTCAGGACCTTTTCATGGAGCGCCCAATCTTCCTTCGAGATCTTGGCGGCCTTGGAGACCGGAGCGTCGGCGGCCCAACTGGCGGGAGGAGGGGCGGTGGCGGCCAACAGGGCGGCGGAGCCGAGGAGAACGGTCAGCAGGCGGGACATCTTGACTCCGACGTGGCGTGTTACTTGCGGCCACGCTCGGGGATCGGGGAGGCGGGGTCAAGGTGTTCCTCCCCCTGTGGGGGAGGTGATCGCGAAGCGATCGGTGGGGGGAGTCGCGTTAGCGGTCTTGCCCCGGTGGAGCCCAATTATCCCCCCTCCGTCGGCTGCGCCGACACCTCCCCCACAGGGGGAGGATTTCTCAGAACAGCCCCAGCGCCTTGAAACTGGCCACCCCGTCGCGGCCGACCACCAGGTGGTCGTGGACATTGATCTTCAGCGCCTTGCCGGCCTCGACGATCTGCTTGGTCATCTCGATGTCGGGCCGCGACGGCGTCGGGTCGCCGCTGGGATGGTTGTGCAGCAAGATAATGTTGCTGCTCGACAGCTCCAGCGCCCGGCGCATCACCTCGCGCGGATAGACCGGGGCGTGGTCGACCGTGCCGTGGTTCATCACCTCGTCGGCGATCAGCTGGTTCCGGTTGTCGAGAAACAGGACGCGGAACTGCTCGCGCGGTTCGTTGGCCAGGGCGACCCGGACATAGCCCAGCAGCGCCGTCCAGGACGAAATCACCGGCCGCTTGGCGATCTTGTCGCGACCGGCCCGCAAGGCGGCCTCGTGCAGCAGTTTCAGATCGACCGCCGCGGTTTCGCCGACGCCCGACACGGTCTTCAGCTCCTCGATCGAGGCCGAGATCGTCGCCCCGAACGAGCCGAACCGCGCCATCAGCGCCTTGGCCATCGGCTTGACGTCGCCGCGCGCGAAGGTGCGGAAGAGATAGAGCTCCAGCAGCTCGTAGTCGGGCAGGGCGGAGAGGCCGCCGGCCTTGGCGCGTTCACGCAGACGCTCGCGGTGGCCCAGCGCGTGTTTGGGGGCGTGGCTGGGCGGGGACTTGGGCGGCGCGGCGTCCGCGACGCCTGTCGCCTTGGACTCCGTCGCCCTGAGTGATCTGCCGCTGACCATCCCGACCTCGTCATGCGAGCAGGAAGTAGGTCAGATCAATTGGGGGTTGTCGAGTCATTGTAAACCCTCTCCCTCTGGGAGAGGGTGTCTTTCTACCCGCCCAGGATCGCGGGCTGGAACAGTCCCGTCGGCGAGGCGGTGAACACCTCGTAGCCGTCCTCGGTGACGCCGATCGAGTGCTCGCACTGGGCCGACAGCGACTTGTCGCGGGTCACGGCCGTCCAGCCGTCGCCCAGCACCTTCACCGCCGGCTTGCCCAGGTTCACCATCGGCTCGACGGTGAAGAACATGCCCGGCTTCAGCACCGCGCCCTGACCGGGGCGGCCGAAGTGCAGGATGTTGGGCGCGTCGTGAAACACCTTGCCCAGGCCGTGGCCGCAGAAGTCGCGCACCACGCTGCAACGTTGCGCCTCGACATAGGACTGGATGGCGTGGCCGATGTCGCCCAGGGTCGCGCCCGGCTTCACCGCGTCCAGGCCGCGCTTCATGCCCTCGTAGGTGATCTCGACCAGGCGGCGGGCGCGCGGGCCCACTTCGCCGACGCCGTACATCCGCGAGGTGTCGCCGTGCCAGCCGTCGACGATCACGGTCACGTCGATATTGACGATGTCGCCCTCGCGCAGCGCCCACTCGCCGGGGATGCCGTGGCAGACCACGTGGTTGCGCGAGATGCAGACCGTCTTGGGATAGCCGCGATAGAACAGGCAGGCGGGCAGGGCGCCGTGGTCGAGGATGAACTCGCGGGCCAGGGTGTCCAGATGGTCGGACGAGACGCCGGGCTGGACGTGCGGGATCAGCATGTCCAGGCATTCGGCGGCCAGCTTGCCCGCCTTGCGCATGCCTTCGAAGTCGGCGGGCTTGTGGATCTTGATCGCGCCGGTGCGGGTCTCGGCTTCGATCTCGGCCGTGTCTTCAAGGGTCATGGCGGTCTGGTCTCAAACTGACGACGCGTCCCGCCAGGGAATGCGCCGGGAAATACGGATCTCGTTCGGGCTTATGTCGCAACGATAGCACAGAACTTCAACGCCCGCGCGGGCGGCGTCGCTCAAACCCCCGGCGTAGACGGGATCGAGGTCATCGCAGGCGGCGAAGCTGTCGCAGTCGGTGCGCTGGACCACGAACAGCTGCACAGCCCGCGCGCCCTTGGCGACCTCGGCCGCCAGGTCCTTCAGGTGCTTGGCGCTGCGGGCCGCCACGCAGTCGGGGAACTCGGCCAGGGTCCCGTCGCGGCGGTAGTGGCAGTTCTTGACTTCCAACCAGCAGGACGGCCGGTCGGGGTGGGTCAGCAGGAAATCGACGCGGCTGGCCTCGCTGTACTTCACCTCCGGGCGGATCACCGCGTAGCCGGACAGTTCGGGAATCGCGTCGGCCGCCAGCGCCTCGGCGACCAGCCGGTTGGGGTTCATGGTGTTCACCCCGACCAGCCCCTCGTCGGCCTCCACCAGTTGCAGCGTCCAGGCCAGCTTGCGCTTGGGATCGCCCGACCACGACACCCAGGCCGCCAGGCCCGGGTCCTTCAGACCCAGCATGGCCCCAGGATTGGGCACGTGCGCGGTGATCTCGCGTCCGTCGTCCAGCACCATGTCGACGAAGAAGCGCTTGTAGCGCTGGACGATCACGCCGCGCGCCATCGGTTGCGGGAGAAGCATGGGGGCCTTAAGTCGGACGGTGAACCTGCGCTGCTTTGCGCAAAGTCCTCGTCCTTCGACAAGCTCAGGATGAGGACTTTGGTCAAGCGGCGGTAGAATTCGTCCTCACCCTGAGCTTGTCGCCAAGACGGCTTGGGGGCGAGGACGCGCCCAGAGGAGCCTCCCGCATGGTCGATCGTGTCACCGCCGCCGTTCTGATCATCGGCGACGAGATCCTGTCGGGCCGCACCCAGGACGTGAACCTCAACGCCATCGCCAAGTACCTGGCCACCTACGGCGTCGATGTCTGCGAGGTGCGGATCGTGCCCGACGTCGAGCGGGAGATCGTCGACGCGGTCAACGCCCTGCGCACCCGGTACGACTATGTCGTGACCACCGGCGGCATCGGCCCCACCCATGACGACATCACCGCCGATTCGGTGGCCAAGGCTTTTGGCGTGACGGCGCCCGAGCATCCCGAGATCATGGCCCTGCTGCGCGAGCGCTGGGGCGAGCCCAACGCCGCCCGCCGGCGCATGGCCCACGTGCCCGAAGGCGGCGTGCTGGTGAAGAACCCGGTCCAGGGCCCGCCCGGCTTCCAGATCGGCAATGTCTTCGTGCTGGCCGGCGTGCCGGCGATCATGCGCGGCATGCTCGACGACGTCGGGCCGCGCCTGCGCACCGGGGCGGTGGTGATCAGCAAGACGGTCCGCGTCACCGGCACCGGCGAGGGCACGATCGCCGCGCCGCTGGAAGCGGTGGCCAAGGCTCATCCGGACCTGTCGATCGGCAGCTATCCGTTCTTCGCCCCGCCCGACGTCTACGGCGCCAGCCTGGTGATCCGCGGCCGCGATCCGGCCGAGGTCGACGCGGCGGTGGAGGAACTGGTGGCCTCGCTGACCGAGGCCGGGGTCAAGGGGATCGAGCGGTTGGAGGCGGGAGCAGCCTAGGCCGCGCCCGCCGTCTCGTCCGGCTCGACCAGGGTCTTGGCCACGGTCAGGATGGTCTTGCGTCCCTTCGGCGTGGCCTGGCTGTAGGCCCGCAGCAGGTCGATCGCGCCCGGCGTCGAAAGCGCCGTCAGCATGGCCACGTCCTGTTCGGCCACGACGTCCTCGCCCACCAGGCTGCCGACCGTCGTGTGCAGCCTGGCGGCGATGCGCACCAGCATCGAGGCCGAGACCCGGTTGGCGCCGCGTTCGTATTTCTGGACCTGCTGGAAGGTCAGCCCCAGCGCCTGGGCCAGCTCATCCTGGCTGATCTTCAAGTGCCGTCGTTGAACCCGGATGCGGGTTCCGACCGCGACGTCGATGGGGTCTGGACCTGTCGGCGTGTTCAAGGCGCGTCCCAAACGGAGATGACGATGCGGAACTATCGGCTTGGCCTTGGCCGGCCGCAATGCATTCTTGCACCGCAGGCGGCGCGTCGGGCGCACGCGGTGATCGATCTCGAGCGTGATGGACAGGTCCTCGATCCCTTCGGCGCCCAATATCGAGCTGCTTACCCAGCGTGAGCGGGAAGCCCTGCGCTGGGTCGCCGAGCACAGGCTTTCCAAGGAAATCGGCCCCTTGATGGGGGTTTCCAAGTCGCGCGCCGACGCCCTGGTCGAAAGCGCTTGCCGCAAGCTGGGCGTCAGCGGCCGCCGCGCCGCGGCCCGGGCGCTGACCGCCCACGAACAGATCGCCGCTCCCGCTCCGCGGCCCCCCGCGACCGGTCGGGCCGGCCATGGGACTGAATCCCACAGCGACTCAATGGGACTGTCGTCCGTCCCGCCGCCGCCGTCCGCTGCCGTCTCGACATCCCCAGAGACGGACGAAGATCATGATCACGAGCGTGACGAACGACAACGAGGCGACCCATCTGACGGGGGCTCGCCTGGGCCAGCTGGTCCGCAAGGCGCTGCAGATCCGCGAGGCGGCCGAGGCCTTCGACTCCGGCTTTCCGCCCTTGGCGAACCGACCGCCGATGCCGGTGTTCGCCTGGACGGAGCTGGAGCGCCAGCTGCTGAGTCTCTCGCCCGGGGACCTGGCGCCGCTGATCCGCGACCTGGTCTCGGCGGTGCGCAAGGAGGCCCTGCCCAAGCCGCCGGAGATGGTGCTGCGCGAGATCCTGATCATCTCGGCCACGGTCCTGGACGAGGCTTTTCACGAGAAGTGGGCGGACGGCACGATCATGTCCTGAGCCCCGCGATGCGGGTGCTGGCCGTCCTCGCCATCGCCGCCGCCTGCAGCCTGCTGATCGGCGCCCTCTTGGGGACGCGGCAAGTGGCCCACGTCTTCCAACACCTGCGTTACGGCTGACCCCGGGGCTGAACCCGCGCGGGCGCCGGGCGCCCGTCATCCGTTCAGCAATGCGCCCAAGGGCGCGGGGAGACCGCCACATGAAACGCCGCATCGTCGCCGAGCAACTGGCCAGCCGCCTGTTCACCACCGAGGAGGCCGTGGACACCACCCTGGCCCTGATGGGCGACCTGATCGCCGCCATGCCGCGCGCGCGGCTCGAGGCGGGTCTGGCCGCCGGCGTCGGCCAGCACGCCGTCGACCGCGTGCTGGAGGCCGCCTCGGGCATGGCCCACGCCCGTCGCGCGCTGATCGCCGCCCACGAGGCCCTGGCGCGGACCAAGGACCAGGTGGGGCTGCGCCGCGTGACCCTGGTGGGCGGCGGCGACAAGGACGAGGGCGACATTCCGCGCACCGGTCGGCTGCGGGAGGTCGGGAGCGCCTAGCCAAGGCCCTTGGCGCGATCTCGATTCGTGAGAAACATGTCGCTCCTGGCGCGGGGGCGGCATGTTTCAGTTTTTTTCGGACCTCTTCTCGATCTTGCCGACCCAGATCGCCGCCACGGTCATGCTGGCCGTCTGCGCCCTGGCCCTGCTGATCGGCCGACGGCTGGAGCGCTGGCTGGCCGTGGCCACCGTCGTCGCCTGGTTCATCTCGGCCGCCGTCCAGACCCCCGACCGCGCCGCGGTGCAGTGGGGGATCTTCACGGTCGACATCGTCTACCTGCTGTTCCTGATCGCTCTGTGCGCGGTCGAGCGCCGGGCCTGGATCCTGTTCATGACCGCCTTCCAGCTGCTGGTCGTGCTGACCCACGTGGCCTTCATCATCGACCTGACCCTGATGCAGTGGAGTTTCTTCTCCACCTACTACCTGTGGAGCGACGCCGAGCTGGTCGCCTTCGCGGTCGGCGTGGGCCAGGCCGGCTGGGGGCGGTGGAGCGCCCGGAAGGTCTGAGTTGGCGCGGGCGGCCGGGTTCAGCCCTTGGTGGCGGCCTGGCACTTTTCGCGCATGCGGTCGAAGATCGACTCCAGCGCGGTTCCGGCGGCGGGTTGGGCTTCGACGCTGCCGCTCGACAGATATCTTCGGAACACCTTGCTCCTGGGAGCGGCGGGGGCGGGGTTGTCCGCCCAGGTCGTCAGCTCGCGTTCGAGCTCGACGTATCCGACGGCCGGCGACGGCACGTTCGGCGGCTCGAACTCCCGATAGGGGATGTTGGTCTGGTTGATGTTGCGGAACAGTTGCTCGACATCCTTGCTCATCACGCCGGTCCTGTTCTGCCCCTTGAAACCCTGGTTCCACGGTCAAGAGGCGATGTAGTGTTAACCGCCGTTAAGCTCAACCGGGTCAAGGCCTGACGGGACCTTGTGACGCACCCCGGGAACGGCGCTCCCGAGCGGCCTGTTCGGCGAGAAGGCCCAGGGCGGCGGAATAGTAGTCCTCCGGCGCGGGTTTGAGTTTCTGGGCCGGCAGATCGGCGACCAGGCGCGCCACCGCCTGGCCGCCCGGCGACAGGGGAAAGGCCGCCTTGGCGCCGGTTTGAACGTCGATCCACGCCGGGGGCGGCCAGTTCGCGCCCTCGTACCGTCGCCAGAAGCGCGCGGAAGCGGTCGCGGGGGCCTGGCCGGCGACCCCTCCCCACACCAGGTAGAGCGGCGCGCGAACGGCGTCGAAGCCGAAGCGAGGCGGATGGCCGGGATCGGGCGTGACGGCGCCGGAAGCGCTGATCCGGACCCAGTCGGCGGGAAGAGACTGAGCGCCGAACTGGGCGTCGCGCGCCACGGTGAGGCCGTCCTGGATCAGTCGGTCCCAAGGGCCGGCCGGATCGGCGGCGGCGAAGGCCTGCAGGGCCGGCAGGACGAAATAGGACGGGTTGTAGATGACGGCGTCCTGCTGGCGGAAGCCGTCCAGGCCCGGCAGAAGCACCCGCCGCCCGCCGATCTCGGCGACCAGCCTCTTGGCGATCGCGGCGCGGATCGCCGCGGAATCGGCCGCGTAGCTCCGGTCGTTCCAGCGTCTGGAGGCGCGCAGCAGCGCCCAGGCGATGAGGATGTCGCCGTCAGTGGCGTTGTTGGGATCCGCGCCGCTTCGGGGGACTCTCGGATCATAGCGCCAGCGGAACAGCCGCACGTCGTCGCGCATGAGGTTCACGCCGGTCCAGCCCCACAGCCGGTCGAAGGCGGCGCGATCGCCGTGCGCCTCGGCCAGCAGCATGCCGTAGCCCTGACCCTCGCTGTGACTGACGCCGCCATTGCCGGTGTCGATCACCCGCCCGTCCGCGGCGAGATAGTCGGCCTTGAACGTGCTCCAGCCATCCTGGTCCCTCATCGCGCAGGCCCCTTGGGGCGGACCCAGCAACAGGATCGCCAGAAGGGCGCGGAGCGCCGGACCTTTTCGCGCGAAATCGACGCCGGTCCGCATCAGGGCCGCCAATCTGGACATGGGTTTGACGATCACGGGCGACGCCATCAGGGCGGAACGCGCACGACGTCGACGCCGTGGCGAAACTCCAGCGGATCGTTCTGTTCCGAGACCCGACGCACCACGGAGACGG
This sequence comes from Caulobacter sp. Root487D2Y, assembly GCF_001427165.1. Lineage (NCBI taxonomy): Bacteria > Pseudomonadati > Pseudomonadota > Alphaproteobacteria > Caulobacterales > Caulobacteraceae > Caulobacter > Caulobacter sp. Root487D2Y. The sequence continues at coordinate 187,162 of NZ_LMFD01000013.1, forward strand.
GACTGCCCTGGGCGAGCATCCATTCGCCGTAGATGCCCTCCATGATCGCCGCCGTGCCGAGGGGCCAGACGGTGTTGGTGGGATCCTCGAACGCGTTGGGATAGGCGCCATGGGTGATGAAAATGGTGTCGTCTTCGGGGATCAGCCTCACCCAGCCCCACTCGATACGCGTCCAGGCCTTGTTCATCTCCGCCTCCAGGGCCTCGATGGTGTCGGTCTTGGGCAGGACCATGAGTTCGGCCATTCGGCGACCGATCTGGCGCAGGAAGCCGCGGACCTCCAACGGCTCGGCGCCCGTGTTCAGCTCGATCGCGAACGCCGAAAGGAATGTGCTCCACTGCAGCGAGCAACTTCGGACGGCGTGATAAGCGTGATCGCGGGCGAGCACCTCCGCCGGAGAAAGGCGTTTGGGAGGAGTGTTGGTCATGGCGCCTGTCGCCCTCCGATCAGCTGCTTGAGATAGAGCCTGGCCTTGGCCTCGTCGTAGTCGCCGAAGGTGTCGAAGCTGAGCGCCCCGCCGACCGTGGTCGCCCAGCCCATCTGGTATTCGGCCGCGGCCGAGCCGGCCATGCCGAAGCCGCTCTCGCTGCGGGCCGGGAACCGGGTTTTTATGCTGCGATCGATCGAGGCCAGGGACTCCAGGGTCCCCTGCAAGGCCGGGTCGAGCGGAAAGACGTCGGCCGCGTCCTCGCGGTAGGTCTGGTAGCCCGGCGCCGCGCGCAGCTCGAAGTTCCAGGTCGCGCGGGTGAGGCGCATCTGCATCGGCAGGCTCACGCTGGTGAACTGCTGGGGGCTGAAATAGCCGCCGTGCCCGAGGGTGAAGAGGTTCTGGTTGTTGTCGTAGGCCTGGTGATTGAGGTTGGCCCCGATCTGGAACTCGGCGCCGCTGGTCCGATAGGGCCGGATGTAGCCGCCGATGTTCATCTCCCAACCGCTGTTGTCAGCCACGTGGCGGCCGTCGTACCGGCTGGCCGAGAGGTCCGCGTAGAGGCCTGTCGCCTGGTTGTCGTAGGACAGGCCGCCGCCGACGGTGGACCGCATCACCTGACCCCATTCCTTGCCCGTGACCGGATCGACGGTGGCGGCGTAGCTGGTGACGCTGTCGGTGACCGGGCGGCGCTCGACCTTCAGCTTGGCGCGGCCGGCGCCGCCGACCGCCGGGGCCCAGCTCACCCCGCCCGCGGCCTCGACGTTCGAGAATCCCAGGGGCGTCGCGCCGACATCGGCGGTCAGGCCGCCGATCGCGTAGCGCACGGTCAGGGCGGCGCCGGCGGCGGTCTGCGGGCCGGGGTCGGGAACGTCTTCCTCGTCGATGATCGGCGTCCCGCCGGGCGGCACGGGCTGTTCCTGGTCGAGGATCGCGACGGCGGTGGGGATCGGGTTGGCGCCGAAGCGCTGGCGGCCGTCCAGCGAGGCCGTTCCGCCATCGATCGCGGTCGGCGCGATCTCGAACGACAGTCGCCCGCGTCCCAGCACCGAGGTCGAAAAGCTGGCGACGCCCGCGACCTCGCCCAGCTGGCTCAGCCCCGCCTCGCCCGAGCGTTGCCGGAACGTGGTGGAGACGTCGATCTGCGGCGCGGCGTCACGGCGCAGATCGGCGATCTGGCGGTCGATGCCGGCGGCCTTGGTCTCCTGGGGCGTCGTCGCGACCGGCGCGGGGCTTCGCTTGGCGACCGGAAACGACGGAAAGCCGAACAGCGACGAGGACGAGCTCGGCGGCGCCGCAGGGGCGGCGGGACCGACGCCTGGCGGCGGGGCGGCCCACGGCGAAGCCGCCGCCGGCGCTTCCATGGGCGTCGAGGTCGGCGACAGCCAGGCGACCGGCGCGGCGGGACGCGCGGGCGACGGCGAGCTCGAGCGATTCAGGAAGGGATTGGGGCCCAGGCCGCCGGTCTGACCGCGCACGCCGCCGCCGTGGGCGCCGAGCGCCTTGGCGGTCTGCAGGGCCTCCAGCGCCGCGCGGCGATCGCCCGCCGCCGTCTCGATCCGCGCCTTCAGCAGATAGAAGTCGGCGTTGTCGGGCGAGCGCGCCATGGCCAGGCGGAGATTGTCGCGGGCCCCGGGCAGATCGTTGAGGGCCAGGGCCGCCTCGGCGATTCCCGCCAGGGCCTCGGGGTCGCCGGGCTTGAGGCGCAGCAGGGCCTCATAGGCCTGTCTGGCCTCGTCGGGCATGCGGCCGGTCAGGTAGAGCCGGCCCAGGGCCGCGAGAATTCGCGGATTGTCGGGGGCGATCGTCGAGGCCTCGGAAAGGGTGTCGAAGGCGCCGGCCAGGTCGCCGGACAGCCGCAGGCGGTCGGCCCGCTCGGCGGCCAGGGTCGCGGTCAGCCCCGCCACGGCGCGGCGGTTCTCGGGCGTGGGCGCGGCCTTCGTCGAGGCCTGACGGATCAGGGCCGCGGCTTCGGCGTCCCGCCCAGCCTTGGCCAGCACCGAGACGAAGCCCTCATAGGCGGCCGGCGCGGCCGGGACGTCGACCACCAGCGCCTGCTGGGCCGCCGCCAGGGCGGGCTCGACATCGCCCAGGTCGTACAGGGCCGACGCGGCCTCGCCGGCGGTCCCTATCGGCAGTCCCGGCCTGGCCAGCAGCGCGCGCAGGCCGCTGGCGGCCTCGTAGCCGCGCCCGGCGGCGGCCTGCCTGGCCTGCTGGATCACCGCGCGATCGCGCAGCGACTGGGCCAGGGCGTCCATCTGGGCGGTGCGCTCGGCCGGCGGGATCTTCTCGAGGGCGGCCAGGCCGTCGCGCGGCCGGTTGCGCCGGTCGGCCCAGAGCGCGGCGGCGTGCAGCGGCTCGGCCCCCACGCTTGAGGCCAGCGGCGACATCAGCCCGTCCGCTGAGCTGGTCTCGCCGCGTTCGAGCAGGAAGCGGGCGTAGTCGAGTCGGAGCCAGGGCTCGGACGGGAAGGCCGCCAGGGCGGTCTCGAAGGCCGCGCGCGCGCCCGTCAGGTCGCCCGCCGCCCAGGCCTCGTCGGCCCTGGCCTGGGCGATCCGCGCCCGGGTCGAGACCGAGCCCGTCGCGCCGCCGGGCGTCCTGGCGGCCAGGGCCTCGGCCTCGGCGATCTTGCCCTGGGCGACCAGGGCTTCGACGAGGCCGGTCTGGATGTCGGGCGAGTCCGGCGCGTTGCGCGCCGCCTGGCGATAGGCGGCCTCCGCCTCGGCCAGGCGGCCCTGCCGCGCCAGGGCGTCGCCGAGCAGTTGCTGGGCCAGGGCGACGTCGCGGCCGGAGCCGTTGGCCAGCGGCGCGACCAGGCGCTCGGCCTTGGCCGCGTCGCCGGCCGCCAGCGCGGCCTGGGCCGCGCGCAGGCCGCCATAGAACCGCGCGGACGCCAGGGCCTCGCGCCAACGGGCCTTGGCCTGGGGCGACCCGGCGCTGGCCTTGGCCAGCAGCGGCTCGGCCTCGGCGAACCGCTCCTGGCGCAGGCGCACCACGCCCAGCCCGCCCAGCGCGTCCTGGTCGCCTGGACGGATTCTGAGCGCGGCTTCGAAGTCGCGCGCGGCGGCGTCCAGCTGGCCCTTCTCGAGCGCCGCGAAGCCTGCGGCCCGCAGGGGGCCCCCGCGATCGACCGGCGCCGCCGGTCGAGGCGCTGGCGGTGGGGCGGCGGCGGCGGCGACGGGAGGGGGCGCCGGGCGCGCGCTCGGCGGGGCGGCGACGGGGGCCGCCAGCTGGCGAAGTCGGGGATCGTTGGGCGCCGCCCGGCGCAGGCGGGCGGTCCAGCGCTCGGCGCCGGCGACATCCCCGTCCTCGCGCGCGTAGCGGGCCATGGCCGCGAGGGCGTCGGCGTTCTTGGGGTCCGCCGCCAGGGCGCGCTGCAGGGACTGTCCCGCCAGATCCTTGCGGCCGCGTTCGCGCCAGAACGCGGCCTGGCGCACCAGCGCGTTCACGCCTTCCTGACTGGATTGGCGCGCGAGGCCCGTCTGCGGCGCCGCCGCGGACGTGGCCGCGACGGCCGCCAGCAACCAGGGAAGGAGACGGCGGCGGCTCATGCCCCTTCGACGTCCTTCAGCCGTCGCCGCTCGTGGGCCTTGAGCCACAGCAGGATCGGTCCGGCCAGCACCAGAACGGCGCCGGCCAGGGCAAGGGCCAGCAGCAACGGATGACCGCTCAGCCACCAGGCCGCGCGGTAGAAGTAAGGCATCGTGCCGGCCCAGAACGTCGGTCCGACGCGAAAGCTGGCGAGGGTGTCGTCGGACTGGACGACCAGATCGCCCTTCACCTCGGCGTTCTGAGTCGGATCGGCCAGCCTTTGCACCAGCTGGGGCAGGCGTTCGGTGCGGTCCGAGAGCAGGGCCACCACCACCCGGTCGCCGCCGTACGGCGAGCGGAAGCTGGTCATGCCGCTGAAGGTCTCGGCGCCGACGAGGACGTCGTCGGCCGCGCCGCGCTGGCCGTCGTCGAGCGGCGTGCCGAGCATCGAGAACGCCCGCTCGCGGAAGGTCGCCAGACGCAGGCGCAGACGCGACCCCTCGCTCGAGAACGGCGCGCCTTTCATCAGATGCTCGTTCGCGGTCAGCAGGCTGGTCGGGCCGATCAGCAGCAGGTCGCGGTCGCGCAGGGCCGCCTCGTCGCCGTTGCGGACAATGCCAAGGCGGGTGACCGGCGCGCCCGTCGCGTCCCCGAAGCGGCCCATCAGGCCGAGGAACGCCTCGATCTCGTTGGGTCCGGCGTTGGGCGCCATCACGACCGTGGTCTTCGACAGGTCCGCCATGCGGGTGAAGGGGAATCCGGCGCTGGCGAAGAAGGCCAGGTTCGGCAGCTGGGTGTAGTGGTGGCCGCCGGTCAGATCGATCGTCGTGTCCGGATCAACGCCGCTGCGGACGTTGGTCGGCTGCTGACCCTGGCAGGCGGCGGTCTTGTGGCCCTTGAGGTCGAAGTAGAACTGCAGCTCATTCTGGCCGAACAGCTGATAGGGCGGCAGCGAGACGTCATGCTCGTTGAGCGCGAAGCCGCGCATCAGCCGGGTGCGGAAGCTGTCGACCCCGGTCTGACGGTCCAGCTTGAAGGACTTCAGGTATCGGCCGTTCAGCGAGACGTCGAGACGCGACTCCTCGCGGTTCAGCCACGAGCCCATGGGATAGCGATAGCGCAGCGACATGGGCGCGCCGCTGCGGGGCCACAGCAGTAGGTCCGGCGCGAGACGGAAGGCGGCGGTCACCGGCGCCGGCGGCAGGCCGACGGTCTGCAGGGTGTCGGGATCGATGATCTCGCCCAGCCGAACCTTGCGATCGGTGCGCAGCCAGCGCGGGGCGTCGTAGGGCTGGCGGACGGCGAGCGTCGGCGCGCCCAGGGCCGCGACCGGGCCCGTCAGGCTCTTGGCGGCCACCGCCAGGGACAGGGCCGCCTCGCGTATCTCCGCCGGGTCACGCCCCAGGACCAGCAACAGGGCGCTCGACGGATCGCGCGGATTGGCCACGATCGCCAGGGTCGGGCCGTCGATCGCCGGCAGGGTCAGGCCCTCGATCCGGTCGCCGGCCGTGGCGAACACCACGCCGTCGCCTGGAGGCAAGTCGCCGACCAGGACCGGAAAGCGAAAGCCGAGATAGCTGGCCGCCATGCCGAAATACGAGGCCGTCGCCGCGGCGGCCCGCAGCGCGTCGTCCGAGGGCGGGGCGGCGAAGGCGAACGGCAAGATCAGCGGACCGCTTCCGGCGTCGAAGAACGGCGCGGGCAGTTGGGCCAGCTCGGCGCGCACCGGCAGCCGCTGCAGCCGCAGCTTCAGCGACGAGCGCAGATTGCTGACATTGGCCCAGAGGGACGAGTGGAGCGGGTCCTCGCAGCCCCGGGCGTAGTGGCCGGAAAAGCGGAGGTTCAGGCGGTTGTCGGTCAGGAACAGGGCCGGCTCGACAGGGATCTCGAGCACCGTGCCCCGGGCGCCTTCGCGCGCCAGCGGCAGGGACGCCACCGCCTCGTCGTTGATGAACACGTTGAGCTGCGACAGGTCGGGCAGCAGGGCGGGGGAATAGGCGAAGTTCAGCACCAGGGTCGCGCCGGTCACCACCTCGTCCCGACGCAGGGCGAAGGGGATGCCGGCCTCGCCGTTGACGCCCAGCAGCCGAACGGGACGTCGCGCGCCCATGTCGGCCAGGGTGATGGTGACCTCGCGGACGCCGGCGGCGGCGGCCGCGGGCTTCGGCGCGGCGGTCGGCGCAAGCGCCCGGGCGGGCGCCGGGACCGCGAAGAGCGCGAGACAGGCCAGGAGCGCGCAGAGGGTCGAGACCGTCTTGGCGACATCGGCCTCGCTGGGGGCGACCGGTCGCTGGGCGTAGGGCTCGGGCTGCTTGACGCTCCACCAGAACACCAGGGAGGCGCTGGCGCGCACCAGGTCGATCAGGGAGGCGATCGGATTGGCCGAGGGCGCGGCGGCGTTCGGCTCCCAGGCGTCGGCGCGCCCCATGACCGCCACCACCAGTTCCCGATGCCGGGCGATGGGCATGGACCTGAACTGGATTCGAAGAGTGTCGCCCGTCACCGAGGCGATGCGCGCTGGAAACGTCGTCCAGGCCGAACCGCACAACAGCTGCACGTCGATGGACTGGTTCTTGTCGACCGGGCCGACCTTGGAGACGGCGAAGCCGCCCATCGAGATCTCGTCCGTTTCCGTCTGGACCTCGCGGCCGTCGCCGAACTTCAGGATCACCGGCAGGTGGGCGCCGACCCGGACATAGGTGCGCATCTGGCGGGTCTCGCGGCCGACCGCCAACGCGGTCGACAGGATCAGCAGGCTGAACAGCGTCCAACTGGCGTTGAGCAGCAGGGTGCCCAGGTTCACGCCGAACCCGCCGAGAGAGAGTTTCGTGAAGCCGACGACCAGCCCGAGCACCAGCAAGCCGATGGTCGCCATGTGCGGCCACATCAGCCGGGCGTCGAAATAGCCCTTGTCGAGCAGGCCGCCCTTGTCGGTCACGTTGAACTTGCCGCGCTTGGGATTGAGCAGGGTGGTGATCGTCGGGAGCACCAAGTGGAAGGCCAGCAGGCTTTCGTAGACCTCGCCCCAGAAGGCGCGGCGGTCCTGGCCCTGGATGCGGTTGCTGGTGACGATCGACTGCACCAGATGCGGCGCGGCGAAGGCGGCGATCATCGGAGCCGAGGCGAAGATGATGTTCTGGCCAAACAGCAGGAAAGCCAGGGGCGAGGTCAGGAACACGATGCGCGGCAGCGGGAAGAAGAAGTGCAGCATCGCGTTGAGGTAACAGAGCCTCTGGGCCAGGCTCAGGCCGGGTCCGGTCAGGGGATTGTCGACCCGGAAGATCTGGATCATCCCCCGCGCCCAGCGCGCGCGCTGACCGATGTGCAGGGCCAGGCGCTCGGTGGCCAGGCCCGAGGCCAGGCGGATGTCGAGATAGGCGCTGTTCCAGCCGCGCCGCTGGAGCTTGAGCGCGGTGTGCGCGTCCTCGGTCACCGTCTCGCCGGCGAAGCCGTTGGTCTCCTTCAGCGCCTCGCGGCGGATCACGGCGCAGGAGCCGCAGAAGAAGGCCGCGTTCCAGAAGTCGTTGCCGGGCTGGACCACGCCATAGAACAGCGCGCCCTCGTCGGGGATGTCCTTCACCGTGCGCAGGTTCCGCTGCACGGGATCGGGCGAATAGAAGTGGTGCGGGGTCTGCAGCAGGGCCAGGCGCGGGTCGGCCTGGAACCAGCCGACCGTGATTTGCAGGAAGGCCCTGGTCGGGATGTGGTCGGCGTCGAAGATGCAGACCAGTTCGCCGTCGGTCAGGCCCAGGGCGTTGTTCAGGTTGCCGGCCTTGGCGTGCTTGTTGTCGGTGCGCGCGATGTAGAGGGCGCCGGCCGCCTCGGCGAACGCCTTGAACTCGGGGCGCCGCCCATCGTCGAGCACGTAGACGCGGAAGCGGTCGCGCGGATAGTCCATCGACAGGGCGGCCAGGACGGTGTCCTGCACGATCTGCAGGCTCTCGTTATAGGTCGGGATGAAGACGTCGATGGTCGGCCAGCTGTCGGCCTCGCCGGCGAGCGGGCGGACGGGCCGCGCCAACGGCCAGACGGTCTGGATGTAGCCCAGGACCAGGATGGCCCAGGCATAGAGCTCGGCCAGGAAAAGGCCCAACCCGAAGGCCGCCTCGATCGGCGAGCGAAAGTGCAGGGTCTCGGTGGTGCGCCAGTAGAGATAGCGCGTCGAAACGGCGATCGAGAGGAGGCCGAGCGCTATGGTGACCCGGCGCGAGCCGTGGCGATTCAGCAGAAGGGTGACGACGATCGTCGTCAGCCCGAAGATCGCCTGCGCCCTCAGATCGAGGGTGAGCGTCACGGCGAAGGCAATGACGACAAGCGCCGCCAAACACGTCAGACCGAACGCCGCCGTTTGAAGCAGCCGCATTATCTTGCACGCCCAGCGAGCGCTAAACGTCACCGCGCCCCATTCCTAGAATGGCGCCTGATGGGAAGGCGTTGCGATGGGGTGATTCCCCACTCCACGCGCCGTGGAGACCGGCCTTCGCCTGACCGACGATCGCGCGACCGATCCCGACGTGGCGTCCGGGCCCGGCTTGTCGCATAGATCGCTCATGACCCGACCGCTTCCCATCCAGGCCGTCCTTCAGCTGCGCAAGGGCCCCGTGTCCCGCGTGGGACCCGATCGCATCCGGCTGCTGAGCTCCATCCAGGCCCACGGCTCGATCACCGCCGCGGCCAAGGCGGTGGGGCTCAGCTACAAGGGCGCCTGGGACGCGGTCCAGGCGCTGAACAATCTGTTCGAACGGCCATTGGTCACCGCCCAGCCGGGCGGCCGCCAGGGCGGCGCGGCCCAGGTCACGCCCGCCGGCCTGGCGGTCCTGGCCGCCTACGCCAAGGTCGAGGACGGTCTGACCCAGTTGGTCGAGCAGCTGGAAGAGGCGCTCGGCGGCGCGGACGACGACCTAAAATCCCTGATCTGGAGTTTTGGCATGAAGACCAGCGCCCGCAACGCCCTCCGGGGTGTCGTCGAGACCGTCACCCAAGGGGCCGTCAACGCCGAGGTGACCTTGAGGGTCTCGCCGAGCGTCGCCATCGTCGCCATCGTCACCCGCGAGAGCGTCGCGGACCTGGGCCTGGCGCCGGGCCGCGAGGCGCTGGCCTTGATCAAGTCGAGCTTCGTGATCCTGGCCGCGGGCGACGACGGCCTGCGGACGTCCGCCCGCAACTGCCTGGCGGGCACGGTGATCCGCCACGACGAGGGGGCGGTCAATGACGAGGTCGTGCTGGAGATGGAGCCGGGGAAAACCCTGACGGCGACGATCACGCGCGGCAGCGGCGAGGCCTTGGGCTTCAAGGTCGGCGCCCGGGCCCAGGCGCTCATCAAGGCCTCGCACGTCATTCTCGCCGTCGACTAGGGCGCGCCAGACGTCTCAGCCCGGCGGTCGGATCGAAAGGGTGCGCAGGCCGCGGTCAAAGGCGACCGCGCCATCGCCCTGCCGGACCTTGACCAGTCCGCGGCCTGTGGGCCTATCGGGCGGCCGACCGGGGCCAGTGCGCCAGGGCCTGCGCCGCGATCGCGGCCTGGGTCCGGTTGTGAACGTTGAGCTTGCGCATCAGCGCGGTCATGTGGGCCTTGACCGTGGCTTCGGCGATGCCGAGGTCGAAGGCGATCTGCTTGTTGAGCCGTCCTGAGTTGACGCCTTCCAAGACCTTCATCTGGGTCGGCGTGAGCTCGTCGAACGCCGCCTCCAGATCGCGGTCGATAACGCGGACACCCGTCGTGGTCATTCCAGAACCCCTCTGCTTCATCCCAGCGCAGCCATTCGGCGGTGCGACGCCCGTTTGTTTTGCCCGCCGATCGTGTTCGGCGAATCCGGGTCGCGTTCCGGATGGTAACGCTATCTGTTGGACAAATTCAAGCCCGTTCGGCAATGTGAGCGTGAACATTTGATTGTTCATGCCATTCCGTCGAAATCTGTCATACAGGTTTGATGGGATGCGGCGGCGCGGCGAAGACTTTCCACGGCGACTTGTCCGGCTGCACCGACGGCGCGCGCCGGCCGCCACGGTGAAGTTCGCGCTGGCGTCGCGAGGGCTTGGCCGCCACCTTGGCGCCGGCCGACGGCCGCTTTCTAACGGAAGCGAACGGCGCGATGTTGGCGCCAGTCGAGTTTGGAGACCGAGGGATGAGCGAAGGCCGCCTGGCCGACAGGGCGTATACGGGCATCGTGGAGATGATCAACGCCGACGGGTTGGCGGTCGGCGATCGCCTGCCGTCCGAGGCTCGCCTGGCGGAGATCTTCGGCATGTCGCGCACGATCGTGCGCGAGGCCCTCGTCCGACTGGCCGCCGACAGCATCACCGAGGCGCGCCGCGGGGCCGGGTCGTTCGTCAAGAACCGCCCGTCGGACAAGCTGAGCGCCTACATGCCGCTGTCCGAACTGGCCTCGACCCTGGGCAGTTACGAGGTGCGCTTCGTGCTGGAGGCGGAGGCGGCGCGGCTGGCGGCGGCGCGGCGCTCGGACGAGGAGATGGCCAGCATCGAGGACGCGCTGTCGAAATTGCGCGAGGCGCTGCTGTCGAACGCGCCGGCTCACGCCGAGGACATGGAGTTGCACCGCCGCATCGCGCAGGCCACCGCCAATCCCGCCTTCCTGGTCACGTTCGAGGCGCTGCAGCCCGACGTCGACCGGATCATGCGCGCGGGCGTCGACATCTCGCGATCGCGGCCGCCGGAAGCGATCGCCGAAATGATGCAAGAGCACGAACTGATCGTCGAGGCGATCCGGGCGCAGGACGGCGACAGCGCCGCCCTGGCCATGCGCTGGCACCTCTCACGCGGGCGAAAGCGGTTGATGCCCTGAAGCGCGCGCCGCCCCGCCGGTCCAGCGCGCGTCGTCTTCCAGCCAGGCCTGGGTGATCTCGCACAGGCGTTCGGGCGGCGCGGCGGCGTCGAGCGTGAAGATCGCCTCGTCGGCGCCTGGACGCTCGAGCGTGGCGAGCTGGCTGGCCAGCAGGCTGGGAGGCATGTAGTGGCCCGAGCGATGGGTGAGCCGCCGCAGGAGCTCGTCGTGGCCGGCGTCCAGCAGGACGAAGCGCGTGGGGGCCCCGATGGCGCCGCGCAGGCGCTCGCGATAGCCGCGTCTCAACGCCGAGCAGGCCGCCACGACCCGTCCTCCCGACACCAGCGCCTGGCCGACCGCCAGGCCCAGGCGATCGAGCCAGGGCCAGCGGTCATCGTCCTCGAGGGGCTGGCCCGCGCGCATCTTGGCGACCGCGCGCGCGTCATGAAAGTCGTCGCCCTCCAGGAACGGGCAATCGAGCTTGCTGGCCAGCAGAGCGCCGAGCGTCGACTTGCCGCTCCCGCTCACGCCCATGGCGATGATGGCGAGCCCGGCGGACGGGGCGGGGCGGGATGGCGGCTGCAAGCGGCGTCCTTGAAGGCTGGCTGGCATGCCGAATGACCGACAGGCTGACCGCACGGTTGAAATCGGGTTCTACCGGGCCGCCGATGGGGCGTAACTACGACCATGGTCGAGGATGGCGGGGGGGTGGCGATTCCTTATCGATAAGGGGTTGCGACGAGGAGAGTGGCATGAAGGCGGTCCTTTTAGCGGCGTTTCTGGCGGCTTCGACCCCAGCCCTGGCCTCGACCGGCTCTGTTCTGCTCACCGCCCCCGACGACCCGCGCGCGATCACCGTCACGGGTGTCGGCGACGGCCGCGCGGACGACACCGACGCCGTCCAGAAAGCCATCGACGCCGCGCGCGACAAGACCGGCCATGGCCTCGTCTTCCTGCCGTCGGGCCGCTACCGTCTGAGCCGCAGCATCCTGGTGCCGCCGGGCGTGCGCGTCTTCGGGGTCGGCGCGACCCGGCCGGTCTTCGTGCTGGCGGCCAATACGCCCGGCTTCCAGAAGGGCGTGGGCACGATGATCGTGTTCACGGGCGGCGACCAATACCAGGTCGGCGCCATTCCCGTGCCGGTGCCGACGGTGGTCCCACCGACCGACAAGGTGCGCGACGCCAATTCGGGCACCTTCTATTCGGCCATGGCCAATGTCGACATCGAGATCGGCGCGGGCAATCCGGCGGCGGCGGCGGTTCGGTTCCGCATGGCCCAGCACGCCTTCCTCAGCCACATGAACTTCCGCCTGGGCTCGGCCTTCGCCGGCGTCTACCAGGCCGGGAACATCATGGAGGACGTCCACTTCCAGGGCGGGCGCTACGGGATCGTCACTGAGAAGACCTCGCCGGCCTGGCAGTTCACCCTGATCGACTCGACCTTCGACGGCCAGCGCGACGCGGCGATCCGCGAGCACGAGGTCGACCTGACCCTGGTCAACGTGGCCATCAAGAACACGCCGGTCGGCATCGAGATCGACCGGGGCTACAGCGACAGCCTGTGGGGCAAGAACGTCCGCTTCGAGAACGTCTCGAAGGCCGGCGTCGTGATCTCGGCCGAGGACAACGTCTTCACCCAGGTGGGCTTCGACAACGCCGTGGCGTCCAACACCCCGGTGTTCGCCCGCTTCCGCGACAGCGGTAAGACGGTGGCCGGTAAAGGGAAGGCCTACAAGGTGGCCTCGTTCACCTATGGCCTGACGCTGCCCGGCCTCGGCCAGATGGGCGAGTACAAGACCAATGTGGACATGGCCTCGCTGCCGTCCCTCCCGGCGATGCCAGCTTCGGCTCTTCGCGCCCTGCCGCCGGTGGCCGAATGGACCAACGTCAAGACCCTGGGCGTGAAGGGCGACAGCCAGGCCGATGACACCGCCGCCCTGCAGAAGGCGATCGACACCCATCGCGTGCTCTATCTGCCGATCGGCTTCTACAAGGTCACCGACACCCTGAAGCTGCGGCCGGACACCGTGCTGATCGGCCTGCATCCGGCCCTGACCCAGCTGGTCATTCCCGACGACAATCCGCGCCACGCCGGGGTCGGACCGGTGACGCCCGTGCTGGAAAGCCCCAAGGGCGGGGACAACATCCTCGCGGGGATCGGGCTGTTCACCGGACGCGTCAATCCGCGCGCCTCGGCGCTGCTGTGGCGGTCGGGCGCGAATTCACAGGTGAGCGACGTCAAGATCATGGGCGGCGGCGGCACCCCCACCATGGACGGCAAGCCGCTGGGCGCGGCGCAGGCGCGCAGCGGCGACCCGGTGGCCGACGGCCGCTGGGACGGCCAGTATCCCAGCATCTGGGTGACGGACGGCGGCGGCGGCACGTTCGCCAACGTCTGGAGTCCCAACACCTTCGCCTCGGCCGGCTTCTACATTTCCGACACCAGCACGCCGGGCCACATCTACGAGGTGTCGGTCGAGCACCACGTCCGCAACGAGTTCGTGCTCGACAACGTCCAGAACTGGGAGTTCCTGGCGCCCCAGACCGAGCAGGAGGTCGGCGACGGCCCCGACGCCGTTTCGCTGGAGATCCGCAACTCGCGCAACATCCTGTTCGCCAATTATCACGGCTATCGGGTGACGCGGTCTTACCATCCGGCCGAAACGGCGGTGAAGCTGTTCAACTCGTCGGACATCCGCTTCCGCAACGTTCACATCAACGCCGAGAGCGGCGTCGCCCTCTGCGACGCGATCGGTTGCGGCACCTATGCGCGGGCCAGCAAGTTCCCGTTCGAGAACGCCATCCAGGACAAGACCCGCAAGCTGGAGGTGCGCGAGCGCGAATTCGCCGTGCTCGACGTTTCCGGCCAACCCGCGCCGGCCGCGCCGGCCGGCGACGGGAAGGTGCGCAAGCTGGAGAGCGGCTTCTGGTCGATTTCCGGCGCGACCGTGGGCGCGGACGGCGCGCTCTATTTCGTCGAGAAACGTTTCCAGCGGATCTATCGCTGGACCCAGGCCAAGGGCCTGGAGGTGGTGCGCGACCATTCTCTGGATCCCGTGAACCTGGCGGTCGACAGCTCCGGCAAGCTGTTGGTTGTGTCCTCGTACGGTCCGCAGGCCAGCGTCTATTCGATCGACCCGAACGGGCCCAAGGACCAGATGACGCTGATCGCGCCGACGTCGTCGGCCGCCGCGCGTCCGGGCGCCAAGACGCTGCTGCCGGTTAACTGGTGGAACAACGGCGAGTTCAGGGATCAGTACGACCCGGCCACCGACCATTTCACCACCCTGGCCGAAATGTTCGCCCGCGACGTCGGCGCGCCGAAGGCCCAGGCCTACGTCTCGCCCGACGGAAGCCTGTCGTTGCCCGCCTTCCGGGTGTGGCAGCAGGGGCCGCCCGACCATGTCGGCTGGCGCTGGTCCGACAGCCTGCAGGCCCATGGCCTGATCGGCGGCGCCGTCGGCGAGCGGGTCTTCGTGACCAACGAGTCCGAGGGCAAGACCTATAGCGGCCAGGTCAGCCCCGGCGGCGCCCTGACCGACCTGAAGGTGTTCGCCAATCGCGGCGGCGAGAGCGTCGCGGTCGACGGACAGGGACGGGTGTTCGTCGCCAACGGCCAGATTTTCCAATACGACTCCGACGGTCGGCCGGCCGGTCGCATTGATCTGCCCGAGCGGCCGCTGCAGCTGATCTTCGGCGGCGAGGACAAGCGCACGCTTTTCGTCCTTACTCACCACTCGCTCTACGCCGTGACGCCCTGACCAAGACCTCGAGTACGAAAAGGTTCGCCATGAAAAGCTGGCTTGTTGCGCCGTGCGCGGCCTTGATCGCGCTGTTCCTCACGGCGAGCGATCCGGCGGCGGCATCGGTTTCGACCTTCGTCAAGGCGCCCGACGATCCCGCCGCCGTCATGGTGCGGGGCAGGGGCGACGGCCGCGCCGACGACAGCGCCGCGATCCAGGACGCGATCGACGCGGCCGCGGCCAAGCCCGGCGGCGGCCTGGTCTTCCTGCCCTCCGGCCGCTACCGCATCAGCAAGACCCTGTTCCTGTGGCCGGGCGTCCGGGTGTTCGGGGTCGGGGCCACGCGCCCGCTGATCCTGCTGGGCGACGCGACGCCCGGATTCCAGAAGGGCCTGGCCAACATGGTGATCTTCGCCGGCGCCAAGCGCGACCCGGCGCGCCGCGTGCCGTTCCCGCCGCCGGGCAGCGTGCCGTTCGACAAGGACGTCCCCGACGCCAATTCCGGGACCTTCTACTCGGCGATGAGCAACATCGATTTCAAGATCGGCCAAGGCAATCCGGCGGCGACCGCGATCCGCTTCCATGCCGCCCAGCACACCTATCTCAGCCACATGGAGTTCGACATCGGCTCGGGCCTGGCGGGTGTGTATCAAGTCGGCAACGCGGCTCTGGATCTGCACTTCAAGGGCGGGCGCTACGGCATCCTGGCCGAGAAGACCTCGCCGGCCTGGGGCTTCCTGCTGCTGGACTCCACGTTCGAGGGCCAACGTGACGCGGCGATCCGCGAACACGAAGCTGGCCTGACCCTGGTCAATGTGGCCATGCGTGACACGCCCGTTGGGATCGAGATCGACCGCGGCTACGGCGACTGGCTGTGGGGCAAGGACGTCCGTTTCGAGAACGTCGCCAAGGCCGCCGTCGTCATCTCCAACGAGGCCAACGTCTACACCCAGGTCGGCTTCGAAAACGCTGTGGCTGTCGACACGCCGGTGTTCGCCCGCCTCCGCGACAGCGGCAAGTCCGTGGCCGGCCCAGTGGGGGGCAAGGGCCGCGCCTATCGCGTGTCGTCCTTCACCCACGGCCTGACTCTGCCTGGCCTGGGCCAGGTGGGCGCCTACAAGACCGACATGAAGGCTGAGGCCATTCCCGGCCTGCCAGCTCCGCGCGCGCCCGCGATCCGGGCCCTGCCGGCCATGGCTGACTGGGTCAACGTCCGCACCCTCGGCGCCAAGGGCAACAACGCCGCCGACGACACCGCCGCCATCCAGAAGGCGATCGACACCCACCGCGTGGTCTATTTCCCCGCCGGCTTCTACCACGTCACCGACACCTTGAAGCTGCGCTCGGACACGGTGCTGATCGGCCTGCATCCCAGCCTCACCCAGATCGTGCTTCCCGACCGCACCCCTGGCTATCAGGGCGCCGGCGCGCCCAAGGCGCTGGTCGCCTCGGCCGCCGGGGGCGACGCCATCGTCTCGGGGCTGGGCCTCAACACCGGCGGAATCAATCCGCGCGCCACGGCCTTGCTCTGGACGGCCGGCGCCAATTCGCTGGTCGACGACGTCAAGTTCCAGGGCGGTCACGGCACCGAGCTGTACGACGGGACGCGGTTCAATCCCTACAACGCCAACGCCACGGCCGACCCCGATCCGGCCAAGCGCTGGGCGGGCCAGTATCCCAGCCTGTGGGTGACCAACGGCGGCGGGGGGACCTTCGCCAATATCTGGAGCCCCAGCACCTATGCCTATTCGGGCATCTACGTGTCGGACACCCAGACGCCCGGCCACATCTACCAGGCCTCGGTCGAGCACCATGTGCGCACCGAGATCAGCCTCAACCGGGTCGCCAACTGGGAGCTTCTGGCCCCGCAGACCGAGGAAGAGGCCGGTGAAGGCGAGGAGACCGTCTCGCTGGAGATCCGCGACTCCCACGACATCCTGGTCGCCAACTATCACGGCTATCGCGTCACCCGGACCCGACGTCCGGCGGCGGCGGCGGTCAAGGTCTACAATTCGGGCGACATCCGCTTCCGCAACGTGGCGGTGAACGGCGAAAGCGGCTTTTCGACCTGTGACGAGAACGGCTGCGCGGCCTTCCTGCGCTTGACCAAGTACCCCTACGAGAACGCGATCCTGGACGTCACAAGCGGGCTGGAGGCGCGCGAGCGGCAGTTCGCGGTGCTGGACCTGACCGCCGATCCGCGGCCGACGGCGCCCTCGACCTTCCCCGCCGGCGCGCGGGTGGAGAAGCTGGGCGACGGCTTCTACTCGCTGGGCGGCGGCGCGGTGGATGCGGCCGGGACGCTGTACTTCACCGACCGGCGTCACCAGCGCATCTACAGCTGGTCGGACGAGCGCAAGCTGTCGATCGTGCGCGACAACACGCTGGATCCGATCAACCTGGCCGTCGACGGCTCGGGGAACCTGCTGGTGCTGTCGTCGGACGGCCGCGACGGCACGGTCTACAGTTTCAAGCCGGGCAGTCCCGACACCGAGGTCACGGTGATCCCGCCCACCTCGGCGATCGACCATGCGGGCGCGGCGACGGTGTTGCCGGTCAACTGGTGGAACAACGCCGAGTTCAAGGATCAACTGGATCTGACGACCTACCAGTTCACGACCCTGGCTCAGATGTTCGCGCGGGACATGGCGCTGACCAAGCCTCGCGAATATGTCTCGCCCGACGGCAGCCTGACCTTGCCGGCCTATCGCGTCTTTCAGCAGGGCCCCGCCGACTTCCGGGGGCTGCGCTTCTCGGACTCGCTGGACACCTATGGCTTCACCACGGCCAAGCCGGGCCAGAGGGTGTTCGTCGCCAATAGCTCGGAGAACAAGACCTATAGCGGCCTGGTCGGCAAGCAGGGCGCGGTGACGGACCTGAAGGTCTTCGCCGACCGCGGCGGCGAGAGCGTCGCGACCGACGGGGAGGGACGTGTCTATGTCGCGAACGGGCAGGTGTTCGTCTACGCCCCGGACGGCCGGGAACTGGGGCGCATAGACGTCCCCGAACGGCCGCTGCAGCTGGTCTTCGGCGGCCCCGACAAGCGGACGTTGTTCGTCCTGACCCATCACGCGCTCTACGCGGTGCGACACGACTAAATCGACGACGAGGCGGTCGATCGGCGGGGCCGAGGGCGCGAGTGCGCCTTCGACGCCGCCTTTCGACGCCGCCTGTCTCGTCCACAATCAGCCGACGTACGACCATGGTCGTAATGGCTCACCTCTCCTTTGTCTGACAGCTTCCAGGGAGGCCATCGTCGGTGGTCTCAACGAAAAATCGGAGGCAGCGGGATGAGTGATGAAGGTCGTGCGCGAGGGGGTTCGCGCTTTTTGAACGCGTTGTTCGCGACAAGTGCGGTCGCATTGGCCGTGTCGGCGGGAGCGGCCCACGCGCAGGTGGCTCCGGCCCCCGCGCCGTCGGAACCGGCCGCCACCTCGCTGTCCGAGATCGTGGTCACGGGCTCGCGGATCCGGACCACCGGCTTCACCGCGCCCACGCCGACCCAGGCCCTGGGCCAGGCCGACCTGGAGCGCAACGCCGAGCCGAACGTCTTCACGACGATCGCGCAGCTGCCCTCCTTGCAGGGGTCGACGGGGGCGACCACCGGCACGTTCAGCACGTCGAGCGGCCAGCAGGGCCTGAGCTCGTTCTCGCTGCGCGGCCTGGGCACCATCCGGACCCTGACCCTTCTGGACGGCCAGCGGGTGGTTCCGGCCAACGTCACCGGCGTTCCCGACATCAGCCTGTTCCCCCAGCTCCTGGTCCAGCGCGTCGACGTCGTGACCGGCGGCGCTTCGGCGTCCTACGGGTCCGACGCGGTCGGCGGCGTCGTCAACTTCATCACCGACAAGCGCTTCGAGGGCTTCAAGGCCAATGTCTCGGCGGGCGTCACGACCTACGGCGACAACGAGCAGTTCTTGGTGCAGCTCGCCGCGGGCAAGAACTTCTTGAACGACCGCCTGCACGTCCAGGTCAGCGGCGAATACGATGACGAGGAAGGCGTGCCCGCCGGCGGCTTCGGCGAGGATGCGCCGGGCGACCGTGACTGGTACACGACCGCGACCCTGGTCAACCGCGGCGTCACCAACGACGGCTCGCCGCAGTACCTCTATCGCGAGCACGCCCAGGCCTATCAGTACACCAAGTACGGTCTGATCAGCGCCGGGCCGCTGCAAGGCACGGCCTTCGACGTCAACGGCAATCCGTTCCAGTTCCAGTACGGCTCGAACGGCGTGCCGTCCAAGGCCGCGAACGGCGCGGTCAGCAACTGCTACTCGAACGGCGGCTTCTGCGTCGGCGGCGATCTGTCGGGCAATGTCGGCATCGGCACCTCGCTGCAGTCCGAGCTCAAGCGCCTGAACGGCTATACGCGCGTCGCCTACGACATCGATGACAACAACGAGATCTACGGCACCCTGAACGTCGCCCGCGTCGAGACCGCCAACCAGCCCAATCCGGGCGGCGCCACGACCGGCCTGACGCTGCAGTGCTCCAACCCCTACCTGCCGGCCTCGGTCGCGACGGCCTGCGCCAACGCCGGCATTACCCAGTTCACGTTCGGCACCAGCAACGCCCTGCTGCCCCGGAACATCTCGGTCCATCCGACGCGGACCCAGGTCCGCGCGGTGATGGGCGCCGACGGCAAGTTCAACGCCGTGGGCACGGACTGGTCCTACGACGCCTATTACACGCACGGCGAGAACACGACGAACATCCACGTCAACGACATCATGCTGAACCCGCGCTACCGGCTGGCCATCCAGGCGACCCTGCTCAACGGCCAGATCGTCTGCGCCGATGCGACCGCCCGCGCGAACGGCTGCCAGCCGATCAACGTCTTCGGCGGGCAGACGCCCAGCGACGCGGCCCTGGCCTACATCACCCCGAAGAACGGCCCGTATCAGCACTCGGTCCAGAAGCAGGACGTCGCCAGCATCAACTTCAGCGGCGAGCCCATCCAGGGCTGGGCCGGCCCGGTCGCGCTGGCTTTCGGCGCCGAGTACCGTCGCGAGCAGTACCACGTGCAAGGCGACCCCTACGGCGACGGTTCGGCGGCTTCGCCCTACACCGTCGACTATCCGGCCGACCCGGCCCTGAGCACCGCGGGCAACAACTGGTACGCGGGCAACTATCACTCGGGCGCCGGCAAATACAGCGTGAAGGAAGCGTACGCGGAAGTGAACGTGCCGCTGGTGGACTCGGACGCCGCGGGCAAGGCCAACCTCAACATGGCCGGCCGCTGGACCGACTACAGCAGCTCGGGCACCGTCTACACCTGGAAGGTCGGCGGCACCTGGGACACGCCGATCGACGGGATCCGCCTGCGGGCCGTCACCTCGCGTGACGTCCGCGCGCCCAACCTGTCGGAGCTGTTCGCCGCGCCGGTCACGACCACGCTGCCCAACTTCACCATTCCCTCCACGGGCACGCCCCCGCCCGGCGCTCCCTCCGGCGGTGCGCTGCTGGTGCTCCAGAACGTGGTCGGCAATCCGGACTTGAAGCCCGAGATTGCCAAGAACTTCACGCTCGGCGTCGTCCTTTCGAACCCGAAGTGGCTGCCGGGCTTCAGCGCCTCGGTCGACTGGTACAACATCGTCCTGGACGGCGGCATCTCCAGCCTGAGCGCCCAGCAGGTGGTCAACTTCTGCTATGCGGGCCTGACGCAATACTGCGGCGCCTTCAACTTCTCCCCGCCGGCCGGCGTGACGCCCTATGTCAACGCCCAGGTGTTCAACCTGGCCTCGATCAAGACCAGCGGTTTCGACATCGAGGCCAGCTACCGCTTCGATCTGCCCAGCGTGCCGGGCCACTTCGATCTGCGCGCCCTGGCGACCAACACCCACAAGTTCGTCACCAATCAGGGCTTCCCCGGCGGCTCCGTTGTCGACACCGCGGGCCAGAACTCCGGCAACACGCCGGACTGGAAGGTTCTCGCCGTCCAGACCTGGACCTCGGACCGGTTCATGCTCAGCCTGCAGGAGCGCTGGTTCAGCGACGGCGTCATCGGCGGCCAGTACATCGAGTGCGCCCCCGGCAGCTGCCCGGTCGGCAGAACCGCGACGGATAACAACAACTATCCGACGATCGACTACAACCGCATGGACGGCGCGACCTATGTCGACCTCAGCGGTTCGTACCAGATCAAGGACGGTCTGAAGGCCTACTTCAAGGTCGCCAACCTGTTCAACAAGGACCCGACGCCGTCGCCGCAAACCAACACCGGTCTGGACGCCAACCCGGCGCTCTACGACCTGATGGGCCGGTTCTACCACGTGGGTCTTCGCTACGAATTCTAACTTGAGCCGCCCGTTCCACCTCCCCCTGGGCGCCGCCCGGGCCGGATCGGCTGACCGCCGTTCCGGCCCGGGTCCTTTTTGCCGCCCGAGAGGCCGTGTGGAGCCATCGCCTGAATTTCGGTCCGCGCGGCGCGCCGATCCGCGCCGCCGGTCGCCTAGTGCTTGCGTTCGCGAACGCGTCACGCCCCTATTGCCCCGCGCCGGGGACGAACCTCGGACGGTCGGACAACACGTCGCCGCCGCATCGCCGGCGAACGCCAAGAAGGGTTTCCATTGAGCAGGCCGGACCGCGCCCGGGGCGCCACCATTGTCGATGTCGCCCAACTGGCGGGCGTCTCGCGCATGACGGTGTCGCGGGTGATCCATGATCGCGCCAAGGTCCGGGAAGAGACGCGCATGGCGGTTCTGGCCGCGATCCGCGAGCTGAACTACGAACCCAATCTGGCGGCCCGCAACCTCGTCATGGCCGGCGAATTGCGGATCGGGGTGATCTATTCCAATCCCAGCGCCGCCTTCATGAGCGACTTCCTGATCGGGGTGTTCGAGGAGGCCACCAGCGCCGGGGCCCGGCTGATCCTGGTGCGGGGCGAAGACGGCCAGGCCCCGGCCCCGCGGGACCTGGAGCGGTTGCTGAGCCAGGGCGTCCACGGCGTGGTCCTGGCGCCGCCCCTGGGCGAGTCCGCCGTCGTGCGCGACATGCTCCGCGCCGCCAATCTGCCGCTCGCCGTGGTCGCCGCGGGGCGCCCGGCGAGCGATGCGATCAATGTCCGCATCGACGACCGCCAGGCCAGCCAGGCCATGGCCCAGCATCTGCTGGATCTTGGCCACCGAAGGATCGGCTTCATCTCCGGGAATCCCAACCAGACCGCCAGCGTCGTACGCCTCGAGGGCGCGCGCGCGGCGATCGCGGCGGTCGAGGGGGCTGAACTCGTCCTGGCCCAGGGCGCCTTCACCTACGGTTCGGGCCTGCGCGCCGCCGAGCAGCTGCTCGATCGCGACCCGCCGCCCACCGCGATCTTCGCCAGCAACGACGACATGGCCGCCGCGGCCGTGTCGGTGGCCCACCGTCGACATCTCGACGTGCCTCGTGACCTGACCGTGGTCGGGTTCGATGACACGACCGTGGCCACCACCCTTTGGCCGCCGCTCACCACCGTGCGCCAGCCCGTGCGGCAGATGGCGGCCGTGGCCCTGGATCGACTGATGCGCGTCTTGCGATCGACCGAGCCATCGGCCGAGGCTTCCGCGGACTACGTCCTGGATCACGCCCTGATCGAGCGCGAGTCCACCGCCCCGCCCCGACACGCCGCCCAGGTCCCGGGCGCCAAAGCCCATAAGAGGTCATCGCATGCCTGATCCGTCCGTCGACATGGAGCGCGCCACGGTCGGGCGAGTGACGCGGCATTTGATGCCGCTGTTCTGCCTGATGTATCTGATCGCCTATATCGATCGGCAGAACGTGTCGTACGCCAAGCTCGACATGGTCCAGGCCCTCGGCCTCAGCGAGGCGGCCTATGGCCTGGGCGCGTCGCTGTTCTTCATCGGCTATTTCCTGTTCGAGGCGCCGTCGAACCTGATCCTGGCCCGGGTGGGCGCGCGGGTCTGGTTCGCGCGGATCATGTTCACCTGGGGTCTGGTCACCCTGGCGCTGGGCTTCACCCAGAACGCGACGATGTTCTATGTCCTGCGGTTCCTGCTGGGCGTCACCGAGGCGGGGTTCTTCCCGGGCGTGCTCTACGTCCTGACGCTCTGGTATCCGCAGGCCCATCGCGCGCGGATGGTGGGCCTGTTCATGATCGCCAGCGCCGTCGCCAACGCCGTCGGGGCGGCCGTGGGCGGCCTGCTGTTGGATCTGGACGGCACGCTGGGGCTGGCCGGTTGGCAATGGGTGTTCCTGGTCACCGGCGTTCCAGCCGTGCTGTTGGCGCCCTACGTCCTGTGGCGCCTGCCCAACGGTCCGACCCAGGCCCGGTGGCTGCCGCAGGTCGAAAGGGACTGGCTGGCCAAGGTTCTGGACGCGGAGCGGGGCGGGGTGGTCGACGATCACCGCGGCGCCTGGAAAGCGATCTTCGATCCGCGCGTCCTGCTGCTGGCGGGCCTCTATATCGGCATGCCGCTGGGCGCCTACGGCCTGAGCTACTGGCTGCCGACCATCGTCAAGTCGTTCGGCGTCTCCAACACCGTCAACGGGCTGATCAATGTCATCCCCTGGATCTTCGTCGGCGTGGCGCTGTGGTTCGTGCCGCGCCACGCCGCGCGCCATGGCGCCAGCGCCTGGCACATCGCCGGGCCCTGCCTGCTGGCCGCGGTCGCCCTGACCTTGAGCGTGGTCCTGCCTGGGGCGGCGTTGAAGTTCGCCATGCTGTGCATCGCCGCGCCGGCCATCTTCTCGGCGCAGCCCGTGTTCTGGAGCCTGCCGCCGAGCTTCCTCAGCGGGCCGCGGGCGGCGGCCGGCATCGCGGCGATCAACGCGATCGGCAATCTGGGCGGCTTCATCGCCCAGAACCTGGTGCCGATGGTGCGCGACGCCACGGGCAGCAACCTCGCGCCCATGCTGGCGCTCGCCGCCGTGCTGGTCGTGACCAGCCTGCTGATCTTCTACGCCATGGCCCGGTTGGAGAGGACGCGCGCGAGCGCCGGCTAGGCCGCCGTCGACCGGGCGGGCGCCATCAGCGGTGTCCCCAAATATCGCTGCGGACCATGATCTGTCCGTCGGCGTAGAGGGACGGCGCCAGTAGGTCGTCGGGCAGGAAGATCGGCCCATCGAGATCGACGATGTCGCACAGCTGGCCCAGGACGAAGGCCGGCGCCGTCGACAGGGTCGAGCCGCCCATATTGCCGACCATGACGCCCAGCCTCATGCGCCGCGCCTGGGCGGCGATCATCAGGCCTTCGGTCAGCCCCCCGCATTTGTCGAGCTTGATGTTGACGACATCGAACCGCTCGCCCAGCGCTTCCAGTTCCGCCAGGCTTTGAATGCTTTCGTCCGCGGCCAACGGGATCGGTGACTTCCAGCCTTCCAGCAAGGCCTCGGCCCCGCGCGCCACCGGCTGCTCCAGCAAGGCCACGCCGGAATCGACCAGCATCGCGACCAGGGCGTCGAGGTCCTCGCCGCCATAACCCTGGTTGGCGTCGACGCCCAGCCAGACGTCTGGCCGCGCCCGCCGCACGGCGCGCACGCGCTCGGTGTCGGCGGCCAGATCCCCGTCCAGCTTCAGCTTGATGGCCTTGGCCTGGGCGAACTCGAGCAATTGCTCCAGCAGGATCGCCGGCGGCTCGGCCGGCAGGGTGAAGGTGGTGGTGAGCGGCCGGGGAGTCCCGACGCCCGCCAGGGCCCAGACTGGAAGGCCCAGCTCCAATGATTCCAGCTCCCAGAGCGCGCAGTCGATGGCGTTGCGCGCGCCCCCGGCCGGCAGGATGGCGCCCAGGTCCTGTCGATCGATCCCGCCCTCGATGACCTGACGCTGATCCTCGATCCGGCGCTCGATGTTCTCCGGACCATCATCCAGATAGTAGACGCCCGCGGCCTCGCCGCGTCCGACCTTGCCGTCGCGCGCGATGGACGCCACCACGGCGGGCATCGCCTCGAACAGGTAGCCGGAAATCCGGAAGGGCTTGCGAAAGCGCATCGCCTCGCGACGCAGCGTCAGCGACGCCGTCATGCGAGCGCTCCCCGCGGGCGGCCGGCCTGAAGGGCGTTGCGAGCAAGGCGGGTGGGGCCGCGTCGCGGGGGGACATGATGGAGAGTCATGCCGCCACCATTTCATGGCGACGTCAGTGTTTCAATATCTGAAACATCTATTCGTGCGCGGGCTTCGAATTCTCGGCCGGGGGCGGGGGCGAGCGCCAGTTCTCACTGGCCGATTGCGCCAGGCGCTGAATGCCTTCGCCGGCGCAGACCGAAAGCACCCGGCACGGTTCGTCCCCCACGCGGACATAGGCGTGGGCCATGGCGCTGTCGAAATAGACGGAATCGCCCTCGTTCAGCGCCAGCGGTTCGTAGAGGTCCGAGTGCAGCTCCATGCGGCCGGTCAGGACGTGCAGATACTCCTCGCCGGCGTGGCGGACCAGGCCGCCCATTTCCTCGACCGTGTGGGCGGTGACATCG
Organism: Caulobacter sp. Root487D2Y; assembly: GCF_001427165.1. NCBI lineage: Bacteria > Pseudomonadati > Pseudomonadota > Alphaproteobacteria > Caulobacterales > Caulobacteraceae > Caulobacter > Caulobacter sp. Root487D2Y. The sequence continues at coordinate 212,049 of NZ_LMFD01000013.1, forward strand.
ACGATGATCGGCACCATCAGCTTGCCGCGCAGATCGGCCGCCGGATAGTAGTGCAGGTGGCGCTCGGAGTTGGCGTCGGGCCATTGGCCGGCTCGCGCGACGCTGCGGCGCCCGACGGCGGCCGGCCGCGCGGGCGGCGGCGCGCCGGCCACCAGCAGGCTGATGTCGACGCCCAGGCCCTGGGCCAGTCGGCCAAGATAGTCGTAGGTCATCGACATCTTGCCGTTCTCGAGCTTCGACAGGGTCGAGAACGGCATGCCGATGCGGGCCGACAGGGCGCGCAGAGACAGTCCCTGCTCCTTTCTCGCGGCGCGCAGCGCCGCGCCAGGACTTGGATCGGTCTTCCTCGGGTTCGTCATCGGCGCCTCATGGCTCAAAAACTAGCCGAACGGGCGCCGAAAGGGAATGTCGCAACCCTGTCTTCGAAACATGTTGCAAATACAGAAACACGTGCCATGGTCGATCATCTTTGGGGGGGATGGGTCGATGGCAATGGCATGCAATACGGCTAGGCTCGCGGCGGTCGCCGCGCTTTGGGCGGGACCGCTCGCCGCCCAAACCCTTCCGCCCGCTAGCCCTCCGCGCCAAGCCGGGGCGGCGGTGCTGGACGAGATCGTCGTCACCGCGCAAAAACGCGAGGAGCGCCTGCTCGACGTGCCGCAATCGGTGTCCGTCCTGTCGGCGCAGACCTTGGCCCAGGCTCACGCCGAGCGGTTCTCCGACTACCTCACCCGCATCCCCAGCGCCGCGATCGTCGAAAACCAGGCGGGCCAGGCGCGGCTGCTGCTGCGCGGCATCAACACCGGCGGGGTGGGCGCCACGGTGGCCACCTATGTCGACGAGACGCCCTACGGGTCGGCCACCGCCCTGGCCAACGGCGCGGTCCTGGCGCCCGATCTCGACCCGTCCGACCTCGAGCGCGTCGAGGTGCTGAGGGGGCCGCAAGGCACGCTCTACGGCGCCAATTCGCTGGGCGGTCTGGTCAAGTACGTCACCGCGGCCCCCAACACCACGGCGACCCAGTTCAGCGCCGAGACCAGCGTCGAGGACGTCGCTCACGGCACGACCGGCTGGTCGGCGCGGGCGGCCGGCAACCTTCCCCTGTCGGAAACCGCCGCGGTGCGGGTCAGCGGATCCTACCGCGAGGATCCGGGCTATATCGACGATCCTCGCCTGGGCCACGACGTCAATGACGGCGAGACCTATGGCGGACGCGCCTCCATCCTCTGGCGCCCGATCACCGACCTGACCCTGCGCGCTTCGGCGGTGGCCCAGAACATCCGCAGCAACGGTCCGAACGGCGTCGACGTCGACCCGGTCACCCTGGAGCCGGTCTCGGGCGCGCTCATCCAGAACCGCACGGTGCGTGAGCCCAACGCCATCGATTATCGGATCTACAACCTGACCGGAGAATACGATTTCGGCGCGGTGGCGCTGACCTCGTCGACCAGCACGAGCACCTTGGATCAGGTCCAGGTCCAGGACGCGACCGGCGTCTATGGCGACCTGTTGACCGGCGCCTTCGGCACGCCCCTGGGCGCGCCCCTCGACCAGCGCATGGCCCAGCGCCGCTTCACCCAGGAACTGCGCCTGGCCTCGTCCGGCGCCCAGGCCCTCGAATGGACCGTCGGCGGCTACTACACCCGCGAACGCAACCGGCTGGACCAGGTGCTGAACGCCGTCGACGCCGACACCGGCGCGCCGGCGGCGGGCCTGTCGGGCTTGGCCGTGGTCGGTCTGGCTTCGCACTATGACGAATATGCCGGCTTCGCCAACGGCACGCTGCACCTGTCGCCGCGGTTCGACGTCACCGCGGGCGGCCGCTACAGCCATAACCGGCAGAGCGCGGTTCAGACGACCTCCGGCCTGCTGGTCGGCGGCGATCTGGCCCTTGACGCCAGCTCGTCGGACAATGTCTTCACCTATTCGATCGCGCCGGCCTTCAAGCCCAATCGCGACACCACGATCTATGCCCGCGTCGCTCGCGGCTACCGGCCCGGCGGGCCCAATGTGCTGCCGCCCGCCGCGCCCACGGCGGTGCCGCGTCAGTTCGGGGCCGACACCACCACCAACTACGAGCTGGGCGTCAAGGCCGACCTCCTTGACCGCAGGCTGTCGCTCGAACTGACCGGCTTCCTGATCGACTGGAAGAACATCCAGCTTTTGGCCGACGTCGGCGGCTTCGCCGTCAACACCAACGGCGGCAGCGCCCGCAGCAAGGGCGTCGAGCTGGCGCTGACCGCCCGGCCGGTCGCGGGCCTCACCCTGGGCGCCAACGGCGCCTATGTCGACGCCCAGCTGACCGAGGACGCCCCCGCCCTGATCGGCGGCGCCTCCGGCGACTGGCTGCCCTACGCGCCGCGCGTCGCCACCACGTTCAGCGCCGACTACGAGCGTCCGTTGAGCGACAAGGTGACGGGACGGGCCGGCGTCAGCTGGCGGCATACCGGCAAGCGACGCTCCGACTTCGATACGAACTACGGCCAGCGCCATCTGGAGGCCTTCGACCAGGTCGACGCCTATGCCGGCGTCACCATCGACCGCTTCCGTATCGAGGCCTTCGCCCGCAATCTGACCGACAGCGACGGCGTCGTCGCGCTGGGCGGGGCCGGCTCGGCGCCCAACGGCGCGGCTTCGGCGGCGGTGGTCCGACCGCGCTCGATCGGCGTCACCCTCGGCGTTCGGTATTAATCCCATGAGGAAGATCGGCATGCGACTTCTCACCAACCTCGCGGCGCTCGTGGCGGCGATCGCCCTGCCGGCCGCGGCCCAGGCCCCCGACGCCCTCAAGCCCGCCGCGCCGCTCGCGCCGGTCCGGACCGCGACCGCCCCGCTCGCCCCGTCGCCGCCCGGCGCGGCCCAGCTGACCGCGGCCGACGTCAACGCCTGGCTGGACGGGCTGGTGCCCTACGGCCTGGATCGCGGCGACATCGCCGGCGCGGTCGTGGTGGTGGTCAAGGACGGCCAGGTCCTGACCCAGCGCGGCTACGGCGTGGCGGACGTCAAGACGCGCCGCCCGGTCGACCCGACCGACACGCTGTTCCGCCCCGGATCGATCTCCAAGCTGTTCACCTGGACGGCGGTCATGCAGCTGGTCCAGGCGGGCAAGCTCGACCTCGACCGCGACATCAACGACTATCTGGATTTCAAGATTCCGCCCGCCTACGGCAAGCCGATCACGCTGCGCCACCTGATGACCCACACCCCGGGCTTCGAGGAAACCGCCAAGCACCTGCTCATCGACGATCCGGCGAAGAACAAGCCGCTCGAGGCGGTGCTCAAGCGCGCGATCCCCTCGCGGATCTATGCGCCCGGAACGATGGCGGCCTATTCGAACTACGGCGCCAGCCTGGCCGGCTACATCGTCCAGCGGGTGTCGGGCGAGCCGTTCGAGGCCTATGTCGACCACCATATCTTCGCGCCGCTGGGCATGACCGAGTCGAGCTTCGTCCAGCCCCTGCCGCCCGCCCTGGTCGGCAAGATGTCCAAGGGCTACCAGCAGGCCTCCCAGGACCCGAAGCCCTTCGAGATCATCGGCATGTCGCCGGCCGGGGCCCTGTCCTCGACCGGGTCGGACATGGCGCGGTTCATGATCGCCCACCTGTCGGACGGCGGCGTGCTGCTCGATCCGCGGACGGCCCACATGATGTACGCCACCCAGAACACGCCGATCCCCGGCCTGCCGGGCATGGCGCTGGGCTTCTATCACGAGGACCGCAACGGCCGCACGATCATCGGCCACGGCGGCGACACCGACCTGTTCCACTCCGATCTGCACCTGTACCTCGACGACCATGTGGGCCTGTACCTGTCGTTCAACAGCGCCGGAAAGGACGGCGCGGCCCATGTGCTGCGCGAGCGCCTGTTCGCCGAATTCACCGACCGCTACTTCCCCGCCCCCAACCCGCAAACCCCCACCCTGGCGACGGCCAAGGCGCACGGCCAGGCCCTGGCCGGCCACTACGGCAGCAGCCGCACCTCGGTCACCAGCTTCCTGAAGCTGCTCGGACTGATCGGCCAGGCCCAGGTGACGCTGAACGACGACGACACCATCAGCGTCTCGGCGCTGACGGCCACCAGCGGCGCGCCCAAGCGCTGGCGCGAGGTCGCGCCCTGGCAATGGCGCGAGGTCGGCGGCGACGATCGGCTCGCCGCCTTTGTCGAGAACGGCAAGGTGACGCGGTTCTCGATCGCCGGCTTCGCCCCGATCATCGAGTTCGTGCCCGCCCCCGCCAGCTTCGACGCCGGATGGATCCTGCCGGCGGCCTCGGTCGCGCTCGGCGTGATCCTGCTCACCGCCCTGGCCTGGCCGGTCCTGGCCTTCACCCGCTGGCGCTACGGCTATCAGCCGGCCGTGATCGGTCGCCCCGCCCTGGCCCGATGGGCGCCGCGCGTCACCCCGTGGCTGCTGTTGGTGGTCTGCGGCGGTTGGCTGGCGTTGGTGATGTCCATCGAGAAGGACGTCAGCGTGCTGGACGGCCGTCTCGACATCTGGATGCGGCTGCTCCAAGGACTGTCCCTGATCGCCATCGTCGGGTCGTTGCTCATGGTCTGGAACTGCTGGACCTTGGCGCGGTCGCCTCAGCGTCGGTGGACGACGCTGGCCTGGGCCGTGCTGGGCGCCGCGTCGGCCCTGTTCGTGATCTGGCTGCTGATCGCCGGACGAACCCTCACCCTCTCGCTGAACTTCTAGGCACGGCATGGCCATCGATCCGCCCGACATTGCCCCCGGGCTGACCGATCCCGGCCTCGCGCCCCTCGCGGGCGGCGAGGCCGGGAGCCGGCGGACGCTGTTTGGCCACCCGCCCGGCCTGACGGCCCTGTTCATGACCCAGATGTGGGCGGAGTTCTCGTACTTCGGCCTGCAGGCCTTGCTGGTCTACTACATGACCCAGCAGCTGCATTTCGATCAGGCCAAGGCGTCGCTGATCTACGGCGCCTATGGCGGCGCGGCTTTCTTCAGCCCCTTCTTCGGCGGGATCATCGCCGACCGCTGGCTGGGGCGGACCAAGAGCGTCATCCTGGGCGCGGTGCTGATGATGTTCGGCCACTTCGCCATGGCGGCCGAGGCTCTGCTGCTGCCGGCCCTGGTGCTGGTGGCCCTGGGCAACGGCCTGTTCCTGCCGCCGCTGGCGGTGCAGGTCGGCGGGCTCTACGGCCCGGACGATCCGCGTCGCGCCGGGGCGTTCAGCGCCTACTACATGGGCATCAACCTCGGCGGCCTGCTGGCGCCGCTGGTGTGCGGTTCGCTGGGCGAGCTGCTGGGCTGGCATTGGGGCTTCGCGGCCGCCGGTGTCGGCATGCTGGTCGGCCTGACGATCTATCTGTCCTGCCGGCGGCTGCTTCCCGTCGATCCCCCAACGACACGGGAGACGACGCGAGAAGCGTCCCGGACGCCGCGCGCGCTCCTGTCGGCCGGCGAGCGCCGCAGTCTCGGCGGTCTGGTCCTGATCATCGGCCTGGTGGTGCTCTTCCGCGTCGCCTACGAGCAGAGCGGCAACGTCATCGCCCTTTGGGTCGCCAACCAGACCGACCGCGGCGTCACCTTGCTGGGCGGTCGGTACGAAGTCCCGGCGACCTGGTTCCAGTCGATCAACCCCCTGCTGATCATCCTGCTGACGCCGGCCCTGATCGGGTTCTGGGCGCGCCGGGCCCAGCGGCGCGGCGCGCCGGACCTGCTGGCCCGGATGAGCTTCGGTTGCGTCATCGCCGCGCTGTCGATGGTCGTCATGGTGGCCGCCGCCGCGGCTCACGCGGCCACCGGGCAGCCGGTCTCGGCCTGGTGGGTGATCGGCTATTTCGTCCTGCTGACCATCGGCGAGCTGCTGGTCATTCCCACCGGCCTGGCTCTGATCGGGGCGCGGTCGCCGGTCCAGGTGGCCTCGATGATGATGGGCGCCTGGTACATCGCCAAGTTCATCGGCAGCGTCCTGGCCGGCGTCATGGGAGCCTATTGGGGCGCCATCCCGGCCACGACCTTTTTCGGCATCGGCGCGGTCGCGGTGATGTCCGCGTCAATTGGCCTGTTCGGGCTAAGCCGGGCCGAACGGCGTGGACGCACAGCACTCCGCGGGTCCGCGAAGCCCTGATGCAGGGCTTGCCAGGCCTTCGCGCGGTTCGTCTCAGAGGTTGAGGAAGTCCGCTTTCCGCCCCGCGCCGGACTGGCGCCAGGCCGTCGCGGACTGGCCGAATTCCTCGGCGAACCAGCGGCTGAACGAGCTCTGGCGGGCGTAGCCGAGCAGGTCGGCGGCGCGGGACAGGGGGAGGGCGGCATTGGCGACGTACCGAACGGCCAGTTCGCGTCGGATGCCGTTGAGCAGGCCCGCGAAGTCCGCGCCCTCGGCGGCGAGCCGGCGCTGCAGCGTGCGTTCGTTGAGCCCGAGATTGGCGGCGACGCGTCCGATGGCGGCCCCGCCGATCGGCAGCATCAGATAGAGGGTCTTCTGGACGTCCTGACTGAGAGGCCGCTCCTCGGTCGCGGGCAGGGAGCGCAGATAGCGTTCGGCCAACAAGGCCAGATTGGGGTCGGCGGACGGATTGGACGCGTCCAGGTCGGCGCGACCGCAGGTCAGGCCGTGAAAGTCGCTGTTGAACTCGCAGATGGGGCCGAAGAGGCGGCGGTGGACGGTGAGGTCGGCGGGAGGCGCATGGGCGAAGTTCGCGCTCAGCGCCCGCCACCGCGGGCCCAGCACGGTGCGGAACATCCGGTACAGAACGCCGATCGCCAGTTCGTAGGACTGTCGCATCGTCCCATGCCCGGTCAGCAGCAGTTCCTCGCGGACGACCACGACGTCGTCATGCTCCTCGACCTCGACCACGAGGGCGGGGTTCACGAGCTGGCGGTAGGCGACAACCGACATCAGGGCGTCGCGCATCGTGGCCTGGTGCGTGATCAGCAGGCTGACGGCGCCGAAGTCCGACAGCCGCCGCGACTCGGCCATTCTCAGCCCGAAGGTCTCGCATCCCGATTCCAGGGCGGAGGCCTCGAGCAGGTCCACCACGCCTTCGGCGACGATGCGCGCGTCCTGGTCGACAAGGACGCGGCGATCGATCCCGAAACGCTTCAGCATCCCGGCGGCGTCGAGGCCGACCTGACCGGCGACCTCGGCGTAGTTCGAGAGCGTGGCGCCCCGCACATGACCCGATCGTTTCATGACGCCTGTCGTGAAATGAAAAGCCGTTGTCGTCAAATGAAAAACGGGTGCGGCGGCCGGCGCTAGTCTCACGTTCAAATAAGGTGGCCCCCAGAAGGCCGCCAAGGGAGAGCGAAGTGAATAAGGCGGTGCGCTTTTACGAGACCGGCGGGCCCGAGGTGATGCGCCTCGAGGATGTCGAGGTGGGCGACCCCGGTCCCGGCGAAGTGCGCATTCGCCACGTCGCCGTCGGCCTGAACTTCGCCGACACCTATTTCCGTTCGGGTCTCTATCCGGCGCCGCTTCCCGCGGGCCTGGGCGTCGAGGCGTCTGGCGTCATCGAGGCGGTGGGCGAGGGTGTGGCGAGCGTCGAGGTCGGCGATCGTGTGGCCTATACCGGAAGCCCGCTGGGCGCCTATTCGACCGCGCGGGTGATGCCGGCCGGTTCGCTGGTGAAACTGCCGGACTCGATCGCCTTCGAAACGGCCGCGGGCATGATGATGCGCGGCCTGACCTCATCCTATCTGATGCGCCGGATCTGGCCGTTGAAGGCGGGCGACACCATCCTGCTCCACGCCGCGGCCGGCGGCGTCGGCCTGATCGTCTCGCAATGGGCCAAGCTGCTGGGGCTGACGGTGATCGGCACGGTCTCGAGCGAGGCCAAGGCGGAACTGGCCCGCGCCCATGGTTGCGACCACATCGTGTTCTACGGCCGCGAGGACGTGGGCGAACGCGTTCGCGCCCTGACCGGCGGGGTCGGCGTCGACGTCGTGCTCGACAGCGTGGGCAAGGACACCTTCGCCGGCTCGCTGCGCGCCGTCCGTCGTCGCGGCCTGGTCGTCAACTTCGGAACGGCCTCGGGGTCGGTTCCGCCGTTCGACCTGCTGCAACTGGCGATGCACGGCTCGGCCTATGTCACCCGGCCGGCGCTGGCCGATTACATCGCCGACCCGGCCGAGCGGGCCGAACTGGCCGGCGAACTGTTCGGCCATGTCGCCGAGGGGCGCATCCGCATCGAGATCAACCAGCACTACGCCCTGGCCGACGTCCAGCGCGCCCATCGCGATCTCGAGGGCCGCAGGACCACCGGCTCGTCGATCTTCGTGCTCTGACCCAGGGGATCCGCGCCATGACGACCACCGCCGCCGCTCCCGCCGTCACCGGCTCCATCAAGGTCAGCAAGCTGACCTGCGCGATCGGCGCCGAGCTTTCGAACGTCAGCCTCGCGGACGCGGCCCATGACGACGGGCTCTTCGCCCAGATCAAGGCGCTGCTGCTGGAGCACAAGGTGCTCTTCTTCCGCGACCAGGACATCAGCCGCGCCGATCACGCGGCCTTCGCCCGGCGTTTCGGGGCGCTTGAGGATCATCCGGCCGTCGGCAGCGACCCGGACCATCCCGGCCTCCTGCGGATCTACAAGGATCTGGACAGCCCGCCGGAGCACTACGAGAACTCTTGGCATTGCGACGCGACCTGGCGCGAGGCGCCGCCGATGGGCGCCGTCCTGCGCTGTGTCGAGACGCCCGAGGTCGGCGGCGACACCATCTGGGTCAACATGGCCAAGGTCTATGAAGACCTGCCGCAGGCCATCAAGGACCAGATCGCTTCGCTGCGGGCCAGCCACTCCATCCAGTGCAGCTTCGGCGCGGCGATGCCCGAGGAGAAGCGCCTGGCGTTGAAGGCGCGGTTCCCCGACGCCGAGCACCCCGTCGTCCGCACCCACCCCGAAACGGGCGAGAAGGTGCTGTTCGTCAACAGCTTCACCACCCACTTCGTCAATTTCCATACGCCGCGGAACGTCCGCTACGGCCAGGACTTCACGCCCGGCGCCGCCAACCTGCTGAACTACCTGATCGGTCGCGCGGCGATCCCCGAGTATCAGGTTCGCTGGTCCTGGACGCCCAACAGCGTGGTCATCTGGGACAACCGCGCGACCCAGCACTACGCCGTCCAGGACTACTGGCCGGCCGTCCGCAAGATGGAGCGCGCCAGCATCGTCGGCGACCGCCCCTTCTAATCACGCCCTTCGCACGCTTTACCGACGCCCCCCCGGCGCCGCAGGAGAGACTGATGAACTTCCTCGACGACTCGCTGTTCCCCGAGAACCAGGAAGACCTGGTCATCACGGCGGCCCCCTATGGACCCGAGTGGCAGGTGTCGGACTTCCCCGAGGATCTGCCGCTCACCATGGACGAGCACGTCCAGACGGCCGTCGATTGCTACAACGCCGGCGCCTCGGTGCTGCACCTTCACGTGCGCGAACTGGACGGCTCGGGCTCCAAGCGCTTGTCGATGTTCAACGAGTTCCTGGGGCGGCTGCGCGAGGCGGTGCCGGACATGGTCCTGCAGGTCGGCGGTTCGATCTCGTTCGCGCCGGAGTCCGAGGGCGAGACGGCCAAGTGGCTGTCGGACGACACCCGCCACATGCTGGCCGAACTAACGCCCCGGCCCGACCAGGTGACGGTCGCGGTCAACACCAGCCAGTTCAACGTCCTCGAGATGATGGAGCCCGACGACCTCAAGACCACCTCTCTCGCGGAACCGGCCCTCTACGAGGCCTATCGCGAGATGATCGTGCCCGCCGGTCCGGGCTGGGTCGAGGAGCACGTCAAGCGGCTGTCGGCCAACGGCATCCAGTCGCACTTCCAGCTGGCCCACGTCGCCCAGCTGGACACCCTCGAGCGCATGATGCGGCGGGGCAAGTTCTTCGGACCGCTGATCCTGACCTGGGTCGGCATCGGCGGCGGCTTCGACGCCGCCAATCCCTATACGCTGATGAACTTCATCCGGGCGGTCCCCGACGGCGCGGTGCTGACGATCGAGTCGTCCATGCGCCACACCCTGCCGCTCAACATGATGGCCATCGCCATGGGCCTGCACGTTCGCTGCGGCAACGAGGACAATCTCTGGAAGCAGGACTGGAAGAGCAAGATGACCTCGGTCGAGCAGGTCGAGCAACTGGTCCGCATCAGCCGCGAATTCGGCCGCGAGATCGCCACCGGCAAGGAAGCCAAGCGCATCTACCGGATCGGCGAATTCTACCAGTCGACCGACGAGACCCTGGCCAAGAACGGCTTCGCCCCGAACCGCCAGCCCGGCCAGAAGGGGTTCCTGCATCACGCCTGATCGCCCGGCCTCATCCCGTTCCCGTCATTCGCCGCGCCCGAGCGGCGCGAAGCGAGGGAGTTCTTAGTGCAGTCGACCGTCCTGTTCGTACCCGGCCTGCGCGATCATGTCGCCGACCACTGGCAGACCCTGCTGGCGGCGGAGATCCCGGGTTCGCGCACCGTGCCGCCTCTGGAGGCGGACCGGCTGAGCCGCGCGGCCCGCGTCGAGAGGCTCGACCAGGCGATCGCCGCCATCGACGGGCCGGTGATCCTGGTCGCCCATAGCGCGGGCTGCCTGATGGTCGCCCACTGGGCGCAAAGCCACGGCCGGCCGATCAAGGGGGCGCTGCTGGCCACGCCGGCGGACGTCGAGACGCCGCTGCCGCCCGGCTATCCCACGCCCGAGCAGCTTCGCGACGGCGGGTGGTTGCCGACGCCGCGCCGGCCGCTGCCCTTCCGGAGCATCCTCGCCGCCAGCGCCAACGACCCCCTCGCCGACTTCGACCGAATGGTTCGGCTGGCGAGCGACTGGGGGAGCCAACTGGTCCCTCTCGGCGACGTGGGGCATCTGAACCCGGTGTCGGGTTTTGGGCCATGGTCCAGGGGCCGCCACTTCATCGACATCCTGGACGCACCGGTCGCGGCGCCGGCGACCTCGGTCGGCGGCTGACCATGGCCAGCGATCTCCAGACCGACGCCCAGGAGGCCCACGGGCTCTTCGAGTCGCTTCACGGAATGGAGGGACTGCCCGCGCAAGCGTCGGCCGCGCGATCGCGCGGCCGCATGGCGGCGCAGCTCAACGCCGTCTATCCGGGCCTGCTGGCGGCCGGGACGATCGGGCTGGCGGCCACCTGGCTGTCGCAGCACTACGGCGCGCCGGTGATGCTGTTCGCGCTGCTGATCGGCATGGCCTTCCACTTCCTGCACGAGGACGGCCGCTGCGTCGCGGGCATCGAGTTCACCTCGAAGGCGGTGCTGCGGGTGGGCGTGGCGCTGCTGGGCGCCAAGATCACCCTGGGCCAGATCCTGGGCCTGGGCCTGATGCCGATCGCCACGGTCATGGCCGGCGTCGTCACCACGATCGGCCTGGGCTTCCTGGCCGCGCGCCTGTTCGGGCAGAGCCGGGCGTTCGGCGTGCTGTCGGGCGGGGCCGTGGCGATCTGCGGGGCCTCGGCCGCTCTGGCCATCGCCTCGGTGCTGCCCCGGCGGGAAAACAGCGAGCGCGACACCATCCTGACGGTGGTGACGGTCACGGCGCTCTCGACCGTGGCCATGATCACCTATCCGCTGCTGGTCGCCGCCGTCGGCCTGGACCACACCCGCGCCGGCGTCTTCCTGGGCGGGACGATCCATGACGTGGCCCAGGTGGTGGGCGCGGGCTACACCGTCTCGTCCAAGACCGGCGACGTGGCGACCTATGTCAAGCTGCTGCGGGTGGCCCTGCTGATGCCGGTGGTCCTGGGCCTGATGCTGGCGCTGCGCGGCCGTCGCGCCGAGGGCGAGCCTAGGGCCCGCCTACAGCCGCCGCTGTTCCTGCTGGGCTTCGCCGCGCTTGTCGTCGTCGGCAGCCTTGGCCTGCTGCCGCCGGTCGCCACCGAGGCCGCCTCGACGGCTTCGCGCTGGTGCCTGGTGGGCGCGGTCGCCGCGCTCGGCATGAAGACGTCGTTCGGCGCCCTGGTGAAGGTAGGCTGGCGCCCCGTCCTCCTGATCGTCACCGAGACCGTCTGGATCGCGGGACTGGTGCTCGTAGCCACGCTGGTGTGGCGATGAAAGGTTCTGTTCCGACCATGACCGTTTCGCCCGCCGACGCCGATGCGAGGATCGGGGGCCGCACCTGGCTGGTGTTCGCGGTCTCGTTCGGCCTGCTGCTCTCTGACTACATGTCGCGCCAGGTGCTGGCGGCGGTGTTCCCGCTGCTGAAGGCCGACTGGGGGCTCTCCGACGCCAAGCTCGGCGCGCTCGGCGGCGTCGTGGCCCTGATGGTGGGTTTGCTCACCGTGCCGCTGTCGCTGCTGGCCGATCGGATCGGCCGGGCGCGCAGCGTGGCGATCATGGCGTTCACCTGGAGCCTGGCGACCCTGGCCTGCGGCCTCTGCGCCAACTACGGCCAGCTTCTGGCCGCGCGGCTGGTGTTGGGCGTCGGCGAGGCCGCCTACGGCAGCGTCGGCCTGGCGGTCGTGTTCACCTACTTCCCGGCTCGCCTGCGGGGAACGATCACCAGCGCCTTCATGGCGGGCGGCGTGTTCGGCTCGTTCGCCGGCCTGACGCTCGGCGGCCTTGTCACGGCCCACATCGGCTGGCGAGGCGCGTTCCACGTGATGGCGGCGTTCGGCCTCCTGCTGACCTTCGCCTATGTCCTGATCGTCCGGGACGACCGGCGCAGGGGCGGGGAGGGCGTCGCCCGATCGATGGCCGGCCTGGGGCCGCGCGCGATCGCCGCGGGCCTGTTCGGCTCGAAAAGCCTGGTGCTGACCTATGTCGCCAGCGGCCTGCAGCTGTTCGTGATGGGCGCCGCGATCGCCTGGACGCCCAGCCTGCTCAACCGCTCCTACGGCCTGTCGCCCGCCAAGGCGGCGGTGGCCGCCGCCGTCCTGCTGCTGTCGTGCGGCGTGGGCATGGTGGCGTGCGGCATGCTCAACGACAGGCTTTGCGCCAAGCGCCCGGCGCTGAGGTCGCGGCTCGCCGTCGCCTTCTGCCTGATCACCTTCGTGTTCCTGCAGGCGGCGTTCCTGTTGCCCGCGGGACCGCTGCAGATCGCCTGCGCCTTCCTGGGCCTGTTCTGCGCCGCCGGGACCACGGGCCCCGCCGGCGCCGCGGTCGCCGAGGCCGCCCCGCTGGCGCTGCACGGCACGGCCCTGGCCGTGCTGACCCTCGCCAACAACCTGATCGGGCTCGCCCCCGGTCCCGCGCTGACCGGCGCCCTGGCCGACGTGCTGGGGCTCCAGGCCGCGCTCCAGATCGCCACCTTCGCCGCCCTGTTCTCCGCCGGATTTTTCTGGCTGAGCGGCAGGGGAGGACGTCGAAATCCATAAAAATTCATAAGAGGCCGATGTCGGCCCGTCGGGGAGGAACCACTATGAAACACCGTACTATCTTGTGCTGGGGCGCATCCTGGATCGCGCTCGCCGCCTGCGCGGCGCCCGCCGCCGCGCTTGCCGATGACCAGACTCAGAACGCCGGGACGGTCGAGGAGGTCGTCGTCACCGCGCAGAAGCGGGCCGAGAACATCCAGGACGTGCCGCTGTCGATCATGGCGGTCTCGGCCAAGGCCATGGAGGCCAAGGGCGTCGAGGACGCGACCGATCTTGAACGGACCGTCCCCAACCTGCGCCTCGACGCGATCGCCCAGGCGTCCGGCATCGCCATCCGCATCCGCGGTTTCGGCGCCCAGTCCAACGCGGCGATCGATCCCAGCGTCGCGCCCTATGTCGACGGCGTCTTCATTCCGCGGCCCGGGGCCGTCCTGTCGACCTTCCTCGACGTCGAGACCGTCGAGGTCCTGCGCGGGCCCCAGGGCACGCTGTTCGGCCGCAACGCCACCGTCGGCGCGCTGTCGGTCAAGACCTACGCGCCCCAGTTCGGCGGGATGTCCGGACGGATCGGCGCCCAGATCGGCAGCTATGGCGAACACCAGGTCGACGGCATGATCAACGTGCCCGCCGGCGAAAATTTCGCGCTCCGTTTCGCTGGCCTGGCCAACGAGACCGACGGCTTCGTCAAGAACAAGCTGGACGGCAAGACCTACGGGGCCAAGGACACGGTCGAGGGCCGCCTGTCGGCGAAGTGGCAGCCGACCGACGCCTTCACCTGGATCGGCCGGGCCGACTACGCCCATACCTCGGGTGACGGCGTGGCCATCAACCAGGTCGACATCTCGACCGCCACCCCCGCTCAGCTGGCCGCCTACACCGCCCGCACCAACGGCAACCCGACCACGCTGAGCGATCCGCCCAGCTTCACGGCCAACCAGCTCTACAAGAACCTGAACCTCGCCGACATCCAGTGGGGCGCCAGCAGCGACATCACCTGGGAGTTCGCCGGCGGCTACACCCTGCGCCTGATCGACGCCTATCGCGACTGGCAGAACCAGCAGAGCGACGGCGACGTGGTCTTCACGACCCTCGACCTGCTGAGCCGCGACGCCCGCTTCGACAGCAAGAGCCAGAGCCACGAGCTTCAGCTGATCTCCCCGAAGGGCGCCTTGATGGACGGACGGCTCGATTTCGTCGCCGGCCTCTACTACTTCGACGAGGACTACAAGATCGACGAGGTCTTCCACGTCGGCAGGCAGTTCTGCACCTTCGCCGCGCCGGTGGCTTTGCGGGCGTTGTGCGAAACCTTCCCCAAGACCGCCGCGACGGTGGGCGCCTTCACGCAGGACGCCAAGAGCACGGCGGCCTACGCCCAGGCCACCTTCGCCTTCACCGATACGCTCGACCTGATCCTCGGCGGTCGTGAAACCTGGGACAAGAAGTCGGGGACCTTCGTCCAGACGATCAAGAACCCGCTGCTGGCCTCGACCCTGCGGGCGCCCGAAAGCGCGGCCCTGACGTTCGACGACAGCCAGCCGAACTGGCGCGCCAGCCTGTCGTGGCGGCCCATGCCGGACGTGACCGCCTTCATCACCTACGCGACCGGCTACAAGTCGGGCGGACTGAACTCGGCCGGCGGAACGGTCGCGCTGGGCGCTCGCCGCCTGTTCGACTCCGAGACCTCCACGGACTGGGAAGTCGGCGCCAAGTCGGTGTTGCTCGACCGTCGCCTGCTGCTGAACGTCACCGCCTACCGGACCGACCTGGACGACTTCCAGGAGCGTTCATTCGACGGCACCAGCTTCATCGTCCGCAACGCCGGTTCGATCCGCGCCCAGGGCGTCGAGCTGGAAGGCCAGGCCAAGCCGACCGCCAATTTCTCGGTCGATTTCGGCATGGCCTACCTGGACTCCAAGTTCACGGCGAACCACTTCGCGCCGGGCCTGCCGGCCTGTACCGGCGCGGCCACCTCCTGTCCGCTGACCCAGGACCTCACCGGCAAGCGGCCCACCTACTCCCCGGAGTGGACGGGCAATCTCGGCGCCGAGTACGTCACGCCCCAGTTCGCGGACGGCTTCACCGTCGCGATCCGCGGCGACGCCAGCTACAGCTCCAGCTACGCCTCGACGAACGACCTGAGCCCGCAGGGCATGATCGATGCGGTCACGCTCTACGGCGGTCGGGTCACGTTGACGAGCCCGGACCGCAGCTGGCAGGTCGCGCTCTACGGCGAGAACCTGACCAACGAGAAGGTCTTCCGCACCAAGTTCCCGCAGGTGCTGGATGCCGCCTTCGGCACGCGCGACCCGGCCACGGGCCACACCCTGTACCGCGGCTTCATGGGCACGCCCCGGACCTACGGCGTGCGGATCAGCAAGACCTTCTAGGCTTCGACGGCGGCGGGTTCGACCTCGGGTCGGGCCCGCCAACCGCGATCGGCCCCAAAAGACGGGTGACGAATTCGCGAGGACTCGAGCCTGGCTCGAGAGCGGGATGGCTTGGGCGCGCTTGCTGGGCTAACACCCTGACATGGCACGAACCAAGCAAAGCCCTGAGTTTGAGATCGAGGTCGGCGGAGAGCCTTTTGTCTGGCGCCTTCATCGCCAACCCGGGTGGTCCAGCGACGCTCCGGTGCGGCACGGCATGGCGATCGCCGTGCGCCACATGGAGGGCCAGCGCGAAGCGGTGGTGGAGTTCCCGCCGGGCCCGCAGCCCCGGTACGGCGCGCCGCAACTGAAGCCCTCGCAGATTGCCACGGAACTGGTGGCCAGAGCCATCGCGTCCGCCATCGCGGCTGGATGGGATCCGCTGTCCCGGGGCAAGACCGTCGCCATCGTCGTGGACGCAACCGGCGCCTGACGCGGGCCTCGCCTTGCGCCGCCCGCTTCGCCCGTCGGGGAGGGCAAGGGCCGCGCCTGAATCCAGGCCCTGGTGCGGGCGGCCGGGGTCGAACCGGCAAGGGATTGCTCCCGACGGATTTTAAGTCCGTTGCGTCTACCAGTTTCGCCACGCCCGCGCTGGTCCTGCCCGTATAGGATGGGGGGAGAGCCTCGCCAAGGCCCTGTGCGGACAGGCGCCTGTGTGTGCGGCGCCGGCGCGAAACTGGACCTTTGCGGCTCGACGTGCGGTCGGTGCGTGATAGCTTCGCCGTTCTCGATCGCCTGGGGACTGGGCGACGACTGGGGGTCGTGATCATGCAGCGCAAACTGGCCGCTCTGGCTTTCCTGGCGGCGGCCTGCGCCGGGCCGTTCGCTTCCCATGGGGCTCAGGCGGCCGAGGTCGAGGTCGTGCGCGCCGCGCGGCTGCTCGACGTGGCCACGGGCAAGTATGTCGACAATCCGCAGGTGGTGGTGACCGACGGTCGGATCACCGCGGTGGGCAAGGCGGGCGACGCGGTTCCGGCCGGCGCGAGTGTGATCGAGCTGCCGGGCGCGACCCTGCTGCCGGGCCTGATCGACATGCACGTGCATCTGGACAGCGTCGCCGAGATCGGCGGCTACACCGGCCTGCAATACAGCGACGCCTTCTGGAGCGTGGTCCAGACCCGCAACGCCAAGGTCACCCTGGAAGCCGGCTTCACCACCGTGCGCAATGTCGGCTCGGCCGAGTTCGACGACGTGGGTCTGCGCGAGGCGGTCGACGGGGGCTACGTGCCCGGCCCGCGGATCGTCAGCGCCACCTACGCGATCGGCGCGACGGGCGGCCACTGCGACTCGACGTTCTTCCCCCCGTCGATGGAGCAGAAGAGCCCCTACAACGTCGACAGCCCCGACGAGGGCCGCAAGCGGGTGCGCGAGCTGAAGAAGTACGGCGCCCAGGTGATCAAGATCTGCGCGACCGGCGGGGTGTTCTCGCACGGCGACGAGCCGGGCCAGCAGCAACTGACCCTGGCCGAGATGACCGCCATCGTCGACGAGGCCCACATGGCCGGCCTGAAGGTCGCCGCCCACGCCCATGGCGCGGCGGGCATCAAGGACGCCATCCGCGCCGGCGTCGACACCATCGAACACGCCAGCCTGGTCGACGACGAAGGGATCAAGCTGGCCGTCCAGCGGGGCGCCTACTTCTCGATGGACATCTACAACACCGACTACACCCAGGCCGAGGGCGCCAAGAACGGCGTGCTGGAGGACAACCTGCGCAAGGACCGCGACATCGGCGAGCTGCAGCGCGAGAACTTCCGCAAGGCGCTGAAGGCCGGGGTGAAGATGATTTACGGCACCGACGCCGGGGTCTATCCGCACGGAACCAACGCCAGGCAGTTCGCGGTGATGGTCCGCTACGGCGCCACCCCGCTGCAGGCGATTCAGGCCGCGACGGTCACCGCCGCCCAGGCCCTGGGCCAGGAGAAGGACGTCGGCCAGGTGGCCGTGGGCCGCTATGGCGACCTGATCGCGGTGGCCGGCGACCCCCTGAGCGACGTCACGACGCTGGAAAAGCCGGTGTTCGTGATGAAGGGCGGGGCGGTGGTGAAGCAGCCCTGAGGGGTCTCGCCTCTCGCCAAATGGAGCGCCAGCGCCTAAATGCTCGCGCTCCATAACGCCCGAGCCCGCCCGTGATCACCTTCCAAGACGTCTCCAAGACCTATGCCGGCGCCGGCGACCGCGCCGCGCTGACGGGAGTCAGCCTGTCGGTCGCGCCCGGCGAGGTGTTCGGGGTGATCGGCGCGTCGGGGGCGGGCAAGTCGACGCTGATCCGGCTGATCAACGGCCTGGAGAAGCCTTCGGGCGGCAAGGTCGTGGTCGACGGCGACGACGTGGCGGCCCTGGGCGTCGAGGGGCTTCGGTCCCTGCGCCGCCGGGTCGGGATGATCTTCCAGCACTTCAACCTGCTGTCGTCCAAGACCGTGGCCGGCAACGTCGCCTTCCCGCTGAAGCTGGCGGGGCGCCCCGAGGCCGAGGTCAAGGCGCGCACCGCCGAGCTGCTGGCGCGGGTGGGACTGAGCGATTTCGCGGGCAAGTATCCGGCCCAGCTGTCGGGCGGCCAGAAGCAGCGGGTCGGCATCGCCCGGGCCCTGGCCACCGGCCCAAAGGTGCTGCTGTGCGACGAGGCGACCAGCGCGCTGGATCCCGAGACCACCGAGCAGATCCTGGAGCTGGTCTCCAACCTCAACCGCGAACTGGGCCTGACCATCGTGCTGATCACGCACGAGATGGACGTGGTGCGCCGCGTCTGCGATCGGGTGGCGGTGCTGGAGGGCGGCAAGGTCGTCGAAACCGGCGCGGTCGAGGAGGTGTTCCTGCACCCGGCCAGCGCCACGGCCCGGCGGTTCGTGATGGAGGCCGACGGGGTCCCCGGCGAGGCCGGCGCGGTGGTCGGCGGCCGCGTGGTGCGCCTGACCTTCCGCGGCGAGGCGACCTACAAGCCGATCCTGGGCGCGGTGGCCCGCGAGACCGGCGTCGACTACTCGATCCTGGGCGGCCGCATCCATCGCCTGCGCGAGACGCCCTACGGCCAGCTGACCCTGTCGCTGACGGGCGGCGACGTCGAGGCGGCGATCGCCCGGTTCCAGGCCGACGGCGTCCGGGTCGATCTGATCACGGAGGCCGGCCGATGAACGCCTTCATGGACAACATCGACTGGTCCGAGATCGGCCAGGCGACGCTGGACACCCTGTCGATGCTGGGCGGCTCGATGGCGCTGACCGTGGTGCTGGGCCTGCCGCTGGGCGTGATCCTGTTCCTGACGGGACCGGGACAGATGCTGCGGAACCGGCTCGCCAACGGCGTGCTGTCGCTGGTGATCAACATCCTGCGCTCGGTGCCGTTCGTGATCCTGCTGATCGTAATGATCCCGCTGACCGTGGCCCTGGTTGGAACCTCACTGGGCGTGGCCGGGGCGATCCCGCCGCTGGTGGTCGGCGCGGCGCCGTTCTTCGCCCGCCTGGTGGAAACAGCCCTCCGTGAAGTGGACAAGGGCGTGATCGAGGCCAGCTTCGCCATGGGCGCCCGGCGCCGACAGGTGGTGCTGGGCGCGCTGCTGCCCGAGGCCATGCCGGGCCTGATCGCCGCGGCGACCGTCACGGCCATCGCCCTGGTGTCCTACACCGCCATGGCCGGCGTGGTCGGCGCGGGCGGTCTGGGGGATCTGGCCATCCGCTTCGGCTATCAGCGCTTCCAGACCGACGTGATGGTGGTGACCGTGGTGCTGCTGCTGGTGCTGGTCCAGGCGCTGCAGATGATCGGCGACGCGGTGGTGCGGAAGGTTTCGCACCGCTAGAACGATCCCATGACCGACGACATCCCCATCCTGTCCGCCCCGCCGCCCGAACACTGGGACGAAAGCTTCGCCCAGGGCCTGGTCGGCAAGCTCATGCTGGTCAACCTGACCTTCCTGGACGCCGACGGCGAGCTGGAGGGGCGCGAGGCGTTCTACGGCGTGGTGATCACCGCGCACGCGGAGGAGGGGATCCTGCTCGACCTGCTGGGCCCACAGGATGGCGACACCACGACCCTGCCGCCCCAGACCTCGAACATCACGGCGGCCAAGCCGGGCCTGTACCCGCTGAGCGGCGGCGAGACGGTCGAGAACCCCGACTTCCTGTCGAGCTGGACGATCGCCGGGCCGGAAGAGCCGGCGAACGATCCCGAATAACCCTCTCCCATGGGGAGAGGGAGGGACCCAAGCGAAGCTTGGGAGGGTGAGGGGGTTCTGCCTTTGACGGCGTGCCGGCAGGGCGCTCTGAGAAAACGGTGAGGGTGTAACCCCTCACCCTCCCACGCCTTCGGCGCGGGCCCCACCCTCTCCCTCTGGGAGAGGGTGTCTTTAAGCCTGGTCGAAGGGAAACGGCAGCCGGCCGGCCTTGAACAGGATCACCGGGTTCTCGTCGTAGTCCCCCAGCTCGACGTCCGCCGAGGCCGCGAACGCCACCACGCCCTCGCGGATGGGAGCCAGACGCTCGGCCTTGCGGCGGGCTTCCTCGGCGTCCTTGCAGCCGACCTGCTGCTCGGCCTTCAGGCCCTTGCCGCGGCCGGCCTTGTAGGCTTGGACGATGTAGACGGTTTCTCGGGCCATCCTCATCCAGGCGACCTGTTTGGCGGCGAGGTCAAGGCTCGGAGAAGATTGATCCCCAAGGACGATGGTTGAAGACTCTGCGCGCCGGTTCAGGAAAACTGATTTCCCGATCCGACGGGAAGCGGGCAATACCCGACCCGATTAATCGCCTTAACGGAGCCGTTCATGGTCGCTCGCCGCGCCCTTCTCGTCAGCCTCGCCGTGCTGAGCCCCCTTTTCCTGGGAATGACGGCCTGCGGCAG
Organism: Caulobacter sp. Root487D2Y; assembly: GCF_001427165.1. Lineage (NCBI taxonomy): Bacteria > Pseudomonadati > Pseudomonadota > Alphaproteobacteria > Caulobacterales > Caulobacteraceae > Caulobacter > Caulobacter sp. Root487D2Y. Next base: position 232,577 of record NZ_LMFD01000013.1, read on the forward strand.
GAAGCCCGCCGCCAGCGCCGGCGACACCCTGACCGTCGCCGCCACGGCCATCCCGCACGCCGAGGTCTTGGAGTTCATCCGGCCGAAGCTGGCCGCCGAGGGGCTGAAGATCGAGGTCAAGGTCTTCAACGACTACGTCCAGCCCAACACCCAGGTCGCCGAAAAGCGCATGGACGTCAGCTATTTCGAGACCCTGCCGTACCTGGAAACGTACAACACCGACAAGGGCACCAACCTCGTGCCGGTGATCGGCGTGCACATCGAGCCGATCGGGGCCTATTCGCATCGCCACAAGACCATCGCCGACCTGCCCCAGGGCGCGACCGTGGCCATCCCCAACGACGCCAGCACCGAGGACCGGGCCCTGCGCCTGCTCGCCCGGGGCAATGTCATCGCGCTGGACACCAGCAAGAAATCGCTGAGCCTCAAGGATATCAGCGGCAATCCCAAGGGCCTGAAGTTCAAGGAACTGGAGGGCGCGACCCTGCCGCGGACCCTGGATCAGGTCGACCTGGCGGTGATCAACACCAATTACGCCCTCGACGCCAAGCTGGACCCGTCCAAGGACGCCCTGCTGATCGAGGACAAGAACAGCCCCTATGTGAACTACCTGGTCGCTCGTCCGGACAACAAGGACGATCCGCGCGTCCAGAAGCTGGCCAAGGCCCTGACCTCGCCCGAGGTGAAGGCGTTCATGGAGAGGAAGTACCACGGCGCGGTGGTGCCGGCGTTCTAGGCTGACAACGATTGGGGACACACACGCATCCAACGGTGCGTGATTGCTGGGCAAGACGCGGGAACGCGTGTGTGTCCCCGTCAGCATCCACGCCCTTAAGTAGAACGCTCGCTGGCGCCGTCTGACATTTCACCTTACATATCAGGCTCGCTTTCCATCGGAGCCCCGCCTTGCGACAGTTCATGGCCCCTGACGACGCCCTGGCCAGCGGCCAAACCGCTGGGGGCCGCGACCGGATGCTGGTTCTGGACATCTGTTCGTCCTCGGGGCTCGAGGACTGGTCGCCCGACCTGCAGAAGGCCAAGGTCTACGAGCGCATCCTGCTGGACCTGATCCTGGGCCGCCTGGCGCCGGGCGCGCGCCTGGACGAGCAGTCGCTGGCGGCCCGCTACGACGCCGGCCTGGCCGGGGTGCGCGACGCCCTGGGGCGGCTGGCCCTGGAGGGGCTGGTCATCCGCCGGGCCCGGTCGGGCACCACCGTCGCCCCGCTCGACCTGGTCGAACTGCGTCAGGGCTACGAGGCCCGCGCCCTGATCGAGCCGCACTGCGCGGGCCTGGCCGCCCGGCACGCCAGCAAGGCCGAGGCCGAGGCCATCCGCGCGGCCTTCGACGGCGGCGAACAGGCGGCCCGCGAACGCAACCTGCCCGCCCTGGTGGCCATGGATCAGCGCTTCCACGCCGCCGTCGCCCGAGCGGGCGGCAACCTGGCCCTGGCCCGCATCCTCATCCCCCTGCAGCACAAGGCCGCCCGCTACTGGGTGTTCTCGTTCGGCGCGGCCACCGAGGCCGAACTGATCGCCGACGTCGAGCAGCACCGCGCGGTGGCCGACGTGATCGCCACGGGCGACGTCGAGGGCGCCAGGCTGGCCATGATGCGCGTGCTCAACATCATGCCGGAAGCGACCCGGCCGATGGTTCAGGGCTGAGTGCGCGGCTGACGCCCCCTCCGTCACGATGCGTATTCGCATCGCGCCACCTCCCCCGCGATGCGGGTGAGGAGGATGCGGCGCTGTTCTTCTCCTCACCCGTGCAACGGGGGAGGTGGCGCGTCGCTAGCAGCGACGTGACGGAGGGGGCGTCCCGCCGCACTGATTGCTTTCCTAATTGGCGCCTCAATATAATTCCTTCTGAAATGTCACATAACGTTTTGACGAACGTTGCGTAACATCCCATTTGCTAGCTCCACCGCCGCTTCCTCGGCGGGCCTTGGAGCTCCCGCGATGTCGATCCGCGCCTTCCTGCTGGCCTCCGCCATGACCTTCGGCGTCCTGACGCCGGGGCAGGCCCTGGCCGAGGATACGCCCCAGGCCGACGCCGTCGACGAAGTGATCGTCCTGGGGCGCGATAAGGCCGGCCTGCTTGAAAAGCAGCCGAGCACCACGGTGTTCGGCCTGGAAAAGTCGCTGCTGGAGACGCCGCGCTCGGCCAGCTTCGTCAGCGACACCACGCTGCAACGGTTCGGCATCGAGACCATCGACGGCCTGACGGCGGTGTCGCCGGGGACCTACACCGCCAGCTTCTACGGCGTGCCCGGCGCGCTCAACATCCGCGGCACCCTGGCCGAGAACTATTTCCGGGGCTTCAAGCGGGTCGAGAACCGCGGCACCTACTCGACCCCGATCGGCGGCGCTGCCCGGATCGAGATCGTGCGCGGACCGCCGACGCCGATCTACGGGGCCGGCAAGGTCGGCGGCATGCTGAACTTCATTCCCAAGTCGGCGCGCGACGAGGGGCGGTTCCTGACCGACCCCAAGGGCGAGATCACCGCCACCTTCGGGGCCTATGACAAGAAGAACGTCACCGGCCAGGTCGCCCTGCCGGTCAAGCTGGGATCGGCCGACGGCGGGGTCTACGCGTATGGCGAGCTGGACGACTCAAAGAGCTTCTATCGGGGCCTGCATCCCAAGCGGCAGCTGGCCGAGGTCTCGGCGGACTTCGACCTAAACAATGGCTGGAGCACCGCTTTCGGCGGCATGGTCTATCACTCGACCGGCGACATTCAGACGGCGGGCTGGAACCGCCTGACCCAGGACCTGATCGATCACCGGACCTACACCACCGGCCGCGACACCACCCTGGTCGACGCCGACGGCAACGGCCGGCTGACCCCGGGCGAGGTGGGCTTCTACCCGTACGGCAGCGCGCTCTACATTCCGTACTACGGCTTCCCCGCCACCGACGCCAACCACACGCTGGACACCGGGGTGGGCACGACCAAGCTCGACCCGCGCACGGTCCATGTCAGCGGCGCCGACTTCTCCAAGACCTGGACCAACACCTTCTATTTCGACCTGGCCAAGCGGTTCGACGACGACAGCCTGCTGAAGCTGCAGCTGTTCTATGACGACCAGGAAAACAAGCGCTTCGTCTCGTACGGCTACCCGGCCTGGTTCGACAGTTCGGTCTGGGAGGCGCGGGCCAGCTACGCCTTCGCCCGCGACTTCGGCGGGGTGGCGACCAAGACCATCGCCGGGGCCAGCTATCGCGCGTTCGACGGCCGCCGGCGCGAGAGCTTCAACAGCGGTATGATCGCCATCGACCGCCGCGACATCAGCCATGGCGCGACGGCCACCGACATCATCGACAGTCCGTTCAGCACCGAGCCGGCCGGGGCCCAAGGGCTGGACTGGGAGAACGACAACAAGAGCACCTGGCGCCAGACGGGCCTGTTCTTCACCAGCGACGTCAAGTTCGGCCAGCGCCTGACCCTGACCCTGGGCGGCCGCTACGACTGGTACGATGTGGCGGCCGAGGACACCGGCTTTCTGCCGTTCACCGTTGCGGGCCGCCAGACCGACGATCGGGGGAAGGCGACCTACAGCGCCAGCCTGACCTACCAGACCCCGCTCGGTCTGATGCCCTATGTCAGCTACGCCAAGGCCTCGGCCCTCGAGGTCAGTCAGGCGGGCGACATCGCCCCGGGCCTGGTCGCCGACGGCTCGTGGCTGTCGAACAGCGACCTGGCCGAGGCGGGGGTGAAGTTCCAGCTGCTGCGCGGGACCCTGGTCGGCTCCCTGGCCGGCTATCGCCAGAACCGCACCCAGCTGTCGGGCCTGACGCCGGTGGTGCAGGGCACGCGGGCCAAGGGCGTGGAGCTGGAGATCCGCTGGCTGGCTTCGGAGCATCTGAGCTTCACGGCCACCGGCAACAGCCAGCACACCACGGTGAAGGGCCCGGACCAGTCGTTCCAGTACATCCCGGCCTATACGGCTGGGGTGTCCGGGGCTCAGGGCTATGGCGGCAGCTATGTGGTCTGGACCTTCAGCAGCCTGCCGGGCCGGGCGGGCGACTACGACTACACCCTGATCCCCAAGTCGGTGGTCAGCCTGTACGGCGCCTACACCAGCGATCCGCACGACTGGGGCTCGGCCGGGGCGACCCTGGGCGTCACGCACGTGACCAAGACCTCGGGCACGGTGCAGCACGCGGTGACCTATCCCGCCTACGCCGTGGTCAACGCTTCGGCCTACATCGCCCGCGGGCCGTACACCGCCGAGCTCAACGTCGATAATCTGTTCGACACGCTCTATTTCACCCCGGACGCCGACACCTATGCCAATCTCGCGGCCTTGCCCGGCAAGGGGCGAGAATGGCGCGTGACCCTGAAGCGGACGTTCTGATGACCGAGCTGTCGATCTCCCGCGCCGCGACCCACTGGCGCCCGTGGCTCCTTGTCGCCGTCTTCAGCCTGCTGCTGTTCCTGATCACGGCGGCGACCTATTCGTCGCTGGGCGTGGTGATCCCGGCCATGGTTCCGGAGCTGGGCTGGAGCTGGGAGCACGCGTTCCTGGGCTTCACGATCCTGGGGGTGTTCACCGGCCTGTCGTCCTGGCTTCCGGCGCTGCTGATCCGCAGGATCGGGGTGCGCGGCGCGATCCTGGTGGGCGTGGCGGTGATGGCGGGGGGGCTGGCCTGCCTGTCGCGGGTTCACGCCCTGCCGATCTATTTCCTGGGCACGGCCCTCTGCGGGATCGGCTTCCAGATGGCGGCCCTGATTCCCGGCACCCACGTGCTGTCGGCGATCTTCAAGGAACGGGCCCTGCCGTTCGGAATCTATTTCACCTTTGGGGCCCTGGGCGGGGTGGCGGGGCCGTGGATGGTGGTCAGCGTTCTTGGCGCCACCCACAACGACTGGCGGCTCTACTGGGCGCTGCAGGCGGCGGTCGTCGGCCTGGTCGGTCTGGCCTGCGCCGTGGCCGTCGGCGGGCCGCGCTGGCTGGAGCAGGCCGGCGCCGCCCTGGACCGGGAGCTGGACGCCGAGGCCAAGGCGGGCAAGACGCCTTCCGGCGTCTATCACACCGATCACGAGTGGAGCGTCCGAGACGCGGTGCGCACGCCGCAGTTCTACGTGCTGCTGGCCGCCTATTTCAGCCACCTGCTGGCGGGCATCAGCGCCGCCAGCCTGACCCAGGCCCACCTGACCCAGCTGGGCGTCGCCGGCGCGGTGGCGGCGGGCATGCTCAGCCTGGAGGGCGGGATGCAGGTGATCGCGCGGCTGGGGGGCGGGGCGATCGGCGACCGGATCGACCCGCGCTGGCTGCTGGTGTTCGCCCAGGGTCTGCTGGTGGTCGGGCTGCTGGCCCTGTCGCGCGCCACGACGCCATGGCTGCTGACGCTGTACGCGGTCGGCGTCGGGGTCGGCTTCGGCCTGACCGTTCTGGCCGTCAGCCTGCTGCTGCTGAACTATTTTGGCCGGCGCAACAATGTCGAGCTGTTCTCCCTGACCTGTCTGGTCGGGGCGGTGTCGGCCGCGGGGCCGTTCATCGGCGGCGCCATCCGCGACCGCGTCGGCTCGTTCACCCCGGCCTTCCTGCTGTTCGCGGCCCTGACGGCGGTGGTGTTCCTGGCGGCGCTGTTCATGCGGCCGCCCGTGAAGGCGCGCTGAGCGGCGCGCAAAAGAAAAGGCCGCCCCGACGAGGTCGGGACGGCCTTTTCCGGTCTTTGGAAGCTTTAAGCTTAGAACGCGGCCTTCAGGGACACGGTCACGGCCGAGCCGTAGAGGCTCTTGCCGAAGTCGTGGCTGTCGGTGTCCGAGTAGCGCAGGTCGGCGGTCAGGTGGTCGGTGATCGCGGCCGAGACGCCCAGGTTCCAGGTGACGTAGTCGTTTTCCACGCCCGAGAAGTAGCCGTCGGCGTCGACGGTCTGGAAGCCCACGGCGCCGCTCAGGGTCAGCTTTTCGCCGATCGGGGCCGAGCCGTTGGCTTCGACGTAGATGGCTTCACCGCCGTCCGACGGGAACTCCGGCGAATAGTAGCCGGCGACGCCGAACGTAGCGGGACCGAACGCCTTGGAGGCGGCGGCCTTGACTTCGAAGTAGCTGTACGAGCCCGGGATGCCGTTCTTGTCCTTGGTGTAGCCGTAGTAGACCACGCCGAGGTCCAGGTTCACGTCGCCCACGACCGGCTTCACGCCGGCGTAGACGTCGATTTCTTGGTCGGGGTTCGGGGTGCCGAAGTCGACGTTCGAGGTCCAGACGCCCGCATAGCCGATGCCGTAGGTGGCGTCGATGCCGCCGAAGATCTGGCCCTTGTTGTTGGTGTTGCTGATGCCGCGGAAGATGTAGTCGCTGGCCACGCCAACATTGTACGAGAGCTTCAGCTCTTCAGCCATCGCGGCGCCGCTCATGGCGACCGAAGCAGCGGCGGCGACCAGCGCCAGTTTCAGAAACTTCATGTGTTCTATCCCCTTGATTTCGTTTTGCCGACCGAAGGGTGTGGAGCCTTCGACGTCCAGCGACGCCTGCAAGCGTGTTTGGGCACAACAGGAATAGTTGTCGGCTGCGCCCTAGTTGCAATCACAGTGGTCAAATCGCCAGCACAAACGGCGCCCTTGGCACAAAGAATGGGCGAAGTGTGACGATTTTGCTTCAGAAGTGGCGTTGGGCGCCACAGTGTCAAAGGATCGTTTGTTTGAGCTTTACCTGCGGCTTTAGCGCATCGCTAGACTCGCTCCGCCCAAGTGCAGTCCGGCGTCCACCAACAGCGTTTCGCCGGTGATGTGCCGCGAGTCGGGGGAGGCCAGGAACACCGCGGACCCGGCGATGTCCTCGGCGGTCGAGGCGACCTTCAGAGGCGTGGCGGCGGCCGCGCCGGCGCGCAGACGATCGACGCGTTCGGCGTCCATGGCCTTGCCGAACCACGGGGTGTCGATGAATCCCGGGCAGACGGCGTTCACGCGGATCCGCGGCGCCAGGGCCCGGGCCAGCGACAGGGTCATGGTCGTCAGGGCGCCCTTGGAGGCCGCGTAGGGCACCGACGAGCCGTTGCCGACCACGCCGGCGATCGAGGCGGTGTTGACCACGGCGCCCGGCTGGGGCGCGGCCTCCAGCAGGCTGCGGGCGGCGCGCACCATCTGAAAGGCGCCCACCACATTGACCGCGTAGAGCCGCAGGAAGTCCTCGGCGTCGACCGCGTCGAGGTCGGCGTGGTTGGGGGCGAACTTGGTCACCCCCGCATTGTTGAACAGCGCGTCGATTCGGCCCGTGCCGGCCGCCGCCTGGGCGATGCGGCGACAGTCGGCGTCCTGGGCCACGTCGCCTTGGACCAGGACGGCCTTGGAGCCTTCGGCCTCGATCAGCCGCGCGGTCTCCTCGGCCTCCCGCGCGCTGCTGGCGAAGTTGACGACCACCAGGGCCGCGCCGCGCCGCGCGGTCTCCACCGCCATGGCCCGGCCCAGGCCGGTGGAGGCGCCGGTGACCACCACCGTGAAGCCGTCGAAATCGCGTCCGCTCATGGCGTCTTCCTGTCCCAACATCTGTTTGATGCGACGATAGCGACGTCGCGCGCGCTTGTCTCGTCGGGGCGCGGGGCCTAGATGACCGCCCATGACCGAACTTCATGTGACCCAGCTGGGCCAGGTGGTTGAGCCCGCCGCCAGCCCCGACCAGGCCGTTCTCGAGCGCGTGCCCAACCCGCAGAGCGACGTGACCTATCTGGCCCGCTTCGTGGCCCCGGAATTCACCTCGCTGTGCCCGGTGACCGGCCAGCCGGATTTCGCGCATCTGGTGATCGACTATGCGCCGGGCGACTGGCTGATCGAGAGCAAGTCGCTGAAGCTCTATCTGACCAGCTTCCGCAACCACGGCTCGTTCCACGAGGACTGCACGGTCAAGATCGGCCGCAAGATCGTCGAGATCGCCCAGCCGCGCTGGCTGCGGATCGGCGGCTACTGGTATCCGCGCGGCGGCATTCCCATCGACGTGTTCTGGCAGACCGGCCCCGCGCCGGAGGGGTTGTGGGTTCCCGACCAGGGCGTGGCGCCCTATCGCGGCCGCGGCTGATCGGCTCGCGAACGCCGAAATGAAGAGGGGCGCGTCCAGGCGGACGCGCCCCTTTTTCCTTGCGCCTAGCGTGGAGGCGGCGCCGGCGGCGGGGTCGGGACCGCGGGCGGTCGCCGGCCCGGCGGTTGCACGGGGCGCGCCGGGCCGATCAACTTGCGGAAGCTGATCCGCACCGTCCGGCCGATCGGGTCGCGATAGTCGGGCTGATAGGCTTGGGGCGTGAGGCCCAGGCGGTCGTGGACGTCCTGGCGGGTGTCGAACAGGTTCTGGGCCTGGAGCTGCACCCGCGCGCCGCGCAGCCACGGATGGGCCCGCAGCAGGTCGGGTCGCGCCGACAGGTCCGCGAACAGGTTCAGGCTGACGGTCGACAGGTCGCCGAAGAACAGATCCTTGTCCGCGCTCGCGCCGTTGAGACGATAACCGCTGCGCCAGCTGCCGTTCAGGAAAGCGCCCATGCCGCTTTTGGAGACGCCGGCCTGGAGCTGGACCTCATGCTCGGGGCTCGCGCCCGAGCCGCCGTTCAGGCGATCGATGATCGGCAGGCCGTCGCGGATGGTGATCTCGTCCCGCAGTTTCCAGGTGTGATAGAGCGAGACCTGGAATTGGCCCTGGCCGGGCCGCGGGCCACGGAAACCGGCGCCGCCACGGAAGCCGCCGCCCCCGCCGCCTCCACCGCCGCTCGCGCCAGGACCGCCGCCGGGGGGCGGGCCGGGAGGCGGGCCGCCCCCACCGCGGCCTGGGAACTGGAAGCCCCCTGGGCGCGGCTGGCCGAACGGCCGCGACAGGTTGAAGCCCCAGCGAACCTGCTGCTGCTCGGTCTTGGCGTAGTTCACCGGCCGGGAGTCGACGGAGATCAGATTGCCGTCGGCGTCGCGGCGGATCCGGTCGGGGAAGGCCTGCTCGATGTCGGCGGTGATGGCCGGGAAGTTGTTGGTCGAATCGTCGACCCGCGTGGCCGTGTAGTTGGCGTTGATCTGCAGGTTGGTCTTGGCGTCCCTGGGCAAGGGCCTGATGTTGACGCCCAGCCTCACCACCTGCCGGCTGTCGGACAGCAGGTTCGGGTTGCCGCCTTCGATGCGCGTGGCCAGCACGGTCCGATTGTTCTTGAAGTCGAAGATCGAGACGTTCGGCGTCGAGAGGATCGGATCGTTCAGTTGCGAGGCGCTGGGGGCGCCCTGGTCGTCGCTGTAGCTGAGGATGAAACTGACCGGATCGATCGGCGTCCAGTTGGCGCCGGCGCCCAGGGTGGTCAGGCCGCCGAAGTCCGAGACCTCCTCGTACTGGCCGTTGAAGTTGACCGACAGGTCGCCCAGGAACGGCAGCACGCCCTGGGCGCGGTTGGCGATCGGCACGCTGATGCTGGCCTGGAGGTCGCCGCTGGTGCGCGAAATGTCGCGATCGACCACCAAACCCGCGCGGGTGCTCCGCGAGTCCTGGTTCTGGGTGTTGGCGCCGGCCTTGAAGGTGGTCGACACCTTGCCGGCCGGAGCCCGCAGAAGCGTCCCGACCAGGACCACCTCGCCGTTGGCGTTGTTCGAGGTCGAGTGGGCGGTGTCGGGCGAGGTCCGGGCCAGCAGCTGCGACGGGATGTTGCCGAACGGATTGAGCGTCGGGTCGCCGGCCGCGACCCCGGCCGCGAAGGCCGACGCGTCCAGGCCGCGCCCGGTGGTGGTTTCGCTGGTCGAATAGACGTAGCCGCCGGTGGCGGTCCAGCGCCAGTCCTTGATCCGGCCGTTGGCCGCCGCCGTCGCGGTGGCCTTCTGGGTGTCGACCTTGCGGGTCATCGAGACGTAGTCGTCGGCGTAGCGGAAGAGCTGGACGTCCTGGGTGAACGGCGAGAACGGATTGCCGTCGGGCACGACCACGCGGATGCCGGGCAGGCCCAGATAGCTGAGCGTGCTGGTGTCGTCGAAGCCGCCGGTGATCGTGGCCATCGACGATTTGCCGAGCGGGCGGGTGACCGCGCCGGTCAGGCTGGCGGTGGTGTTCTCCGGCGCCAGGCTGCGCCAGGACGTTAGGTCGTCGACGGCCGGCAATCCGGCGTCGGCGGCGAAATCGGCCAGGGTCGGCGCGCCGAGCGCCGCCGAGGCGGGCACGGGCGTGATGGTGACCGGCGCCCCGACCAGGGCGGTCAGGGCCGGGTCGATCGGCAGGAAACCGGTGAGGGTGCTGTTGGGGTCGTTGGCCGGGGCCCTGAGTCCGGTGACGTTGCCGGTCAGGTCGTAGGGCTGGCCCGACGGCGTCCGCACGATGTCGCGCTCGGTCTCGAACAGCGGCGTGTCGTGCGAGAGCTTGCCGTTGAACAGCCAGCGCTGGTCGCCCTGAACGCGGAAGAGCGTGCTCTGCAGGTCGGCGCTGGTGCGCCCGCCCGCTGTCGCGCCTTTCAGGCCGGCTTCGTTGGTCAGGGCGCGGAAGCGGCGGCGCAGAACGAAGTTCACCACCCGCTGGTCGGCGCGGTAGCCGTAGGTCAGGGACACCGCCTCGGGCAGGATCTCCATGCGCTCGATGGCTTCGGGCGGGATGTCGCGGACTTCCTGAAAGCCCGAGGTGCGGCGACCGTTGATCAGGACCACCGGCTGGCCGTCGCCCCGGCTCGAGCTGGTGCGCAGCTGCGGCTCGAGGAAGGCCATCAGCTCCGAGATGCTGCCGGCGCTGTAGGCGCGGATCTGGGCGGCGTTGAGCGTCAGGTCGGGCTTGACGTCGCCCTCGACCGAGCCGCGCGGCTTGCCGGCCACGACCTCGACCGCGTCGACCTCGGCGGCGTACGGGTCGACTTCGGCCCCCGCGGGCTGCTGCGGCGTCTGCTGGACCTGAGCCGCCGGTTGCTGCTGCGCGGGCGCGGCTTCGGGCGCGCCTTCGATGGCGGCGGTCATGCCGAGAATTAACAGAGAGAGCGTCATAAACCCCGTCGGCCGAAAAGTTTTGGTCGGCGTGTAGATACGCAGACATGGTCGAGCTTGGCCTTAGGCAACACAAGGCCAGATGACAAGTTACGATGCTTAAGGCCGATTTGATGCAGGACTGTTACATTCGATGTCATGGCTGATGCATGACGAAGCTTGCACTCAACAAGTCCCACGCCTTGGGACTAAAGACTAGGCTGGTGGCGATTCTACCGCGTCATCTGCCATTTCGGGGCGGAAATCGCCCGGACAAAGACGCCGGACCGATGCGGAAACGCAACAGCGGGCGATGGGATGCTCAGTCAGCTGACCATTCGGTGGTGATCGCCGCCACGTCGGGCCGCGCACGCTCCTGCGGGGCCTCGGTCGAGGTTCCCAGATAGAGGAAGCCCGCCACCAGCTCGCCGTCCGCGACGCCGAGAACGGCCTTGGCGCGCGGGTCATAGGAATACCAGTCGGTGATCCAGTTGGCGCCCCAGCCCATGGCGGCGGCGGCCAGCAGCATCTGCTGACAGACGGCGGAGGCGCTCTGGCGTTGCTCCCATTCGGGGATCTCGCCGGGGATGTAGCGCGAGATCACCGCCACGGCGACCGGCGGCCGGGTCAGCTTGCGCAGCGCCGCGTTAGCCTTGACCGGATTGGCCTGGCTGTCGGCCAGGGCGGTGATCTTCTCGGCGAAGACGTCCTTGGCCGCGCCCCGCAGGATCACGAACCGCCAGGGCGACAGCTTGCCGTGGTCGGGCACCCGGGCGGCCAGGCGCAGCAGATCGGCCAACTGGGCGTCGTCGGGACCCGGCCCGGTCAGGCTCATGGCCGACGCCGAGCGCCGCTTGGCCAGGAAGTCCAGCACCGCCTGCGACGGCTCGATCGGCAGCACTTCGCCAAATTCGGGGGCAGGGGGAACGAAACCGGTCAAGACGACCTCCAGGAACCAGGCCCGGAGACCGTTCCGGTCTCCAGATTTTTTGTTTGGCGCATTTTCTTCACGCGAACCGGAATCCACTTCGCTCGAAAATGCTCTAGAGCCAGCACACCTATGGCCGAGCCTCGGCCGCCACAAGCCGCGAGCCGCTCGCATGACCGATAAACCGACCTGGTTGAAGCCGCACGGGACGCCGTGGCGCGTGACCAGCGAAACGCTCGTCTACGACAATCCCTGGATCACCCTGACCGAATATCAGGCCGTCGCCCCCACCGGCCGGCCGGCGCTCTATGGCAAGGTCGGGTTCAAGAACCGGGCGATCGGGATCGTGCCGCTGCATGCCGACGGCACGGTCACCCTGGTGGGCCAGAACCGCTTTCCGTGCGACAACTACAGTTGGGAGATCCCCGAAGGCGGCGCGCCGCTGGACGAGGATCCGCTGGACGGCGCCAAGCGCGAATTGGCCGAAGAGGCCGGTCTGGAGGCCGCCGACTGGCGCCTGATCCTGACCATGGAGCTGTCCAACTCGATCACCGACGAGTTCTGCCACGGCTATCTGGCCCTGGACCTGACGTCGACGGCCAAGGCGCCGGACGAGACCGAGGACCTGGCGGCGGTCCGCGTCCCGTTCGGGGAAGCCCTCGACGCGGCGGTGTCCGGCCACATGCCGGACTCTTTGACAGTGGCTTTACTGCTTCGGGTGCACCATATGGCGGTGAAGGGCGAGCTGCCGGCCGACCTGGCGCGACTTGTGCTGGCTTAGGCGCGTTCCTAAATGGCGAACGGTTTCGCGGCTTGGCCGTTGAAATCGAAGAGCGTCTGGAGCATTTCCAAAAAGGATGCTCTATAAGAGACGTAGGCGAGGGAGATCCCGGTGGCCAAGCATCTAGAGGTCGTGACGCAGGAAGCCACGCCGCCCGTCTGGGCCGCGCTGCGCAATCAGGCCGAACATGCCGCCAAGGCCGAGCCGGCCCTGGCTTCGCTGCTCAACGCCGTGATCCTCAGCCACGACAACCTGGCCGACGCCCTGACCTTCCAGCTGGCGCGCAAGCTGGGCGACCAGGAGATGCGGGCCATGACCGCCCGCGAATTCGCCGCCGACGCCTTTGAAAGCGATCCGTCGCTGGTCGCCGCCGCCGAGGCCGACCTGATGGCGGTGTTCGAGCGCGACCCGGCCACCAAGGGCTATGTCCAGCCGTTCCTGTTCTTCAAGGGCTTCCTGGCCCTGCAGACCCATCGCGTGTCGCACTGGCTGTGGGCCCAGGGCCGCGAGACCCTGGCCTTCTACCTGCAGAGCCGGGCCAGCGAGGTCTTCCAGGTCGACATCAATCCGGCCGCCCGCATCGGCCAGGGCGTGTTCATCGACCACGGCACCGGCATCGTCATCGGCGAGACCGCGGTGGTCGGCGACGACGTCTCGATGCTGCACGGCGTGACCCTGGGCGGCACCGGCGCCGAGCGCGGCGACCGCCACCCCAAGATCGGCCGCGGCGTCCTGCTGGGCGCGGGCTCGAAGGTGCTGGGCAACATCACGATCGGCGACTACGCCAAGATCGCCTCGGGCTCGGTGGTGCTCAAGCCCGTGCCGCCGCACTGCACGGCCGCCGGCGTGCCCGCCCGGATCGTCAATTGTCCCACCTGCGACGAGCCGGCCCGGACGATGGACCATACGCTGGCCGACGTGGTCTATGACTACGTGATCTGATCCTCTCTGCGCGCCGATTTGCCTTCCGGAGACGCCTCGTCTAGAGGCGAACCGTCGTTCCGAGGGGAGGAAGGCATGACGGACACCGTGGCTTCAGCGCGATCGCCGCGCTTTCACCGTCTGATCTGGCTGATGCCGGCGGCCTATGCGCTGCATATCGTCGAGGAGCACCGAGGCGGTTTCGCGGCCTGGGTCACGCACGTCGTCGGCGGCGAGATGAACGATCTGGCCTTCGCGCTGAACAACGCCGCCTTCATGGCGATCCTGCTGGCGCTGGTGGTCTGGACCGCCGTCTCCAAGTCCCGGCTGGCGACCTTCCTGCTGATCGTGTGGTCCAGCGGCAACCTGTTCTGGGACGCGCTGTTCCACGTCGTTCTGACCCAGGCCTTGGACCGGTATTCGCCGGGCCTGGTCACGGCGGCCCTGCTGTATGTTCCGATTTCGCTGGTCGTCGCCCAGCTCGCGCTGGGCGAACGCCTGCTGACCCCGCGCGCCTTCCTGGCGGCGACCGCCCTCGGCGCGGGGCTGATGGGCTTGGTGATCTGGTGCGGACTGTTCCACTTCGCCGTCTGACGGCCGTCCCGCCCAGCAAAAAGGGCCGCTCCCGGAGGAGCGGCCCTTGATCGTCTCCAGGGCGTGGAGGACTAGTACACCACCCCGCCCACGCCGCCGTCGAGGCTGAGGCTCAGGCTGGAGCTCGACTGCTCGCGCACCGTCTCCTCGCGATAGTCGGTGTATTTCTCGGTGGTCAGCATGGTCAGGATCTTCACGCCGGCCCCGTAGCGGCGCAGCAGCGAGCGCTCGTTGCAGTCGCGGGCCGGTTTCTGCGGCCGGCAGGCCACGGTGCCCCCTTGGGCGCCGGGGGCGTAGTAGAGCGCGTCGTTCTTGCCGCAGATATAGGTCTCGCCGGCGAAATTGCTTTCGCTGGAGCCTTCGTAGCCGCCGATCACGTACTGCATGCGCGACCCGGCGATGCAGCGATAGAGCTCGCCGTCGTAGCCGCTGCCGATCTCGCGGTCGGGGGTGACCTGCGAGGCGGGGTGGGGCACGTCGCGGTCGTCGAGACAGACGGCGCGGATGACCACGCGCTTGAACTTGGTGCGGGTGGCTTCGTAGGACGCGCGGCGGCGCGCCTCGCCGCCCTCGACGTTCAGGCCCTGGATGTAGCCGGTCGAGACCGGGCCGGAATAGTAGCCGCCGTGCGTGCCGCCGCCGTAATAGACGGTCGAGCCGGCCGAAGCGCCGGCGCCGGCGCCCGCGCCCGCCCCGGCGCCGGCCACGGCGGTGCTGGTGGCCGAGGCGCTGGCGTTGACGACGACCGAGCCGCCGACATGGATGTTGATGCCGGGCACATAGACGTTGTGGCCGCCGCCGCAGGTGTTGCAGCTGGGCGGGGTGGGCGGACGCGGCGGGGCCGGCGGCGGCGCGCAGCAGGGCGGCGGCGGCGCGCAGCATTGGGCGTAGGCGGCCCCGCCCAGCATCAGCGCGCCCAGTCCTCCAACGAGGCCGGCCGCCAGGCTGATCCACAGCTTGGGCAAGGTCATTTTCGGCGCCTTCATAGGCCTCTTTCCCTTCACGACACGCCGGCGCGTCGCCTGGCCGAAGCCAAGCAAGTTTCACGCCATGGCCGCCGCTCCGCCGGGAAACTGTCCCAGGACGGCACGGTCCAGGGGGTGGCCCGGTTCTCCTTGCAAGCTCGGTGCGGTCGAAAAGGGACCGTGAGTGAGCCCGCGAGGGGAACGACGATGTTCCATCCAAGCACGGAACGGTTGATAGACTATTGGCGTGGCAAGGCCGTCGACGACGGCGTGCCCGCGCGAGCCAGCGTCAATCCGGGTGATTTCCTCGATCTGTTGCCGCAGGTGTTCATCCTTGGACGCGACCCCAAGGGCCGTTATCCGGTGCGGCTGGCCGGCGGCTTCGTCACCGATCTGCACGCCCGCGACCTGCGCGGCGAGGACGCCCTGGGCTTCTGGGCGCTGTCGCATCGCCTGGAGGTCAAGTCGGCCCTGGAGGTCGCGCGCCGCCGGGGCGAGCCCGTCGTGATCACCGCCGACATCCGCTCGATCGGCGCGCCGTCGGTGGGCATGGAGGTGCTGCTGGCTCCGATGGTCGGCGCCGACGGCCAGACCGACCGCTTCCTGGGCCTTTACCAGCCCATCGCCATGATCCAGCGCCTGATGGGCCGGCCGGCCTCGGAGCTGGGCGTCCGCAAGATCCAGTGCCTGGGTCCGGCCAACGAGGAATCGCCGCGGCTGCGGCTGGCGACGCTGCACGGGCGGCTTATCGCCTAGAGAAATTCACGAGCTTTTCCGTGCCGGGGGGGACGGAAAGGGCGGCGCGTTGGGGGCGCGCCGTTGATGGGAAGGGGGCGCCGCAGGGCGACCCCTTCCCATTGTCTTTTAGGCTATGCCGCCGCCGACCGCCCGTCCTCGAACACCGGCACGTCCAGCGCCGGCAAGGTCGCCTTGCCGCGGATCAGGTCCGAGGCGCGTTCGGCGATCATGATGGTCGGGGCGTTGGTGTTGCCGCCGATCAGGGTGGGCATGACCGAGGCGTCGATCACGCGCAGGCCGGCGATCCCCTGCACCCGAAGCTGGTCGTCGACCACCGCCAGCGGATCGCCCGCCGCGCCCATCCGGCAGGTGCCGACCGGGTGGTAGATGGTCTCGGCCTTGGTCCGGATCCAGGCGTCGATGTCGGCGTCGCTCTTGATGTCGGCGCCCGGCGCGTATTCGGCCTCGCGATAGGGATCGAAGGCGGACTGGGCCACCACCTCGCGGGCGATCTTCACGCCCTCGCGGACGGCGCGGCGGTCTTCGTCGGTGGCCAGGTAGTTGGCCAGGATGGTTGGATCGTCGAACGGATCGGCCGAGCGCAGGCCCACCTTGCCCCGGCTCTCCGGACGGAGCTGGCAGACGTGCAGGGTGAAGCCGTCCTTCTCGACCTGGGTCTTGCCGTGGTCCTGCATGATCGCCAGCACGCCGTGGATCTGCAGATCGGGGCGGTCGAGGTCGGGACGCGACTTGAGGAACGCCCCGCTCTCAAGGAACTGCTGACGGCCCAGGCCCTTGCCCATCAGCATGTAGGACAGGCCCGTGCTCAGCTTCTTCAGGCCCTTGTTGGCCGAATAGGCGGTGACCATGTTCTTGGTCGTCCATGACAGGCAGACGTCCAGGTGGTCCTGCAGATTGGCGCCGACGCCCTTGGCCGCGTGGGTCACCGCGATGCCCTGGGCCCGCAGATCATCCGGATCGCCGATCCCCGACAGCTGCAGGATGTGCGGCGACTGCACGGCGCCGGCGCTGAGCAGCACCTCGGCGTCGGCATGGGCGACGAGGCGGTCCGGATTGGTCCCGACCACGTATTCGACGCCGATCGCCTTGCCGTTCTCGATCAGGATGCGGGTGGTGCGGGCCTCGGTCACGCAGGTCAGGTTCGGCCGGGTCAGGGCCGCCGTCAGATAGGCCGCCGCCGCGCTCCAGCGCTTGCCGTCGCGGATGGTCAGGTCGTAGGGCCCGAAGCCCTCCTGCTGGTAGCCGTTGAAGTCCTTGGTCGTCGCGTGGCCCGCCTGGCGGCCCGCTTCGATCAGGGTCGGATAGAACGGGCTCTTGGACTCGCCGTGCGAGACGTGCAGCGGCCCCGACCCGCCATGATAGGCGTCGCCGCCGCCGTGGTGGGTCTCCGAGCGCTTGAAGTAGGGCAGGACCTCGGCGTAGGACCAGCCCGACAAGCCCATCTGCCGCCACTGGTCATAGTCGCGCGCATGGCCGCGGATGTAGATCATGCCGTTGATGGCCGAGCTGCCGCCCAGGCCCTTGCCGCGCGGCCACCACAGCTTGCGGTCGTTCAGATGCGGCTCGGCCTCGGTCCAGAAGCCCCAGTTCTGGTCGCCCTTGGCCTTGATCAGCTCGCCGACCCCGGCCGGCATCTTGACCAGGATCGAGGTGTTCTTGCCGCCCGCCTCCAGCAGCAGGACCTTGACGTTCGAGTCCTCGGTCAGCCGGGCCGCCAGGACGCAGCCGGCCGAGCCGGCGCCGATGATGACGTAGTCGTAGCGCGTGCTGGCCATGGCCCGACGTCGCCTCCCTGGTTTGTTATCGTTGTTAAGCCAGAGAGTGACGCGGGTTTGGTCAGGCGGCAAGAGGCCGTTACGTCAGCCGCCCGACGCGGCGGCGAACACCGCCAATTGGGCGTCGAAGGCGCGTTTGAAGGCGGGCCGCGCCTCGCCGCGGGCGACGTAGGCCGCCAGGTTCGGATAGTCCTGGACCAGGCCTGACGAGCCCAATCTGCGCAGCACCGTCACCATCGCGATGTCGCCGGCGCTGAACGCGCCGTCGAGCCATTCGGCGTCGCCAAGCCGGTTGGAAAGATCGCTCAGCCGAACGCGGACCTGCTGTTCGAGACCGGACAGGCGTTCCTCGAACCAGGGCTTTTCGCGTTCGAACAGCGTGGCCATGCCGTGCTCGACGATCGGCGGCTGCATCGTGACGAGCGCGGCGAACATCCAGGCGATCGCCCGCGCGCGGCCGTTCGCGTCGTCCGGCAGCAGCCCCGGATGACGCTCGGCGACATGCAGCACGATGGCGCCGGACTCGAACAGGACGAGATCGTCTTGCTCATAGGTGGGGATCTGCCCGAAGGGCTGGATCGCGCGATGAGCGGGCTCCTTCATTTCCGGGAAGGTGACGAGGCGCACGTCGTAGGGTCGGCCGACCTCTTCGAGCGCCCAGCGAACCGACATGTCGCGCGCCAGCCCCCGGCCGCGATCGGGCGAAGTCTTGAAGGCGGTGATGGTGGGGCTCATCGTCGTTCTCCCGGCTCTTGGTATCGTAACGACGAACGACCGGACGGCTCCACGACATGCGCTCGGATTTTTTTGCCGCGCCGGCCCTCAGGCCCCGCCGGCTCGCGCCGGAGCGGTTTCTTCCGGCTCCAGCGCCCGCGAAACCGCCGCCAGCAGCTCCTCTCGCCGGATCGGCTTGGCGACGTGGTCGTTCATGCCGGCCTGGCGGCAGCGGACGATCTGCTCGGGCAGGGCGTCGGCGCTGAGGGCGATGATCGGCACCCCGCCCCGCGGGCCGGGCAGGCCGCGGATGGCGCGCGCGGCGGCCAGGCCGTCCATGCCCGGCATGTGCACGTCCATCAGGATCAGGTCGAAGTCGCCCAGGCGCGCGGCCGCCAGGGCCTGGACGCCGTCGTCGGCGGTGGACACCTCGCAGCCGGCCAGGGTCAGCAGGGCGTGGCCCAGTTCGCGGTTCATCGGATGGTCGTCGACCAGCAGCACGCGGGCTGGACGGCGCGCCTCGAGCTGGGCCGGTTCGGCCTCCGCGACCGCCGCCGCGACGACCTGCGCCGACAGCGTCACCCAGAATCGCGAGCCCTCGCCGGACGTGCTGGCGACGTCGATCTCGCCGCCCATCCGGTTGACCAGCGCCTTGCTGATCGCCAGGCCCAGCCCGGCGCCGCCATAGCAGCGGCTGATCGAGCTGTCGGCTTGGCTGAAGCGCTGGAACAGACGGGTCTGGACCTCGGGCGCGATGCCGATCCCCGTGTCGCTGACCTCGAAGCGCAGATCGCCGGGACCCGGGCCGATCGTCAGCCGCGCGTCGACCTGGCCCTGGGCCGTGAACTTCAGCGCATTGGTGAGCAGGTTCAGCAGCACCTGGCGCAAGCGGGTTTCGTCGAGGGCCAGCAGCGCGGCCTCGTCGCCGTCGCCGACCGTCTCGACCCGCGCCGACAGGACCAGGCCCTTGGCCTGGGCGGCCGGCGCCACGATGGCGACGGCGTCGCGCAGCAGATCGGCGGGCGAGACGGGGGTCAGCGTCAGGTCCAGGCGGCCGGCCTCGACCTTGGCGAAGTCCAGAAGATCGTTGACGATCTCGGCCAGGGAACGGCCGGCGCGTTCGACCAGGTCCAGGCGGCGGCGGTTTTCCGGCGACAGGCCGGCGTCGTCGCTGACCAGGGCGGCGAAGCCCAGGATGCTGTTGAGCGGGGTGCGGATCTCGTGGCTGATGGTGGCCAGGAAGTCCGACTTGGCCTGATTGGCGGCCTGGGCCTTGGCCTGGGCGGCGCGCGCCACGGCCTGACGGCGGACCAGCAGGGCCTGCAGCCGCGTTTGCCGGCTCAGCGCCAGGGCGGCGGCCAGGCAGACGGCGTAGAGCACCAGGTGGAAGATCTGGGCCTCGCGCAAGGGCCGCGCGGCGGCGACGGGGTCCATCCCGGTCTTGTGCAGGATCGCCGGGATGGTCGCCGCCAGCGACCCGGTCACCAGCACCGCCGCCGCTCGCGGCCCGCCGCGGAACACCGCCAGCAGGGCGGGCGCGAACAGCAGCACCTGCAGGGCGGTGTCGGCGGTGAACACGGTCACGGCGGTGGCCAGCACCAAAGCCAGGACCAGCACCGATTCCAGCGGGCCGACGCGAAAGCCCTCGCGGTGTCGGCGGTCGAACAGGATCAGCAGGGTCGGCAGGGCGATGGCCACGCCCAGCACGTTGGACGTCGTCCATTCGCTCCAGCTCCGCCAGAACGGGCCGCCGAAGCTCATCGACAGCAGGCCGTTGACGACGATCGAGGTCGCGGCCGTCAAGGCCGTCGCGACGGCCATCAGGACCAGTAGGCCGGGCATCGAGCGCACACGGATCGGCAGGCGCATCAGCCGCAGCAGGGCCGCCGTCGCCGCCGTCTGCAGGACGTCGAGCAGGGTGACGCTCAGCACGAACCGCGGCGGGTCGCCGACCGACAGCTCCAGGACCACGTGCAGCACGGCGGTCAGGCCCAGAAGGGCCAGGCCTTGCCGGCGGTTGAGGATCAGCAGGCCGGCGATCAGCACGGCGTTGGCGGTCCAGATCGTCGGGATGTGTTGCGCCGCCCCGGCCAGGAACAGGCCGTAGGCCATGCACCCCGCGTAGACGAGCGTCAGGACCGCCAGGCGTCCGTGCGCGGGATTCCAACGTCGTCTCGGGCTCGCCGCCATACGCTTTTCCCAGGCCATGGCCCGAGCGTGCCTCATAAACCGTCGGTATTTTGTTAAGTCGGGTCGCCGACGCCCTAGTCCACGCGCGTCAGCTCGGTTCGATAGCGCTTCCAGTTCTCGACATAGTGCAGCGCCGAGGCCTGCAGCCCGAGGGCGTGCTGTTCGCCGATCTCGCGGATCACCTTGCCCGGCGCGCCCACGACCATCGAATTGTCGGGGATCACCTTGCCCTCGGTGATCAGGGCGCCGGCCCCGATCAGGCAGTTTTTCCCGATCCTGGCCCCGTTGAGGATGATCGAGCCGATGCCGATCAGCGAGCCGTCGCCGATCGTGCAGCCGTGAAGCATCACCATGTGGCCGATCGTCACATTGGCCCCGATGGTCAGCGGGCTGCCGATGTCGGTGTGCAGTACTGACCCATCCTGAACGTTGCTGTTCTCGCCGATCTCGATCGGATCGTTGTCGCCGCGAACTATAGCACCCCACCAGATGCTTGAGTTCTTCCGCATGATGACATTTCCCATCACCGAGGCACTGGGAGCGATCCAATATTCGCCTTCCGGGGGAAGCGAGGGATTTGTGGCGCCCAGGGAATAGACAGTCATCCGTACACCTCGTGTTCTAAATTTGGGCAAAGCCTTAACGAGTCGTAAACCATGCTCGCCCCATTGTATTTGTGCGATTCGAGGGGGAACACTCCCACATCGGGAGTCATTCTTCTCGTATCCGAGCCGCGCTCGATCGCCGAACGCGGCCTCCCGGTAACGGAGACCTTGGGTGTCGGTTTTGGGGTTTGGGCGTACATTACCGCCTTCGGGGGCAAGCTCCGAACCGCCCGGCCGCGCTCGCGTCTCCGTTTATCTCCTCCCCACCTGCTCCAAGGACGTCGCCATTCGGCCACGTCCTTTTTTCATGCCTGAATGGAGGCTTACATGACCAAGCGAGCTCTCAAGCGGATGGTGCGCGAAGGCGCGAACGACGCTGGCCGTTACGACGACGACGCCAAGGTGCGTCGCCTGCCGGTGGAGCATCGCAGCGCCTGGTCGCCGCTTGGGACTCCGGGGCATGAGGATCGGGATCAGAGTTACCTCAAAACGATCAAACCCAAATCGCCCGGTCAGGCCGGGCTGATGGAGGCGATCGACACCAAGAACCTGGTCATGGCGCTGGGTCCGGCCGGCACCGGCAAGACCTACATCGCCATCGCCAAGGCCGTCGAGGCGCTGGAAGCCGGCAAGGTCGGCCGCATCGTGCTGTCGCGTCCCGCCGTCGAGGCCGGCGAGTCGATCGGCTACCTGCCGGGCGACATGGAGGACAAGCTGGCCCCCTATCTGCGCCCGCTCTATGACGCGCTCAGCGACCGCCTGTCGGTCAAGCGGATGCGCGCCCTGATGGCCGAGGGCGCGATCGAGATCGCTCCGGTCGGCTTCATGCGCGGCCGCACCCTGAACAACGCCTTCGTGGTGATCGACGAGGCCCAGAACTGCACCTACATGCAGTTGAAGATGCTGCTGACCCGCCTGGGCTGGAACTCGACGATGGTGGTGACCGGCGACCCGAACCAGTCGGACCTGCTGCCGGGCATTTCGGGCCTGGCCGAGGTCTCGGCGAAGTTCGAGCCTGTCGAGAACATCGCGGTGGTCCGCCTGGCCGACCGCGACATCGTCCGTCACCCGCTGGTCGCCGAGATGCTGGGCGTCCTTTGAGCTGACGACGCCGCAAACGGCGTCAATTGACCTGTCAGGAGCGGGCCCGGTCGATCCGGGCCCGCTCTTTTCGTTCTGGCCTTGGTTTTCGAGGCGAACGGGGGATTGCGCCGTGTGTACGGCTGAGATTATTCTTCCAGAGGTTGAAGCTTGTCTCTGCAGGAGCTGAGGCGGCCAAGCTATCGGATGTCTGTTTGAGCCCGGAGAACGTTCAATGTCGTTGATCCGAACCGCCGCGATCGCCGCGATCCTCCTCGCCGCCGCTTCGCCAGCCTTGGCCGAACAGGCCATGGTGCCGGTCAACGTTGGCGCGATGAGCCCGCTGGACATGTGGGGCCGTCAGTTGACGGCCATCGCGGGCGCTCACGCGACTCGGGCGCAATGGAAGCGCGCGGTGAAGGCCGCCGATCTGATCAACCACAACCGCTGCAAGGACGCGTATTTGTTCGCCGCCAACAATCAGGACCAGCGGCTGGCCAAGCGCGTCTACGAGGTCTGCACCGCTCCGACCACCTTCTAGCCGGCGAATAAGACCGCGGCCTCGTTCGCCGGTTGCGGCGAGGCTTCGGGGCGCCTTCCGACTGGGTCGCGTCACGCCATGACCGCGGCGGGCCCAGGTGTCCGCCCCCGTTGTTTCACGTTGCGGCGTTATCCGTTGTGTAGCATGCTGCCTAGGGTTGAAGCCGCCGCGTTGAGCGTGTTCCGCCCTACTCATGTTGAAGCTGGATGGAGAAGCCGGGATGTCTTTTGTCAGAATCGCCGTGATCACCGCCGCCTTGTTCGCCGTCGGCGCGCCAGCCTTCGCACAGCAGGCGCCCACCCCGAAGCCCATCCCGATCATTGTGCCGCAAGGCGGAGCGGGCAACATGAGCGAGTTCTACCTGCAAAACGAACGGCGGACCGCCATCGCCCGCGCCCACGCCGGAAAGGTGCAATGGGAGCGCGCGACGCAGGTCGCCAGTCTGATCAACAGAAACCGCTGCAAGGACGCCTATCTCCTGGCCGTGGACGAGAAAGACGAGGTGCTGGCCAAGCGCGTCTACGAGGTGTGCACCGCCGCGCCTTCCCCGTTGGGATAACCGATCCCAAAGGGCGAAGCCGGCTTTCCTGGTCAACGCAAAGGAAACATCAGCGATGAAGGTCATGAGAATCGCGCTGACCGTATCGGCGATGCTCGGCGTCAGCGGGCCGGTCATGGCCCAATCGGTGCAAGTTCACAGCCTGAGGTCCGTTCAGGCCCAGGTCGCTTCGGGCAACTATTACGGCCAGTCCGACAACGTGCGCTGGACCAACGACCTGGAGGGTGTCGAGGTGGCGCGCCCGACACCCGTGCAGTTTGCCCGCGCGCGCAAGGCCGCCGCCCTGATCAACGCCAATCGGTGCGCGGACGCTTATCAACTGGCGGTGAAAGCCAAGGACGACAAGCTGGCGTCGCGCGTCGAAGAGGTCTGCGCGCCGCGGTCATAAACGACCGCAAAACCGCGAAATGCGGAACAAGACTTGAGTTTAGGGCGGTCGGACGTGCAAGGTCCGACCGCCTTAACTGTTTTGGGACCCTACATGTCGTCCGACGCCGCCGCGACTCCCCGTTCGGAGTTCACTATCCGAGGGGTCCTTCTCGGCATCCTCATCACCCTCGTCTTCACCGCCGCCCAGGTCTATCTGGGTCTGAAGGTGGGTCTGACCTTCGCCACCTCGATCCCGGCCGCGGTCATCTCGATGGCCCTGCTGCGCGCCTTCAAGACCGCGACGATCCAGGAAAACAACATCGTCCAGACCATCGCTTCGGCGGCGGGGACCCTGTCGTCGGTGATCTTCGTGCTGCCGGGCCTGCTGATGATCGGCTGGTGGAGCCACGTGCCGTTCCTGACCACCTTCGGCGCCTGCCTGGTCGGCGGGGTGCTGGGGGTGATGTACACCATCCCCCTGCGCCGGGCCCTGGTGACCAATTCCGACCTGCCTTATCCCGAGGGCGTCGCCGCCGCCGAGGTGCTGAAGGTCGGCACCGGCTCGCGGGCCGGCGCCGCCGAGGGCCAGGCCGGCCTGATGGCCGTGGTGCTGGGCACCGTCGCCTCGGCCCTGTTCGCGGCCCTGGCCGCCGCCAAGATCTTCGCCGCCGAGGTGGCGGGCTACTTCAAGGCCGGGGCCGGCGCGACCGGCCTGGGCGCCTCCAGCTCGCTGGCCCTGATGGGCGCGGGCCACCTGATGGGCATCACCGTCGGCGTCGCCATGTTCGCGGGCCTGGCCATCGCCTGGGGCGTGCTGGTGCCGGTCATGACCAGCCTGCACCCGATCCCCGGGGCCTCGGTGGCCGACCACGCTCTGACCGTCTGGAAGACCGAGGTGCGGTTCATGGGCGCGGGCGTCATCGGCGCCGCCGCCATCTGGACCCTGGGCAAGCTGGCCCTGCCGATCTGGTCGGGCCTGATGTCGGCCTTCGAGGCCAACAAGGCCCGCAAGGTCGGCGGCGCGGTCATCCCGCGCACCGAGCAGGACATCCCGATCGGCATCGTCGGCCTGGTGTCGCTGCTGCTGCTGGCCCCGGCCGGCTGGTTCCTGGCCCACTTCCTGACCGGCGGCCCGATCACCAGCCTGGCCACGCCCCTGGTGGCCATCGGCGTCGGTTACGTCCTGGTCGCCGGCCTGCTGGCCGCCGCCGTCTGCGGCTATATGGCCGGCCTGATCGGCTCGTCCAACAGCCCGGTCTCGGGCATCGCCATCCTGACGGTGCTGGGCGCCTCGCTGATGGTCGGCGTGGTCGGCCGCGGCGTGATCGGTCCCGACATCGCCAAGGCCCTGGTCGCCTACGCCCTCTATGTCACCACCATGGTGCTGGCCGTGGCCGTCGTGGCCAACGACAACCTGCAGGACCTGAAGACCGGCCAGCTGGTCGACGCCACGCCGTGGAAACAGCAGGTGGCCTTGATCATCGGCGTCGTCGCCGGCGCCATCGTCATCCCCTTCGTGCTGGAGCTGCTGAACCAGTCGAACGGCTTCGCCGGCGCGGCCAACCTGGCCACGGTGGCCGGCTCCACCCCGCTGAACGCTCCGCAGGCGACCCTGATCTCGACCCTGGCCAAGGGCGTGATCGGCCACGACCTGAACTGGAGCCTGCTGGGCTACGGCGCGATGATCGGCCTCGGGCTGGTGATCGTCGACATCATCCTGCGCCGCGTCAGCGACGGCCGCCTCAGCCTGCCGCCTCTGGGCGTGGGCCTGGCCATCTACCTGCCCAGCACCGTGACCGCGCCGGTCGTGGTCGGGGCGGTGATCGGCTGGCTCTATGACAAGATGGTCGACAAGGACCGGATGGGCGAGGCGGCCAAGCGTCTGGGCGTGTTGATCGCCTCGGGCTTCATCGTCGGCGAGAGCCTGTTCAACGTCGCCCTGGCCGGCCTGATCGTCGCCACCCAGAAGCCCGGTCCGCTGGAGGTCCCCTTCGCGCCGTCCGAGCACGTGGGCATGATCTTCGCCCTGATCGCCGCGGCGGCCGTGGTCGTGGGGCTGTACGGCTGGGCCCGCCGGTCGGCGAACAAGATCCAGGCCTAGTTGAAGGCTTGAGCGCTTTGAGGGACCCGGAGGGCGAAGGCTCTCCGGGTCCTTTTTTGTTTCAACTCCTCCCAATTGTCATCCCGGGCGTAGCGAAGCGAAGACCCGGGACCGCCGGAAGCTCTGAGTTCACGCGTCGGTCCCGGATCGGCGCGCTGCGCGCTTGTCCGGGATGACAGCTATTTGGGGGGCTAGGCGGCCGCCAGCACGGTCAGTACCTGCTCGCACCGGAACCGGAACCCCAGCGCCTCGTACAGCGCGATGGCGCCGGCGTTGTGGGCGTAGCTGTGCAGGAACGGAGTCTCGCCGCGGTCGACGATCTTGCCGGCCACGTGCAGCATCAGCCGCGCCGCATAGCCCTTGCCGCGATGGTCGGGATGGGCGCAGACGCCGCTGACCTCGGTGAAGCCGTCGGGCCTCATGCGCTCGCCGGCCATGGCGACCAGCCGGCCGCCGACCTTCACCCCGACGAAGTCGCCCAGCTCGTGGGTGCGCGAGAAGAACGGGCCCGGCGCGGTCAGGGTGGCCAGGGCCAGCATCTCCGGCGCGTCGGCGTTCGTCAGCGGCAGGATCTCGAAGTCGACCGGCTTGGGCTCGGCCAGGGTGTCGGCCGTCATCTGCCAGCAGAGGGCGCGGTTGACGACCGTGGTCCCGGGGACCGGCGGCGGATCGAACCGCTCGACCAGTCCGACCTCGCCGCCATGGGCGCGGACCAGCCGGCCCAGGGCCTCCAGCGTCTCGGGCCCGTCATCCGCCGTGGCGGCGAACAGGCCGAAGTCCGGATGCACCCGCAGCGCGCCGCCGTCGCGCAGCGCAAGGTCGGCTTGGCGGCCCGTGAAGGCGGACCAGACGGGACGGTCTAGGGGATGGCTCATCATCACTCAGTTGGGGAGCAATAGGCGCCGATCAACGCCTTGACGGCGCCGACCACGGCCAGGGCCGGCTTGTCGTCGTCGTCGAACATCTGGCTGGAGGTGAACACCCCCTCGACCAGCAGCATCATCGCATCGCCCAGCGCCCCGGGGTCGGACGCGCCCATCGCCTCGGCCTTGGCCCGCAGCCGCGCGCGCAGGTCCTGCTTGTGGACCTGGGCCACGGCCCGGCCGGCGTGGTCGCGGTCCGGATATTCGACCACGGCGTTGCTGAGCGCGCAGCCCCGATAGTCCGCGCCGCCCGACCGCGCGGCCAGGCCCTCGAAAAAGGCGACCATCTGGGCCCGGGGATCGTCGGGAAAAGCCGCCTCGGCCGCCTCGAAGCGGCCCCAGAACCCGACCTCGACCTCGCGCAGCACGGCGGCCACCAGATCGTCCTTGGACTTGAAGCCGCGATAGAGGCTGGGCTTGGTCACCCCGGCCTTGGTGACGATCTCGTCGACCCCGACAGCCCGGATGCCCTCGCGATAGAACAGCTCGCGCGCGGTCTCGAAGATCCGCTCGGCGGCGCGCGGGCCCGGCCCGTAGGGCAGGTGGTGTTCGGGCGTTTCGCCCAAACTCTTCAAGGCGGGGGTTTTTTCGTCGTTCTTGGCCATGGCTCTTGACGATGTTACTTACCGGTACGTATGCATGGCGACAAGCCCTGTACCGATCGGTTACATCGCATGCAGACTCTCATGGCTTTTGGCCGCCGCACCCTTGGAAACCGCTACGCCTTCGTCGTGGCCGCCGCGACTTTCCTCGCCCTCCTGTCGGCCGCCGGCCTCCGCGCCGCGCCGGGCGTGCTGATCCTGCCGCTGGAGAAGGCCTTCCACTGGGACCGGGGCTCGATCTCGCTGGCCGCCGGGGTGGGCATCTTCCTCTACGGCCTGACCGGACCGTTCGCGGCGGCGCTGATGCAGTCGTTCGGCGTGCGGCGCACGATCAGCCTGGCCCTGCTGCTGATGGCGGCCTCGACCGGGCTTTCGGCCTTCATGACCCAGAGCTGGCAGTACGTGGCCACCTGGGGCGTGATGGCCGGGGTCGGCAGCGGGGCGGTGGCCATGGTGCTGGGCGCGACCATCGTCAATCGCTGGTTCGTCCAGCGGCGCGGGCTGATGCTGGGCCTGTTGACCGCCGCCACGGCCACCGGCTCGCTGATCTTCCTGCCGGCCATGGCCTGGATCGCCGATCAGGGCGGCTGGCGGCCGGTGGTGCTGACCGTGGCCGCCGTCGCCGCGATCATGGCCCCGATCTGCTGGCTGCTGATTCCCGAGGACCCCGCCGCCATCGGCCAGCGCCCGTTCGGCGCGCCCGACGACTGGACGGCGCCGCCGAAGGGCTCGGCCTCCAACGCCCTCTCCGCCGCGTTCGGCGCCCTGCACCGGGCCAGCAAGACCCGCACCTTCTGGCTGCTGTTCGGCGGCTTCTTCATCTGCGGCCTGACCACCAACGGCCTGATCGGGGTGCACATGATCGCCTTCTGCGGCGACCGCGGCCTGCCCGAGGTCAGGGCGGCCGGCCTGCTGGCGCTGATGGGGTTGTTCGACTTGTTCGGCACCACGGCCTCGGGCTGGCTGACCGACCGTTACGACCCGCGCAAGCTGCTGTTCATGTACTACGCCCTGCGCGGGCTCTCGCTGATCTACCTGCCGTTCTCGGACTTCTCGCTGATGAGCCTGTCGGTTTTCGCGGTGTTCTACGGGCTGGACTGGATCGCGACCGTGCCGCCGACCGTGCGGCTGGCGACCGAGGCGTTCGGGGATCGCGACGGGCCGGTCGTGTTCGGCTGGATCGGGGCCGGCCACCAGCTGGGCGCGGCGACGGCGGCGATCGGCGCGGGGGTGATCCGCGCGCGGGACGGGCAGTACATGGAGGCGTTCATCATCGCCGGCGTCGCGGGACTGCTGGCGGCGGGGGCGTCGCTGATGGTGCGGCGGAGTTTGGTCGTGAGCGCGGCCTGACTTGCCCCCTACGGGTCGCTTCGCGACCGTCTTCCCCCATGGGGGGAAGAGGGTCTTGAGCGTGGCGTCCTCCGCCCCCTATGGGGGCGGACAGGCGGCGAAGCCGCCAGGTGGGGGCAAGTCGGAAGCCGAACTAGCCTTCCAGGTCTTCGGCCAGGATCGCCATCTCGAACATGAACGAGCCGTCCTCGTCCTCGTCCTGGAAGACGACGCCGATGAATTCGCCCTTCACCTCGACCTCGGCGGAATCCTTCTGCTTGGGACGAGCCTTCAGGGCGATGTGCGGGTTGCCGAAGGTGCGCTTCAGATGGCCTTCGAGCTTGGCGATGGTGGCGGCGTCCATGACGGGCTCCTGATCTCGGTGGGGCGCGCGGGGCGCGGGGGATCGGCGGAAACTAGAGGGCGGAACGCGAAAGTGTAAGGGGTTTTGCGCCGGATCCCGGCTCAGCCTGTTGAGAACCCGGTTCGGGTGTCGGGCGGGGAAGCCGTCGCCGCGCCCTGGACGACCAGCCAGTCGCGGAACCGCCGCGCCGCGCGGGTGGCCTTGCCCCGGGGTGTCAGGGCGCAGACCTGGGCCTGGCCTGGGACCAGGCCCAGCGGCGCCACGAGGCGGCCGGCCGCCAGGTCTTTCTCGACGAAAGCGTAGGGACTGAGGGCCACGCCCAGGCCGGCGGCGGCCGCTTCCAGCATATAGAAATAGTGGTCGAACTCGCGGTTCACCGTCGCCGGCGACAGGGCGACGCCCGCCGCGGCCTCCCATTCGGCCCAGCTTTCCAGAAAGGTGCGGGTGTGCAGTCGGGGCAGGCGGGCCAGGCTGTCCAGATCGTCGACCTGGGCAGCCAGATCGGGCGAGGCCACGGGGCCGACATAGTGTTTGAGGAACGGGGTGACGTCGGCGTCGGGCGAAGGCGGTGCGTGCGGCAGGCGCATGCGGATCGCCAGGTCGACGCCGTCGGCGCGAAAGTCGAACGGCCCGTTTGACTCCACGATCCGCGCCTGGATCTCGGGGTGGGCGGCGACGAAATCGGGCAGGCGCGGGATCAGCCACTTCATGGCGAAGGTCGGCAGGCACGAGACCACCAGCGTCCCGTCGCCGGCCCCCGCGGATCGGGGCAGGGCCGCCTCGATCTGGTCCAGCGCCTGGGTCAGGGCCTGGGCCAGGGTCAGGCCCGTCTCGGTCAGGGTCAGGCGGTTGCGCGG
Source organism: Caulobacter sp. Root487D2Y (assembly GCF_001427165.1). Classification (NCBI taxonomy): domain Bacteria; kingdom Pseudomonadati; phylum Pseudomonadota; class Alphaproteobacteria; order Caulobacterales; family Caulobacteraceae; genus Caulobacter; species Caulobacter sp. Root487D2Y. Next base: position 262,428 of record NZ_LMFD01000013.1, read on the forward strand.
TCCCTCGGTCAGGGCGACGCCGAGGTGGTCCTCGAGCTGGCGGATCTGTCGGCTGATCGCCCCGTGGGTGACGCACAGCTCGTCGGCCGCCAGGGTCATCCGGCCGCGTCGGCCGAACGCCTCGAAGGCGCGCAGGGCGTTGAGCGGCGGAAGCGAGCGGGCGGCCATGTGACGAAACCTCACAGATGCCGCCTGATAAGTCGTTATTCGCGCCAGGGCAACCGGTCGATAAGGCCGGCATGAACCGGACCAAGCCCCACGACGTCACCCTCGCCCAATGGGCGGCCGTGTTGGCCGTTTGGGGTCTCGTGGCCTACGGGGCTCTCGCCCACGCGCCGGCCCAGACCCGGCGGGATCAGGTTCGCCTGATCGCTTGCCGCTAGGGCGCGGGCCGTGGCGCCGCGCATCGCCCGCTGCGTCTGCGGAGACCTCCAGCTGGCGTGCGGGGACGAGCCCCGGAAGGTCTCGATGTGCCATTGTCTCGACTGCCAGCGTCGGACCGGCAGCATCCTGAGCATCGCGGCCTTCTACGAGCGGGCGGCGGTGACTCTGGTCCAAGGGTTGCCGCGTCAATTCACCCGCGACTCCGCCAGCGGCAAGCCGGTCACCTTCCACTTCTGCGGAACCTGCGGCGCGAACGTCTTCTGGGAGCCGGCGCGGATGCCGCATCTGGTCGGCGTGGCGGTCGGGGCCTTCGGAGACCCCGACTTTCCCAGGCCTGAACAGGCGGTCTGGACGAAGGACCGACATCGGTGGCTGCACCTGCCCGCGGACACGCCGAGCTTCGAGGTCAATCCGCCACCGAGGTAACCTCAAAGCTCCGCTCATCCCGGCGTTCGCCGGGATGAGCGGATCCATTTGAAGGTCTTCGACCCTACTTCCCCTCCGGCTTGACGATCATCGTCCACGACTTGTCGTCGCCCAGGAAGGTCTGGGCGGCCTTCTGGACGTCGGCGATCGACACCCGCTGCAGGCCGGCCAGCACCGAGCGGGTGGCGGTCAGCAGGCGCGGGTCGGTCTGGGTCCCCGACAGGGCTCCCAGCCAGTATTCGTTGGTCTCGCGGGCCTTCTCGATCTGGTCGATGCGCGGCTTCTTGGCCCGCTCCAGCTCGTCGGCGGTGATCGGCTTGTCGCGCAGGTCGGCGGCGATCTTGCGGATGCTGGCGATCACGCCGTCGATCTTGTCCGGCGGGGTCTCGACGCTGACCGCCAGATAGCCCCAGTGGGTGAAGGCCACGCTGGCCGTCGCCGAGGCCGAGGGCGAATAGGTCGCGCCCTGCTTCTCGCGCAGTTCGTCGGTCAGCCGCAGCTGCATCACCTGGGCCAGGACCTGGGTGTTGCGGGCCCGTTGCAGGTCGGCGAACAGGTCGTCGGTCCTCCAGGCCATGAACAGCTGGCCCTGGTCGGCCCGGCCCTTGTGGGTGCGGGTGATCGGGGTCGGCGAAGGGGCGGGGAAGGGCGCGTTCTCGGCCCCTGCCGGGGCGGGAAGGTCGGCCCGGGGCGGCAAGGCGCCGAAGGTCTGGGCCACCGCCGCCACGGCCTTGTCGACCGTGGTGTCGCCGACGATCACCACCTCGATGGAGTCGGCGGCCAGCGGGCCCGACACCGAAGCCTTCAGCTGGTCCAGCGTCGTTCCGGCGATCTGCTCGCGGGTGGGGAAGGTCCAGCGGCCGTCGCCGCCGTGCAGCAGCCCGCCCAGGTCGCGGCCCATCACGCCGCTGGGCGTGCTCTGCAGCTGATCGTGGATCGTGCCGTAGTAGGTCTTGATGCGGGCGAAGGCCTCGGGGCGCCAGCCGCCTTCGGTGGCGTAGGCGGCCAGCACCTGCAGCTCGGTGTCGAGGTCTTCGGGACGGGTGCGGCCCGACAGGCTGAAGGCGTCGTCCTCGACCCCCAGGCCGGCGTTGTAGACCTTGCCGTTCAGCACACGCTCCATGTCCTGGGTGCTGATCTGCTTGAGGCCGCCCTCGATGAAGGCCGAGCCGGCCCACATCGGGCTCTGGGTGGCGGCCGGCAGGTCGAGCAGGCCGTGGCCGATCCGGGCCTTCACCAGGATCTGGTCGTCGCGGAACTTGGTCGGCTTGACCGTCAGGCGCACGCCGTTGGCGAACCGCACGAAGACGGTGTCCAGATCGGTGACGTCCTTCTGCTCGACGACCGCGCCCGTGGCTCCGAACGTCGCGTAGGGCCAGGTGGTGACGCCCGGCCCGGTCGGGGCGGCGACCGGGGTCTTGGCCGAGGCGGCGTAGGCGTCGGTCACGGCCTTCTCCGCGCCTTCGATGGCGGTCGGCGTCGGGATGGTGATCAGCGGGCCCGAGCCGGCGAACTGGGCCTTCAGCATCGCCGAGACCTTGTCGGCGGTCAGGCCTTTCGTGGCTTCGTCGAACACCGCCAGGTTCTGGGACGGGCTGGTGACGATCTCTCGGTCGGTCAGCGTGCCGACGATCGCGCCGGCCAGGGCGGTGGTGCGCTGGGTGGCCTCGCCCGCCGCGGCGGCCGCGAAGCCGGCGCGCAGGGCGGCGATCTCGCGGTCCAGCTCATCCTGGCGCACGCCGTACTGGACGATGCGGCGCTGTTCTTGCTCCAGCGCGGTCAGGGCCTGATTCCAGTCGCCCGGCCGGACGGTGGCGGACAGGGTGGTGATGTCGGCGGCGTGCTCCTGGTCGTTCTGCATGGCCACGGCGACGATGAACGGCGGTTCGGCCGAACGGGTCAGCACCTGCAGCCGGCGGTTCAGCACCGCGAAGCCCAGGGCCTTGACCAACTCTTCCTTGTCCTTGGCGCGGGTTTCCAGCTCCAGGTCGGGCGGCAGGACCCAGGCCATCTGGACCGAGGTCTGGGCGCCGGGCTCGACCAGCACCTTGGCGGTCAGGCCGCGCTTGGCCACCGGTCCCAGATCCGGCCTCACGCCGGGTTGGCCCTGACCCTTCCAGTCGCCGAACCGGGCCTTGATCTTGGCCTCCATCGCGTCGACGTCGAAATCGCCGACCGCCACCACCACGGCGTTCTCGGGCCGGTACCAGGCCTGGTAGAAGTCGCGGATGCGGTCGGCCGGGGCGGTCTTGAGGATCTCGGTCTGGCCGATCGGCAGGCGCCGCGGCGGCCGTTGGCCCTGCAGCTGAAAGCCGAAGGTGTTGACGAACACCCGGTAGCCCGGGCTGTCGCGCGTGCGCTCCTCCGACAGCACCACGCCGCGCTCGCGGTCGACCGCCTCGGGCGCGATGGTCAGCTCGCCGGCCGCCTCGCGCAGCAGCATGATGGCGCTGTCGACGGTGTCGTCGTCGGTCTTGGGCAGGTCCAACTGGTAGGTCGTCTCGCTGAAATTGGTCGAGGCGTTGGTGTCGGCGCCGAAGGCCAGGCCGTGGCGCTCGAGGATCTTGGTCATCTCGCCTTCGGGCACGTTCTTGCTGCCGTTGAAGGCCATGTGCTCCAGGAAGTGAGCCAGGCCCTGCTGTTCGTCGGTCTCGTTCAGCGAGCCGGCGTCGAACCACAGGCGCAGGGCGGCCTGGCCGGGCGGGGTGGCGTTCTTCTGGATCGCGTAGCGCATGCCATTGGGCAGCACGCCGAACCGGATGCGCGGGTCGGGCGCGACGTCCGACACCGCCTGCGGCCACTGGCCGGGCTTCACCAGGTCGATGGTCGGGGCGTTGGAGGAGGCCGGCGCGGCGGGAGCCTTGGGCGTCGACGAAGACGCGACGGTCTTGTCGCCCTGGCCGGGCTTCAGATGGGACAGGGTCGCGCAGGCGGAGAGGCTGAGCCCGGCCGAGAGAACGAGGGCCAGGCGCGAAACGCGGATCATGTGCGACCTTGAAGCAGAGCGTTGAAAGTCGCGCGCCTTGGCCGGAGCGCGTGGCGCAAGCAAGGCGACGGTTGGGCGGAAAGGCCACGCTTCGGCGCGGTCATGCGAGATTCAGCCCTGCGCCGCCGAGGCGCCGATCATCGCTCTCGGCGCCAATGTCCTGGCCCGGCAGATCGGGAAATATCGCGCTTGCGGGAGGAACGATCCCATCGCCAAGCCGATCGCCGTCGGCGAACTGCCGAGCAAGGTGGCGCCGTGGAGCGATGCGGCCGCCGGGGCGCGGACGCCTCAGGGCGCCTGATCGAGAATCTTGCCGGTGAGGCCGAAGATTTCCTCCGAGCCTTCGGGCGCGTCGAGCAGCAGGTTGGAGCCGGCGTAGACGAAGGTCCGGTTGTCGTTCGCGGACACCGACTTGACGCTGGAGTCGCTGGTGATCCGCACGGGGGTCTTGGCGCAGGCGCGCAGCGACGGGATCACGGTGTCGCCGACGGTCTCCAAGCGCAGGGACCAGGCGTCACCGGTGAAGGCGGCCAATGGGTCGTCCGACCGCCCGGTGTCGCGAAACAGCGAACCGGCCGGCACCACCAAGGCGCGGATGGGCGGCGTCGCGGTGTCGAACACTCTGCAGATCAGCAAGGTCGCGGCCCGGCTGGTGATGGGCGTCGTCAGCACGACGCCCATCGCCAGCGCGCACGCCAGGACCCTGGATCTACTGATTGATCGCGAAGGTGTAGCCATTGTCCCCCGCGGTGACGATCAGGTTGGCGGTGGCCCCGGGACTCTCCTGGCTGACCAGGATGCCGCCGGTCAGGGCGTCCACCGTGTCCGAGCCCATGGTGAAGGCGCCGCCGTTGACGGTCAGGCCCAGGGATGCGCCGCTGCCCGTCTGGACGACGCGCACCACGCCCGCCGCGCCCGCCGCGCCCACCGTATTGCTCAGCGTGGTGTTGACGGTCGAGCCCACGCCGCTGGCCTCGACGCTGTAGTCGACGCGGGAGGTCACGCCGGTGACGGTCAGGTTGGAGACCTGGGTCCCCGTGCCGCCGGTGAAGTCGTTGCTGATCGTATTGCCGTCGGCGCCGCCCACCGGCAGGGTGACGCTGAAGGTCTTGGCTCCGGCCCCGTTCGAGGTGTTGCTGACGTCGTTGTCGTCGGAGGCGATGGTGATCGAGCCGGAGATCGAGGTCGCGCCGGTGACGTTGTTGGTGACCGTGTTGCCGAGCCCGAGGACGCCGCCGGCGATGCTTTCGGTCAGGGTGACCGCGCCGGTGGCCGCCAAGGTGTTGCTGATGACGTTGTCGGTCCCGTTCAGGGTCAGGTTGTAGGTCAGGCTCGAGCCGTCCAGCACGTCGGTGATCGTGTTGGCGGCGTTCGTGGGATCGCTGTTGATGACGGCCACCGTGACGCTGGGATTGACCGGCGCCGTGGTCCCGCCGATCGTCAGGGTGTGATGGTTGTTGCCGCCGGTTCCCGCGGCCCCATAGGTGAGGCTGAGCGCGGCGGTCGTCGAGCCGCTCGAGGTGAACGCGCCGCCCAGGGTGTTGCTCTCGCCGATCTGGGTGATGGCGATGGTGTTCCAGGCTCCCCGAATCGGCAGGGCCGCGCCGTTGGTGGCGCCGTTCGCGGTGATCACGTGGGTGGGTCCGACGTTATCCTGTCTGATCCGCAGGCTCCGAACCGTGCCGCCGCCGCTGATGTCGATATTGAGCGTGTTGGCGGCGAAGGCTCCGTCGGCGGCCAGCCAGGCGGCTGACGCCAGCAGAAGCATTCTGGCCGATCGCGCCAGGCGGCCTTGACGGCCCGCGGCGAATTGAAACCGAGACATTTCCTCACTCCCTTTTTATCGAGACCCGTTCAGGACCACCATCCGTCGCGAAGCCCCTGGTTGATTAGTGCGATGAGTGCGCTGCGCACGGCGGCGCCCAGCGCCAGACCCACGGGCTCGTTGCCCGCGCCGCCGAATTCCAGTTCCACGACGTCGGCCGTGTAGATTTTCGAGATGTGTCCGCCGATCGACAGCGAGGTGACCGACTTGCTGACCGTGGTCTGGCCGAGGACCTCGCCCGTCTGCACGGCCACGGCCCGAAGGCTGAAGGTCACCAGGTCGGTGACGTATTCTCCGCTGCCGCCCGTGGAATTGACCGCCACGCCGCCGGCCACCTGACGCGTGGCGCGGTCGTAGGCGACCACCTGGCCGATCAGCAGGATCTCGGCGACCCTCAGCGTGATCAGACGCCGCACCGGCGGCGGTGGAAGCGCCTCGAGGCCGGCGGCGGGGGCGGTGGTCTCGGTCGGCGCGTTGAGCGCCAGGGTGGCCAGTTGCCGCTCGCGCAACAGCTCGTCGACATGCTGCCGCTCGACCAGGAAGACGTATCCTCGCGGCACCGAGCGCACGGCGTCGATCAGATAGGGGGTGCAGTCCATCGGAACGGCGGTGCTGAGCTCTTGCGGCAGGCGGGTCGGCCGCCGCTGGCCCGAGGTGTCGATGCAGCTGTAGACGCCGACCGTCAGGGCGCGCGCCGGCGCCGGCGGCAGGGCGATCTGCGGCTGGGCCAGCACCTCCGGCGGGCTGACCGGCGCGGATACGCAGCCGGCCAGGGCGGCCGCCGCTATCAATCCGATGAACGCTGGGCCCCCCCGCATCTTCAGGCCCCGCCGGAGGGGATGACCAGGGTGGTCGTGCCGGTCGGCGAGGTGATGGTCACGCTCAGTTGCCCGTCCGAATTGACGTAGGTGATGGTCACCGATCCCGACTGGACGGTGCCGGCCTGGCCGGGTTGGGCGTTGGCGATCTTCTGGGCGATGGTCTGGGCGACGATGCCGTTGAGCTGCGAGACGATGGCGTTGATGAAGGCCTGGTTGGGGTCGCTGGGCGTCGCCGAGCGGGCCGCCGCGGCCTCGGCCGCCGCTTCGGCGGCCTCCAGGGACTTCTTGTACTGCGCCATCTGGAAGGCGACGGGATTGAAGCCGCCGAAGTTGGGCGACATCGGCGCGTAGCGCAGATCGGTGGCCAGGGCCGGCGTCGTCGCCAGCGACAGGCTCAGCGCCGCCGCGCCGCCCGCGACCCAGCCCGGCCGCCGGGAGCCCTGTCGGGAACCCCGCCGACGAGACGGCGCAAGATCTCGTTCGCCGGAACCGGCGAGATTTCGCACCCGCCCGCCGGGGGGTGCGTAAGTGAAACTGTGCATAGTCAAGCCATCCTGGATGGCGATCGTCTTGACGGCAAACCGTCAAGCGGCGCCATAATAACCAAACCCTTGCTCCCCGGGTCTAGGGGTGTCAATCAGGTCTTTTACCTAGTTTTAGCTGTAGTGCGAAAATGAAGTCTGTGTATTCCATGCTTGGTGAAATACAGGAATGTCGACTTCCAATACTGTGTCGCCAACTTCGTCCGCTGCGCTTGCCTGTCTTGGAACGGGAACGGTTTTGGAAGCGTCGTGGATGGCGTTAGGCCGATCGCCATGGGCGACCCGCTGAGCAAGGTGGCGGTGTGCGGCGCACAGGCGGAAGGGTGAGGGCGGCCGCGTCCGCCTCCCGGCGCCGGCGCGGCCTCGCCGCTGCGGGCGGGTGTTTGACGAATGTTTCCCTACTTTTCAGTCGTCATCCCGGGCCTTGTGCCCGGGACCCCTCTGTCCGCCGCAAGGGGCGGGGGTGTGGCGCGCCGGCGCGCCATTGCACTGCACCGTCGGCTGAACCAGGGGGCCCGGGCACAAGGCCCGGGATGACGGGGTTTAGGGGATGGGCGAAGGTCTATCCCCGCCAGTGTCGCGAAGAACTCCAACCTTTCCAGCGCGTTGCAGAAAAATCAGCGTCACAACCGCGCCAGCGTTCAAACCCGGCGCACAATCATACCCGTCCCCATCGCGGGGGAGGGCTCTTGGTACCGGCCCAAGCAGGCGATGGAGATCGAACCGAGCGGGGCCTGGCTGGCCTGGCGGGCGGATCGTGTCGGGAAGCGGGTCTCAGAAGGATCCAAGGCCCGGGATGGACGAACGCCGGACAGTCGGGGTCGACGGGGCCGGAACGTTCAAACCGGCCTGTTCCAGGATCAGTCGGAGTCGCCGACGGCCCCTTCCGGGCGACCTGATCCTGCCCGTCCGAGGGGGAACGTCGATCGGGATGAAACAGGCCCTCAATCGACGTCCCTCGGTCAAAACGGTTCGGCGGAGCGGTCAGGTCTAGCCGAAACGCACATCCAAACCCACGGTCATCCGGGCTGGGCCCGGACCGCTCCGCGCCTCCCCATCCACTCGTCGCGAAAGCCCGAGGTCGAAGAGCCGTGCCTGCAACGTCGTGCCCGCGAACACTTGCCCTCACCTGGCGGCTTCGCGGTCTGTCCGCCCCCACAGGGGGCGGAGGACGCGCGGCGCCGGCGGCGGCGCCTCTTCCCCCTGCGGGGGAAGACGACCGCGAAGCGGTCCGTAGGGGGCAAGTGATCACCGCACCCCATCAAGAAGGGAGCCCGGTCCTGACGATCCTAGTTCGTTACCGAGAAGGTGGCGTTGTTGCCGGTCGCCGTGGCGACGCCGACCACCGAACGACCGGCGTTCACGGTCACCGTCGAGCGGGCGCTGACGTCGACATTGTTGGCCTGGCTGTTGGCGGCGGTCATGGCGCCCCCGCACTGATTGCAGGCGTATCCGCTGACCGCGTTGCCGATCGCCGTGGCGCCGGCTCCGGCGTCGTAGCCGCTGGTCCCCTCGAAGCTGGCGATCACCTCGACACCGCCGCCGTCATTGACCTGGACGTTGTCGAGCACCAGGCCCGGGCCGTTGGCGTTGCTGGCCATGGCCGAATTGCCCACGCCGTAGGCCGTGGCCTGGGCGCCGCCGAATTGGTACGAGCTCTCCTCGGCCTGGGCCCGCACATAGGCGGTGTTGACCTGGTGGCTGGCCACGTCCAGCAGCGTGCCGTCGTTGGCGGCGTTCAGGTTGTTGCCCGAGGCGGTGGCGGCCGTGGTGGTCAGGTAGCTGTTGCCGTAGGCGGCGAACTTGGTGGCCGTGACATTGGCCGCGCCGTTGTTCTGGTCGGTGATCACCCGGGCGGCCGACTGGCTGGCGCCGGTCAGGTCGATGTTGTTGCCCGCCGCCGTGCCGGCCACGACCGCGGTTCCGGCCACGTACTGGATGATCGCCCCGCCGTCGGCGGCCACGTCGGCCTGGTTGTTCTGGCTGACCCGCGCGCCCATCGCGCCGTTGACCATCAGCAGGCCTTGGCTGTTGCCGGCCGCCAGGCTGGTTTCGATCACGTCGCCGGCCTGGGCGGTCTCGGCCTCGATCTGACTGCGGGCGGTGACGGCGCCGCTGTTGGTCTGGACCATGAAGCCGCTGAGTGTGCCGTAGGCCGCCGTGGCCGTGCCGCTGTTGCCCACCGCCGTGGTGGTGACGTTGCTGCTGTCGCCCATGGAGCTTGAGACATTGACGACCCCGTGGGCGGTGACCGCGCCCTGGTTGACCTGGTTGGAGGTCAGGCCGGCGTCGGCGCCGACCACGGTCATGCCGAAGGTGTTGGCCCCGGCCGTGGTGGTGGCGGTGACGCCCTCGTCGGCGGTGACGACGTTCAGGGTCTGGTCGGCGAACAGGGCGCCGACGTTCAACTGGTCGTTCGAGCCCTGGGTCGTTTGGCTAGTAGCGACCCCGCTTGCCAGCATCACGCACATTGGGATCGCTGCGATCGTTCCAGCGAGACGGGTCTTCGCGGGTCTGCGCATTGTTGGTTCCCAGGTTGTTGTAGGCGGGGACGAAGGCTCCGGTCGCGCCCACCGTGTTGCCGGCGTAGGGATCGTACTGCAGGCAGCTCTGCGGGCCGGGCATGCCATAGAGGTTGGCGCTCATCTCGATGGTGGCTCGCTCGATCAGCGAGCGCACAGCCAGCTGCATCGGCTCCAGCGCGCCGCGACCGGCCGAGATGTCGAAGATGTTGCCATTGAGGAAGTCGAAGACGCCGACGCTGATCTCGCGGCCGACCACCTGCTTCTGGTAGGAGATCACGTCGACCACCTCCAGCGTGCGGGTGTTGATCAGCCGCAGGTCCAGGGCGATGTTCATCACGAACACCCGGCGGCGGAAGTTGGCCTTGAAGCCGTCGGTGTCCTTGTCGCCGCCATAGGCGTCGACGCCCGCCGAGCGGATGTTGTAGTTCAGCTCGGTGATGCCGCCAGCCACGTAGAAGTCCGACCCTGGCACCTGGCCCGCCAGGATGCGGCGATAGTCGGCCGGCGCGTCGGCGCCCGGCTTGGGGTTGTCGGAGATCAGCTTGTTGTTGGCGTATTTCAGTTCGTACTCGGACACCGAGGTGTCGAAGCGCTCGACCATCGGCATGCCGGCCTTGGCGAAGGCGGTCATGGCCAGCAGCGAGGCGCCCTGGGTGACCTTGCGGCCCGAACCGTCGGACTCTTCCTTGCCGGTGTAGTCGGCGATGCGGCCGATGGCGACGCGCGGCGCGACCACGTGGTTGGTCCGGGCGTACTGAGCCAGGCAGACGAGGCCCGCGGTGTAGGGGGTCGGGTTGGCGGTCACCGGCGCCGAGCCGATCGGCGTGGCGTAGTTGCCGTCGGTCATGGACTTGGGAACCCCGCCGCAGGCGCTCAGCGCGACGCAGGCCCCCGCCAGCAGGAGGTTGAGGCGCTTACTGGCCATTTCCCGATTTCCCGACGTTCGTTCCGGCCGTTATGGAGCCGTTGTTGATTTGACTGGAGTTGACGATCACCGTGTTGTTGTTGCCCTGGGTGACGACCGTCAGGTTGTTGCCGATCGCCGTGGAGCTGCCGTAGCCCCCCAAGGCGCCGACCCCCGAATAGCTGTCCAGCGATCCCGACGATTGGCTGGACGAATAGACGCTCTGGTCGGCGCCGGTCAGCATGACCCCGTCGACGATGACCCGGTTGCCGTTGGCGTCGCGGGTCGAATACTGGAGCACGTGGTTCTCGGAACCGGCCGTGCGGCCGTAGCCGGCGTTGAACGCGGCGGAATTGCTGTCCAGGGTCTGGGCATGGGCCTGGGTGGAGAGCACCAGGCCGGTCGCGGCCATGGCCAGAGCCAGAACCGCCGCGCTGATCGCCAGCGGGCGACCGGCGCCCGGCAGTTTCTTCTCACTCGCAGCCATCAGGAACCTCGTGAACACCGACGTGTCCGACGGCTAGCAACCCCCGTGCCAATATCGGACAGCGTTCGGTCTAACCCCGAAGGTCTCGCGATTTGGTTAAGTTCGCCGGTTCCGGGACGACTTTGGCGGTCGCGACAGGGATCCAGCGGGCCCCCCGTGATCCAGCCCATTGATAAGGGGGCCGCTTTGCGAGACCCTGAGCTGAAATAAGTATCAGGGAGGATTAAGCTTTGCTGGTTTCTCAGATCCTGAAGGACAAGGGCGACCTCGTCTTCACCGCCTCGCCCAACGAGACGGTGGGGGCCGCCGCGGCCCTGCTGCACACCCGGCGCGTGGGCGCGATGGTGGTGCTCGAGGAAGACGAGACGATCGCCGGCATCCTGTCCGAACGCGACATCGTGCGGGTGATCGCCGAGGGCGGCGCGGCCGCCCTGGCCAAGCCGATCTCCTTCTGCATGACCCGCGACGTGGTCTTCGCCCAGCCGGAAGAGACGGTCGACGCCCTGCTCGAGCGCATGACCGACCGCCGGATCCGCCACCTGCCGGTCTGCAAGGGCAAGCGCCTGGCCGGCATCATCTCGATCGGCGACCTGGTCAAATACAAGATCAGCGAGGCCCAGGCCGAGGCCGAGGGGCTGAAGGCCTATATCGCGGCCGGCTGAGGCGGCGTCGCGGATCTGTTTTGGGCGGCGAAACAGGGGCCGCCCACGCACTCTATATACGGCGCCTATATAGAGCGTCGATCAGCGCGCCGGTTCGCCCAGCAATTCCGCGCCCGAACCGGCGACCGCGTCGGCCAGGCTGTAACCTTCCAGCACCGCCGCCGTGGCGTCGCGAGCCCGCAGCAAGGCTTCGCGCAGGGCGCAGGTGGCCAGGTCGCGGCAATCCTCGCAGCGGCGAAACGCCGTGCGGCTGACGCACGGGGTCAAGGCCAGCGGACCATCGACCAGTCGAATGATCTCGGCGAAGCTGATCAGGGTCGGCTCCCGGCCCAGCAGATAGCCGCCGAACTTGCCGCGGCGGCTGATCACCAGGCCCTGGCGCGCCAGTGTAAGAAGTATGGCCTCGAGGAACTTGCGCGGCGCATCGGCGCGCACCGCCAGCTCGCCGGCGGTGACCTGTCCGTTCTCGCGGGCCAGTTCGATCATGGCGCGCAGGGCGTAGCGCGCTTTCTGGGACAGCATGGACGCGGGGCCTCCTCTTGCAGAGGTCTATGGAGGCAGGGGAGGGGATGGCGCAAGAGTCGTCGTCCCGGCAGGGCGACGAGGCCCAGCCTCAAACCATTCACAGATCCGCGCACAGGGAAAGAGATGTGTGCGGTTGATCAGGTCGCTTTTGCGGTTGCGACTCTTCGGGGCGGTGGCTAAACACCGCCCTCGCTTCGGGGCCAACGCCCGCCGGACGAATTCGAGGCCTTCGGGCCTTGCTTTTGGAAAGGTGGATCGCTAGGTTCCGCAGCCTCAATCGGCTCGGTGACGAATTTGCGAAGACCCTGTCTTCAAGGGCTTCGTCGCCGCGCTTTTGTCCTTCGAAGCGGCTTCGGCCAGCTCATAGACGAAAGCGAAAAGGCCGGTTGACAGGGAATGGCGGCTTCAATAGAAACCGCTCTCCCGAGAGTAACCAAGCTGGTTCGCAAGAACTTCTGAAGTTACTCTCCAAGTCTAGGTGGTTAA
>NZ_LMFD01000014.1:0-249133 GCF_001427165.1 Caulobacter sp. Root487D2Y
CGCGAAGGTCGCAGGCCTTAGCGCCCTCCCCATCGCCTCGAGATGGTCTGATTATGCCGTGGCGGGAGAGAGGGAGGATAAGTGGATTTTCGACGTTGAATTCGTTGGAGAAACACGCCGGGAGCGATGGGGACGGATTTATTGCGCCGCCTTTTCCAACAGGGTGGCCGCCCAAGTCGGGCGCGCCTCGGCTGGAGTCCCTCCGCATCGGCTAGTGCATGACGGCCGCGGCCGCTCCGACGCCCGCCTTCGCCAGGAGCATCCAGACGGCCATGGCGATCATCATCAGGTTCTCGGTCAGGGAGAGGAACCCGAGCGGCACGTTGGAGGAGCCGCCGACGCAGGCGCACTTGAGCTCGCGCTTGTCGACGTAGACGGCCTTGAACACCGAGACGACCCCGACGCCGCCAATGAACAGCGCCATGGGCGCCGACAGCCAAGTCAGGACCCCGGCGATCATCAGCACGCCGGCCAGCCCTTCCGCGAACGGGTAGATATAGCTGTAAGGGACCCAGCGCTTCGCCAGCAGGTCATAATTCAGGAACATGCTGGAGAACTTCTCCACATCCTGCAGCTTCAGCATCGCCAGCACGACCATGCTGAAGCCGATGAACCATTCCCCGGCGCGCGTCGTGAACGGCGAGCCGTAAACGGCCTGGCTGGCGGCCAACGCCATCAGAGCGGTCATGACGAAGACCGCGATGACGGGCCGGTAGCTGGTCGCCCCGGGGTCGGCCACCTTCAGACCGAAGCGGCGGCGCAGGTCGTCGTAGCCCCCGATCCGCTCTCCATCGATGAAGACCTGAGGCGTGGTCTTTACGTTATGCTCGGCCTTGAAGGCGTCGGTCTCTTCCCGCGTCTCAAGCCATTGGTCCTCGACCGTGAAGCCCTTGCGCTTCAGAAGGTCGAGAGCCTTGAGCCCATAGGGACAGGTGTGCCCAGGCATCACCATGCGGTGCACCTGGGCCGTCTTGGTCAGAGTGGTCATCTCAGCTCTCGCTTGATGGTGATTTCACTCCCACCATATAGTCTCCGTACCATAGTACGGAGACAAGCCCATGTCGGACATGACCATTGCAGTCCTTGCGCGGGCGGGCGGGGTGGGCGTCGAGACGGTGCGCTACTACCAGCGCCGCGGGCTTATGCCTGAACCGCCCCGGCCCGTGGGACCTGGCCTCGGCGGCGGCGTGCGCAGATATGGCGAGGATGAAGTGCGGCGGCTGCGGTTCATCAAGTCAGCGCAGACCGCGGGCTTCACCCTGGAGGAGATCGGCGAGCTGATCGCGCTCGACGTGACCGATGACCGGCCTCGAGCACGCCAGATGGCGCAAGCGCGCATCGCCGCGCTGGACGCCAAGATTTGGGAATTGAAGGCGGCGCGGGCGGCGTTGAGCCGACTTGCCGATGCCTGTTCATTGGGCGAGCAGGGACCCTGCCCGATCATCACCGCCTTCGAGCCGTAGGGCGGCGTCGCGCGTCGGCAACGGGTCGAAATAGGAAACGGGCGTCAGCGCTGAAAGCCGACCTCCAAGGGTAGACCCTAGATCCCGTCGCCCACGGTCGGCGCGCCGCCCGGCGCGCGGGCGACGTGAATGCCGCACTCGGTCTTGTCCTGGCCCGCCCAGCGGCCGGCGCGGACGTCGGCGGCGGGGTCGTCGACCGGCTTGGTGCACGGCCAGCAGCCGACCGACGGGAACCCCTGGGCCACCAGCGGGTGGGCCGGCAGGTCGTATTCGGCGACGTAGGACTCCAGCTCCGCCTTGCCCCAGTTGGCCAGCGGATTGAACTTGATCTGGCCCTCGGACTCCTCGACCACCCGCAGCCGCAGGCGGTCGCCGCCATGGAAGCGCTTGCGGCCCGTCGTCCAGGCGGCGAACTCGCCCAGGGCGCGGTCCAGCGGCAGCACCTTGCGGATGTGGCAGCAGGCGTCGGTGTCGGTGCGCCAGAGGTCGGACTTGGGATCGGTGACCGCCAGATCCGTATAGGCCGGCCGCAGGTCGCGCACGTCCGTCAGGCCCAGACGGGTCGTCAACGCCTTGCGGTAGTCCAGGGTCTGGCCGAACAGCATGCCGGTGTCGAGGAACAGCACGGGGATGTCCTTCGAAACCTGGCTGGCCAGGTGCAGCAGCACCGCCGACTCGGCCCCGAACGAGCTGACCAGGGCCAGCGTGTCGCCGAAGGTCTCGTAGGCCTTGCGCAGAATCGTCAGCGGATGGGCGTCGCGCAGCTCGGCGTCCAGCCGCGCCGCCAGGTCGGCGGCCCCGTTTATCGGGACGAGGGGCCGCATCGCGGCGGCCGGCTTCACCTCGGTCGCTGTCTGGTCGTAAGCCACTAGGCGCCCCTTTCCTCGAAAGCGACCGGACGGTCGTCGGCCGCCCGCTGATAAACATGGCGGAAGCGATGGGCGGCCTTGGTCCAGGCCTCCGGCGTGGCGCCGTCATTGGGTTCGAAGGCGTCGAAGCCGCAGCGGACCATGAAGCCGGCCTGCTCCTGCAGCACGTCGCCGACCGCCCTCACCTCGCCGGTGAAGCCCAGGCGCTCGCGCAGCAGGCGGGCCGAGGTGTAGGCGCGGCCGTCGCGGTACTTCGGAAAGGCCAGGGCCACCACCGACAGGCGCGGCAGGTCATAGGCCAGGGCCTCGACCTCCTGATCCGGCTCGATCCGCACGCCGACGCGGCGGCTGTTGGACAGCAGGATCTCGCCCTCGGCCTGGAAACGGGCCAGGGACAGGATCACGTCGCCCTCGGGCAGAGCGTCGTCGTCGGCCACGTGCGTGAAGACGTCCTGCGCCCACTGGGCCGTATCGCCGTCCAGCTTAATCAGCTTGGGCATAGACCGCCTCCTTGAACGGCTCGAGGCCGACGCGACGATAGGTGTCGAGGAAGCGCTCCTCGC
Organism: Caulobacter sp. Root487D2Y; assembly: GCF_001427165.1. NCBI lineage: Bacteria > Pseudomonadati > Pseudomonadota > Alphaproteobacteria > Caulobacterales > Caulobacteraceae > Caulobacter > Caulobacter sp. Root487D2Y. Next base: position 2,896 of record NZ_LMFD01000014.1, read on the forward strand.
CGGTGCGGATGTGCAGATAGGCTTCGACCAGGGCGTCGATGGCCGGGGCCACCTTGTCGGCCGACAGGCCCGGGCCGAGGATCCGGCCGATGCTGGCGTCCTCCGCCCCCGAGCCGCCCAGCGAGAGCTGGTAGAATTCCTCGCCCTTCTTGTCGACGCCCAGGATGCCGATGTGGGCCACGTGATGGTGGCCGCAGGCGTTGATGCAGCCGCTGATCTTGATCTTCAGCTCGCCCACCTTCTCGGCCCGGTCCGGGTCGGCGAACTTGCGGGCGATGTCCTGGGCGATCGGGATGGCGCGGGCGTTGGCCAGAGCGCAGTAGTCCAGGCCCGGGCAGGCGATGATGTCGCTGGCCAGGTCGATGTTGGCGGTGGCCAGGCCGACGGACTCCAGCACCGCGTGCACGGCCGGCAGGTCGTCCAGCTTCACGTGCGGCAAGACCAGGTTCTGGGCGTGGGTCACGCGCAGATCGTCCAGGCTGTAGTGCTCGGCCAGGTCGGCGACGACGTCCAGCTGCTCGGCCGTGGCGTCGCCCGGGGTCTGGCCGATGGCCTTCAGCGACACCTCGACGATGGCGTAGCCCGGCTGCTTGTGCGGCTTGACGTTGTTGCGCGCGAAGCGTCGCAGGGCCGGGCTGGCGGCGCGGGCGGCCTCGAAGGCCTCCGACACGGCCGGCAGGGTCTCGAACCGGGTCTGGGCGAAGGCGGCGCGGATGCGGGCCAGCTCGGCGGCCGGCAGGTCGGCGCGCTCGGCGTTGATCTTGCCCCACTCCTCCTCGACCTGGCGGGCGAACTCCTCGGCGCCCAGGGCCGCGACCAGGATCTTGATCCGGGCCTTGTAGATGTTGTCGCGGCGGCCGTGGCGGTTGTAGACGCGCAGGATCGCCTCGACATAGCTGAGCAGGTGCTCGGACGGCAGGTACGACCTGATGGTCGGGCCGACATAGGGCGTGCGGCCCTGGCCGCCGCCGACGATCACCTCGAAGCCGATCGCCCCGTCGCGACCCTTGCGCAGGATCAGGCCGATGTCGTGCACCTTGACCGCCGCGCGGTCGGTCAGGGCGCCGGTGACGGCGATCTTGAACTTGCGCGGCAGGAAGCTGAATTCCGGGTGCAGGGTCGACCACTGGCGCAGGACCTCGGACCACACGCGCGGATCGTCGATCTCCTCGGCCGTGGCGCCGGCATAGGGGTCGGCGGTGACGTTGCGGATGCAGTTGCCGCTGGTCTGGATGGCGTGCAGATCCACCTCGGCCAGCGCGTCCAGGATGTCGGGCGCGTCCTTCAGCTTGATCCAGTTGAACTGGATGTTCTGACGGGTGGTCATGTGCCCGTAGCCCTTGTCGTAGGTGCGGGCGATCCAGGCCAGGCGGCGGGCCTGGCGGGCGTTCAGCGAGCCGTACGGAATGGCGATCCGCAGCATGTAGGCGTGGAGCTGCAGATAGAGGCCGTTCATCAGCCGCAGCGGCTTGAACTGGTCCTCGGTCAGCTCGCCGGCCAGGCGGCGGGCCACCTGATGCCGGAACTCGTTGGAGCGGTCGGTCAGGAATTCGCGGTCGATGGCGTCGTACAGGTACATGTCGGCTATTTCCTGCGGATCAGGTCGACGCGGCCGGTCGAGCGGGCCGCGCCATGGGCATGGCGCAGGGCCTCGATCACCTCGCCGCCGACGGCCTGCTTGCCGTGGGTGGGTTCGTTGGTGGGGCCCAGGGCCCGGATGCGTTCGCGGTAGCTGACCGGGGCCAGGCCGCCGTCCACCGGCGCCAGGTCGATCGGATAGGGGTCGACGATCACGGTCGGCTGGGCCTTGCCCTTGGCGACCACGGCCTCGACCTCGGCCTCCTGGGTCTCGTCGAACAGCTGGGCCTCGCCGAAGCCCTCGACCCAGGCGCCGGTCTTCCAGAACACGACCTCGCCGTCGATCAGGCGATTGGCGGTGACAGCTTTCATCGACGGGGACTCACGCGTTGAACGGCGGGGGATGCGCCCTCGTCCTTCGACAGGCTCAGGATGAGGTCTACTGAATGGTCGGCGCCATTCGCCACGCCCGAGACAACCTCATCCTGAGCTTGTCGAAGGACGGGGTTGTCCGGCAGGGCGTCCGCCATGGCCATGGCCTCGCCGACCATCAGCAGCGCGGGGCCCTTCAGGCCCTCGGCGGCGAGCGCCAGGCCGGCCAGGGTGGTCAGGATGCGGCGCTCGTCGGCGCGGCTGGCGTTCTCGACGATCAGGGCGGGGGTCGAGCCGGCGCGGCCGGCGGTCGTCAGGCGCTCGGCGATCAGGCCGGCCGTGCTGACGCCCATATAGACGACGACGGTCTGGTTCGGGCGCGCCAGGGCGGTCCAGTCCAGGTCCGGTTCGCCGTGCGCGGCGTGGCCGGTGACGAAGGTCACGGCCTGGGCCGATCCGCGATGGGTCAGGGGCGCGCCGGCGCCGGCCGAGGCCGCCAGGGCGGCGGTGATCCCGGGCACCACGGCGCAGTCGACGCCGGCCTCGCGGCAGGCGGTCAGCTCCTCGCCGCCGCGGCCGAACAGGAACGGGTCGCCGCCCTTCAGCCGCACGACGGTCAGGCCGTCCAGCGCCAGGGCCACGAGAAGTTGGTTGATGTCGTCCTGCGGCAGGGTGTGGCGCGACTTGCGCTTGGCGACGTTGATGCGCCGCGCCGCGGCGGGCGCCAGGTCGAGGATCTCGTCGGAGACCAGGCCGTCATGGACCACCACGTCGGCGGCCCGCAGGGCCTTCAGGGCCTTGATCGTCAGCAGCTCGGGATCGCCAGGACCCGCGCCGACCAGGGTCACGCGACCGGGCAGGCGGACGCCCGTCCCGCCGCCGAGGGCGACGAGACCGGCCTTGGAGCGGGAAGCGGATCGGACCGTGGGCCGAGCCATGCGATTCAGGTCCTCTATCAGCTGGACGCCGCTGCCGACGCCCCGGACCGGCGACATCGCCGAACCGGTCGCGCCGAAAGCATTGCGGGGCGAACCCTAGAGTCCGCCCCGCCCGCGTTCGTCGATGAAAAGGGCCGTCTCCATCAGCGAACGCTTGCAAATTGGTCGCGAGCGGGCCACTTCGCAAACAAGGTCTTCTGCCGGGGCGTTCAGTAAAACTCATGGAACGACAGTCCGAACGACGGCGGCTCCCGCCCCTCAACGCGCTGCGGGCGTTCGAGGCGGCCGCGCGCCATCTGAACTTCAGCCGCGCCGCCGACGAGCTGTCGGTGACGCCCGGCGCCGTGAGCCAGCAGATCCAGAATCTCGAGGACTATGTCGGCGCGGCCCTGTTCAAGCGCACGCCCAAGGGCCTGCTGCTGACCGACGCGGCCCAGACCGCCCTGCCCGCCCTGCGCGAGGCCTTCGACCGTCTGGCCGAGGCCGCCAGCCTGCTGACCGCCGCCGTCGACGGCCGCCGCCTGACCCTCACCGCCGCCCCCTCGTTCGCCGCCAAGTGGCTGGTGCCGCGCCTGGGCAAGTTCGAGCAGGCCCAGCCCCAGGTCGACGTCTGGCTGTCGGCCGGCATGGAGGTCGTGGATTTCGCGGCCGGCGAGGTCGACCTGGCCATCCGCTACGGCTCGGGCCGCTATCCGGGACTGGAGGTCGTCCGCCTGCTCAGCGAGACCGTGATCCCCGTCGCCTCGCCTGAACTGCTGGCCGCCAACCCCTTGGAATCGCCCGAGGACCTGTCCCGCCACATCCTGCTGCACGACGGCTCGCCGGACGCCGACGACAGCTGCCCGGACTGGGCCATGTGGCTGGCGGCGCGAGGCATCAAGTCGGTCGACGGGGCGCGCGGTCCGCGCTTCAACCAGTCCAGCCTGGTGATCGAGGCGGCCGCCAACGGACGCGGCGTCGCCCTGGCCAAACAGACCCTGGCCCAGGCCGATCTCGACGCCGGCCGCCTGGTCATTCCGTTCGAAATTCCCACGGCCGTCGACTTCGCCTATTACGTCGTCCATCCCAAGGCCAAGGGACGTCTGCCGCAGGTGAAGGCGTTCGTTTCGTGGCTGCAGGCCGAGGCGGCGGCCCACGAAGCGGCCCTCCTCACCATGGACAACGGCGCGGGCATCTAGCTCAAGGTTCGGGGTGGCCCCGGCGGCCGGAACCGGCTTAAAGGAGCGCATGATCAAGACGACTCTCACGGTCGACGAGCGCCTCGCCCCCGCCGACTGCTCGACCATGCCCGACGTTCGCAAGGGCGTGGACGCCCTGGACCGGGCGCTGGTGCGGTTGCTGGCCGAGCGCCAGGGCTACATGGACGCCGCCGCCCGCATCAAGGCCGACCGCTCCAAGGTGTTCGACCGCGCGCGGATCGAGGACGTGGTCGACAAGGTCAAGGCCGCCGCGCGCGAGTCGGGCCTGTCGGAAGCCATCGCCGAGCCGGTCTGGCGCACGCTGATCGACCGCTGCATCGCCTATGAATACGACAGCTGGGACCGGACGAAGGGCTGAGCGGGAGCTCTTCCCTCCCCTTTATGGGGAGGGTGGCCCTGGCAGCGCCAAGGTCGGGTGGGGCTTGCTGAGCCGACACCCTGCGCCGATCCCCCACCCGTCCCGCTACGCGGTCCACCCTCCCCACAAGGGGGAGGGAAAGCGCTTCGCCTAATTCCCGTCGATCAGGTTGCCGATCTGCCCCAGGATCGAGCCCTCGCCGCGGTTGCCGCCGCCGCCCTGGGCCGCCTGCAGCATCCGCCCCGCCAGGCGCGAGAACGGCAGCGACTGGATCCAGACCTTCCCCGGCCCGCGCAGCCGCGCGAAGAACAGGCCCTCGCCGCCGAACAGCACGCTGCGCACGCCGCCGGCCATGACCAAGTCGAAATCGACGCCGGGGGTGTAGGCGGCCAGGCAGCCGGTGTCGACGTGCAGCTCCTCGCCGGGTTTCAGCTCACGCTCGACCAGGGTGCCGCCCATCTGCACGAACACCCAGCCGTCGCCGTCCAGCCGCTGCATGATGAAGCCCTCGCCGCCGAACAGGCCGGTCATCACGCGTTTCTGGAAGTGGATGCCGATCGACACCCCGCGCGCCGCGGCCAGGAAGCTGTCCTTCTGGCAGATCAGCGTGCCGCCCAGCTGGCCCAGGTTCAGCGGCAGGATGTTCCCCGGCGTGGGCGCGGCGAAGGCGACGCGCGCCTTGCCCGAACCGGTGTGGGTGAAGACGGTGGTGAACAGGCTCTCGCCGGTGACCAGGCGCTTGCCCGCCCCCAGCAGCTTGCCCATGAAGCCGCCGCCGGCGTCGCCCGAGCCGTCGCCGAACACCGTGGTCATCTGGACGCTGGCGTCCTTCCAGACGAACGACCCGGCCTCGGCCACGGCGCTTTCGCCGGCGTCCAGCTCGATCTCCAGGAACTGCAGCTCCTGGCCCTTGATCTCGAAATCGATGTCGTCGGCGACGGCGGCGCTGCGGGTGTGCGACCAAGGGCTGGGAGGCATGGGTTTGGGGCTCCGGTTGAACTCGCCGCAACTTAGGCAAGCGTGTCGGAACGCGCCAATTACGCTTCGGTAAGCCGCCCTACCCCTTCAGCGACCGCAACGCCCGTTCGTGGGCGTAGGCGGCGATGTCCATCAGGGCCAGGTCCAGGGCGTTGCGCACGTCGCCCAGGCTCTTGGTCCCGGCCTCGGCCTCGGCGCAGACGTCGCCCAGCGCGAAAGCCCCGACGCCCCGCGCCGCGCCCTTGACCGTGTGGACCGCGTCCGCCCAGCCCGGATGGCTCTTGTCGAGCATCGGCGTCCACAGCGCGGCCTGCTCGCGAAACAGCGCCAGCACCTCGTCGATGACCGTGGAATCGTCCATCGCGAACCCTTCCAGATAGGCGAAATCCACGGCTCCGCTGATATCTCGTCTGGCCAAAAAATAGTCCCTTGCGTTCCAAGATTCTTTGCGTATGTTCCGCGCCTCGCCGCCGAGGCAAACCACCGCTTCGGGCCGCGCGGGCGCATAGCTCAGTTGGTAGAGCAGCTGACTCTTAATCAGCGGGTCGTAGGTTCGAATCCTACTGCGCCCACCATTTCCTCCCAAGACTCAATGACTTTCCCCTCTGGGGACGCCGCCATGCCTGGCGTTGCGTCCTGTCCGCGCCCTGCTGTTCTACGGCGCCGCCCCAATGGATGTAAGGGCCGGACGTAAGGGCACGATGGCCTCATGCGGCTTTCCGTCGGATGTTGCCTCCAACAAGACGGGAGGCGACCGATGATCACCCTCTATCACTGCGTCGGCGCGCGCTCGTTCCGGGCCCTGTGGGCGCTCGAGGAGCTGGGCCTGCCCTATGCGCTGAAGCTGACCTCGTTCCCGCCCCGCTTCCGCGAGCCGGACTATCTGGACGTCAATCCCATGGGCACGACGCCGACCCTGATCGACGGCGACACCCTGATGAGCGAGTCGGCGGCGATCGGCGAATATCTGGCGCGCCGATACGGCCCCAGCGACCTGACCGTCGCGCCCGACGAGCCCGGCTTCGGGGCCTATCTGAACTTCCTGCACATGGGCGAGGCCACCCTCACCTTCCCCCAGACCATCCACCTGCGCTACGCGGTGTTCGAGCCCGAGGAGCGCCGCCTGCCCCAGGCGGCGGCCGACTATGTGCAGTGGTTCCTGTCGCGGCTGAAGGCGGCGGCCAAGCTGCTCGACGACAGCGGCTATGTCGCCGCCCGCCGCTTCACCATGGCCGACATCTCGGTGGCCTACGCCCTGAAGCTGGGCGAGCAGCTGGGCTTCTCCGAAAGCTTCCCCGAGGCCTTCAAGGCCCATCTGGCGCGGATGAAGGCCCGCGACGGCTACCAGCGCGCCCTGGTCGCCGAAAGCGCCGGAGAACCCGTCCTGTGAGCCCGACCCCCGTGAACCCTGACCGCGTCCCGGTCATCATCGGCGTCGGCGAGGCGCTGGACCGGCCGAGCGACCTCTCCAAGGCCCTGGAGCCCCTGGCCCTGATGGAAGCGGCCCTGCGCGAGGCCGACGCCGACGCGGGCGGCGGTTTTCTCGACAGGATCGCCTCGCTGGACGTCGTCAACCAGCTCAGCTGGCGCTACGCCGACGCGGCGGGCGAGCTGTGCGCCCGGCTCGACATCGCCCCGGCCCGCGCCGTCTACGGCCCGGTCGGCGGGGAGAGCCCGGTGCGGTTCCTGCACGAGGCCGCGATCCGCATCGCCCGGGGCGAGGCCGAGGTCTGCGCGGTGGTCGGGGCCGAGGCGCAGTGGAGCGTCAACAAGGCCCGCGCCGCCGGGATCGACCTGCCCTGGACGCCCAAGCCGACGGCCGCGGGCGGCGGACCGCGCATCGAGGTCCATCCCCTGGCCCTGAAGCTGGGGGTCTTCCTGCCGGTCAGCGTCTATCCGTTCTACGAGAACGCCGCCGCCCATCACTGGGGCCAGACGCCGCGCCAGGCCCTGGCGGAATCCGGCGCCCTGTGGTCGGCCTATGCCGCGGTGGCGGCGGGCCAGCCCAACGCCTGGATCAAGACGGCCTTCACGCCGGACCAGATCACCACCCCGCGCCCCGACAACCGACCGATCGCCTGGCCCTACACCAAGCTGATGGTCGCCAACATGCAGGTGAACCAGGGCGCGGCGGTGATCGTGACCAGTCTGGCGGCCGCCCGGGCCGCCGGCGTCCCCGACGAGCGGCTGGTGTTCGTCTGGGGCGGGGCGGCGGCGCGCGAACCGGGCGACTACCTGCGACGCGACCACTATCACGGCTCGGTCGCCCAGGACGCGGTGCTGGAGACGGTCGGCGCCATGGCTCCGGGCGGCTTCGACGCCCTGGAGCTCTACAGCTGCTTCCCCTGCGTGCCGAAGATGGCCCGGCGGACCCTGGGCCTGCCGGCGGGCGTGACGCCCACCGTGACCGGCGGCCTGACCTTCTTCGGGGCGCCGATGAACGACTACATGACCCACGCCGCCGTCGCCATGACCCGGCGGCTGCGGGGAGACGGCGGAACCGGCCTGCTGTACGGCCAGGGCGAGTTCGTCACCAAGCATCACGGCCTGGTGCTGGCCGACCGCCCCGCCCCGGACGGCGCGAGGTCGCTGGAGGAGATCAGCGTTCAGGCGCCGGCCGACGCCCGGCGCGGCCCCGTCCCGGCCTTCGTCGAGGACGCGGCGGGCCAGGCCGTGCTGGAGACCCACACGGTGCTCTACGACCGCGACGGCGCGCCGACCCATGGCGTGGCCATCGTGCGGACCCTGGAGGGCGCCCGGGCCCTGGCGCGGGTCCCGGCCGCCGACGCCGACACCCTGGCGGCCCTGACCGATCCGGACGCCTTCCCGATCGGCCGGACCGGAACCCTGCGCGCGGACGGCGACGGCGTGCTGGACTGGCGGCTCTGAACCCATGAGGCCGGAGCGGCGTTCCTGTGATGAAGGAACCCGTCCATGCCCCGTCGCCCGTTCAACCGCCTGCTCCCCAACGCTCTGCTCCTGGTCCTGGCCTTGGGCGGCGTGACGCTGAGCGGCTGCGCCCATGACCAGTCCAGCCAGCAGGGCTACGCCTGGAACTACATGGACAGCGCCGAGGAAGGCCCCAAGCTGGCCTATGGCCGGCCCAACAGCGACGACGTGGTGGTGATGATGGCCTGCGCGCCCCGCGCCTCGGCCGTGACCCTGACGGCGACCGGCCTGACGGGCGACGAGATCGCCCTGGCGTCCGGCCGCAAGGTCACCCGCCTGAAGGCCCAGGCCGCGCCCTCGGACATGAGCGAGGGCCTGCTCCAGGCCCGCACCAGCGTGGACGCCTCGGCCCTGCGGGCCTTCCGCCGCACCGGCGACCTGGACCTGCTGGTCGCCGACGACCGCCACCCCGTCGATGCCGCCCCCGCCGACCAGCGGCAGGTGAAGGCGTTCTTCAAGGCGTGCGAGGCCTGAACGCGCTCACCGCCTGATCCCGCAACTCAGCGGCCCCGCTGGTAGACCCGCACATAGTCCACCTCGAACCGGGCGGGGAACGCGGCGTCGTCAACGCCCTGCCGGCCGCCCCAGCCGCCCACCGCGAGGTTCAGGATCAGGTATTGCGGCTTGTCGAACGGCCAGGCGCCGACGTCGCCCGGCTGGTCGTTGTCGATTCGCACGTAGGCGCGGTCGTCCACGCCGATCAGGATGCGGTCCTTGTTCCAGTCCAGCTGGTAGCGGTGGAAGGCGCCGCAGACGTCGGGCAGTTTGCTCGCTCCGCCGCGCGCCGTGTGCATCGCGTGATTATACTTCCCGGTGTGCAGCGTGCCGTGCACCGTGCCCTGGTCCCAGCCGACATGCTCCATGATGTCGATCTCACCCCCCTGCGGCCAGGGCGCCGCCGGGTCGGCGGGCATCATCCATATGGCCGGCCAGGTCCCGCGACCGCAGGCCAGCTTGGCCCGCACCTCGAAGAAGCCGTAGGTCCAGTCGGCCAGCCCTTGGGTCATCAGCTTGGCCGAGCTGTAGCGCTGGCCGCCCCAGTCGGCCGGCTTCGGATCGGCCAGGTCGTCGTGGCGCGCCTCGATGACCAGCCGACCATCCGCCACACGGACGTTCTCGCGGCGACCGGCGGCGTAGTATTGCAACTCGTTGTTCCACCAGCCCAGCTTGTTTCGCGCGGTGTCGAACGCCCATTTACGCGCATCCACCACGGGAAGGTCGAACTCGTCCGACCAGACCAGCCGGGCGTCGGCCGGTCGGCTGTTGGGCAGGTCCACGCTGTAGTTGGCCTCGCCCTTGGGGTCGGCCAGCGCGGAGCTCGAGGCGAGCAGCAGCAGGCTTGCGATGATCCGTTTCAGCATCGCTCCTCCCCGGCGTCCGACGCGTGGGCGCTTAAGCCCGCCGCCCCGCCGCGCTGACGTTGTCGATCCCCAGGGCCGACAGGGCCCCGCGCAGGATGCCCTCGGCGTCGAGGCCGGCCTGGGCGTACATGACGTCGGGCTTGTCCTGGTCCTGGAAGACGTCGGGCAGCACCAGGGTGCGGATCTTCAGGCCGCGGTCCAGGGCGCCGTGCGCGGCCAGGGCCTGCAGCACGAAAGCGCCGAAGCCGCCGATGGCGCCCTCCTCCACCGTGATGATCGCCTCGTGCTCGCGCGCCAGACGCAGCAGCATGTCGACGTCCAGCGGCTTGGCGAAGCGGGCGTCGGCGACGGTGGCCGACAGGCCGCGCGCGGCCAGCAGGTCGGCGGCCTTCAGGCACTCGGCCAGGCGGGTGCCCAGCGAGACGATGGCCACGCTGGTCCCTTCGCGGACGATGCGGCCCTTGCCGATCTCCAGCGGGGCGGCCAGTTCGGGGATGGTCAGGCCCAGGCCCTCGCCGCGCGGATAGCGGAAGGCGCTGGGGCGGTCGTCGATGGCCACGGCGGTGGCGACCATGTGGGCCAGCTCCACCTCGTCGGCGGCGGCCATCAGCACCATGCCGGGCAGCGCCCCCATGAAGCCGAGATCGAAGGTGCCCGCGTGGGTCGGACCGTCGGCGCCGACCAGGCCGGCGCGGTCCATGGCGAAGCGCACCGGCAGGCGCTGGATGGCCACGTCGTGGACCACCTGGTCGTAGCCGCGCTGCAGGAAGGTGGAATAGATCGCCGCGAACGGCTTCATGCCGTCGGCGGCGAGGCCCGCGGCGAAGGTCACCGCGTGCTGCTCGGCGATGCCGACGTCGAAGGTGCGGTGCGGATAGGCCTTGCCGAACAGGTCCAGCCCCGTGCCCGACGGCATGGCGGCGGTGATGGCCACGATCTTGTCGTCGACCGCCGCGTGCTTGATCAGTTCCTGGGCGAAGACCTTGGTGTAGCTGGGCGGACCGGCGGCGGCCTTGTGCTGCTGGCCGGTGACCACGTCGAACTTGACCACCGCGTGCAGCTTGTCGTCCGCGCCCTCGGCCGGGCCATAGCCCTTGCCCTTCTGGGTGACGACGTGGACCAGCACCGGCTTTTCGTTGAATTCCTTGACGTTCTTCAGCACCGAGACCAGGGCGTCCATGTCGTGGCCGTCGATCGGGCCGACATAGTGGAAGCCCAGCTCCTCGAAGAAGGTGCCGCCGGTGACCATGCCGCGGGCGTATTCCTCGGCCTTGCGGGCCGCGTCGCGGATCGGGGTCGGCAGCTTCTCGACCACCGTCTTGCCCAGCTTGCGCACCTTGCGATAGGCGCCGCCCGAGACGAGGTTGGCCAGATAGGCGCTCATGCCGCCCACCGGCGGGGCGATCGACATGTCGTTGTCGTTGAGGATGACGATCAGGCGCTTGGTGGTGTCGACCGCGGCGTTCATCGCCTCGTAGGCCATGCCGGCGCTCATCGAGCCGTCGCCGATCACGGCGATGACGCTGTTGTTCTCGCCCTTGGCGTCGCGGGCGGCGCAGAAGCCCAGGGCCGCCGAGATCGAGGTGGCCGCGTGGGCCGCGCCGAACGGGTCGTAGACGCTCTCGGCCCGCTTGGTGAAGCCCGACAGCCCGCCGCCCTGGCGCAGGGTGCGGATGCGGTCGCGGCGACCAGTCAGGATCTTGTGGGGATAGGCCTGGTGGCCGACGTCCCAGATGACGATGTCCTTGGGCGTCTCGAACACGTGGTGCAGGGCGACGGTCAGCTCGACCACGCCCAGGCCCGCGCCCAAGTGGCCGCCGGTCACCGAGACGGCGTCGATGGTTTCGGCCCTCACCTCGTTCGCCAGTTGCTTCAGTTCAGCCACGCTGAGGCCGCGCGTGTCGGCCGGTGACGAGATGGTGTCGAGAAGAGGGGTCAAAACAGGCATGTCCGAAGAAAGCGCGGTCAGTTGCGGCGGTCCAGCACGAAATCCACGCTACGACGCAGATGTTCAGCCCGTTCGCCGAAAATATCGAGATGTGACTTGGTTTGCGCGGCCAATAGATTGACGCGCTCTTTGGCCGCATCAAGGCCGAGCAGCGTGACGTAGTTGGCCTTGCCCTTGGCGGCGTCCTTGCCGCCGGCGGCCTTGCCCAGCACCGCCTCGTCGCCCTCTTCGTCCAGGATGTCGTCGACGATCTGGTAGGCCAGGCCCAGGTCCTGGGCGAATCCCATCAGGGCCGCGCGCTCGGAATCCTTGGCCCGGGCGATGATCAGCGGGATCTCGAAGGCGAAGGCGATCAGGGCCCCGGTCTTCAGGCGCTGCATGCGGGCCACCGCGCCCAGGTCGTCGCGGACGCCCAGCAGGTCGATCATCTGGCCGCCGCACATGCCCCTGGCGCCCGAGGCGATGGCCAGCTTGCGCACCAGCTCCGAGCGGACATGGCCGTCGTCGTGGGTGTCCGGATGGGCCATGATCTCGAAGGCGGCGGTCTGCAGGGCGTCGCCGGCCAGGATCGCGGTGGCTTCGTCGTACTGGATATGGACGGTCGGACGGCCTCGGCGCATGTCGTCGTCGTCCATGGCCGGCAGGTCGTCGTGCACCAGGCTGTAGGCGTGGATGCATTCCAGGGCGCAGGCGGCGCGCAGGACCGGCCGCTCGGGCAGGTCGAACATCTTGCCCGTCTCCAGGGCGAAGAACGGCCGCAGGCGCTTGCCGGGGCCCAGGGCCGCGTAGCGCATCGCCTCGGTCAGACGGCTCTCGGGACCGTCGGCGCGCGGCAGCAGTTCGTCGAGCGCCACGGTGACGATGTCGGCGGCCTGGACGATGCGCTTTTCGAGGTCGATCAAAACAGCTTACCCCCGTTGGGAACGTCACGGTCCACGTCGATCAGCACCACGCCCCCCTCGGCGTCCGGAAAGCCCAGGCACAGGACCTCGGACTTCATGGGACCGATCTGGCGCGGCGGAAAATTGACCACGGCGGCCACGCGACGGCCGATCAGTTCGCCCAGGCCGTAGTGCTTGGTCACCTGGGCCGAGGATTTCTTGATCCCGATCTGGGGACCGAAATCGATGAGCAGCTTGTAGGCGGGCTTGCGCGCCTCCGGGAACGGCGTGGCTTCGATCACCGTGCCGATACGGATATCGACGCGCTCGAAGTCCTCGTAGCCGATCTGCGGCGACGACTGACCCATCAGTTGAACTCGGCCGCTTCGGCGCTTATCGCGCCGCCCTGGGTCGCGCCGCCCTGCCCCAGCACGATCTTCTCGACCTTCAGGCGGGCGGCCTCGAGCTTCTTCTCGCAGTGGGCCTTGAGGGCCGCGCCGTCCTCGTAGATCTCGATCGAGCGCTCGAGCTCGGCCTTGCCGGACTCCAGCTCGCCGACGATCTGCTCCAGACGCTGCAGGGCCTGCTCGAAGCTCATGCCTTCAAGATCTTGGGGACTGATCATTTCTACTCCGGGGCGAACAGGCGCACCCTAGTGGCGGGCCGCGGCGCGAGCAACGCCATTGGCGGGGCTTTTGGTGAACAGGGTTCGGGGTCTCGGCGCCCCTGTCGCTCGCGGAGGCGCCTAGGGCCGCTCGAAGCGCTTCACGCACCAGTATTTGAACCCCTGGTCCCGCGTCTTCTTCAGACCGCGCTTCTGCAGCGACAGGCCGATCATGGTGTTGAAGAAGCCGTGGGCCACCAGCAGCACCTCCTGGCCGTTCTTCGACAGGTCGATCAGCAGATCGGCGGCCTGGTCGGCGCGAATCTCGGCCTGGGCCCGGCTCTCCTGGCCGGCGTGATGGTCGAAGAACCACCACCAGAACCGCGCGAAGAAGCCCCAGTTCTTGGGCGACATCCTGATCCAGAGCGGCCAGGGCGGCGGCGGCAGCGGGGCCTCGATGAACAGCGGGTCGGTGGCGAAGGCCTTGCCGTCGGCCACGGCGGCGGCGGTCTCGATCGATCGCCGGCGCGTCGAGGCGATCACCACCCCCGCCCGTCTGGCGGTGGCCTTCAGCGATTCCGGCGGGGTCTGGCCGGGCAGCAGGCCGCCCTCCTCGTAGCGCGCCCACCATTCGCCATAGGCCGGCGCGTTGAAGCGGACCTTGCGCGACAGGGCCGGCTCGCCGTGACGGGCCAGGGTGATCGCGCCGGGACGCGCGCCAGCAAGGGCGCCGACGGCTCCGGAAGTCGCCAGCCCAGAGGATTCCGGGGCGGAAAGGTGGTCGGCGGATTCGTCGGCCATAGATTTTGGAGGTTCGGTTTCGCGCCACGCGCGACCTCTCGAACCTCTCACCCCTCTTGCAACGCTTTGACATGCGCCGCCGCCGAGCGGCCGAGCGCTTCTAGGTCGTAACCGCCCTCGAGCGAGGAAACAATACGCCCGCCGCAACGGCGGTTCGCGACCGAGGCGATCGCTCGCGTCGCCCAGGCGAAATCCTCGGCCTCCAGGCTCTGGGCGGCCAGCGGATCGCGGACGTGCGCGTCGAAACCGGCCGAGACCAGGATCAACTGCGGCGCGAATCCGTCGACCTTGGCCATCAGGCCCTCGAAGCGCTTGCGCCAGACCTCGCGCGGCGCATGCGGGGCGACGGTCGCGTTGGCGACGTTGCCGACGCCGATCTCCGACGGATCGCCGGTGCCGGGATAGAGCGGCGACTGGTGGATCGAGGCGAAGAACACCGTCGGATCGTGCTCGAACGTGGCCTGGGTGCCGTTGCCGTGATGGACGTCGAAATCGACGATCGCCACGCGCTTGAGCCCCGAGGCCTGGGCGACCCGCGCCGCCACGGCGATGTTAGAGAACACGCAGAACCCCATCGCCGTGTCCGGTTCGGCGTGGTGGCCGGGCGGGCGGACGGCGCAGAAGGCCCGCGTCCCCTGCCCCGCCGCCACGGCCCGGGTCGCGGCGACCACCGCCCCGGCGGCGCGGCGGGCGGCGGTCAGGCTGCCCGCCGACAGCACGGTGTCGGGGTCCAGGGCCGTCCGGCCGCTGCTCGGGGCCGCGGCCAGGACATTGTCGATGAAGCCCTGGGGATGGACCCGGGCCAGGTCGGCGTAGTCGACCAGCGGGGCCTCGACGCTCTCCAGGTCCAGGCGGCCGTCGTCGTTCAGCGCGTCGATCACCGCCCGCAGGCGCTCGGGCCGTTCGACGTGGTTGTCGCCGGGCCGGTGGTCGAGCATATCCAGGTGCGTATAGAGCGCGACATCCATGCGAGGATCGTAACCCTTGAACACCGCCCCGACCATCCGCCCCCCCACGATCAGAAGAGCCACCGTCGACGACGCCGACACGGTGTCCAGCCTGGGCGCCCGCACGTTCAGCGAGACCTTCGCCCACCTCTATCCGACCGAGGACCTGGAGACCTTCCTGGCCTACGCCTACGGCCTGGAGCGGACGCGGCGCGACCTGGCCGATCCGGACAAGGCGACCTGGCTGCTGGAGCTGGACGACGAGGCGATCGGCTACGCCACGGCCGGCCCCTGCGGCCTGCCCCACGAGGACGTCGGACCCGACGACGGCGAGCTGCACCGGATCTATGTGCTCAAGGCCTTCCAGGGCGGCGGACGCGGCTCGCTGCTCTTGAAGACGGCGCTCGACTGGCTGGAACGAGACGGCCCGCGGCCGTTGTGGATCGGGGTGTGGTCCCAGAACTTCGGGGCGCAGAAGCTGTATGGGAGCAAGGGGTTCGAGAAAGTCGGGGAGTACCACTTCCCGGTAGGCCAGACACGGGACCTGGAGTTCATCCTGAGAAGGGGGTGACCCGGCTGGACGCCCCCTCCGTCGGGCTTCGCCCGCCACCTCCCCCGTTTCACGGGTGAGGAGAAGACGTCGGCGCGGCCTCCTCCTCACCCGCAACGCGGGGGAGGTGGCGCGATGCGAATACGCATCGTGACGGAGGGGGCGTCCGCTTGCGCCTGACGCTCTAAACCTCCATCCTTCGAACAACCGTTCGAAAGTCCGCCCATGTTCCTGCGCTTCTTCTCCGAGCTCCGCGCCGCCAAGGTTCCCGTATCCTTGCGCGAATATCTCCTGCTGATGGAGGCCCTGGACAAGGACGTCATCGATCGGCGGATCGAGGACTTCTACTTCCTGTCGCGCGCCAGCCTGGTGAAGGACGAGAAGAACCTCGACAAGTTCGACCGGGTGTTCGGCCACGTGTTCAAGGGATTGGAGACCGTCGAGGACGGCCTGACCGCCGACATTCCGGCCGAATGGCTCAAGGCCCTGACCGAGAAGTTCCTGACCGACGAGGAGAAGGCGCAGATCGAGGCCATGGGCGGCTTCGAGAAGCTGATGGAGACCCTGCAGGAGCGCCTGAAGGAGCAGAAGGAGCGCCACGAGGGCGGCAACAAGTGGATCGGCTCGGGCGGCACGTCCCCGTTCGGCAACAACGGCTACAATCCCGAAGGCGTCCGCATCGGCCAGGACAAGAGCCGCCATGGCCGGGCCGTGAAGGTCTGGGACAAGCGCGAATACAAGAACCTCGACGACTCGGTCGAGCTGGGCACTCGCAACATCAAGGTCGCCCTGCGGCGCCTGCGCAAGTTCGCCCGCCAGGGGGCGCTGGACGAGCTGGACCTGAACGGCACGATCAAGGGCACGGCCGAAAAGGGCTATCTGGACATCCAGATGCGCCCCGAGCGGCGCAATACGATCAAGGTGCTGCTGTTCTTCGACATCGGCGGCTCGATGGACGGCCACATCAAGCTCTGCGAGGAGCTGTTCAGCGCCGCCAAGACCGAGTTCAAGCACCTGGAGTTCTTCTACTTCCACAACTGCCTGTACGAGGCGGTGTGGAAGGACAATCGCCGCCGCCAGGTCGAGAAGATCCCGACCTGGGAGGTGCTCCACAAGTTCCCCCACGACTACAAGATCATCTTCGTCGGCGACGCCACGATGAGCCCCTACGAGATCACCTATCCGGGCGGCAGCGTCGAGCACTGGAACGAGGAGGCCGGGGCCATCTGGATGAGCCGGGTCACCGACATCTACCAGAGCGCCGTGTGGCTGAACCCCACGCCCGAACGGCACTGGGACTACACCCAGTCGATCGGCGTGATGAAGCAGCTGATGAACGACCGGATGTTCCCGCTGACGATCGACGGCCTGGACAAGGCCATGCGGGAGCTGGTGCGGGGGTAGTCTCCAAGCCCTCCCCCTGTGGGGGAGGCGATCGCGCAGCGATCGGTGGGGGGGAGTTTTAGGGGCGCCGATCCGGGTTGTGGTCGCCTTCCGATCACTCTCCCCCCTCCGTCGGCTTCGCCGACACCTCCCCCACAGGGGGAGGACCTTCAGTGCCCCGGTCGCGGCTCGAACGAGCGCTTTTCCGGCACCTTCAGGCACTCGGCGTCCGGCTTCTGGCCGTGCTGCGGCTTGGGCTCGGGATGCGGCAGGTGGCCGCCGCCCAGAGGGGCTTGCTGTTGGAACGGTTTCATCATCCTTCCATCCTCCCGATTTTTCTTGTCATTTTCATCATGCCGCCGCCTCGAGGGCGTCCAGAAGGCGCACCTCGACCCGGACGCTCAGATGCGCCTCGCCGGGTTCGCCGATGATGGTGCCCGACACCGGCCGCGCTTCGCCGGGCGTGCGGGTGGCCGCCACCCGGATCAGGTCCGGCGACTCCGCCAGGCCGTTGGTCGGGTCGAACTCGGTCCAGCCCAGGTCCGGCAGGAACACTTCGCACCAGGCGTGGGTCGCCCCCGCCCCGCGCACGGCGGCGCCGGAACTGTAGACGTAGCCGGTGGCGAACACCGCCGCATAGCCCAGCCGCCGCAGGGCCTCGACCATCAGCCAGGCGAAGTCGCGGCACGTGCCGCTGCCGATGGCGATGGTCTGCGCCGGCGACTGGACGCCGGCCTCGTCGCGGGGGACATAGTCGAACTGGTCGTGGATCGTGCGGTTCATCCGCAGCAGGAAATCGACCGCCGGCTCGTCGGGCCGCTCCATCTGGCCGCGCAGCCAGCGCAGCAGCACCCGGTCCTCGTCCTCGGTGGCGGGGGTGATGAATGGATTGAGCACCGCCCGGTCCTCGCGGGCGTAGACGATCGGCGAGACGGTGTGCGGGTCGTCGATCCGCAGGCTGGTCAGGGGCGCGGGGAAGCGGTCGATGACCAGGCGGCTGGTGATGGTCAGGCTGTCGGCCTCGCCCTTCGGCGTGAACCAGCAGACGCAGTTGCCCACCGCGTCGTAGGTCCAGCGGGTCTCGCCCGGCAAGGACGTCTGCAGCGAGGCCTCGCTGATGCGGATGGCGTGGCTGTCGCGCGGCCGGATCAGCAGCCGATGCGCCCCGAAGCCGACCGGCCGGGCGTAGCTGTACCGCGTTTCATGAAGGATGCCGAGCCGCGCCATAGGCTCTGCATAACCCCGCCGGGCCGGCTTCGTTCCGTCACGGACGGGTGATTGACACGCCCGGAACAAAATAGGAACAATCGCCGTTCGAGCGCCGCCGAGGGAACCCGATCCCGCCGACGTCCATTCCGGATTTTGATCGAGAAAGCCCCAAGGCCATGGTCGCCCTCCAGCCCGTCAAACCCTCGGAACGCGCGCTCAAGGCCGCCCAGAGGCAGGCCCGCGACGGGTCGTTCGGCGAGAGCAACCTGGTCAATCTGGAAGCGGTGGCCGCCGGGGTCCAGGTCTGCCGCCGCTGCGATCTATGGCGCGACGCCACCCAGGGGGTGCCGGGCCTTGGTCCAGCCAAGGCCGCCCTGATGATCGTCGGCGAGCAGCCCGGCGACCAGGAGGACCGGCAGGGCGTTCCGTTCGTCGGTCCGGCCGGCCAGCTTCTGGACCGGGCGATGGCGCAGGCCGGGGTCGATCGCGACCGGGTGTTCGTCACCAACGCGGTCAAGCATTTCAAGCACGAACAGCGGGGCAAGCGCCGGCTGCACAAGACGCCGGACCGCGGCGAGGTCCAGGCCTGCCGCTGGTGGCTGGACGCCGAGCGCCGGCTGGTCCGACCCAAGGTGATCCTGGCCCTGGGCGCGACGGCGGTGCAGGCGGTGTTCGGCAAGGCCCTGCCGATCGGCAAGTCGCGCGGCCGGCGCCAGGCGCTGGACGGCGGCGAACAGGGCCTGGTCAGCTGGCATCCGTCCTTCATGCTGCGGATCCCCGATCCGGACGCCAGGGATCGCGCCTATGCCGAACTGGTCGAGGATCTGAAGCTGGCGGCGCGCCTGGCCGCCGACTGAACGTCAGGCCTTCACGTAGACGAAGGCGTCGCGTCCCGACGTCAGGCGGACCGCCACGCGCTTGTAGTCGGAAACCTCGTAGGAATCGGCGGCCGCCAGTTCGGCGGCGGTGATCTCGAACACCGTGCCCGCGACCGCGTCGGCCGCGTCGCCGCTGGCCCGGACGATCGGATGGAACGCCGCGCCGCTGGTCGCGATGACGTCCGGATCGGTGATCTCGACCATCGACAGCGCGTAGCCCGGCAGAGCGTCGGTCTCGCCCTTCAACAGGCGGCCGAACGTTTCCATCTGCACGTTCTCCTGCCGCAGCGTGCCGTACGAGAACAGGCGGATCGGAGCCCCGGCCGCCTCCGTCATCAGGCCGAGAACCCCGCCTCGGCGAAGGCCAGCATGCGGCCCAGCAGGGCCTCGACGTCGGCTTCGCTGGTCGTGCCTTCCGACAGCACGTTCAGGCGGTCGAACTCGGCGAAGCGGTTGTTGTGCAGCATGCCCAGGGTGAAGTGCAGCCGCCAGTAGATCTCCTCGGACGGCAGGTCCGGGCGCGCCTTGAGCAGGGCGTCGGAGAAGCGGCGCAGGTGGGTGACGTCGGTCTGCAGGACCTTGCGGATCTCGTCGGTGCCCTCGCTGCGGGCCCGGATCAGGAACTGCAGCGAAATGCGGCGCTCGTGGTCGGGGGCCAGCCACTTCAGCGGCGGGGTCAGCAGGGCGGCCAGGATCTCGCGCACCGGCGGATTGCCCTCGAAGCGGTCGGTGGCCTCGTGCAGCTTCTTGGCCCGCTCGCGGTTCAGCTCGACCGTGCGCCGACGGAAGATCTCGTACAGCAGCGCGTCCTTGGACCCGAAGTGATAGTTCACCGAAGCCAGGTTGACGCCCGCCGCAGCGGTGATGTCGCGCACCGAGACGTTCTGGAAGCCGTGCAGCGCGAACAGGCGCTCGGCGGCGACGAACACCAGATTCTTGGTGACGGCTTCGTTGTCGACGCCCTCGACGTCGGTTTCTGGCGCGGTGGTGACAGTCGCGCCGTCGCTCTTCGGACTCACTACGGTATCCCCTTTACCTGTGGGGAAGTCTTACGGCCGTTCGAAATTGGCGCAAGCGTCAAGATGGAACGCGGACGGAGGAATTCTGGATGCGGCGCCAGCGCGGCGCCCATCGACCGCCGTTTCGGCGCCCGGCGCCTCTCGGAATTTGGCGCCCTCCTCGATTTCTCGTATCAAGCCGGGGTCGAAGGGACGGGACCCATCGGGGGAGTAATCGAGTTTGGCGCGTGACCTGTCGACCAACGCCGCGCCGCAAAGGCGGGGCATGCGTCTGAGCCTCGTCGTGGGCTTCCTGCTGCTGCTCTGCGCCGCCGTGGCGGCCATCGTCGTCGCCGTCACCAGCGCGGGGGCCGAACGCTGGGCGGCGCATTCGCTGGAGGTGCGGCGGGTGCAGGCGGTGACGTTCAGCGCGCTGCAGGACGCCGAAACCGCCCAACGCGGCTATTTGCTGACCCAAGATCCGGCCTATCTGCGGCCCTACGAGCAGGCCCACGATCGTCTGCCGGCCCTGAAGAGCCAACTTCGGACCCTGGTGGCCGACAATCCGGCCCAACTGCGGCGCGCCGCGGACCTGATCCAGGCTATGGACGCCAAGATGGCCGAGCTTGACCGCACCGTGGCCATGGCGGGCGCCGGCCGCGCCGACGCCGCCATCGCCCGCCTCAAGACCGATATGGGCAAGGTCCAGATGGACCGCGTCCGCGTGCTGAGCCAATCGTTCGAGACCATCGAGGCGGACCTTCTGGCCCAGCGTCAGGCCGCCGTCGCCACCCAGCGCTCGCTGTTGATCGGCGTGATCGTGCTGGCCCTGACCGCCGCCGCCCTGCTGGCCTTCGCCGTCGCCCGCGAGACCCGGGGCCACGCCCGGGAGCTGGGCGAGCGCAATCGCGCGCTGGAGAGCGCGATCGCCCAGCGCGAACGCGCCGAGGCCCAGCTTCGCCAGGCCCAGAAGATGGAGGCGCTGGGCCAGCTGACCGGCGGCGTCGCCCACGACTTCAACAACATGCTGGCGATCATCGTCGGCAATCTGGACATGCTGATCCGCCGGCTGGCGGGGCAGGAAAAGCTGCTCAGCCTGGCCGAAAACGCCCTGTCCGGCGCCAATCGCGCCGCCGCCCTGACCAAGGGCCTGCTGGCCTTTTCGCGCCAGCAGCCGCTGGACCCCAAGCCCACCGACGTCAACAAATGCGTGGCCGACATGTCCGAGCTGCTGCGCCGGGCGCTGGGCGAGAACATCGCGGTCGAGACCGTGCTGGCCGGCGGCCTTTGGCGCGCCTTCGTCGATACGCCCCAGTTGGAGAGCGCGATCCTCAACCTGGCCGTCAACGCCCGCGACGCCATGAGCCAGGACGGCGGGACCAGCGGCCGGCTGACGATCGAGACGTCCAACGCCTTCCTCGACAAGGCCTATGCCGACGCCCACGACGAGGTGGTGGCCGGCCAGTTCGTGCTGGTGGCGATCACCGACACCGGCGGCGGCATGACGCCCGAGGTGATGGAGCGGGCCTTCGACCCGTTCTTCACCACCAAGCGGCTGGGCGAAGGCACCGGCCTGGGCCTGTCGCAGGTGCACGGCTTCCTCAAGCAGTCGCGCGGCCACATCAAGCTCTACAGCGAGCTGGGCGTGGGCACGACGGTCAAGCTCTACCTGCCCCGCGACACGCAAGGACTGGCCGTCGACGAGCCGGTGGCGCCGCGGGCGATCGTGGCCAACGGCGGGGCGTTCACCGTGCTGATCGCCGAGGACGATCCGGGCGTGCGCAGCTTCACGGTCAGCGCCGCCCGCGAGCTGGGCTACAAGGTGATAGAGGCCGACGGCGCGGCCGTGGCGCTGGAGCGCCTGGGCCAGCGTCCGGAGATCAACATCCTGCTGACCGACGTGGTCATGCCAGGCTCCAACGGCCGCCAGCTGGTCGACGCCGCCCTGGTTCTGCGGCCGGACCTGAAGGTGGTCTATATGACCGGCTATACCCGCAACGCCATCGTCCACAACGGCACCCTGGACGCCGGCACTCGCCTGCTGACCAAGCCGTTCACGCTGGAGCAGCTGGATCGGGAGCTGCGCGACGCGCTTTCCGGCGAGTAGGCGGGGTCGGTCTTCATGCGCGGTGGGGTGGTCCTCGTCCCAGACGCTGGATGCCTATAGCGGACGGAATCCCGCCTTGCCGGCCTCGCGATGTTTGAAATAGGCGGCCTGGGGCGCGTCGGCGCCGGGCTGCTCCATGATCCTCAGGTCGCGGCGGATCTGGTCGATCTGGCCGCGCAGGGCGGCGGCCGTTTCGAAGTCCTCGGAGGCGACGGCCTGGGCCATCTCCTCCTCCAGTTCGGACAGATGGGTTTCCTGCGTCATCGCGGGCTCCGGACATGCGCCTGACCATAACGCGCGAGATGTCCGTTCGACTTGAGGTCCACCGCCGGCGGGCGTAAGTCGCCGGGCGTGTCGATTGATCAGCCCGCCCCTTCGCCAGACAAGTCGGTTCGCGGAACCCGCCTGATCTCGCTGGCCGTGGCCAGCGCCCTTCTGATGGAGTTCATCGACTCCACGGCCCTGTCGACGGCCCTGCCCACCCTGGCCCGGGCGTTCAGCGTCGACCCCATCCACCTGAAGCTGGCCCTGACCTCCTACATCCTGGCCCTGGCGGTGTTCACGCCGGCCAGCGGCTGGGCGGCCGAACGCTTTGGCGCGCGGCGGGTGTTCATGACGGCCATGGTGGTGTTCCTGGCCGGCTCGGCCCTGTGCGGGCTGTCGCGGAATCTGGAGGCCCTGGTGGCCTCGCGGATCCTGCAGGGGATCGGCGGGGCGATGATGACCCCGGTCGCCCGGCTGATCGTCGTCGGCTCGACGCCCAAGGACAAGCTGATCCGGGCCATGGGCTGGTTCACCATGCCCGCCCTGATCGGCCCTCTGATCGGCCCGCCCCTGGCCGGCCTGGTGCTCAGCGTCGCGGACTGGCCGTGGATCTTCTACCTGAACCTGCCGATCGGCCTGCTGGGCATGACGGCGGTGATGCGCTTCGTGCCCAGGAGCCCGCCGACCGAGATGGGCCGGTTCGACACCGCGGGCTTCCTGCTGTCGGCCGTGGCGATCAGCGGCCTGGTGGTGGTGGCCGAGACGGCGGGGCTGTCGCTGCTGCCGTGGTGGGGCCAGGCCGCGGTGCTGACCCTGGCCCTGGCCAGCGGCTGGCTCTACCTGCGCCTGGCCAAGGCCACGGCCAAGCCGATCCTCGACCTCTCCCTGCTGAAACACCGCACCTTCCGCGCCAGCCTGCTGGGCGGGACGCTGGTGCGGCTGGGCATCGGGGCCAGCCCGTTCCTGATGCCGCTGCTGCTGCAGGTGGCCCTGGGCTGGAGCCCGCTGAAGGCCAGCGCGGTGACCCTGGGCACGGGCGTGGGCGTGCTGATCGCCCGCCCGTTCGCCGCCGCCGGTCTCAGGCGCTTCGGCTTCCGCACCTCGCTGGCGGTGTTCGTGACCCTGACGGCGGCGCTCACGGCCGCCCCCGGCTTCTTCACCCTGGCCACGCCGATGGCGGTGATGACGGGCGTGCTGTTCCTCGGCGGATTTTGCCGCTCCAACCAGTTCATCGCCGCCAACACCATCGCCTATGCCGACGTGCCGCAGGCCAAGGTCGCGTCCGCCTCGACCCTGTCGGCCGTGGCCCAGCAGGTCGGCCTGGCGCTGGGAGTCAGTTTCGGCGGTCTGATGCTGCACCTGGCGCGCGGCCACGGCGCCCACCTGACGCCCGACCGGTTCACCTGGCCGTTCGTGGCGATCGGCGTGGTGACGCTGTTGGCCCTGCCGGTCTATCTGCGGCTGGACCGGGACGCGGGGTCGGAGATTTCAGGGCGGGTTAGAAGCACCCTCTCCCAGAGGGAGAGGGAGGGACCCGCCGCGTAGCGGCGGGAGGGTGATGATTTCACACGAACGCCCTGCCGGCGCGCCGGTTGGCTCAGAACCCCCTCACCCTCCCACGCTTCGCGCGGGCCCCGCCCTCTCCCCATGGGAGAGGGTGAGAAAGGTGAGTCTAAGCCCGGGCCGCCGCGATGCGCGCGCGGGCGATCTCGTCGGCGACCAGGTTGGCGGCGCGGCGGTCGACCAGCGAGTGGTCGAGCACCTCGCCCAGGGTCTGGGCCAGGCGGTCGAGCTTGGCGGCCACCCAGTTCGGATCGAAGGCCGTTCCGGCCTCCAGGGCGCGGATCTCGCCGGCCACGTTGATGATGCCGCCGCCGTTGATCACGTAGTCGGGGGCGTAGAGGATGCCGCGCTCGAACACCGCCTGACCGATGGTCTTGTCGGCCAGCTGGTTGTTGGCCCCGCCGGCGATCACCTTGACCTTCAGGCGCGGCAGGGTGGTGGTCGAGATCGCGCCGCCCAGCGCGCAAGGCGCGAAGACGTCGGCGTCGACGTCGAAGATGGCGTCGGTCGAGACGATCTTGGCGCCGGTCTTGGCGGCCACCTCGTCCAGGGCGTGCTGATTGACGTCGGCGATGATCAGCTTGGCGCCGGCGGCGTGCAGCTTCTCGGCCAGATAGGCGCCGACATGGCCCACGCCCTGGATGGCGACGGTGACGCCGTTCAGGTCGCGGTTCAGGGCCCGCTGGACGCACAGGCGCACGCCGCGGAACACGCCCTCGGCGGTGACCGGCGACGGATCGCCCGAGGCGGCCGCGTGGCCTTCCAGGCCGGCGACGTACTTGGTGGTGCGGCGCGTGGCGACCAGGTCGGCCGGCGAGACGCCGACGTCCTCGGCCGTCCAGTACTGGCCGTTCAGGCTCTCGACGGCACGGCCGAAGGCCTCGAACAGCTCCGGCGTCTTCTGGCTGCGGGCGTCGCCGATGATCACGGCCTTGCCGCCGCCGAAGTCGAGGTCGGCCATGGCGTTCTTGTACGACATGCCCTTCGACAGCCGCAGGGCGTCGGTCACGGCGGCGTCGGCGCTGGAATAGTCCCACATCCGGCAGCCGCCGGCGGCCGGGCCGCGCGCGGTGGAGTGGACGGCGATGATCGACTTCAGGCCGGTTTTTTCGTCAAAGAACGCGTGAACGCCTTCATGTCCCTCGAAATCCGGGGAATCGAACAAAGTCATGCCGTCGGTCTCGCCTTAGCCAGAAAGATTGCGCCGGGGTGTACGCTGGCGGGCTTGAGCGAACAAGCCCCCGCTTCGCCGCACCTGTTTCGTGGAGCCGGGCGCCGTGCGTCCTTCGAGGCTCGGCTGCGCCTCGCACTTCAGGACGAGGAATTCAGCGGCAACAAAGCTCCTCATCCCGAGGCGCCCGCGCAGCGGGCCTCGAAGGACGCACGGCCTCGACGCCCCTACTGCTTCGACAGCTGACTACGCACCACGTTCGGCGCGGTCGGCGCCCCCGGGATCGGCGGCGCGCCGGACGGCAGGTCGGCCAGCGGGTCCTTCAGGAACGAGGCCGCGTCGGCCCACACCACCGGGGCCTGCTTGTCGACCAGCAGCAGATGCCAGCCGTTGGCGTAATAGGCCGAGCGGTCGTCGGGCTTGAGCCGGCGGACCGCCTCCATGGTTGGCTCCTTGGGGATGATGTGGTCGTTGGCCCCGTAGAAATAGGCGACCGGCGCCTGAACCTTGCCCAGCGACGACCAGGCCTTCTCCATCAGCCCGACCAGGCCGTAGAGGGTGTCGGAGCGCGCGCCCCAGATCATCAGCGGATCGCGGCCCATGCGCCGCAGTTCGTCGATGTTGTCGGTGGGCTGGACGTTCTTGACCAGCCACTCCGGCGGCTTGACCACCCAGCTGCGCGTGGTGTGGGCGGTGATCCACAGGCTGGTCTTGTAGGGCAGAGGCTGGTTCGACCAGCCCCAGACCGCCGGCGCGAACAGCAGCAGCCGCTCGGCGGCCGGCGGCCGGTCCGAGGCCATGGCGGTGATGGCCAGCGCCCCGCCCATGCTGACGCCGGCCAGGGCGACCTTGGCCTCGGGATGGGCCTCGCGGACCAGGGCGACGGTCGTGCGGATGTCTTCGATGACCAGGTCCGGCGGCGCCCAGACGCCCCGGTCGGGCGAGCGGCCGAAGCCGCGGACGTCGATGGCGTAGGTGGCGATCCCCTGCTGCGCCCAGAACGGCGCGGCCAGGTGGAAGGCGTTCGAATAGTCGTTCATGCCGTGCAGGCCGACGATCACCTGGGTGACGGGCTGGCCCTGCGCCGGCAGCCACTTCATCATGCCCAGCTTCTTGCCGTCGAAGCTGAACAGGCCGTCGTCGTCCAGCCGGGGCCCGCGATAGCCGAGCTGGCCCGGGCCGGGCTGCTGGGTGACCGGGGCGCAGGCGGCCAAGCTAGCCGCGCACGCCCCAAGAAGAAGAATCCGACGGTTCATGACCCCAGAATGCCCGCCACTCGGCGGCGAAGATAGGGCGCGACCTCGGCGTCGAACCACGGGTTGCGCTTGAGCCAGGCGGTGTTGCGCCACGAGGGGTGCGGCAGGGGCAGCACGCCCTCGTCGATATAGCCGCGCCAGGCGGCGACGGTGTCGGTCATGTTCGCCTTCATCCGCGTACCCAACGCCCAGGCTTGAGCATAGCTCCCGACCAGCAGCGTCAGCTCGACCTTCGGCAGCTTCGCCAGCAGCGGCTTGTGCCAGAGTTGGGCGCAGCGCGGCGGGGGCGGATAGTCGCCGCCCTTGGGATTGGTGCCCGGAAAGCAGAAGGCCATGCCCGCCACGCCGATCTCCCGGCGGTCGTAAAAGGTCTCGCGGTCGATCCCCATCCAGTCGCGCAGGCGCTTTCCCGACGGGTCGTTGAACGGCAGGCCGGTCTCGTGAACCAGCCGCCCCGGCGCCTGGGCCAGGATCAGCAGGCGCGTCCCCTCGCCCACCCGCACCACCGGCCGCGGCGTGTGCGGCAGATACGGCGCGCAGGCCCGGCAGGCGCGGATATCGGCGAGGATGGCGTCCAGCGGCATGGAGCTGGAGGTAGGCGGCTCAGGCCCAAAGACAAGCCCAGTCGCCAGCCGTGGCCGATTTCCAGTCTTCGCGATCAAAACCCCGAACACAATCTGGTCTTAGGGATGAATATCTATTCAGTAACTACGTGTATAGTCTTATGTCGCCTTGCCGACAGAACGAGAATTAATCACGCGGCTGGAAACAAAACTCGCCCGGAGGGTTACACATCCAACCAAAGGATTTTTGCATGACGATTCCCAGGATCCTCTTTGTGGAGGACAACCGCATTTCGAGCCTCCTGAACTGTTTGGTTCTCCGCGAGTCGGGCTACGAGGTGATCGAAGCCTTCTGCGCCGAAGAAGCGCGCCAGATCATCGGCAAGCGCGAGACGCTGTCGGCCCTGATCACCGACATCAACCTGGGGATCGGCGGCGACGGCTTCGATGTCGCCCGTTGCGCACGGGTCGCCTATCCGCGCCTGCCCGTCGTCTACATCTCCGCGGCCGCCGCCGCCCGCTTCGCCTCGGAGGGGGTCGAGCGTTCGGAATTCATCGACAAGCCCTTCCATCCCGCCCGCATGATGGAGGCGCTGGACCGCACCATGCCCGCCGCGACGGCCTAGGCCGCGCGCGGGCGACCCGCTACCGCACCAGCGCCAGCACGTCCGCCATCCGGTAGCCCGCCGTCGCCACCCGCAGGTCGGCCAGGGCGCGGGCGCGGGCCCAATAGCCGTTGGGCAGCACGGGCGCCTGAGCCCGGGTCTTGCCGGTGGCCAGGGCTCCGTCCTGGTAGGCCACGGTCTTGGCCAGCACCCAGCTTTCACGCTCCCAGCCCTGGAAGGCCTTGTACGGATCCGGGCCCAGCCCGCCGGCGGTCGGACGGGGGTGCGCCGCCTCGACGCTGGCCGCCAGGGCCTCGGAGCCGGCCTCGCGCCCGCCCGGGCGATTGGGGACCCCGTCCCAGAACTCGTGCAGGTCGACGCTCGGCCCGCCGGGCGCCCAGCGTACATAGGCGATCGTGCCGCCCCGGTCGGTCTTGGGGAACTTCCACGACATCCAGTGGCCGGCGTGCAGCGGCTGATGCTGGTCGCCGACCAGGTGCATGGTCCAGCACAGGGCGATGGCCCGGTCGGCGCGCGGCGCCTTGGGGTCGCGGGCGATCGCCAGCTGCTCGCGGAACGCCTTGTCGGCGCCGCCCGCCGTGATCGGCAGAACGAAGCGCCAGAACGAGACCGCCTTCAGCGCATAGTGCCATTCGGGCCGGTCGTGCGGGCTGCCCCGCGTATCGTCGGGCCAGCGGGCCATCAGGGCGAACAGCCGCCGCTCGCGCGCCTTGCCGGTCAGCCCCGCCAGTTGCCGCTCGAACGCCGCGTGGTCGGGATGGCTGGCCATGATGGCGACGATCGCGGCGACGGCCTTGGGGTCGCGCGCCGACAGGGCGTCATAGGCGATGTCGCCGGTCGCCATGTGCCCCTGGTCGTTCCAGGCCAGGGCGGGCGCCGGCGTGAGCGCGCCCAGCCCCAGGGCCGCCGAAACGGCGACCGCGATCGCGGTTCCACGCATGCTTCCCCCCAGTTTTGCCGCGAGCAGGCGCCGCGCCGTCCTCGCGGTCAAGGGCGACGCGACGAAGGGTCGGGCCTAAGCGCCCAGGAACCGCTTTTCCCGTTGGATCCAGTGGTCGAACGACGGCCGGGCCAGGATGGCGGCGGAATAGGCCTTGGCCTTGGGCCAGCGCGACAGGTCGAAGTCAAGATGGCCCAGATTGGCGAACGGACTGGCCACGGCGATGTCGGCCAGGGTCAGGCGGTCCTCCAGCAGGAAGCCGGAGTCCGGGATCGTGCGTTCCAGGTAGTCGAGGATCGGCGGCAGGGTCTCGTTCTCGGCCTTGGCGCAGGCGGCTTCGTCGGTGGCCATGCCCATGAAGCGCGGGCCGACGATGCGGTTGAAGAACAGCGGCCCGGCCGCGCCGACCACGATGGTGTCGGCATATTCCTCGAACCAGATCGCCCGGGCCCGGTTGCGCGGATCCAGCGGGATCAGATTCGGCTCGGGATGCAGCGCCTCGAGATAGGTGATGATCGCCGTGGAGTCGGAGATCTGGAAATCGCCGTCCTTGAAGCCGGGGATCTTCTTGAACGGGCTGCAGGCCAGGAACTCGGGGTCGGGCGAACCGGGCGCGGAGACCTTGTTCTCCAGCGTCAGCCCCTTCTCGGCCCCGAAGGCCAGGGTCTTGCGCACAAAGGGCGACAACGACGAGCCGTAGACGATCATGGTGGACCCTCCCTGTTGAGTTTCGCTCATAGGTCCACGGGTTTAGTTTTTAATCAAGACTTAGGTGGCCCAAGGCCTGTCATCCCGGGGCGGAGCGAAGCGCAGACCCGGGACCGCCGGAAGCGTGGCGTTCAGGCGTCGGTCCCGGATCGGCGCGCTGCGCGCTTGTCCGGGATGACAAGGTTGGAAGGCGTGAAGGCTATGCCTCGCCGCCCTCATCGCCCACCACCGCATCGTCCGCGACGTCCGCGACGTCCTCGAAGCTGGTCGGGTCGCCTTCCATCCGCAGGCGCAGCCGGTAGACGCCGCGGAATTGCTCCGGATTCACCGGCTTGTTGTGGCGCAGGATGACGATCTTGCCCTCGCGGGCCAGCTCGATGGCGTTGGTGCGCACGTGGCCCAGCACGCGCTGCCAGCGCTCGGGCTCGACGGCCTTGGCGACCGACATCGGGTCGATGGACTTGCCGGCGGCCACGGCGGCCAGCTGGGACAGGATGGTGTCTTGGATCGGGGAAGAGGGGATCGGGGTGGTCATGGGCGGAGGGATGCCACGAATCCGTCAGCAGCGCGAGCGCGGCCGCTTGCCTCGAGCGACGCCGCGCCTTAGGTCCTCAAAGACAACGCAAGGGACGGGATCATGGACGGCGGCAACGAGATCTGGGACGGGCCCAAGCTGGTGACGCAGGGCGAGTGGGCCGGCTGGCGCACCTGGGCCGGCATGGACGCCTTCGAGGACCAGACCGGGCCGTTCTACTTCAAGGAAGAGAACGGCGTCGTTCGCAGCGCCTTCCGCGCCGAGGCCCGCCACATGAACGGCGGCGGCTTCATGCATGGCGGCTGCATGATGACCTTCGCCGACTATTCGCTGTTCTCGATCTCGTGGGCGCACCTGAAGGACGTCCGCGCCGTCACCGTCAGCCTGAACGGCGAGTTCCTGGGCCCGGCCAAGGCCGGCGACCTGGTGGAGTCGACCGGCGAGGTCACCAAGGCCGGCGGCTCGCTGCTGTTCGTGCGCGGGCTGATCTCGACCGGCGGTGCGCCGATGCTGAACTTCTCGGGCGTGATCAAGAAGATCCGCCAACGCTAGTTGGCCCTCCCCCTGTGGGGGAGGCGGCCGAAGGCCGGTGGGGGGATATTGCGGCCGCGCCGCAGGCAGGATCGACCGTCCTAAAACTCCCCCCTCCGATCGCTTCGCGATCACCTCCCCCAAAGGGGGAGGGACTAAACCCGGTCCCCCTACACCCCCGCCTTCGCCGCCGGCCGCGCCATCATCCCGTCCAGCCAGCGCTTGACGTTGACCAGCTCCGGATCGGGCCGGAACCGCGCCATCCGGGCGAAGTCGAGGCCCGTCGCCGCCAGGATGTCGGCCATGGTCAGCCGGTCGCAGGCGATGAATTCGCTCTGGGCCAGCTGACGGTCCAGCATCTTCAGACCCTTCTCGGCGATCGCCTTGTTGCTCGCCGCGATCTCGGGAACCTGGGTCTCGATGGCCGCCAGGGCCGGATGGGTATGGCGCACCAGCATCATCAGCGGCGTGGCGACCATCATCTCGGCGCGGCGCATCCACATCTCGACCACCGCGGCCTCGCAGGCGTCGCGGCCGAACAGGTTGGGCTCGGGATAGACGCTCTCCAGGTAGCGGCAGATGGCCACCGACTCGGTGATGGTCTGGCCGTTGTCCATCTCGAGCGCCGGCACGTTGGGCAGGCCGGCCTTGGCCAGGTATTCGGGCGTGCGGTGCTGGCCGCCGAAGATGTCGACATCGACGATCTCGATGTCCTCGATCCCCTTCTCGGCCATGAACCAGCGCACGCGGCGGGGATTGGGCGCGCGGCGGCTGTCGTAGAGCTTCATGGTGTCCTCCCGAGTTTGGCCGGAGGATGCGCGGTTTACGGCACGGAAGAAAAGCCCGCGATCGCCTGGCCGAACGCGATCAGGTTGCCGTCCGGGGCCAGGACCAGCAGCTCGCGCTGGCCGTAGGGCTTGTTCGCCGGGCCATGGACGTCGCGCGGCGGCAGGGTGTCGAGCCGCGGCTTGAGCTCGGCGTACAGGGCGTCGACGTCGCGGACGTCGACATAGTAGGCGAAGCGTCGGTTGCCGGGCGGCGCCCCGTCCTCGCCCTGCCCGGCCAGGATGCGGACCCCCGCCCCTTCCCGCTCGACATAGGCGTAGTCGTTTGCGCGGAACAGCGTCTCGAACCCGAGGATGTCGGTAAAGAACGCCAGGGCCGGCTCCAGGGCCGGCACGTGCATGAAGGGGGTGATCTGGATGAAGTTCGACATCGCCGGCGCCTCCTGGACGGAGCAAACGCCGCAGTGAGGGTCCTGTCCAGACGCGGACGCCTGGACAGGATCCCGACGCTAGAGCCCGAACCAGCCTCGCGGCATCAGGCCGATCAGCGAACCGGTCAGGCAGGTGGCCAGGAAGCCGGCCATCATCGCCTTCCAGACCAGGCCCAGCACCTCTTGCCGACGCGCGGGCACCAGCACCGAGAAGCCGGCCACGTTCATGCCCACCGAGCCGATGTTGGCGAAGCCGCACAACGCATAGGTCATGATCATCCGGGTGCGCGGGTCCAGCAGTTCGGGGCCCACCTTGGCCAGTTGGATGAAGGCGGTGAACTCGGTCAGGATCAGCTTGACGCCCAGCAGGCCGCCGGCGCTGCCGGCTTCCTTCCAGGGGATGCCCATGGCCCAGGCCAGCGGCGCGAAGACGATGCCCAGCACGCGGGCGATGCTCAGGTGCTCGCCGCCGACCATCGGCAGGGCGAACAGGATCTTGTCGACCATGGTGGCCAGGGCGATGAAGACGATCAGGGTGGCGCCGACGTTCAAGGCGATCTGCAGCCCGTCGGTGGTGCCCTTCATGACCGCGTCGATCGAGCTGCCGTAGGTCTTGTCCTCCTCGGCCAGGTCCAGGTCGTCGGACTTCTCGCTGGGGTCGCCGGGCACCATGATCCGGGCCAGCAGCACCCCGGCCGGGGCCGAGATCAGCGAGGCGGCCAGCACGTGGGCGGCGGCGTTGGGCAGCACGTCGTGCAGGATGGTGGCGTAGGCGACCATGGTCGAGCCGGACACGCAGGCCATGCCGACCGCGATCAGCATGAACAGTTCCGACCGCGTCAGGCGCTCCAGATAGGCGCGGATGAAGATCGGGCCTTCGATCTGGCCCATGAAGATGGTGGCGGCGGTGGCCAGGGCCGGCGGGCCGCGCAGGCCCAGGGTCTTCTGGAACAGGAAGCCCAGGCCCTTGGCCAGCCACTTCAGGATGCCCCAGTGCCACAGCAGGGCCGACAGGGCGCAGACCACCAGGATCACCGGCATGACGCGGAAGGCGAACAGGAAGCCGGCCCCCGGATTGGTCTCGGTGTAGGGCGGCGTGGTGCCCGACAGGTAGCCGAACACGAAATTGGTGCCCGCCTGGGTCGACGAGGCCAGGCCTTCGACCGCGCCGTTCACGCCCTGCAGCGCGTCGCGCGTGGCGGGCAGACGGAACAGCACGAAGACCAGGAGCAGCTGGATGGCGATCGCGCAGACGGCCAGCACCAGCGGAAAGCGCTTGCGGTTCTCGGACACGAGCCAGCAAAGGCCGAGGATCAGCGCCACGCCCGACAGGGCCTGGACGTTCTCGGGAAGGAAGATCAAGGCGGAAGATCCTAAATGAGCGACGCGCCCCCGCGACGCAGCCAAGGGACCAAATGACTATGAATGGGGGGCGCGGCGCAAGCGCTATGCTGCGCGGACCGCGAGGGCCGAGCGATCCGCCCGTCCCTCGCGCGCCGGGGTTCAGGCCGCGACGTCGACCGAAGACGTGGTCGAGGCGGTCGCGTCGGCCAGGCCGGCGGCCAGCTGGCTGAGCAGCTTTCGCATCAGATCGGCGGCGTCGGTCGAGACGTCCGACCCCAGCTGGTCGACCGCCGAGGTCAGGGTCTGGGCCAGCTCGTCGGCCGTGACCACGCCGTCGCCGTTCAGGTCGGCGGCGTCGGTCGAGGCGCTGGTCGAGGACCCGCCGGCGTCGGCGCTGTCGCTGGGCGGCGGACCGGGCGGCGGGCCGCCGGCCCCGTGCGGTCCGCCCATCCCGCCTTGGGGCGGCTTCATGGCCTGGAACTCGCTCAGCGACAGCGCCCCGTCGCCGTCCGCGTCGCCCTTGGCGAGCATGTCGGACGCCATGTCCGCGGCGCCGGGCGCGTCGGCCGGCAGGTCCGTCGGGGCGTGGGCCGCCATGGCCGTGGCCAGTTCGTCGCTGGTCACCGTCCCGTCGCCGTCCGCGTCGGCGTCGGCGAACATCGAGGCGGCGCGGTCGCTCTGATCCGTCTGCTGTGTCGAGAGCAGCGAGGCCAGTGTATCGGCGCTGAAACCCTGGCCCGACGAAGACCAGCCCTGCATCGGCGGCGGCGGACCGTTCCTGCCGCCCGACGGCAGGTTTTGCCCCACCGACGCGACCGGATCGCTCGATGTCGAGTCGCCGGCGGTTTGGACCTGGGCGGTCGCTCTCGCCTGCAGCAGCTGCTGCAAAAGCGAAGAAGACCCAACACTGGAAATAGTCATCGATCTCTCCTTTGGGAAGGCGCGCCGGTCCCTGCGCCGACGCCCGCGCCGAAACTCGACGCGGTGAGCGAGGTGCGAAAAACGTGCCTTATTTCAATCTGTTACGCCGGTGATACAATGCCCCGCCCATCGATGCGCCGGGAGGGGATCGGGAAGCTTCGCCTGACGGCGCGCACGCGCCGCCGCGCCGCCGATAGAGGCAAGGCGCCGCTTCCAAAGCACGCGTCGCGCGTCTTACCTCGATTTAACTTGGCCGCTTGTCGTTCGCCGGGCATTGCTGCAACCCTAGATTTGGGGAGCGGATCGCGCATGTCGTTGGCCTTGGCCACACTGTTGTACGAGTGGCGTCGATACATGGCGGCCGTGGTCGCCTTGGCGTTTTCCGGTCTGCTGGTTCTGGCCCAGGTCGGCATCTTCGTCGGCATCGGCAAAGGCTTCACCGCCCAGATCGACCGCGCCCGCGCCGACATCATGATCCTGGGTCCCGGCGCCAAGGCGCTGTTCAACGGCGGGCCGTCCGGCCTGCCGCGCCGGATGATCCCGCTGGTCTACACCCACCCCGAGGTGCTGCAGGTGGCTCCGCTGGACGGGTCCGGCGGCCGCTTCCAGAACATCCTGACGCCCGAGCAGCAGGCCAAGGCCGAGGCCCGCGCCAAGAAGGGCGGCAAGGGCGGCGGCGGCGGCCGCAAGAGCGAGTTCGTCAATGTCACGGTCATCGACGCCATCCCCGGCTACGTCACCGTGCCGACCGACTACAGCCTCAGCATGGTCGAGGCCCTGCGCCAGCCCTACGCCGTCGCGGTCGACCGCACCGCCCTGCCCCGCCTGGGGGTCAAGAAGGGCGACAAGGCGCTCTACAACGGCAAGACCATCACCATCGGCGTGGTCACCGACGGCTATCCCAACATCATCCAGCCCACCCTGGTGATGTCGCGCGACACCCTGCGCATGCTGGGCGAGGCCGACACCGGCCAGCGGGTCGGTCCGCTGATGGTGCAGATCCGCGACCCGGCCCGCGCCGAGATCGTCGCGGCCCAGCTGAACAAGAAGGGCGACGGCAAGTTCCGCGCCTGGACCCGCCAGGAACTGGCCGACGCCAATTCCGGCGCGATGTTCGAGGATCAGATCATCGGCATCATCCTGGGCTTTTCCGCCTTCCTGGGCCTGCTGATCGGGGTGGTGATCACCTGGCAGACCCTGCGCCAGGCGATCATGGCCAACATCAAGGAGTTCGCCAGCCTGCGCGCCCTGGGCGTGTCGATGGGCGACCTGCGCAACATCGTCATGGAGCTCAGCTTCTGGGTCGGCATAACCGGCGTGCTGGCCTCGGGCCTGCTGACCTGGCTGTGCTGGCTGATCGCGACGGCCAACGGCGTGCCCATGGCCTTCCCGCCGGTGCTGGTCGGGGTGGTCGCGGTGTTCCTCGTCGTCATCGCCATGCTGTCCGGCTTCCTGTCGCTGGGCGTCCTGAAGAACAGCCAACCCGCGGACCTTTTGCGATGATCGCCGACCACAGCCACAAGCGCGGCGAAATCGCCCTGAAGGCCAAGGGCCTGGTCAAGCGCTTCAAGACCGGCCGCACCTATGTCGAGGTGCTCAAGGGCGTCGACTTCGACGCCCGGCACGGCGACGTGACCATGGTCATGGGCCCGTCGGGCTCGGGCAAGTCGACTCTCGTGGCCGTCCTCTCCGGTCTGCTCAAGCCCGAGGAAGGCAAGGTCGCGGCGATGGAGGCCTCCGACCTGTGGAAGCTGTCGCCGGGCAAGATCGACAAGTTCCGCCTGGACCACTGCGGCTTCATCTTCCAGGGCTTCAACCTGTTCCCGGCCCTGACCGCCAAGCAGCAGGTGATGACGGCGCTGAAGTATCAGGGCGTCGGCCCCGGCGAGGCCAGCCGTCGCGCCCAGGCGGTGCTGGAGTCGGTGGGCCTGGGTCCGCGCGTCAACCAGCGGCCGTCCGAACTGTCGGGCGGCGAGAAGCAGCGCGTGGCCATCGCCCGCGCCCTGGCCAAGAACCCGAACCTGATCTTCGCCGACGAACCCACCTCGGCGCTCGACGGCAAAAGCGGCGAGGTGGTCATCCGCCTGCTGCGCCAAGCCGCCACCGAGCGCGGCGCGGCGGTGATCTGCGTGACCCACGACCCGCGGTTGGAGGCCTATGCCGACCGCGTCATCCACATCGAAGACGGCCAGATCATGGACGACGTGCGTCGAACGCCCGACGCCAATCCTCCGCCGCTCAGCCACTGACTTTCTGGGGAAACTCTCAAAATGCCCGCGTTCCTGCGCCGTCCCGCCTTCTGGATCGTCATCGCCCTCGTCCTGCTCGGCGGCGGGGGGTTCTTCTTCATGAAGGGCCAGGCCGCCGAGAAGAAGAAGAAGCTCGAGGCCGCCGCCGTCCAGGAGGAGCCCAGCCCCTACGCCGCCATCGCCAACGGCAAGGCCGACGTCGAGGGCGGCATCATCCAGGTGGCCGCGCGCCGCCAGGGCATCGTGCGCGAGGTGTTCGTGCAGGAGGGCCAGGACGTGGTCGCCGGCCAGGAGCTGGCCAAGCAGGAGGACGACGACGCCCGTCTGGCCGCCGCCACCGCCTCGGCCAGCCTGGCCTCGGCCCGCGCCCAGCTGGCCGTCCACCAGGTGCAGCTGCGCACCGGCCAGCGCGAGTACAAGCGCCTGCAGAACCTGTCGGCCTCCAACTTCGTGGCCGGCCAGCGCCTCGACGCCGCCCAGGACCAGATCGCCTCGGCCAACGCCAACATCCAGGCGCAACAGGCCGCGATCGAGGTGGCGACCGCCCAATTGGCCCAGGCCCGCTACAACCAGGAACTGACGGTGATCCGCGCCCCGGCCAATGGCCGCATCGCCCGCCGCTACGCCAATCCCGGCTCGGGCGCCTCGACCCTGAACGTCACCCCGATGTTCGATCTGGAGCCCCAGACCGCCCGCATCGTCCGCGCCGAGATCGTCGAGGCCGACATCCCCAACGTCACGATCGGCCAGGAGGTCGAGATCCAGCCGGAAGGCGACCCGACCAAGACCTACATCGGCAAGGTCCTGCGCCGCGCCGCGGTGTTCGGGGCGCGCAAGCTGGC
The DNA here is from genome assembly GCF_001427165.1 of Caulobacter sp. Root487D2Y. Taxonomy (NCBI): domain Bacteria; kingdom Pseudomonadati; phylum Pseudomonadota; class Alphaproteobacteria; order Caulobacterales; family Caulobacteraceae; genus Caulobacter; species Caulobacter sp. Root487D2Y. The sequence continues at coordinate 39,664 of NZ_LMFD01000014.1, forward strand.
CTCCGACGATCCCAGCCAGCGCAGCGACGAGCGGGTCGTCGAGGTGGTGGTCAGCGCTGACGGCGCCCCGATGCTGGTCGGCCAGCGCGTGCTGGTGAAGTTCATGAAGCCCGGCCAGAAGGCCGGCGTGAAGCGCGACCAGCCCAAGCCGCCGGTGGCCGGGGGCGACAAGAAGAAGGCGTAAGGCGCCCTCTTCCCCCTCTGGGGGAGGAGCGCCGCGGGCGCGGAGGGGGCAAGTGTTCGCCCGCTCCGCACCTGATGCTTGCCCTCTCCGGTCGCTGCGCGGCCTCCTCCCCCAAAGGGGGAAAGGCTCCATCTTGACGCCCCCTCTCCCGCGCCGCACAAACGCGCCAAACCAAACACGCGTTTGAGGGAGAGAAGAGCATGGCGGACGATATCCGGTTCGACGGTCAGGTGGCGATCGTCACGGGGGCCGGTGGCGGTCTGGGCCGGCAGCATGCGCTGGAGCTGGCGCGGCGCGGGGCCAAGGTGGTGGTTAACGATCTGGGCGGCAGCGTCGACGGCTCGGGCGGCTCGTCCGAGGCGGCCAAGGCGGTCGTGGCCGAGATCGAAGCGGCCGGCGGCCAGGCCATCGCCCACGGCGCCTCGGTGACCGACGACGCCGGAGTCGCCGACCTGGTCAAGACGACCATGGACAAGTGGGGCCGGATCGACATCCTGATCGCCAACGCGGGCATCCTGCGCGACCGCACCCTGACCAAGATGGAGCTGGCCGACTTCGAGGCCGTGATCCAGGTCCACGTGTTCGGCACCTTCAAGCCGATCAAGGCCGTCTGGGACATCATGAAGGCCCAGAACTACGGCCGCATCGTCGTGACCACCTCGTCCTCGGGCATGTACGGCAACTTCGGCCAGTCCAACTACGGCGCGGCCAAGATGGCGGTGCTGGGTCTGATGAACACGCTGAAGCTGGAAGGCGCCAAGAACAACGTCAAGATCAACGCCATCAGCCCGGTGGCCGCCACCCGCATGACCGAAGGCCTGATGCCGCCGGAGGTGCTGGAGAAGCTGAAGCCGGAATATGTCACCCCGGGCGTGGTCTATCTGGTGTCGGAAGACGCCCCGACCGGCGCGATCCTGACCGCCGGCGCGGGCGCCTTCGCCCTGTCGCGGATCTTCGAGACCGAGGGCGTCTATCTGGGCGAAGGCGGGCTGTCGGCCGAGGAAGTGCGTGACAACTGGGACAAGATCACCGCCGAGCCCGACCAGAAGGCCTATTTCAACGGCGGCGAACAGGGCGCGAAGTTCTTCCGCAAGCTCGCGGGCGGCTAGGTCTTCGCCGGACGTTACTGAACCACGGCGCGAACGAGCTCGGCGTAGATTTCCCTTACGTCAGCTCGTTCGCGCCAAATTTAGGCAACCTCAAGCACTTCTGACGTAACGTCGAAATATAGACCGGCGATTTTGGGTCATATTATTTGACTTGATGTATAAAATTCACCGTTACACGAATAAAAAGCAACGTTTTTTGACTTAATGCGTTAGAGCGACGGCAACCGGCGCCATCAAGGGCGTCGGAGCTTCCTCCCCAGAAGGTCGTCTTTCATGTCTCTCTCGCGTACCTCCCTCGCCGCCGGCGTGGCGCTCGCCGCCCTGGTCGTCGCTTCGCAGGCCTCGGCCGCCGCTTTCTATCTGCAGGAACAATCCGTGCGCGGCGCCGGCCGCGCCTATTCGGGCGAAGTCGCCGACCGCGGCGCCGCCAGCCTGTGGTGGAACCCCGCCTCGATCGCCGGTCTCGACAAGAACGAGATCTACGGCGGCGTTCACCTCGTCCAGGTCGACTCCCAGGTCGATGACGACGGCTCGACCCTGACCCGTCCGGTCATCCCGGGCGGCCTGACCACCTCGGTGGGCGGCGACCACATCGCCGGCGGCCCGATCAACAACGGCATCGTCCCCAACCTGGCCGGCGCCTTCCGCATCAACGACAAGCTGGCCGTCGGCCTGACGGTCGCCGCGCCCTACAACTTCACCACCGATTACAACGGCAACAGCTGGACGCGTTACGACGCCCTGAAGTCCAGCCTGCTGACGGTCGACGTCAACGGCACGGTGGCCTATCGCGTCAACGACAAGCTCGACCTGGGCGTGGGCGTTTCGGCCCAGTACACCGACGCCGAACTGAGCTCGGCCCTGCCGAACCTGTCGCCGGCCCTGCCCGACGGCGCGTCCTCGCTGAAGGGCGAAGGCAACTGGGACTACGGCTGGAACGTCGGCGCCCAGTTCCACGCCACCCCGGCCCTGACGATCGGCGCGTCCTATCGTTCGAAGATTGAGCACGAACTGGACGGCAAGGTCGTCGTCTCGGGCCTGCTGGGCCCGCTGGCCGGCGGCAATATCAGCACCGACGGCGTGGCCAAGATCACCACCCCGTGGATGGCCAACCTCGGCGCCCGTTGGAAGGTTGACGACAAGACCACGCTGAACGCCTCGATTTCCCGCATCGGCTGGAGCGAGTTCGACCAGATCGTCGTCTCCTATCCGGGCGGCGGCAGCATCAGCGAACAGAACTACGAGGACACCACCACCGCGGCCTTCGGCATCGACTACGAGGTCAATCCGAAGCTGACCCTGCGAGGCGGCGTGCAGTACGACCCGACGCCGACGCCGAACGTGGGCCGCACCGCCCGCGTGCCGGACGGCGATCGGACGCTCTATGCGTTCGGCAGCACCTGGCAGGCGACCGACGCCATCCAGTGGGACGCGGCCGTGTCGTACATCAGCTTCAAGGACAGCAAGATCAACCGCATCGACACGTTCTATGCCGGCACGCCGGCGGCGACGCGGCTGAACCTCCAAGGCGACGTCGGCGGCTCGGCCGTGGTCCTGTCGACGGGCCTGCGCTGGAGCTTCTAGGTTCGACGTGAGCTGATGAAGAAGAGGCCGCCCGGGGAAACCCGGGCGGCCTTTTTCTTCTGGCGCGCGGCGGGACGCCCCCCTCCGCCTACCCCTTCACCCCATCCCACAACATCTTCGCCGCCCCGACGAACGCCTTGGCCGCCGCGCTGTCCGGCGCGCGCAGCACCACCGGCGTTCCCGCGTCGCCGGCCTCGCGCACGGCGATCTCGATCGGCACCTGGGCGAGCACCGGCACGCCCAGGGTCTTGGCCTCTTCCACCCCGCCGCCGGTTCCGAAGATCGGGATCGGGGCGCCGCCGGCCGGGTCGGCGAAGAAGGCCATGTTCTCGATCAGGCCCAGGATCGGGGTGGCGGTCTTGCCGAACATCGCCGCGGCGCGGCGGGCGTCGATCAGGGCGATCTCCTGCGGCGTGGTCACCAGCACCGCCCCGTCGATCCGCAGTTTCTGGACCAGGGTCAGCTGGATGTCGCCGGTGCCGGGCGGCAGGTCGACGACCAGCACGTCCAGCGGCGCGGCCGCCGAGCCCCAGGCCACGTCGTGGATCATCTGGCGCACGGCCGACGAGGCCATCGGGCCCCGCCAGATCATCGCCTTGCCCTCGTCGACCAGGAAGCCGATCGACATCAGCTTGATCCCGTGGGCCTCCAGCGGCTGCAGCTTGCCGTCCTCGAAGCTGGGCTCGCCGTCGACGCCCATCATGCGCGGCGCCGAGGGGCCGTACACGTCGGCGTCCAGCAGGCCCACCCGCAGGCCCTGGGCGGCGAAGGCGCAGGCCAGGTTGGTGGCCACGGTGGACTTGCCCACCCCGCCCTTGCCCGAGGCCACGGCGATCACGTGCTTCACATGGGCGGGCTTTTCGGCCTCCGGCGGCGGGACCAGCTTGGCCTGGCCGTCTTCGGAGACCTTGGCGCCCTTGCGCACCCGGGTCGCGCCCTCGGCCGCCTGAGCGGTCAACACGACCTGGGCGACCTCGACGCCCGGCAGGCCCGCCAGAACCTTCTCGGCCGCCTCGCGCACCGGGGCGTAGGTCGCCGCCTGGGACGCCGGCACCTCCAGCATGAAGCCGGCGCGTCCGGCGCGCATCACCAGACCCTGGACCAGGCCGGCCGCGACCAACCCCTGGCCGGAAACCGGATCGACGATCAGATCCAGCGCCGCGCGGGCGTCGTCGAGGGTGGCGGGGGAAGCTGCGGTCACGGGATTGTCTTGCCTTGTTCTGCGGGGGCTTTCATATCCGCGTGCGGGGATGGTTTTACAACCCCGCCATTTGGCCCGCCATTCGCTGTGACCGGAAGACCAAGCCGCCCATGCCCTGGAATGACAACGCCGGCCCCGGACCTTGGGGATCCCCGCCGCCAAACGACGGCAAGAAGGACCCGGATCGCAACAGGGGCGAAGGGCCGCGTCCCGGCGGCGGCCCCGGCGGGTCCGGCGGCCCGCCTCCGCCGGTCGACGTCAACGCCCTGCTTGAGCGCCTGTCCGACCGGATGCGCCAGACCTTCGGCGGCCCTGGCCGGGGACGCGCGATCGCCGTCTCGGCCCTGGGCCTGGTCGCCCTGTGGGCTGTCTCGGGCTGCTATGTGGTCCAGCCCAAGGAGCAGGCGGTCGTCACCACCTTCGGCGCCTATAGCCGCACCGCCCAGCCCGGCCTGCGCTACCACCTGCCCTGGCCGATCGAGCACGCCGAGCTGGTGCCCTTCACCTCGATCCAGACCCTCGACATCGGCGGCTCGGTCAGCCAGCCGATATCCGACGAGCGCCTGATGCTGACCGGCGACGAGAACATCGTCGATCTCAGCTTCACCGTTCAGTGGAAGGTCTCGGACGCGCCCAAATACGCCTTCAACGTCCGCGACCCCGATGTCGTGATCAAGGACGTCGCCGAGAGCGCCATGCGCGAAGTGGTCGGCCGCACCGCCCTCACCCCGATCCTGACCACCGGCCGCGGCCAGGTGCAGGACCAGACCGAGGTGCTGATGCAGCGCATCCTCGACCGCTACGACGTCGGCGTCTCGATCCAGAGCGTCAACATCCAGGCCGCCACCACGCCGGCCCCGGTGCTGGAGGCCTATCGCGACGTGCAGCGCGCCGCCCAGAACGCCGAGTCCGCCGCCAACAACGCCCGCGGCGAGGCCGCCCAGATCCGGCAGGCCGCGCTGGGCTATCGCGAGCAGGTCGTGCGCGAGGCGGCCGGCGACGCCGACCGCTTCAACCAGGTCTACGCCCAGTACAAGCTGGCCCCGGCCGTCACCCGCGAGCGCCTCTATATCGAGACCATGCAGCGCGTGCTGGAGCGGTCCAACAAGGTGATCATCGACAACAAGGGCGCCACGGCCCCCGTGATCCTGCCGCCCGACACGTTCAGGCCGAGGACCTCCGTCGCCGCCAGCACCGCCGCCGCCGAGGGGACCGTCCGATGAACCGCCTCAACCCGTCCGTCGTCGCCACCGGGATCGGCGCGCTGTTCCTGCTGATCCTGGCCAACTTCACCCTGTTCAAGGTGGACCAGAAGCAGCAGGCCCTGATCGTCCGCCTGGGCGATCCGGTGCGCACCGTGCGCACGCCCGGCCTGCACGTGAAGAGCCCGTTCGACACCGTCATCCGGTTCGACAAGCGCAACATCGAGATGATCAACGCCCAGCCTGAAGAGGTCACGGCCGCCGACCAGGAGCGCCTGGTGGTCGACGCCTTCGTCCGCTACCGCATCACCGACCCGCGCCAGTTCTACCGCACCCTGGGCCAGGAAAGCGTCGCCACAGACCGCCTGGACCGCATCGTCAACGCCGCCCTGCGCGAGGAGATCGGCCGCTCGACCTCCGAAGAGGTGATCGCCGGCAAGCGCGCCCAGGTGATGGCCGCCATCCGCGACCGCGTCGCCCGCCAGGTGGCCGCGTCCAACCTGGGCGTCCAGGTCATCGACGTGCGCATCAAGCGCGCCGACCTGCCGCCGACCAACGAGCAGGCGGTGTTCGAGCGCATGCAGACGGCCCGCAAGCAGGAAGCCGCCGAGCTGCGCGCCATCGGCGAGCAGAAGCGCCGCGAGATCGTCGCCACCGCCTACGAGGAGGCCGAGAAGATCCGCGGCGACGCCGACGCCCAGCGCGCCCAGCTGTTCGCCTCCAGCTTCGGCCGCGACCCGGGCTTCGCGGCCTTCTACCGGTCGATGTCGGCCTATGAAAAGGCGCTGGGCCAGGGCGACACCACCCTAGTGCTCTCGCCCGACAGCGCATTCTTCAAGTACTTCGAGAAAGGTCCGGCGGGCTGAGATCGAAACAAACCCAAAAGGCCGGCGGATCACTCCGCCGGCCTTTTTCTTGAAACGCCCCGGGGCAAGACCTTGCGCAACCTCGAACAGGTCAAATTGTCGCAGGTCTTGGCCTGAAACGCCGCCCCGGGCCTGTTAACTGGGATTTCACGGCGCCAAGGCTAAGCAGGCGCATGAAGATCGCGCCGATACTCTTCGTGGCGACAATACTGACGGGATCCGCCCGCGCCGCGGACCTGACGGTTTCGGTGCGTGGGCCTGACGGCAAACCGGTTTCGGACGCGGTCGTCACCGTCTATCCGAACGGCCAGCCGACCAGGGGTCCGATCAAGTTCGACTGGCCCTATCGCGTCGCCCAGCGGAACATCCAGTTCACCCCGTTCGTGCTGATCGTGCCGGCGGGAGCCGAGGTGTCGTTCCCCAATCTCGATAAGGTCCGCCACCACGTCTATTCGTTCTCCGACGGCAACAAGTTCGAACTGAAGCTGTACGGCCGCGAAGAGAGCCGCTCCGTCAGGTTGTCGGCGGTCGGCGTGGCGGCGATCGGCTGCAACATCCACGACCAGATGGTCGGCTTCATCAAGGTGGTCGACACAGCCTATGCCGCCAAGAGCGACGCCGGCGGCGTGGCCGTGATCCATGGCCTGCCGGACGGTCCGGTCGTCGCCAAGGTCTGGCACCCCTATCTGCGGGCGCCGAAGAACGAGAAGACCCTGGCCCTCACCGCCGTTCGCGGCGCGGCGCGCGAGACCGCGACGATCGAACTTCGCCCGGGCGGGCACTGATCCGATGTTCAAACGGCTCCAGACCAAGCTGACCGTCCTCTACGCGGGTCTGTTCGCCCTGGCCCTGAGCCTGGTCGCCGTGAGCGTCTACCTGACCATCGCCAACAACGCCCAGCAGCAGGTCCGCGGGGAGCTGGCCGCGACCGGCACGGTGTTCGACAGCGTGTGGGCCCTGCGCACCCAGCGGCTGCGCGACGGGGCCGACCTGCTGTCGCGCGACTTCGGCTTCCGCGCCGCCGTGGCCACCCGCGACGCCCCGACCGTCGACTCCGCGGTGACCAACCTGCGCCAGCGCATGGGCCTGGAACTGGCCTTCATGGTCGGGATCGACGGCGACGTGGTCGGCGTCGACCCGGCCAAGATCGACATCGGCAAGCTGTGGAGCGCCCTGGATCACGAGGACGGGGCCCAAGGCGTGTTCGTCGTCGACGGCGCGCCTTACCAGCTGATTTCCGCGCCCGTGATGTCGCCCAACCTGACCGGCTGGATCGTGTTCGGGGCGCGGCTCGACGATCGCGAAATGACGGCCCTGGAACAGCTGGCGGCCATCCGCCTGGACGCCCAGGTGTTCGACCGACGCGGCGAGACCTGGGTGACCACCGACAAGACCGCCGACGCCAAGGCGCTGGGCGCCTTGGTCGCCACGGCCACGGCCGCGGGCAAGGCGGTCTCCGCGCCGACCCGCCTGCGCACGGCCGCGGGCGACAACCTGGTTCTGGTCAAACGACTGAAAACACTGGACGGCCAGACGCCGGCGGCGCTGGTCCTGCGCTATCCCATGGCCTTGGCCATGGCGCCCTATCAGCCGCTGATGGCGGCGGTGTTCATCGCCGTCCTGGCCGGCGCGGCCCTGGTCGTGGCCGCCAGCTGGGCGCTGTCGCGCGACATCGCCAGGCCGATCGCCGCCCTGGAGGACGCCGCCCGGCGTCTGCGGCGCGGCGAGGCCGTGCACGTGGACGTGCGCTCCAGCGACGAGATCGGCCATCTCTCCGACAGCTTCAACCTGATGGCCGCCGAGATCCGCGAACGCGAGGTTCGGATCACCGAGCTGGCCCTGCGCGACGCCGAGACCGGCCTGCCCAACCATCTGGCCATGGAGCGTGAGATCGAGGCGCGCATGGCCCGCCTGGCGCCGGGCGAGCAGGTCGTGGTCGGGGCCCTGGGGCTGGACCGCTTCACCGTCCTGCGCAGCGCGATCGGCTACGCCCTGTTCACCCAGCTGGTCGCGGAGATCGGCGCGCGGATCCAGGTGATCGATCCGGAGGCCGTGGTCGGCCGCCTGACGACCTCGACCCTCTGCGTGATCTCCCGCCTGACAGCGCTGACCGACGAGGTCGTGCCGCTCATTGAAAAGGCGCTCGTCGACCTGGCCGCGCCCGTCCGCCTGGGCGGCGAGCTGGTCGACGTCCACATGACCAACGGCCTGGCCGCGGCCGAGGCCGGGACTATCGACGCGCCGCGCCTGATCGAACAGGCGATGATCGCGCTGGACCAGGCCCGCGCCTGCGGCCGCAAGGTGTCGATCTTCGATGCGGCGGCCTATGGCGACCCGGCCGGCAACCTGTCGCTGATGAGCGAGATGCTGCAAGGCGTCGCGACCGGCGCCCTGTTCCTGCATCATCAGCCCAAGCTGGATCTGCGCAGCGGCGCGATCACCGGCCTGGAGGCCCTGGTGCGCTGGGCCCACCCGACCCGCGGCCTGCTGCGGCCGGACCTGTTCGTCGGCATGGCCGAGGAGACCGGCCACATCCGCGCCCTGACCGACTGCGTGATCGACCGCGCCATCCTCGACCAGCGCGCGCTGCGCGAGGTCGGCCATGACCTGACGATTTCGATCAACATCTCCGGTCGCCTGATCGACGACGCCGAATTCGCCGATCGCGCCATCGAGAAGATCGCCGCCGCCGGCGCCCGCTTCTGCTTCGAGATCACCGAGACCGCCGTGATCGGCAATCCGGACGTCGCCCTGGGCGTGCTGGCCAAGCTGAACGCCGCCGGAATCCCCGTGTCGATCGACGACTACGGCTCGGGCCTGTCGTCCCTGGCCTATCTGAAGCAGATCAACGCCGAGGAGCTGAAGATCGACAAGGCCTTCGTGTTGTCCCTGGAGAACGACGCCAAGGACGCCCTGCTGGTCAAGTCGACCATCGATCTGGCCCACAGCCTGGGCCTGAAGGTCACCGCCGAAGGCGTCGAGAGCCGCCAGGCCCTGGCCATGCTGCAGATGATGGGCTGCGACCTCGCCCAAGGCTACCACATCGCCAGGCCCATGGCGCTGGACAAGCTGGTGGTGTTCCTGGGGGATTGGCAAATCTCGAACCCTCTCCCAGTGGGAGAGGGTTGAAGTGAACTAGGCCGCGGCCTTCAGCAGGCCCAGCACCACGTGCAGGCTGTCGGCGACGTGCACGCACTTGTCGTGCATCTCCTCGTTCGGGTCGAGGATGTCCGGCACCATGATCGTCATCATCCCTGCCGCGTGCGCCGCGCGGACGCCGGGGTGGGAGTCCTCCAGGGCCAGGCACAGGGTCGGGTGGACGTTCAGCCGGCGGGCGGCCTCCAGATAGGGATCCGGGTGCGGCTTGTGGCGCGTGACGTCGCCGTTGGCGACCACCGCGTGGAAGCGCCTGACCAGATCGAAGCGCCCCAGATAGCGGTCCACCGCCTGGCGGCTGTTGGAGGTGGCGATGGCCCGCGGCAGGCCCAGGGCGTCCAGATAGTCGAGGATCTCCATCACCCCGGTCTTCAGCCGCACCTCGGCCTCCAGCAGGATCTCGACGTCGCTCCAGACGCGGGCGAAATAGTCTTCGACCGGGAAGGTTTCGCCATGGAGCTCGCGCAGCATCACCGCGCATTCCGGATTGGTCTTGCCGACCATCGATCGGTAGGTCGCGGCGGTGAAGTCGATGTCGAACGCCTGGCCGGCCTCGATCATCGCCGCCTGGTAGACCGTCTCGGTGTCCAGCAGCAGGCCGTCCATGTCGAACACCACGGCCTGGACGCCGCGCGGGAAGGTCACGAGACGAACTCGGCGGCGGTGAAGCCCTGGAAGTAGAGCAAGGCTGTGAGATCGGCGTGGTCGACCTTCGCGTGGGCCTGAGCCGCGACGATCGGCTTGGCGCGATAGGCCACGCCCAGGCCCGCGACCTCGATCATCGCCAGGTCGTTGGCGCCGTCGCCCACCGCCAGGGCGTCGGCCGGGGTCAGGCCCAGGGCCGCCGTTTCCTCCCGCAGGGCGGCCAGCTTGGCCTCCTTGCCCAGGATCGGCTCGCCGACCGTGCCCGTCAGCCGGCCGTCGGCCTCGATCAGGGTGTTGGCGCGATTGAGGTGGAAGCCGGCCGCCTGGGCCACCCGCGAGGTGAAGAAGGTGAAGCCGCCCGAGACCAGGGCGCAGCGGGCGCCGTGCTCGGCCATGGTCCGCACCAGGGTGCGCGCCCCCGGATTGAGCTTCACGCGGTCGTCGTAGCAGGCCTGCAGGGCGTCGACCGACAGGCCCGTCAACATGCCGACCCGCTCGCGCAGCGCGCCCTCGAAGGCCAGCTCGCCGCGCATGGCGCGCTCGGTGATCGCCGAGACCTTGTCCTTGACCCCGGCGAAGTCGGCCAGTTCGTCCAGGCACTCGACGTTGATAATCGTGGAGTCCATGTCGGCGATCAGCAGCCGCTTGCGACGGTTCTCGACCGGCTGGACGGCGAAGTCGACCGGCAGTTCGTCGACCGCGGCCTTGACCGCCTGGTGGGTCTCCACCGGCGGCCCGTCGATCAGCAGGTCCAGCGCTCCCTCCCCCAACACGGCTTCGGACGAAACCGCCAACGCGGCGCGCACGGCGGCAACGGCCTCCGCCAGGGCGGCGGGATCGGGCGAGACGAGGGTGATCGCGAGCATGAGGGGCGGCTATTGGAGGAAGCCGCCCGCGTCAACCACTAGCTTCCGTCATGACGCGAGGATGGCGCCCGCCTGGCGTTTCGTGGTTTGTCCTGGCGAGGTCGAAACTGAGTACGGGCTGGATCGAGAATTGGCTGAAGCGGACATCGTCCTGATCGCCGGTCCCACCGCCAGCGGCAAGTCGGCCCTGGCCTTGAAGCTGGCGCGCGAGCGCGGCGGCGAGATCGTCAACGCCGACTCCATGCAGATCTATGCGGGCCTGCGGGTGCTGACGGCCGGGCCGTCGGAGGACGAGCTGGCCCAGGCGCCGCACCACCTGTTCGGGGTGGCCGACGCGGCCGACGGCTGGTCGGTCGGACGCTGGCTGACGGCGGCGACCCAGGCCCTGGCCGACATCGCCGCGCGGGGCCGCCCCGCCATCGTGGTCGGGGGCACGGGCCTGTATTTCCGCGCCCTGACCCACGGCCTGGCCGACGTGCCGCCGGTGTCCGAGACCCAGCGCGAGGTCTCGGCCCTGCTCTACGCCGCCCAGGGCGAGCCGGAGTTCCGCGACGTGCTGGCGCGGCTGGACCCGCAGGCCGAGAAGCGCATCGAGATCGGTGACCGCCAGCGCCTGGTCCGCGCCCACGCCGTGGCCGTCGCCACCGGCAAGTCGCTGACCGCCTGGCAGACCGACACCAAGCCCGCCCTGGCTGCAGGGACGTGGCGCGGCGTCGTGCTCGATCCCCCGCGCGCCGAGCTCTACGACCGCTGCGACGCCCGCCTGGGCCTGATGGTCGAGCACGGAGCGCTGAACGAGGTGCGCGCCATGGAGGCCCGGGGTCTGGACCCGTCCCTCCCCGCGCTCAAGGCCGTCGGCTACCGCGAACTGGCCGCCCATCTGCGGGGCGAGACCACGCTGGACGCGGCGCTGGACGCGGCGCGGCAGGAGACGCGGCGCTACGCCAAGCGGCAGATGACCTGGTTCAGAAACCAGACGCCGGATTGGGAACGGGTCGTTCCCGATCTCTCATAAATCCCTTCATCCCGACCTTCGTCGGAACGAGCGCAGCATTTGTTTAGCCGAGACCCCGCCATGACCGAACTCGCCCGCCTCGCCGCCGCCGTCGCCGCCCGCCTGACCGAACGGGGGGAAACCGTCGCCGTGGCCGAATCCTCGACCGGCGGGCTGATCTCGGCGGCCCTGCTGGCCGTGCCGGGGGCGTCGAAGTTCTATGTCGGCGGCGCGGTGGTCTACACGGCCCGCGCCCGCCTGACCCTGCTGGACATCCCGCAGAAGGCCATGGACGGCCTGCGATCGGCCAGCGAGCCCTACGCCGTGCTGCTGGCCCGGGTGGCCGGCAAGAACCTGAAGGCGACGTGGGGCCTGTCGGAAACCGGCGCGGCCGGGCCGGACGGCAACCGCTACGGCGACGCCGCCGGCCACAGCTGCACCGCCGTGGTCGGGCCGGACAAGGAGGTCAGTCTTACCGTCGAGACGGGCCTGGACGACCGCGAGACCAACATGCGGCGGTTCGCCGAGCACGCTCTTGCCCTCCTGCTGGAAACCTTGGGCTAAGTTTCGCTCCCAGAACGCCGTTGCATGGGAGCAACGGGTCGTTTCTTGCGTCAAACCGCGCCTTGACGCCCCTCGGCGAGCATGGCATTCCCCAATCATCCATTTGGAGCAACACTCGTGCGCAACACCATGATCGTACTTATGGAGCGGCCGTTCACGGCGTGACCTTGAAGTCACGTTGATAGATCGGTCGCGCGCACAAAAGGTCCTTCGGGGCCTTTTTTCTTTTCTGCCTTGCCCCAAGCCAAGCTTCCCAGCCCCCGGATCACCGCCATGACCGCCCACCAGACCATCGAGAGCCAGGCTCCCGCCCAGACGATCCCCTCTCTTTCTCAAGAAGGGCGCGCCATGACCGGCGCCGAGATCGTGGTTCGCGGCCTCGTGGACCAGGGCGTCGAGGTGCTGTTCGGCTATCCGGGCGGCGCGGTGCTGCCGATCTACGACGCGCTGTTCCACGAGCCGCGCCTGCAGCACATCCTGGTCCGCCACGAACAGGGCGCCACCCACGCCGCCGAGGGCTACGCCCGCAGCTCGGGCAAGCCCGGCGTCGTGCTGGTCACCTCGGGCCCAGGCGCGACCAACGCCATCACCGGCATCATGGACGCCCTGATGGACTCCATCCCGATGGTGGTCATCACCGGCCAGGTCCCCACCCACCTGATCGGCACCGACGCCTTCCAGGAAGCCGACACGGTCGGCATGACCCGCTCGTGCACCAAGCACAACTACCTGGTCAAAGACGTCCGCGACCTGCCGCAGATCATCCACGAGGCGTTCAAGATCGCCACCACCGGCCGTCCGGGCCCGGTGCTGATCGACATCCCCAAGGACGTCCAGTTCGCCAAGGGCGAGTATTACGGCCCGACCGAGGTCGCCTCGACCCACGCCTACAATCCCAGGACCAAGGGCGACCAGAACCGCATCGCCGAGGCCGCCAAGCTGATCGCCCAGGCGCGCCGACCGGTCTTCTACACCGGCGGCGGCGTGATCAACGCCGGCCCCAAGGCCAGCCAGGCCCTGCGCGAGTTCGCGGCCATGACCGGGGCGCCGGTCACCTCGACCCTGATGGGCCTGGGCGCCTTCCCGGCGGCCGATCCGGCCTGGCTGGGCATGCTGGGCATGCACGGCACGTTCGAGGCCAACAACGCCATGCACGACTGCGACGTGATGATCTGCGTCGGGGCCCGCTTCGACGACCGGGTCACCGGCCGCCTGGACGCCTTCTCGCCGGGCAGCAAGAAGATCCACATCGACATCGACGCCTCGTCGATCAACAAGAACGTCCGCGTCGACCTGCCGATCATCGGCGACGCCGGCAGCGTGCTCGAAGACCTGATCGCCGCCTGGAAAGCGGCGGGCCACAAGCCCAACAAGGTCGCGCTCGGCGACTGGTGGCGGCAGATCGACGAGTGGCGGGCCCGCGACTGCCTGCGCTATCGCCAGTCCGGCGACGCCATCAAGCCGCAGCACGCCATACAGCGCCTGTACGACCTGACCCGCGACAAGGACGTCTACATCACCACCGAGGTCGGCCAGCACCAGATGTGGGCGGCGCAGTTCTTCCGCTTCGAGGCGCCCAACCGCTGGATGACCTCCGGCGGCCTGGGCACCATGGGCTACGGCCTGCCCGCCGCCATCGGCGTGCAGCTGGCCCATCCTGGCGCCCTGGTCATCGACATCGCGGGCGAAGCCTCGATCCAGATGTGCATCCAGGAGCTGTCGACGGCGATCCAGTACGAGCTGCCGGTGAAGATCTTCATCCTCAACAACGAGCGGATGGGCATGGTCCGCCAGTGGCAGCAGCTGCTGCACGGCGAACGCTACAGCCACTCCTATTCCGACAGCCTGCCCGACTTCGTCAAACTGGCCGAGGCCTACGGCGCGGTGGGCATCCGCTGCGAGGACCCCGCCGAGCTGGACGCCAAGATCCTGGAGATGATCAATAGCGACCGGCCGGTGATTTTCGACTGCATGGTGACCAAGGACGAGAACTGCCTGCCGATGATCCCCTCGGGCAAGGCCCACAACGAAATGATCATGGGCGACGTCGAGGACATCGGGAATGTCATCGGGGCGGCGGGCGCGGGGCTGGTCTAAGTTGACGCTCTTCCCTCCCCCTCGTGGGGAGGGTGGCCCCGAAGGGGTCGGGTGGGGCTTGATGAGTCAGCAGACCCCACCCACCAGCTTCGCTGGTCCCCCCTCCCCACAAGGGGGAGGGAAATTTCCAAAGTTAGGGGCTACAACAACACCATGACCACCGACCTTCACCCCGCCTCCGCCTACGACATGGCTCCCAACGCCCAGGTCGAGCAGACCGCGACCTTCGCCCTGTTGGTCGACAACGAGCCGGGCGTGCTGCACCGCGTGGTCGGGCTGTTCGCCGCGCGCGGCTACAACATCGAAAGCCTCACGGTCGCCGAGACCGACCGCAAGGCCCATACCAGCCGGATCACCGTGGTCACCCGCGGCACCCGCCAGGTGCTCGACCAGATCGAGGCCCAGCTGAACAAGGTGGTCAATGTCCGCCGCGTGCACGACGTGACGCGCGACCCGAACGGCGTCGAGCGCGAGCTGGCCCTGGTCAAGGTGCGCGGTCAGGGGGGCGATCGGGTCGAGGCCCTGCGCATCGCCGAGATCTTCCGCGCCAAGCCGGTGGACACCACCCTGGAGAGCTTCGTGTTCGAGATCTCGGGCGCGCCGTCGAAGATCGACAAGTTCCTGGATCTGATGCGGCCGCTGGGCCTGGTGGAACTGTCGCGCACCGGCGTGCTTTCCATCGAGCGGGGTGTTGAAGGAATGTAGCCATGACAGGCGCGATGCTTTTGGCCGGCCTCCTGTTGGGGTTCCCCCTCGCCGGCCAGCAACCCGCGCCCCAGCCTGGCCCGCCGCCTCCGCCCGATCCCGTCATCTGGTGGTCGCCCGAGATCCCCAAGCCGCCGCCCGAGCAGGACCCGTTCCAGGGCCGCCGCCTGCGTCCCGGCGAGACGCTGGTTCCGATCGACAACGGCGTCGATCCCCTGCTCTACCGCCTCTGGGGCCTGCAGCCCCTGCAGAGCCAGCTGATCAAGCCCGGCGAGCTGGTGCTCGAGGTCTGGGCTCGGCCGGCGACAGGGGTGCGCCAGGCGGTGGTCCGGGTCACCGTGCGCCGCGACGGCCGCGCCTTCGTCCAGGCCCGCGCCGGCCTGGGCTGCTGCACGCCCGAGATCGGCCGCCGGGTCGACATCGACGCCGAACTCGCGACCCAGCAGATCGCGCCGCTGAAGGCGCTGGTCGGCGCCCCGCTGTGGAGCCAGCCGCGCTCGGTGACCGTCGACTATGGCGGCGGCGCGGTGGAGCCGGTGTGCCTGGAGGGGGTCTCGTGGGACGTCACCCTGCTGGTCCCCGGCCAGGCGCGCCACCTGCGCCGGGCCTGCGACGACGCCGAGGTCGGTTCGATCGCCCCGGCCCTTGCGGCCGCCTTGTCGGCGGCCTCGGGCCGCGACGCCCGGTTCGACGCGATGTTCGCCCGCGGCGGCGACTTCTCACGCCAGCAACAGGCCTATGACTCGCTGATCGCCTCGGGCGGACGGCTCAAGCCCGGGACCGGCAACCGCCCCCAGCCGCCCGCCGCGCCCGCGCCGGCGGAAGAGCCGACGGAAACCGCCACGCCCGCGCCTCCGGACAAGTAGGGCCTCAACCCGCGGCGCGCCCACGCGTGGCGATTGCAGACTCGGCATAACGCCGTTATCTAGCTTGGCCATAAGTCTGGGGGAGAAGCCGACATGACCAAGATCGTTTCGCTGAAGTCCTTGCTGTGCGTCGCCGGCGCCGTCGCCACCCTTGGCGTGAGCGCCGCCGCCCAGGCCCAGGCCGTGCCGAACACGCCCCAGATCCAGTTCGTCCCCTCCGCCGAGGTCCCGTCGATTCCCGCCGGGCTGCAGACCGCCTGCATCAACGCGCCGGTCGACGGCGCGCCGACCAGCAAGACCTGCCCCGTCATCTACTACGGCCCGACTAGGACCTGGGTGTTCAGCTACGCCGACAATCGGACTTCGTTCGCCCTGGTCACCTTCGACAGCTCAGGCAAGGTCCTCAAGAACGTCGAGCGCCCCGGAGCCCGCTACATCTTCGACGTGTTCAGCGACGACCACGGCCAGAAGTTGACCCTGGTCGGCCAATCCAAGAACTCGGTCGTGATCAACTGGTCCGACCTGCCGCACTAGACCGCCTCAGCCCACCTTCAGCACGTTGAAGCGGTAGAGCAGCGCGCCCAGCACCGCGCCGATCGTCGGGGCGGCGAAGAACAACCACAGCTGCGCCAGGGCCTGGCCGCCGACGAAGATCGCCGGACCCAGGCTGCGGGCCGGGTTGACCGAGACGCCGGTCACCTGGATGCCGACGATGTGGATCACCGCCAGGGCGATGCCGATGCCCAGCCCCGCGAAGCCCGGGGCGGCGTCGGCGCCGGTCGCGCCCAGAATGACGATCACGAACAGGGCGGTCATCACCACCTCGAAGGCGAAGGCCGCCTCGACCCCGAATCCGCCGCCATAGCCGGGGCCCCAGCCGTTCTGGCCCAGGCCGTGGGTCGTGCCTCCGGCGATGAACAGCAGCACCGCGGCGCCGGCGACGGCGCCGGCGAACTGGGCGGCCCAGTAGATCAGCATCTCCTTGGCGCTCATCCGCCCGGCCACGAAGGCCGCCAGGCTGACCGTCGGATTGACGTGGCAGCCCGACACCGGGCCGATGCCGTAGGCCATCGCCACGATCGCGAAACCGAAGGCCAGGGCTATGCCCAGCTGCCCGACATGGTCGCCGCCCAGGACCGCCGCGCCGCAACCGAACAGCACCAGGGCGAACGTGCCGATGAACTCGGCGACGAACTTAGACATCTGACCCGCTCCCTCTCCCAGCTCGCCTCGAAGACAAGCTCGGCGAGCTTGTCCTTCTTTGGCCAGACCAGAAATGGGGGAAAACCTTTAGGGCGGTCGACGCCGCGCCCTAGGTGTCGAGCAGCATGTCGGGCCGGGCCCGCAGGCGCGCCGCGTCGCGCAGCGGCGGCGCGCCGAACAGCCGGGCGTATTCGCGGCTGAACTGCGAGGCGCTGTCATAGCCCACCGCGTGGCCGGCCGAGCCGGCGTCCAGCCGCTGGGCCAGGATCAGCTTGCGCGCCTCCTGCAGGCGGATCTGCTTCTGGTACTGCAGGGGACTGAGCGCGGTCACGGCCTTGAAGTGGCGATGCAGGGCCGAGGGGCTCATGCGCGCCTCGGCCGCCAGCTCCTCGATGCTGAACGGCTGGTTGAAGTGCCGGGTGATCCAGCCGATGGCCCGCTTGACCTGGCGCATGCGGCCGTCGGCCCGGGCGATCTGGGCCAGGCGCGGCCCCTGATCGCCCAGCAGCATGCGGTAGAGGATCTCGCGCTCGATCAGCGGGGCCAGGACGGCGGCGTCGCGCGGCGTGTCGATCAGCCGGACCATCCGCATCACCGCGTCCAGCAGGGGCGGATTGACCTGGCTGACCGCCATGGCCCCGATCAGCGGCCCGGCGTCCTGGGCCAGGGCCGGCTCGCCGCCCAGCTGCAGCAGCAGGTCGCCGATCACCGCCGGGTCGAGGTCCATGCGGAAGCTGAGATAGGGCTCCCGCGGCGAGGCTTCGATCACCTGGCCGATCACCGGCAGGTCCACCGAGGCGACCAGATAGTTCAGCGCGTCGTAGACTAGCACCGAACCGCCGCTGAGCACCTGCTTGCGGCCCTGGGCCACCACGCAGACCGCCGCGCCGAACACGCCGTGCTTGGGTTCGGTGGGCTGGCTCGCGCGATGCAGCGAGGCCTTGTCGCAGATGCCGTGCTCACCGTCGTGAGGCGCGTATCGTTCAATCAGCGCGGCGAGTTCGCCTTGCTCGACCATCGGCATTTCCTTTTGCGGGCGGACGTTGTCCTACGCCTGCCGGGCTTGCCGGTCACGCCTGTCAGAGGTGATGTGCAGGATCGTGCAATCAAGGGGCAGCATCGGTCTATCGCGAACGGCGATCCATGAGTCATGGTGGCGACATCCCGCCTCGCCGCCGTCGCCGCCCCTTTCCGAGCTCTCGCCCTTTCCTAGGGTCTGGGGACCCGGGACCGAACGACGCAGCGGCCGTCCGCCCCCGAGGATATCATGACACGCTTTACGCCCCGCCGGCCCCAGGCCGCGCCTCGGTGGTTCGTCGCCGCCTGGCCGACCGCCGCCGCCCTCGTCACCGCCGCCTCGGCCCTGAGCGGCGTCCATTGGGGAGCCGTCCATTGATCGGCCGCCGCGTCTCCGGCGTCTGGGCCAGCGCCAACGGGGCGGTGAGCCTGGAGTTGCGCCTCGACGGCCGGTTCGAGGAACACCACGACGGCGAACTGGTCTTCGAAGGCCACTACGAGCTGGTCGGCGACGACGTTCGCCTGTTCGAGGACGGCGGCGGACAGCTGGCCGGCCGGCTGACCGAGGGCCGCCTGAGCCTGACCCCGCCGCCCCGCGCCCAGCGTCGCCGCCACCCCGGACATGGCCAAAAACACGGGCGGCCTTCCCTCCACGCCTCCCACCCCCTATATTGAGTTCGTTCGGGTTCGCCCGGACTATGGGGATAAACGCGCACGTAATAAGCGGACTGGACCCGGGTGCGATTCCCGGCGGCTCCACCAAGACCTCCCGAGTTATCACGGGAATGCATGGGGCCGATCAGCATCGACAGACGTGTAAAGGTGTATGCTTTCTCTCGGCGTGGCTCACCGTATCGGGCCGCTAAACTAACTGCGAACGATAACTTCGCTGAAGAGTTCGCCATCGCCGCGTAATGCGGTGCGGGTGATCTCGCCTCTTAAGTCCTAGGGGTTCAGATCCTTAGGCGGGGCCCGGAGGGAGCCTGCCAACAGAATCCCTCCACTTTCCACGACATCGCCGAGGCTCCCTCCTCTTCCTTGCGAAGGGATGCGGGAGCCTGCCAACAGAATCCCTCCACTTTCCATATTCAAACTCCGCGCCTTTCCCTCCCCCTTGTGGGGAGGGAAAGCTCTCTCAAAATTGACGCCCGTTCCACCTTTGCCGCTTCCCCGCGACACGCTACTCTGCTCGCTTCGTTCCAGTTCCCGCTTTACGATGGACCGCATGGCCCAGACCAATCCGCCTGAAGATCTGATGCAGTACGAGGCGATGGCCCAGGACGCCCTGCGCGGCGTCGTGAAGGCCGCGCTGAGGAAAGCCGCCGCGCCCGGCGGCCTGCCCGAACCGCACCATCTGTACATCACCTTCAAGACCCAGGCGGCGGGCGTCTCGGGCCCGCAGGACCTGCTGGGCAAGTATCCCGACGAGATGACCATCATCCTGCAGCACCAGTACTGGGACCTGGCGCCGGGCGAGACCTTCTTCTCGGTGACCCTGAAGTTCGGCGGCCAGCCCAAGCGGCTGTCGGTCCCCTATGCGGCGGTGACCCGGTTCTACGACCCGTCGGTGCAGTTCGCCCTGCAGTTCGAGGCTCCGGAAATCATCCCGCAGGCGCCCGAGCCCGAGCCGGAACCCGAGGTCGTCGCCACCACCGAGGGCGGCGAAGAGGCTCCGAAGATCATCTCCCTCGACCAGTTCCGCAAGAAATAGCCGCGTGAGCGACATCGCCCCAAACGATGTGACCCCAAGCAACGTGGCTTCGGACACGCCGCAAACCTTGACGGACGAGGCGATCCTCGCGCGATTTCTCGCATCCAAGAACCCGCCGGGCAGCGCCCGCACCCTGGGTTTCCGCATGTTGTCGGTCAGCCAGGCCGAACGCCGGGTCGAGATCGCCTTCGAGCCCTCGGTCGAGGCGGTCGGCAATCCGATGGGCCAGGTCCAGGGCGGATTCGTCTGCGCCATGCTGGACGAGTGCATGTCGGTGGCGGGCATGATCACCTCGGGCATGACCTGCGTGGTCCCGACCCTGGAGATGAAGACCAGCTTCCTGCGGCCGGCCCTGCCCGGCCCGCTCAAGGGCGTCGGCTGGGTGGTCCGCTGGGGCAAGACCGTCTGCTTCCTGGAAGGCGAACTCTACGACCCCGAAGGCCGGCTGCTGGCCAAGGCCAGCGCCACGGCGATCCCGACGCCGTTCTCGAAATTCAAGAAGTAGACCGGCCATGCAGCGGTTCGCGAGCCTGGTTCTGGGTTTGCTGCTGCCGCTGCTCGCTGTCCCCGCGCACGCCGAGGGCCCCTTCTCCAACTGGGCCGCGGTCGTCGTGGCCGGCGACTGGCACGCCCATTCGGGCGGTCCGACCGAGGCCTTCGACAACGCCCGCCGCGACATCGGCCTGACCTTGGCGGGCCTCGGCTTCGCCCCCGACGCCATCCGTCAGTATTCGGTGCGTCCCAAGCGCTATCCGACCGTGAGGCCAAGCAAGACCGACCTGCGCGCCATCCACGACGACCTGCGCGACCTGGCGACGAAGAACACCGCCGGCTGCCTGGTCTACCTCACCAGCCACGGCGCGCCCGAGGGCGCGGTGCTCGACGACGACATCCTGCCGCCCGGCCTGCTGGCGGCGGTGATCGACGACGCCTGCCCGGCGCGCCCATCGATCGTCGTGGTCTCGGCCTGCTTCTCCGGCGTCTTCGTCAAACCCCTGCAGCGCGAGGACCGGATGATTCTGACGGCGGCGCGGTCGGACCGCACCTCGTTCGGCTGCAGCGAGGACGACAAGTACCCCTATTTCGACGACTGCTTCCTGTCGTCCGCGCCGACCGCCCGTGACTTCGCGGCCCTGGGTCGAGCGGTCCAGGGCTGCGTGGCCCGGCGCGAGCGCGACACCGGGGCCGAGCCGGCCTCAGAGCCGCAGCTGTGGATCGGCGCCGGCCTACGGCCGCTGCTGCCGCTCTACGCCTTTCCGCGCCCGCCGCCGCGAGGCTCGGCGAAACCCGCCGCCGCCACGCTTTCGAGCGGCGCTGAACGATAGGGCGTCCACGGGAAAGAGGCGGAAGGCGGACCACAGCCCCTTTGATCCCCGGCCGGGGCGCCCTAGAAGTCTGCTCACCTTAGTTTTCCATAGCCGGCGAGGTCTTGTTCGTGACGCTGCGTCTTTCGTTCAGGGCCGTTCTCTCGGCGGCGATCATCGGTTGCGGCCTTTTCGGCGCGACGATGGCTGAAACCCAAGACGTCGCCCCCGCGGGACCGCCGCCGGCCACGACTCCGACCGCCACGCTGCCGTCGGCCCCCGTTCCCTATACGGCGACCGTCCGTCGCCGCCGCGCCCCGCGCCCGCAATCCGCCGCGCCGGCCGCCGCGACGCCCGCGCCCGCGACAGCGTCGAGCGCCGCCGCCCCGACCCCGTCGCCCGTCCTGACCAGCCCGTCGGCGCCGCTGCCGGCCGCCGATCTCGAAGCCTATGTCGACGGCGTCGTGCGCGATCGCATGCTCCGCGACCATATCGCCGGCGTGACCATCGCCGTCGTCCAGAACGGCCAGGTGGTGCTGAAGAAGGGCTACGGCGTCGCCAGCCTGAAGGACGGCCGCAAGGTCGATCCCGACAAGACCCTGTTCCGCATCGGCTCGATCTCCAAGACCTTCACCTGGATCGCCTTGATGAACGAGGTCGAGGCCGGGCGCATGCGCCTGGACACCCCGATCAACATCTACCTGCCCGAGAAGCTGCAGCTGAAGGACCAGGGCAAGAAGACCCCGGTGCGCCTGCGCGACCTGATGACCCACACCGCCGGGTTCGAGGACCGGGCCCTGGGCCAGCTGTTCGAGCGCGACCCGCGCCGCGAGCGTCCGCTGGAGCTGTATCTGCGCCAGGAGCGCCCCAACCGCGTGCGCGAGCCGGGCCTGCTGCCGGCCTATTCCAACTACGGCGTCGGCCTGGCCGGCGCGGCCCTGGCCAATGTGACGGGCCAGCCGTTCGAGAAGGTGGTCGCCGAACAGGTGATCCTGCCCGCCGGCCTGACGCACACCACCTTCCGCGAAAACCGTCCGTGGCAGGACAATCTGCCCGCCCCGATGGCGCCGAACCTGGCGGCCGACCTGTCGGACGGCTTCCGGTGGACCCCGCTGGGCTTCCAGACCGAGGCGCCCGAATTCATCGGCCACATCGCGCCCGCCGGTTCGGCCTCCAGCACCGCCGGCGACATGGCCCGCTACATGACCCTGCTGCTGAACGGCGGGACCATCGACGGCAAGACGATCTTCTCGTCCAAGACCGGCGCGCTGTTCCGCACCCCGACCTACCGCCCGGCCGACGGCGCCCCCGGCTGGAACGCCGGCTTCCAGGACATCCCCCTGCCCGGCGGCCGCCGCGGCTTCGGCCACGCCGGCGCGACCCTGTGGTTCCACTCCAACATGGTCATGGTTCCCGACCTGGGCCTGGGCATCTTCGTGGCGGTCAACACCGACACCGGCGCCGACCTGCCCAGCAGCCTGCCCTCGACCATCCTCGAGCGCTTCTACGCCCCGCGCCCCGAGATCCCCGCCGCCAGCCGGATCACCCATGACGAGGCGCGGGCCTATGAAGGCCAGTTCCTGACCACCCGCCGCGCCTATGGCGGGCTGGAGGGCTTCATCGACCGCCTGATCGGCGAGGCGACCGTGCGCGCCGCCCCGGACGGCCGCCTGACCCTGACGATCGACCGCAAGTCCAGCCAATGGACGGCGACCGACCAGCCCGACACCTTCGCGCCGGTCAGCGGCCCGGGCCTGCTGGTCTTCCAGCGCGACGACGGCAAGGTCACGCGGTTCTTCTCGCCGATGGGCGAGGCGGCGTTCGAGCGCGTCGGCTTCCCGCATCAGCCCGCCCTGCTGACGACCTTCGCCGTGCTGACCGCCCTGGCGGCCATCGCCACCCTGATCGGCGTGGCCACCCGCGATCGCCGCGAGGCGCGCCAGACCCCGACCCAGGCCCGCGCCAGCCTGCTGCAGACCATCCAGGCCATCCTCTGGCTGATCGCCCTGATCGGCGTCGGGGTGTTCGCCAACGGCGCCAGCGATCTGGCCAAGGTGTTCTACGGCTGGCCCAGCGGCTGGCTGCTGAGCGCCTCGGCCTGCGCCTTCGTCGCCACCCTGCTGACCATCGCCACCCTGGCCATGCTGCCCCTGGTGTGGCGCGGCGGCCGCCGGGTCGACAGCTGGGTTTCGCTGCGCAAGCTGGCCTTCACCTGCACGACCCTGATCTTCCTGGGCTTCGCGCTGCTGCTGGCGGCGTGGGGCTTCCTGGAGTTCTGGAACACCTGACTTTCACCCGCTCATCCCGGCATTCGCCGGGATGAGCGGAATTTAAGTCGGCACGTCCCATGCACCGCCCTCCCCGAGAAAGCCTCGGGGGGAGCCGATCGTGTCAAAACTGGACGCCGCCATCTTCGGTCTGGCCGGCCTGCTGGCCTGGCTGGCGGCCACGCTGTTCTACGCCGCCTACGGAAACGGCCTGCTCGAGCAGGCCTTCTGGTTCTACGCGCTGAACGCCTTCGCGGCGGCGGCGGCCGTGACCTTCGTGTTCCAGGCGACGGCGCGGTTGCGGCGCATTCCGCGCGGTCGGCGGCTGTTCCCGGCCTTGGCCTACGGCATGCCGATCCTGGCCGGCGCCGACCTGGTGCTGGCCAACTTCCAGAAACTGATGTCCGACGACCCGGCCAGCCAGGGCCGCTACGGCGCCTTCATGCTGGTGCTGCTGTTCGCGGTGGGAGCGTCAGTCTTCGAGCGTGGCCCGCAGAAAGCGCGACTCTAGCTTCCGCACCACGATGACGATCCGCTCGCGCTCGGCCGGGCGGCGCTCGACCAGCAGCCGGGCGACCTGGGCGTCGTCGTGGAAGGCGTAGCCCTTGATCGCGTCCAGCAGGGCTTTGGCCAGGTTGTCCAGGTCCATCCACGGCGGCTCGCCGACGAACTCCATGCCGATCTCGACCGAGAACTCGCCCCAGGCCGGCCGCGAACCGCGCCAGACCTTGCGGAAGAACTCGTAGATCAGCGGCTTGTAGTACTTGGCCTGGGTGGTCAGGCCGTCGACCACCAGGGTCAGTTCGCCGCCGTCCTCGCGGGCCCTGACCTTGCCGTGATGCGTCCAGCCGTCGTCCATTCCCCCCGGCATCAAGCTTGGGGCTCGACCTTCACGGCGGTGCCATAGGCCAGGACCTCGGTGATGCCTTCCATGATCTCGTTGGCGTCGTAGCGCATGGCGATGACGGCGTTGGCGCCCAGCTCGGCCGCGTGGGCCACCAGCAGGTCGTAGGCTTCCTTGCGGGCCGCCTCGGCCAGGTCGACATAGATCGACAGCTTGCCGCCGAAGATCGACTGGATCGAGCCGCCCAGATTGCCGATCACGCTGCGCGAGCGGACGGTGACGCCTCGCACCAGGCCCAGATGGGCGACGACACGGTAGCCGGGCAGGTCGTTGGTGGTGGCGACGAGCATGGGAGTCTCCCAAAGAGCGGAGGTGCGTCCCGCCCCTATATCGGACCGCTCGGCACCCCGCCATGACTAGAGCACTTTCGAGCGAAGTGGACATCGGTTCGCGTGAAGAAAATGCGTCGAAACAAATACCTAGAGCCGCAGATGGATCCCGCGCCGGTGCAACGGGGCGATCACCAGCGTGATCAAGGTCAGGATCGCCAGGGCGCAGAGGAACGAGGCCAGGTAGGGATCCGCGGTCAGCCGCTGGGCCGTCTCGAAGCCGAAGCCCTGGGGCGTCAGGTCCGGAAGGCCCGCGCGATGCTTCAGTGTCAGGCCGCCGCAGGCGCCCAGCACCTGCGAGACCACGAAGGCCAGGATGGCGTTGCCGCCCAGCACCTTCAGCGGCGCCGCGATGATCCGGGCCGCCCGGACCTTCAGGACGGCCTGGAGGACGACCAGGGCGACCAAGGAGGCGCCGCTGCTGAACAGGGCGAAGCTGGACGTCCAGATCCGCTTGTTGACCGGTACGACCGGAACCAGCGCCAGGCCGGCGACCACCAGGGCCGCGCCCAGAACCAACAGCGGGACGAGACTGGCCGCCCCCTCCGCGCCCCGCTCCGAGCGCCGGGTCAGCATCGTGGCGGCGATCGCGCCGAGCAGCACGTTGACGGTCGCCGGCAGGGTCGAGAGCAGGCCCTCCGGGTCGTAGGTCACGCCCACGCCCTCGGTCAGGCCGTAGGGCCACAGGTGCGGGATCGTGAACACGGCCCGGTCGACGAAGGCCGGCAGCGAGCCGTGCGAGTCCAGCCGCCCGACGCCGAAGCCGGGAACCGGCGTGAACGCCAGCAGCGCCCAATAGCCGACCAGCAGCGCCACGGCGGCCAGGGCGGTGACGCCGATATCGATCCGCGGCGTTCCGTCGGCGGCCGGCTTGGCGGGCAGCAGACAGACCGCGCTGGCCAGGGCGTAGCACAGGCCGATCCGCTGCAGGATGCCGGGTATGCGCAGGTGGGCCAGGTCGAAGGTCGGCAGGGCGTTGAGCACCAAGCCCAGCAGGATCAGCAGGCCGGTCCGGCGGGCCACCTTGACCCACAACGCGGCCGAGGCCCGATCCCCCGCCCGCAGGCGCGGCGCCGAGAGGCCGATCGCCATGCCGACGCAGAACAGGAAGGTGGGAAACACCAGGTCGGCCGGGGTCCAGCCATTCCAGGCCGCGTGCTTGAGCGGCCCATAGCTTTGGTCCCACGATCCGGGACTGGTCACGAGGATCATGCCGGCGACGGCCAGTCCTCTCAAGACGTCGAGCGCCAAGATCCGTCCATCGCCAGCCTTCGCCGAGCCCATGGTCGCCCTCCCCTGTGTTTCGAGAGATATGACCATGAAAGACAGCGCTGTCAATCAGAAATGGATTTGTCCGTTACATATCATGCGCCGACCAGACTGATCAGATCATGCGCGCGGCGCCGTCAAATCCTGCGAAAACGACCGGATCTCAAGATCTTGACGCTCTCTCGTCCGGGTCAGGACGACCGCCCTTCCCGCCTCAGATTCCCGCCATCGCGGCCAGCTTCATCACCGTGTTCCAGTTGCGGGCGGTGCCGACCGGGGCCTTCTTGGTCTTCTTCCAGTCGCGATCCAGCATCGACTCGCCGATGCCGTCGATGAAGTCGACATAGAGCTCCTTGCCGCCGCCCTCGACCCGCTCGCGGCCGGTGATCGCCGCGCGCAGCACTTCGACGTCGGCCGCCGGGATCGGATGCTTGAGGAAGTTGACGACCAGGTGGCTTGGCCGGGCCTCGACCAGATCCGGAAACGGATTGGCGGCGATGATCGCCTTCAGCTCCGCGGGCGAGCGGACCATGAAGTCGGTGCGCAGGCCCATGCGCTTCTCCAGACCGTCCTCCAGGCGCCTTTCGATGTCGGCGTCCGCATCGCTTTTGTGGGGGCCGCCCTTCCCCCATAGCACCAGGTTGCCACTGGCCAGCAGGGTCTTGGCGTCGTCGAAGCCCAGGTCCTTGGCCAGGCCCAGCAGGTCGTCCTTCAGCACCTTGCGGCCGCCGACATTGACGGCCCGCAGCAGGGCGATGTGGGGGCTCATCGGCGAACTCCGTTCCTCGAACGTTCTTGTCGTAGCGTCGCCGGTGCGGCTTCGCAAGTCGGGAGCGTTGCCCTCCGCCCGCCTTGGGTCTAGACCCCCGCTCGACAGATTTCCGGGAGACCCGCCGCATGACCGCCACGCGCAACGAGACCGACACCTTTGGCCCGATCGCCGTCGAGAACGACAAGTACTGGGGCGCTCAGGCCCAGCGTTCGCTCGGCAACTTCAAGATCGGCTGGGAGAAGCAGCCGCTTCCCGTCGTCCGCGCCCTGGGCATCGTCAAGCGCGCCGCCGCCGAGGCCAATCTGGCCCTGGGCAAGCTGGACCCGAAGATCGCCGAGACCATCGTGGCGGCCGCCAACGAGGTCATCGACGGCAAGCTGAACGCGCACTTCCCGCTGGTGGTCTGGCAGACCGGCTCGGGCACCCAGTCGAACATGAACGCCAACGAGGTGATCTCGAACCGCGCGATCGAGATGCTGGGCGGCGAGATGGGCAGCAAGAAGCCCGTCCACCCCAACGACCACGTCAATATGAGCCAGTCGTCGAACGACACCTATCCGACGGCGATGCACGTGGCCTGCGCCGAGCAGATCGTCCACGACCTGCTGCCGGCCCTCAAGCACCTGCACGCGGCGCTGAAGGCCAAGTCCGACGCCTGGGCCAAGATCATCAAGATCGGCCGCACCCACACCCAGGACGCCACGCCCCTGACCCTGGGCCAGGAGTTCGGCGGCTACGCCCAGCAGGTGGCCAACGGCATCGAGCGCATCGAGAGCACCCTGCCCAAGCTGATGGAGCTGGCCCAGGGCGGCACCGCCGTCGGCACCGGCCTGAACGCACCCGTAGGCTTCGCCGAGAAGGTGGCCGCCCAGATCGCCGCCATCACCGGCCTGCCCTTCACCACCGCCCCGAACAAGTTCGAGGCCCTGGCCGCCCACGACGCGATGGTCTTCAGCCACGGCGCGATCAACACGGTCGCCGCCAGCCTGTTCAAGATCGCCAACGACATCCGCTTCCTGGGCAGCGGCCCGCGCGCGGGCCTGGGCGAACTGAGCCTGCCGGAAAACGAGCCCGGCTCGTCGATCATGCCCGGCAAGGTCAACCCGACCCAGTGCGAGGCCCTCACCCAGGTCTGCGTCCAGGTGTTCGGCAACCACGCCGCCGTCACCTTCGCCGGCAGCCAGGGCCACTTCGAGCTGAACGTCTTCAATCCGGTGATGGCCTACAACTTCCTGCAGTCGGTGCGTCTGATGTCGGACGCCGCGATCAGCTTCACCGACAACTGCGTCGTGGGCATCGAGCCGCGCGTCGACAACATCAAGAAGGGCGTCGAGAACTCGCTGATGCTGGTCACGGCCCTGAACGGCAAGCTGGGCTACGACATCTGCGCCAAGATCGCCAAGACCGCGCACAAGAACGGCACCACCCTGCGCGAGGAAGCCGTCGGCGGCGGCTACCTGACCAACGAAGAGTTCGACCAGTACGTCCGCCCCGAGAACATGATCTCGCCGGGCTGACCCTTTGATCCAGCTGATCCGGATCTCTGAAGACCTGCCGGACGGCTTCGACGCCCTCCTCGCCGACGCGGCGAGCGAGGGCGTCGGCAACATGGCGCGGCTGGCCGAGGGCTGGACCGGCGGCGGCCAGCGCTTCGACGGCGACGGCGAGGCCCTGCTGGGCGCGCTGCTGGCCGGTGAGCTGGCGGGGATCGGCGGCCTGTCGGTCGAACCCGCCGCCGACGAGCCGGCCCGTCGCGTGCGCCGCTTCTACGTCCGCCCGACCTTCCGCCGCCAGGGCGTGGCGCGGACCCTGGCGGCGGCCCTCGTGCAGGAAGCCCTCGACCAGGTCGATCTCCTGACCTGCAACGCCGCCGCCTCCCCCGCCGCCGCCCCGTTCTGGGAGGCGCAGGGATTTTCACCGGACGATACGGGGCCTTGGACGCACGTGTTGCGGCGGAGCGCGAGCTAGAAACGCCAGTTTCCGCGCCTGTCAGGCGGTCGAGGGCCGTGTTAGCCTCCGCCCATGGGCAAGGTCGAACTCGACATCGGCATCGATCCGGAACTGCTGGCTCAGGCCAAGCGGCTGGGGATTTCCGTCGCCGGCATGAGCGAGACCCAGCTGCGGCTGCACCTCCAGAAGATCGACCCCGCCGGCGCCGAGGAACGCGCGCGGAGGTGGTCACAGGAGAACGCCGAGGCAATCAAAGAACTCAACCGGTTCGTCGAAGAGCACGGCGCGTTCGGAGACGATCTGCGAACCTGGTGATCCGCCGCGCCGTCGACCGCCTATTCACCGGCTTCTGACGCCTAGCGCCGGTCCACCACCGTCCGCCCGATCGGGGCGATGGCCGCGATGGCCAGCTGCAGGTCCTTGATCGCGAACGGGATGCCGATGATCGTCACGGCCTCGGCGGCGGCGGCGATCAGGTGCGACAGCGCGATGTACCAGCCGCCCAGCAGGAACCAGATCACGTTGAGCACGCAGCCCAGGCCGCCGGTGCCCAGGTCCTCGCGCCCGGTGACCAGCTCGCGCGGCACGAGCTCCTTGCCGAAGGGCCAGAAGGCGAAGCCGGCGATGCGCCAGGCCGCGCCCGTATAGGGCAGGCCCACGATCGTGATGGCCAGCAGCGCGCCGCCCAGCAGCCACAGGCAGCCCGAGATGAAGCCGCCGCAGATGAACCACAGGATGTTGAGCAACAGGCGGATCATGACGGTCTCCGGCGAAAGCGTGGCCCCAGGGCGCGGCCTAGGCGTGCGACGAATCGCGATCGATGTCGAGCTTCACCTTTCTCGCCCGGCGGACGTGACCTTGCCACAAGCTATCGCTATGTGTCGGTCGAGAAACGAAGCCGCCGCGCTTGATTCCAAGGCGCCGCGCCGCCACGAGGGCTCCATGGGTCTGTTCCGCAAGAAGAAGCACCAGGCGATCTCGCTGCCGGTCGGCGTCGCCCCGGTCCCGGCCTCGGTGAAGTTCCGCGGCTGCACCTTCCGCATGCCCGATCACTGGGTGATCACCAAGCAGCTGCTGGACGGCAAGGACTACGAGCCCTGGGTGCTGGACTATTTCCTGCAGACCCTGAAGCCCGGCATGACCGTGCTGGACGTCGGGGCCAGCTGGGGCGCCTTCGCCCTGCCCGCCGCCAAGAAGGTCGGGCCGACCGGCCGGGTGATCGCCATCGAGATGAGCCCGGGCAACGGCCGGGTGATCCTGGAAAGCGCCAAGACCAACGCCATCGACAACATCCGGCTGATCCTGGTGGGCGTGTCCGACAAGCTGGAGACGGCCTTCCTGCGCCGCCAGACCATGCACAACAACCACCAGCTGGAGCCGGCCGGCCAAGCCGCGCCGGACGACCTGAGCGACTACGACTTCGCGCCGGTCGTGCCGATCGACCTGCTGCGCGGCGAGCTCGGGCGGGTCGACGTGATGAAGATCGACATCGAGGGCATGGAATACCGCGCCTTCATGGGCGCCAAGGCCTTCATGGCCGAGCAGAAGCCGATCACCTTCCTGGAATATTCGCCGGCCTTCCAGGCCGAGACCTCGCGCGCCGAGGGTTCGGCCCTGCTGAGCTTCTTCCTGGACCTGGGCTACGGCGTGGAGATCCTGCACCGCAAGAAGAAGCGCGAGGCGGTCAAGGGCGCCAGCGCGGCCGAGGTGATCGCCGCTATCGACGCGGCCTGGACGCGCCACGTCGAGGACGACAACGGCACCCATTTGGACCTGTGCCTGAAGGCGAAGGCCTAGGCGCGTTGCGTCCTTCGAGGCTCGCCTTCGGCTCGCACCTCAGGATGAGGAATTCAGCAAAACGTTCCTCATCCTGAGGCGCCCGCGCAGCGGGCCTCGAAGGACGCAGGAAGGTTCAGCCTACTTGATCAGCTGCCACCGGCTGGCCCACGGGCCCTTGCCGAAGCGCGCGAGGATCAGCAGGTAGAGGCCCGCATAGGCCGCCGTGCCGACCCCGACCAGAGCAATCGCCCAGGGACCCGGCGCATGCCAGGGCGGCGCCGTCAGCCAGTTGTGCGGCGGAGCCGTCAATTCCAGCCACAGCCCGCCCACCCAGGCCAGCGAGAACAGCAGCACGGCCGGATAGCGCAGCAGCGGGCTCTTCTGGACCAGCAGCAGGAATTGGACGAAGGCGACGGCCAGGCCGGCGGCGATCGCCGCGCCGGCGCTCGCCCAGCCATTATGCGTCAGGGCCTTGACCCGTACGGCGGCCGAAAGGGCGGCCGCCACCGGCGCCCACAGCATCGGACCGAACATCAGCAGCAGCACGCCCAGGACGACCACCACGCCCAAGCCCCCGCCGACCACCTTGCCGGCCGTCCCGCCGGCCTGGTGGACATGACCGTGCGGATCGCCGCTGGGATTTTCGGGCGTGGCCTTCAGGACGGTGTTCAGGGACGGCAGCGGGCCTTCCGGCGGCAGCGGAAGCATGTTGCTGATCCTGGATCCCCCCGCCCACGTCATGTCAGGTTCGCCGGCTGACCGCGAAGTCGGCCAGGCTCTCCAGGCTCAGGCGCCAGTCGTTGGCCGGGAAGCCGGACAACGCCGCCTTGGCCTTGTCGGCATAGCCTCCAGCCAGATCCAGCGTAGCCTCCAGCGATCCGGTGCCGACGATCAGCTCGCGGGCCCGGCGGAAGTCGGCCTCGGTCTGCTCGCGACGGCCGATGGCCCGCTCCCAGAATTCGGCCTCGCGCGGACCCGAGCGGGCGATGGCCAGCAGCAGCGGCAAGGTGGCCTTGCCTTCGCGGAAGTCGTCGCCGGCGTTCTTGCCCAGGGCCTCGGTCGTGCCGCCGTAGTCCAGGGCGTCGTCGGCCAGCTGGAAGGCCAGGCCCAGGTTCATGCCGTAGGCGCGCAGGGCGTCCGACTGGCTCGGAGAGACTCCGGCGGAGACGCCGCCGGCTTCCGAGGCCGCGGCGAACAGCTCGGCGGTCTTGGCGCCGATGATTTCGAGATAGAGCGCCTGCGATAGGTTCAGGTCGTGGCTGCGGGTGAGCTGCAGCACCTCGCCCTCGGCGATGACCCGGCTGGCCTTGGCCAGGATCTCCAGCGCCTTCATCGAGTTGGTCTCGACCATCAGCTCGAAGGCCCGGGCGAACAGGAAGTCGCCGACCAGCACGCTCTGGGCCGCGCCCCAGATCAGGTGGGCCGCGACCTTGCCGCGCCGCAACTGGCTGCCGTCGACCACGTCGTCGTGCAGCAGGGTGGCGGTGTGGATGAATTCGACGGCGGCGGCCAGCTTCAGGCAGGTGTCGTTGTCCGACCCGGCCAGGCGCGCGGCGGCCACGGTGAGCAGCGGGCGCAGGCGCTTGCCGCCGGCGGCGATCAGATGCTCGGCCAGGGCGGGAATGACCGGAACCTCGCTCTGCATGCGCGCGGTGATCAGGGCGTCGACCCCGGCCATGTCGGCGGCGGCCAGCCGCACGAGACGATCCACCGATCCCGGCTCCCGGGCGAGGGTCGCTGCAGCTGCGTCCAAAACCATACTCTCCCTGCTGACGCCCGCCGGCGGTCGGCGTGCGCCTCGCGTCCCTCGGGCTTGATCAGCCGTTGCGAGCGACAATGCTGGCGGGATAGGTCAGGGTCAAGGCGAGCACAAGGCTTGAAACGTTGCCGGACGAGATACCCGCCCCTCCGAACCCCTCGGGGGTCACCGAAGACACCGTCCTGAACGGCCGCGTCAGGCTGCGCCAGCCCGTGGCGGGCTACCGGGCGGGCATGGACGCGGCTCTCTTGGCGGCCGCCTGCGACGCCGGTTCGGGCGAGCGGGTGATCGAGGCCGGCTGCGGCGTCGGCGGCGCCTTGCTGGCGGCGGCGGCCCGGCGGCCGGGCGCCCGATTCGTCGGATTGGAGCGTGACCCCGCCGCCGCCGACCTGGCGCGGGGCAATGTCGTGCTCAACGCCCTGCGGGATCGTGTCGAGATCGTCTCCGGCGATGTCGAGCGCGGCTTTCGGGCCCTGGACCTGCCGGTGTTCGACGCGGTGATCGGCAATCCGCCGTTTTTCGACGATCCCGGCGCCCTGCGCGCGCCCTCTCCCGAGAAATCCGGGGCCTGGATGGCCGACGGCGGGTTGGCGGCCTGGACGGGCTTCTGCCTGAAGGCGGTGCGCGAGGGCGGGACCATCACCCTGATCCACCGCGCCGACCGCCTGGCCGACATCCTGGCCCTGCTGGCCCCCAAGGCCGGCTCGTTCAAGATCCGCCCGGTGGCGCCCTTCGCCGACGCCCCGGCCAAGCGGGTGATCGTGCGGGCGATCAAGACCGGCAAGGCGCCGCTGATCCTGCTGCCGCCGCTGGTGCTGCACGACCGCGAGGGATCGGGACATTCGGCGGCGGCCGAGGCGATCCTGCGGGGCGATGCTGGACTAGGATGGACGTAGGGACGGGTTCACCTCACCCACTTGCCCCCTACTCCGCGTACAGCGTCAACGCCTCCAGGCACATTTCCAGGCCCGTCAGGTCGTGGAGCGGGTCGTCGGTGATGATCACGAACAGGCGGCGGGCCTCGGCCCACAGCATCAGGGTCTCGGGCAGGCCGAAGTCCTCGACCACGCAGCCGTCGCCGTCACGCCAGACGCCGTGCTCGTCGCGCTGGGCGCCGACATGCACCTCGACCCGGTCGACATATTCGGCCTCGCTTTCGTCGGCGATGTTCACATAGGCCATGATCGGCCGCCCCAGTCCGGCCAGCACCCCGGCCTCGAAAGCGGCGGCGCTGGCGCAGGACGGGCCGCGGAACGGGGTCAGGTTGATGATCCCGGCGTCGGCCTGTCGCAGCTTGGCCATCCTCTCGGCATAGAGTTCGCGGGCCTGGATCTCGACATTGTCGGCCTGGATCTCGACGATGGCGGGAGCGGTCAGGCCGGTGAAGCCGTTGTCTAGGCATAGGGCGCGCTGACGCGAACCTTGCGCCTCGGCATCAGGAAGCCAAGGCTCGGGTCCGGACAGCCAGATGGAACGTACGGGTCTCATAGACCCTTAGAGCTTGCCGAAACGGGACGCTGTCAACCGCCTAGAGGACCATGAACGCCCCAAACCGCCGCACGCTGATCGCCGCGACCGCTTCCGCCCTGGTCACGCCATGTCTCGTCCCCAACCCCGCGCGGGCCGCCATGAGCGCCCCCTGGCTGGCCTATGACCGCCGCCTGCGTCGCCAGCTGGCCGAGAACCGGGGTGACTTCGATCCCGACTTCGAGACCGACCTGCACGACCTGGGCGACATCTTCCGGCGCGGCCAGGGCCTCTCCGAGCTGGCGCACGACCCCGGCCTGACCCTGGCGGCCCGCGCCCACGCCGCCGACGTCGCCCGCACGAGCGTCTTCGACCACATGACCCGCGAGGGCTTCGGCCCCGCCGCCCGGGTGGGCCTGCTGGCCCGCGACCTGATCGGCGCCCCGGGCGAGAACATCGCCGAGCGGATGAACGGCAGCGGCGCGGTGCGGCCCGACCAGATCATGGGCCAGTGGAAGGGCAGCGCGGGCCACCGCGCCAACCTGCTGGCGCCCGGCTTCACCCATGTCGGCTACGGCGTGCTGCGTCAGGGCCGCGAGGTGCTCGCGGTCGGGGCCTATGCCGAGGTCTCCGCCCGCCTGGCCGCCCCCGCCCCGCTGCGGGTGGCGTCGGTCGCCGCCATCGCCGCGGCCCTGTCGAACGCCGTCCCGCGCATCGACCAGTTCTCGATCTCCGAACCCGGCGCCGAGGCCCTGATCGAGACTTATGTCGAGGCCCCCGGCGCCCGGACCCTGCCGCCGGGCGCCTGGCAGCTGCGCCCGCACCTGTCGACCGGCGCGCGGAAGCACCTGGTGGCCTGGGGGCCGGTGTTCGTGCTGGGCTAGGGCTTACCTTCGGACACGGTGCGTGATCCTCGTCCTTCGACAAGCTCAGGATGAGGACCAAGAGCAGGCGACAGCAGTAGAAAACCTCATCCTGAGCTTGTCGAAGGACGAGGTTTTCGCTTCCGAAGCCGAAAGCCGATCGGCCCTAAGGCTGCGCCACGCCCAGCGTCTCGATGCGGATGGCCACGGCGTCGCCGATCATGCCCGCCGCCCCGGCGCTGCCGAAGGCCTTGCGGCTGATCGCGCCGGTGATGGTGAAGCCGGCCTGCTTCGTGTTGTTGTTCGGGGCCGAGCCGAGCTTGTTCAGCTTGACGTCGAAGGTGGTCGGCAGGGTCACGCCCATGATGGTCAGGTCGCCGGTGACCTTGGCCGTCGTGTCGCCGGTCTTCTCCACCTTGGTGGACTTGAAGGTCATGGTCGGGTTCTTGGCCGCGTTCAGCCAGCGCTCGCCCTTGACGTGCTCGTCGCGAGTGGCGTTGGCGGTCAGCAGGCTGTCGACGGTGACCGTGGCCTCGACGCGCGACTTCTCGGGCGCGGCCTCGTCCAGCCAGATCGTGCCCTCCGACTTGGCGAAGATGCCGATCACCGAGGTGTAGCCGAAGCGGTCGATGACGAAGGTCGTCTCGGTATGGGCCTCGTCGAGCTTGTAGGCGACCTCGGCGGCGGCGGCCGGCACGGTGGTCGCGCCCAGGGCGGCGCAGGCGGTCAGGACGGCGAGCAGGCGTTTCATCGAGCGTTCCCCTCATCCCGTTCAGCGGGATCGTGCAAGCTTCACGCGAGCGACGGCGGACGGCAAGCGCCCAAACGAAAACGGCGGGCCCTTTCGAGCCCGCCGTTCGTCGTTTCAGCGATGAAGCCGAAGCCTAGTTCTTGGCCACGTCCACCAGCTTGTTCTTGGCGATCCAGGGCATCATGGCGCGCAGGCGACCGCCGACTTCCTCGATCTGGTGCTCGGCCGAGCGACGACGGGTCGCCTTGAAGCTCGGCTGGCCCACTTGGTTCTCAAGCATGAAGTCGCGGACGAACTTGCCCGACTGGATGTCTTCCAGCACGCGCTTCATCTCGGCCTTGGTTTCCGGCGTGATGATGCGCGGACCGGTGACGTATTCGCCGTACTCGGCCGTGTTGCTGATCGAGTAGTTCATGTTGGCGATGCCGCCTTCGTACATCAGGTCGACGATCAGCTTCAGTTCGTGCAGGCACTCGAAATAGGCCATTTCCGGCGCGTAGCCGGCTTCCACCAGCACTTCGAAGCCGGCGCGGACCAGCTCGACCGTGCCGCCGCAGAGGACGGCCTGCTCGCCGAACAGGTCGGTTTCGCATTCCTCGCGGAAGTTGGTCTCGATGATGCCCGAACGGCCGCCGCCGATGGCCGAGGCGTAGGCCAGGCCGAGGTCCAGGGCGTTGCCGGTGGCGTTGTGGTGCACCGCGATCAGGCAGGGCACGCCGCCGCCCTTCTGGTACTCGCCGCGCACGGTGTGGCCGGGGCCCTTGGGGGCGACCATCAGCACGTCGATGGTGTCCTTGGGTTCGATCAGGCCGAAGTGCACGTTCAGGCCGTGGGCGAACAGCAGGGCCGCGCCGTCGCGGATGTTGGGGGCGATGTCGTTCTTGTAGATCGCGGCCTGATGCTCGTCGGGCGCCAGGATCATGATCAGGTCGGCCCAGCCGGCGGCTTCGGCGACGGTCATGACCTTCAGGCCTTCGCCCTCGGCCTTCTTGGCGGTCGGCGAACCGGCGCGCAGGGCGACGGCGACGTTGCTGGCGCCGGAGTCCCGAAGGTTGAGAGCGTGCGCGTGACCTTGCGAACCATAGCCTACGATCGCGATCTTCTTGTCCAGGATGCGAGCGAGGTCGGCGTCGCGATCATAATAGACGCGCATGTTTTTTCTCCAGGACTGGTCAAATATGGCCGCCTCGCGCAACAGCGAAGCGACAAAGGCCGGGCGTTTGAGCGTTTTTTTGCCGTTTCGTCAAGGCGATGACGACAGAACACCGTGACCCGAAAGCCTCTGCGGCGACGTTTTAGACGCTGGGGCGTTCCACCGCCATGGCTAGTCCTCAAGAAGCCCCTTCAAACACGTCCAAGGACGCGCCCATCGTCTCCCCCGAACCCAGCGAGGACCGCGCCCTTCGGGTGCTGGTGATGGCCGGCTCGCAACGGCGGCACAACAGCTGCCCGGGGCTCGACTCCAAGGCGCGGGCCCTGATGCTGCGAATGGCCGCGGCCCTGCCGCCCGAGTGGCAGATCGACACCGAGGACCTGGGCAACCAGCACGGCAAGCCCAAGATCCAGGCCTGCAACGCCTGCGTCAGCTCGTCGATGGCGCTGTGCGTGTACCCTTGCAACTGCTACGGCCCGCGCAGCGCCACCCAGCCCGACCTGATGTGGGACCTGGACCTCTACGGCCGCCTGGCCCGGGCCGACGCCTGGGCCTTCATCGGCCCGACCAACTGGTACGGACCCACGACCAATTTCAAGCTGATGTTCGACCGCCTGGTCTGCGCGGCCGGCGGCAATCCGCGCCCCGACCTGATCGACAAGAAGGACACGCTGAAGGCCCAGGCCCTGGAGCGCTCGCCTCAATGGCGGCGGCTGACCAAGAACCACCTGGAAGGCCGCACGGCGGCGTTCTTCACCTATTGCGACGGCGGGGCCAACGAGATGGGCGAGGACGGGCGGCCCAGGCTGGTCAGGCGCAAGGACTGGTTCGATCCGGGCCAGGAGCCCTACACGGACGAGAAAATGGCCTATCAGGGCCTGGTCTGGCAGTGCCGCTACAGCGGGATCGAGGTTCCGGACGCCCTATGGACCGCGGGCGTGTTCGGCGAGGGCAAGCCCTACGCCGACGACCAGACCGACGACATGATGACCGAGACCGACCACGTGGCTCAATTCGACGCCTGGGTCGAAGGTTTCATCGCCCACGTGGCGTTGAAGGGGATCGTGGCGACCAAGGACGACGAGCGGGCGGCGAAATCGACGACGAACCTCTGAGATCCGGACGGGGACGCACGCTGGCGCGCGTCCCCGCTTTTCGGTCTACCAGAACAGGCCGTAATAGACGCTCAGGACCTGGCCGCTCCAGACGTCGACCAGCAGGGCGTCATTGCCGACGCGGACCCACTCGCAGCCGACCGGCGGGAACGGCAGGCCATATTGCCAGGCGTCCAGATAGTAGGACTGGCCGTACCAGCCGCCCGGCAGGTAGTCGCCGAACGACCAATGGCGAACATAGTAGCCGCGCGGATAGCGGTAGGCGCCGACACGATAGCGCTGCGACGCGTGATAGGCCGGCCGGTAGCGACGCTGGTCGTAGCGCTGGCGGTCATTGTCGCGGGTGCGCCATTGGCCGTTGTACTGGCCGCCCCGTCCTTGTTCGGCGCGTCCTTGATCGCCGCGTCCAGGACCGCGATCCCAGCCGCCGTTCTGGCCGTCGCGGTTCCTGTCGCCGCGATCGGCGCGGTTCTGGTCGCCGCGGTTCTGGTCCCAGCGACCTTGGTCGCCGCGGTTCTGATCGCCCCGGTTCTGATCGCCGCGCGCCTGATCTCGGCGGTCCTCGCCGCCGCCGCGTCCACCCTGGCGCCAGCCGCCTTCGCGGCCTTGCTGCGGGCTCTGGGCCTGGGGCGCGGGCGCGGGCTGCTGCGGCGGTTGGGCCTGGGGCGCCGGGCGAGCGCCGCCGTCACGGTCGGGTCGAGCGCCGCGATCGCCGCGTTCACCGCCGGATTGACGCCAGCCGCCCTGATCGCCGCCCTGGGGCCGGGCTTGAGCTTGCGGTTGAGCCTGCGGTTGCTCTTGCGGCTGGGTCTGCGGTTGCTGTGGTTGCGACCGTTGCTGGCGCCAGCCGCCGCCTTCGCCCGAGTCGCGTCCGCCGCGTCGATCCAGGTGATCCTGCATTCCGCCCAGCCCCGCGCCGGCGGCCTGGGCCGAGGCCCCGCCCAGCAGGGACAGGACCAAGGCGGTCGTGATCAGACGTTTCATCGCTTTCCAAATGCTCCAAGGGGCCTTGTGCCGGCCCTGTCGCTCATCCCTTGTATTGAGTGTCGCCCGTGCTCCATGAACCGCGTTTGAACGACGCCCTTTCGAAAGACACCCAGGGGATCCGCCATGACCGCCAAACCGCAGGACGTTCTGGGCTTCTGGACCGCCGCCGGTCCGGACAAGTGGTTCGCCAAGTCAGACGCCTTCGACTCGGCCATCCGCCTGAAGTTCGAACCCGTCCACCTGGCCGCCGCGCGCGGCAAGTACGACGCCTGGGCCGCCGACCCCGAGGGCGCCCTGGCCCTGATCATCCTGCTGGACCAGTTCCCCCGCAACCTCTACCGCGACAGCGGCCACGCCTTCGCCACCGACGGCAAGGCCCGCTCGATCGCCGTCGCCGCCGTGGCGGCCGGCCACGACAAGGCCGTCGCGCCCGAGCTGCGGCCGTTCTTCTATCTGCCCTACGAGCATTCGGAGTCGCTGGCCGACCAGGAGACCTGCATCGCCCTGTGCGAAGGGCTGCTGAAGGACACCGGCGACGCCGACACCCTGAAATGGGCCATCGTCCACCGCGACATCATCGCCCGCTTCGGCCGCTTCCCGCACCGGAACAAGGCCCTGGGCCGCACCACGACGGCGGCCGAGCAGGCGTTCCTGGACGAGGGCGGGTTCGCGGGGTGATTGGCCGCCCTTCCCTCCCATAAAGGGGCGGGAAAAGTCCCGTGAGCCTGTGGACCATCGTCCATGCCGCACTACCCAGCGGCCCGATTCGCCCCCAAAGTCCGACCATGAACGCCATCGCGCCCATCCACGCCGAACAGGCCGCCGCCGACCATCCCGAGCGGCAGTATCTGAACCTGCTCGCCGACATCCTGGAGAACGGCGTCCAGCGCGGCGACCGCACCGGCACCGGCACCCTGGGCGTGTTCGGCCGGCAGATCCGCTTCGACCTGTCCAAGGGCTTCCCGGTCCTGACCACCAAGAAGCTGCACCTGCGCTCGATCATCGTCGAACTGCTGTGGTTCCTGCGCGGCGACACCAACGTAAAGTACCTGCAGGACAACGGCTGCAAGATCTGGGACGAGTGGGCCGACGAGAACGGCGACCTGGGTCCCGTGTACGGCAAGCAGTGGCGCTCGTGGGCCGCGCCCGCCAAAGACGGAAAGAGCAACCAGTCGATCGACCAGATCGCCAACCTGGTCGAGGGCCTGAAGACCAATCCCAACGGCCGCCGCCACATCGTCAGCGCCTGGAACCCGGCCGACGTCGAGGACATGGCCCTGCCGCCCTGTCACTGCCTGTTCCAGTTCTTCGTCGCCCCCGATGGAGAAGGTGGCGGAAAGCTCAGCTGCCAGCTCTACCAGCGCAGCGCCGACGTCTTCCTGGGCGTGCCGTTCAACATCGCCTCCTACGCCCTGCTGACCATGATGGTCGCCCAGGTGACGGGCCTGAAGCCCGGCGAGTTCGTCCACACCTTCGGCGACGCGCACCTCTATCTGAACCACCTGGACCAGGCCCGCGAGCAGCTCCAGCGCGAGCCCAAGCCCTTCCCCACCCTGAAGATGGCCGACAAGCGCGACCTGTTCGCCTTCGACTACGAGGACTTCCAGCTGGAAGGCTACGAGGCCCACCCGCACATCAAGGCGGCGGTCGCCGTTTGACCTGGGCCACCGACCGGCTCGACCAACTCAAGGGCGGCGACGTCGTCCTGCCGCCGGTGGTTCAAACGCTTCAGCTCGGCGGTCTCGACGACTGGGGCGAGGGCTGGGCGCGCAAGACCTGGACCCCGGCGCCGGAGCTGCTGAACGCCGACGGCTCGCTGTTCGGCGGCTACATCGCCGCCCTGGCCGACCAGATCCTGGCCTTCGCGGCCATGACCGTCGCGCCCGGCGACGCCATGTTCCGCACCAGCAACCTGAAGGTCGACTTCATCCGGGTCGGCAAGGCGGAAATCCTGACGATCGAAGGCCGCGTGGTCGCCAGGACCAAGAGCATGATCCACGTCGAGGCCGACTTCCGCCGCCCGGATGGCGAGCTGATCGCCCGCGCCTCGGCGCAGCAGATGGTGGTTCCGTTCGGCGGCTGATCGTCCGCTAACGTCGTACGCCCGACAGACCGGGTGGCCGCATCGCCCGACGCAGGGTAAACAGGGCCCATGTCCGTTATCCTTACCGTCGGCCCCGTCGCCCGCTCGCTCAACGGCGTCATCGGCCGCGACAACGACCTGCCCTGGCGGCTGAAGTCCGACCTGGCGATCTTCAAGGCGTGCACGATGGGCAAGCCCGTGATCATGGGACGCAAGACCTGGGACAGCCTGCCCAGGAAGCCCCTGCCCGGGCGGATGAACATCGTGCTGTCGCGCGACGGCTCGTTCGAGCCGCCCCAGGCCGTGGTCTGCGAAAGCTTCCTGGAGGCCGTGCAGATGGCCAAGGAACAGGCGGCCGAGGACGGCATCGACGAGGTCTGCGTGATCGGCGGCCGCGCCCTGTTCGAGACCGCCCTGCCCAAGGCGAGGCGCCTGTACCTCACCGAAGTGCAGGCGGAGGTCGAAGGCGACGTCAGCTTCCCCGCCTTCGACGAGGCGGCCTGGACGGAAGTGCGTCGCGAGGCGCATTCTGCGGGTCCCGACGACGACCACGCCTTCGTTTTTCGTGTGCTGGAGCGCCGATGATGCGACCCCGTTCCTGGTCTTTGGCCGCCCTGCTCGGCGCTATCGCCCTTTGCGTCGGCCTGACCGGCGTCGCCTCGGCCGACGTCAGCCTGGGCCAGAGCGACAGCCTGGCGCGGGCCGCGGCCACCGACGTGGTGGTGTTCAACGTGGTCAAGGTGCGGCCGCTGGACGGCGGCGAGGTCGCCTCCTGC
Source organism: Caulobacter sp. Root487D2Y (assembly GCF_001427165.1). Lineage (NCBI taxonomy): Bacteria > Pseudomonadati > Pseudomonadota > Alphaproteobacteria > Caulobacterales > Caulobacteraceae > Caulobacter > Caulobacter sp. Root487D2Y. The sequence goes on from NZ_LMFD01000014.1 coordinate 81,162, forward strand.
CGGGTCTTCGGCCGGGCGATCCGGGCCGAGCGCGGCAAACGCTTCCGGCCCCGGCAGTCGGTGCGCCTGACCGTGCCTTGCGCGACGCAGGGCGCGGACGCCTCGGACGCCACGCCCAAGTGGGTGGACCGCGAGGCCCTGGTGCGCTCGGCTCACGGCCGCGCCTTCCTGGGCGGCGACGGCGGGCTGATCGCCTACGAGCTCTATGATCTGAACTGACGCATCGTCAGCCTTGCGGGGCCGTTCAAACGCCCGTTTACTCCCTCTGTACGCCCGCTAGAGGCGTCATCCCAGGGAGAGACGCATGGAGCTGGAACTCGTCGCCGAGGACCTGCGGTTTCCGGAAGGCCCGATCGCCATGGCCGACGGCTCGGTGATCCTCACCGAGATCCAGGGCCAGGTCCTGACCCGCGTGCATCCCGACGGCCGCAAGGAGACCGTCGCCGAGGTCCCCGGCGGTCCCAACGGCGCGGCCGTCGGCCCGGACGGGGCGATCTATGTCACCAACAACGGCGGCGCCTTCCAGTTCTTCGACATGGGCGGTCTGAACGTCCCCGGCCCCACCCCGCCCTCGCACACGGGCGGCTCGATCCAGCGCGTCGACATCGCCACGGGGAAGGTCGCCACGCTCTACACCGAATGCGACGGCAAGCCCCTGGTCGGCCCCAACGATCTGGTGTTCGACAGGCAGGGCGGCTTCTGGTTCACCGACCACGGCTGCAGCACGCCCGAGGGCCGCAAGTTCGGGGCCCTCTATTACGCCCTGGCCGACGGTTCGCAGATCACCCGCTGGCGCGACCACTTCGTCTCGCCCAACGGCGTGGGCCTCTCGCCCGACGAGAAGACCGTCTACATGGCCGACACCCTGCTGGGCCGCCTGTGGTCGTTCGACATCGCCTCGCCAGGGGTGCTGGCCGATCCGGTCCCGCTTCTGCCCGGCAACGTGGTCTGCAACCTGCCGGGCTATCAGCTGCTGGACAGCCTGGCGGTCGAGGCCGACGGCAAGGTTTGCGTGGCCACGATCATCAACGGCGGGATCACCGCCTTCTCGCCGGACGGCTCCACCGAGCACTTCGCCGTGCCCGACGTGATCGTCACCAACATCTGCTTCGGCGGGGCCGACATGCGCGACGCGTGGATCACCGCGTCGGGGACGGGGAAACTGTACAAGGCGCGGTGGCCGCGGGCGGGGTTGAGGTTGAACTTCAACGGGTAGTTCCTCCCCCTGTGGGGGAGGTGTCGGCGCAGCCGACGGAGGGGGGAGTTTGCCGAGGTGGGTCTGCTCCCCCCACCGGCGCGTCGCGCCGCCTCCCCCACGGGGGGAGGTTCTTGTCAGGCCAGTCGCCTAGTACAGCACCCCCAGCGCCGAGCGCTCGAAGCTCTTCAGCTCGTCCTCGCGGCCGTCGCGGATCTTCACCACCCATTCGGGGTCCTGCAGGAGCGCGCGGCCGACGCCGACCAGGTCGAACTCGCCGCGCTCCAGGCGCTCCAGCAGGCCGTCGATCGAGGCTGGCTGGCTGCCTTCGCCGCCGAAGGCCGCGATGAACTCGCCCGACAGGCCCACCGAGCCGACGGTGATGGTCGGGGCGCCGGTCAGCTTCTTGGCCCAGCCGGCGAAGTTCAGGTCGGATCCCTCGAACTCCGGCTCCCAGAACCGGCGTTGCGAGCAGTGGAAGATGTCGGCGCCGGCATCGGCCAGCGGCTGCAGCCAGGCCTCCAGCAGTTGGGGGGTCTCGGCGTTCTTGACCGCGTAGTCCTGTTGCTTCCACTGCGACAGGCGGATGATCACTGGATAGTCGGGACCGACGGCGGCGCGGACGGCCTTCAGGATCTCGGCGGCGAACTTGCTGCGCTCGCCGATGCTGGGCCCGCCGAACACGTCGCCGCGGACATTGGTGCCGTTCCAGAAAAACTGGTCGATCAGGTAGCCGTGGGCGCCGTGAAGTTCGATGGCGTCGAAGCCCAGCAGCTTGGCGTTGGCGGCGGCGCTGGCGAAGGCTTGAATCGTGTCCGCGACGTCCTCGTCGGTCATCGGCTCGGTGAACGGGTTGCCGCCGGCCTTGGACAGGCCCGAGGGGCTGTCGATCTTGCCCAGCACGTCCTTGCCCTTGGCCGAACCCACGTGCCACAGCTGCGGGGCGATCAGACCGCCGGCGGCGTGCACCTCGTCGACCACCGTCTTCCAGGCCGCCAGTTCCTTTTCGCCATGGAAGCGCGGGACGTTGGCGTCGTTCAGCGAGGCCGGCCGGGCCACGCCCGTGCCCTCGGTAACGATCAGCCCGACCTGGTTCTCGGCGCGGCGGCGGTAATAGGCGGCCACCTCGTCGGTGGCCACGCCGCCCGGCGAGAACGACCGGGTCATCGGCGCCATCACCACCCGGTTGGGCAGCTTCAGCGACTTGAATTCGAACGGCTTGAACAGGGCGTCGAGGGCCATGGCGGCTCCGGAGAAAACATTTGTTTGAAAAGCTTATGCGGTGGGTTTCGTTTCAGGACCACCCAGAAAAACTGAAATGGCGATTGCACGGCTGGGGACAGGCGTATGCGCCTGTCCCCAATGCGATCAAAGCCCCAGCACCAGCTTGGTGATGATGTTCTTCTGGATCTCGCTGGAGCCCGCGTAGATCGTGGTCTTGCGGTAGCTGAAATAGGCCGGGGCGGCGGGGCCTGCGTAGTCCGGCCCGGCGCGGCCGTCGTTGGTCGGGGCCCAGGTGTCGCGCACGAACGGCGCGGCGTAGGATCCGACCGCCTCGAGCGCCAGTTCGGTGATCGCCTGCTGGGTTTCCGAGCCCGCCAGCTTCAGCATCGACGAGGCCGGCCCCACCGCCTTGCCCGCCCCGCGCCCGGAGAAGATCCGCAGTTCGGTGGCGTTCAACGACTCCACGGCGATCTCCAGCTCGGCGATCTTGCGGCGGAAGTCCGGGTCCTCGATCAGCGCCCCGCCATCGTCGGCCCGCTCGGCCGACGCGATCTTCTTGACCTTGCGCAGCATGTGCATCAGGCCCGGCGCGTAGGCGTTGCCGCGCTCGAACTCCAGCAGGTACTTGGCGTAGGTCCAGCCCTTGTTCTCCTCGCCGATCCGGTTGGCGACCGGCACGCGGACATTGTCGAAGAAGACCTGGTTGATCTCCTGCTCGCCCTCGGCCGGGCCGTCCAGGGTGGGCAGCGGCTTGATCTGGATGCCCGGCAGGGTCATCGGCAGCAGCAGGAAGCTGATGCCCTCCTGCGGCTTGCCCTCGGTGGAGGTGCGCACCAGGCAGAACATCCAGTCGGCCCACTGGGCGTGGGTGGTCCAGATTTTCGAGCCGTTCAGCACATAGTCGTCGCCGTCGCGCTCGGCCTTCATCTGAAGCGAGGCCAGGTCCGATCCCGAGCCGGGTTCGGAATAGCCCTGGCACCACCAGATGTCGGACGACAGGATCGGCGGCAGGTGCTGGGCCTTCTGCTCGGGCGTGCCGAACGCCATGACCACCGGCGCGCACATCTTCAGCCCCATCGGCGAGGGATTGGGCGTGCCGGCCAGCGCCAGCTCCATGTTGAAGATGTAGCGCTGCGACGGCGTGAAGCCGGCCCCGCCCAGCTCGACCGGCCAGTCAGGAGCCGCCCAGCCGCGCTCGAACAGCTTCTTCTGCCACTTCACCTGGCCGGCCTTGTCCAGATAGCCGTTCTTCGACTGCGCCGCCTTGCGGCGCAGGTCGTCGTCGAAGGCCGTGGCGATCCAGTCGCGGACCTCTTGCTGGAAGGCCAGGTCCTCGGCCGAGAAGGCGAGATCCAAGGCCCCTACTCCACCGCGTCGAGATATTCGATCTCGGGGCGGCCGGCCATGAACGGCCCCATGGCCGCGCCGGCGGCCTTGAAGTAGTCGGTCCCGCCATGATGCTTGAGGGCGTCTTCCGAGGCGTAGAGCTCCAGCACCTTGTAGACGCCGGCCTCGGTCTTGCTGCGGGTCAGTTGATAGGTCAGGCAGCCCGGCTCGTTGGCCTTCACCTTGGCCGCCAGGCCGAGGAACACCTTTTCGAAGTCGCCCGCCTTGTCCGGCTGAACCTTCAGCACCGCCACCACGCCGATCATGTCGTCCTCCCGAGGCCTTCGGCCAAACGCTTGTTTGAAGGCAGTGTCGGGGAAGCGGCGGCATAGGGCAAGGGGTCTAGCGCTCTACCTTCACAACCGTCATCCCGGGCCTTGTGCCCGGGACCCCTGATTCAGCTGACGGTGAAGTAGAATGGCGCGCCAGCGCGCCACCCTCCTGCCCTTGCGGCAGACAGAGGGGTCCCGGGCACAAGGCCCGGGATGACGGTGATCTTGTGGTGAAGGCCTTATCTACCGCCGCTCGTTCCAGCCGTAGGCCACCCACGAGTGGCCGCCCATGTGGCGGGCTTCGATCAGGCCGGGGTCGCCGCTGGGGGCGGCGGCGGTCGCGCCGCGACCGCGCAGGGCGAAGGCGGCGAGGCCGAGAAGGGCCGTGGCCATGAAGCCGATGACCACCAGGGTGGCGGCGAACACCACCGCGATAACAGCGGCGACGGCGACGGCGATGGAGGTCGCGACGGCACCGGCCAGCGTGGCCAGGCTGCGCCAAGCGATACCGGTAGCCTTAGCTGTCTCCATCATCGTCCTCGCAGGCGTGCCCCGCCCATGGATTCAAGATGGGGCGCCAGTACTGAACGTCAACTGAACACCCGACCAATCATTCCGCAAAATGAATTCCGCGCTAACCACCGCGAATTGGCGGTTTAGCTGGCGCCGAGTCCCGCCAGTTCGCGACGCTCGCGCATCACCGTGCTGAAGGCGGCGTTGATCGCGGCCGACTTGGCCTCGGCCACCTCGATGAACTCCAGCGGCAGGCCGCGGGCCCGGGCGCGGTCGGGGTGGGCCTCCGACATCGCCGCGCGCCAGGCCGAGTGCACCACCGCGTCGTCGGCGTCGGCCGGCACGTCGAGGATGCGGTAGGGATCGTCCGGCCCGGTCCCGACATGGGTGGCGGTCAGGCGGCGGAACGACAGCGGCGACATGCCGAACAGATCGGCCACGCGCTCAAGATAGCTAAGCTCCTCCTGGGTCACCGCCCCGTCGGCCTTGGCAATATGGAACAGGCCGTCCAGCACGTCCTCGAGGATCTGCGGGCAGGTGCGATAACGCTTGGCCAGCCGCTTGGCGTAGCTCTCGAAGCCGTGCGTGGTCTGCCGGGCCAGGTCGTACAGGCGATGGATGTTGTTTTCCGACTCCGGGTCGGGATGAAACACCTCGGCGAAGGCGGCGTATTCGTCGCCGTCGGCCGATCCGTCGGCCTTGGCCAGCTTCGCGCCCAGCGCCGTGACCGCCGTCGAGAACGCGGGATCCTGCCCCGGCAGACCGGGCGGACATTCCTGGCATTCCGCCATGTCCAACCGTCGCGCGGCCAGGGTTGCGATGTTGCGCCAGAAGGTCATGGTTGCGACGAAAATCCAGAAGCGTGGCGGAGGTATGACGGGGGCGATACGTCGCCCGCCTCTCAACGGATCACGCTCCCGTTTTGCCTTCTAGCATAAAAAAGTCGCGTCCCCACCCGGTCCTTGCTGCGGCGCACATTGAAACTTTGTAACGTACGGAGGAACGGCCAAGGTTCGCAACGCTCGGCTGCACACAGAAATCTTTGCCCGGAGCGGGAGCGTTTGGCCGATCCGTTCGTTATGGTGGCGCTTGACCGACCGCGGTGCAAAACACCTCGGCGCCATGCTCCGGTCCCAATGCGACCGGAAATGCTCTATTCGAATGCGACCGACTCTCTGAGCGACGCCCCATAAGAGGACTTCCGCCCGCATGGCGACCGCCTTCCTTCTCGCCCTGGCCCTGATCGCCCAGGATGCCCCCGTCTCCACCGCGCCGACCGCCACCGCTCCCCCGCCTCGCACCACTCCGGCCAACACGCCGCCGACGGACGACTACGGTTATGTCGGCTGGTGCTATGGCGCGCTGGGCGGCTATGTCGAGCTGTACGACAAGGTGATGCCCGAGGTCACCCGCATCGAGAAGGCCTTCCCCGGTCCCGACGGCTTCGCGGCCTCGATGAAGGAATATCCGGCGCTGCGCGACCAGGCCAAGAAGGACCTGGTGGTCTACCGCTCGGCCATCGTCGCGGCCGAGAAGGCCAGCCCCCGTCCGATCTCGGAATATGGCGCGGCGGCGATCAAGAAGGGCCACTCGGTCTGGAGCGGCGCCGATCAGGTCGAGAAGGCGCGCTTGGCCCAGGTGTGGATGAGCTGGAGCCCGCCCGGCGACTGCGACAGCCGCGCCAAGACCCTGGAGACCAAGTCCAACCTGTTCGGCCAGGCCCTGAACTATAACGTCAAGAAGGACCAGGCGCCCGCCGCCGCCCCGGCCGAACCGACGCCCGCCCCAGACGCCGTCAAGGAAGAAGCCGCTCCAGCGGCCGCCGCGCCCGAGGCGCCGGCCCCGATCGCGGAGGCGCCCGCCGCGGCCGAAGCGCCCGCCGCCGAGGCCCCGCCCGCCAAGGCGCCGGTCAAGGCCACGACGACCGCCAAGCCGTCCACGACCAAGACGGCGGCCAAAAAGCCCGCCGATCTGCCGCCGATCGGCGCCAAGCCCGCGGCCATGCCGATCGCCGCCAAGGGCGAGGTCATCATCGATCCCGCCAATCCCCAGCCCTGCGCCGGCAGCCTGATCCCCGCCAAGCGCGGCGGCAAGAACGTGCTGATCTGCAAGGCGGACTAGGGCCGGCGCCGATTGGGGACATGCCCATGGGCATGTCCCCAGCCGCACCTAAGTCGTCGGCAGCAACCCCGTCGTCGCCACCTGCTTGAACCACCCGTACGACGCCTTGGGCGTGCGTACGCCGGTCGTCCGGTCCATCGCCACCAGGCCGAACTTGGAGGTGTAGCCGATGTCCCATTCCCAGTTGTCGATCAGGGTCCAGGTGAAGTAGCCGCCGATCCGCGAACCGGCCTCCATCGCGCTCTTCACCGCCTCGAGATGGCGGCGCAGGTACTGGCATCGGAAACCGTCGTCGATCACCGCCGGGCCATCGCCGAACGGGTCGGAGCAGCCGTTCTCGGTGATCATCACCGGCGGGTTGCCGTAGTCGCGGCGGACCATCTCCAGCACCTGCGCCAGGCCCGACGGATCGATCTGTCGGCCGAAGGCGTCCAGCTCCGCCCCCTTCGGCGGCGCGCCGGGGGCGATGTGGCTGGGGCTGGCCAGGTCCAGCTTCACATAGGCCGGGGCGTAGTAGTTGACCCCCAGGAAGTCGATCGGCTGATGGACGGTCTTCAGGTCGCCGTCGCGGACGCACCCCTTGAGGAAGTCGTCCATCAGCTTCGGATAGGTCCCCTTCAGCAGCGGGTCCAGCCAGGCCCGGTTCCACAGGGCGTCCAGCCCGTCGGACGCTGGACGGTTCCAGAACGCCAGGGGCCCGCCCGAAGGCCGACACGGCTGCAGCGCCTGGGTCGTGCCGATCCGCAGGTCGCCGCGGGCCGCGCGCAGGGCCTGGATCGCCAGGCCCTGGCCCAGGTTCATGTGGTGGGTGGTCGGGCCCAGCAGGGCGATGTCCTTCAACCCCGGCGCTTGTTCGCCCAGCACGTGGCCGAACACCGTGTGCACGGCCGGCTCGTTGAGGGTGATGAAGTGTTTGAGCCGGTCGCCCAGCCGCCCGGCCACGGCGGCGGCGTAGTCGGCGAAGCTCTTGGCGGTGTCGCGCGCGCTCCAGCCGCCCTTGTCCTGCAGGGCCTGGGGCAGGTCCCAGTGGAACAGGGTGGCGTAGGGCGTGACCCCCTTGGCCAGGCAGGCGTCGACCAGGCGGTCGTAGTGGTCCAGCCCCGGGGCGTTGACCGTCCCCGAGCCGGTGGGCAGGACCCGCGACCAGGCGATCGAGAAGCGGAAGGCCTTAAGCCCCGCCCCGGCGATCAGGTCGACGTCCTCGGCGTAGCGGCGATAGCTGTCGGTGGCGACATCGGCGTTCGAGCCGTCCTTGATCCGCCCCGGCTGCTTCTCGAAGGTGTCCCAGATGCTGAGGCCGCGGCCGTCGGCGTTGGGCGAGCCTTCGGTCTGGAAGGCCGCCGTCGCCACGCCCCAGACGAAGTCGTTCGGGAACTGGCGGGACTTGATCGTGGCCTCTGTCTGGCCCACGCGGTCGCAGCCGCTCAAGGTCGCGCTGGCCGCGCCTCCGACCGCCAGCGCGCCCAACGCGCGGCGGCTAATGCCCCTGTCGCCCACCTTCGCCCCCTATGCCCCGCCGAGGGTCGAACGCCCTCGTGCGGGGTCAGGATGAACGCAAAGCGCGAGCTTTGGCTAGCCTGCCCTTTAGGTCAGGCCCGCCGCCCCTTCACATAGGCGTCGATCACCCCCTCCAGCTCGGTCAGCGGGACGTTGCCGCCCATCACCACCGCGTCGTCGAAGGTGCGCAGGTCGAAGCGGCCGCCTAGGGCGGCCTGGGCCTTGCCGCGCAGGCGAACGATCTGGCTGTGACCGACCTTGTAGCCGCAGGCCTGGCCCGGCCAGGCGCAGTAGCGATCGACCTCGCCCTGCACTTCCTCGCGGGTCGAGCCGTTGGTGGCCACGAACCAGTCGATGGCCTGGTCGCGGGTCCAGCGCTTGGCGTGGATGCCGGTGTCGACCACCAGGCGGCAGGCCCGGAAGGCGATGGACTGGAGGTAACCCAGCTGGCCCAGCGGATCGCCGTCATAGGCGCCCAGCTCGTCGGCCAACTGTTCCGCGTAGAGGGCCCAGCCTTCCGAATAGGCGTTGAAGGCCAGCAGCGAGCGGACCAGCGGCAGCTTGTAGGTGTATTCGCCCTGCCAGATGTGGCCGGGCAGGCCCTCGTGATAGGTCAGGGTCGGCAGGCCGTAGCGCGGCCACATGCCCGTGTCGCGCAGGTTGATGTAGTAATTGCCCGGCACCGTGCCGTCGATCGAGCCGGCCGCCGCGTAGCCGCCCGGCGCGCCATCCTGGATCTCGACCGGCACCCGCTTGATCAGCAGATTGCCCGGAACCAGCGTGGCGAAGGCGCGTGGCAAACGCGCGCGGATGTCGGCCACCCGGCCGTTCAGATAGGCCAGGATCTGGGCCCGGCCTTCGTCGGTGTTGGGAAACAGGTTCTTGGGATCCTCGCCCAGGGCCTTCATCCGCGCGCCGACGCTGCCCTGGCTCAGGCCCTGGGCCTTCAGCAGCGTGTCCATGCGCGAAGACAGCGCCTTCAGCTCCTCCTGGCCCATCTGGTGGACCTCGTCGGGCGTCATGCGGCTGGTCGTGCCGGCCCGCAGCGCCCAGGCGTAGTAGGCCTCGCCGTTGGGCAGCTTCCAGGCGCCGGCGTCGGTCCCGGCCTTGGCGCGGTGGGCGGTCAGCTCGGCGATCTGGCGGTCCATGGCCGGCGCGATCTTGCCCTCGACGATGGCGGCGGCGCGGCGCGCGTGGTCGCCGGGGATGTCCCTGGCCTTCTTGGCCAGCGAGGTGACCAGGCCCCAGTCGGCGATCGGCGCGGCCCGCGCGCCTTTCTGCTGCTTCAGGGTCTTTTCCAGCAGGAAGTCCGGGGCAATCACGCCCAGGGCGCCGTCGTGCTTCAGGCGCGCCGTCTCGCCGTCCAGCTGGGCGGCGTAGAGCTCCAGGCGGTGGAGATAGGCCTCGATGTCGGCGACGCCCGTCACGCCGTGCAGGCTGTCGAGGAAGTCAGGCGTCTCGACGAAGGCCCCGGTGTTCTGGGCCACCACGTAGGGCGCGTTGCGATACGACCACTGCGACGACAGGCCGATGGCGTCGCCATACGGGAAGTCGAAGCCTTCGACGGCCAGTTCGTGGGCGGTCTGGACGACGCCCAGATCGAGCGCGGTCGCCGGGCTCAGTCCCTTGCGGTCGACCGCCTTCATCCGGGCGACCCGCGCCTTGGCGGCGGCGGCCAGCTTGCCGCGGCCTTCCAGCGAGCGGTCGGTCAGGGTGGCCTTCAGGGCGGCCCGCGCGCCCTTGTCCAGGCCGAGCGCGGAAGCGTTCTCGGGATATTCCCGCATCAGGTCCTCGGCGACCGAGGACAGCAGGGCCTCGGCGGCGGCGTCGCCGGGCGCGGCGGCCAAAGCGCTCCCGCCGAACGCGGCGGCGGCCGCGCCGAGGGCTAGAACGTCACGTCGATTGAACTGGCTCACGCTGGATCTCCCCGGATTCGGAGAGAGTCCTAGCGCGGCTTTTCATCAGAACGAACCTGATCCTTCTCCCCTTGCGGGAGAAGGTGTCGGCCGAAGGCTGACGGATGAGGGGTCTCTCAAACGAAGCCCGCCGCGACCGGCCTTTCGGTTGATCGCGGCGGTGATGTCCTTCAACCCCTCACCCGACCTCGCTTCGCGAGGCCACCCTCTCCCGCAAGGGGAGAGGGAAAATTACGCCGCCTCCCCCCGCGCCCGGGCGCCGGGGTCGTAGTTGAGGATCGGCGACAGCCACTTCTCGGCCTTGGCCAGGTCCCAGCCCTTTCGGCGGGCGTAATCCTCGACCTGGTCGAGATCGACCTTGCCGACGCCGAAATAGTGCGACTGCGGGTGGCTGAAATAGAAGCCCGACACCGCCGCCCCGGGGCTCATGGCGTAGCTCTCGGTCAGGATCATGCCGGTGGCCGCTTCGGCGTCCAGCAGCTTGAACAGGGTGCCCTTCTCGGTGTGGTCGGGCTGGGCCGGATAGCCGGGGGCCGGGCGGATGCCCCGGTACTTCTCGGCGATCATGATGTCGATGTCCTCGCGCTCGTCCTTGGCATAGCCCCACAGCTCGACACGAGCCTTGTAGTGCAGCCACTCGGCGAAGGCCTCGGCCAGGCGGTCTGCCAGGGCCGAGGCCATGATGGCGCTGTAGTCGTCGCCGGCCTCCTTGAAGCGCTTGACGATCTCGTCCTCGCCGTGGCCGGCGGTGACGGCGAAGCCGCCCATGTAGTCGCCCCCCTGCCCGATCGGCGCGACGAAGTCGGCCAAGGCCAGGTTGGCCTTGCCCTCGGACTTGTCCATCTGCTGGCGCAGGGTGAACAGGCGGGCCAGTTCGGTCGAGCGGCTTTCGTCCGTATAGAGAACGATGTCGTCGCCGTCGGCCTGGGCCGGCCAGAAGCCGACCACGCCCTTGGCCCCGAACCACTTCTCGGCGACGACCTTGTCGAGCATCTCGCGGGCGTCGCGATAGAGGTCGGTGGCGGCCTCGCCGACCACGTCGTCCTCCAGGATCTGCGGGAAGCGGCCGATCAGCTCCCAGCTGGCGAAGAACGGCGACCAGTCGATGAACGGGACCAGCTCCTCCAGCGACGGCTCGAAGGCGCGCGCGCCGATGAAGCTGGGCTTGGGCGGCGCATAGCCGTTCCAGTCGATGTCGAACTTGCGCTTGCGGGCGTCGGCGATCTTGGTGCGCGCCTTGGCCGTCTGGCCGCGGGCGTACTGCTCGCGGATGCGGACATATTCGGCGCGGGTCTCGGCCTGCAGGCGATCCCGTTCGCTGGCCGACAGCAGGCCCGAGACCACGCCCACGGCCCGGCTGGCGTCCAGCACATAGGTGGTGGAGCCCTTGTGGTAGGCCGGCTCGATCTTGACCGCGGTGTGGGTGCGGCTGGTGGTGGCCCCGCCGATCAGCAGCGGCATGGTGAAGCCCTGGCGCTCCATCTCAGAGGCCACGAACACCATCTCGTCCAGCGACGGGGTGATCAGGCCCGACAGGCCGATCATGTCGACGTTGTGCTTCCTGGCCTCTTCCAGAATGCGGTCGGCCGGGACCATCACGCCCAGGTCGATGACCTCGTAGTTGTTGCACTGCAGGACCACGCCGACGATGTTCTTGCCGATGTCGTGGACGTCGCCCTTGACGGTGGCCATCAGGATGCGGCCGGCCTGCTCGCGCGGCTTGCCGGCCTTCTCGGCCTCCATGAACGGCTCCAGCCAGGCCACGGCCTGCTTCATCACCCGGGCCGACTTGACCACCTGGGGCAGGAACATCTTGCCCGAGCCGAACAGGTCGCCGACCACGTTCATGCCGTCCATCAGGTGGCCTTCGATCACGTGCAGGGGCCGCTCGACCGACAGGCGCGCCTCTTCCGTGTCCTGATCGATATAGTCGGTGATGCCGTTGACCAGGGCGTGGGTGATGCGCTCGTTCACCGAGCCCTTGCGCCATTCCAGGTTGGTGGTCTGGACCTGGCTCTTGTCGCCCTTGTAGCGCGGGGCCATGTCGACCAGCCGCTCGGTGTTGGAAACGTTGGTGCGCTGCGGGCGGTTGAGGATCACGTCCTCGACGGCCTCGCGCAGTTCGGCGTCCAGGGTGTCGTAGACCGGCAGGTCGCCGGCGTTGACGATGCCCATGTCCATGCCCGCCTCGATGGCGTGGTACAGGAACACCGAGTGGATGGCCCGGCGCACCGGCTCGTTGCCGCGGAAGCTGAACGAGACGTTCGACACCCCGCCCGAGACGCGGGCGTAGGGGCAGCGCTTCTTGATCTCGCGCGTGGCCTCGATGAAGTCGACGGCGTAGTTGTCGTGCTCCTCGATCCCGGTCGCCACGGCGAAGATGTTGGGGTCGAAGATGATGTCTTCCGGTGGGAAGCCCACCTTGTCGACCAGGATGCGGTAGGCCTTCTCGCAGATCTCGATCTTGCGGGCGGCGGTGTCGGCCTGGCCGACCTCGTCGAAGGCCATGACCACCACGGCCGCGCCGTAGCGCAGGCACAGCTTGGCCTGCTCGATGAACTTGGCCTCGCCTTCCTTCATCGAGATCGAGTTGACGATGGCCTTGCCCTGCACGCACTTCAGGCCGGCCTCGATCACCTCCCACTTGGAGCTGTCGATCATCACCGGCGCCCGGGCGATGTCGGGCTCGGCCGCCATCAGGTTCAGGAAGGTGATCATGGCCTGCTTCGAATCCAGCAGGCCCTCGTCCATGTTGACGTCGATGACCTGGGCGCCGGCCTCGACCTGCTGGCGGGCCACCGACAGGGCGGCCGGATAGTCGCCCTCGACCACCAGCTTCTTGAACTTGGCCGAGCCGGTGACGTTGGTGCGCTCACCAATGTTGACGAAGACAGGTCTCATTGGGCGGTGCTCAAGGTCGATTGCAGGGCGGCGATCTGGGTCAGCCACGCGTCGTGGTCGTCACCCTCCTGCCAGAGTTCGTCGAGTTCGGAGGCCGGGGCGACCACGCGCGCCAGGGCCGAGCGGGCCAGGGCGACAGCCCCTTCCGGCGGCGCGCCGAGGGCGGCCTTCAGCTCGCGGTGATTGTCGGGCAGGATCGTCACGTCGCCGACCGAGGCGGCGACGATGGCGGCGGCGGCCACGGCGATCTGCCCCTCCGGCGCTTCCAGATAGCCCGCCGTCCTGGTCACGTGGTCGAGGATCTGCACCACCGTGCGCCAGTCGGCCGCCTCGGCCAGGTCGTCGATGAAATCCAAGGCGTCGTCGTTGTCGAAAGGTCCGTGGGCCCAGGCGCTCATGATCAGGCCGCCCCTTCGCTGACGTGTTTGGCGCGGGCGACCGCCAGGGCGATCTGGCCGTCGAGGAAGTCGCGGAACGCGATGCCCTGGGCCTTCAGCGACTTGGGATACAGCGACGCGGCGGTCATGCCCGGCAGGGTGTTGATCTCCAGGAAGATCGGGCCGTTCGGGGTGACGATGAAGTCGCTGCGCGAATAACCGCCGGCCCCGACGGTCTTGTGGGCCTTCAGGGCGGCCTCCTGCATGGCGGCGTTGACCTGCGGCGCGAACGTGGCCGGGCAGATCTCTTCGGTCGTCTTGGCCAGGTACTTGCCGACATAGTCGAAGGCGCCGTCAGCCGGGCGGATCTCGACCGGCGGCAGGGCGAACACCTTGCCGTCCTGCTCCAGCACCCCGCAGGTGGCCTCGGCGCCGGCCACGAAAGGCTCGATCACATAGGCCTCGCGGGCGGCGGCGGCCTTCAGGGTCTCCAGGTCGGCGGCTTCGTTGACGAAGATCAGGCCGTAGCTGGAGCCGTCGGCCACCGGCTTGGCGACCAGCTTGCCGTACTTGGCCAGGGCGGCTTCGGCGTCGGCCAGTGCGACGGTCGAGGGCGCGACGACGCCGGCCTTGGCCACGGCGGCCTTGGTGGCGATCTTGTCGAAGGCCAGGCGGCTGGACTGGCTGTCCGAGCCGGTGAAGGCCACGCCGCGCGCCTCGCACAGGGCCGCCAGGTCGCCGTTCTCGGCCGCGCCGCCGTGCATGCCCAGCACCAGCACGCGGTCCTCGGCCTTGGCCTTGTCGAGCGCGGCTTCGACGCCGCCGATCGGCGCGCCCTCGGTGGGCAGGTCGATCTCGAACGGCCGCTCGTGGGCCTGCAGCACGGCGTCGCTGGCCACATAGACCTGGTCGTCGGGGGCCCAGAACCACAGGTCGGCGTCCGGCAAGGCGGCGGACAACGCCTTGGCGCTGGCCACCGACACCAGGCGCTCGCGGCTCATGCCGCCGAAAAGAAGAGTCGTACGCATCGTCTTGATCTCTAGGCCAGCTCGAACGGTTCCAGGCCCGCCAGGCGCATGGCCTTCGGGCGCTCGGGGATGGCGCGGGGCTTCACGCCGCGCACTTCGTCGGCCACGTGCTTGATGTGGTCGGGGGTGGTGCCGCAGCAACCGCCCAGGATGTTGACGATGCCGTCCTTGGCCCACTCGTGCAGCTGGTGACCGGTCTGGTGCGGCTCCTCGTCGTACTCGCCCATGGCGTTGGGCAGGCCGGCGTTGGGATAGGCGGCGACCAGCGTGTCGGCGATGCGGGCCATCTCGGCGATGTGCGGGCGCATCAGGTCCGCCCCCAGGGCGCAGTTGAAGCCCACGGCGAACGGCTTGCAGTGCTTGATCGAGTTCCAGAAGGCTTCGGCCGTCTGGCCCGACAGGGTGCGGCCCGAGCGGTCGGTGATGGTGCCGCTGATCCAGATCGGCAGCTCCTCGTAGCCCTCGTCGACCAGGTCCATGATCGCCTTGATCGCGGCCTTGCAGTTCAGGGTGTCGGTGATGGTCTCGATCAGGAACAGGTCGACGCCGCCGTCGTGCAGCGCCGCCGCCTGCTCGCGATAGGCCTGGTAGACCTGGTCGAAGGTCACCTTGCGCGCGCCCGGATCGTTCACGTCCGACGACATCGACAGCATCACGTTCAGCGGCCCGATCGAGCCGGCCACGAAGCGCGGCTTTTCCGGCTCCTTGGCCAGCCACTCGTCGGCCACAGAACGGGCGATGCGCGCGCCCTCGAAGTTGATGTCGCGCACCACGTCGCTGCCCAGCCGATAGTCGGCCTGGGCGATGGTGGTGCCCGAGAAGGTGTTGGTCTCGGAGATGTCGGCCCCGGCCGCGTAGTACTGGTGGTGCAGGTCGGCGACGATGTCCGGCCGGGTCAGGCACAGGATGTCGTTGTTGCCCTTCATCTGGCCGTCGTAGTCGGCGAAGCGCTCGGCGCGGTAGTCGGCCTCGGCCAGCTTGCGCTTCTGGAACATCACGCCCCACGAGCCGTCGAGGATCAGGATTCGTTCCTTGGCGGCGGCCTTCAGGGCGGCAATGCGCCCCGCTCGGGTGGTGAGATCGGTCATGGTCGGCTCCTGCCGGAGGATCGGGCTCCGGCCGTTCGGGTCTTTCTAGCGCTTCGCGAGGAAGCGGGACTCAATTCTGCTCGCTCCGGCCGGCGCCGGGACGAGGATCACGGTTTGCGAGCGCTTTCCTGGCGCGCCAGCTCCTTGTCGAACGCTTCCTCCGAGGTGGTGGCGTAGCGGGCGATTTCCGTCGGGTCGACGAAGGCGTTGACGTCGCCGGCCAGCATCTTCTTGCGCTTGGCCAGCAGGTCGGCCTGCTCCTCGTGGCTGGGCAGCATCACGTCGGTGGGCAGGGCCTTCAGCTTGGCGAAGGTGGCGCGGTAGTCGGCGACGATGTTTTTGTAGGTCTTGTTGCCGACCAGCACGTTGCCCGCCACCGAGGTCGAGCAGTTGAAGGTGACGTTCAGCGGCCGGCCGCGGTCGATCACCTGGGTGGTCCAGGTGGTGCAGCCGATCGTGTGGCCCGGCGTCAGGTGGGCGACCAGGGTGGTCTCGCCCAGCTTCAGCTTCTGGCCCTCGCCGAACGCCTTGTCGACCTTGACCGCCGGGAACGGCGTCAGGCCGTTGTCGTTGTCGCCGAAGTGCTGCCCCTTTTTTACCGCCGGTTCGTCCGGCCGCGAGATCCAGACCTTGGCGCCGGTGTCGGCCTTGAGCTGGGCCAGCCCGCCGGCGTGGTCGAAATGGGCGTGGCTGTTGATCAGGACCTTCACGTCCGAGAGCTTGAAGCCCAGCGCCTGGATATTGGCCTCGATCAGCTTCGCGCCCGCGGCCGAAGGCCCGCTGTCGAGCAGGACGTGGCCTTGCGACGACGAGATCAGCCAGGCCGACAGCCCTTCGGAGCCGACATAGTAGATGTTGCCGACGACCCGATAGGGCCGGATCGGCTTGGACCAGCTGGCCGGCTGATTGTCGACGATCGTCGTCGCTCCCTGGACCGGGATCGCCAGGGCCAGGGCGGCCAGAAATATTGACGCCGTTCGTTTCATGCCGCCGCCTCCGAGGGCGCCGGCGCGGCCTCGCGCACGCCCAGCACGCGGCAGATCGCATAGACCAGGTCGGCCCGGTTCAGGGTGTAGAAGTGGAAGTCGCCGAAGCCCTGCTCCTGCAGCTTGGCGCACATCTCGGCGGCAACGGAGCAGGCGAGCAGGCGGCGGGTGTCGGCGTCCTCGTCCAGGCCGTCGAAGATGTTGGCCAGCCAGCCGGGCACCGCCGTCTGGCAGGCGGCCGACATCTTCAACAGGCCCTTGAAGTTGGTCACCGGCATGATGCCGGGCACGATCGGGATGGTGATCCCGGCGGCCCGCACCTTGTCGACGAACCGCAGGAAGGCGTCCGTGTCGAAGAAGAACTGGCTGATGGCCAGGGTGGCGCCGGCGTCGATCTTGGCCTTCAGCACCTCGATGTCGTGTTCGATCGACGGGCTTTCGGGATGCTTTTCCGGATAGACGCCGACCAGCACGTTGAACGGCGCGATCGCGGTCAGGGCCGCGGTCAGTTCGGTGGCGTTCCTGTAGCCGTCCTCGCGCGGCACATAGACGCCGCCGATGCCGCCCTCGCCGGGAGGCGGATCGCCGCGCAGCGACACCACGTGGCGCACGCCGCTCTCCCAGTATTCGCGGATCACCTCGTCGACCTCGGCGCGGCTGGCGCCGACGCAAGTCAGGTGGGCGGCGGGCTTCAGACTGGTCTCCGCGAGGATGCGCTTGACCGTGCGGTGCGTGCGCTCGCGCGTCGAGCCGCCGGCCCCGTAGGTCACCGAGACGAAGGCCGGGTCCAGAGGGGCCAGGCGCTTGATCGCCGCCCACAGGTTCTCTTCCATCTGCTCGGTCTTGGGCGGGAAGAACTCGAACGAGACGCGCGGACGGTCGGTGCGTTCGCCGGCGCGGGCGACCGGACCGAGAACACGGCGGGGGGCGGAAACGGTCATGCGGCGCTTCTTTCGGCGTTTCGAATGGCGGGACGGCGCGCCGTCCAGATCTTCACGGTCAACCCTTCGGCCGAGGTCGGCGGCAGGGCGATGTTGGCGTCCGGGACCAGGCCGGCGGCCTCGATCCACGGGATGATCTCGGCGTCGGCGAAGCCGAGGCGGCGGTGCTGGTGGTTTTCGCGCAGGAACTCGTGATCGTGCGGCGCGAAGTCGGCGATCAGCAACAGCCCGCCGTCGGCCACCAGCCGGGCGGCCTCGGCCACGGCCGCGGCGGGGTCGCCCAGATAGTGCAGCACCTGGTGAACGGTCACCAGATCCGCGCAACCGTTCGGCAGACCGGTGGCGAAGATGTCGCCGTGACGCAGTTCGCACCGGACGAGACCGGCCTTGGCCACCTCGTCACGGGCGATGTTGAGCATCTGCTGCGACAAATCCAGCCCCACGGCCGCGTTGGCGCGGCTGCCGAGGAGCGTCAGCATGCGGCCCGATCCCGCGCCCAGATCGACCATCTCGCCGAAGGGGCCCTCGCCCGCCGCCTGCAGGATGGCGGCCTCGACCTCGGCCTCGTCGACGTAGAGCGAGCGGATTTCGTTCCAGCGCGCGGCGTTACGGGCGAAATAGGCCTGGGCGCCGGCCGCGCGTTCGGCGCGCACCAGGGCCAGCCGCTCGGCGTCGCCCAGGGCGACGGGATCTTGCGGGTCGATCAGGTCCAGGATCCGGCCGATCACGGCTCGGCCAGGCGATTCCAGGGCCAGGCGGTAGAACACCCAGGCGCCGTCCGGAAAGCGTTCGACCAGCCCGGCCTCGGCCAGCAGCTTGAGGTGCCGCGACACCCGAGGCTGGCTCTGGTCCAGAATCCGGCACAGCTCCAACACCGACAGCTCTTCGGCCGCCAGCAGGGCCAGCACGCGCAGGCGGGTCGACTCCCCCGCCGCGCGCAGTAGATCCACGACCTGTTCGGATGCTATCTTCATGGGGACATAAAGATATCCTTATGTCCGATTTGGCAAGCTAAATCCGAACCCGCCGCCCCGCGCGACGTCGACTTTCAAATCGGCCGGCGCGGTAAACTATGCCTCGGGAGGCTCTTTCGACGGCTCCCAAAGCTCAATCTTCACCCCGGCCGGGTCGATCAGCCAGGCGAACCGGCCCATGTCCTCGTCCTGACGTCCGGTCGGCTCCACCCCCTCGGCGGCCGCCCTGGCCAGCACGCCGTCCAGGTCATCGACGATGAAGTTGATCATGAACGACGCCTGCGACGGTTCGAAATAGTGGGTGTCGGCCGCGAACGGCGACCAGTTCGTGCCGCCGACCCGCGGATGCTCGAACGCGACCCCGCCCCATTCGGACACCTCGAAGCCCAGCACGCGCGCGTACCATGCGCCCACGGCGGCCGGATCCTCGGCCTTGAAGAACACGCCGCCCAAGCCCAGCACCTTGGCCATCTAGCCCTCCTCCGCATCGGAACACGGATCGGGCGCCCCCAGATCCTTGGCCCAAGCCTGCGACCAAGCCTGTAATGGCGCAAGGGCGTCCAGCAGTTGGCCGCCGCGCGGCGTCAGGCGATAGCCGCCGGCCGCGGCCACCACGCCGGCGGCCCGCAGCTCGCCCAGGCGGGCGTTGAGCGTGCCAGGAGGCAGCTCGGCCGCCGCCTGCAGGGCGCGGAAGGTCAGGACCGCGTCGTCGCGCAGCTCCCACAGGATCCGCAGCGCGCCGCGTCGCCCCATCAGGTCCAGCGCCGCCATGACCGGTCGGCCCGTCGTCGAGCCGCGCACCGGCCCGCCGGGCAGCGGCGCTTCGGTGATTGCTTCAATTTTTGTAGCGGACTCGGATTTCACCATGATACAGATTCTGTAGCACGAGGAGACCACCATGTCCGCTCACGCCACGAACACCCGCATCGCCCCGGCGCGCATTCCACCGGCCCAGGCGCCCTATCCCGCCGCCGTCCAGGAAACCCTCGATCGCCTGAAGACGCCCGGCGACCAGCCGCTGTCGCTGTTCCGCACCCTGGCCCGCGACCCGCGGCTGTTCGCCCGCTTCACGGGCGGCGGCCTGCTCGACAAAGGCCATCTGAGCCTGGCCGAGCGCGAGATCGTCATCCATCGGATCTGCGCCCTGAACGGCGCGGCCTACGAGTGGGGCGTGCACGCGGCGATCTTCGCGGACGCCGCCGGACTGAACGCCGAGCGGCTGGCGGCCACGACGACCCCGGGGATCGCCGCCTGCTGGACGCCGCGCGAGGCGCTGCTGATCACGTTCTGCGACGCGGTCAACGCCAGGGCCGACGTCGACGACGCCCTGTGGGCCCGCCTGTCCGAGGCCTTCGACGAGGAAGCCCGGATCGAGCTGATGATGCTGGCCGGCTTCTACCGGACGGTCAGCCTGCTGGCGAACGGCCTCCGGCTGGCGCCCGAGCCGTTCGCCACGCCCTTTCCGGCCTAGACGTCCACCGGCGAGGCCAGGGCCTCGCCCTTGAAGAACCGGCGCAGGTTCTCGACCGTCAGCCCGACCATGGCCGGGATGCTGTCGAGGGTGGCGCCGGCCGTGTGGGGCGTCAGCACGGTGTGCGGCACGCCCGCCCAGCGCGAGGCGGGCGTCGGCTCGTGGTCGAACACGTCCAGCCCCGCCATGCCCAGCCGGCCGTCCTTGAGGGCGGCGATCAGGGCGTCCTCGTCGACCAGCGAGCCGCGCGCCACGTTGACCAGCAGGCCCTGCGGCCCGAGCGCCTCGATGACCGCCTGGTTGATCATGTGGCGGTTGGTGGCGTCGGGACGGGCGCAGACCACCAGGATGTCGCTGTCCTTGGCCAGATCGAGCAAGGTCTTGGCGCGCGGACGTTCGGTCTCCTTGGGACGCGGCGCCCACCACGACACCTTCAGCTCGAACGCCTCCAGGCGCTGGGCCACCGCCTCGCCGATATGGCCCAGGCCGACGATCCCGGCCTTGCGGCCGCGCAGGCCGTGGCGAGGGCTCATCCGCTCCATGGTGGTCCAGTGGCCGCTGCGCAGCTTCTGGTCGCCCTCGACGATGCCGCGCCAGGCGGCCAGCACCAGGCCCACGGCGTGGTCGGCGACATCGGCGGCGTTCAGGCCGGTCGAATGGGTGACGGCGATGCCGTGCTGCTTGCACCACGGCACGTCGACGCCGTCATAGCCGACGCTGACGCAGGCGATCAGGCCCAACCGGGGCATCTCGGCCAGCAGATCCTTGGCCAGCACGATCTCGCCCGCATGGACGATGGCCCGCACCTGGCGCCCCGGCCCGTCCAGGAACGCCAGGCGGTCGGGATAGTCCCACAGCCGGTGCACCTGGTACGCCCCCTCGAGAAGCGGCTGCAACGGCGTCAGCATCTCGTGCGAAAGAGCGATGTGGGGCTTTTCGGCGGGGGTTTGAGGCATTCGTCTTCTCCATCCCGGACAACGCGCGCGACTCGCGAGCCGCGCATCCGCAACCTGTTCCTGAAAGATCGGGATCAGTGTGGCGGGATCAAGCTACTCCAGTTCCTAACGAACGCCATTGCCGGTCAGGTCCCGCGATAGTGATCGATTGACGTCCCCGAGCACGGCCGCGAAAGGCCAAGCTGTGAACCGGCGCCGCGCCGAGGGGTTTCTTCTGCCGACGCGTCCTGTTGGCGCGCCAGGCCTGGAGAATAGTCCCATGATGATCAGAACGCTCGCCGCCGGCGTCGCGCTGGCCGCGCTCGTCTCGGGCGCCGCTTCGGCCGCGCCGCAAGCCAAGGCCTCCGGGGTCGTGGCCGGTCCGTCGCAGCCGATCCCCTACGCCCAGCTGGACGCCTATCTGAAGGCCTCGCCCAAGGCGCGGGCCAGCAAGGACTGGTGGAGCGGCTCGGCCTCGACCGGCATGTCGGCCGACACCTCGGCCACGACGTCGACCACGACGACCACGACGACCACCACCCCGGCTCCCGACACCTCGGTGAACCCGCCGGCTTCGACCAGCATGCCCTCGGACTCCTCGACCAGCATGCCGTCCACGCCGCCGACCATGCCGGAGTCCGGCACGCCGGCGCCGGGCTCGAACCTGCCCGGCTCGACCACGACGCCCGGCGCGCCGACCGAACCGAAGTAGGCTCGGCCCAAACCACAACGGGGCGGCCTTCGCAGGCCGCCCCGTCCGATGTTTCTCCCGAAGCGCCCGCGGTCTAGCGCGCGAACTTCTGGAACTTGATGCGCTTGGGGATCAGGCTGTCGGCGCCCAGGCGGCGCTTCTTGTCTTCCTCGTACATCTCGAAGTTGCCTTCGAACCATTCGACGTGGCTGTCGCCTTCGAAGGCCAGGATGTGGGTCGCCAGGCGGTCCAGGAACCAGCGATCGTGGCTGATGACCACGGCGCAGCCCGCGAACTCTTCCAGAGCCTCTTCCAGGGCCTGCAAGGTTTCGATGTCCAGGTCGTTGGTCGGTTCGTCCAGCAGCAGCAGGTTGCCGCCGGTGGCCAGGGTCTTGGCCAGGTGGACGCGGTTGCGCTCACCGCCCGACAGCAGGCCGACCTTCTTCTGCTGGTCGCCGCCCTTGAAGTTGAAGCTGCCGACATAGGCGCGGGAATTGATCTCGCGCTTGCCGACGATCATCACGTCGGTGCCGCCGCTGATCTCTTCCCAGATGGTCTTGTTGGCGTCCAGCGCGTCGCGCGACTGGTCGACATAGGACAGCTTGACGGTCTCGCCGACCTTGACCGTGCCCTGGTCGGGCTGCTCGCGGCCGGTGATCAGCTTGAACAGGGTCGACTTGCCGGCGCCGTTCGGGCCGATGACGCCGACGATGCCGTTGGGCGGCAGCTTGAACGACAGGTCCTTGAACAGCACCTTGTCGCCGTATTCCTTCTCCAGGCCGGTGACTTCCAGCACAACGTTGCCCAGGCGCGGGCCGGGCGGGATCTGGATGTGGGCGTGGGTCTGGGCGGCGCGGGCGTTCTCCTGCGCGGCGACCATTTCCTCGTACGACGCCAGACGGGCCTTGGACTTGGACTGACGGGCCTTGGGAGAGCTGCGGACCCATTCCAGTTCGCGGGTCAGGGCGCGCTGGCGGGACTCGGACTCCGACTGCTCCTGAACGACGCGCTTCTGCTTCTGCTCCAGCCAGCCGGAATAGTTGCCCTCGTAGGGGATGCCCTTGCCGCGATCCAGCTCCAGCGTCCACTTGGTGACCTGGTCCAGGAAGTAGCGATCGTGGGTGACCAGGATCACGCAGCCCGGGAAGCTTTCCAGGTGGTGCTGCAGCCAGGCCACCGACTCGGCGTCCAGGTGGTTGGTCGGTTCGTCCAGCAGCATGATGTCGGGCTTGCTGAGCAGCAGGCGCGCCAGGGCGATGCGGCGCTTTTCACCGCCCGACAGGTCCGCGATGCTGGCGTCGTTGGGCGGGCAGCGCAGGGCGTTGATGGCCATCTCGACCTTGGAGTCGATGTCCCACAGGTCGCGGGCGTCGATGATCTCCTGGAGCTTGGTCATCTCCTCCATCAGCTCGTCGGAATATTCCTCGCCGAGCTTGTTGGCGGCCTCGTTGTATTTGTCGAAGATCTGCTTGTCCTCGCAGTCGGCGATGACATTGCCCCAGACGTCCTTGGTCGGGTCCAGCACCGGCTCTTGCGGCAGGTAGCCCCGGCGCACGCCCTCGGCGGCGCGGGCCTCGCCCGAGAACTGGTCGTCCAGGCCGGCCATGATCTTCAGCAGGGTCGACTTACCCGAACCGTTGACCCCCACCACGCCGATCTTGGCGTCGGAATAGAACGACAGCCAGATGTTCTCGAAGATCTTCTTGCCGCCTGGGAAGGCCTTGGTCAGGCCCTGCATCTGGAAAATATATTGCTGAGCCATGGGGGGCGTCGGTTCTCGCTGGAGCGGGGGATCGGGGGTCGGGCGCTCAGATAGCCTCCGGGACGGGATTCCGCAATGTTCCCGGCCGGCGCGCGCATGCAACAGCCCGTCACCCGGTTGTCACCGACCCGTCGGAAACCCGACACCAAACTGTCGACGCGCTGTCGCCGGCCGCTGTTACCGCAGCTCTCCAAGCCGGCGCCGCTCCCTTGAGCGTCGGCGTGGGGATCCAAATCATGAAACGACACCTGATGCTCGGCGGGGCCCTGTGCGCCTTGCTGTCGGCCGCGCCGCTCCTGGCCCTGGCCGCCGAAACCGCGCCCGCGGCCGCCGCGGCCCTTCCCAACGCCAGCGAGGCCGACGCCAACGAAGTCGACGCCGTCATCGTGCTGGGCCAGGGCCAGAGCCGCCAGGTCCAGACCATCAACACCACCCAGATCGAGGTGCTGGCCGCCGGCTCGAGCCCGCTGCGCGCCGTCGAGAAGCTGCCGGGCGTCAGCTTCCAATCGGCCGACGCGTTCGGCGCCTACGAGTGGTCGACCCGCGTCGCCATCCGCGGCTTCGACCAGAGCCGCCTGGGCTTCACCCTGGACGGCGTGCCGCTGGGCGACATGAGCTACGGCAACTACAACGGCCTGCACGTCAGCCGCGCGGTCACCAGCGAGGACCTGGGCAAGGTCGAGCTGGCACAGGGCGCCGGCTCGCTGTCGACTGCCTCGACCAGCAACCTCGGCGGCACGCTGCAGTTCTTCACCCGCGACCCGTCGCGCGAGTTCCACGTCCAGACCAACGCCACCGTCGGCTCGGACAACATGCACCGGGTGTTCGGCCGGCTCGACACCGGGGCCATCGAGGGCCTGGGCGGCCTGCGCGGCTATGTCTCGGCGGTCGACCAGAAGGCCGACAAGTGGAAAGGCGGCAGCGAGCAGAAGCAGCGCCAGTACGACGCCAAGCTCGTGCTGCCCCTGGGCGAGACCGGCTCGCTGACCGCGTTCTGGAACCACTCCGAGCGTCGCGAACAGGACTACCAGGACATGTCGTTCGACATGATCAAGCGCCTGGGCCGCGACTGGGACAATTTCCAGCCCGACTGGAACAAGGCGACCGGCGTCGGCGCCGTGCTCAACAACCCGGCCTATTACGCCGGCCCCAACCCGATCCTGAGCGGCGGCTACTGGACCGGCGTCGGGACCAACCCCTACGCCCAGTACGGCGTGGCCACGCCTGACGACGCCTACTACGCCGGCGCCGGCATCCGCGACGACGACCTCTACGCCGTCGCCCTCAAGCACGACCTGGGCGAGACAGCCCGCTTCGACCTGACCGGCTACGGCCACAAGAACCAAGGCCAGGGCCTGTGGTACACGCCCTACACCGTCAGCCCCGGCTACGGCACGGCCGGCTCGACCGCCGCGCCGCTGTCGATCCGCACCACCGAGTACGACATCGACCGCAAGGGCCTGATCGGCAACGTCTATGTCGACCTGGGCGGGCATGCGATCAGCGCCGGCTTCTGGACCGAGGACAACGACTTCCACCAGGCCCGCCGGTTCTACGCCGAGACCCTGGCGGCTCCGTCGCGCGACCCGCTGGACTTCCAGTCCAACCCGTTCTTCACGCAGTGGGAGTACAAGTTCAACACCAAGACCACGACCGGCTACATCCAGGACGTCTGGACGATCAACGACGCCTTGAAGGTCAATTTCGGCTTCAAGGCCCTGAAGGTCGAGAACGAGGTGACCTCGGTCGTCGGCGCCGTGAACGGCAAGATCCAGTCCGAGGACAGCTTCCTGCCCCAGGTGGGCGTCGTCTATAACTTCAACAACGGCATCGAGCTGTTCGGTGGTTATACCGAGAACATGGCCGCCTTCGTCTCGGCCGCCACCTCGGGTCCGTTCGCCTCGCAGAACCAGTCGGTCGTCAACTACATCCGCGACAACCTCGAGCCCGAGACCTCCAAGACCTTCGAAAGCGGCGTCCGCTACAAGACCGACCGCTTCCAGGGCGTGGCCGCGTTCTATCACGTCGACTTCGAGAACCGCCTGGACAGCGCCAGCACGGCCCCGCCGATCCTGGGCCTGCCGGCGGTGTTGTCGAACGTCGGCTCGGTCAAGACCCAGGGCGTCGAGCTGGCCGGTCAGTTCCTGATGACCGACGCCTGGTCGGTGTACGGCTCCTACGCCTACAACGGCTCGACCTACCAGGACGATGTCCCCGGCGCCGGCGGCGCGGTGGCCATGCACACCAAGGACAAGGACGTGATCTATACGCCCGAGCACCTGTTCAAGGCGGTGCTGAGCTATGACAAGGGCACGGGCGTGTTCGCCAATCTCGGCGTCAGCTACACCAGCTCGCGCTGGTATACGTTCGAGAACAACGGCGGCCACGTCGAGGGTTTCACGGTGGCCGACCTGACGCTGGGCTACCGCTTCGACGGCGAGACCAACGCCTGGCTGCGCGGCCTGGATATCCAGGCCAACATCACCAACCTGACCGACGAGGACTACATCTCGACGGTCGGCTCGGGCGGCGCGGCCAAGGCCGACCCGACCGGCCAGGCCATGACCCTGCTGCCGGGCGCCCCGCGCCAGGCCTATCTGACGATCCGCAAGCAGTTCTAAGGCGCGGCGTCAGCGAACAGACGGAGGGCCGGGAGCGATCCCGGCCCTTTTCGTGTCCGGACAAGATTTCACGACTGTCCCGACACGGCTTTTCTGGCCTTTCGCGGCGAGGCGGGCCGTCCTCTGGGCATGACCGACACACCCTCCCCCTCCCCCGCTCCTCGTCACGCCGCCGCAAGCGTTCGGCGCGAGGTGATCGAGATCGTCCGCACCACCGGCGCCGGCCTCGCCATCGCCCTGGCCTTGCGGGTCGTCGTCTTTCAGCCCTTCACCATCCCCTCGTCCTCGATGGAGCCGGGCCTCGTCACGGGCGACTACATCGTGGTCTCGAAACTGGCCTATGGCTGGAGCCGCGCGTCGTTTCCCCTGAACCCGCCGCTGTTCGAGGGACGCCTGTTGGGGCGCTCGGCTAAGCGCGGCGACGTGGTGGTGTTCCGGCTGCCGCGCGATCCCGCCCAGACCTGGGTCAAGCGCGTGATCGGCCTGCCCGGCGACCGGGTCCAGGTCCGCGGCGCTCAGGTCTTCGTCAATGGCGAGGCCATCCCGCGGACGCCCTTGGGCGTGACCCGGGACCACGACGCGCCGCAGCGGCGGGTGTTGGCGATCGGCGAGCGCGCCCCGAACGGCCAAGCCTACGTCACCTACGACGGCGGCCCCGGCCAGCCCGGCGACGACACGGACGTCTATGTCGTCCCGGCCGACCAGTATTTCGTGATGGGCGACAATCGCGACAACTCGCTGGACAGCCGCTTTCCCCGCGAACTGGGCGTGGGCCTGCTGCCCGCCGAGAACCTGGTCGGCAGGGCCAAGTTCGTGCTGCTGTCCTGGCGTTCGGGAGCCGCGCTTCTCAAGCCCTGGACGTGGCTGAACTTGCAGTTGGACCGCTTTCTAAAACCGATCCAATAGCGGCCGGGGACATGCCCTTGCGGCGTGTCCCCAGCTCAGCGCCGGCTGAATTCCGCGAGGCTCAGAACGCCGTCGTGGTTGGCGTCCAGGCGATCGAAGGCCGCGTGAGCCGCGATCGGTCGGGCCAGCGAGGGAGCGGCGACCGCGCCGACCGCCAGGCCGGCCAGGGCGGCGGCCAGGACGCGCCAGACGAGGTTGGACCGGCTGGGTTTGGTCGCGCGGCCGGCCAGTTCCCGGTCGATGAAGATCCGGACGGCCTCGCTGGCGGTGCTCCGCGTCTCGCGGCATCGCGCCATGAAGGCGGTCTTGGTTTCGTGCGGGAGACGGACCTCGAGCACTTCGCTTTTCTTGAGCGGTTTTCCAGCGTTCATGGAACACCCTTTCAGACGTTCCCAACGGCTAGCACTTTTCCGCGCGCGCAAAAAGAAAGCCCGGCCAAAAGACCGGGCTTGAAGTCATTAGGGAGGAAACGCCCAGAAGGGCAGAGGCGCTCGGCGCCTCACGGGTGTCTGTTACCGCTAACATGGATGGGGTTGCAAGCGATTCCTGCCGGGCGCGGCGAGCTGACGCACCCGCCGCGCCCCATGCGTTCCCGCTTAGGCCTGTTCCTCCTCGTACTGAACCGGGGCGGCGTCGACCGCCAGGCCCAGCTTCTCGGACATCAGCAGGGTCAGCAGGGCCTGCATAACGCCGCCGTTGGCGCCGCCCTCCCCGCCGGCCCCGGTGATCGACACCTTGGGCACCACGTCGACGCCGCTCGTCTCCAGGGCCTGGGCGAAGCGTTCGGCGACCTGGCGGGCCAGCTGGTAGCGGGCGCCGCCCGAGGCCTCGACCTGGCTGGCGATGGCCTCGGCGGTGGCCAGACCCACCTTGGTCACCTTCTCGGCCTCGGCCCGGGCCAGGGCCACGACCTTGCCGGCCTCACCCTCGCCGAGCAGCCGGATGGCGTCGGCGTCGGCCTTGGCCAGGGTCCGGCGCTGCTGGGCCTCCTGCTCCGAGCGGGCCAGGTTGGCCTTACCGGCGTTCTGCTGCACCTGGATCGACAGCTGGCTCTCGGTGATCGCCGTCTGCTGCTTGGCGAAGGCTTCCGCCTCGCGCAGCTCGCGCTCCTTCTGGGCGGCGAACTTCTGCCGCTCGTAGGTGCCGACCTGCTCGTCGGCGATCTGCCGCTGGCGCAGCTGGGTCAGGATCTTCTCGATCTGGTCGTCGCCGCTGGCCGACGGACGCGGCGTGCCGATCAGCACCTCCTGCAGCTCGAGGTTATAGAGGCCGAACTTGGCCTTCATCTCCTCGCTCGACTGGCTCTGGATCGCGCTGCGGTCCTGCAACAGTTCGATCAGGGTGCGGGTCTGGCCGATGTTCTTGAAGTAGGCGCTGACCATCGGGTCCAGGGTCTGCTCGACCAGCTTCTTGATGTCGCCGAACCGTTGGATGACCAGCGGCGCCTTGCGGTAGTCGATGTGGACCACGACCGAGACCGGCAGGGTCGGCTCGAACGCGTCGCGGGTGATCAGCGACACCTCGGCCAGGTTTTCGTCGAACTTGTGCGAGCCCACGGCCATCGTCTCCCACTTCAGGATGAAGTTGGTGGTCGGCACCATGGTCACGCGGCCGGCATAGGTGTTGAAGGCGTACTTGCCCGGCAGCAGCGGGTCGCGCCACACGCCGCGCTCGCCGTTGGCCACCAGCTCGCCGTGGCGATAGCCCTCGCCCGAAGTGTCGGCGCCCAGCGCGCCGGTGTAGGACACCACCACGCCCACCTGGCCGACCTCGACCACGGTCTTGTTGATCCGCTCGACCGTCGCGAACAGCCGGTTGATGTAGTAGGTGCCCTCGACCAGCACCTGCAGCTGGCGACCCTTGCGGCCGCCGGCGGCGAGGAACTTGCCGGCCTCCTGGAAGCTGTTGTGATAGGTCGCGTGATCCTCGGGGTCGGTCCCGACCAGCGGCGCGATCAGCTCGCCCGACGGCAGTCCAGGGCCGTCGTGGACGGTGATCACCCCGATCTGGTCGTCTGCGTCCTTGATCACCACCGGCTCGAAGCCGCCGCGTTCCTCGATGATCTCGGCCATCTGGGCCAGCAGGGCCGCTTCGTCGCGGTCCAGGCTGAGCGCGAAGGTGCGGTCCTTGGTCACCACCACGAACTGGGCCAGGTTGATGGCGTAGGCGCCCTCGCGCAGGATCTTGCGCTGCGGCCCCTTCTGCCCGCCGGCCTCGAGGAAGGCGCGGGCGTTCTGGAAGTCGACGCCGTCGGGATGGGTGGCCAGCGTCTGGTCGGCCTCGAGCGGCGCGCCGTCGCGGGCGAAGACATAGCCGACCCGCCCCTGCGGGATCGTCACCAGGGTCTGGACGTGCAGCCGGTACTGGAACGGGAAGAAGAAATGCAGGCCGCCGCGCAGGACGTCGGGCTGGAAGCCGGCCTCCTCCTTCAGCGCGATCAGGCCGCCGGCAATCGAACCGCGCCGGCTCCACAGCTTCTCGACCACCGCCACGCGGTTGTTGCCGATGTAGCGGACCATGCCCGAGAGCGCGACAAACACCGCCGAAGCGAGCACGACAAAAAGCGCCGAACCGACAAGCGGTCCCAACGCCATGACGTTAGACATTTAGGTAGCCCCATATGGCCGCCTGGGAAGCGATCATCGCTCCATGAAACAGCGGCCAAGCTTCAGGTATGCATGCTGCGGCGCAACGCAATCATGGGGCGATCACATCGGATCACGGACGCGGGATAAGGATTACGGCACGTTCATGTGGAGTAGGTCCTCCCCCCGTAGGGGAGGCGGCGCGAAGGCGCCGGTGGGGGAAGCAGACCCACCTTACGCAAACTCCCCCTCCGTCGGCTTCGCCGACACCTCCCCCGTGGGGGGAGGATCTAACTTTCCCTGCTGACAACAGTCGCGCTTCCCCATAGCGTCCCGCGCCATGATCAGACCCTCGCTCCTGGCCATCGCGGCCTGCCTCGCCCTGACCTCGCCCGTGATGGCGGAAAAACTGACCCCGGAGCGGATCTTCGCCGACCCGGCCCTGAACGGCCCCACGGCCAAGGGGGTGGCCCTGTCGCCGGACGGCAAGCGCGTCACCTATCTGAAGGGCAAGGCCGAGGCGGCCAACGTCCAGGATCTGTGGGCGGCCGACGTCAAGGGCGGCGAGCCCTATCGCCTGATCGACTCGGCGGCCCTGTCGGCCGGCGCCAAGGAACTGTCGGAGGCCGAGAAGGCCCGCCGCGAACGGGCCCGCGTCTCGGCCCGCGGCATCGTCGAATACAGCTGGGACGAGGAAGGCCGCTTCATCCTGGTGCCGCTGGACGGCGACCTCTATCTGGACAGCGTCGCCGACGGCAAGGTCACGCGCGTCACCCAGACCCCGGGCGACGAGGTCGACGCCAAGGTCTCGCCCAAGGGCGGCTTCGTCTCCTATGTCCGCGACCAGAACCTCTACATCAAGCCCCTGAACGGGGGAGCGACCGGCGGGGCCGAGAAGGCCCTGACCACCGAGGGCAAGGACGCCCTGTCGTTCGGCACGGCCGAGTTCGTCGCCCAGGAGGAAATGGACCGCTTCACCGGCTATTGGTGGAACCCAAACGAAACCAGCATCGCCTATACCCGCGTCGATGAAAGCACCGTCGACGTCGTCCCCCGGGCCGACATCGGTCCAGGCGGCGCCACGGTGGTCGAGCAGCGCTATCCGCGCGCCGGCCGCCCCAACGCCGTGGTCGACCTGTTCGTCCAGGACCTGGCCACCGGCAAGGTCGTCCAGATCGACCTCGGACCCAACAAGGACATCTATGTCGCCCGCGTCGACTGGTCGGCCGACGGCAAGACCCTGTACGTCCAGCGCCAGACCCGCGACCAGAAGACCGTCGAGCTGATCGCCTACGACCCGGCCAAGGGCCCCAACCCGATGGTGAAGGGCAAGACGATCGTCACCGACACCGACGCCCACTGGATCGAGCTTTCCGACGACTTCCATCCGCTGAAGGACGGCAGCTTCCTGTGGTCGTCCGAGAAGTCGGGCTACAAGCACCTCTACCACTACGCCGCCAGCGGCAAGCTGATCGCCCAGGTCACCCAGGGCGACTGGCCCGTCGCCGATCTGGAAGGCGTCGATGAGGCCCGCAAGGTCGCGATCTTCTCGGCCTCGATCGACACCCCGCTCGAGCGCCGCATCTACGAGGTCTCCTACGCCAAACCGGGCAAGCCCAAGGCCCTGACCCCGGCCGGCGGCTGGTGGACCGCCAAGGTCGCCGAGACCGGCGGCGCCTTCACCGCCGGCTACAGCGATCCCAAGACCCCGCCCCAGACCGCGCTCTATGACGCGACCGGCAAGCGCGTGCGCTGGATCGAGGAGAACAAGCTGGCCGAGGGTCACCCCTACTGGCCCTACGCCGCCACCCTGCCCGTTCCCGAGTACGGCACGCTGAAGGCCGCCGACGGCGAGGTCCTGCACTACGAGATCCTCAAGCCGATCGGCTTCGATCCGGCCAAGAAGTATCCGGCCATCGTCTCGGTCTATGGCGGCCCGCACGCCCAGACCGTCAGCCGGTCCTGGCAGAAGGTCGGCGAGCGTCCGTATCTCGAGGACGGCTACGTCATCTTCAAGCTGGACAATCGCGGCAGCACCAACCGCTCGGCCAAGTTCAAGCGCGCCCTGGACCGCCGCATGGGCACGGTCGAGGTCGAGGACCAGCTGGCCGGCGCCAAGTTCCTGGCCGACCTGCCCTATGTCGATCCCGAGAAGCTGGGCGTGATGGGCTGGTCGTACGGCGGGTTCATGACCCTGATGCTGATGACCGCCCCCGACACCCCGTTCAAGGCCGGGGCCGCGGGCGCTCCGCCCACGGAGTGGGGCCTCTACGATACGCACTACACCGAGCAGTTCATGGGCAAGCCCGACGAGAACAAGGACGGCTACGCCAATTCGGACGTGGTCAACCGCCTGAAGGCTCTCAAGCCCAACAGCCTGCTGCTGCTGCACGGCATGGCCGACGACAACGTCATCTTCGAAAACAGCACCCGCCTGATCGCGGCCCTGCAGAAGAACGCCATTCCGTTCGAGATGATGCTCTATCCGGGCGAACGCCACAGCGCGCCCGGCAGCAAGACCAAGGGCCTGCATGTGCTGAAGACGCACCTGGAGTTCTTCGATCGCCAGCTGAAGGGCCAGTAGGCTCGCTGGCGTCAGCCTTCAACGCCGTGCGTAGTCCTCGCCCTTCGGCAAGCTCGGGATGAGGACTATTGTACGGGCCGTGGCAGTGGAAAACCTCGTCCTGAGCTTGTCGCCAAAACAACCTGGGGGACGAGGCTTTCGCTTCCGCATGCGTGCCGGTCCGCCCTAGATTTCCAAGGCCTCAAGCACGAACCCAGCCCGCGCGGCCACATCGATCTTCGGCAGGATCGAGACCGCGTAGCCCAACCGCTCGTAGGCCTCCAGCAACCGCTCGTATTCGGCCCGCGCCGCCTCGAAGTCGTGGGGCCGCTCGGGGTCGTTGACGTAGATCTCCGGCCACGGCGGGGTCAGGAACACCCGCTCATGAAAGCGATAAGCGCGGCCCAGCGGCTCCAGCACCGCCTCGCCGGTCGCCTGCTCCAGGGCCGCCGCCGCGTCGACCAGGCCCCGGTCGAAGAACACCCAGCCGTCCAGCCCCTCGGCCGTGGTCCGGTCCGCCAGGGCCATGGCGACCGCCCGCCGCGCGAAGGCCTCCGCATCCACCCACGGCAAGGCCGCGCCGCCGCCCGCCAGTTCCTCCCGCACGATCCGCCGGCCGGGCTCCTCGATCACGGCATGGCCGCGTTGCGCGAGTGCGGCCAGCAAGGTGGATTTGCCCCCGCCCGAGCAGCCGGAGATCACGACGAAACGATTCATGTTGGCCTCCGATTTAACGTGAGATCACACCCACTTGCCCCCACCTGACCGCTTCGCGGTCTGTCCGCCCCCATAGGGGGCGGAGGTTCGCGCCGACTCCTCTTCCCCCTGTGGGGGAAGACGACCGCGAAGCGGTCCGTAGGGGGCAAGTGTTCGCCGCACGAAGCTCCTCATTTGACTTCCGTAGCGAAAGAAGACGAACCTTCGCACACGAAACAACCGAAAGTCCCAGCGTGACCGCCTACACCGACCTGATGGCCGCCATGACCGCCACCGACGCCGGCTTCACCGCCCATGTCACCGACGACTGGCGCCAGGGCCGCACCACCTATGGCGGGCTCAGCGCGGCGTTGTGCGTCGAGGCGGCGCAGCGGACCTTCCCCGAAGCCCCGCCCCTGCGCTCGGCCCAGTTCGCCTTCGTCGGACCGGCGGCGGGCGAGCTGTCGATCCAGGTCAAGCCGCTGCGCCAGGGCAAGTCGACCCTGTTCGTCGCCGTCGACCTGTTGGGCGAGCAGGGCGTGGCCACCCACGGCGTGCTGACCTTCGGCGCGGCGCGGGCGTCGGTGGTGGCCTATGGCGAGGTTCCCTGCCCCGCCATCGCCCGGCCCGAGGCCTGCGAGCCCTTCTTCCCGGGCGACCGCGGCGGCCCCAGCTTCGTGGGCCAGTTCGAGGTGCGGATGGCCGGCGGCGCGCGGCCGCTGTCGGGCGGCGCCCCGGAATATCTGCTGTGGATCCGCCACCGCGACCCGGCCGCCCGCTCGCTGTCGGCCCTGGTCGCCTTGGCCGACACGCCGCCGCCGCCCGCCATGACCCTGTTCCCGACCTTCGGGCCGATCTCGACCATGACCTGGGCTCTCGACATCGTGGGCTTGCCGGATCAGCACGACGACGGCTGGCGACTGCTGCGCAGCCGGGCGGAAACCATCGGCGACGGCTACTCGACCCAGGACATGACGCTCTGGGACGGGGCCGGAACGCCGTTGATCGTTGCGCGCCAGAACGTGGCGGTGTTCATCTGAGGGTCACGCATGTTCGGGGGTGAAACGTGATCCGGAAGACCTTGCTGATCAGCGGCGCGATGGCCGCGTTGCTCGCGACCTCGACAAACGCCCAGGAGGCCAAGACCTCCGCCGTCGCGGCGACTCAAGCGTCGCTGACCGCGATCAAGGCCAAGAATGACCAGCTCCACGCCGTCATCGCCCTGAACCCGCACGCCCTGGCCGACGCCCGGGCGCTGGACGCCGAGCGCAAGGCCGGCAAGGTCCGGGGACCGCTGCACGGCGTGCCGATCCTGCTGAAGGACAATATCGAGAGCGCCGACGACACGGCCACCACCGCCGGCTCGCTGGCGCTGAAGGACAATGTCACGGGCCGCGACGCGCCGCTGGTCAAGCGGCTGACCGACGCCGGCATGGTGATCCTGGGCAAGACCAATCTGTCGGAATGGGCCAACATCCGCTCCAGCCATTCGATCAGCGGTTGGAGCGCGGTGGGCGGCACTGTGCGCAACCCCTATGTGCTGGATCGCAGCGCCTGCGGCTCGTCCAGCGGCTCGGGCGCGGCGGTGGCGGCGGGCCTGGCCCTTGCGGCGATCGGCACCGAGACCGACGGCTCGATCACCTGTCCCGCCGCGATCAACGGCCTGGTCGGCCTCAAGCCCACCGTCGGCCTGGTGTCGCGCACCCACATCGTGCCGATCAGCCACAGCCAAGACACCGCCGGCCCGATGACCCGCACGGTCACCGACGCGGCCCTGATCCTGACCGCCATCGCCGGCTCCGATCCGGCGGACCCGGCGACCAAGGAGGCCGACGCCCGCAAGACCGACTACGCCAAGGGCCTGGACAAGAACGCCCTGAAGGGCGTGACCCTGGCCGTCGCCCGCTTCTACACCGGCTATTCGCCCGGCACGGACGCGGTGTTCGAACAGGCGCTGAAGGACCTGAAGGCTCAGGGCGCGACCCTGGTCGAGGTCAAGGATTTCGACGAGGGCCCGATCGGCAAGGCCGAGGGCGTGGTGCTCTATACCGAGCTGAAGGTCGACCTGAACGCCTACCTGGCCTCGACCGACCCGAACAAGGTCAAGACCCGCACGCTGGAGGACCTGATCGCCTTCAACAAGGCCACCCCGAAGGAGCTGGAATGGTTCGGCCAGGAAAGCTTCGAAAAGGCCCAGGCCACCAAGGGCTATGACGATCCGGAGTACATCAAGGCCGTGGCCGACGGAAAGCGACTGGCCGGGCCGGAAGGGATCGACAAGATCCTCAAGGACGCCGGCGCGATCGCCATCGTCGCCCCCACGACGGGGCCGGCCTGGACCATCGATCCGCTGAACGGCGACCATTACGGCGGCTCGTCCACCACCCTGCCCGCCGTGGCCGGCTACCCGCACCTGACCGTGCCGATGGGCGATGTCGGCGGCCTGCCGGTGGGGCTCAGCTTCATCGGCCCGGCCTGGAGCGAGGCGTCGCTGCTGAACCTGGGTTTCGCCTACGAGCAGGCGACGATGAAGCGCAAGGACCCGAAGTTCCTGTCGACGGTGGCGCCTTAAACGCCCTCTCCCAGAGGGAGAGGGAGGGACCCGCGCTCGAAGAGCGTGGGAGGGTGAGGGGTTACACCCTCACCGCTTTTACGCGAGCGCCCTGTCGGCACGCCGTCTGGCTCAGAACCCCCTCACCCTCCCAAGCTTCGCTTGGGCCCCTCCCTCTCCCCATGGGAGAGGGTTGGAACAGGCTCAGACCTTCGGCCGAATCACATCGACCGGTGGCGGCGGCGGCGTCACGCGCGAGATGTCGGGCGCCGGGACGGGCGGCGTGCGCGGCGGCGGATAATACCGGTGCCCGCAGGCGCAAAGCGCCAGGGCCAGGCCGCCGAGAAGCAGCCCCGTCCTCAGCATCCCTGGCGTCCGTCGCCGCGCGGACCCGAGCCCAGACCGCCGTTCGCCCCAAGGCCCAGGCCTTGGCGGAAGCAGTTATTGTCGCCGCGCGGGTCCCAATACTGGGTCGAACCGTCCGGCGCGCGGTACGCCCACCGCTCGCCGGTCTCGCCGGTGCGGCCGGTGACCTGCATGTCCCCGGGTCCCTGCGAGCTGACGCGGTAGGCGTCGCCCGACAGCTTGTCGACGGCGCAGGACTCGGTGACGCCGGGCCGGCTGAGATCGCCGCGCAGGGCGGCCGACGAGCCGGTGTCGCGGTTGAAGGCGCTGACTTCGGTCTGCCCCTTGCCGCCCACGAACACCTGGGTGCCGGTGGCGCGGTCGAAGGTCATGACGTCGGGCGCCTCGCCGGTCAGGGGCGCGCCGCAGGGCATGGGGCGGCTGGCGGGACCGGGGCCAGGGCCGGATCCGACCGGGCCCTGGGCCGAGGCGACGCCGACCAGGCTGGTGGAGGCGATCAGGGCGGCCATCAGGCCGACGGCGAGCTTGCTCATCGCGGAGATCCCCCTTGCTGAGGATTGGATGGAACATAGGGCTGCGGCGAACCGGGACCGACCGGGCCGCCGGCCGAGGGGGCGCCGGCCAGGACGGGCGTCGCGACGTCGGCGGTGACGATCGCCGCGGGCCAGTAGCCGTCGAAGTCCTGCCGCGCCCGGTCGCGGGGCGTGCGGAACAGCTCTGGCCCCTCGAACCACGGCTGACAGGTCAGCTTGCCGTCGAAATAACCGGTGATCAGCGCCTCGCAGCCGCCGGGCTTTGCGTAGACCCGGTTGTCGCGAGCCCGAACCTTGGCGCCGTTGTCGGCGAACAGGCCGGCGCGCATCACCCCGGCGATGGCGTTGTCCGAGGCGTAGACCGTGCCCGAACCGGCATAGATGCCGACGTCGGTGGCTTCCAGCTTGCCTTCCAGCACCCTCAGGTCGGCGTTCTCGAGCACCACGGCCCAG
Source organism: Caulobacter sp. Root487D2Y (assembly GCF_001427165.1). Classification (NCBI taxonomy): domain Bacteria; kingdom Pseudomonadati; phylum Pseudomonadota; class Alphaproteobacteria; order Caulobacterales; family Caulobacteraceae; genus Caulobacter; species Caulobacter sp. Root487D2Y. The sequence continues at coordinate 117,714 of NZ_LMFD01000014.1, forward strand.
TCGCTGTCGCGGACCACGGGCCGCAGCAGGGTCGTCTCGTCGCCCCCGCCGACATAGATGCCGCGCGAGAAGCCGTCGACATAGAGGCCCTCGATCTGCACCAGCTGCGAGCGGTTCATGCCGGCCAGCACGAAGCCGGCCGAGTTGCGGCTGCGGCTGGAGCCGGTCCAGTCGCCCAGGCGGATGACCCGCATGTCGCGGATGCGGCTGTCGTCGCCGGCCTCGAACGCCGCGCCGATGGCGGTGGCGGCGACCTCGACATTGTCGGCCATGACCGTGCCGGTCGCCTTGACCACCGCCTGACGGGTGCGGCCGATGAAGGTGGTGTCGGCGACCTCCAGGCGGCTGTCGCTCAGGTCCAGGGCCGAACCTTCGCCGTCGTAGCGGATCACCACGTCCTTCAGGGCCAGCTCGGTGGCGCGGCCGGTGATGCACGAGGCGGACCCGGCCCGCGTGGCCTCGATGCCCACGCCCTCGATCACCACATAGGCCACGCCGGGCGCGATCCGGATGCAGGGTTGATCGACCGGCGCGACCAGGATCGGCCGGTCGCGCGACGGGACGTAGCCCTCGACGACGATGTTGACCGAGCGGGTGATGTTCAGGGAGTCGACACAGGCCCGGCCGCCGCGCGACCGCAGGGTCAGGGTGCCGCCTTCATGGAGCCGCTCCAGCGCGTCGCTGACCTCGCCCGGATAGGCCCGGCCGCAGTCCACCACGGCGTGATAGCGCCCGCCCCGGCCGTAGTCGTAACCCGGGCCGTAGCGCGGCCTGGGCTTGCGATAGTGCCTGGTCCGACAGCCGGCCGACAGGTTCGGATCGAGCAGCAGGCCGAAGCACGGACGGATCTGCTGGTCGATCTTGGCGTCGGGCGATCCCGCGACGGCGACCTGCGGCGCGACGCCGAGCGCCAGGCCCCAGACCGCCAGGGCCGCGACAAGCGTGCGGAGGCGGATCATCGATAGTCCCTTTCGGCATAGGGCTGGGGCCGAGGCTCGCCGGCGGCGCGCGGCGGCCGCGAGACCTGGGACAGCAGCTGTTGCAGCCGCCAGACCGACGGCTTGAAGCCGGCCAGGGCCCCGTCCAGCTGGTAGACCACGGCCTTGGCCCGGTCCTGGTCCGCCACGCCCTGCAGGCCCAGCGAGAAGAAGGTCGACATGGCGTACTTGGCCTCGGCCGACCCCTGGCGCTCGGCCTCCTCGTACCAGTGATAGGCCCGGGCATAGTCGCGCGGCACGCCCACGCCTTCGGAATACATCACGGCCAGGACCAGCTGGGCCTTGGAGGAGCCGTTGACCGCCGCGTACTGGATGGCGCGGACCTTCTCGATGCCCGACAGGCGGCCCGTGACCGGACGGCCGATCATCGACTGGAAGGTCTGGGCTTCGTTGGTGCTCAGCATGCGCTCGTCGAGCAGCGGCGCCGGGATCACCCGCAGATAGGTCAGGGCCTCGCCGATGTGCACGAACGGCAGTTCGTTCAGCCGCGCCAGGGCCGCTTCCTTGGCGTCGCCCGACGGATCGCTCTCGTCGGAATGCGGAACGCCGCTGTCGGGCGATTCAGGCGGGTAGAATTCGTAGGGCGGGATCCAGCGCTTGGCCTTGGTCTCGACGAAGCCGCCGTAGGACGCGCGCTGCGGCGACGAGCGCTCGAAGTCCTTGAGCATCACATAGGCCGACACGTCCCCGGTCTGCACGGCCAGGTAATTGTAGAGATAGGCGTCGACGTCGTTGCGGCGGAACAGGTCCAGCGCGGCCGGCGCGCCGGTGCGCTTGGGCGATCCGTAGGCCTCGATGGCCTGCAGATTGTCGGACGGCTCGCCGAACGGGCCGAAGAAGCCGTCATGCATGCGCGCCAGGGCCCGGTAGCCGTCGGCCCCCTGGGTGGAAAGTATGTAGATCACGCGGTTGCGGACCTTCTCGCGCTCCTCGGTCGACATGCGCGACAAAAGTCGGTCCAGGGCGCCGTAGGCCGCGTGGCGTTCGAAGGCCCGGCAATCGTCGAATCGCGACAGCGGTCCCTGGTCCTTGCCGCCGCGACGCTCGTAGGCGGCGATGGGCGAATAGCCGCCGGCGTTGGCCAGAGCCATGGCGTACCAGACCGCCGCCTCGACGGGGTCCTCGAGATTCTTGTCGACCGCGCGCTGGCCCTCGTAGCGACGGGCCAGCTCGAGCTGAGCGAAGAAGTCGCCGCGGAAGCCGCCCTGGCGAAGGCCGCGGATTTCCTGCTGCTGCTGATTGAACTGGCCGGAAACCCCCTGCGCGGCCTGGGGCCGGGGACAGGCGCTGGCGCGCTTGTGAAACAGGAAGCTGGGTCCGGTGTCGCAGCCGACGAGCGGAATCACCACCGCGGCGACCACGGCTCCGACCGGCAGGCGGCGGAGCAGCGTCGCGCGATTATCGACCAGATAGGCCAGCCCACGCTTGAGGGCGGCGAGATGAGAAACAGCATTGCTGGTCTCGTGCATCGCTCCCCCTCAGCACGCCGTTAACCATGATTTACAAATCACTCATGTGCTTGGCCGTAGAGACTGTCAAGCTCGCGGAACGTCGTTCGTGAGACTGTCTCGAAGATGCCCACAGAAGGATTCTCGCCTCAGGCGAATCCCTGGGTTTTCAGTCATGGCCCAGCTTTCGCCACAACGGGCGCGCCAGCTTGATCCGCAACCCTGGGAGGATTTCAGGTCATGGCGTCAGGTCTCGTTCGCGTCCTCGGCTCCACCGCTCTTTCGCTCTTGATCGCCAGTTCCACGACCGCCCCGAGCCTTGCCTCGCCTTCGCGCGGCGACGGGGCCGCGACGCCGGAAGCTTGCGCGGCCCTCGGCTATGCCCCGCCCGAGCGACAAGACAGCTTCACGACCACCCAGGCCCGAAAAAGAAGCGCCCTGACGCAGTACGCCCCGACCGGCGTCGCGCCGCCGCCGCTGCCGATCCCGCCGGTCCAGGAACGCTTCGCGGGTCCGCCGCCGCCGCTCCCGCCGCCCCCGGCTCCGATGGCTTACAGCGGCGCGACGGCGGACATCGGCGCCTTCCCGTCCGTTCGGCCCAACTTCCCGTCGCCGGCCCGCGACACCGAGAAATACCCCGGCGCGGCGGCTAACCCGATCAAGCGGGTGGCCGAGGAGCCGGTGTCGACCTTCTCGATCGATGTCGACACCGCCGCCTACGCCAATGTCCGCCGGTTCCTGAACGAAGGCGCCGCCCCGCCGCGTGACGCGGTCCGGGTCGAGGAGCTGGTCAACTATTTCGACTACGGCTACGCCCGCCCGACCGCCAAGGACGAGCCGTTCAAGGCGACCGTGGCCGTCGTGCCCTCCCCCTGGTCCAATGACCGTCAGCTGCTGCACATCGGCGTCCAGGGCTACGCCGCGCCGCGCGCCGGCCAGCCGCCGCTGAACCTGGTGTTCCTGATCGACACCTCCGGCTCGATGTCCGGTCCCGACCGCCTGCCGCTGGCCCAGAAGGCGCTGAACGTGCTGATCGACCAGCTGCGGCCGCAGGACCGCGTGGCGATGGTGGCCTATGCCGGTTCGGCCGGGGCGGTGCTGTCGCCCACGGACGGACGCTCCAAGCTGAAGATGCGCTGCGCCCTGACGGCGCTGCATTCGGGCGGCTCGACCGCCGGCGGCCAGGGGTTGAAACTGGCCTACGACCTGGCCAAGCAGAACTTCGACCCCAAGGCGGTCAACCGGGTGATCCTGGTGACCGACGGCGACTTCAATGTCGGCATCGCCGAGCCGGCGCGCCTGAAGGACTTGGTGGCCGACCAGCGCAAGAGCGGGGTCTATCTGTCAGTCTACGGCTTCGGACGCGGCAACTACAATGACACGATGATGCAAGCCCTGGCCCAGAACGGCAACGGAACGGCGGCCTATGTCGACAGCCTGCAGGAGGCCCGCAAGCTGCTGCGCGACGACTTCGACAGCGCTCTGTTCCCGATCGCCGACGACGTGAAGATCCAGGTCGAGTTCAATCCGGCGAAGGTCAGCGAATACCGGCTGATCGGCTACGAGACCCGGCTGCTCAATCGCGAGGACTTCAACAACGACCAGGTCGACGCCGGCGAGGTCGGTTCGGGCGCGGCGGTGACGGCGATCTACGAGATCACCCCCGCCGGGGCCAGGCCCTCGTCCGACCCGCTGCGCTACGGCGCCACCCCGCCTCCCGCGGCGGGCGGAAGCGAGCTGGCCTTCCTGAAGATCCGCTACAAGCCTCCAGGCGGCTCGACCTCGAAACTGATCGAACGCCCGATCGGCGCCGGCGACGTGCGTCCGAGCCTGGCCGCCGCGCCGGAGTCGACCCGCTTCGCGGTGGCCGTGGCCGCCTATGGCCAGAAGCTGCGCGGCGATCCCTGGATCGACGCCGGCTTCGACTGGGACGCCGTCACCGGCCTGGCCCAGGGCGCGCGCGGCGAGGATCCCTACGGCCTGCGCGCCGAGTTCGTGCAGTTGGCCCGGGCGGCGAAGGACGTGAAGGGCAGCTAGAGCGAGACAGCCGAGCGTGGAGGCCGGTTTCGGCGCCCGTCACGCCGCGATGTCCGAAGCTAGAGCTTTTCGCGCCGGACCCGGGCGATGGCCTTCAGCACCTCGTCGCGGTTCTTGGCCGCCTTGGCCCAGGCCGGCAGGCGCGAGACGATGGAGGCGTTGCGGACCCCGCCCTCCGGGGCGGGCGTCTCTTCGCGCAATCCGCCGGCCAGATAGCGTTCCAGATAGTCGAGGTGGTCCTCGTTCCAGGCGACCAGGAACCCGTGCCGCGTCTCGGCGCACAGGCGCGGCGCCCGGCCCATGAACGGATCCAGGATCACGCCCATCGGCGGCGCCGGCTGGTCGCGGGTCAGGCCGCAGGCCTCGCAGACCAGCCGGCGGGCGGCGGCGTCGACAGGCCGCTCGCCGGGCTCGCCGACATGGATCACCGCCTTGCCCCCGCAGGCGGGGCAATCGACCAGCAACCGACGGCCGAAGGCCTCGGGCGGCAGGGCCGCCACGCGCGACCGGGATGTCTGGCTCATGGGCTCTCCACGCCGGGGAGCCCGAAGGCTAGGTGATCAGTCCCAGGAAGGCCAGACGATCGCGCTGGTCGCGCGTGCCGGGGGTGAAGTAGCGCTCGGACCAGTCGTCGGTGTCCTTCAGGGCGAAGATCTGGTTGGCCTCGAACTTCTCGTCCTTGCGCGACCGGAACCAGTAGTGCTCGAACATCCGCATGAAGTCGGCGACATAGACATCGGCCACCGCCGTATCGCCCCGGAAGACCAGTACGTTGGAATCGTTGGCCACCGTCGAGTTGGTCGAGAAGTTGGCCGAGCCGGTGATCAGCACGGGATCCGGGCCGAACGGATCGGCCAGGATGATCTTGGAGTGGATGTGGATGCCGGCGTGGTGAAAGCCCTCGTCCATCATCAACCGATCGCGATCGAGCTTGCGCTTCTGGAAGTCGGTCAGCTTGATCCCCTCGAAGGGCTTGGCGACGGCGGCCATGTTGCCGGGATCGGCGTTGAGCGCGTCGATATTGCCCTTCGCGCCGTATGATCCTTCCTTGTCGGCCAGCATGAACCGCATCGCCCCGTCGGTCGGAGACCCCAGCACGTCACGGATCTTCTCGTGCAGGGCGAAGGGGGCGCTGACCATCAGCACCTTGGCCGTCCTGCAGACGTCGGCGTAGAGCTCGATCATCCCCAGCCCGTTCTGCGGCGAGAACAGCGGCGTCGCCCCGTGCTGCAGCGCCGCGCGGTTCAGCGGCGTGGGCGTGATCACGTCATTCTTGGCCTGGGTCTGGTCGATGCTCAGGTCCAGGGCCAGCACCTGGAAGCCGGCCTCGTAACGCTCGGCGACGGCGGTGTCGTAGACCGCGTGGCCGACGTTCAGCTGGCCGTAAATGCCGCCCTCGGTCCAGTTGGTGCCGCCGGTCCACACCGCGATCGGCTTGAGCACGCCCGTCGCGTCCTTGCGCAGCAGCACCAGGTACTTGTTGTGCATGATCGCCGAGCCCTGGGCGCGAGGCGTGGTGGCGAAGGTGACGCCCAGGTCGGCGATGGCCGCCTTGTTCTCCTCGGCGGTGTTGCCCCCGGCCCGGGCGTGATAGACGATGTGCACCTCGGCGCCGCGCTTCTGGGCCTGCACCAGCGCCTTGATCGGCGTCGGCTTCTCGAATTCGTAGATGCAGCCGTGCAGGGCGTAGTCCGGCCCGTTCGCCTTGGCGATGAAGGCCACCAGCCCCTCTTCCAGCCCGCGCGACAGCCAGGTCAGGGCCTCGGGAATGGCGTCGGGATCGTTGTCGCCGAACTTGTTGACATAGGCCTGGCTGGCCGCGGCCCCGCGATTGAAGAAGATCGAGGTCGCCTCGTTGCGGCAGTCCTCGGTGCGCAGTTCCAGGGTGACCCCGCCGGGGATGGCGTCGAAGCCGCCGGGGCGTTCGGCCAGAATCCCCTGGGCCAGGATCTCGGCCGGCGTCCCGTAGCGAGCCACCACCCGGTAGCGATAGAGGCGTCCGGGCTCGGTGGTGTAGTCGCCCCAACGGAACTTCTGCAGCGGCGCCCGGGCCGTGGTCACCCATTCCGGGTTCGGGTCGCTCATGAAACGCAGCGAGTTCGGCAGCCAGCGGCGATCGCCCGTGCCGACGTCGGTCCGCTCGATCGAGAAGCCCAGGCATCCGGCGCGGCGCTCATCCGCCAGGTCGAACGCGAGCAACGCCGCGTGCGTCCCCGCGATCACCCTCACCGTCAGACCGTCCTTCGAAGCTCTCGCGCGCATCGCCCACCCTTTGCGTTGATTTTCGCGGGAGGATGAATGAGCCGCACCCTAAAGGCGAGTCATGTTCGGCGAACAGCGATCATCGTCCGGTGGGCATGTCCTTGAACGCCACGTCCTTGTCGACCCGGACGTCGCCGGGCAGGCCCAGGACCCGTTCGGCGATGATGTTCTTGAGGATCTCGTCGGTGCCGCCGGCGATCCGCAGGCCCGGGGCCCACATCAGGCTGGCCTGGAAGGCCGCCTCCATGGGGGCCAGGGCCGGATCGGTCAGGATGCCGTATTCGCCCTGGGCCTCGACGGCGGTATTGGCCAGGTCCTGAAGCTGATTGGCCGAGATGATCTTGCCGATCGAGCTTTCCGGTCCCGGCGTCTGGCCGCGCGACAGGGCGGTCATGGTCCGGAAGCGGGTGAACTTCAGGCCCTGGGAATTGACGTACCAGTCGGCCAGCTTCTCGCGGAAGGCGGCGTCCTTCAGCGCCGGGCCGTTGGCGCCCGACAGGCCGCGCGCCAGCTCCATGACCTGGCGATAGTCCGGCCCGGCCGAGCCGCCGACCGCCAGGCGCTCGTTCATCAGGGTGACCAGGGCCACCTTCCAACCGTCGCCGACCGCGCCCAGCCGCTGGCTGTCCTTGACCCGCAGGTCGGTGAAATAGACCTCGTTGAACTCGCGCCCGCCCGACATCTGGTGGATCGGCCGGCACTCGACGGCCGGATCGCGCATGTCGATCCAGAACATGGTCAGGCCCTTGTGCTTGGGCACGTCGGGATCGGTGCGGACCAGCAGGATGCCGTAGTCGCAATAGTGGGCGCCGGTGGTCCAGACCTTCTGGCCGTTGATGACCCAGTCGTCGCCGTCCTTCACGGCGCGGGTGCGCAGGGCCGCGACGTCGGAGCCGCCGGCGGGTTCGGAGAACAGCTGGCACCAGATCTCCTCGCCCTTCACGGCGGGCGAGACGAAGCGCTGCTTGGTGGCGTCGTCGGCGAAGGCCATGACCGTGGGCACGCACATGCCCAGGCCGATGGTGAAGTAGCCGTAGCCGACGCCGGCCTTGGCCTCTTCCTGGCCGAAGATCACCGACTGGATCGGCGTGCCGCCGCCCCCGCCGATGGCCGCGGGCCAAGTGATGCAGGCGTAGCCGGCGGCGGCCTTGCGGGCCTGCCAGGCCTTGCCCGCCGCCATGTGCTCGGGCGTTGTGGGCTTGGGTTCGCCATGCTCGGCGCGATGCGCGGCGGCGGCCTCGACCAGCCAGGCGCGGGCCTTTTCGCGATAGGCGGCTTCTTCGGGGGAGTCGTTGAAATCCATGATCTTTGTCCCTAAGCCGCGTTCTTTTTCTCGAGTTCGCTCACCAGCCGCTCCTTCCAGAGCTTCGGCGAACCGGCCACCAGGCTCAGCTGTCGCGAGCGGCGATAGTAGAGGTGGCAGTCGACGTCCCAGGTGAAGCCCATGCCGCCATGCACCTGGACGCTTTCCTTGCTGGCGAACCAGAAGGCGTCGGAAGCGGCGATGCGGGCGGCGGCGGCGGCGGTCGGCAGTTCCGGCGCGTCGACGTTCAGCGCCCAGGCGCCGTAATAGGCGTTGGAACGGGCGACCTCGTTCTTGACGTACATATCGGCCATCTTGTGCTTCATCGCCTGGTAGCCGGCGATGACGCGGCCGAAGGCGTAGCGGCCCAGGGCGTATTCGCGGGCCATTTCCAGGCAGCGGTCGGCCCCGCCCAATTGTTCGAAGGCCAACAGCACGGCGGCGCGGTCGAGGACGGCCTGCATCAGCGCGAACCCCTGCCCCGCTTCGCCCAGCCGATCGGCCGTCGCGCCATCGAAGGTCAGGCGGGCCACCCCGCGCGTCGGATCCAGGCTTTCCAGGGTCTCGACCTTCACGCCGCTGGCCTTCAGGTCGACCAAGAACAGACCTGGACGGCCGCCCTCGTTGGCCAGCACCAGGGCCATGTCGGCCGCGTCGCCGTCGGTGACCGGGATCTTGACGCCGGAGAGCTTGCCGCCCTCGACCTTGGCCTGCATGGCCGAAGGCGTGATCACGCCAGGGCCTTCCGAGGTCGCCAGGCAGCCGATCAGTTCACCGGCGGCGATGCGCGGCAGGATGACGGCCTTCTGGGCCTCGCTGCCGTGGGCCATCACCGCCTCGGCCAGGACATAGACCGTCGAGGCGAACGGGATCGGCGCCACGGCCCGGCCCAGCTCCTCGGCGATGGCGCACAGCTCCACCCGCCCCAGGCCGAGGCCGTTGTATTCCTCGGGAATGGCCGCGCCCAGCCAGCCCTGCTCGGCCACGGCGGTCCACAGCCCGGCGTCGTAGCTCTTGGCCGGATCGTCGAGCACGCCGCGCACCACCGAGGGAGGACAACGGGCGGCGAGGAACTTGCGCGCCTCGTCCTTCAGGAACTTCTGGTCGTCGGAATAGTCGAAATCCACTCGGATTCCCTCCCTTGGCGCCCGCTCTTGTAGGTGGCGGAACGGCTCGGAAAGCACGATGAACGATCGTTCGCCTCAGGGAAAGATTGACCTCGCGTCAAGGATTTCAGGTTCTTATGGCGGCCCCGAACTCAGAGAGAATGCGTGCGTGGCAAAGACCGTCTTCCAGCGGAACCAGAAGGTGTGGGTCGAGAGCGTCGGCGCCTGGGCGACGATCGAGAAGATCGTGCCGGTCTGGGCCAAGGGCTTCGACGAACCGGTGCGCGTCACCTACGACGTCGGCCTGGGTCGCGAGTTCCAGGCCAGCGAGCTGAAGCCGGAAGACCGCATCGACGAGACGGGCGGCGCGGCGACGGCCAACTGGCGCATCCTGCGGGCCCGCAACAAGTGGCAGCAGGAAAGCGACTGCCTGCACCATCCCTATCCCGGCACCTATCCGGTCGTCGTCACCGACCCCAACGACTGGGGCGGCTGGCGCACCCCGGGGGCCGAATACGATCGCGATCCGCGCAAGATCGAGTTCCAGGCCCGGCTGATCGCCGCCGCGCCGCAGCTTCACGCCCTGGTGCGGCAACTGATCGAGCTGGCCGCCGACAATCCGGAGGACGCGCCGCCGGCCGTGGTCGCCCTGGCCCAGCGGGCCTCCGCGATCGAACGAAGCCTCTACGAGGTGCCGGCCGCCGCCGAGGGCGCGCCGGGCGTCGTCGAGGCGGATTAAGCCGCCTCGAGCCTGGGGACGTCGGGGCGCGCCCTGAAGTTCCCCTTCTTCCAGGCCCAATAGAGCACCGCCACCGCCACGGCGGTGCCGACCACCATGGCCGGGACCGAGGCCTCGGGACCGAACGCACCGCCGCTCGCCCACTCGGGCGCACCGGGCTTGGGCGTGCTGAGATAGAGGCTGTCCTTGACGTCGAGGCCGGAAACCCGCGCGCCGTAGATCCAGCCCTGGGCGAAGTTCCACGCCCCGTGCACGCCGATCGAGATCCAGAGGCGTCCAGTCAGCATGTAGAACGAGGCCAGCATCAGGCCCGCTTCGACGGCGATGGCGATGGCCGCGGTCGGGGTGGCGTTGGGATTGCCCAGGTGCGCGAGGCCGAAGAACGCCGCCGACACCGCCAGGGCCGGCCAGGCCCCCATGGCCCGCATCAGCAGCCGCAGCAGGATCGCCCGGAACATCAGCTCCTCGAAGGCGCCGGAAGAGATGGCGATCGAGATCATGTCCCAGGGCGAGGCCGCGCGCGGTCCCGAGATCTCGTAGAGCCCCGAGGCCAGCAGCGCCCCGACCACCACGCTCATCATCGCCACGCCCGCCGCGACGCCGATCAGCAACTCGGCGCCGGCCTGCTTCAATTCCAGTTCAGTGGGCCAGCGTGCTTCGGCGCCCTTGACCATGACGGCGTACAGCGCGAAGGCGGCGGCGCTGACCGCGACCGTGAGCAGGGTGCACAGGGCGGGAGACAAGGGGGTATGGCCGGGCTTGGTCGCGAAGCCGAGCAGGCCGTAGATCAAGCCGAACAGCACGAACAGCGCCGCGCCCCAGCCCAGCGCCCGCAACCACCGCAGCGGCCCGGGATGCAGGAACCGGCGCGAGCCCAGATCCAGCCCGTTGGCCGGCGAAACATCCGTCATCGACATTGAATCAGCTCCCCCAGAACGTCGGTCGACCTTTGAGGAGGTCGCGCCTCGGTTCAAGTGAAGAACCGTTTAGGCGGCGAGGCCCGGCGGCCAGTCGCGGGCGAAATCGGCGCACCCCTGGGGCCGGACCGCGTAGATCCCGCACCCTTGTCGCGCTTGTTATAGCGGCGCCGGACGTGCGGAGCCTTCTCCAGCTCGCGCACGCCGATCAGCTTGCGGCCTTGGCCGCGCGCGCCGCATTCCCGATCGGACATCGCCGCCCCGCTTCCGGTTTGGTCCTCTCCCATCGCCGGCGGCGCGCCCGACTAGAACCGATAGCCGACGCCGGCCGAGACCACCCAGGGATCCAGGTTCACCTTGGACTTCAGGGCGCCGTCATTGATGCTGGCGTCGGTTTCGAACCAGATCTTCTTCACATCGACATTGAGGCTGTAGCGGGCCGTCAGCGCGACGTCGGCCCCGGCCTGCAGCGCATAGCCGAACCCGTCGTCCAGCTTCACCTTGAAGCCGTTCTTGTCCTTGTCGCTGTAGAACAGCATGTAGTTCAGGCCCGCGCCGACATAGGGGCTGAACTTGGCCGCCGGATAGGGGTGGTACTGCACCGACACCACCGGCGGCAGCACCCAGGTCTTGTGGACCTCGACGTCCGTGCCCGGCCCCACCGCCTTGACCGTGTGCTGGGTCGTTCCGGCGATCACTTCGACGGCGATCTTGTCGGTGACGAAGTAGCTGAGCCCGATCGTCGGCATCATGTCGTCAGAGACCTCGGCGCGCAGACCGGTCGCCGCGCCGGCCGAGGTCACGATCGGATCGCCCGCGTCGGGGCTGACTTCCGTGGCCCGGACATTGAGCATCCAGGTTCCCTTGGCCTTGGGCACGAAGGCTTCCTGGGCCTGAGCGGTCGATGCGGCGAACAGGCCGGCGGCGGCGAGCGCCAGGGCCGAACGGATGGCGGCGGTCATGGATGATATCCCCTTCTCTCGGACGGACGTCGAAGGACGCCTCGGGACGGGGGATGCGGCCGGCGGCGGCCGCGAACTTTGATCTTGAACAAAGACCACAATTTCTGTGGGAGAATTGCGGTCACTACCTATCGCGCCCCATCTCTTTCTCGCTTTGGACCTCTCGCCGCCGGGGCCGAGCCCGCTTACATTGCCGCCATGCGCACAGACACGCCCCAGCCCGTCCGGCTCTCGGACTACCGTCCGTTCCCGTTCCTGATCGAGACCACCGCCCTGGAGTTCCAGCTGGAACCCGCCGCGACGCGGGTCAGGGCGACGCTGGCGATCAAACGCAGCGGCGAGGGCGGCGAAGCCCTGTTCCTGAACGGCGAGCGGCTGAAGCTGATCTCGGCGGCCATAGACGGCGAGACGCTCAGCGCCAACGAATACAGCCTCGACGGCGAGGGCCTGACGATCCACCAGGTTCCGGACAGCTTCGTCCTGACCACCGAGGTCGAGATCGACCCGTCGGCCAACAAGGCGCTGATGGGCCTCTACATGTCCGGCGGCCGCTTCTGCACCCAGTGCGAGGCCGAGGGCTTCCGCACCATCACCTTCTTCCCGGACCGCCCCGACGTGCTGAGCCGCTTCACCGCGCGGATCGAGGCCGACGAGGCGTTCCATCACCTGCTGAGCAACGGCAACCTGGTCGAGTCCGGGCCCCTGGAGAACGGCCGCCACTTCGCCGTCTGGAACGACCCCTTCCCCAAGCCGGCCTATCTGTTCGCCCTCGTGGCCGGCGCGCTGGACGTGCTGGAGGACAGCTTCGTCACCATGAGCGGCCGCACCGTGGCCCTGAAGGTCTTCGTCGATCCCGGCCAGGCCCCACGCGCCGCCTACGCCCTGGACGCCCTCAAGCGCTCGATGAAATGGGACGAGGAGGCGTTCGGCCGCGAATACGACCTGGACCTGTTCATGATCGTCGCCGTGCGCGACTTCAACTTCGGAGCCATGGAGAACAAGGGGCTGAACATCTTCAACAGCTCCCTGCTGCTGGCCCAGCCCGAGACCGCCACCGACATGGACTACGAGCGCATCGAAAGCGTCGTGGCCCACGAATATTTCCACAACTGGACCGGCAACCGCATCACCTGCCGCGACTGGTTCCAGCTGTGTCTGAAAGAGGGCCTGACCGTCTTCCGCGACCAGAGCTTCAGCGCCGACATGCGCGGCGAGGCGGTCCAGCGGATCAAGGACGTCAAGGCGTTGCGCGCGCGGCAGTTCGCCGAGGACGCCGGCCCGCTGGCCCACCCGGTGCGGCCGTCGAGCTATCTGAAGATCGACAACTTCTACACCGCGACGATCTACGAGAAGGGCTCCGAACTGATCCGGATGCTCAAGACGATCCTGGGCGCGGCGACCTTCCGCAAGAGCCTGGACCTCTATTTCGAGCGCCATGACGGCGAGGCGACCACGGTCGAGGCCTTCATCGCGTGTTTCGCCGACGCCTCGGGCCACGACATGAGCGACTTCTTCGCCTGGTACGAACAGGCCGGCACGCCCGCCGTGTCGCTGACCCACGTTTATGACGAGGCGGCCAAGGCGCTGGAGATCACGCTCACCCAGTCCACCGCCCCGACCAACGGCCAGCCCGTCAAGCGCCCCCTGCCCGTGCCGGTGACCATCGGCCTGCTGGACAGCGACGGCGAGGTGCTGCGCGGCAGCGAGGTGGTGATGCTGGACACGGCCGCCACGACCGTGCGCTGGGAGGGCGTCGACAGCATCCCGGTGATCTCGGCCCTGCGCGGCTTCTCCGCCCCGGTGAACCTGACCACCGACACCCGCGCCGTCGACCGCTACGTTCAGTTCGCCGCCGATCCGGACCTGTTCAATCGCTGGGAAGCCGGCCAGACCCTGGCCCGCGAGCTGATCCTGGGCCGGGCCGCCGACGCCCCTGACGAGGTCGGCGAGGAGCGTTACGCCGACGCCCTGGGCAAGGCCCTGGTCGACGAGGCCTCGGACCCGGCCTTCAAGGCCCTGCTGCTGGCCCTGCCCACCGAGGGCGATCTCAGCCTGGCGGTCGATCCCGTCAATCCGGCCGCGATCCACGCGGCGCGCGACCACCTCAAGACCGTCATCGCCGTCCATCTGGGCGACCTGCTGCGGCGGCTGCACGGCGACCTGCAGAGCGGCGGCGAGTTCTCGGCCGACGCCCGGGCGGCCGGCAAGCGCGCCCTGCGCAACGCCTGCTGCGACCTGCTGGCGGCCGATCCGCACGCGGTCAATGTCGAGCGGGTCGTGGGCCACTTCGAGAGCGCCGCCAACATGACCGACGCCATGGGCGGCCTGTTGGCCCTGGTGACGATCGGCGGCGCACCGGCCGAAAAGGCCCTGACCGCCTTCCACGCCCAGTGGCGCCACGAGCCGCTGGTGCTGGACAAATGGTTCGCCGCCCAGGCCCGCGATCCCGGCGAGGGCGCGATCGGCCGGATCCTGGCCCTGACCGCCCATCCCGACTTCGACGCCGGCAACCCCAACCGCCTGCGGGCCCTGGTCCAGGGCTTCTCGAGCGGCAATCCGGCCCGTTTCCACGACGAGAGCGGAGCCGGCTACCGCTTCCTGGCCGACCAGATCCTGGCCGTCGACGGCTTCAACCCGATGACCGCCGCGCGGCTGGTCGAGCCGTTGGGGGCCTGGCGGCGCTACGTCCCCGAACTCGGCGCCCTCATGCGCGAGCAATTGGAGCGCATCCGCGACCATGTCGGCCTGTCGAAGAACGTGCTGGAGCTGGTGTCGCGGGCCCTGGACTGACGCTCCGGCTGCCGCTGGCGACGAGCTTGAGACGATTCTCCGCCGTCCGAGTTGCGACTAAAGGGCCCATCCCTGGTCAAAACCACGGTTCGGCGGTGACGCGCCCCTTTGGCCTAAGGTAGATTCACCATATCGGCGAAGTGACTCGCCGAGGGTCTTCGGGAGCATCGGGCATTGGAGCGTGGCGGGGCGAGAACCGGGAGGCTGGCGGGGGCCGGTCTTTCGGCGGCGGGCGCGGCCCGCTCGCGCGCCGCGCGGTCGCCGTCCCAGGCCTATGTGCGCCTGGCCATCCTGGCCGCCCTCCTGCTTCTCTCCATCTATACGGCCTTCGGCGTCAGCCGGCTCAAGGAGGAGGCCAACGCCCCGCCCGGCGGCGCGACCCTGGCCGCCCAGGCCAAGCTGGTGGCCGCCGCCGCCGAGACCAATCTGGCCGCCCAGCGCGCCGGCCTGTCGGCCGCCTCGGACCTGCTGCAACGCGACGCCAACAGCCCGATCGACGCGGCCGAGACCGCCCTGCGCGCCGCCGGCGGCGAAGCCATGGCCGTGGCCGTGGTCAGCCCGACCGACGTCCTGGCGGTCGCCGGCCGCGACGCTTCGGCCGACTGGAAGACCATCGCCCGCTCAGCCGGGGCCTCGGGCCGCAGCCTGTGGATCGGCGGCGGGACGAGCGGCCATCTGTACGTGGCCATGGCCACGCCGGTCGCGGGCGGGCGCGGCTTCGTCATCGCCTCCAGCGACCCGGCCCGCCTGATCGCCGACCCCGGCAAGGGCGCGGCCAGCGCCCTGATGCTGTCCGACGGCAGGATCCTCGCCGGCGGCGGCCGTTCGATCCAGGGCGCGACCAATCTGCGCGAAGCCTTCTCGCTGGCGCTCGACGACCTCGGCGACGGCGCGGCGGCCCTGCGCGGCCAGTCGGTCGACGGCCAGGCCCTCGATGTCGCGATCCAGCCCCTGGCCCAGGGCGACCTGCTGGCCGCCGCCGCGGCCAGGCCGCGCACGGTCGCCAATATCGACCGCCAGGTCATGGAAGGCGCCTTCTCGCTGCTGGCCCCGCTGGCCGTGGGCATCGCCCTGGCCCTGATGCTGATGCTGCAGAGCCGGCGGGTCGAAACCGCCCAGAAGGAGTTCGTCGACAGCGAGCAGCGCTTCCGCCTGGCCGTCGAGGCCGCGCGTTGCGGCATCTGGGAATGGGAGCTGAGCGCCGATCAGGTGTTCATGTCCGACGTCACCGGCGCGATGTTCGGCTGGGGCGGCGGCGGCGTGGTGCCAGGACAGGAACTGCTGGACCGCGTCTCGGTCGACCATCGCGACAAGGTCCGCCAGGCCCTGGCCAACGCCGCGACCTACGGGGCCTTCGACGTGTCGTTCCGCGTGCCGTCGCGCGACGGCGGCCGCGCCATCTGGATCGACGCCCGGGGACAGGGCTTCGGCAAGCCCGGCGAGGACGGCTATTCGCGGATCATCGGCGTGGCGCTGGACGTCACCGAGGAGCGCCTGGCCCAGGCCCGCGCCCAGGCCGCCGAGAATCGCCTGCGCGACGCCATCGAAAGCGTGTCGGAAGCCTTCGTGCTCTGGGACCGCCAGGGCCGGCTGCTGATGTGCAACCGCAATTACCGCAACGTTTTCAACCTCGAGCCCAAGCTGCTCAAGCCCGGCGCGCCCCGCAACGAGGTAAACCGCTTCGCCGCCCTGGCCATCAAGCACGACCAGCCCGCCCCCGACGGCGCCAAGGGCGTACGCGAAGCCGAGCTGAACGACGGCCGCTGGATCCAGATCAGCGAGCGCCGCACGGCCGAAGGCGGCCTGGTGATGACCGCCGCCGACATCACCGCGATCAAGAACCAGGAAGAGGCCCGCCGCCTCAACGAAGAGCAGCTGCAGTACGCCGTCGCCGGCCTCGAGCGCAGCCAGGAGCAACTGGCCGAGCTGGCCCGCAAGTACGAGATGGAGAAGGTCAAGGCCGAGGGCGCGAACAAGGCCAAGAGCGAGTTCCTGGCCAACATGTCCCACGAGCTGCGCACGCCGCTGAACGCCATCAACGGCTTCTCCGAGATCATGATGAACGAGATGTTCGGCCCGCTCGGGGACCAGCGCTACAAGGGCTACAGCCTCGACATCCACAATTCCGGCCAGCACCTGCTGGCCCTGATCAACGACATCCTGGACATGTCGAAGATCGAAGCCGGCAAGATGAACCTGAAGTTCGAGCCGCTGAGCCTCGAGGACGTCACCGAGGACGCCGTGCGGCTGGTGCGCAACCGGGCCGAGGCCGCCGGCCTGAAGCTCGAGGTCGACTTCCCCGCCCTGCCCGAGGTCGAGGCCGACTACCGCGCGGTCAAGCAGGTGCTGCTGAACCTGCTGTCCAACGCCATCAAGTTCACCCCGCGCGCCGGTCGGGTGACGGTGCGGGCCGAGGTGCGCCGCGATCCGCTGGGCGAGCGCGTGCGGGTCTCGGTCACCGACACCGGCATCGGCATCGCGCCCGAAGACCTGGCCCGCCTGGCCAGGCCCTTCGAGCAGGTCGAAAGCCAGCACGCCAAGACGACCCAGGGCACGGGCCTGGGCCTGGCCCTGACCAAGTCGCTGGTCGAGATGCACGACGGCGCGCTGGAGCTGACCTCCACCCCCGGCGAAGGCACCACGGCCAGCTTCATCCTGCCGATCAACCAGGGCGGCCTGTTGGTGCATCGCGACTTCGCCGCGGCCTGACTTTCGCGTGAAGCACCTTCTCTTCATCTGCAGCCAGAACAAACTGCGCAGCCCCACCGCCGAGCAGGTGTTTTCGACCTGGCCCGGCGTCGAGGCGAGTTCGGCGGGCACCAACCACGACGCGGAAGAACCTCTGACCGGCGAACTGGTCGAATGGGCCGACATCATCTTCGTGATGGAGCGGGTCCACCGGAACAAGCTGTCGAAGCGGTTCAAACGGCACATCAAGGGCCGCGTGATCTGCCTGAACATTCCCGACAACTACGAGTTCATGGATCCGGCCCTGATCACCTTGCTCAGGACGCGCGTCGGCCCGCACCTGCCCTAGGTCCGCCGCCAGGCCAGCATGTGCGGATAGGGCCGCGCCCCGATGGCCTTGGCGCGACGCGGCTCATGGGTCAGTCCCCACATGGCCAGCATCGGCACGCCGACATAGCCGCCCTCGCTGAAGTTCTCGGCGATCGTCGGACCCCAACCGCGATAGCCGCCCTCGTGGAAGGGCACCGAAGGGTCCAGACCCAGATGGGTCGCGGCCGCGAAGGACCAGGCCAGGGCCGCCATCTCCTCGCCGGGATCGTCGGACACCCCGTCGTCGCGACACGCGGGATCGCCGACGGCGACGTGACCGGCCTCGTGCAGCAGGTCGCCCGGCCAGGCCAGGCGCGACGGGTCGACCCGCAGGCCGCCGCCGGCCACCAGGACGCCCGGCAGGAACGTCTCGTCCTCCAGCGCGGCGACCTCGACCGGGATTCCGATCTGGCGCAGGAACGCGACGATCCGACTGACCAGCGGATCGTCGAAATCGTCGGCCAAGACTTCCGCCGCGCCTGGCGTCGCCATTCCAATCCTCCGGTGCGGCCCAGATGAAAGCCGCTCCTTGGCCGCCCGTAAACCCGGCCTGTCGCGGGGCGGAAAAATGGGGTGCGCTCCCCTGGCTTTGGGATGACCTTTCGCGACGGTCGCCCTGGCCGACCGTCGGATATCCCGCATGACCCTGCGCCCCCTCCCCGCCGCCCTGGCCTTGAGCGCCGTCCTGCTGTGCGGGACCGTCGCGCCCTTTGCTCACGCCGCCGTCGTGGGGACCAACACCCCGGCGCGGGCGATCAGCGCCGCGCGCGTCGAGGCCCTGCCCGCCAAGGACCGCGACGCCTGGAAGGCCTATCTGGCGCGCTCGGACAAGCAGGAGCTGGCCGACCGGGCCGCCCTGGCCGCCGAGCTGAAGCCCAGCCAACCCACGCCGCCGCCGCCCGAGGAAGGTCCCGGCGGTCCCAAGGCCATGCCGCTGGACCGCGACGCGGCCTGGTACGCCTCGCCGGAAGCCCGTCACGTGGCCGACGTCATCGTCAGCTTCCAGACCCCGGCCGGCGGCTGGAGCAAGAACCAGCCGCGTACGGGCGCCCCGCGCCGGCCGGGTCAGCCCTACGCGCCCGACAACGTTTCCAAGTACCTGGCCGCCGACGACTTCGACACGCCGCGCGACCCGCACTGGAACTATGTCGGCACCCTGGACAACGGCGCGACCATCACCGAGCTGCGCTTCCTGGCCCACGTCGCCCGCCAGGCGCCGGGCGCCGAGGGCCAGGCCTGGCGGGCCAGCTTCCTGCGCGGCGTGCGCTACCTGCTGGCCGCCCAGTTCCCGAACGGCGGCTGGCCGCAGGTCTGGCCGCTGGAAGGCGGTTATCACGACGCCATCACCTATAACGACGACGCCGTCACCGAGGCCGCGTCCCTGCTGACCGACGTGTCCGAGGGTCAGGGCGACTACGCCTTCGCGCCCGCCGATCTCCGAAAGCAGGCGGCCGCGGCCGCCGACCGGGCGCTGGCCTGCGTCCTGGCCACCCAGGTCGTCGTCAACGGCAAGCGCACGATCTGGGCCCAGCAGCACGACGCTCTGACCCTCAAGCCGGTCGCCGGCCGCAACTTCGAGCCGGCCCAGCTGTCGACCGAGGAAAGCGCCGACCTGCTGGTCTATCTGATGAGCCTGCCCAATCCGTCGCCGACCCTGGTGAAGGCGGTCCACGCGGGCGCCGACTATCTGGCGGCCAACGCCATCCATGACCAGGCCTGGGGCGGCGACCGCGACGCCGAAGGCGGCCGTCGCCTGACGCCCAAGCCGGGCGCGGGTCCGATCTGGGCCCGCTACTACATGGCGGGCTCCAACACCCCGATCTTCGGCGACCGCGACAAGACCCTCCATGACGACGTCAACGAGCTGACCCGCGAGCGGCGCAATGGCTATTCCTGGTTCAACACCAGCCCCAAAAAGGCGCTGGACGCTTACGCCGCCTGGAAAAAAGCCCATCCGGCCGCCGATTGAGGCGGCCCCTTTCGCTCGCGCCGAACGCCTCGGACCTTGCGTCCGAGGCGTTTTTCGTTTGGGCAGGACGGATACTTAGGCGATCGACAAACTATCTCTTGACGCCCGCCGCGCCCCGCAGATACTTAGGCATATGACTAACCAACAACCCTCGCTCGACCTGATGTTCCAGGCGCTTGCCGATCCCAGTCGGCGCGGCATTGTCGAGCGGCTCTGCGCCGGCCCGGCCTCGGTCAGCGAACTGGCCCAGCCCCTGGCCATGTCCCTGCCCTCGGTGATGCAGCACCTGCAGTTGCTGGAGGGCAGCGGCCTGATCCGTTCGGAGAAGGTGGGACGGGTGCGGACCTGCCGCCTGGAACCGGAAGCGCTCAGCGCCGCCGAGACCTGGATCAACGACCGCCGCGTGCTGATGGAACGCAAGCTCGACCGCCTGGAGGAGTATCTGCGCGCCACGGCCGGCGACGAAGAAGACTGACTTCAAATTCAAGAGGATAGGATCATGACCGAACGTTCCGTCGTCCACGCCACCTTCGTCATCAATCGGGTCTACGACGCCTCGCCCGCCCGGGTGTTCAGGGCCTTCTCCAATTCGGAGGCTCGCGACCGCTGGTTCGTGAAGTCCGAAGGCTGGCCCGTGGCCGAATACACCTACGACTTCCGGGTCGGCGGCCAGGAGTACGGACGCTTCAGCCCCGACGGCAAGATGGTCATCCTCAACGAGACGACCTACTGGGACATCGTCCCGGACCAGCGGCTGATCATGGCCTACGCCATGGACATCGACGGCAACCGCATCTCGGTGTCGGTCGCCACGATCGAGCTGAAGCCCGAGGGCAAGAAGACCCGCCTGACCTACACCGAGCAGGGCGCGTTCCTCGACGGCTTCGACTTCCCGGCCCAGCGCGAGCAAGGCTGCCGCGAGCTGTACGAAAGGCTGGCGGAGGAGCTCGAACGCGAAGGCGCGGAAGCCTAGCCCCGGCGCCGCGCCGAGATTTGGACACGCACCCACCCCATCCGCCGATGACGCATGGCGATGCGCGAGGGGCGGGTGCGTGTCCCCGACGGACCCACGGAGTAGACGATGTCCCTGACCCTGCACATGCACCCGCTGTCCTCGTATTGCTGGAAGGTGCTGATCCCCCTCTACGAGAACGACACGCCGTTCGAGGCCCAGATGGTCGACTTCGGCGATCCCGAGGCCGTCGCGGCGTTCAAGGCGCTGTGGCCGACGGCCAAGATGCCGCTGCTGCGCGACGCGGCGCGGGACCGCACGGTGCCCGAGTCCTCGACGATCATCGAATATCTGCAAGCGACCTATCCCGGCCCCGTCCGGTTCATTCCCGACGAGCCGGACGCCGCCCTGCGCACGCGCCTGATGGACAGATTGTTCGATCTCTATGTGATGACGCCGATGCAGGCGATCGTCGGCGACCGGATCCGGCCGGCCGACGCCAAGGATCCCTATGGCGTGGCCAACGCCCGCGCGCAGCTGGCCATGGCCTATGACCTGCTGGAGGCCGAGTTGGCGGGCCGGACCTGGGCCGCGGGCGAGGCGTTCGGCCTTGCCGACTGCGCGGCCGCCCCGGCCCTGTTCTACGCAAACAAGGTGGCGCCGCTGGGCGAGGCTCACCCCAACGTGTCGGCCTATCTGGACCGCCTGCTGGCCCGCCCGTCGGTCGCGCGGGTGCTGCAGGAGGCCGAGCCCTATTTCGCGATGTTCCCGACCGAGTAGGACGTCTAGGCGTCGGCTTCCCAGGCCAGGAACTCCGGCGTCCGCAGCAGGCGTTCGCAATAGGCCCCGGCCGGACCGGCGTCGCCATAGTCCGACAGGTGGATCCCGTAGGTGCGGAACCGGGTGGCGACCGGCGTGTAGAACGCGTCGGCGATCGACCACTCGCCCACCAGGAACGGCCCGCCCGAACGCTCGAGCAGCTGGTTCCAGCGCTCGACGATCTTGCGCACGTCCTTCTGGGTGGCCTCGGAGATCGTCACGACGCGGGGCGCCGCCTCCAGCGCCATCGGGCATTCGCCGCGCAGGGACGAGAAGCCCGAATGCATCTCGGCCGCCGCCGAGCGGCCCAAGGCCCTCAGGGCGGGGTCTTGCGGCCACAGCTTCGCGGCGGGGAATTTCTCGGCCAGATATTCGCAGATCGCCAGCGAGTCCCAGATCGCCAGATCGCCGTCCTTCAGCACCGGCACCAGGTGGCTGGGCGAGTGCTTGGCGATCTCGACCTCGGACGTCCCGACATGACGCAGCTCGATCACGGTTTCCTTGAAGGCCTCGCCCGTGCGCTTCAGCGCCAGCCAGGGGCGCAGCGACCAGCTGGACCATTTCTTGGTGCCGACGACGATTTCCATGGCGAGCTCCTTCGCGAACGGGCGGACGCCCGGGCTTAGCGCGACGGTCCTCGCGGGACAACGCCAGCTTTGGAAGAGAGCTTCTCTTGTCGACCACAACCGCGTTGTCATCCCGGACAAGCGCGTAGCGCGCCGATCCGGGACCGACGCCTGAGCGCGGAGTTCCGGGTCGGTCCCGGATCTTCGCTTCGCTACGTCCGGGATGACAGCGTTTGGGAGGGTCTGGGAAAGACGTAGGCCCAGGGGTGCGGCTCGGCGGGCGCGCCTAGGTCCTGGGCCAGGGCGCGCAGCGAGCGCGCCCTGTTGAGCTCCGCGAAGGGAATGATCTGAGCCGAACGTTCGACCGGCTCGGCGCTGGGATTCGGCAGGGCCTGCATGAGCGACCTCCATGACGACCGTCTGTCGCGGCCATGAGGTCATTGAAAGCCTTCGCGCCTGAACCGACGCGGGCGCCGTTGTTGTCTCACGTTCATCCGGCCGCTCCGAAATCGCCGCGATTTCCCCTCTGGCCTTGCCGCTTCCCTTACGTCTACAGTCGGCCCAACGATTAGAACAAATGTTTGAAGGGAGAGGCCCAGGATGGCGCAGGCGAACACGCCGGGCGGCGCGATGCCGCCAGTTTCGCAAGCCGGCGCGACGCCGCTGTATTCCAATGGCTACAAGGCCGCGGTGCTGAGCCTGCTGCTCGCCACCTACACCTTCAATTTCATCGACCGCACGATCATCGCCACCATCGGCCAGGCCATAAAGGTCGACCTCAAGCTGACCGACACCCAGCTGGGCCTGCTGGGAGGGCTCTATTTCGCCCTGCTCTACACCCTGCTGGGCATTCCGATCGCCCGGATGGCCGAGCGCTGGAACCGGGTGACGATCATCTCGATCTCGCTGGTCGTCTGGTCGGGCTTCACGGCCCTCTGCGGCAGCGCCGCCAGCTTCGCCCAGCTGGCCCTCTACCGCTTCGGCGTCGGCGTCGGCGAGGCCGGCTGCTCGCCGCCGTCCCATTCGCTGATCAGCGACTATTACGAACCCAAGAAGCGCGCCTCGGCCCTGTCGATCTATTCGTTCGGCATTCCGCTGGGCACGATGTTCGGCGCGGTGGCCGGCGGCTGGCTGGCCCAGGAGTTCAGCTGGCGCGTGGCCTTCGTGATCGTCGGCCTGCCGGGGATCATCCTGGCGGTGCTGGTCAAGCTGATCGTCAAGGAACCGCCGCGCGGCCATTCGGAGCTCAAGGAACGGCCCCTGGAAGCCGAGGACGTGGTCGTCGAGCCGCCCAAGCCGCCCTTCTCGCTGGCCAACGAGTTCAAGGAGCTGGGCGCGGTCATGGCCGTGCTGTTCGGCAAGTGGCCCGTCCTGCACATGATGCTGGGCGTGACCATCGCCTCGTTCGGCTCTTACGGCTCGGGCGCGTTCGTGCCGCCCTATTTCGTCCGCACCTATGGGCTGGGCCTGGCCCAGGTGGGCCTGATCGTCGGGCTGATCGGCGGCTTCTCGGCCGGGATCGGCACCCTGGTCGGCGGCTTCCTGACCGACTGGTCGGGCAAGCGCAGCGCCAAGTGGTACGCCCTGGTGCCTGCCATCGGTCTGCTGATCGCCACCCCGATCTATGTCGCGGCCTATCTGCAGACCAACTGGCAGACCACCGCCCTGATCCTGCTGGTCCCGGGCATCTTCCACTACACCTATCTGGCCCCAACCTTCGCCGTGGTTCAGAACTCGGTCGAGCCGCGCCGCCGGGCCACGGCCACCGCCCTGCTGTTCTTCTTCCTGAACTTGATCGCCCTGGGCGGCGGGCCGGTGTTCACCGGCTGGCTGATCGACCATCTGGCGCGGTTCCACTTCAACCATCCCGAAGCCTCCACGATCTTCCACGCCCTGGGCGGCTCGTTCGCCGACCCCGGCGCGGCCAGCTTCAACGCCCAGTGCCCCGGCGGCCTGGCCCCCAAGGGCTCGCCCGTCGATCTCGCCAAGGCCTGCCACGGCGCCATGGCCCGAGCCACCCAACAGGGCATCATCGTCTCCCTGTGCTTCTACGCTTGGGCCGCCCTGCATTACGCCCTGGCGGCGATCGGCATGGTCAAGCACATGCGGGAACGGGCGGTGGCCCAGGCCTGAGCCGTCAAAGACCCTCCCCCTGTGGGGGAGGGGGCGCAGAAGCGCCGGTGGGGGGAGCGGACCCACCTCGGCAAACTCCCCCTCCGTCGGCTTCGCCGACACCTCCCCCACAGGGGGAGGATCTTCCAAGTAATAATCCCCTTCCCTTGACTCACCCGACGGACGGGACCAAACGCCCGCCTCATGATCACCCGCTATTCCCGCCCCGAAGCCGCCGCCATCTGGTCCAGCCAGACCAAGTACAAGATCTGGTTCGAGATCGAGGCTCACGCCGCCGACGCCATGGCCGAGCTGGGGGTCATCCCCAAGCTGGCCGCCGAGACGATCTGGGAAAAGGGCCGCGACGCGGTCTGGGACAGCGACCGCATCGACGAGATCGAGCGCGTCACCAAGCACGACGTCATCGCCTTCCTGACCCACGTGGCCGAGATCGTCGGCCCCGAGGCCCGCTTCCTGCACCAGGGCATGACCAGCAGCGACGTGCTGGACACCTGCTTCGCCGTGCAGCTCTCCAAGGCCACCGACCTGCTGCTGGAAGACGTCGACCTGATCCTGGCCGCCCTGAAGCGCCGGGCCCTGGAACACAAGATGACGGTCTGCGTCGGCCGCAGCCACGGCATCCACGCCGAGCCGATCACCTTCGGCCTGAAACTGGCCGGCTACTACGCCGAGTTCCAGCGCGCCAAGGAGCGCCTGGCGATGGCCAAGTTCGAGATCGCCACCTGCGCGATCTCCGGCGCGGTGGGCACCTTCGCCAATGTCGATCCGCGGGTCGAACAGCACGTGGCCGACAAGATGGGCTTGGCTGTCGAGCCGGTCTCCACCCAGGTGATCCCGCGCGACCGCCACGCGGCCTATTTCGCCGCCCTGGGCGTGGTCGCCTCGTCGGTCGAGCGCCTGGCCACCGAGATCCGCCACCTGCAGCGCACCGAGGTGCTGGAGGCCGAGGAGCCGTTCGATCCGGGCCAGAAGGGCAGCTCGGCCATGCCCCACAAGCGCAACCCGATCCTGACCGAGAACCTGACGGGCCTGGCCCGGCTGGTGCGCTCGGCCGTGACCCCGGCGATGGAGAACGTCGCCCTCTGGCACGAGCGCGACATCAGCCACTCGTCGGTCGAGCGCGGCATCGGGCCGGACGCCACCATCCACCTAGACTTCGCCCTGCGCCGCCTGGCGGGCGTAATCGAGCGCTTCAACATCTATCCCGACAACATGGCCAAGAACCTGGACAAGCTGGGCGGCCTGGTGTTCTCGCAGCGGGTGATGCTGGCCCTGACCCACAAGAACGTCAGCCGCGAGGACGCCTATGCGGCCGTGCAGGGCAATTCGATGAAGGTGTGGCGCGGCGAAGGCCGGTTCATCGACTTCCTGAAGGCCGACCCGGTGGTCTCCAAGGCCCTGAGCGACGCCGAGCTCGAGGAGTTGTTCGACTACGGCTACCACACCAAGAACGTCGACGTGATCTTCAAGCGCGTGTTCGGCGAGCAGGGCTAACCGCCCAATGACCCGCAAGGCGGGCTTCCCGGCGGTCGTCGACGCGAACACGCGCGTCCTGATCCTGGGCAGCCTGCCGGGCGAGGCCTCGCTGGCGCTCGCCCAGTATTACGGCAATCCGCGCAACGCCTTCTGGCGGCTGATGGAGGGCGTGGTGGACACGCCCCTCGTGCCCCTGCCCTATGAAGACCGCCTGGCCGCCCTGCTCTCGCGCGGCGTGGGCCTATGGGACGTGATCGCCGAGGCCGACCGGCCCGGCAGCCTGGACGCCGCCATCCGCGACCCGGCCGCCAACGATCTGGTCGCCCTGATCGACGCCCTGCCAGCCTTGCGCGCCGTGGCCTTCAACGGCGGGACGGCGGCCAGGCTGGGCGGACGGCTGATCGGCGGCCGCGTCGCGACCCTGGCCCTGCCGTCGTCCAGTCCGGCCCACGCGGCGCGGTCGTTCGAGCAGAAGGCGGAAGCCTGGCGGGCGATCAGCGAGTGGCTCGCCTGAAGGCGAACGCCCAAAGCTCCGCCACATTACAGGATTTTCATCTGCGCCCGCCTCACAACTAGGGCAGCATCCCCGGCTCTAAGGGGAGACCTTGTTCCAATGCGCACGATCCTGCTGGCCGCCGTCTCGGCGTTCGCGATGTCCACCGCCGCCGTCGCCGCCGATCCTCCTAGCAAGCCCCCTGTGGGCAAACCGATGTACGGCGACTGGGGCGTCGATCTGACCGCCGGCGACAAGTCGGTCTCGCCGGGCTCCGATTTCGACAAGTACGCCAACGGCGCCTGGGCGGCGCGCACCAAGATCCCCGACGACCAGGGCTCGGCCGGCGTCGGCTACGACGTCTACAACCGCTCGCAGGACCAGCTGCGCACCCTGATCGAGACGGCCGAGCCCTCGACCCAGATCGGCGCCCTGTACAAGAGCTTCGTCGACGAGGCCAAGGTCGAGGCGGTCGACGACAAGCCCCTGAAGGCTGATCTGGCCAAGATCGCCGCGATCAAGACCAAGGCCGAGTTCGCCGCCGCCATGGGCGCCGCCCAAGGCGGGTTCGGCAGCGGCGTCTTCTCGCTGGACATCGCTCCGGACGCCAAGAACCCCGAGATCAACACCCTCTATATCGGCCAGGCCGGCCTGGGCCTGCCCGACCGCGACTACTACCTGACCGACGGCTTCAAGCCGCAGCTGGCGGCCTATACGGCCTTTGTCGAGCGGGCCCTGAAGATGGCCGGCTATCCGGACCCGGCCAAGTCGGCCGCCGACGTCCTGGCCTTCGAGACCAGGATCGCGAAGGTCAGCTGGGAAGTCGCCGAGCGTCGCGACATCGACAAGGTCTACAACCCCGTCACCGCCGCCGAGCTGGACGCCTACGCGCCGTTCCCCTGGTCCGGCTATCTGACCGCCGCCGACATGCCGGGTCTGACCAAGGTGGTGCTGGGCGAGAAGACCGCCGTGCGCGACATCGCCAAGATCTACGCCGAGACCCCGCTGGAGACCCTCAAGGCCTGGCAAACCGCCAACGTCGTGTCCGAGACCTCGCCCTACCTTTCCAAGCGCTTCGTCGACAGCCGCTTCGAGTACATCAAGGTCCTGACCGGCCAGGCCACCCTGCGGCCCCGCTGGAAGCGCGGCGTGCAACTGGTCGACGGCAGCCTGGGCGAGGTGGTCGGCCAGACCTATGTCGCCAAGTACTTCCCGCCCAGCTCCAAGGCCCAGATGGTCGAGCTGATCGCCAATCTGAAGACGGCCATGGCGGCGCGGATCCAGCAGGCGCCGTGGATGAGCCCAGCCACCAAGACCGAGGCCCTGACCAAGCTGTCCAAGATGCAGGTGATGGTCGGCTATCCGGACAAGTGGCGCGACTATTCGGGCCTGAAGCTGGACGTGAACGACCTCTACGGCAACGTCGCGGCCAGCCGGCGGTTCGAGTGGGCCTACACCCTGAGCGACCTGGGCAAGCCGGTCGATCACGCCAAGTGGGGCATGACCCCGCAGACGGTGAACGCCTACAACGGCGGGCTGGAGAACAAGATCGTCTTCCCGGCCGGCATCCTGCAGGCCCCCTATTTCGACCCGGCGGCCGATCCGGCGGTGAACTACGGCGCGATCGGCGCGGTGATCGGCCACGAGATCAGCCACGGCTTCGACGACCAGGGCCGCAAGATCGACGCCACCGGCAAGCTGCGCGACTGGTGGACCGCCGAGGACGCCAAGCGCTTCGACGCCCAGGCCGACGTGCTGGGCAAGCAGTACGACACCTACGAGCCCGTGCCTGGCAGCAAGATCAACGGCAAGCTGACCATGGGCGAGAACATCGCCGACCTGGCCGGCCTGCAGGTGGCCCTGGACGCCTACCACGCCTCGCTGGACGGCAAGCCCGCCCCGGTGATCGGCGGACTGACCGGCGACCAGCGCCTGTTCCTGGCCTTCGCCCAGGCCTGGCAGGACAAGACCCGCCCCGACTCGCTCAAGCAGCAGATGGCGTCCGACCCGCATTCGCCGTCGTCGTTCCGCGTGGTGGGCCCCACCCGCAACGTCGACGCCTGGTACGCCGCCTTCGGGGTCAAGCCGGGCGACACCTATTACCTGAAGCCCGAGGATCGCTCGCGGGTGTGGTGACACGCAAAGGGCCGCCCCGAGGGGCGGCCCTTTCAGCATCGCAAACGCGAAAGCCTACTCGCCGGCGGCGATCTGACCGCGGGCCAGGGCCAGCAGTTCGTCCATCTTCCGGCGGACCTCGCCCTCGCTGACACTGACGCCCGAGCCCTTCAGGTCGCCGGCGACCTTGCGCAGCACATCCTCGTCGCCGGGCTGCTCGAAGTCGGACTTCACCACGGCGCGGGCGTATTCCTCGATGGTCGTCAGGCCCATCAGGCCGGCCGCCCATTCGCCCAGCAGGCGGTTGCGACGGGCGGTCGCCTTGAACTCTTGTTCCTGCTCCAGCGCGAACTTGCGTTCGAAACCCTGTTCGCGTTCGTCGAAGGTGGTCATGAAAGCCCCAATAGTCTCTGAGCCGGCTGCATATCCCGTGGCGAGCCGCCCGGCAATCGGAAGCAACGCCGCATTGCCCCAGATACGTTCACAATCCCGCTCACAATCCCGCCGCCGAGACTAGGGCTGTTTGCGCCAAGGGCCGCGTTCAGCTAGTTTCGCGACGACATTTTTCGTGAGCGGCCTTGAGTCGAACGCCGCGCGCAGCTATCCGCCGCGCGCGCTTTTCGTTTCTCCGGATTATTCCGGGAAGGGCGCGCCCGCAACCATGAAGGGCCTCGACGAGAGCCATGACCACCCGCCGCAAGAAGATCTACGAAGGCAAGGCCAAGATCCTGTACGAGGGACCCGAGCCGGGCACCCTCATCCAGTACTTCAAGGACGACGCCACCGCCTTCAACGCCCAGAAAAAGGCGGTTCTCGAGGGCAAGGGCGTGATCAACAACCGGATCAGCGAGTACATCATGACTCGTCTGAACGGCATCGGCGTGCAGAACCACTTCATCCGCCGCCTGAGCCTGCGCGAGCAACTGATCAAGGAAGTCGAGATCATCCCGCTCGAAGTGGTGGTGCGCAACATCGCCGCCGGCTCGATCGCCACGCGCCTGGGCCTGGCCGAAGGCACCCCGCTGCCGCGCTCGATCATCGAGTTCTACTACAAGGACGACAAGCTGGGCGACCCGATGGTCTCCGAGGAGCACATCACCGCGTTCAACTGGGCCGCCACCCAGGAGATCGACGACATGATGGCCATGGCCCTGCGGGTGAACGACTACCTGTCGGGCCTGTTCAGCGGCGTCGGCATCACCCTGGTGGACTTCAAGATCGAGTTCGGCCGCGTCTATGAAGGTGACTTCAGCCGCGTGATCCTGGCCGACGAGATCAGCCCCGACAGCTGCCGCCTGTGGGACTCGGCCACCAACGAGAAGATGGACAAGGACCGGTTCCGCCGCGATCTGGGCAATGTCATCGAAAGCTACACCGAGGTGGCCCGCCGCCTCGGCATCATGAAGGAAATGCCCACCGTCATCCAAGGCGGCGTGCACTAGTCGGGAAGATCATGAAAGCCAAGGTTCAAGTGTTCCTCAAGCCCGGCGTCCTGGACGTTCAGGGCAAGGCCGTCGAAGCCGCCCTGCACGGCCTGGGCTGGTCCGACGTGTCGGGCGTGCGGGTCGGCCGGACCATCGAGTTCGACCTGACGCAGACCGACGCCGCCAAGGCCGAAGCCGAGGTCAAGGCCATGTGCGACAAGCTGCTGGCCAACGCGGTCATCGAAAGCTACCGCGTCGAGATCGCCTAGGGCGACGCCTGGGGACATGCGCATGCGCATGTCCCCAACCGCGTCACGATCGAGCGCCCTCCCCTGGAGCGGCGCTTTTTCTTTGCCTGGGCCTTCCCTCCAAGCTTCGCCGCCCCATGTTCGATGAAACCGGCGGAGGGATTCCATGAGCGCGAAGTTCGAACTGGCCCAGGTCAATTTCGGGCGCCTGCGCGCGCCGGTCGATCATCCGATGATCAAGGACTTCGTCGACAACCTCGACCCCATCAACGCCCTGGCCGAGGCCTCGCCTGGCTTCGTCTGGCGGCTGACCGGCGAGGGCGACAACGCCACCGACATCAAGCCCTACGACGACCCGCTGATGGCGATGAACATGTCGGTCTGGACCGACATCCCCTCGCTCGGCGCCTATGTCTATCGCAGCGACCACGTGGCGATCATGCGCCGCCGCCGCGAGTGGTTCGAGCACATTGACCTCTACATGGTCCTGTGGTGGGTGCCCGCCGGCCGCCGGCCGACCATCGAGGAAGCCAAGGCCAAGCTGGCCCTGCTCGAGGCCAACGGCCCGACGCCAGAGGCCTTCACGTTCAAGGTTCCCTTCCCGGCTCCGGACCAGGCGAGCGTGGAGCCGGTGCTGGACGAGTGCGCCTAGCCGGCTTCCCGCGCGTCTGAACGCTTCTCCTTCGGGCGGCGTTGTCTCAGCAGGTAGGCTGGGACAGTGTGATGAGCGTAGGCCGCAGGGACTTCCTCTTGGGATCCGGCTTGGCGATGGCCGCGGGGTCGGCCCTGGCGCGGCAGGCTGTTTCTCCAGCAACCACGCCGCCCAAGATACCGCCGGGCTCGTATCCCGGGCCCAGGTCGCCGACCTCGTATCCGAAACCCACGCCACCGACCTCCTATCCCAAGCCCGCGCCGCCGTCCGCCTATCCCGGACCCGCCGCCGCGCCCGTCGCGTCCGGCGCGCCACTGCCTCCGGTCGACTGGGCCGCCGTGAAGGCCCAGTTCGAGACCGCCCCCGACCAGGTCAACATGAGCGCCATGCTGATCGCCACCCACCCTCTGCCGGTGCGCAAGGCGATCGACCAGTTCCGCCGCGAACTCGACTGGCGGCCGGTGACCTATCTGGAAGACAACAACCGACGCCTGCAGAGCTACAGCCGCGCCGCCGCCGGCCGGTATCTGGCGCTCGAGAGCGACCAGGTCGCCCTGACCGACAGCACCACCATGGGCGCGGGCCTGATCTATAGCGGGCTGAAGCTGCTGCCCGGCGACGAGATCATCACCACCAACCAGGACTACTACATCACCCACGAGAGCCTGCGCCGCGCCGCCTTGCGCAACGGCACGATCGTGCGGCGCATCGACCTGTTCGACAGCATCGAGACGGTGTCGGAGCCGCAGATGGTCGGCCGGCTGATGACGGCCATCACGCCCCGGACACGCGCCCTGGCCCTGACCTGGGTGCACTCGAGCACCGGGCTGAAGATCCCCCTGCCGGCCATCGCCGCGGCCCTGGCGCCGATCAACGCCGCTCGTCAGCCGACGGAGCAGATCCTGCTGATCGTCGACGGGGTTCACGGCTTCGGCAATCAGGACTTCACCCTGGCCGGCCTGGGTTGCGACATCTTCTTCGCCGGCTGTCACAAGTGGCTGTTCGGGCCGCGCGGCACCGGGGTCATCGCCGCCAACGCCCGCGGCTGGCAGAGGCTGCGGCCGACCATTCCGACCTATGTCGACAGCGCCGCCTGGAGCGCCTGGATCAACAACGCGCCGCTGCTGGAGAACACCGACGGCCCGCTGATGTCGCCCGGCGGCTTCAAGGCCTTCGAGCACCTGTGGTCGATTCCGGCCGCGATCGAGTTCCACGAGAAGATCGGCAAGGCCCAGGTGGCGGCCCGCACCACCGAGCTGGCCAACCAGCTGAAGGCCGGGCTGGCGTTGATGCCGCACGTGCGGCTGGTCACGCCGCGCGATCCGCGACTGTCGGCCGGCATCGTCTCGTTCGACGTCCACGGCCTGTCGACCGACTCGGCGGTGGCCGCCCTGCGCCGCCGCCGGATCGTCGCCTCGGCCGCGCCCTACGCCATCCAGCACGTGCGGCTGACGCCCAGCCTGATGAACTCGCCGGCCGAGGTGGACCTGGCGTTGGCGGAGGTGCGGGGGCTGGCTGGAGTTTAGGACGAAGCGCCGCTGACAATCCCCGCGAACGGTGCTACAGGCCCGCGCCATGAAAGCCGCCGTCGTCGTCTTCCCCGGTTCCAATTGCGATCGTGACTGCAAGGTCGCCATCGAGCGCTCCGCTGGAGCCCGCGTCGAGATGGTCTGGCACCAGGAGACGGCCCTGCCGGACGACCTGGACCTGATCGTCCTGCCCGGCGGCTTCTCGTACGGCGACTATCTGCGGTGCGGGGCCATGGCCGCCCAGAGCCCGGTGATGCGCGAAGTCATCAAGGCCGCTGACGACGGCGTCGCGATCGTGGGCATCTGCAACGGTTTCCAGGTGCTGTGCGAGGCGGGCCTGCTGCCCGGCGCCCTGCTGCGCAACGAGAAGCTCAAGTACATCTGCAAGCCGGTGACCCTGGACGTGGTCAATAGCCAGACCCGCTTCACCGCCAGCTTCGGCGAGCAGCGCTCGGCCGTGATGACGGTCGGCAACGGCGAGGGCAACTTCTTCGCCGACGAACAGACCCTCGACCGCATCGAGGGCGAAGGCCAGGTGGTGTTCCGCTACCAGGACAATCCCAACGGCTCGGCCCGCGACATCGCCGGCATCATGAACGCCAAGGGCAATATCCTGGGCCTGATGCCCCACCCCGACCGCTCGTTCGACCCGGACCTGGGCTCGGAGGACGGCGCGATCCTGTTCCGAAGCATTTTCGCCAGCGCCTGACGACGACAAGAAACGGGGGTTCCGATGCGTCGTTTTTCGATCACCGCAGCCTCTCTCGTCGCCGGACTGATGGCGGCCGCCGTCGCCCAGGCCGCCGACAACCGTTGCGGCTACGGCGATTTCGTCTCCTTCGCCCAGGACGGCGTGGCGGTCTACAACGTCTCGCCACCCGGCCAAGGGCGGACCTACTTCCACAATAACGGCGAGGGTTGCCCCGACGCGCCGAGCTGCCGGCTGAAGAGCTATCTCGTCGTTCAGGACGAGGTGCTGGTCAGCAAGGTCGAGAACGGCTGGGCCTGCGCCTGGTACGGGCGCGGCGATCGCCACACCGTGGGCTGGCTGAAGAAGGCCGACCTGGTCAAGTCCGCCGTCGCCCCGTCCGGCGAGGGCGACTGGCTCGGCGATTGGCGCTTCGGCGACAACCAGATCACGATCAAGCGCACCAAGAAGGGCCTGCGGGCCGCCGGCGACGCCACCTGGTCCGGCCCCGTCTCGCAGCATTCAGGCGCGTTCGACGGCCTGCTGGAGGTCAAGGGCGTCAACGCCGAATATGCCGACCCCGAAGGCACCGAGCCCTTCTGCGACGTCCGCATGCGTCGGGTCGGCAGGCACATGGTCGTCGCCGACAGCGGAAGCTGCGGTGGCGCTTCGGTGAGCTTCGACGGCGTCTACGCGCGCTAGAAGCCTCTGAACGCTGTTATGTTATAGCGCCCGCCAAAAACCGCTCCTAAGGTGGCCGCACCATTGGGGAGCTTTTCCATGAGTCTTGCGTCCACCCTCCGCGCCGGCCTGCTGGCCGCCGCCGCCCTCACCGCCTTCGCCACCACGGTTCACGCCCAGACGCCCGCCCTGACGCCGGACATCGACGGCAAGTACGTCGCGTCCAAGGCCGGCTATGACTACGACAAGCGCGTGGTCATGGTGCCCATGCGCGACGGAACCAAGCTCTACACCGTGATCGTGGTCCCCAAGGGCGCCAAGAACGCTCCTATCCTCTTCACCCGCACGCCCTACAACGCCGCCAAGCGCGCCGCCCGCAACGACAGCCCGTCCATGTTGGCCACCCTGGCCCAGGGCGACGAGGTGTTCGTCAAGGACGGCTATATCCGCGTGTTCCAGGACATCCGCGGCAAGTACGGCTCGGAAGGCGACTATGTGATGACCCGCCCGCTGAAGGGGCCGCTGAACAACAGCGAGGTCGACCACGCCACCGACGCCTACGACACCATCGAATGGCTGACCAAGAACGTGCCCGAGAGCAACGGCAAGGTCGGCATGCTGGGCTCGTCCTACGAGGGCTTCACGGTGGTGATGGCGCTGGTGAATCCGCACCCGGCCCTGAAGGTGGCCGCGCCGATGAGCCCGATGGTCGACGGCTGGATGGGCGACGACTGGTTCCACTTCGGCGCGTTCCGGCAAGTGAACTTCGACTATTTCACCGGCCAGACCACCAAGCGCGGGGCCGGCGACAGCGTCGCGCGCCCGAGCCCCGACGACTACGAGAACTTCCGCCGCGCCGGTTCGGCCGGCGACTACGCCAAGGCCAACGGCATCGACCAGTTGCCCTGGTGGAAGAAGATGACCGAGAATGCCGCCTACACGCCGTTCTGGAGCCAGCAGGCGCTGGACAAGACCATGGCCGAGCAGCCGCTCAAGGTGCCGACCATGTGGATCCAGGGCCTGTGGGACCAGGAGGACATGTGGGGCGCGGTGCACGCCTACGCGGCCACCGAGCCCAAGGACACGGCCAACGACAAGAGCTACCTGGTGCTGGGCCCCTGGCGTCACAGCCAGGTCAATTACGACGGCTCCAGCCTGGGCGCCTTCAAGTGGGACGGAGACACCGCCCTGCAGTTCCGCCGCGACGTGCTGCTGCCGTTCTTCAACCAGTACCTGAAGGACGGAGCCCCCAAGGCCGACACCCCGCCGGTGCTGATCTACGATCCGGGCCAGAACCACTGGGATCGCTACAAGTCCTGGCCGCAAGGCGGAAACAAGCCGCTGTACCTGACCGAGAAGGGCGGCCTGTCGTTCAGCGCCCCCGCCCCGGCCAAGGGCGCGGCGGCCTATGACGAATACGTCTCCGATCCGGCCAAGCCGGTGCCGTACATCCCACGGCCGATGAAGTTCGGCGACCGCGACAAGTGGACCCCCTGGCTGCTGACCGACCAGCGCGCGGTGGCCGACCGCACCGACGTGCTGTCCTACGTGTCCGAGCCCCTGACCGCGCCGCTGAAGATCGCCGGCGTGCCGAAGGTCAATCTGACGGCCTCGACCAGCGGCAGCGACAGCGACTGGGTGGTCAAGCTGATCGACGTCTTCCCCGACGAGGTCCCCAGCCAGCCCGAGCTGGGCGGCTACCAGCTGGCCGTGGGCATGGACATCTTCCGCGGCCGCTATCGCGAGAGCTTCAGCGCTCCCAAGGCGCTGAAGGCCAATGCGCCGCTGAAGTACCAGTTCATCCTGCCGACCGCGAACTACACGTTCCAGCCGGGCCACCGGATCATGGTGCAGGTGCAGTCCAGCTGGTTCCCGCTCTACGACCGCAACCCGCAGACCTTCGTGCCCAACATCTTCTTCGCCAAGCCGGCGGACTACGTGAAGGCGACGCAGCGGGTCTATCACGCGGGCGACACGGCCAGCTTCATCGAGCTGCCGGTGGTTCAGTAGCGCACGCACTTGCCCCCACCTGACCGCTGCGCGGTCTGTCCGCCCCCATAGGGGGCGGAGGACGCGCGCCTTCCTCTTCCCCCTGTGGGGGAAGACGGTCGCGAAGCGACCCGTAGGGGGCAGGTATTCGCCGCACGAAAAGAGGCCGGAGGCTTACGCCTCCGGCCCCTCCTTCACATTCACGGAGCGTTTTGCGTCAGCGGTCGCGCCGCTGCTGATCCGGATTGGCCTGGCCGCCCGGATCGCGGCCTTGTTCCTTCTGGCGATCGCGGTCGCCTTGCTGGTGCTGCTGACCCGGGGACTGTCGCTGCGGGTCGTTCTGCTGCTGTTGCGGATTGCGGGTCTTCTTGTCGTCACCCATGGCTTTCTCCTTGGACAGCGCGCCGATCGCGCACGGACAAGAAAACGGCCAGGGACCGTCCCCGTTCCTAGCGCCAAGCTGCCTTAGTTCCGGCTTAGCTTTTGAATCTTCACCGGATTTTCGATAATCTGACCCTTCATATAGGGGTCGTCGGCCTTGCTGACGGTGGGGGCGTCGTGGATCTTTCGGACCACGTCCATGCCCTCGACCACCCTGCCGAACGCCGCGAAGCCCTGGCCGTCCTTGTTGCGGGCGCCGCCGAAATCCAGGGCCGGGTTGTCGCCGATGCAGATGAAGAACTCCGAACCCGCCGTGCCCGGCGCGCCCCGCGCCATCGAGATCACCCCGTCGGTGTGCCGCAGGCCCGTGACCTTGGTGGTCTCGTGGACGATGGCCGGCAGCGGACTGTCGTCGCGGTTCAGCCCGCCCTGGATGACGGAGATGGTGGCGGGGTTGTTGTCGTTCTTCGGCGAGACGGTCCGATAGAAGGTCCCGCCGTCCAGCAGATGCTGGTCGGCATAGGCCAGGAAGTTGGCCACAGTGATCGGCGCCTTGTCCGGACAAAGCTCGATGACGATCGGCCCGAGATCGGTGACTATCCGCACGCGAACGGGCGCGGCCCCGGCGGCGGTCAGCGGCAGGGCGGCGGCGAGCGCCAGCAGATGGCGGCGGGAGATCATGGGGCGGCTCGCTTCAAGGCGACGGGGAAGCGGTCATTTTAGACAAAGCCTTGGGCGGGAAATCTAGCGGAATCCCCCTGGCCGCGCTAGAAGGCCCGCCCATGAGCACCTCGCCCTCCCCCACGAAGTCCATGGCCGACACGGCCCGTGAATTTGGCCTCAACGCGGAGGAGTACGGCGTCGTCCTCGACCGCCTGGGCCGCGAGCCCAATCTGGTCGAGCTGGGGGTGTTCTCGGTGATGTGGTCCGAGCACTGCTCGTACAAGTCGTCCAAGAACCAGCTGAAGAAGTTCCCGATCACCGGCCCGCGCGTGATCTGCGGTCCGGGCGAGAACGCCGGCGTGATCGACATCGGCGACGGCGACGCGATCATCTTCAAGATGGAGAGCCACAACCACCCCTCCTACATCGAGCCCTATCAGGGCGCGGCGACGGGCGTGGGCGGCATCATGCGCGACGTGTTCACGATGGGCGCGCGGCCGATCGCCCTGTTGAACGCCCTGCGCTTCGGCGAGCCCGACCACCCCAAGACCAAGCGCCTGGTCGACGGCGTGGTGGCCGGCATCGCCGGCTACGGCAACTGCGTGGGCGTCCCCACGGTCGCGGGCGAGACCAACTTCCACAAGGGCTATAACGGCAACATCCTGGTCAACGCCATGTGCGTGGGCCACGCCGAAGCCGACAAGATCTTCTACTCCGCCGCTCCGGGCGCGGGCCTGGCCGTGGTCTATTTCGGCTCGAAGACCGGCCGCGACGGCATCCACGGCGCCACCATGGCCAGCGCCGAGTTCGACCAGGACAGCGACGAGAAGCGTCCCACCGTCCAGGTCGGCGACCCCTTCGCCGAGAAGCTGCTGATCGAGGCCACGCTCGAACTGATGGCCACCGGCGCCGTCGCCGCCATCCAGGACATGGGCGCCGCGGGCCTGACGTCCTCGTCGGTCGAGATGGCCGGCAAGGGCGGGGTCGGCATCGAGCTGAACATGGACATGGTGCCCCAGCGCGAAGAGGGCATGAGCGCCTACGAGATGATGCTCTCGGAAAGCCAGGAGCGCATGCTGGCGGTCCTCAAGCCCGGCCGCGAGCACGAAGGCCACGCCATCTTCGAGAAGTGGGGCCTGGACGCCGCCGTCATCGGCCACACCACCGACACCGGCCACCTGGTGCTCAAGCACCACGGCCAGATCGTCTGCGACGTGCCCCTGGCCCCGCTGTTCGACGACGCGCCGCTGTATGACCGCCCCTGGGTCCAGCCGACGCTGCATCCGCGCCTCGATCCGGGCAAGATCGCCGGCCCCGCCGACTGGAACGCCGCCGTGCTGAAGGTGGTCGGCAGCCCCGACATGGCCTCCAAGCGCTGGCTGTGGGAGCAGTACGACCGCCACGTGATGGCCGACACCCTGGAAGACAGCGCCACCGGCTGCGACGCCGGCATCGTGCGCATCCACGGCAAGGGCAAGGCCATCGCCGTGACCAGCGACGTCACCCCGCGCTATGTCCAGAACGACCCCTACGAGGGCGGCAAGCAGGCCGTGGCCGAGGCCTGGCGCAACCTGACGGCCGCCGGTTCGACGCCGATCGCCATCACCGACAACCTCAACTTCGGCAGCCCCGA
Source organism: Caulobacter sp. Root487D2Y (assembly GCF_001427165.1). Classification (NCBI taxonomy): domain Bacteria; kingdom Pseudomonadati; phylum Pseudomonadota; class Alphaproteobacteria; order Caulobacterales; family Caulobacteraceae; genus Caulobacter; species Caulobacter sp. Root487D2Y. The sequence goes on from NZ_LMFD01000014.1 coordinate 155,744, forward strand.
AAAGCCCGAGACCATGGGCCAGATCGTCCGCGCCACCGACGGCATGGCCGAGGCCTGCCGGGCGTTGGACTTCCCGGTCGTGAGCGGAAACGTCAGCCTCTACAACGAGACCAACGGCGTCGCCATTCCGCCGACCCCGACGGTCGGGGCGGTCGGCCTGATCGACGACTACGACCTGCGCATGGGCTTCGGCAACGTGGCCGAGGGCGACACCCTGGTGCTGATCGGAGAGACCCATGGCGAGCTGGGCGCCTCGATCTATCTGCGCGAGATCCTGGGCCGCGAGGACGGCGCCCCGCCGCCGGTCGACCTGGGCATGGAGCGCAAGAACGGCGACTTCGTGCGCGGCCTGATCCCGACCGGCCTGGTCGCCGGCCTGCACGACCTGTCGGACGGCGGCCTGCTGATCGCCGCGGCCGACATCGCCCTGGCCAGCAAGGTCGGCGTCACCCTGAACGCCACCAGCCAAACCCACGCCCACCCCTACCTGTTCGGCGAGGACCAGGCCCGCTACCTGGTCGCCACGCCCGATCCGGACGCGGTTCTGGCGGCGGCCAAGGACGCCGGCGTCCACGCCATCGTGGCCGGCGTGGCGGGCGGCGAGGCCTTCGCCTCGACCGGTCTGTTCAACATCCCGCTGGAAGCCCTGCGCACGGCCCACGAGGCCTGGCTGCCGAGCTTCATGGGCGCGGTCGCCTAAGAGACTTCCACCGCCGCCGCCCGCGCTTGGTCCTCATCCCGAGCTTGTCGAAGGACGAGGACCCGGCGCCCGACTTGAATGCCGATAGGATCCATAGAGGACCTCCATGCGCACGATCTCGATCATCGCCACCACGAGCCTCGCCCTGTCGCTGCTGGCCGCCTGCGCGCCCGCGCCGGCGCCGCGACCGGCCGCCCAGAGCGCCGACGCCTCCTGCGCCGCGCGCGGCGGCTCCATGCAGCCCGTCGGCCGCCTGCAGCGCCCGACCTGCGTCGTGCCCTATGCCGACGCCGGCAAGACCTGCTCGGACAAGGCCGACTGCCAGGGCGCCTGCATCGCCGAGGGCAACCTGGAGGCCCAGGGCGCCACGACCGGCCAGTGCCAGAAGACCAACGTCCAGTTCGGCTGCTACGCCAAGATCGTGGGCGGCAAGACGACGGGCGCGATCTGCGTCGACTAGGCCGCACCTATTTCGTCGGAGCCGTCGCGGCCTCGTCGCCCTCGAAGATCACGACATGAGCGTTATTCTTGTCGTTGGAGTCGTTGATGAAATCGGCCCGCGCCTCGCCCAGCGCGGGCTGGCCTTCCGGCGCCTCGAGAACCGACGCCTCGCGGCTCTGCCGAAACCACTGAAACATCTTCCATAGCCAGGTCAGGATCATCGCTCCCTCCAGAGCCTTGGGGTCGCCAGGCGCTCAGGCGTACTCGACATTCGCCAGGGTGAACATGAACGGCGTCGCGTTCGGGCCGGAGCCGCCGCCGGTCATCACGATGTCGGCGCTGGCGATGCCGAGCAGCGACAGTTCGGTGTTGATCGACGAGACGATGGCCGAGTTCATCACCTCGCCTTGGACCACCTGCGACGCCACCCCGATCCAGATCGTCGGCTTGAACTGGAACACCGCCTTCTGCTGAGGCGCGATGCTGGTCGCCTGGGCATAGAGCTTGCCGCTCTTGTAGATTCCGGCGTTGATCGCGCCCTGTTGCAGGGCGTTGAGCACCTCGATCTCCCTCGCGCTGGCGGCCTGCCCGCTGTATTTCAGCACATCACCCGATGTGTCGCGCACCATTGAGAATTGCTGGCCGTCGGCCGCGTCCAACAGGGGTGTGTAGTTGCCCCAGCTGTCGCTGGCCCCGACCTGTGTGGCCATCGGATAGACGAACGGGTGGTTGTCGCCCTTGCCGCAGTTCTGGATCACCAGCCAGGCCACCGCCGTCTCCTGGACGTCCGTGGCCGCGTTCTTGGCGAAGATCACGATCTCGCTGTTGTTCACATCGTTGGAATCGTTGATGAAGTTCAGCTTGATGTCCATGCGTCCCACCCTGATGGCCCGACGTCCGGCGGCCCTTGCGGGAAATCTACACTCAAAAGCCGAAACTTGACCACGCGCTATCGAAGGTGGTCCGCTCCTTTAGCGGCGCCGCCCCTGCGCGACCTGGGCCACGCGGGCCAGCAGCGCGGGGCCGGCCGCCGGACCGGCGGCATAGACGAAATCGGGATCGTCCATCGGCTTGCCCGTGCGGCGGTCCACCATCACGGGCTCGGCCGGCAGGCCCGTGGTCGCGTCGACCATCTGGCTGGCGACGCCCTCGACCGCGAAGTGGCGGTTGCCGAACGCCATCAGCGCCGTCAGCACCGGGGCGAAGTCCCGCCCCAGGTCGGTCAGCAGGTATTCGTGGCGCACGGGCCGTTCCTGATAGGGCCGGCGTTCCAGAAAGCCGGCCTCGACCAGGGCGGCCAGCCGTCGGGCCAGGATGTTCGGCGCCACGCCCAGGCTCTTTTCGAATTGGTCGAATTTCGACAGGCCCTGCAGGGCGTCCCGCAGGATCATCAGGCTCCAGGCGTCGCCCACGCGCTCCAGCGTGCGGCCCACGGGGCATTGTCCAGCATCGAGGGCGCGTTGGGTCATGCCCTCCATATAGGCGATCACTAGCGAATTGAAAGTTAGTCACTTGCAAATCAAAAGTTACCTCCCATCTGAACCTCACGACCAGGCCATGGGGCCTGGCCAACCCCTTTCGGGACGAAGACGATGAGCAAGCAAGACCTTCGCGGCGCGGCCCTGATCACCGGCGCCTCCTCCGGCATCGGCGCGACCTATGCCGACCGCCTGGCCCGCGCCGGCCACGACCTGGTGCTGGTGGCCCGCGACGCCGCGCGGCTGGAAGCCCTGGCCGCCAAGCTGAAGGCCGCCACGGGCGTCAAGATCGACATCGTCGCCGCCGACCTGACCGACAGGACCGACCTGGCCAAGGTCGAGGCCCGGCTGGCCGACGACGCTTCGATCGACATCCTGATCAACAACGCCGGCGCGGCCCTGGCCGGGTCGTTCGCCGAGCAGGACGTCGAGCGGGTCGAGAACATGATCCAGCTGAACGTCGTCTCGGTGACCCGCCTGGCCCACGCCGCCGCCAAGGCCTTCGCGGCCCGCGACCGCGGCGCGATCGTCAACATCTCGTCCGTGGTCGGACTGGCCCCCGAGCTCCAATCGGTCGTCTACGGCGCGACCAAGGCCTATGTGACCTATTTCACCCAGGCTCTGCGCCAGCAACTGAGCCCCGGCGTCCAGCTCCAGGCCGTGCTGCCGGGCGCGACCCGCACGGAGATCTGGGACCGTTCGGGCGGCGGCGGCGCGGACAAGCTGGACCCGAACATGCTGATGGAGGTCGACGACCTGGTGGACGCGGCCCTGGCCGGCTTCCGTCAAGGCGAACTGGTCACCATCCCGTCCCTGCCCGATCCGGTCGACTTCGCCGCCTACGACGCGGCCCGGGCCAAGCTGCTGCCGAACCTGTCGCGCAACCGTCCCGCCGAGCGCTACAGGGCCGGCGCTCCCGCCTAGGCGGTACGGCGACCCGGGCCGTCACGACATTGGCGCATCGCGACACTATCTATCGCGTGACGACGCGTGACGGCCCGGAACAAACGCCGTGTCCAGTCGCTTGTCCGCCAACCGAGGAGACCGACATGGCCGCCATTCCGAACCTGGACGAGTTCATTCTCGAAGAAACCGCCGACGGGATCTTCCTGACCGTCACCGGCGACGACGAGCAGACCTTGAAGCTGAAGGTCACGCTCGACGACCTGGAGGAGATCGTCGAGGTCATCGACGAGGTGTTCGGTCTCGAAGAGGACGACGAAGAGGCGGAAGAGGAAGAAAGCGCGGGCTGATTTTTCACTCCGCTCATCCGGGCGAACGCCGGGATGAGCGGATAGAAAGGGATGTGCTGAGCCGAACCCTACCGTCCCGCGGACTTGGCGATCGAGTCCAGGTCGTCGTCCAGCGCTCGGGTCGCGGTGACCACGGTGGCCACCGCGTGCTTGAAGAAGTCCTGGGGCACGGTGGCGAAGTCGTCGGTGGGCTGGTGGTATTCGGGGTGGTCCTCCACGCCGAAATAGACCCAGGGCACGCCGGCCACGGCGAACGGTCCCTGATCGGACTGCTGGGTCCAGTTGTTCTCCTTGCCCTGGGCGTCGGTGTCGTGACCCAGCAGCAGCTTGACCGGCGCGGTCCTGGCCACCCCGTCCAGCACCGGCTTCAGATACGGCTGCGGGCCGGCGCCGCTGACATAAAGTTGGTTCTTGGCGTTCTTGCTGAGCATGTCGAAATTGACGTTCAGCCCGATGTTCGCCAACGGTACGGGCGGATCGGCGACGAAGGCCTTGGCGCCCTTCAGCCCGCTTTCCTCGGCGTCGAAGGCGACGATCAGCACGGTGTGGCGCGGCGGCTTGGCCTTGAACGCCTCGGCCACGGCCAGCAGGCCGGCGATCCCCGAGGCGTTGTCGTCGGCCCCGTTATAGACCTGTCCCTTGCGGACCCCCAGGTGGTCGTAGTGGGCCGAGACCACCAGCACCTTGTCCGAACTGGACGTGCCCTCGATCCGCGCCACCAGGTTCACCCCGGTGACGTCCTTGCCGAAGGTCTTGGGCTTGAAGGTGAACGGGCGTTCGAACGGCGCGCCTTTGGGCCTCAGCCCGATCTGGCCGAAGCGCTTAAGGATGTAGGCCCGCGCCTTGGCCCCGCCCGGCGTGCCGACGGCCCGCCCTTCCATGTCGTCGGCCGACAGGATGCGGACGTCGTCCAGGGCATGGGCGCCGGGCGTGGGCGCGGCGTGAGCGGAAGCCGTGAAGACGAGCGCGAGAGCGGCCGAAGCCAGGAGATGACGCATGCGAGACCCTTGCTGATCCGGCCTTCATGGCTTGCGTCGGCCGGATTTCGCAATGAACTCGTCGTCATTTTTCACGGCGCCGGGATGACGGCGAAGGACACCGCGGCGGATGAAAGCAACGTTCCAGCCCGGGCCGGCATTTCCCGTATGCCCGTTCTTAAGGTTTCCCCGGCATACCCAAGGTCGAGAGATTCGGAGTTTTCCGCCGTGCCCATGTCCTTCCCCGACCTCGAAGCCCGCCTGCACGACGCCTTTCCGGACGCCGAGATCGTGCTGACCGACCTGGCCGGCGACGGCGACCACTACAAGGCGCGCATCGTTTCGCCCGCCTTCCGGGGGCTCAATCGGGTCAAGCAGCACCAGATGGTCAACCGCGCCCTGGCCGACGTGCTGGGCGGGGCGCTGCACGCCCTGGCCCTCGAAACCGCCGCCCCCACGGAGTAGACGCCATGCGCTATCGCCCCTTCGGAAGCGCGGGCGTGGCGGTCTCGGCGATCTCGCTGAGGCTGGAGGACCAGCCTCGCCTGCGGGGCGCGGACTGGCGCAAGCTGATCTTCGCTGCGCTGGAAAGCGGCATCAACACCTTCGAGCTCGACGGCGTCTCGCCGGCCCTGATCGAGGGCGCGACCGAGGCCTTCTCGACGGTCGAGCGGCGGCTGCTGTTCATCGGCTGGCGGCTGCGCGGCGCCAGCGACCGCGCGCTGCGGGCCCAAGCCGTCCACGACATGATCGAGCAGGCCCTGGACCGCACCGGCCTGGGCCACCTGGACCTGGCCACCCTGGACGATCCGGACACCAACGCCTTCCCCGCCGAGACCCTGGAACAGCTGAAGGCCCTGCGCGGGGCGCGGCTGATCCGCCTGCTGGGCGTGGCCGGGGCCGGCGAAAAGTTCGACGCCTATGTCGCCTCGGGCCAGTTCGAGGCCATGGCCACGCCGTTCAACCTGGCTTCGGGCTGGGTGGAGCGCAATCGCGTGCGCGCCGCCATGACCCGTGAGATGGCGGTGATCGCCCAGGACTACTGGCCCGACGTGCTGCACGAGGAGCACAAGCACAGCTTCCTGCCCAAGCCCTCGCTGTGGCGGCGTCGCACCGACCCGCTGGCCGATGTCGGCGGCTATGACTTCCTGCGCAACACGCCCGGCTGGAACGCCCAGCAGATCTGCCTGGCCTACGCCCTGACCGAACCGTCCCTGGCCACCGTCCAGGTCACGGCCGGCTCGCCCGCCGAAATCGAAGCCCTGGCGGCGATGGCAGAGCGCGACCTGCCCACCGGCTGCGCGGCCCAGATCGAGATGGCCCGCTTCTCGGCCCAGCAGGCGGAACGGTCAAAGCGTCGCGCCTGAGGCCGCGATGCGGCGCCAAGGCTTGACCCGGAGGGGCGCGGCGCCTAGCTGAGAGCCTACGCCCAAGGATTTTGTTCCATGACCGACGTCGCCTCCTCCCCCGCTATCGACTTCATCGCCAAGACCGTGGCCGAAAATCCCGTGGTCCTGTTCATGAAAGGCGTGCCGGATCAGCCGCGCTGCGGCTTCTCGTCGGTCACGGTGCAGATCCTCGACCACCTCGGCGTGTCGTTCATCGGCGTCGACGTGCTGCAGGACGACGAACTGCGCCAAGGCGTCAAGACCTTCACCGACTGGCCGACCATCCCCCAGCTCTACGTCAAGGGCGAGTTCATCGGCGGCAGCGACATCGTCCGCGAGATGTTCCAGTCGGGCGAACTGAAGACCCTCCTGGCCGAGCAGGGCCTGATCGAGGCTTGAGTAAAGCCTTCGTCCCGCCCAGCGACGCCTTCAAGCTGACCTTCGAACCGAAGGCGTCGGAGATCGACGCCAACGGCCACGTCAACAACGTGGTCTACCTGGCCTGGGGCCAGGACCTGGCCATCGCCCATTGGGACGCCTGGGCCACGCCCGAGGAGCGGGCTCCGTGGAGCTGGGTCGCCCGCCGCCACGAGATCGACTACCGCCGCGAACTGCTGCCGCACGAGATCGCCACCGGCTACACCTGGGTGGGCGAGCTGAAGGGCCCGCGCTTCGAGCGCTTCTTCCGCATCGACGGCCCCGACGGCGAGATGTGCGCCCAGAGCCGCACCGACTGGGTGCTGATCGACATCGCCGCCAAGCGCCCGGCGCGGGTGCTGCCCTGGATGGTCGAGCGGTTCACGCCCAAGGGGTGAGACCCTCTCTCCCTTCCCTATGATTCCGCTCATCCCGGCGAATGCCGGGATGAGCGGAGGTGGGGAGTTCAGTTCACTGGATTCAGGAGCCGAACGGTCTCCGCCCCGGCCAGACCCAGTTCATCGTAGCTGAAATTGACCTCCACCACGTTCGGCGCCGCCTTGCAGACGTCCAGCCGTTTGCGGGCGAAGGCGATCGTTCGATCGCGGCCGGCCTGTCCCGCATAGAACGTGAAGTCGGCCTTGGTCGTGCAGCCATGCGACAGGACCTTCAGGGCAAGGCCCATGGGTCCCGCTTGAGCGCCCTTGAGCGCCTCGAGCTCGCCTGCCTCCTGCCCCGGCCGCACAACCAGCGTGACGCCGCCGCCCCGCGTCGCGCAGCCGCCGAAGACCAGCAGCAGTCCGGTCACCAGCAGTCGGCGTCGGTCGAAGGTCATGCGAAGCCTTTGGGGCGCCTTGGCAAGGACGAGAAACTGAGCCCTAGTTTGCCCACGGCTCGGCCGCGCGCAACCGACGAGACTTCAGTGCTTCGCAAATTCGCTTCGATCGCTTCGGTGGCGGCGTGCCTGGCCGCCGCGTCTCCCGCCCTCCCCGCCGACGCTCCCCTCAAGGATTACGGGCCGCTCGACGCCGAGGCCGCCCGGTTGATGGCGGTCGGCAAGATCCCGGGCCTGGCCTATGCGGTGATCGAGCACGGCGAGGTCGCCCACGTCAGCGCCCAGGGCTGGCGCAACGTCGAACAGAAAGCCCCGCTGACGCCCGACACGGTGATGTACGGCGCCTCGATCACCAAGGCGGCCTTCGGCCAGTACCTGCTGATGCTGGTCGACGACGGCAAGCTGGACCTGGACACGCCGATCAAGGCCTACCTGCCCAAGCCTTTGCCCGACTACGACAATTACAGGGACCTGGCCGGCGATCCGCGCTGGGAGAAGATCACCCCGCGCATGCTGATGACCCACACGGCGGGCTTCCCCAATTTCCGCTGGCTGAACGCCGACGAGAAACTGGACATCAAGGCCGATCCCGGCACGCGCTACATCTATTCCGGCGAGGGGCTGAACCTGATGCAGTTCGTCGTCGAGCAGGGCCTGGGGCTGCAGGTCGGCGACGAGATGAACCGCCGGATCTTCCAACCGCTGGGCATGACCCGGAGCGCCATGAGCTGGCGGCCCGACTTTCGACCCAACCTGGCCGACGGCTACCATGAAGACGGCAAGTTCGAGGAGCACGACGAGCGGAGCAGCGTGAAGGCGGCCGGTTCGCTGGACACCACGATCGACGACCTGTCGAAGCTGGTCGCGGCCATGGTCTCGGGCCGCGGCCTCTCGGCCAAGGCGGCCGCCGAGCGGACCAAGCCCAGCTTCCCGATCGTCAACGCCCACCAGTTCCCGCCGACGCTGACGGGCGGAAGCCCGGACAACGCCAAGATCGGCCTGGCGGCGGGGATCGGCGTGGTGGTTTTCGACGGCCCGCAAGGCCACGCCTTCTTCAAGGGCGGCCATAACGACATAACCGACAACACGATGGTCTGCGTCGAACGCGGCCGGCGCTGCATCGTGATCCTGACCAACAGCGGCGTCGGTCAGCGGGTCTTCCCGCCGCTGGTCAAGGCGGCTCTGGGCGAGACGGGTGTTCCGTGGGGCTGGGAATACAATCCCATCCGGCCGGTGGAAGCGCCCTAGGCGGCCTTTGAAAGGGTCCCGCGCAGGCGGGCGGCCACGTCGCCCAGGGTGATGCGCGACAGGGCCGCGTCGACGTCGGGGGCGCCCTCGGCGGCCATCGAGGCGGCGAGGCCGGCGGTGAAGTCGGTAATGGCGGTGATGTGCTGGGCCAGCATGTCGACCATGTGCAGTTCCTGCATCACCTCCATCCGCGCCTCCATCGGCACGTGCTCAAGGAGTTGGCCGAGCGCGCTGTCCAGATGGCCGCACGACACCGCGGCGATCGACATCTCGGCTGACAGGGCCTCCAGCAGGCCGGCGATGCCGGTGGTCTTCTGGACTTCGAGCGTCATGGTCATGGCTTTTCCCCCAAGCGTTTCAAACTGATAGCGCCACGGGCGTTGTCGCAGGGTTAAGGCTCGGAGAAACCGACGCGGGGGCGACGGATTGTCGCGAAGTTCAGCTCCAGGGGCCGACCCGACGCCCATCGCCGACCGGTACGGCCGTGCCGACCCGACTCCGCGTCGCCTGGCTGACGCCCAGGCGCAGCAGGGCCTCGACCCGGTTGTGGGTGGCCGGGTGGGTCGAGAACAGGCTGTCGCCGCCCCTGCCGGAAAGCGGGTTGATGATGAACAGGTGCGCGGTGGCCGGATTGCGCTCGGCCTCGACATTGACCGCGCCGCCGCGGGCATAGGCCTCGATCTTTTCCAGCGCCCGGGCCAGGGCCCGGCCATCGCCGGCGATCTCGGCGCCGATGCGGTCGGCCTCGTATTCGCGCGAGCGGCTGACGGCCATCTGCACAAGCATCGCGGCGATCGGCGCCAGGATGGCCAGGGCGATGGTCCCGATCAAGCCGCCCGGACGCTCGTCGTCGTCGCGCGAGCCGCCGAAGAAGAAGGCGAAATTCGCCAGGGCCGAGATCGCGCCGGCGATGGTGGCCGTCACGGTCATGGTCAGGGTGTCGCGGTTCTTCACGTGGGCCAGCTCGTGGGCCATGACGCCGCGGATCTCGTCGCGGTCCAGCAGGCCCAGCAGGCCGGTGCTGGCGGCCACGGCGGCGTGAGTGGGATCGCGGCCGGTGGCGAAGGCGTTGGGCTGCTCGCTGTCGATCACCGTGATGCGCGGCCGCGGCAGGCCGGCACGCCGGGCCAGGTCCTCGACGTCGGCGACGTACTGGCGGACCATCGGCACGGGATGGCCGGCGTCGACCTCGACCGCGCCGTACATGCGCAGCACGATCTTGTCGGCGTTCCAGTACGAGAACAGATTCATGCCCACGGCGAACACCAGGGCGATCAGCATGCCGGTCGGGCCGCCGATCATGTAGCCGGCCCCGACGAACAGCGCCGTCAGGCCGGCCAGGAGGACGAAGGTCTTGATGTGGTTCATGGCTCTAGCTGGGGATCAGTCGAAGATGTCGAACAGGTCGAAGCGCTTCTTCTTGCCGTAGTGGCCCTGGTGGCGGCGCTCGTCGTCGTGGCGGTAGTCATTTGGACGATGGTCCGGGCGATGGTCGGAGCGCTCGCGGGGCCTGTCGTAGTCGGGGAGGCGCGGCGTGGCCGCCTGAGGCTCGCCCCGCTCCATGGCCATCAGCTTCTCCAGTTCGCCGCGGTCCAGCCACACGCCCCGGCACTGGGGGCACATGTCGAACTCGACGCTGGCGCGCTGCACGGCCTGCATGGAGGCGTCGCAGTTGGGGCACATCAGAAGCGGCATACGGGAGGGTCCCTGTCCTGTTGATGGACGGGTGTCCTCGAAGCTGAGCCGGCGGTGGAGGGAGGGGGACAACCGGACCCAGACATCGAGAACACCCGATGCGGTCCGACATCACGAGTGCTTGCATCACTCGCCAGAGGGGCCCGGCCCGCTCTTGAGATCTAGGAGGCCCTTGTGGCGGTTCAAGGGCCTTAGACAAAAAATGAAGGCCCTCCCCCTGTGGGGGAGGCGATCGCGCAGCGATCGGTGGGGGGATTTCCGAGGTGGGACCACTCCCCCCTCCGGCCCATTCGGGCCGCCTCCCCCACAGGGGGAGGGCTTTGAGCAACAAAAAGGCCCCGGGTCTCCCCGGGGCCTTTTCGTTCGTCTCGCAGTGAACGCGTCTTACGAAGCGTAGAATTCGACGACGAGGTTCGGTTCCATCTTCACCGGATACGGCACTTCGGCCAGTTCCGGAGCGCGGACGAAAGTGGCTTGCAGGCCCTTGGCGTCCACGGTGATGTAGTCGCAGAAGTCACGTTCGGCCGAGGCCACGGCTTCCAGGACCAGCGCCATGTTGCGCGACTTTTCGCGGACGGTGATCACGTCGCCGGCCTTGCAGCGGTAGGACGCGATGTTCACGCGCTTGCCGTTCACCTGCACGTGGCCGTGGTTCACGAACTGACGGGCGGCGAACACGGTCGGCACGAACTTGGCGCGGTAGACGATGGCGTCCAGGCGCGACTCGAGCAGGCCGATCAGGTTTTCCGAGGTGTTGCCCTTGCGGCGCGCGGCTTCCTCGTAGGTGCGCGAGAACTGCTTCTCGGTCAGGTTGCCGTAGTAGCCCTTCAGCTTTTGCTTGGCGCGCAGCTGCAGGCCGAAGTCCGAGACTTTCTGCTTGCGGCGCTGGCCGTGCTGGCCGGGGCCGTAGGACCGCTGGTTCACCGGCGACTTCGGCCGGCCCCAGAGGTTTTCGCCCATACGGCGGTCGATCTTGTACTTGGCGCTATGGCGCTTGGACATAAGTCACTCTTTTAGTTCGATCCGAGCCGGCGCCCTCGGGAGGGTGCGATCTCAACGGCGGCTTCGGGTCATTCCGTCATGCGTTTTTCGCGCCGTCCGGCGAGCCGGCGGCGAGAAGGGGCGGTTTATGACGGAGGGGCGGCGGGGAGTCAACGGCTGGGGCGCCGCGACGCTATGGATGCGTCAACCGATGACCAGCGGAGGCTGGCGCCGGTCGCGCTTCAAACGCATTCGTCCCCAACGCCACAGGCCGTAGGCGCAGACCACGATCGTGACAATCAGACCGGGCCCGATCCACCATGGCGGTTCGTTGCGTCCGCCAAGCGTCAACCAGCGGCAAACGCCGACCACCGCGACCAACCAGACAAGCCAGCCCGCCAAACGCCATCGGCTTCCATCCAGCGCGAACAGACTCATGCCTGAGCCCAGCGCCGCCAGCAGGACGATGTAGGGGACAAGCTGGCCATTTAGCGCCAGTAATCCATAGACCACGCCGATCCACAGCAAGTGACCCACGGCATAGATGAGCCAAAGCGGACGGGAATCGGCCATCACGGGGCTTACGATGGGCTCGCCGACTTGCTGGTCGAGGTCCCGCTCCACGCGATCCCAGTCGTCGATATCCTCATCGATTTCGGGATCCATCGCCCCGTCGAGGTCGGTTGAGGTCACAAGAGGTTTCCGTAGCAGGCACCGCCAAGAGTGTCGGGGAAGCAGCCTTCAAGCAAGCCGCCGCCTGGACTTGACCGGTTCAGAGCCGCGCCGCGTGCCAAGCCACGTGGTCGCCGAGGAAGGTGGCGATGAAGAAATAGCTGTGGTCGTAGCCGTCCTGGCGGCGGACGGTGACCTTGCGGCCGGCCTTGGCGGCGGCGGCTTCGAGCAGCTGCGGCTTCAGCTGGCTTTCCAGGAAGCTGTCGGCCAAACCCTGGTCGATCAGGATCTCGTCGAAGGCCGCGCCCGCCCCGTCCTCGATCAGGGCCGTGGCGTCGTGGGCGCGCCAGGCGGCGCGGTCTGGGCCCAGATAGGCGGTCATGGCCTTTTCGCCCCACGGGCAGTTCAGCGGCGAGACGATCGGCGAGAAGGCGCTGACCGACTTGAACAGGTCCGGATCGCGCAGGGCGATCGTCAACGCGCCGTGACCGCCCATCGAGTGGCCAAAGATCCCGCGCCGGGCCGGATCCAGCGGGAAGGCGCCGTCAACGGCCTGCAGCAGGTCCTTGGTGACGTAGGAATACATCTGGAAGTGCGGCGCCCACGGCGCCTGGGTGGCGTCGACATAGAACCCCGCCCCCTGCCCCAGGTCATAGGCCGGATCATCGGCGACGCCCTCCCCACGCGGACTGGTGTCGGGGGCGACGATGGCGATCCCGTGCCGGGCGGCGTGCTCGTAGACGCCCGATTTGGTGGTGAAGTTGTCCTCGGTGCAGGTCAGGCCCGACAGCCAGACGAGGTAGGGGAACGGTCCCTCCCCGTCATCCTTTGCTTGGGGGGGCGTCCAGATCGTAAACCGCATCGGCGTGCCGGTGCTGGGGCTGTCGTGCCGACAGTAGCGCAGCGTCCCGCCCTGGGTGCGGTGGGTGGCGAGAGTTTCGACGGTCATCCTAGAACGTCACCACGGTCCGGATGCTCTCGCCCGCGTGCATCAGGTCGAACGCCTCGTTGATGCGCTCCAGCGGCAGGACGTGGGTGATCATCGGGTCGATCTGGATCTTGCCGTCCATGTACCAGTCGACGATCTTCGGGGTGTCGGTGCGGCCGCGCGCGCCGCCGAAGGCCGTGCCCTTCCAGACCCGGCCGGTGACCAGCTGGAACGGCCGCGTGGCGATCTCCTTGCCGGCCTCGGCCACGCCGATGATGATGCTTTGCCCCCAGCCGCGATGGCAGGCCTCCAGCGCCTGGCGCATGACCGTGGTGTTGCCGGTGGCGTCGAACGTGTAGTCCGCCCCGCCGTCGGTCAGGGCCACCAGGTGGGCGACGATGTCGCCGTCGATGGTCTTGGGATTGACGAAGTGGGTCATGCCGAACTTGCGGCCCCATTCCTCGCGGTCCGGGTTCAGGTCGACCCCGACGATCATGTTGGCGCCGACCAGCTTCAGCCCCTGGATGACGTTCAGGCCGATGCCGCCCAGGCCGAACACCACCGCGTTGGCGCCCGGCTCGACCTTGGCGGTGTTGACCACCGCCCCGACGCCCGTCGTCACGCCGCAGCCGCAGTAGCAGGCGGTCTTGAACGGCGCGTCCTTGCGGATGCGGGCCACGGCGATCTCGGGCAGCACGGTGAAGTTCGAGAAGGTCGAGCAGCCCATGTAGTGGTGGATGGTCTGGCCCTTGTAGGAGAATCGGCTGGTGCCGTCGGGCATCAGCCCCTTGCCCTGGGTGGCGCGGATGGCCGTGCAGAGGTTGGTCTTGCCCGACAGGCAGCTTTTGCACTGACGGCATTCGGGCGTGTAGAGCGGGATCACGTGGTCGCCGACCGCCAGGCTGGTGACGCCGGGGCCGACCTCGACCACCACGCCCGCGCCCTCGTGGCCCAGGATCGAGGGGAACAGGCCCTCCGAGTCCAGGCCGTCCAGCGTGTAGGCGTCGGTATGGCACACGCCGGTGGCCTTGATCTCGATCAGCACCTCGCCGGCCTTGGGGCCTTCCAGGTCGACCTCGACGATCTCCAGCGGCTGCTTGGCGGCGAAGGCGACGGCGGCGCGGGTCTTCATGGCGGGATCTCCGGATGTCGAGTCGGCGGCACCTTGCCAAGGCTTGGCGGCGCGAGCCAGTCCCGTCCGGCGGCGATCCGCCGGGGCGCGTCGGGTGATGTAAAAGATAATTGACATCATGCCGTGAATGACGCACTCAATGTTCGAAATCTTTTACATTATGGAGCCGGTCATGGCCTTGCGGGAAAAGAGTGCGTGGATTTCGTTCTGGACGACCCTGATCGTCTACGGGGCCTATTTCGCCTATGTGGGCCAAGCGGCGGCCGCCGGTCGCCCGGTCGGTTTCGCCGGACCGCTGACCACCTGCATCTTCGCGCTGGTGGTGCTGCAGGTGGGGCTGCAGATCGTGATGGCCGCCCTGAACCGCGAGCCGCGCGGCCCGCAGGACGAGCGCGAGCGGCTGATCGACCTGAAGGCCTCGACCCACGCCTTCTACGTGCTGCAGGTGGCGGCGATGGGCGCGGCGGTGACGGTCTATTTCTTCGACAAGACCCTGATGGCCAACGCGGTGATCCTGGCCCTGGCGGTGTCGGAGCTGGCCCGGCACGGCGGCGTCATCCTCGGCTATCGGCGGGCCTGCTGATGCCCGCCCCGCCCCCGATCCGCAACGACATCCGCCGCCTGCGCTTCGAGCACGGCGAGATGACCCAGGCCGACCTGGCGCAGCGCATCGGCATGACCCGCCAGACGATCGCCGCCATCGAACAGGGCAAGTACTCGCCCTCGCTGGAGGCGGCGTTCAGGATCGCCCAGGTGTTCGGGGTGGGGCTCGAACGGGTGTTCCAGTGGGAGGGCTAGGATGCCCCGCCGAAACGAAAACCTCGTCCTTCGACAAGCTCAGGATGAGGTTTTCCACTGCACCGCCCGCACAATTCGTCCTCATCCTGAGCCTGTCGAAGGACGAGGACCGCGCACAGAGCGTGACGGTCGGTAAGCTCTAAACCTTCTCCACCGGCTTGAACCGGAACCGCCCGTCCAGCAGCTCGGGCCTCGGCAGATAGGTCCGCAGGTACATCGCGAACGGCCCGGTCTTCGGGGCCGGCAGCCAGTTGGCGGTGCGGTCGCCGCCGGGGTCGACGCGGCCGATCCAGAGATCCAGCGAGCCGTCGGCGTTGCGCTTGAGGCCCGCCGTGCGGTCGCTGATCGCATAGCGGTTCAGCGGATTGTCGGTGAAGAAGAACTGGCCGTCGTCGGTGGCCTCGTACATCGACAGCGACCAGAAGCCGTCCAGCGGCATGTCGGCCGGCAGGCTCAGGCGATAGAGGCCGTCGCCGGTGAACAGACCCGCCCCGTCGTCGCCGGCCGCCTTCATGTACATCGCCTCCGCCAGGGGCAGCGCGCCCAGGCCCATCAGCGCGACGATGGCGCGATAGATGTAGTCCTGGCCGTAGTCGCCCAGATTGGCGCGCGGATAGGCCCAGCCGTCGGTGAAGGTCTGACGCCCCTTGGCGAAGCGGGTGATCATCCGGGCCTGGTCGGCGCCGACCTCGGCCGCGCCCGCGTCGAACGGCCCCGCGCCCAGGAAGGCGGCGGTCTTGCGCAGGAGCTTCTGGTCCACGGCGGGGGCCGGGTCGGCGGCCAGCAACCGGCGGGCGCTGTCGAAATAGCTCGCCGCGTCGGCGTCGCGCCCCGCATAGGCCGGCGGCGGCGGCGCCTTGGGTCCGGTCAGGACGATGCCGTCCTGGACCTTGTGCACGGCCGGGACGTCGGCCGCGTCATTGACCAGGGTGCGGATCAACAGCCAGGCGTGCGGCGTGGCCACCCGCACGGGGTTAGGGCCTTTGGCCGGTTGCCCCGGTCCCACCAGGGTGAAGGTCCCGCCCTCCCCGCCCACGGTCCGCAGGCCCAGCACGGCGTTGTTGTTGGTGAACATGTCCATCACCGCCGCCGACCAGTAGCGCGCCCCGGTGGCGGGCACGGTCAGGGTCGCCGGTCCCTGACTCAGGTCAAGGAAAGCGATGGAGTAGAGCGTGTCGTTGTTGGGCGTGGTCACCGCGCGCGCGGCGTGGTCGCTGAGGGTCCGGCCATGGGTCAGCCTGTTGATCGCCGCGCCGGGCGCTTTCAGCATCCGCGCCCGCGTGGTGGCCATCTCGATCAGCGGCAGGGCGTAGAGCCAGGCCTGGGCGGCGGTCGAGATCTGCAGCCCCTGAGCGACGGCGGCTGCGCCGAGACCGATCACGCCAAGCGCGCCCGCGCTCAGGAACAGTTGTCGACGGTTCATGTCGTCCCCCAAACAGTTGTTTGGCGGAGACTAGAACAGGTTACGCCGGCGCGTAAGCGGCCGGCGCGCAAGGACGCCCCGCCGGCCGCCGGCGGCGGGCCGGCGGCGACCGGGCGATCCGGTCAGGCGGCCGCTTCGTGGCGAACCGCCCGGACGACATCGGTCAGGGTCATGATCGTGGCGTCGACCCGCTCATGCGGATCGGATCCGACCACCTTGTCAGCGAGAGCCTTCGGCAGCGCCTCGCGCAGATGCCCGAGAGCCCGCGGCGGAGCGACGAGAATCAAGCGGTCGAAGCTGTGGGCGCGAGCGACCTCCTCCAGCTTGTGAGCCAGATCCGTGACGAAGGCCCGTTCCGCACGGTCATGGGCATCGCCTTCGTGGGGCGCGGCGCCGCTCGAATGGGCGTGGCGCGGCTTCAAGCCAGCCAGCCACTCGGGCCGGTCATGCAGCGGACCGTCCAGCCGCGGTTGCTCGAGAAGACGTGCTCTGTGGCCATCAGCCACCACCACCAGGGTGCTTGCATCGGGGATCATGGCGAAACTCCATCGCGACTGAAGCCGCAGAGGTGGGCCTCGTTACGACGCTCGACCATGACCTCGATCAATCCGCCGGCGGATCGGGGTCTATTTTCGCCGCCTTCTGCGCCGCCAGCTTGGCCAGCACCCGGCCGCGCCCCTTGGACAGGGCGGTGACCACGCCCCGGAAGGTGCGAACCTCCTGCTCGGTCAGCCGGGCCCGGGCCAGCGGGGCGCGCAGGTTGCGGACCATCGACGGCTTCTTCTCGGGCGGATGATAGAAGCCCGCCTTCTCCAGCTCGTCCTCCAGCTGGCCGTAAAGGCCCAGCAGGCTGGACTGGTCGGCCGGCTCGGCGACGTTGTACTCGAACCGCGACCACGGCCGGTCGTCGACCGTCATCTTCCATTCGTAGGCGTTGATCGACACGGCCTGGGCCAGGTTCAGCGACCGGAACTTCTCGTCGATCGGGATCGAGACGATGGCCTGGCACAGGGCGATGTCGTCGGTCTCCAGCCCCGCCCGCTCGCCGCCGAACAGCAGGCCCACCGCGAAGCCCTGGGCGACGTCGGCCGACAGGTGGCCGGCGGCCTCGCGCGGCGTGTAGACCGGCAGCCGGGTCTCGCGCGGTCGGGCCGTGGTGGCGAACACCAGCTTCAGGTCGGCGATGGCGTCTTCCAGGCGGTCGAACACCTTGGCGTTGTCCAGCGGCCAGTCGGCGCCCGAGGCGCTGGCCCAGGCGCGCTCTTGCGGCCAGCCGTCGCGCGGCTTGACCAGGCGCAGGTCCGACAGGCCGAAATTGGCCATCACCCGGGCGACCGCGCCGATGTTCTCGGCCAGTTGCGGGTGATTCAGGATCACGCAGGGCGGGAGGTGCTTGGAGGTCATCGCCACCCTTTGCCGCCGGACCGCCGCGCGGTGCAAGCCCCACAATGACGGTTCATGCGTTTAGCCTCGGTCCAGTTCCGCTGAAGCTAGCCGAGACCATGATGTTCCGACGCGCCGCCGTCCTTGTTCTGCTCCTCGTGCTGGCCGGCTGCGGCGAACCGCCGATGCTGGGTCAGACCGACCCGCTGTTCGACCGCCAGAAGATGACGGCCGACTTCCAGCCCATCGCCGACCGCGTCGCGCCGGGCCATCTGGGCGTGGCCGTCGAGGACCTGGGCACCGGCCAGATCATCTCGTTCAACGGCGAAAGGCGCTTCCCCCTGCAGGCCGTGTTCACGGCGCCGCTGGGCGCGGCGGTGATGGCCGAGGTCGAGGCCAAGCGGCTGCGGCTGGACGACATCCTGCTGATCGAGGATGTCGATCTGTCGCCGCCGCCCAGCGGCGTCGCCGACCTTTGGGCGGGACCCATGACCTACAGCGTCCAGGACCTGCTGGAGCGCGCGATCCGCGACGGCGACAACACCGCCGCAGACATCCTGATGAAGCGGATCGGCGGCCCTGGCGCGGTCACCGCCTGGCTGCAGGGCCGCAAGGTCAATGCGCTGGACATCGACCGCTACCAGCGCCAGCTGCAGCCCGACAGCCTGGGCCTGGCCTCGTTCCGCGCCGACTGGAAGGGCGAGGCCGCCTACCGCGCCGCCCTCGACAAGGTTCCGCCCGCCGAACGCCGCCGGGCGATCCGGGCCTATCTGGCCGATCCGCGCGACACCGCCACGCCCCTGGGGGCCTTGCGGTTCCTGGAGGCCGTGAACCAGGCCGAGCTGCTGGGGCCGGACTCTCGGCGCCTGCTGGGCCGGATCATCAGCCAGACCCGAGGCGGGGCGGGCCGCCTGCGCGCCGCCGTGCCCGAAGGCGGCCGCCTCAATCACATCCCCGCCACCGCCCGCACCGACCTGGGCTTCACGCCCGTGGTCAACGACATCGGCGTCTACACCCTCAAGGACGGCCGCAAGTTCGCCGTCGTCGCCTTCATCTCGGGCTCGCCCCTGCCGGTCGCCGAGCAGGAAAAGGCCATCGCCGACGTCGGACGGGTGGTGATCAAGGCGGCGAAGTAGCCAGGTCCAGGCCGTATTCCAGGAACCGGGTCTCGCGTGTCCAGCCCAGGCGCTCGTATAGGGTTTGGGCCGCCAGGTTGTCGACCCCGGTGACCAGGGACAGGCCGGCCGCTCCGGTCTCGCGGGCCAGGGCGGCGGCGGCCTCGACCAGCCGCGCGCCCGTTCCGCCGCGTCGCCGGCCGGGCTCGACATAGAGGTCGTTGAGGATGAAGGTCGCCGCCGCCCGGACCGACGAGAAGCTGGGATACAGTTGCACGAAGCCGACGGCCCGGCCGGCGTCCAGTGCCAGCAGGATCACCGACTGCCCGCGCGCCATCCGCTCGCCCAGGAACCGGCGCGCGGCCGCTTCGTCGGAGGGCCGGCCGTAGAACTGGCGATAGCGGTCGAACAGCGGAACCAGCCCCTGCAGGTCGTCCGGCGCGGCGCGGCGGATCTCCATCGTCAGGCGGTCCGGCTGTAGCGCATGAGCCAGTTGGTCTCCCAGGTCGCGCCGCCGTCGGGCGAGAAGGCCTGCTCCCACTGGGCCAGGTCCGGCGACAGAGAGGTGAACCGCCCGCGCACCTTGATCGGCCGCCCCTCGAAGGTGTCGTCCGACAGGAAGGTCCCCACCCCGTTCTCGAACCGGCCCAGGCCCGGCGCGTCCAGTCTCAGGGGATCGCTCCCGCTCAGGTACCAGTCGGCCCAGACGCCGGTCTTGGCGTCGAAGGCCCGCAGACCCAGGCCGCTGGACGGCCCGCCGGCCCGCCGGGCGAAGCTTTCGTTGAGGTTCACCACCCCGCCCAGCAGGGACCGGCAGGTGGTGGTCCCCTCGAATTCCTCCCAGTCGTCATTGCCCGCCAGGCGCTTTTTCAGCCGGCGGTGGTGCACGGCCCAGGACCCGACGAAGAAGTCGAAGTCGTGGATCGAGCCGGTGGCTGCGGGCTGGGCGATCGCGCTCGACACGGCGGTGAAGGCCGGCAGGGCGGCGATCGCCAGCACGACGGCGCGGCGGTCGAGATCGTGGGTCATCGGAGCCTCGGCGGTCATTTGGAGAAATCCGAGAACCAGTTGGTCTCCCAGGTCTCGCCGCCGTCGGGCGAGAAGGCCTGCTCCCAGTGGCCGGTGGCGGGGGTGATGTTCGACCAGATGAACCGAACCTTGATCGGCCGCCCACGCAGGGTGTCGTCCGCGTAGAGGGTCGCGGCTCCATCCACGAACCGCCCCTTCATCGGCGGATCCAGATCGCCGTGCGGGTTGCGGCCGTCCAGCCACCAGATCGACCATTGGTCGGTCTTGGGATCGTAGGCCCGCAGGGTGACGCCGTTATAGGGCCCGCCGGGCATGGCGAAGAGGTTGTCGTCCAGATTGCCCAGCCCGCCCAGGGTGGGCCACCAGGTCTGAACGCCGTCGAAGTCGACCCACTCGGTGCTGCCGGCCAGGCGTTCCTTCAGGCGGCGGTGGCGCACCTTCCAGTCGCCGGGGCGGCTGTCGAAGGCGTTGGGGCCGTCGCGCCGGTCGATGGCGGGCGTCCAGCCGGTGGTCACGGTCGGTTCGCCTGGCTTGGCGCGGGTGAAGTCGGTGGTCCAGTTGACGGCCCAGGACTGGCCGCTGTCGCTCGACAGGGCCTGCTCCCAGCGGGCCGTGTCCGGGGTCGGGCGGCTCCAGGTCACGCGCACCCGGACCGGCTTTCCGGCCCGCGTGTCGTCCGAATAGAACTGGCCGACGCCGTTCTCGAAGCGACCCTTGATCGGCTTGCCCACGCCCGCGCCGGGATCGCGACCGTCCACCCACCAGACCGCCCACAGCCCGGTCTGGGGATCGTAGGCGCGCAGGCTGACGCCGCGATACGGCCCGTCCGGGGTGTTGAACAGGTTGTCGCCGGAATTGGCCCAGCCCTTCATCAGCGACCGCTGGGTGAACAGGCCGTCGAACTCGATCCAGTCATCGCTCGAGCCGGCCTTCAGCTTGCGGTGACGGGCCCTCCAATCGCCGTTCATGAAATCAAAGTCGCGCAGGCCCGTCAGGTTGGAGCCCTTCGGCTTGACGTTGTCCTGCGACGCGAAGGCCGGGCCGCGGAACGCCGCCGTCATCGCCAGGATCGCCACCGCCACGACGCCGCGTCTTGATGTCACCACCGGATCCTCCCTGATCTCGAGGGCGATGATCCTCGCGGCGCGCGTGGAGACGAGAGCCAATCGCGGCGATGTTCGGGGCGCCAATCGGATCGTCCGCTTGAGATCGGCGGGGTACTCGCGCACAAAAGCCGCGATGAACGCCGTGCTCGAACTTGAGATCCAGCTGCCGGCCGCCGGTTCGCGCGACGTCCGCCGGCGGCTGCACGAGCAGCTTCGCGAGGCGATCGCGGCGGGCCGCCTGGCTCCCGGCGTCCAGCTCCCCGCCAGCCGGGCCCTGGCCGAGCGCCTGGGCCTGTCGCGCAACACGGTGATGGCGGTCTACGACCTGCTGCTGAGCGAGGGCCTGATCGTCTCGCGGCCCGGCGCGGGCGCCTTCGTCGCCGCCCAGGCCCAGCCCTTCGCCGACGGGGCGTCTCCCCGGCGGGCGGCGGCGCCCGAGGTCCCGGTCCTCTACAATCTGCGCCCCGGCCGGCCCGACACCGCCAGCTTTCCCTATGACATCTGGGGCCGGCTGACCGGACGGGCCTTGCGTCAGTTCTCGCGGGCCGCGACGCCCTATCGCGAGCCGGCGGGCCATCCGGCCTTGCGCGAGGCGATCGCCGGCCACCTGTCGTTCACCCGCGCCATCGCCTGCTCGCCGCGCGACGTGATCGTCACGGTCGGCGCCCAACAGGCCTTCGATCTCCTGGCCCGCACCCTGCTGACGCCGGAACGCCCGGTGGTGGCGGTCGAGGATCCCGGCTATCCGGCGGCCCGCGAAGCCTTCGCCGCCGCCGGAGCGCGCATCCATCCCGTGCGGGTCGACGCCGAGGGCCTGGTGGTCGATGAGTTGCCCGACGACGCGGCGGTGATCTGCGTGACCCCCTCGCAGCAGTTTCCGACCGGCGTCGCGATGTCGCCCCGCCGGCGCGCCGCGCTGCTGGCCTTCGCCGCCGAGCGCCGGGCGATCGTCGTCGAGGACGACTACGGCGGCGAGTTCCGCTTCGACGACCCGCCGCTGGACGCCCTGCGCACGCTCGATCGTCCCGGAGATCGCGAGGGGGGCCGGGTCTTCTATGTCGGCACCTTCTCCCAGAGCCTGCTGCCGGCCCTGCGCATCGGCTTCGTCGTCGCCCCCGAGCAGGACCGCGACGCCCTGGCGGCCGCGCGCGAGCGCAGCGACTGGCATGGTCCGGCGATCGAGCACGCCACCCTGGCCGCCTTCATCGCCGAGGGCCACCTGGCCCGCCACATGCGGCGCATGCGCAAGGTCTATGCGGAGCGTCGCGCGGCCCTGCTGCGGGCGCTGGAGGTCCATTGCGGCGATCGGCTGACGCCGCTGCCGGCCGCCGCCGGCCTGCACCTGGCCGCCCTGCCCCGCGCGCCGCTGGACGTCGAGGGCGTAGCCGCCCGCGCGGCGCGGTTGGGGGTGGCGGTGGAGACCTTGGCCAGCTTCACCCTCCAGCGCCCCGCGCCGTCGGGCCTGGTCCTGGGTTTCGGCCAGATCGACGTCGCCCGGATCGACCCGGCGATCGCGCGACTGGCCGAAGCGATCGGCTAGAGCGCGACCGCCGAAAGTGGACGCCGGCTTCGGCGCCCGTCACGCTCTGAATGCTTGAACTAGCTGGCCGCGCTGAGCGACGCCGCCCGCGACTTCATCCGCGCCCGCGCCAAGGCCTCCAGCAACTGAGCGGGGCGCACGGGCTTGGACAGGTGGAGATCGGCGCCCACCGCCTTGGCGGCCGAGACGTGCTCCTCCATGGCGTTGGCGGTCAGCATGATCAGCAGCACCGGCGGCGCGGCGGCGGCGGCTTCGCGCTCGCGGATCAGGCGGGTGGCGGTCAGGCCGTCCATCACCGGCATCTGCATGTCCATCAGGATCGCGTCGAACGCGCCGGGCGCGAAGGCGTCCAGCGCCGCCTGGCCGTCCTCGACCATGGTCAGGACCACGTCGAACGGCTGAAGGATGATCTCGACGACCTTCTGGTTGGTCGGATGATCCTCGGCGACCAGCACCCGCAGGCCCTCCAGCGAGACCTCTTCCTCGTCGTCGGAGACCTCGTCCTCGACGGCGCGGACGCGCTCCAGCGGCAGGTCGACCTGGAAGATCGCCCCCCGGCCCAGCACGGCGCGGGCGTCGATGCGGCCGCCCATCATCTCGGCCAGGGCCGCGCAGATCGACAGCCCCAGGCCGGTGCCGCCGAACTGGCGGGTGATCGACTGGTCGGCCTGGACGAAGCGCTTGAACAGCCGGCGGCGGACCGAGTCGTCGAAACCGACGCCGGTGTCGCTGACGATGAAGCTCAGACCGTCGGCCGCGCGCTCGACGCTCAGCGCCACCTCGCCCAGGGTGGTGAACTTGACGGCGTTGGCCAGCAGGTTGTTGAGAATCTGGCTGATGCGCCCGCCGTCGCCCAGATAGCTGCCCGCGACGCCCGGCTCGATCGACCACTTGAAGGTCAGGTCCTTGGCCTCGGCCGCGGCGCGGTGCAGCTCGGCGACCCCACCGACCAGGGTGGCCAGGTCGAACGGCGCCGGGGTCAGCTGGAACTGGCCGGCCTCGATCTTGGAGACGTCGAGGATGTCGCCGAGCACCTGCTCCAGCAGGCGGCCCGATGAGGTGACCAGGGCGGCCAGCTCGCGGCGGCGCTCGGGATCGGCCTCTACGGCCAGCCGGTCGCCGATGGCGATGACGCCGTTCAGGGGCGTGCGCAGCTCGTGGGACATGTTGGCCAGGAACACCGACTTGGCCTGGTTGGCGCGTTCCAGTTCGGCGGTGCGCTCGGCGACCCGCTCCTCCAGCGAGCGCAGCAGCTCGATATTGCCGTCGCGCTGTCTGCGCAGGGTCCGGGCCAGGGCCCCGATCTCGTCCGTGCGGTCCTCGATCGGCTCGGCCTTGCTGACGTCGCCGGCGCCGTGGGCGTCGGCCAGCACCCGCAGCGGCCGTTCGACCGTGATGCGCATCACCCGATACAGCAGCGCCACCTGGATGATCACGCCCAGCACGCCGAACAGCAGCACCCACGAGGCCGTCTTGACCGCCGACCACACCAGGTCGTCGGACGGGAAGCTCATCAGGAAGTACCAGTCGGGCTCCTTGAGCCGGCCGTAGGCGACGACCCGGTCGCCGCTGTTCAGGGCGCCGGCGTCGGCGCCGATCACGCGGATCTGGCGGACCACGTCGGCGACGCGTTCCTGGGCCTGGGCGCGCACCAGGGTCTGAGCGTCGACGACGCCGTTCTTGGCCAGGCCGGGGGCGGCGATCAGCTCGCCGTCCGACGAGACGATCATGTTGCGCCCGCCCGGCAGGGAATCCTCGACGGCCCGCAGCAGGTAGGAGTCCAGCGACAGGCTGGCGCCCCAGGCGCCCAGCTGCTTGCCGCGATAGTCGAAGGGCGTCATGCAGGCCGAGTTCAGGCCCCGGCCGCTGGGATCCGACAGCACCTTGCGCAGCTTGGTGCATTTCATCACCCGCTGGGGATTCTGCTGCGGCAGCGTCAGGAGGGTCATTTCCTCGCCGCTGACATCGAAGGTCGGCGGGGCCTTCTGGCGGTAGTAGGTCAAGCGGTCCGGACGCCGCGGGGCGAACATCACCAGCCGCGTGTCGGGCGTGAAGAAGTAGAAGTTGTCGTAGCGATTCAGCTCGGCCTCGCCGGTGTGCGAGACCACCTGCACGGCGGCCAGGAACAGCGCCTTCTGCTGTTGGGTCAGCGTGTCGGCGTCGCGCAGATAGCCGCCGACGCCGTAGGTGTAGTCGCCGGCGGCCATTCCACCGTCATAGAGGGCGTCGCTGGTGCGCCGCGTGCCGTCGCCGAACTTGGGGAACTGGGCGTCGAACTCGCGGTCCACCGTGGCCGGGTCGATCGCCGCCAGGCGGCGGGCCAGGGAGTCGGAAGCCGCCTCCTGCACCTTCACCAGGTCGGAGAACAACCGGTCCTCGGTCTTGACCCGCTCGGCGGCGTATTCGGCCAGATGGCGCATCTGGGCGTCGGCGGCGGCGCGCTGCACGAAGACGAAGGTCGCGGCCGTGGCCACGCCCGTCACCGCGATGGACAGGATCGCGACGATCGCCAGCAGCCGCCGCGCAAGGGGCGACGTGACGTCGGCAATGGCTCTCCGCTTCTTCACGCCCTGCTTGTACCTTAAGATCCTCAACAAGGATTTACACGCGGATCAAAGACTTAGCCCGCGAAACCGGCGTCATCGCAGCTTCGGATCGACCTCGGCTTTCCCCCCGGCCCGCAACAGTCTATAGGCACGCCGTCCGCGCCGCTCCTTGGCCCTGTGCGCCAAAGAGTCACAGGCGCGCCACCGCGAGAGGAAAGACCCCGCAATGGCCAAGATTAAAGTCGCCAACCCCGTCGTCGACATG
The DNA here is from genome assembly GCF_001427165.1 of Caulobacter sp. Root487D2Y. Taxonomy (NCBI): domain Bacteria; kingdom Pseudomonadati; phylum Pseudomonadota; class Alphaproteobacteria; order Caulobacterales; family Caulobacteraceae; genus Caulobacter; species Caulobacter sp. Root487D2Y. Next base: position 181,094 of record NZ_LMFD01000014.1, read on the forward strand.
GACGGCGATGAAATGACCCGGATCATCTGGAAGCTCATCAAGGATAAGCTGATCTTCCCGTACCTGGACCTGGAGCTCGACTATTTCGACCTCAGCGTCGAAAACCGCGACGCCACCAACGACCAGGTCACGATCGACGCGGCCGAGGCGACCAAGAAGCATGGCGTGGCCGTGAAGTGCGCGACCATCACCCCCGACGAACAGCGAGTCGCCGAGTTCAATCTGAAGAAGATGTGGAAGTCGCCGAACGGCACGATCCGCAACATCCTGGGCGGCGTGATCTTCCGCGAGCCGATCATCTGCCAGAACGTGCCGCGCCTGGTGCCGGGCTGGACCCAGCCGATCATCGTCGGCCGCCACGCGTTCGGCGACCAGTACAAGGCCACCGACTTCCTGTTCCCGGGCAAGGGCACGCTGTCGATCAAGTTCGTCGGCGACGACGGCCAGACCATCGAGCACGAGGTCTACAAGGCTCCGTCGGCCGGCGTGGCCATGGGCATGTACAATCTGGACGAGTCAATCCGCGACTTCGCTCACGCCTCGTTCGCCTACGGCCTGGGCCGCGGCTATCCGGTCTACCTCTCCACGAAGAACACGATCCTCAAGGCCTATGACGGCCGCTTCAAGGACATCTTCCAGGAGATCTTCGACGCCGAATACGCCGACAAGTTCAAGGCCGCCGGCATCCATTACGAGCACCGCCTGATCGACGACATGGTGGCCTCGGCCCTGAAGTGGTCGGGCGGCTATGTCTGGGCCTGCAAGAACTACGACGGCGACGTGCAGTCCGACATCGTCGCCCAGGGCTTCGGCTCGCTGGGCCTGATGACCTCGGTGCTGATGACCCCGGACGGCAAGACGGTGGAAGCCGAGGCCGCCCACGGCACCGTCACCCGCCACTACCGCCAGCATCAGAAGGGCGAGAGCACCTCGACCAACTCGATCGCCTCGATCTTCGCCTGGACCCGGGGTCTGGCGCACCGCGCCAAGCTGGACGACAACCAGGCGCTGGCCGATTTCGCCCACACCCTGGAAAAGGTCTGCGTCGACACCGTCGAGAGCGGCTTCATGACCAAGGACCTGGCCCTGCTGGTCGGCGACAAGCAGTCGTGGCTGACCACCGAAGGCTTCCTCGACAAGATCGACGAGAACCTGAAGAAGGCGATGGCTGCGGCCTAGGCCAGCGATCTTCGAACCTCGCGACGCCTCCCCAGCAATGGGGAGGCGTTTTGCGTTTCACGTCCCGCGTTCGGGCGAGACAGCCGCATGCCGCGCATTCCGCGACCTCAAGACGGAGCGCTCGGCGTGCCCCTCGTTGAACCCTCCCTACCGACGCCGTAGAGCGTGGAAAGGCCGAGAAGGCCGCAGTCGGCCTCGAGAACCAGGTAGAGCGGGATGTCCTTCATATAGACGTCCATCCGCCCCTTGGCCTCGAAGCGGACCCGGCACAGGTCACGGTCGAAGAGGTCGATCCAGCCCAGCATCATCGGGCTGAAGATGTAGACGCCGCTGCGGGCTCCCGCCACCAGCGCCAGATCGCCCGAAACCGCCCCCAGCCAGCCCGAAAACAGCGCGAAGGCTTCACGCGCGCTCGGGTCCTGAGCGCGCCCCGCCGCGACGAGCTCCCCGAAACCCCCGGTCCGTGGCTCGCGGCCCTCCAGGTGCGCCACGGCGGCCGCGACCTCGAGCAGGCCAGCGTCCGAGAGCACCCGATCGGCCGATACATAGGGGTTGGCCAGCCGCAGGTGCTCGATGATAGCGGCCTCATGGGCGTTCGCCGCCGCCAGCGCGGCGTGCCCACCTTCGCTGGCCGTGGCCACCCAGCCCACGAAGCCGTCCGGATTCAGGACCGACACGCCCAGACCGGTGCTCGGCCCCAGGGCCGCCGCCGGCGCCTGCCCCTTCGGCGGAGCCCCGCCGATCTGCTCCAGGGCTTCCGGTCCCAGCAACGGCATCGCCATGGCGCGCGCGGTGAAGTCATTGACCAGGCGGACATCCGCGACGCCCAGCCGCTCGGACAGCACGTCCTTGTCGAGCCTCAAGCTTGCATGGGTCACTTTAAGGATCTTGCCGAAGATCGGTCCAGGCGCCGAAAAGGCCGCCCCCCGCAGGCGGGGGCCGCCCAGCTTCGACAGCTCCTCGCTCAGGGTCTCGATCAGTTCGTCCAGGGACTCGGCCGCGATCATCTCGATGGTCGCGGGCGGCTCGCCGGCCTCGATGACGGCGAAGCGCGCGTGGGCCCCGTCTGCGTCGACCAACAGGAACTTATCGGGCACGGACACCTCACTGGCTGCGGGGACGCACGCCTTGAGAAACTCGCGTTCCCCCGCCTAGGCAGGGAGGGTGGCTTTCGAACATGGCCTGGGCAACGCGCGTAACGTCGCACCGTCCCCTCGCCGCGACGTCCCCCTGGAGGCGAGACACCTTGCCGGGGGCGGGGGAATAGGATGTCTTGCCGCCTTAACCTTTCGCGCGGGGCGGCGATGACAGTTCAAAAGCGGATCTGGGACCTGATCGTCCTGGCCATCTTCGTCTTCGCCGCCGCCTTCGCCACCGCCCCCTGGTTCGCCTTCCGCGCCCTGAAGGCCGCCGCCCAGTACGAGGACGTGCAGGCGATCGGCGAACTGGTCGACTTCCCGGCGGTCCGCGGCAGCCTGACCGCCGAGCTGAACGACAAGACGCCGGCCGCCGCCGCTCCGGCCGAGCCGCCGTCGATCTGGCGCGACCCGCTCGGCGTCTTCAAGCGGGCCATCGCGCCGATCGCCCCGCCCGAACCCAAGGTCGACCGCTACCTGACCATCCAGGGCCTGTCGGCCCTGACCCGAGGCTACGCGCCGGGCGGAGCGCCGCCCGCGCCGCCCAAGCCGGCCACGACCATGGACAAGGCCAAGGCCGCCGTGGCCGGTCCGCACGCCACCATCGCCTACTGGGACCCCAACCGGGTGCGCATCAGCGTCAAGCGCCCCGGCCAGCCGTCAAAGACGACGATCTTCACCTTCCGGCGCGACAAGCTGTTCACCTGGCGGCTGGTGCACATCCGCCTGCCCGCGGACGAGCGCTGAACCGGCGGCGCTGGACCGCCCGCCGTTCCCAATGGTATCGAGCCTTGCCTTGTTTCGGCCCCGACTCCCTGTCGGGCTTCAATCCCGTTGGACGTCGCGCTTATCGTCGTCCCGCAGTTCCGTGGTAACGCCTTGATCCATCTCCTGCTCGACGTGCCGCAGCGGGTCGTGCCGTTCTTCCTGCTGGTCGCGGCGGGCGTCACCCTGGCTCGGTTGCGGCTGTTCGACGCCCGGATGTCGGCGGGCCTGTCGAACTATGTCTACTGGATCGGCTTTCCGGCCCTGCTGGTGCACTCGCTGTCGCGGGTCGGCGCGCCCGACCGCGCCCTGGCCCTGGGCCTGGCGACCTACGGCGCCTGCGCCCTGCTGGTCGTGGCCCTGATGGTCGCCATCGGCGTCGCCCTGCGCTGGACGCGCGAGGAGCGGGCGGGCGGCTCCCTGTCGGCCAGCCTGGGCAACAGCGCCTTCCTCGGCCTGCCGATCGCCGCCGCCGTGCTGGGCCCCGAGGCCGCCCGTCTTTCGGCCGGCGCGGTCGCGGTGGACTTCGTGGTCGTCGCGGCCGTCGGGGTCGGCCTGCTGGGCTGGGCGGGCGGCCGCTCGACCTGGCGCTCGCTGATGCAGGCCCTGCGCAATCCGGTCGTGCTGGCGGCCATGACCGGTTCGGCCATGGCTCTGCTGGGCCTGTCCCTGCCCGGCGTCCTCGACCGGGCCGTGGCCGCCGCCGCCGCTTCCGGCAGCCCCGTGGCCCTGGTCGCCCTGGGCGTCGCCCTGGGCCTGACGGGCCTTCCGGCAGCCGGAGTCCCTTGCGAGCCGGCCGAGGGGGAGCCCGCGCCGATCCCGCGCTGGACGCCGATCATCGTCGCGGCCGTCGGCAAGCTGCTGCTCATGCCCGCCCTGGTCTGGCTCGCCACCGGCCTGGTGGACGCGCCCCTGGCCTTCCGCCTGGGCGCGACCTTGCTGGCCGCCACGCCCACGGCGGTCAACGTCTTCATCCAGACCAAGGCCTACAGCGTGTTCGAGCGCGGCGGGGCGCGGATCGTGGCCCTGACCACCGCGGTCTCGTGCGTCAGCCTGTCGGCGATCGCGATCCTGCTGGAACGATATGCCGGGACCTGACCGCGGGCCCGCCGACGGGAAACTTCGCGCGAGTTGACCGTTTTACCGCCACGACAGGTGGAGAAGGTCGATGGCATCCGTCCGATACATCGTCACGGACGTCGACGCGGCGGTCGCGTTCTATCGAGACAATCTCGATTTCAAGCTCGACAAGCACAATCCGGGCAAGTTCGCCGCGCTGCTGCGCGACGACCTGACGCTGTATCTCAGCGCTCCAGGCGCGGGAAGCGGCGGTCAGGCGGGCGGCGATCCGAAGCCGGGCGGGTGGAACCGATTCATGATCGTCACGACCGACGTCGACGCCCTTATCGAGCGGTTGCGCCGGGCTAATGCGAGATTCCGCGGCGAACTCAGCGAGGGCGGCGCCGGCCGCGCCATCCTGGTCGAGGATCCATCGGGCAACGTCATCGAGCTGTTCGAGTTCAAGAAGGACTGAGCCCGACCGGCCGATTCATGGGCTCCAGGCGCGCGGCCGTGTCGCTCTCGTCCTTCAGCGCCACCCCGGTCAGGCCCAGCCGCAAGGCCTCGCGGGCGTGCCAGGCCAGCTTGAACGCCGCCGCGGGATAACTCAGCCCCTCGGCGCGGATGTTCGAGACGCAATTGCGTTCGGCGTCACTGCGCCCGACCTTCGGGGCGAAGGTGATGTAGGCCCCCAGGCTGTCGGGCGACGACAGGCCGGGCCGCTCGCCGACCAGCAGGATCACCAGCCGCGCGCCCAGAAGTTCGCCCACCACATCGCCCAGCGCCACGCGGGCCTGGCGGGCGACGACCACCGGAGCCAGCCGCCAGCCGGCCTCCTCCACCGCCGGCAGCAGAGCCTCGACCAGAGGCGCGGCGTGGGCGTGGACGGCGGTGCTGGACAGGCCGTCGGCGATCACGATGGCCAGGTCGCAAGCGCCCCGCGTGCGGGCGACCAGGGCGGCGCGTCCGGCGTCCGACAGGGTTCGACCCAGGTCCGGCCGGCGCAGATAGGTCGCCCGGTCCGGGGCGGCGCTGTCGACGATCACCGTCTGCGGGCCCAGGGCTTCGATCGCCGCCGCCGTCGCCTCCGCCGCGAACGGGGCGTGGACCGCGTCCCGGGCCTGGGCGTGGGCCAGGGCGAAGCCCAGCACCTCGGAGGTCGGCAAGCTGGACCCCGTCCGGCCCAGGGCGATGCGGGCCGGGGTGTGGCGGCGCAGGGCGGTCCAGGGATCGGGCGTGACGGGCGCGCTCATCCTCCGGCTCCGGCGGTCAGCAGCGGATGGCCGGCGGCGCGCGGCGCCAGGCGGCCGTCGGCGCCGACGATCCGCGCCCGCTCCAGCCAGGCCTCGAACTCCGGCGCCCGCTTCAGGCCCAGCAGCTCGCGCACATAGAGGGCGTCGTGGAACGAGGTCGACTGGTAGTTCAGCATGACGTCGTCGGCGCCCGGCACGCCCATCACGAAGGTGACCCCCGCCGTGGCCAGCAGGGTCAGCAGGCTGTCCATGTCGTCCTGGTCGGCCTCGGCGTGGTTGGTGTAGCAGACGTCCACGCCCAGCGGGGCGCCCAGCAGCTTGCCGCAGAAATGGTCCTCCAGCCCCGCCCGGATGATCTGCTTGCCGTCGTAGAGGTATTCGGGGCCGATGAAGCCGACGACGCTGTTGACCAGCAAGGGCTCGAACGCCCGGGCCACGCCGTAGGCGCGCGCTTCCAGCGTCTGCTGGTCCACCCCGTGGTGCGCCCCGGCCGACAGGGCCGAGCCCTGGCCGGTCTCGAAGTACATGACATTGTCGCCGACCGTGCCCCGACCCAGGGACCGCCCCGCGTCGAGGCCCTCGCGCAGCAGGTCCAGGGTCACGCCGAAGCTGGCGTTGGCGGCCTGGGTCCCCGCGATCGACTGGAACACCAGGTCGACCGGCGCGCCGCGCTCGATCAGCTGGATCGCCGTGGTCACGTGGGTCAGGACGCAGGACTGGGTGGGGATCTCGAACCGCCGGATCAGGTCGTCCATCAGCCGGGTCAGGTCGCCCAGCACGTTCAGGCTGTCGCTGGCCGGATTGATGCCGATCACCGCGTCGCCGCAGCCGTACAGCAGGCCGTCCAGGATCGAGGCGGTGATCCCGGCCGGGTCGTCGGTCGGATGGTTGGGCTGCAGGCGCACGGCCATGGTCCCCGGCAGGCCGATGGTGTTGCGGAAGCGGGTCGTGACCTTGCACTTCGACGCCGCCAGGATCAGGTCCTGGTTGCGCATCAGCTTGCTGACCGCCGCGGCCATTTCCGGCGTCACGCCCGGCGCCAGGCGCGCCAGGGCGGCGGGCGTGGCCAGCTCCGACAGCAGCCAGTCGCGGAACTCGCCGACGGTCAGCGACGCGATCGGCGCGAAAGCCGCCGCGTCGTGGCCGTCCAGGATCAGGCGAGTGACCTCGTCGGTCTCGTAGGGGACCAGGGCCTGGGTCAGGAAGGTCTTCAGCGGCAGCTCGGCCAGGGCGGTCTTGGCGGCGATGTTGTGCTGGGCGCTGGTCGCCGCGATCCCGGCCAGGGCGTCGCCCGAACGCGGCGGCGAGGCCTTGGCCATCAGGTCGGCCAGGGTCTCGAAAGTCCAGGTGGTTCCGCCCAGGGTCGCGCGATAGGCCATGACGGCGAAGGTGGCGCCGATGAGGCCGGCTGGGAAGCGGCCGGCGCGGCCAATGGCCACGCCACCTCAGCTTCGCTCTCTGAACGTTCGCTTTAGCTCAAAAGCCTGTCATCCCGGGCGGAGCGAAGCGTAGACCCGGGACCGCCGGAAACGCAGCGCTCAGGCGTCGGTCCCGGATCTTCGCGCTGCGCGCTCGTCCGGGATGACAACCCTTGAGGAACTTCGCCCTAGGCCGGTTGCCGCGCCCGGGCCGCAGCGCTCTTCACCGCCTCGACGAACGCCCCGCGCACGCCCTCGGGCAGGTCGTGCCCCATGCCCTCGACAATCCGCAGTTCGGCGCCGGGGATGGTCGCGGCGGTGTCCTTGCCGCCCTCCAGCGGCACCAGCGGGTCGGCGTCGCCATGCAGCACCACGGTCGGGGCGGTGATCGTCTCCAGGGCCGCGCGGCGGTCGCCGGACGCGATCACGGCGATCATCTGGCGCAGCACGCCCATCGGCCGATAGGCGCGCTGGATGCCGGCCCGCAGCAGCGGCCGCTCGGTCTCGGGGTTCACCGGCCAGGCCGGGCTCTGGATGACGATCTGGGCCTTCAGGGCGTGCTCGACCAAGCCCTCCAGGTCGGTGGTCGTCGGACGCGCGAACAGCACCGCCTGAGCCTCGGGCGTGGCCGGCGGCACGGCGGGATTGCCGGTGGTCGACATCACCGAGGTCAGGGACAGCACCTTGTCCGGGCGCCGGGCGGCCAGCATCTGGCCGATCATCCCGCCCATCGACACCCCGGCCACGTGGGCCCGGGCGATGCCCAGGGCGTCCAGCAGGCTGGCCGCGTCGTCAGCCATGTCGGCCAGCAGATAGGGCGCGCCAGGGTCGCGGCCCTCGGCCAGGGCGCCGAACACCGTCGGCAGGTCGGGAGTCGGGGCGGCGTCGAACCCGGTCGACAGGCCGATGTCGCGATTATCGAAGCGCACGACCCGGAAGCCCTCGCCGACCAGCCGCTCGATCAGCGAGACCGGCCAGCGGGTCAGCTGCTGGCCTAGGCCCATGATCAGCAGCAGCGGCTCGCCGCCTTCCGGGCCATGAGCCTCGTACTCGATCTCGATGCCGTTCGCGGCGACCTTGGGCATGGCGCTTCCTCTCGTTGCGCGGTGAAGTCTAACGACTGTTTGACCCGCGCCAAGCCCTTCGCTGCGGGCTTGAACCGACAACGCTGTCAGCTACGGTGGGACAACGCCCGAACGGGTGCGGGAGGACGCATGTTCAAGATTCTGGCCCTCACCCTGGCGCTCGCCGCCGCGCCCGCCCTCGCCGCCCCGGCCCCGCCTCTGGTCCTGACCGAGGTTCCCAAGCCCGCCGGCCCGGCGGTCTCGCTGTTCAACGGCCGGGACCTGCGGGACTGGGACGCCTGGCTGGGCTATGCCGACCCGGCCCTGACCTACAGGCGGCCCGCCGTCGCCCCGCTCGGCGCCGCGCCCCTGGCCGCCGGCATCTTCAAAGCGGTGATCGAGGACGGCCAGCCGGCGATCTACGTCAACGGCAAGACCTGGGGCAGCCTGGTCCACCGGGGTGACTTCCACGACTACCACCTGCGGCTCCAGTACAAGTGGGGCGGCGGCCGCTGGCCGCCGCGCGCGGACCAGGCGCCCAACAACGGCCTGCTCTACCACTCGCACGGCCCGCCCGGCGCGGTCTGGGGCACCTGGAGCCAGGCGGTGGAGTTCGAGATCATGACCGGCTCGATCGGCATGGTCGTGCCGGTGGGCGAGGCGATCAGCGCCGCCACCACGGCCGTCGACGACCCCGCCCTGATCGCGCCCAAGCTGCGGTTCGCGCCCGGCGGCCGCGTCCAGACCGTCAAGGGCGGCACGGCGAACTGGAACGTCGAGGCCTACAGCGACGCCGAGAAGCCGGCCGGCGAATGGAACACCCTGGACCTCTACGTGCTGGGCGACCGTGCCATCCATGTGGTCAACGGCGTGCCGGTCATGGAGGTCCGCGACCTCAAGGCCGACGGCGCGCCCCTGACCCACGGCGCGATCCAGCTGCAGTCGGAGGGCGCCGAGACCTTCTTCCGCGACATCGTGCTGGAGCCGATCACGACCTTGCCGGAGATCGTGGCGAAGTAGGCGGAAAACCCTCCCCCGTGGGGGAGGTGTCGGCGCAGCCGACGGAGGGGGAGTTGGCCGAGGTGGGTCTGCTCCCCCCACCGGCGCCTTCGCGCCGCCTCCCCCACAGGGGGAGGTTCTAAAAATTCCTACCCGAACACCGCCACCTTGAAGACCATGTTGGCGATCGCCGCGAAGCCCAGCAGCAGCAGGCCAAGCGAGACCATGAAGGTGATCGAGACCGGGAACCGGCTCTCACCGTGGATCAAGCCCTGGCGCTTCATGTCCCGCCGGGTGCGGCCCAGCTCGATCATGAACTGCACGTGGTGGACCATGCCGACGATCAGCATGGCGATGCCCAGCAACACCAGGGCGATGCCGAAATTGCGCGGCGCCTCGGGATTGGTGATCGCCCCCGCGTCGCGAAGCTTGGAGAACACCTGGTAGATCGTGAAGCCGAAGCCGATCAGCGACAGCGAGGTGCGGATCACCGACATCAGCGTGCGGTCGTCGCTCATCCGCGTGCGCTGGAACGACATGCCCGTGCGGCGCATCGACATCTCGGTGCGGTGGGTCGAAAGGTCGGTCCGAAAGGTCGACAGGTCGGTGCGGTATTCCGACAGGTCGGTTCGATGTTCCGACAGCCCGGTGCGCAGGGTCGAGAGCTTGGTGCGGTGGGTGGAGTATTCCACCGAGGCGATGTCGGGGCTGGCGCTCACCTGAGGCAGGGGCGGCACGGGCGGCAGCTCGATCCGCGCCGGGCGTTTGGGGGGTTCCTTGGCCGGCTTGTTGGACATGTCTCACGCATCCCGGCGAGGTTGGGGTCGGCCCTGAGAGTGCGCGACGCCGCGCGCCAGGGTCCATCCGGGTTTCCCCTAGTTCGGGCCGACGCCGTTCCCTGAGTCTTTCGCCGCGCCCTGCGCCGCCAGATAGCCGGCCACCGCCTGGGCCATGGCTTGCGAGGCCCGGGCGTCCGGATGGCGGTTGCGGGGGATCAGCCATCCGGGGTCGACGCGCACCACCACGTAGGGCAGCCCGGCCTCGTCGAGGACCCGACGCCGCAAGGCGGCTTCCACAGGGGTTTCCGGACGCAGCTGCGGCACCAGGATCAGCGGCGTGGCGCCGCGCGCGCGGGCCAGGGCGACGGTGTCGGCCAGGGCGGCCCGGCTGGTGGCCACGCCCCGGTCGATGTCGCGCTCGGAGCGATAGGGGATCGCCCGCCGCGCCACCTCGGCCAGCTTCAGGGACTTGACTGGCGGGCGCCAGGTCAGGTCGGCGTCGAGGTGCGGACGGTCGACGTCAAGGGTCCGTCGCAGAAGGGCCGGCATGAACAGGGCGACCACCGCCACCGGCCGCCGGTAGCGGGGCCACTCGTCGCGCAGGCGCAGATAGGACTGGTCGGTGGCGTAGCCCTCGACGGCGAGATTGGCGCTCCGCACCCCGGTCAGGGCCTCGACCTGGGCCGGAAGCGACTCCTCCCAGGTCAGGCCGTGGCCGACCATCACGGACTCGCCGGTGAACAGGATGGTCGGCTGTTCGGGGTCCACCCGGTCGCCCAGGCGGCGCACCCGATGGCCCGAGGCGTCGAAGGCGTAGGCGATGTCGCGGCCGCCCAGCCGCCCGACGCCCTGGCGCGAGGGGATGAACACCCAGCCCAACCGAGGATCGCGCCGCCGCAGCGGCTCGCGCGGCGCGGGCACCTCCTGGGTCGCCAGCCAGGGCAGGCGCGACAGAAGAAACTCGCTAGCGACCATCGACAGCACCACCGCCAGGCTGATCGGGGCCGCGTCGTAGACCAGTCGCCTGAGCGTCGTGCGCGCCAGCAGCCTACCGGCCCTGGGCCGCACGCCCAGGATCAGCGCCAGGCCCAGGGCCGCGACCAGCCCGCGCAGGACCGTCAGGATCAGCACCTGCCGCTCGCGCGGAATGTAGAAGTCCGGCAGAACATGGCGGTCCAGCCAATGGACGTCGGCCGCGGCGGCCCAGGCGAGCAGGGTCAAGCCAAGCACGGCCACGACCAGCTCCACCGCCAGACCACGAGCCCGGGAAGGCGGTGTGACCAGGGATCCAGCCTCCTCAGCCAAGTGTTGATCCTCCGTCACGGATGATATTGGATGCCCCCGAGAAGGGACCCTGCCCCATGCAATCCCCGCTGTCATCGGTCCACCGATGGGTCTGGCGCGACGCCCGGCGGCGCGCCAACAACCTGTTGCGCTTCGCCGAGGTCGAGGCGGACGGGGGCCGCGACCTGGTCCGGGCCGCCGAACAGACCCGCGATCCCCTCCTGCGCCGACTGTTCCTGGTCCACGCCCTGGACGAGCAGCGCCACGCCGACCTGTTCCGCAAGCGCGGCCTGGCGCTGATGGCCACGCTGCCGGTCGGTCCCCGCGACGACGGCCGCGCCGACTGGCTGGCGCCGGGCGAGCGCGGCCTGGACGACCTGCGGGTCGAGCAGGAGCGCGACGGCGCCCTGCTGGCCTTCCTGCACCTGTCGGAGAAGGCCGCCGCCCGCGATTTCACGAACTACATCGCCGTGCTCGAAGGCGATCCCCCGACCCGCGAGGTCTTCGAGAAGATCGTGCACGATGAGGCGTTCCACATGAACTACACCCACGCCCAACTGCTGCGCGTGGCGCCGAAGGACCATGGGCGACTGCTCTGGATGGCCCGCCTGCGCCGCCTGTGGTCGCTGTATCTGCGTTTCGCCGGAGCCTTGGCCTCGGTGATCGGCTCGGTGGTGCTGACCTTGCAGTACTTCGTCCTGCTGCCGCCCTTCGCCCTGCTGGCCCGCCGCGCCCAGGCCAGGGAGCCGCGGGGCTGGGCGCCGATCGCGCCCGAGCGCAACGCGCGGGGCGCGCAGAAGCGGCAGTACTGATGAAGATCCTCGGCATCTCGGCGCACTATCACGACTCCGCCGCGGCGCTGGTCATCGACGGCCTGCCGGTCGGGGCGGTGCAGCAGGAGCGCCTGTCGCGGTGCAAGAACGACGCCGCCTTCCCCCTCGAGGCCATCGAGTGGTGCCTGGACCACGCCGGCCTGAGTCCCGAGGACCTGGACGCCGTGGTCTTCTACGAGCGGCCGATGCTGAAGTTCGACCGCATCCTGGTCAGCGCCCTGCGCGCCTTCCCGCGCGGCCGGGGCGCCTTCGCCCACGCCATGAAGAACAGCCTGGGCGAGAAGGCCTGGGTGCGCGGCCTGATCACCGCCCAGCTGGGGGTGCGCCGCGACAAGATCCTGTTCACCGAGCACCACCAGTCGCACGCCGCCGCGGCCTTCCTGACCGCCCCCACCCGCCACGCGGCGATCATGACCACCGACGGGGTCGGCGAATGGGCCACCCTGACCGTCGGCCGTGGCCAGCGGACGGCCGGCGGCCCGACCAGCATCGTCCTCGACCGCGAGGTGCGCTTTCCCCATTCGCTGGGCATGCTGTACTCGACCTTCACCGCCTATCTCGGCTTCGCGGTCAACGAGGGCGAGTACAAGGTCATGGGCCTGGCCGCCTATGGTCGGCCGACGATGATCGACCAGGTCCGCAAGCTCATTCGTCGCACTCCCGACGGCGCCTTCGCCCTGGAGCTGGACTATTTCGACTTCCACACCACGGTCGCGCGCTCGTACTCCAAGCGCTTCGCCGAGCTGTTCGGCCCGCCGCGCCAAGCCCACGAGCCGATCGACCTGGCCAGCGCCGAGGGCCGCCGGTTCGCCGACGTCGCCGCCAGCGTCCAGGCGGTGCTGGAGGAGATCCTGGTCGACATGACCCGCCGGCTGCGCGCCGAGACCGGCCTGCCCGACCTGTGCCTGGGCGGCGGGGTGGCGCTGAACGGCGTGGCCAACGCCCGCATCCTGGCCGAGAGCGGCTTCGAGCGATTGTTCGTGCCCCCGGCCCCCGGCGACGCCGGCTCGGCCCTGGGCGCGGCGCTCTACGCCGACCGCATCCACTTCGGCAACCCCGACCGCGACGTGCCCGACCATCCGTTCTGGGGGCCGTCCATCGACGACGACGAACTGGCCCGCCTGGCCGGCGAGGACGGCCTGCCGTCCACGACGCTGGACGACGCGGCCCTGGTCGAACAGACCGCCGACGACCTGGCCGCCGGCCGCGTGGTCGGCTGGATGGAGGGGGCGACCGAGTTCGGCCCCCGGGCCCTCGGCCACCGCAGCATCCTGACCGCGCCGCACGACGTGGCCATGCGCGACCGGCTCAACCGCGACATCAAGTACCGCGAGGAGTTCCGCCCCTTCGCCCCCATCGTGCCGATCGAGGCCGCCGACCGCTATTTCGAACTGCCGTCCGGCGGGGCGCGGCTGGCGCGGTTCATGTCCGGCGTCTTCCCGGTGCGGCCGCAATGGCGCGAGCGGCTGGCGGCGATCACCCACGTGGACGGCACGGCCCGGGTGCAGACCCTGGAGCGCAGCATGGCCCCGCGCCTGCACGACCTGCTCGAGGCCTACGGCCGCCGTTCGGGCATGCCGGTGCTGCTCAACACCTCGTTCAACCTGGCCGGCGAGCCGATCGTCAACCGGGTGGTCGAGGGCTATTCGACCTTCCGTCGCTCGGGGATCGACGTCCTGGTCGCCGGCCGCTCCCGCATCGTCAAGCGCGCCCTGGCCCAGGCCACGCTGAAGGAGGAACTCGCATGATCCGCCGTCGTGGACGCATTCACCGCCAGATGATCGTGCTGGGCAGCATGGCCGGCTCGACCGCCGACCTGGTCAAGGGGCTCTGGCGCGACCGCTCGGGCCGCCGCTGGCTGGCGCCGCTGGCCGTCTTCCTGTGCCTGACCGGGGCGGTGCTGATCCTGGCCGTCACCGTCGAGGCCCTGGCGCCGTTCGTCTACGCGATCTTCTGAGCGTGGAGGAAGCCGCCTTTCGCGCCCTGCTCGCCTGCCCGGCCTGCGGGGGCGCGCTGGCGGCCGACTGGACCTGCCGGGGCTGCGGCGCGCTCTACGGCGAGGCGGACGGCGTGGTCGATCTGCGGCTGCCGGGCGACGCCCGCACCGAGGCCGTCCGCGACTTCTACGGCCACGCCCCCTTCCCCGGCTATCCGCCGCGCGACAGCCTGGACGGTCTGCGGGCCCGGGCCGAGCGCAGCCCGTTCGCCCGCCTGCTGGACCGGGCCATCCCCGGCGATGCGCGGATCGTCGAGGTCGGCTGCGGCACCGGCCAGATGAGCCTGTACCTGGCCCGCGCCGACCGGCTGGTGGTGGGCGCCGACCTGACCCGGGCCTCGCTGGACCTGGGCGCCGCCGCCGCCCGGCGGTTCGGCTCAAGCAACGTTCTGTTCGTCGAGACCGACCTCAACGCGCCGGGCCTGGCCGACGGGACGTTCGACGTGGTCGTCTCCCTGGGCGTGCTGCACCACACGCCCGATCCCCGAGCCGCCTTCGCCCGGCTCGCGCGGCTGGCCCGGCCCGACGGCGGCGTGATCGTGCTGGGCCTCTACAACGCCGTCGCCCGCCTGCCCTTGCGGCTTCGACGGACCATCGCCCGCCTGACCGGCTTCCGCTGGATTCCGTTCGACCCCGTGCTGGCCGCCCGCGTCGCCGAACCCGACCGCCACGCCGCCTGGCTGCGCGACCAGTACCAGCACCCCGAGGAGCACCGCCACACTCATGGCGAGGTGCTGAAGTGGTTCGCCGAGAACGCGGTGGACTACGTCCGGGCCTATCCCAGCACCCTGATCGGCGACGAACCCGACGATCTGTTCGAACCGGCGGCCGACAACTGGGGGTTCGAGGCCTGGCTCAGCCAGCTGGGCTGGATGAAGACCCTGGGGCCGGAGGGGGGCCTGTTCGTGATGGTGGGCGCGACCCGTCCATCCTCCGCCCGCGATGGGGACGGACAGGCCACGAAACGGTCAGGTGAGGGCTAGCTTTGAATCGGCGGCGATGGTCCCCTCAGGCGCTCCGCGACAGCTCCCTGGAGGGGGAGCCGTAAGGTGCGCAACGGCGTGGAAGCGGTCATTCGCGTCTATCGGTTCACGACCTGGGGAGAGCTGCGGTGAAGACAATGGCTAAGGCCTTCACGATCTGCGCGACGTCATTGCTGCTTGCCGTCTCGTCCGGCGTCGCCGCCGCTTCGGCGCAGGCGGGCCGCGCTCAAGACGCCGGCCCGTCCGGTTTCGCGAGCGGCGCGGATGTCCAAGCTCAGCTACGCGAGATGCTCGCCGCGATGAAACCCGATCAAGGGTTCATGTGGCGCCCCTTGGTTCGCGACGGCGCCACCGTGGCGGCGATCGAAATATGGAAGAAGCCGGGCCGCCCCGCTGTTCACCCCGCCGAAGCGGAATACGCCATCGTGTTGGAAGGCTCCGGCACGCTGGTTTCGGGCGGGACCATGACCGATTCAAAGGTCAGCAACGCCAATTTGCTCGAGGGAAGCCAGATCGAGGGCGGCGCGACACGGACGCTCGGCCCGGGCGACGTCATCCTGATTCCCGCGGGCGTGCCGCACTGGTTCGGAATTACCGGCGACCGACTGGTCCTGCTGGGAATCAAATTGCCCCGCGGCAAATGACCGGTCCGGCGTGAGCGCCTTCGAACACCGAAATTGGTAGGCCTGGAGGGACTCGAACCCCCAACCAGACCGTTATGAGCGGTCGGCTCTAACCATTGAGCTACAGGCCCCCAAAGACGAGGGAGCGACGCGCGCGCCCCTTTCGGGAGGACGGGTCGATTAGCATGGGCTGCACGCGGCTTAAAGGTCCGGTTCAGGTTGAGGCTGTCAGGACTGGAACCGTCCGCCGCCGGTTACGCTTGTCGGAACTGGCGGACGGGACGATCAAGGTCGCGGCGCCTACCCTCTGCCGCATGGAGAACGACGACTATGACCGCCCTGACGACCCGCCCCTCGCCTGCTTTGGCGGCCTCGATCGCCCTGGCCGCCGCCCTGCTGACCGGCGCGGCCGCCCTGCCCGCGCACGCCGACAGCGCCGACGCGGCCTTCCGCGCCACGACGCTGAACCTATCGGCCTCCGGCGAGAGCAAGGTGACGCCCGACTTGGCGACCATCACCCTGGGCGTCCAGACCGACGCCCCGACCGCCGCCGGAGCCCTGAGCGCCAACGCCGCCCAGATGAACAAGGTGGTCGCGGCGCTGAAGAAGGCCGGGATCGCCGATCGCGACATCCAGACTTCCAGCCTCAACGTCAATCCGCAGTACGTCTATGTGCAGAACGAGCCGCCCAAGCTGAACGGCTACCAGGCCAGCAACCAGGTGACGATCCAGGTGCGCGACCTGACCAAGCTGGGCCAGACGGTCGACGCCACGGTCGGGGCCGGGGCCACCAATGTGGGCGGCATCAGCTTCGGCCTGCAGGATCCCAAGGCGGCCGAGGACGCGGCGCGGCTGGGCGCGGTCAAGGCCCTGCAGGCCAAGGCCGACCTCTACGCCCGGGCCACCGGCTACAAGATCGTCCGCCTGGTCAGCCTGGGCGAAGGCGGCGGCTACACCCCCTCGCCGCCCCCGATGCCGATGTACGCCATGGCCAAGCGCGAGATGGCCGACAGCAGCCCGGTCTCGGCCGGCGAGCTGAAGGTGCGGATCGACGTCTCGGCGACGTACGAACTGGCGAAGTAGCTAAAGGTCTCCCCTCCCCTCGATGGGGAGGGGGCAGGGGGTGGGGTGGCCACGGCGCCGGCGGCTGAACCGCCGCATCACCCCCATCCCCGGCCCTTCCCCCATCGAGGGGGAAGGGAGAAGGATTTACAGCCCCGCCTTGGCGAACGCCTCTTCGACCCGTTCGCCCACCTCGCGGCCCGGCAGGGCGCGTTCGCCCTCCATCACCGCGACGTAGGACAGGCCGTGGTCCGGCTTGCCCGCACCGACCGGCACCGGGCCCATGGCCCAGCCGACGGTGTTGACGCCGGGGCCCGACGAACAGCTGACGAAGCGGGCCGGCTTGCCGACCGCGCCCTCGAGCACGGTCTGGGCCGTGGTGGTGGTCCCGCCGCAGGTGGGCAGGTTGCGGGCGCAGGTGATGTAGCCGCCGCCGGTCCAGACCACCTTCCCGGCCTTGTCGGCCAGAAGCACGCAGGTGTTGGGCCCGCCGATGGCGCGGCCGACGGCTTCGGACAGCTGCTGCTCGTCGACGCCCTTGGGCAGCTTCGGCGAGCATGCGGTCAGGGGGGCGGCGAGGACGAGGCCCGCCGTGATCAACAGAACGGCGGAACGACGCATGCTCAGGCGGCCTTCTTGATGCGGTTGCCGTCTTCCAGCAGCACGACGGTCGGGGCGTAATTTCGGGCCTCCTCGGCCGGCATCTGGCAGTAGGTGACGACGATCACCGTGTCGTTCTTCTGCACCAGCCGGGCGGCCGCGCCGTTGACGCCGATCACCTTGGAGCCGCGCGGCGCCTCGATGGCGTAGGTGGTGAAGCGGGCGCCGGTGGTGATGTTCAGCACGTCGACCTGCTCGTTGGGCAGGATGCCCGAGGCGTCCAGCAGGTCGCGATCGATGGCGATCGACCCTTCGTAGTCGAGGTCGGCCTGGGTGACGGTGGCCCGGTGAAGCTTGGCCTTCATCATCGTCAACAACATGGTGGCGAAACCCTATCCACTTGAAACATATTGGGATTTACCGGGTCGTCACACACGTGACCCGTGATCAGTCACGGCCATATAGCCACGAAGCGCCGTCCGTTCAATCGCTCCGCGACCATGGGCGGCAAAGCGCCCCGCGTCGAACAATAGTTAACAGCGACGCTTGGGCGCCCTATGGTCCAGATAACGGCGTGATGCGAGGGGCTTTCATGCGACTGCTGACAGGCTTGGTGCTGGGTGGAATCCTGGCCGCGGGAGCGTTGGGCGCGGCGTCGTCGCAGACCCGCGCCCCCACCACCGCGGCGCCGGCCGCCGCCCCCGCGACGAACCGCACGACCGACATCCTCAAGCTGATGCAGCAGGCCGCCGACGCGGCGGCCAAGGCCAAGGCGGCCCAGGCGCGGGCTGACGCCGCCAAGGCCGAGGCCGACAAGCGCGCCGCCGAGGCGGCGGCCAACACCGGCGCCCAAGCCGCCCAGGCCGAGGCCGACCGCAAGGCCGCCGAGGCGAAGGCGGCCTCCGACCGTCAAGCCGCCGCGGCCGCCCAGGCCGAGGCCGACAGGCGCGCCGCCGAAGCCAAGGCCCAGCGCGCCGCCGCCGCCGGCCGCGGGGTCGACTGGCCGGCCGCCATCGGCGGGGTCCGGGCCAGCGGCGGCGGCGAGGGCCTGGCTCCCAACCTCAACCGCGCCGCGGTCGACAAGACCAAGGTGCCGATCCTGCTTCCCACCGACGCCAAGCTGATGGCCGGGGCGCGGATCTATTCGTTCGGCGACTACTACACGATCACCGCCGACGCGCCGGGCGCGGGGATTTCGCTCAGCGGCACGACCGCCGTGGTCCCCCTGCCCGCCGGAACGCCGCTGAAGATCACCCCGATGGGGCCCGAAGGCGCGACCTCGCAACGCACGGTCGACGGTCAGTTGATCAGCTTCGTCCGCTACGGCGTGCTCTACACGGTCGAGGTGCGCTGCGACGCGCCGACCGATCCGCGCTGCGTCGACGACAACTATGCGCGCGGCCTGGCCACCAAGACCACCACCGTGGTGATGGGCGCCGCCGCCCGCGCCGCCGCCGGCCTGGGGGGCTGAGCCGATGCGCAAGCTGCTGATCCTCTCCCCGCTGGTCCTGGCCCTGGCCCTGGGCGCCTGTGACGACACGACCAAGCCGGCCGCGCCCGGCGGCGAGGTCAAGACGCCCGCCTCGCCCGCGCCCGGTCCGCCGACGCCCGAGGACGAACCGTCCGACGGCGGCGCCGAACAGCCGGCCAGCGAGCCGGTCCCGCCCGCGCCCGGCCCGCCGGCCCAGCCGCCGACGCCTCCCGCCCCCTCGCCCGCGACGTTCAACCACGGCGCGCCGGGCGACATCCCGGCCGGCCAGGGCCACGGCTATCTGGACCGCACGGTGTGGTCGCCGGCCATGTGCTGGCCGCTGCAGGACGACGCCTACGCCAACTCCCAGGTCTATGGCCACGGCGGCGGCATGGGGCCGGCCGGCACCAGCCAGTGCGACAGCGTCAACTACAGCCTGCCCTGGCACGACACCTTCTGCGAGGCGCGCTCGCGGGACAATCCGCTGTGCGCCGGCGGCGGCACGGGCCACCAGGGCCAGGACATCCGTCCGGGCACCTGCAAGAAGAACCTGCACTGGGCGGTGGCCGCCGAGAGCGGCGTGATCACCGACGTCGGGACCTACACCGTCACCCTGACCGCCTCGGCCGCCCCGCACCGCACCTATCGCTACCTGCACATGCAGATGGCGGCCCTGGCGGTGCACGAGGGCGATACCGTCGTGGCCGGCCAGAAGCTGGGCAAGGTGTCCAACGACTTCGGCGGCACGCCGACCACCATCCACTTGCACTTCGAGCTGCGGGCCGGGGTGGCGGGCGTGACGACCGACGGCAAGCCGGTGGTGCTGCACACCTTCCTGCCGCCCTATATGAGCCTGGCCGAGGCCTATCAGCGCAAGCTGAACGGGGGGACGTGCTCCTAGGCCGTTCGCGCCCTCAGGAACGCCGTCATCTCGCTCAGCACCGGCGCCTTGCCGCGCAACGGCCGCGACAGGGCCAGCACCGTGTCGGCGTGGTTCAGGCCGGCATAGTGACGCTCCTCGACCGTGACGCCCTTGGCGCGCAGGGCCGCGGCCAGGGCCCTGGTGTTGCGCGGCTTGACGGTGGTGTCGCCGTCGCCGGTGGCCAGGAAGGCGGGCGGACTGTCGGCGCGGGCGTAGGCGCCCGGCTGGGTGGCCGCCAGGTCGGGGAATTCGCCGAAGGTCCGCCGGGTGACCGGTCCGTCCAGCGGCAGGAAGTCGTAGGGCCCCGACAGGCCGGCGAAGGCGCGGACCACCGCGGGATCGACGCCGGCGGTTTTCAGATAGAGGTCGTCCAGGGCCAGCATGGCGGCGTTGTAGGCGCCGGCCGAGTGGCCGATCAGCACGACCCGCCCCGCATCGCCGCCCAGCGCCGGGGCGTGATCCACGGCCCAGCGCACCGCCAGCGCCCCGTCCTCGACGAAGCCGGGATAGCGCACCGCCGGATAGAGCCGGTAGTCCGGCACCACCGTCAGGAACCCCTGGGCGGCCAGGGCCCGGCCGACCCAGCCATAGTCCTGCCGCCGCCCGGAATCCCAGGAGCCGCCGTAGAAGAACACCGCCACCGGCGCGGGGGCCGTCTCGCGTCTCGGCGCGTACACGTCCAGGGCCTGCCGCTCCAGCGCGCCATAGGCCGCGCCCCGCTCGCGGGTGAGGGCGGCGTCCTTGGGTGTGAAGGTCGCGAACAGCGACAGCGGCGAGCAGGCCGAGAGCATCGATCCCGTCAGGGCGACCAGGCCGGCTCTGCGCGTCATCGATCCGACCATGCGTTCTCCGGGCGCCCGCGGCAGGTCCTACAGCTTGTAGCCGCCCGCCAGGATCTTGGCGTGGACGGCCTTGGTCAGCTTCACATAGCCCTTGTTCGGATCGCGGAAATATAGCGGATCCTTGATCCTGGCCGGGTCGAAGCCTTCCTGGACCAGGTCGATCTTGCGGTACTTGAAGGTGCCGGTGGTCTCGATCTCGGGCTGCAGGCGCACGAAGATCGGGCGGGCGTAGACCGGCAGCTCGCGGTCGACATATTCGGCCAGGGCGGCGATCTCGAACTCGGGCTCGACCACCAGCGAGGCCATGCCCGCCTTGCCGTCCAGCTCGCCGATCGTCACGCCGTAGACATTGACCTCCTTGACGCCCGGCACCGCCGAGAGGCGCTCGGACACCTCGCTGGTGGCGACGTTCTCTCCCTTCCAGCGGAAGGTGTCGCCGATGCGGTCGACGAAAAAGAGGTAGCCGTCGCTGTCGCTCCGCATCAGGTCGCCGGTGCGGAACCAGGAATCGCCCTTCTCGAAGACGTCGTGCAGGATCTTCTTCTCGGTGGCGGTCTTGTCGGCGTAGCCGGTGAAGTTCGAGCGGGCGTCGCTGGCGATATGGCCGATGCACTCGCCCACCTCGCCCGGCGCGGCCTCGACGCAGCAGCCGTTGGGGCCGCGCACCGGGGTCTCGGTCTCGACGTCGAACTTGACGATGCGGATGTTGAAACGCTTGCGCAAATAGCCCGGCACCCGGCCGATGGCCCCGCGCCGGCCGTCGAAGTTGAACAGCGAGACGTTGCCCTCGGTCGCGCCGTAGAACTCCAGCACGCCGCCGACCCTGAAGCGGTCCAGCATCACGTCCCAGACGTCCGGGCGCAGGCCGTTGCCGAAGATCAGCCGGATCTTGTGGGCGTGCTCGCTGGGCGTCTCGGGATGGTTGGCCAGATAGCGGCACAGCTCGCCGATATAGACGAACATCGTGCAGTCGTTGGCGACCACGTCGTCCCAGAAGGCGGTGACCGAGAACTTCTTGCGCAGCACCACCGCCCCGCCGTTCATCAGGGCCGCGCCCATGGCGCAGAGGCCGCCGGTGGCGTGATAGAGCGGCAAGGTCACATAGATGCGGTCGCTGGCGCGGGCGTCGGTCGAGCCGGCGAAGCCGCGCATGTACAGCTGGGCGCGCATGTGGGTGATGCGCGCGGCCTTGGGCATGCCGGTCGTGCCGCTGGTGAAGATGTAGAGCGCGGTGTCCTTGGCGGTCAGGCCGGCGCGGGCGGTCAGGCGGTCGGGCCGCAGTTGGCTGCAGCTCTTCAGCGCGTTGGCCAGGTCGCGCTGGTCGCCTTGGGCCGGGCCCAGGACCCACTGCTGGACATGGCGGTTCAGCAAGCCCTTGACCTGATCGAAGCAGGGCGAGGTCTCGGGATCGACGATGCAGTGCAGGGCCTGGGAGATATTCAGGCAATGGGCCAGGGCCGGGCCGGTCAGCTGGTTGTTGATCAGGGCTGTGGCCACGCCGACCTTCGACAGGCCGTACCAGATCGCCAGATATTCCAGGCGGTTGGGCATGAACAGCGACACGGTCTGGCCGCGGGTGATGCCCTGCCCCTTGGCCCAGTGGGCGTAGCGGTTGGCGATCGCGTCCAGCTCGGCATAGGTGACCGACTTGCCTTCGAAGACGATCGCCTGGCTGTCGCGCCACTTGTCGACCGCCGCCTCCAGATCGTCGCAGATCAGATTATTGCTGTCCGGCGCGATGGATTTCACGCGCTTGAGCGTGCGCGAGAGTCCCTTCAGGAACTTCAACTCGCGTTTCAACCTAGCCGGCAAACTCATCGACGCACTCCGTTCAAACAACCATTGGAGAGCGGCGAGCGGCCGGTCAAGACGTGGCGGCGTCCAAGGCGGCCTGTCGGTTTGACGAGGATGAGGGCAAGCGGAAATGCACCTGGCCGCGGGTGTAATCCAGCGCCACGGATTCGAAGACGTCCAGGACGTCCACGCCGATCAAAATCGCCGGCTTATCCACTAGGCCCCAATACTCGAAGGTATGAACCGGCCCGAAGACCACCGGCACGTTGCCCAGTTTCAGGTTGCCCAGCTCCAAGGACTTGAGCGCGGCCAGGCGTCCCTGCAGAACCTGGCCGGTCACGCTGAGCAGCTGAATGTCGGCCCAATCACGACTGGCCGCGTGACGCCGCTGCGTCTGGTTCATCAGGGCCAGGTTGCCGACCGTGGTGGTCGAGCCGGTGTCGAGAAAGGCCATCACCGAGGCGCCGACCACCGAGGCGTCGATCAGGTGCAGGCCGCTGCGTTGGGCGACGACCGGGACGGTCACGCTGAGCGAATCGCTTCGATTGACGACCGAGCCCAGCCGCATCTGCCTGCGGGCGAAGTCGAGCACCAGACCCTGGGTTCCCAGCCAGTCGAGGCCCAGCACGCCGGCGCCGCGAATATAGCGCTCGGGCAGGACCGACATCCGCATGCCGCGACGCGTGCGCCGCCCCACCGAGATCCTGTCCACGCCCACGGTCTCGACCAGCTCGGCGCCGGCGATGCTGTGGAAGGTGACCGGCTCTCGCCGCGGCAGATCCAGGCTGGCGGCCAGTTCCTTGGAGATCACCGAGGCGTTGGCGCCAGTGTCCACCAGGAAGGGATAGGGTCCCGCGTCGTTGATCAGGACCTGGACCGTCAGTCGGCGGTCGACCGAGGTCTTGGTCGTTTCGACCAGCGGGTCCCGCTGCGGATCGGGCAGATCGCGCGCCAGGGCGGCGGCGGGCAAGGCGGGCCCGAGCCCCAGGGCCAACATGGCGGCCAGTCGCCGCCGGGAAAGCGCAGGACTGTCCATGGCGCAGCCTCCTTCCAGGGGAAGGAGGCTATACCCCGTTTGAAACCTTAGCCAGGACTTCGAAGACCGGCGTTATCCGGTGGCCAGGCGACGCTGATCGTCGCGCGCCGACTTCAGTTTCTCGGCCACCAGGAACGCCAGCTCCAGAGCCTGCTCGCCGTTCAGACGCGGGTCGCAATGGGTGTGGTAGCGGTCGGCGAGATCGCCTTCCGACACCGCCCGCGCGCCGCCCAGGCACTCGGTGACGTTCTGACCGGTCATCTCCAGGTGCACGCCGCCCGGGTGGACGCCCTCGGCGTTGGCGATCTCGACGAAGGACTTCACCTCCGAGAGGATCCGGTCGAACGGCCGGGTCTTGTAGCCGGTCGAGGCCTTCAGCGTGTTGCCGTGCATCGGGTCCGTCGCCCAGACCACCGAGCGGCCGGCGGCCTTGGTCGCCCTCATCAGGCGCGGCAGGCGGTCGGCGATCTTGTCGGAGCCGAAGCGGCCGTACAGGGTCAGGCGGCCCGGCTCGTTCTGCGGGTTGAGCACGTCGATCAGCCGCAGCAGGTCGTCGCCTTCCATGGTCGGACCGCACTTCAGGCCGATCGGGTTCTTCACGCCGCGCATGAACTCGACGTGGGCGCCGTCCAGCTGGCGGGTGCGCTCGCCGATCCACAGCAGGTGGGCGCTGGTGTCGTACCAGTCGCCCGAGGTGGAATCGACGCGGGTCATGGCTTCCTCGAAGCCCAGCAGCAGGGCCTCGTGGCTGGTGAAGAATTCGACCCGACGCAGGTCCGGCTGGGTTTCCGGCGTGACGCCGACCGCCGACATGAAGGTCAGGGCTTCGCTGATCTTTTCCGACAGCTCGCGGTATCGCGCGCCCTGCGGGCTGTCGCCCACGAAGCCCAGCGTCCAGCGGTGGATGTTGTAGAGGTCGGCATAGCCGCCGCTGGCGAAGGCGCGCAGCAGGTTCAGCGTCGCGGCCGACTGGCCGTAGGCGCGCAGCAGACGATCCGGATCGGGGATGCGGTCCTCGGCCGTGAACTCCATGCCGTTGATGTTGTCGCCCCGATAGGACGGCAGGGTCACGTCGCCAATCGTCTCGATCGGTTCCGAACGCGGCTTGGCGAACTGACCGGCGATGCGGCCCACCTTCACCACCGGCTTGCCGCCCGCGAAGGTCAGCACCACCGCCATCTGCAGGATCAGACGGAAGGTGTCGCGGATGTTGTCCGCGTGGAATTCCTTGAAGCTCTCGGCGCAGTCGCCGCCCTGCAGCAGGAAGGCGCGGCCCTCCGCCACGTCGCCCAGGAGGGTCTTCAGACGGCGCGCCTCACCGGCAAAAACCAGCGGCGGCATCTGACGAAGAGTCTGTTCCACACGGTCGACCGCACCCGCATCCGGGTAATCGGTCGGGACGTGTTTCGCAGGCATGGCTCTCCACGACGACGGGGTCCAACGGCTGGTCATGACGGTCTCGAACTTCTCAAAAGGGAGCGGCTTTTATCCTGACCGCCATGGAAAGGCAAAATCATTGCGACGAAAGGGGGAAATTTAGCCCAACGGGGTAAGTTCGTCCAAGTCGGTCCATTCCGGCTCGGCGACCGCGCGGGCCAGGCCGCAGGCGATCAGCGTCAAGGCGCCCAGGGCCAGCCACCATTCCTGCCACACCCCGAAGCTCACCCCTCCGATCACCAGATAGCTGACAAGAGCGGCGGCGGCCATGGCCGCCTCGGTCCGCGACCGTTCGCTGAGTCGCGCGATCCCATAGGCCAGCCAGCAGAAGAACACCCCCCCCAGGGCCGCGCCGATCGCGCCCAGCTCCAGCCAAAGCTGAAGCTGAGCGTTGTGGGTGTGGAGCGGGATAGCCGGGCCGAAGGCGCGGCTGGCGTCCAGCCCCCATCCCCGGAAAGGATGGTTCTGAACATGGTCGGCGGTGAAGGTCCAGATGTTCAACCGCGAGTCCCACGAAGCCGGCGCCAGCTTGTGCAGCCAGGCGATGAAACCGGTCTCGACCCCGACCAGCATGGCCAGGGGGGCCAGCACGAACGGCGCGGCCACCAGTCCGACCAGCACCTTGGCCCCCGTCTGGCGAAAAGCGTACACCAGCAGCCAGGCCAGCCCGCCCGCCGCCAGGGCGACGAGACAGGCGTCCGAACTGCAGATCACCGAGGTGACGATCAGTCCCGCCGCCAGCAACCAGATCAGACCGCCACGCGACAGTCGCGACAGGATCAACGCCGCCGGCCAGAACAGAAGCGCCATGACGTAGGTCGACAGCGAGACCTTGACCATCGCCAGGTCCGGCCGGATGGCCTCGCCGGTCACCTCATGGAGTTTCTGGTAGATCGCCGCGCCGCTCAGCGAGTCCAGCGCAGCGACCACGGCCAGCGCCACCGTGCCGTAGGCCAGCACCGTCGCCGCGCGCCGCGCTCCGGCGTCCGACAGCCCACGCAGGGCCACCACGGCGGCGCCGTAGGTCGCCAGTTGCAGGAACAGCTTCAGGGCGGTCAGGCTCTCGATGTCGCCGTAACCCTTGAGCTTCGCCAGGTCGATCACCGCCGGGCTCCAGGTCGTGCTGACCGCCGCCCACAGGGCCAGGACCAGCAGGATCAAGAGCGGCGGAGCGGCCGAACGGGTCAACCTCAGCCCCGGCAGGGCCAAAAGACCGGTCAGGGCCAGCAGCGGCGCGAAGCCCAACGGCGCCAGATAGGCCAGCAGCGGCGTCATCACCACGACGAAGATCGCGACTCCGCTGAGCCAGGGCGTGGGTCGCGCGGCGGCGGCGTCTCCTGACGCGCCGCTTGGGGCGTCGGGCTCGAACGAGGACGTCACGGTCATACGGTTCCCATTTCGGACGGCACGTACTTCTCGCGCATGGTCACAAGCTCTTCCGCCAGGGTCGGGTGGACCGCGCAGGTGGAGTCCCACTGCGGTTTGGTCACGCCCATCTTCACCGCGATGGCGGCCATCTGGATGATTTCCGGCGAGTCCGGGCCGACCACGTGCACGCCGACCACCTTCTGGTCGTCCTGCTTGACCACCAGCTTCATCAGGCAGCGATCCTGGCCGCCGTAGAAGACGCTCTTCATCGGTCGGAACACGGCGCGATAGATGTCGACCTTGCCGAACTCATGGCGCGCTTCCGCCTCGGTCATGCCCACCGTGCCGACCGGCGGCTGCGAGAACACCGCCGAGGCGACCATGTCGTGGTCGAAGCTGGTCGGATTGTCATAGAACTCGGTCTGGGCGAAGGCCGCGCCCTCGCGGATCGCCACCGGCGTCAGATTGATCCGGTCGGTGACGTCGCCGACCGCCCAGATGTTGTCGGCGGTCGTCTTGGACTGCTCGTCGACCACGATCGCGCCGCGGTCGTTGAGCTTCACGCCGACCTTGTCCAGGCCCAGCCCCTCGACATAGGGGTCCCGCCCGGTGGCGAACATCACCGCGTCGGTCTCGAACGTCAGGTCGTTGGAGAGCGTGCTGAGCAGGCCGTCGTCGGTCTTCTCGATGCTTTTGTGCGCGCAGCCCAGCACCACCTTGATGCCGCGCTTCTCCAGCTCCTCGGCCAGGTGCATGCGCACGTCGTCGTCGAAGCCGCGCAGGATGTTGGCGCCGCGATAGAGCAGCGTCGTCTGCACGCCCAGGCCGTTGAAGATGCTGGCGAACTCCACGGCGATGTAGCCGCCGCCGACCACCATCACCCGCTTGGGCAGGGTCGGCAGGTGGAAGGCCTGGTCCGAGGTGATGCCCAGCTCGGCGCCCGGGAAGTCCGGCTTCCAGGGCCGGCCGCCGGTGGCGATCAGGATCTTGCGCGCGGTGTAGCGCCCGGCGTCCTTCGATCCTTCCTTGGGCAGCACCTCGACGGTGTGCTTGTCGACGATCTGGGCGCGGCCGTGCAGCAGGTGGGCGCCGGCCTTCTGCAGGTTGGTGACGTAGATCCCCGACAGGCGGGCGATCTCGACGTCCTTGTCGTGCAGGAAGCCCTTCCAGTCGAACTGGGCCTCGCCGATCGTCCAGCCGTAGCCCTTGGCGGTCTTCAGCTGGCTGGTCACCTCGCTGGCGTAGACCATGAACTTCTTGGGCACGCAGCCGCGGATCACGCAGGTGCCGCCCACGCGGTATTCCTCGGCCACGGCGACCTTGGCGCCGCTCATCGCGGCCAGGCGCGCGGCGCGCACGCCGCCCGAACCGGCGCCGATGACGAAGAGATCGAAGTCGTACTCAGCCATACGGGCGCTCCGGAATCACGTAGTCGGGTCGGGCTCGGCTTGGCCATGAGCCCGGAAGACGGCGGATATGGGTCTAGGGGACCAGCTTGACCACCCCTTGATCGGTCCCCAGCAGAGCCTCGTCGGCCAGGTCGAGGAACAGGCCGTGGTCGACCACGCCGGTCACGGCCTTCAGGGCCGCGGCCAAGGCGGCCGGTTCGGCGATCACGCTGGACGGCAGATCGTAGATCACGTTGCCGCCGTCGGTGATCACGATTCCCCGGTCGGCCATGCGCAGGCGCGGCGGCAACAGGTCGAACTCGGCGGCGATGTCGGCCAGCCGGTGGCCGGTGTGGACGTGGCCGAAGCGCACCACCTCGATCGGCAGCGGGAACCTGCCCAGGGCGTCGACCTTCTTGGCGGCGTCGGCGATCACCACGCAGCGCTTGGAGGCCTCCCAGACCAGCTTCTCGCGCAGCAGGGCCGCGCCGCCGCCCTTGATCAGGTCCAGGCCCGGGCCGACCTCGTCGGCGCCGTCGACGGTCAGGTCGATGGACTTGACGTCGTCCAGCGCCGCCAGCGGGATGCCCAGCTCGCGGGCCAGGTTGGCGGTGGCCTCGGAGGTCGGCACGCCGCGGATGTCCAGCTTGCGCGCGGCCAGGGCCTTGACGAACCAGGCCGCCGTCGAGCCGGTGCCCAGGCCCACCACCATGCCGGCCTCGACCAGCTGCGCCGCCGCTTCACCCGCAATCCGCTTCTGATCGTCGGCGCTCATCACTTGTCCTTCCTGGCTTTCTGGGCCGCCTTCATGGTCCGGAACTTGGTCGCCCAGCCCGACTTGTCGCCTTGCGGCGCGCGGCTCAGGGCCAGGGCGCCGTCCTCGACGTCCTTGGTGATCACCGAGCCGGAGCCCGTCATCGCCCCCTCCCCGACCCGCACCGGGGCCACCAGGGCGGTGTTGGAGCCGATGAAGGCGTTCGCGCCCACATGGGTCTCGAACTTGTCGAAGCCGTCGTAGTTACAGAAGATCGTGCCGGCTCCGATATTGGCTTTTGGGCCAATCGAGCCGTCGCCCAGATACGACAGGTGGTTGGCCTTGGCCCCGGCCCCGACCTTGACCTTCTTGACCTCGACGAAGTTGCCGATGTGGGCGTCCGGACCGATGTCCGCGCCGGGCCGCAGGCGGGCGTAGGGACCGATCAGGGCGCCTTCGCCGACGGTCGCGCCTTCCAGGTGGCTGAACGCCTTGATCACCGCGCCGGACGCGACGCTGACGCCGGGTCCGAACACCACGAACTGCTCGACCGTGACGCCGGGCGCCAGCTTGGTGTCCCAGCTCAGGTGCACGGTGTCCGGGGCCGGCATGGTCACGCCCTCGACCAGCAAGGCGGAACGGCGGGCCGCCTGCCACACCGCCTCGGCGGCGGCCAGTTCGCCCTGGGAATTGACGCCCTGCACCGCCGCCTCGGGAGCGAAGGCGGCGCGCGTCGACAGCGCCCGGTCATGGGCCAGGCCGACCACGTCGGTCAGGTAGTATTCCTTGTTGGCGTTGTCGTTGCCGACATTGGCCAGCAGGTCGAACAGCAGAGCGCGGTCGGCGGCCAGGACGCCGGAATTGCAGTGCTTGACCTGCTTGACGGTGTCGTCGGCGTCCTTGGCCTCGACGATCCGCAGCAGCACATGGCCGGGGGCCAGGATCAGCCGGCCGTAGGCGCCGGGGTTGGCGGCCTCGAAGCCCAGCACCGCCACGTCCGCGCCCTTGGCCCGCAGGTCGAACAGCGGCTCGATCACCGGGGCGCTCAACAGCGGGCAGTCGGCGAAGGTCACCACCACGTCGCCGTCGAAATCGGCCAGAGCCTCGCGGGCGGCCAGCACGGCGTGGCCGGTGCCCTGGGGCGGATCCTGCAGCACGGTCGCCCCCTCGCCCAGGCGCTTGCGGGCATGGTCACCGACCCGCGGGCTGTGGGCGCCGACCACGACGACGATGCGCTCGCAGTTCAGGGACTGGGCGGTGTCGATCGCGTGATCCAGCAGGGTCCGGCCGCCGATCCTGTGCAGCACCTTGGGCGTCGGCGACTTCATCCGCGTGCCCTGGCCGGCGGCCAGGATGACGGCCGCGCGGGGACGCGCCGGACCAGACCCAGAACCCGGCAGGGGCGACGAAGCGGCGTTGGACATGGGCGAAGCGACTCCCGAAGCACGGACCAAAGTTGCATTAGCCGCGCGTTTAGCCGAAAGGCCAGAGTCATGCATGCCCAGAACGACATTCTCGCGGCCCCCATCCCGAACGAAATCCTGAACGGCGCCACGATCGCCTTCGATCTCGACGGCACCCTGGTCGACACCGCTCCGGACCTGGTGGCCTCGCTGAACATCATCCTGGCCGAGGAAGGCCTGCCGCCCCTGCCGTTCGACGACGTGCGCAAGATGGTCGGGCGCGGCGCCAAGGCCCTGCTGGAGCGCGGCTTCGCCGCCGCCGGCGCGCCGCTGGACGCCGACCAGGCCCCGCTCCTGGTCGAGCGCTTCATCGCCCTTTATCTGGGCCGCATCGCCCACGAGAGCGCGCCCTTCCCCGACGTGGTCGACACCCTGATCGCCCTGCGCGCGGCCGGCGCCAAGCTGGCGGTCTGCACCAACAAGCTGACCCACCTGTCGGTCGCCCTGCTCGACGCCCTGGACCTGACCCGGCACTTCGACGCCGTGGTCGGCGCCGACAGCGCCCCCGCCGCCAAGCCCGACCCCCGCCACGTGCTGGCGACGATCGCGGCGGCCGGCGGCGATCCGGCCCGCGCCGTGATGGTCGGCGACAGCATCAACGACGCCCTGGCCGCCAAGGCCGCCAAGGTGCCGACCCTGCTCGTCACGTTCGGCTACACCGAGGCTCCGGTCGAGACCCTGGGCGGAGATCTGTTGATAGACGCCTTCTCCGACGTCCCTTCCGCCTGCATCGCGCTTTTGACCTCTTGCGGTCCCGGAACGACCGGGCTATAGGCCCGTCCCTCTCGCGGCGAGGTCTTCGGATCTCACCGACACGGCGGATGCTTAGCTCAGCGGGAGAGCACCTCGTTCACACCGAGGGGGTCACAGGTTCAATCCCTGTAGCATCCACCATTTCTTCTCCGACGACCTTGAAACTTGTTTTGAACGGCGGGCGGCGTGCGCCGTCGGCGCGACGCCTGTGGAATCGCCGCCGGGTGGGGCGATCGCCGCGACCGGGCGCGAGGCCATGCTCGCCGCCGTCCCGGCCACGGTCCGGCGCTGAAGCGACAAGCCGTTCGAGCGATGGGATCAAATCAACCATAAGGCGCACCCACAGACTTACTCGTCCGCATCTTGCGCGACAGCGGATTCGGGCGCTCTTTAAGGGTCACGCTTGGGGGGACTGAGCATGACGCCTGGAATGCCGAGCCTCGTCGTCGCGGCGGCCGCGGCCGGCCTGCTGTCCTTTGCCGTCGCCGAAGCTCAGATCGCCCGTCCTGTTCCCGTTCGCCCGCCCGTCGGCGGATTCAATCCCGGCTTGCCGCCGCGCTCCACCGGCGACCTCAATGGCCCGCTGTCGCAGCAGCCCGCGGGAACGGCCCCAGGGCTGGGCGCGCCGACCGGAACGCCCACGACGTCGGGCAACATTGGCTCTGGCGAGAGCGTCCCCGGCGTCAGCGGCGAGACGGTCGCCGAACAGCCGCTCGACGAGACCGCCGCCGAAGCGATCATCGACGAGTACCTGAGCCGCCACGACCTGATCGCCGCCCTGCCCGCCGTCGAAAAGGCCCGGGCCATCCGCCGTGACGGAGACTGAGGCCTTGCGCGCGACACGCCTTCTTTCGGTCGGTCTGATCCTGACCCTGGCGTTCGCCCCGACCGCGGGCCAGACCCGCGATGACTCGCCGGCCTTCGCCCTGGGCAAGAGCATCGCCGAATCCGCCGCCCTGATCGGGGCCGCGGCGCGGTGGGGGCCGGGGCCGGTCGTCGTCTACAAGACCTGGGACTTCATGGTCGATGTCGGCGAGGCCGGGGTCGAGGCGGAAGACCGCACCCTGGGCGCCCAGTTGGTGGTGGTCGGCGAGGCCGGTCAGCGATTGAAGGACCTGAAGGCCGAGGGCCGCGACCTGCGAACCGATCCCGAGGCCATCCAGGCCATCCAGACCCTCGACGCCCTGCGCGCCGACATGGGCTCGGGCAAGGAGGGCCTGGGCTACGTCGCCTACGCGGTCGGCCGCAATCCCGAATACGCCTTCGGCCGCCCGGGCCTGGGTCTGGTGCTGAGCCTGGCCGTGGGTCATGTGCTCGACCGCCTGGGGCTGGACAGGCTGCTCAAGCGGGTCCTGCCGGTCGACCGTCTGGTCCGCGCGACGCCCGGCGGTCCGGCGCCACGCGGGGGCGCGCTGCGGTTCCTGGGCTGGAGCAAGATGGCGACCCGCAAGGCGGCGGCCGAAAAGCTCAAGCGCGACGCCGTCGACTCCGCCGTCGAGCAGGGACTGGACGCGGCGCTCGACACGGCCGAAGCGACGGTCCGCGAGACCCTCTACAAGAAGGCCTTGAACGCCGCTCCGCCGCGACCGGTGGTGCGCAATGACGCCGAACGCCTGCAGGCCGCCCGCGCCGTCCTGGCGCCGGTCGCCGCGGCCCCGATCGTCGCCCAGGCCATCCCGGTTCCGGCCCACGCCCTGCCGCCGCCCGTCCCGGCCGCGCCCCTGGCGGTCAATCTCTATGTCGATCCCCGCTATCTGGAGCAGGCCGTGGCCCGCGACCCCGTGCGGCGAGTGATCCAGGCCGAGGATCGCTGGACCCCGCCGTCCCGCGAACCCGCGCGCCAAGCCGAACCCGAGGCCACGCCGCCGCCCCCGCCGCCCGAACCGCCGTCCCCCTCCGAGTCGCGGTGGAAGCACGACTGGGGCTGCGCCGGGGCCGGGGTCAAGGCCGGCTGCGACTGGCCGCCGGGCCAGGGCAATTCGTGGGACGGTCAGAAGGGCAAGACCCTCAATGACTAGGTCCAGGAACGCCCGCGGACCGTGGACCGTGATCGGCGTCGTCGTTCTGGCGGCGGCGGCGGTGTTCGCGGCCCAGGTCGTGTTCACCGCCGCGGCCGAGCGCAAGGCCATGAGCGTGGCGGCGGCCAGGATCGTCTCGGTGCGCCACTATGCCGGCCCGCTGGCGGTCGAGCGCCTGGGCCGCCTGGGCCGCGACTTCGACGCCACCGCCTCGGGAACCCTGATCCTGCGGGTCGAGCACGGCCTGGTCGCCCTGCGGCCGGACGGCGGAGTCGACGCCCTGCCCGCCAAGGGACCGACGGCCGACAGTTTCGCCCTGGACACCCAGGACAACCTGCTGACCGTCGCCGGCGGCTATTTCGGGCGGCTGACCGAGGCGGGCGAGGCCCAGCCCGCCGTGCCCCTACCCTATGACGACGCCCGCCTGGCCCGGTCGATCCATCCCGGCGCGGTCTATCTGTTCGGCGGCGGGGGCGGCGAGCAGCGGCTGTACCGCTTCTGGGACACCGGCAATTTCGAGGTCCTGCTGGCCTCGCCGACCCCCATCCTCGGCGTCACGGACACCGCCCAGGCGGTCTATGTGGCCGGCGCCGATCGCGTCGTTCGGCTGGACGGCCGCGGGGCGGTGACGGTGTTCCGGATCCCGCCCGGGGCGGGGCTGGGCCCGATCGTCTCGGTGGCGGCGACCGCCGGCGGCCAGGTGCTGGTCTCGACGGCGAACCAGGTCTTCGCGATCGGCGGCGGGGCGGCGGCGACCGTCGTCAACGACAGCGGCGGCGAACTGCGGGCGCGCGGCGACCGGGTCTATGTCCTGGATCGCACGCGGGGCCTGATCTACGCGCTCGACCCCGCCCCTTGGCCGGCGGCCAGGAAGGGATGACCGGCATGGCGGCGCGCAAGAGCCCGGTGGGCTGGATTCTGCTGGTCCTGGCGGTGGTCGGCGCCGTCGTCTGGTTTCGTAGCGCCGCCAACACCCCCCTGCCCGTGGACCGGGCCATCGCGCGCGGCCAGGTGACGGTGTCGTTCGCCGCCGCCGACGCCGCCCATTCCACCCTGACGATCACGCGAGCGGGCGCCGACGGAGCCCTGACGGTGGTCGTTCCGGCCGGCGCGCCGATTTACAGCGCCGCCGCCGGCGACCAGCGCCTGGCCGTGGCCCGCACGGTCACCGTCCGCCTCGCCAAGGGGCAGTCCGAGGCCAGCGTCGCCCTGGAGACCTATTGCCTGGATCAGTTCGCCCTGCAGCCCACGCCGACCACCGCGCTGTCCTTCTCGCCGCCCAGCGACGGCACGGTCGTCGAGGAGACCGAGCCGCTGCGCAAGCTGATCGCCTGCCTGGACGGCTCGACCCAGCCCCACGACGCGCGGCAGTTCGCGGTGTGGATGGTGTCGCAGAACTATCTCGACCTTTCCTACGCCCAGGCGCGCGGCCGGATCCGCGAGGCCTATCGCCAAGTGCTCGAGGACCAGGCCCGGGCGGCGCTGAACGGCGCGGTGCGCGATCAGGTCGCCGCCGCCCTGCCGGGCGCCTCGTCGACCGACATCGACGCCGCGGTGACCCGCATCGGCGGCCAGCGCCTGGCCGGCAAGCTGGACGCCCGGGCCGAGCGGATGACCGCCGCCGACCTCAAGGGCTTCCTCGGCGGCGGGGCCCAGGCGCTGGAGAGCTGCGGCTACCAGACCCAGGTCCTGGAATTCTTCAAGGACGCTCCCAAGGCGAGCGCCTGAGAGACGAGGTGCAGTTCAGAGTCCGCGTTCCCGACACCGCGAGCGGCCCGAACCGGACCGCCGCGCCACAACAAAGGTAAGACAAGATGATCCCTTCGACTCGCCGCGCTTTTGCCGTTTCCGTCTTCGCCTTGACCACCGTCCTGGGAACAGCGGCCTACGCCGCCGATCCGCCCAGCGGCCAGCAGATCACCAGGGAAGAGGTCAAAGCCGCCGAGAAGGCCTGGGGCGACGAGCTCGTGAAGATCTCCGAGGCCTATGACGAGGGCGACATCGACAGGGCCAGGCCGCTCGCCATCTCGATGATCAACCGGCTCTACGGCTACAATCTCGGACCGGTGCTGTTCAAACCGACCTTGACCCAAGAGCCCCAGACCTTCCGCCTGACCAAGGAGGGCGCCCTGGCCTATTTCATCGGCCATGACTCCAACTATCCCGACACCGGCTTCGCGCTCAAGCACTGGCGCATGGTGGTGGTCGACGACGTCGGCCTGCAGATCAACGGCGCCGTGGCCAACACCATGGGCAAGGTCACGTTCTGGGACAGGGACAAAAAGCCCACCACGGTCGACAAGACCTGGACCTTCAAGAAGGACGACAACGGCGTGGTGCGCATCATCCTGCACCACTCCTCGCTGCCCTACACCGGCCCGCCGGAGCCCTGCCCCTGTCGCCCCTCTGATCCCGTCGCCCAGTGATCCTCAGGCGGTCGCGAGACCGTCGAAAGGCAGCGCCCCGAGGAAATCGGCGGCGTCGAAGGCTTCGCCCGGCGCGAGCGCCCCGCTCGCGCCGCCGCCCGCCAGCAGGCGCTCGACGGCCTCGCAGACCAGCGGCGCGGTGAACCCGTAGATGTCGCGGCCGGACGCGGTCGCGCGCCGCGTCTGGTCGCCGCGCCGCACGATCGCCTCGACGACGAACCTCTGGGCCGACAGCCCGCGCTCGTCGACGGCGGTCGGCGGCGGGGTCGCCGTGTCCCGGACGTCGGCCAGCGCCGTCTCGCTGAGGAAGGTGTCCAGCCGCGCGGTCTTCAGGTGCCGGGCGATGACGACGACCTCGGAGAACGGCACCTCGACCATCGCCTGCGAGCCTAGCGGTTCGGGGAAGATCCAGGTCGTTCGCGGCGCCGGATTGGGCAGCGGCGCCAGTCGTCCCCCGGCGATCACCTGGCGCGGCGCGGTGTTGCGGGCTCCGGTGACGCGCGTGCCCTTCGTCGGCCACCAGCGATCGATGCCGATGCCGATCTGGATGTCGTCGGCCTCCGCCCAGCCGCCCATGGCCGCCGTCACCAGAAGGTCGGCGAGCCCGCCGTAGAAGCCCATCGCCGGCAGGACGACCAGGCCGGCCGCGCGGGCTGGCCCGTCGAACCGGTCGAACACCGCCTGGGCGCTGGGCTGCTCGGCCGAGACGTCGACATAGTGGGCGCCCGCCCGCAGCGCCGCGGCCGCCACCGCCTCGGCGGTGTCGAGGAACGGCCCCGCGCAGTTGATCACCGCGGCCGCGCCCTCGAACGCCCGGTCGAGGGTCTCGGGGTCTTCGACGCTCGCCGTGCGGATCGCGACGCCGCCGTCGGAGAAAGCGGCCTCCAGCGCCTCGGCCCGCCGCCCCACCGCCACGGGCGCCAGGCCCCGGCGCAGAAGCTCTTCGACCACGAACCGCCCGGTGTGGCCCGAGGCCCCGAACACGGCCACGCGTCGCGTGGAATTCTCGAAATTCGTCATGGCGCAACCTCGCTACAGACCTGTCTGTTCGCATAGCTACAAACAGGTCTGTAGCGTGTCAACCGCCTCCGTGCTAAGAGCGGCTGGAGGTGTGTGATGCAGCATGAGTCCGGACGCTCGACGTCCCCTGAGAAGCCCGGCGCCGGCGACGCGGTGCGCGAGCGCATTCTCGATACGGCCTCGGGCCTGTTCTACCGGGAGGGCGTCCGCGCGGTCGGCGTGGACCTGGTGGTCGCGGCGGCCGGTGTCGCCAAGACCAGCCTCTATCGTCACTTCCGGACCAAGGACGACCTGGTCGCGGCTTTCCTGACGCGCGAGGACGCGGACTTCTGGCGCACCTGGGACGAAGTCGCCGACAAGCATCGCGACGATCCGTCGGGCGAACTTCAAGCTCATATGGACTGGATCGGCGAACGGGTCGGGCGGCCCAACTATCGGGGCTGCCCGCAACTGAACGTCGCCGCCGAGTTTCCCCAGGCCGAGCATCCGGCCCGGCGGGTCGCCACCGCCCACAAGCTGGAACTGAGGCGTCGGCTGCTCGGCATCGCCCAGAGGATGGGCGTCGCCCGGTCCGAGGAACTGGCCGGGCAGCTGGCGGTCCTGATCAACGGGGCCTTCGTCAGCGGGCCGATCCTGTCCCAATCCGAAGCCAAGGGACTGCTGCGGGGGGCGGCTCAGGGTCTGGTCGAGGCGTCCAAACGCTCCGAAACGGACTGACGCGTCCTCGCCGTCACCGTCCAGGCCCAGGGTCTGAAGCCGGCGACGGCTCGGATCGCGGTCATCGGGTCAGTGCGAAACCGAGGTGTTGGCCTTGCTGACCATGATCGTCACGGTGACGCGACGGGCCTCGGCCGCGTTCTGGGGCGGATCGGGATCCTGGGCGACCGTGGATTCGCCCAGGGCGGTCGCCGGGACGATATAGCCCGGCATCACGCCGCAGTTCTCGATCAGATAGTTCTTCACCGCGAGCGCGCGGCGCGCGCTCAGGCGCTTGTTGGCGGCCGCGTCGCCGGTTGGATCGGCCCGGCCGACCACGGCCAGGCGGAAGCCGCCCTTGATCGCCTTGGCCTTGGCGGCGATGTCCATCAGGTCCTGATGGCCCTGACTGGAGATCGTGGCGCTGCCCACCGCGAAGAACACCTTGGCGCGGCCCGCCGCCACCAGGTTGCCGACATTGTTCAGCCGTTCTTCCTGTTCGGCGATGGCCTGCTTGTTGGAGGCGACGCCCGCCTCCGTCTCGGACAGGCCGGCCTGGATTTGACGGGCGGTCTTCAGGTCGGACTTCTTGAAGGTGATGGATTGGGCGACCAGGCCATCGGTGGACGGCAGGCCCCTGAACTCGATGGCCAGGCCGCGGATAAGATCCTCGGTCGAACCGCTTTCGCGCTGCAGGACCCCCGCGCCGGCGGTGACCGTGATCTTGGTGTCCGGCGTCAGGGTGAGAGTCTGCTGCTCCGCGCCCATCTTGACGACGAGACTGTTGTCGGCATGCGAAACGATCATGCCCTTGTAGACCTGGGCTTCCTGGGCAAATCCGAGGCCGGGGACGGCCATCAGGACCGCCCCGAGCATAGCTGCCACCGCTTTGCGGATATCCATGTCGCGCGTTCTCCATCACCCGCGCGCCGGGCCCGCGATGCGGCGGCGCCCTCGCAAAAAACGCAGGGTCGCGATGGTGGTACGCCCGGCCTAGTTCGCGCGACATCCGGTAGACACCTGAGCCCAGGACAGGCCATCCACCGAGACCGCCGTGGGTCCGTCTGTCGATTTTGACGTATGGGCGGCCGTTGTTGCGCCCGTTCGACAGGCGCGCGATGGTGGCCGCCCGGCGATATCGCCGCCTCGCGGAACCTCATCGAACAACTCGGGGTTCCACCCTCAGCGCAGCGCTCCAGGACATGTCGGACTTAATGCCCACTCGTCGTTTGACGGACCTTGCCCAGGCCGAGCGCTTCCGGTTGCTCATCGAGGCGGTCAAGGACTACGCCATCTACCTGCTGGACGCCGACGGGCGCGTGGCGACGTGGAACACCGGCGCCCAGCTGTTCAAGGGCTACGCGGCCGACGAGATCATCGGCCGGCACTTCTCGACCTTCTATACCGAGGAGGACCGCCAGGCCGGCCTGCCCGAGCGCGCGCTGCGGACCGCCGCCGAGGAGGGCCGGTTCGAGTGCGAGGGCTGGAGGGTGCGCAAGGACGGCACGCGCTTCTGGACCCACGTGGTGATCGACCCGGTGATCGACGGGGGCGAGCTGGTCGGCTACGCCAAGATCACCCGCGACGTCTCCGACCGGCGGATCGCCGACCAGGCCTTGTACGAAAGCGAGCAGCGCTTCCGGCTCCTGGTCCAGGGCGTCCGGGACTATGCGATCTACATGCTCGACCCGGACGGCAACGTCACCAACTGGAACGTGGGGGCGCAGGCGATCAAGGGCTACAGCGCCAACGAGATCATCGGCCGCCACTTTTCGCTGTTCTACACGCCGGAGGACCGCGAGGCCGGCGCGCCGGCCGCGGCCCTGGCCACGGCGCTGCGCGAGGGCAAGTTCTCCGGCGAGGCCCAGCGCATGCGCAAGAACGGCGAGCGGTTCTGGGCCAGCGTCCTGATCGATCCGATCCGCGACGAGACCGGCCGGCTGCTGGGTTTCGCCAAGGTGACCCGCGACATCACCGAAAAGCGCCAGGCCGAGGAGGAACTGGAGCGCTCGCGCGAGGCCCTGGTCCAGGCCCAGAAGATGGAAGCGATCGGACGGCTGACCGGCGGCGTCGCGCACGACTTCAACAACCTACTGACCGTCATCCGCGCCTCGGCGGATTTCCTGCGCCGGCCCAACGTGCCCGAGGAAAAGCGCACGCGTTACATCGAGGCGATCGCCGAGACCGCCGAACGCGCCGCCACCTTGACCGGGCAACTCCTGGCCTTCGCGCGCCGCCAGCCCCTGCAGCCGGAAATCTTCGACGTCTGCGCGCGCCTGAGAGGTCTTCACCGGATCATCGGCAGCACGATCGGCTCGTCGGTGATCATCGAGACGGACTTTCCCGAGGCCGAGCACGTCGTCGAGGCCGATCCCAGCCAGTTCGACACCGCGGTCCTCAACATGGTCATCAACGCCCGGGACGCCATGCCGCGCGGCGGCACGATCAGGATCGCCGCGCGGACCGTCGACGGCGTGCCGGCGGTCCGGGGCCACGCCGCCGCCCGGGGAAACTTCATCGCCGTCGACATCGCCGACAACGGCACGGGGATGCCGCCCGAGACGCTGAAGAAGATCTTCGAGCCGTTCTTCACCACCAAGCCGGTCGACAAGGGCACGGGCCTCGGCCTCAGCCAGGTCTACGGCTTCGCCAAGCAGTCGCGGGGCGAGATCGACGTCGCGAGCCAGGAACACGTCGGCACGACCTTCACCCTCTACCTGCCCAGCGCCAACGGTCAGGCCCTGACCGCCGGCGCCCCGGCCGCCGCGCTGGTCGACCTGTCGACGGTGCCCCGACGCCGCGTCCTGCTGGTGGAGGACAACGAAGGCGTCGGCAAGTTCGCCGCCGGTCTCCTCAAGGAGCTGGGCCAGACCGTCACCTGGGTCGGCGACGGGCAGGCCGCGATCAAGCATCTGGAGAGCGATCCCGAAGCCTTCGACCTGGTGTTCTCCGACGTGGTCATGCCGGGCATCAGCGGGCTGGAGCTGGCCCAGTTGATCCGGCATCGGTGGCCCAAGCTGCAGATCGTGCTGACCAGCGGCTACAGCCACGTCATCGTCGAGCAGGGCGCCCAGGGCTTCCCGCTGGTGCGCAAACCCTATTCGATCGACGGCCTGCTGACGATCCTGGCCTGGAAGCCGAACTAGCTCGGATAGCCGCCGACGTCCTTTTCGTCGTCGATCACCCGGCCGGTTCCGTGACGCACGTCCTGGACGATGCGGCGGTCGACGGCGTCGCGGTCCCAGGGCCGCGCGCCGGCGTTCAGCAGGACCTTGGTCTCGACCCGCCAGGCGTCGATCGCCTGGAAGCCCTCGGGCCATACCGGCGGCTTGTCGAGCAGCCTGATCTTCGGCAGGGGCTCGGTGGGTATGACGCGGCTGGGCGGCATCGGGCGGCCGTCGGCGTAGTTCGCCAGGTTGTCGTGCGCGTAGAGGTCCAGGTCCCCCTGCCCTTCGACGATCAGGAACGGCAGGCGCAGGTCGGTGGACGCCCCGCCCTTGACCACGTTGCCGACCAGCGCCAGCCGCCCGCTCCGCCAGGCGTGGCCCGTCCATTCCGACGCGTTGAGCGCATAGTGCATGGCGCGCGTGCCCGGGTCGTAGATCAGGTTGTTGGCCGACACCGCCTCGACCGCGCCCTTGAACAGCTGGTTGCGCTCGCGGTTGTGGGCGTAGAGGTTGCCGACGATCAGCACCTGGGTGGCGTTGTCGTGGATCAGGCTGCCCTTGGAGTGCTCGCCCTTGACGTGGCTGGCGTTGGACAAACCCTCGGCGACGATGTTGTTGCTGAAGGTGATCCGGTGCGAGGTCCCCTCCTGCCAGCCCTTCGGCTCCTCGCCGCCCTCGAAGCGCGGGCCCGAAGCCGAGAGGTTCTCGTCGGTGGCCCAACTGATCGAGCAGTGGTCGACGATGACGTCGCGGGCCTTCCAGCAGGTGACGCCGTCGACCTCCCACCCGCTGCGCGACGGGGCCCCGTCGCGGCCCGCCCGCACCCGCAGGTGGCGGACGATGACGTCGTGGGTCGAGATCTCCAGGCCGCCCTTGATCAGGGTCACGCCCGGCGACGGCGCGGTCTCGCCGGCGATCGTCAGGAACGGCTCGACGATCTTGATGCTCTTGCGGCCCAGATCGACGACGCCGGCCACGTCGAAGACCACGGTGCGCGGGCCTTTGGTCGTCACCGCTTGGCGGAACGAGCCCGGGCCGTCGCCGGCCAGGGTGGTGACCCGGATGACCTTCCCGCCGTCGCCGCCGGGCGTTCCGGCGGCCCAGCCCAGGCGCTCGAACATGCGGGACTTCGGCGCCGTCGCCGCGACCGCGCCGAACGCCGGAAGCGCCAGGACGCCGCCCAGCAGGATCGCGCGCCGCCCGATCAGCTTCGTCATCTCGACCTCCCTCAAGATCCCCGCGCCAGCCAGTCGACGGCGTTGGCCAGCCAGCGCCGCTGCAGCGGTCCGGCCATGTCGGGCAGACGGTGGACCAGCACCCGCATGCCGTCCCTGCGCGCGATGAAGCTGGCCGCGCCGTTCCGGCGATCGTGGTCGCGGCTGTAGGCGGCGATCACCTCCACCCCGGCTCCGTCGACGACCAGCCCGTTGGACGGCTGCCCTTCGACCTGATGCAGCACGCTCATGCCCCTGTCGACCGGCAGGCCGGCGAAGGTGGAATGGGCGCGGACGTAGTTCCAGTTGCCCATCCAGGGAGCGCGCAGCCCCCCGACCTGACCGGCATAGTCGAACAGCCCCAGGCCCGAAAGCTGCCTGGCCACGCCCTCGGCCAGGCCATCTTCCTGCACCATGGCCAGCAACGGGACGCCCGCCCTGACCGCCGCCAGGACCTCGGGCGGCAAGTCGCCCAGGACCACGACGGGCTTGTCGCCCCTCTTGGGCTGGGCCTCCAGGCCCGTCTGCTCGCCGACCTGTCGGCGGACGATCTCGTCGCTCTTCAGGCCCGAGGCGATGATTCCGTCGTAGCGGACGCCCGGCTTGAAGTCCTCGAGGACGACGCCCGGAACGGCCGCCAGCTGGTCACGCAGACTGCGGGCGATCCCCGAGACGCCGATGCGGGCCGCCTTGGCGGGCTTCGGCGCCGGGCCGGTCACCCAGATCTCGCGGTCGGAGACGATCTCGCCCAGGGCGATGCGGACCACGTTCAGCCCTTCGCGCCGCAGCGGCGGGGTCCGCACGCCTTCGGCCACCAAGTAGCTGAAGACGTCGGGCGTCTGCCCCGTCCGGACCGGCCAGCGGCCCAGGACTTCAACGCTTCCATCCGGTCCGACCAGGCTCAGCGCCATCTCCCCCGACACGGCCCTGCCGGTGTCGTTCAGCAGATAGAGATCGAGCTCCGCGCGCTCCCCCGCCGCATAGGCCAGGGCCCGGGGCTTGGCGATCGCCAGCACCGGCCTCAGGCTCTGGCTCATCAGGGCCGGATCGGCCTTGAAGCCGCGCAGGACGTCGACGATGCCCGAATGGTTCTCGATGGCCGTGCTCTCCCAGCCGGAGATGGCGGCGACGTCGACCGTGTCGCCGATCCGGATGTTCTCCAGATACTCGCGCCAGGCCTCATAGGCCTTGCGGCCGACCGACAGGAACAGGCTCTCGCTGGTCGGGAAGGCCTTGTTGAACCCCCAGCGTTCCAGATAGCTGTTGGTCGGGGCGACCACCGCCTTGTGGTCCTCCAAGTCGTAGCTCTTGCCGCCCTTGGCGAGGATCTCGACCAGCATCGCCGCGTGGTTGTCGGCGACCGCGCAGCCCTGCATCTCGCCGAACTCGACGATAAACGGCTTGCCGGTCTGGCGATGGATGTAGTCGTCCTTGCCCTGGTAGAACCTGTCGTACCACTGGTCGCCGGCGCCCTGATGGTTGACCCACCAACCGCCCCATTCGTCCTTGTCCGAGCGCCAGTAGCGGTCGTCATAGGGCAGGTACATGGCCTGGGCCGCGCCGCGCGCCACGAAGCCGTCGTTGAGGATCACCGCGCGGCTGGGATCCAGCTCGTGGATCGCCTTCAGCACGGTCTGGACGTCGGGATTGGCCAGGTTGGCGCCGATCTCGTTCTGCAGGGTGTACTGGACCAGCGACGGGTGCGAGCGGAAGGCCCGGGCCATGGCCTTGCACTTCTCGACCAGGAAGTCGCGGCTGAAGGCGTCGGCGGGCGACAGGCTTTCGCCCGGCTTGAGGTCCTTGCCGATCGCGTGGCGACCGCCGCCGGGCTCCATCACCCGCAGCAGGCCCATCTCGTCCATGGCCGCGAACACCTCGGGCTTGCCGACGTTGCGGTGGAAGTGAAGCGTGTTGAGGCCCAGGGTCTTGGCGGAGGTCACCTCGCGCCGCGCCAGCTCCGGCGTCGGCCACAGGCCGTTGAAGCCCCAATAGCCCCAGGAGATCGCCGAATAGAGCCGCACCCGCCGGCCGTTCAGGCGCAGCAGGGCGTCGGTTCCCAGACCCTCGGGCGCGAACCAGCGGAAGCCGAAGCGCACCTCGCGGGTGTCGACGGCGTCGCGCGTCTCCGCCCAGCGCAGCCGCAGACGATGGAGGTCGGGGGTGGCGAGGTCCCAGAGCTGGGCGCCGGGGGCGCGGATCGCGAACCGGACGCGCAGACGATGGTCGTCCAGGCGCTCCAGCGCCTCCAGCCGGATGTCGGCGGCGACCGGCCGGCCCGTCTTGTCGTCGATCAGCGTCGCCGAGGCCTTGGCCTTCAGGCGCTCGAGCCCGCTCGCGCTCACGGGCCGCTCCAGCGCGATCTCCATGAAGCCGGTCGCCCGGCGCGGATCGGGCGTGTTCAACACCCAGGCGTCGTCGATCCGGGCCGCCAGCGGGTGAACGCTGAGCGTCAGGCCGCGATCCAGCCCGCCGAAGCCGTGCGAGGCGAACAGCTTGGCCTTGCCCCACGTCATGGTGGTGCTGTCGCGCCAGTCGAACCGGCCGCCGGGATTGGTGATCCGGATCGCCAGGCGGTTGGCCTGGCCCGGACGCATGGCGGCGGTCAGGTCGCAGTTGATCGGCAGCTCCGACATGATCGAATAGCCGACCAGTCGTTCGTTGAGGAACACCTCGGCCCGCAGCCGCGCGCCCCGGATGTTCAGCATCACCCGCCGGCCCTTGGCCGACGCGGGGATGGCGATCGTCTTGGTCCACCACGACACGCCCTTGTAGGCGCCGTAGCGCGGCACGTCGTCGTCCTCGGCGTAGCGGTATTCGTCGGCGCCGTAGGGCCGCGTGCCAAGTTTGCCCCAGAAGTGCTGCTCGACCGTGGTCGGCAGGGTCACCGTCACCGCGTCGGGCGAGGCCAGGGCGCCCCAGCCGCCGGTCGGCGGATTGACCGGCAGCGTCGCCAGGTCGAACCGGCCCGGCAGGTGGATGGCGTCCTCGGCCCAGGCGGCGGCCGTGTCGAGCCACAGGCGCCAGCCGTCCTCGCCGATGGCCAGGTCCAGGCCCGACGCCCGCGCGCCCGTGGGGGCCAGGCCGGGGGCGGCGCTCACCCCGGCCAAGGCGAGGAAGTCGCGACGATCCAGGCTCACGGACGCCATCCGTCGGCGCCGGCCAGGAACACGTCGCGCGACCAGACCTTGGCGTCCTCGGCGGTCAGCTGATGGCTGCGCGGCTCGCGGGTCTTGGGGCTGGCCCCCTGCCCCGTCGAGGCGAACTCGGCATAGGTCGCCGTGCCCAGGGTGTCCGTCTTGCCCGGCGTCCATTCGCGCCAGCCTTCCGGATGCAGGGCCGCGTCGACGCGGGTGCGCAGGAAGATCACGGTCGCATAGGCGCGCCAGGCGCGGCCGAACCAGAGCTCGCCCACCTTCGGATCGGCGGTGATCCGGCAGCGGTCGAACACGTAGGCGCTGTCCTGTTCCGGCTTGGACTTGCTCTGGGCCGTGATCATCACGGTCTCATGGGCGATGCCGTGGATATGACAGCGGTCGAAAAAGGCCTTGGCGTCGCCGAAGATGAAGTCGACATGGCCCTCGACATAGCAGTCGCGGAAGTACTGCCGGCTGGGCGCGGTCTTCTTGCTGGCGGCGTAGAGGGTGTCCTGGGCGCCCAGCAGGCGCACCTTCTCCAGCACGGCGCGATCGGCGGTGATGGCCAGGGCCACGGCCTGGGACGGACGGGCGTCCTTCAGATGATAGTCGTTCTGGATGGTCAGGTTGCGGGCCCGAAAACCGTCGCCCGACACGTTGACCGAGGCCGACTTGAACGTGCCGCCGGCGGTGATCGCCCCGTCGCTCCAGACCAGCACCACGTCCCGCGGCCGCTTGCCCTTGCCGATCAGGCGGACGTTCGGCTTGGCGATCGTCAGCTTCTCGCGATACTCGCCGGGCGCCAGCTCCAGGGTCCCGCCGTCGGCCGGCAGG
Source organism: Caulobacter sp. Root487D2Y (assembly GCF_001427165.1). Classification (NCBI taxonomy): domain Bacteria; kingdom Pseudomonadati; phylum Pseudomonadota; class Alphaproteobacteria; order Caulobacterales; family Caulobacteraceae; genus Caulobacter; species Caulobacter sp. Root487D2Y. The sequence goes on from NZ_LMFD01000014.1 coordinate 225,864, forward strand.
GCGTTCACGGCGGCCTGGACGCTGGCATAGGCCCCGCCCTTGCCGACCCGCAGGGTGGTCGCCCAGGCGTTCCCACCGACCGTCAGGGCCACGAGCCCGCAAATGACAGCGATCAGTCTGATCACGCTCAGGCTCTCCGAAGTTGGCCGTCGCGCGCCGTCAGGCGAACGCGCTGGCCCTTCTTGATGTCGAGATCGATCACTGATCCGCCATAGCGCACATGGTGGCGACCATCGGCGGCGGCGGTGAACACCGCCGCCTCCAGCTTGCCGCGCGTCCAGGTCACGTCGACACCGACCGCGCCCCTGGCCCTCAGGCCGGTCAGGCGTCCGGTCGGCCAGGCCGATGGCAGGGCCGGCAACAGCAGGATCTGGTCGTTGCGGCTCTGCAGGATCATCTCGGTCATGCCCGAGGTCCCGCCGAAATTGCCGTCGATCTGGAACGGCGGGTGGGCGTCGAACATGTTGGGATAGGTCCGCTCGGGACCCAGCAGCAGCGACAGGATCTTGTGGGCCCGGTCGCCGTCGCCCAGCCGCGACCACAGGTTCAGCCGCCAGGCGATGGCCCAGCCGGTCGAGATGTCGCCCCGGGTGTTCAGCGAGACCTTGGCCGCGTCGGCCAGTTTGGGCGTGGTGTCGACGGCGATCTGGTCGCTGGGGAACACGCCGTACAGGTGCGAGACGTGGCGGTGATGGATGTCGGTGGCGTCGGCGTCCCAGTCCTCCTGCCACTCCTGCAGCTGGCCGTCCTTGCCGATCTTGTAGGGGGCCAGCTTGTCGCGCGCGGTCGCCAGCTCGGCGGAGAAGTCGGCGTCGGTTCCCAGGATGGCGGCGGCCTTGATGCAGGCGGTGAACAGGTCGCGGATGATCGCCTGGTCCATGGTCGGACCGGCCACCAGGGACGAGCCGTGGCCGTGGCTGTTCTCCGGCGAGATGGACGGGTTGGTCACCAGCTTGCCCGACTTGGGATCGACCACCAGGGCGTCAAGGAAGAACAGGGCCGCGCCGCGCATCAGCGGATAGACGTCGGCCAGGTAGGCGCGGTCGCGGTTGTAGTCGTAGTGATCCCACAGGTGCTTGCAGAGCCAGGCCCCGCCCGTCGGCCACACCCCGAACTTGGCGCCGTCGATCGGCCCGCTGGCCCGCCACAGGTCGGTGTTGTGGTGTGTGACCCAGCCGCGGGCGTTGTACATCACCTTGGCCGTGCGCGCGCCGGTGACCGACAGGTCGCGGACCATCTCGATCAGCGGCTTGACGCACTCGGCCAAGCCCGTCGGTTCGGCCGGCCAGTAGTTCATCTCGGTGTTGATGTTGATCGTGTACTTGCCGCCCCAGGGCGGCGAGGTCTGGTCGTTCCAGATCCCCTGCAGGTTGGCGGCCTGGCCGCCGGGACGCGAGCAGGCGATCAGCAGGTAGCGGCCGTACTGATAATACAGCGCCGCCAGGGCCGGGTCGTCGGTGGTCTGTGAGACCTTGATGCGCTCGTCGGTCGGCTTCAGCGCCGCCGTGGTGGTCCCGAAATCGACGCTGACCCGCCGGAACAGGGCCCGGTGATCGGCTTGGTGGGTCGCCAACAGGGCTTGCCACCGCTTGGTCGAGGCCTGGGCCAGCACCGCGCGGTTGGTCGCCGTCGGATCACCGCCCACGTCGTCGAAGCGGCGATAGCTGGTGGCGGCGGCGATCAGCAGCACGACCTCGTCTGCCCCGGCGACCGACAGCACGCCCTCCCTGGCGGTCAGGGTCCCGCCCTTGTTGAGCACCCGCACGCGGCACTCGAACCTCAGTTGGGCGGCGATGCCTTGCTGGGTGTCGTTGGCGCCGGCCAGGACCAGGGTGTCGCGGCCCTCGATGCTGGAGACCGGCTTGGATTTCAGCGGACTGTCGAAGGCCAGGTCGACCGTGATCGCCCTGCCCCTGTCGGCGCTCAGCCGCACGGCGATGACCCGGTCGGGATAGCTGCCGATGACCTGCCGCGTGTAGCCCGTTCCGCCGACCTTGAAGCGGGTCGTGGCGATCGCGCCGTCCAGGTCGAGCTCGCGGACATAGTCCGTCGGCTGGCCGTCGAGGCCCGGGAACGTCAGCTTCAGGTCGCCGATCGTCTGGTAGGCCATCTGGCGCTTGGGCGTGGCCATGAAGCGGGCGTCGGCGATCTCGGTCGCCTTGGCGTAGTCGCCGGCGTCGATCAGCGCCCGGATCTCCGGCAGGGCCTTCAACGCCTCGGGATTGGCCGGATCGTAGGGCCCGCCCGCCCACAGGGTGTCTTCGTTCAACTGCAGGCGCTCGGCCGCCACGCCGCCGAACACCATCGCGCCCATGCGGCCCGATCCCACCGGCAGGGCCTCCACCCATTCCTGGGCCGGCTGGCGGTACCAGAGGCGCAACGGCGAGGTCGGAGCCGCTCCCCGGGCTTGCGCGAAGCCGCCGCTGGCGGCGCCGGCCGCGAGGGCCAACGTGGTTCTACGGGTCAGCCGCATGGCGAGGTCCTCGGAAGGCAAACTAGGGGATCAGAAACCGGCGCAGGGCCGGAACGGCCTTGGCCAGGTCGGCGGTGACGATGGTCGCGAAATAGTCCGCGCCGGTCTCGCCCAGGTGGGTGTAGTCGAACGACAGCTTGGCCTGGCCCATCGGTTCGACGGCGGCGTTATTCTGGACGTTCGGCGCGGCGGCGGCGGTCGGCGCGCCGCTCGCTCCGGGCGCGGGCGTGCCGGCCGCGATCGTCGTGCCCGTCCTGGCCGCCTCCAGCACGTGGGCGGGCGGCGGGGTCTGCGCGAAGCGCGCGGCCTCGGCCGCGCCCATGGCCTGGACGGCCGCGGAGCTGTCGGCGTGCAGGTCGACCAGCGGCGCGCCGGTCTCGGCGGCGACCTTGCGGGTCGCCTCGGCCCAGGGCCCCAGGTCGTCGACCAACTTGCCGTCCTTGAACTGGCGGCGGGTCAGCGGGGTCACCAGCACCGGCTTGCCGCCGGCCGCCCGGATCTCGTCGACATAGGCCTTCAGATTGGCCGGGAATTCGACGGCCAGGTCGGTCGACCGGCCGGGCTTGCCGGGCTGGTCGTTGTGGCCGAACTGAACCAGCACATAGGTGTCGTTGAAGCCGCCCGACTTGATCTCGTTCAGCGCCAAGGCCCACGACCCTTCCGTCCGATAGTTGCCGCTGCTGCGGCCGCCTCGGGCCAGATTGATGCAGGCGGCGAACGAGGTCACGTGCTTAGCGCAGAAACTGGGACCCCAGCCGCCCTGCACCGCCGTGGTCGAGTCGCCGACCAGCACGATCTTGATCGCGTTGAAGTGCGGCGGCGGGTTGGGAACGGGCGTCTGGGCCTGGGCGCCCGAGGCGGCGACAAACGGGCCGACCACAAGGCAGGAGGCGAGAAGCAGGGACGAAAAGCGCATGGACATCACTCTGGGCAACGACGGGTTCGGCCGCCCTCGCGCCGGGCGGCCCGAAAGAAAGGCGGCGGACAACCGGGAAGGCCGGCTGTCCGCCTAAGTCACCGCGGGAGGCGGCTTAGAAACCGTGGACGATCGACTCGCGCCGCGCGGCGACGATCCACGGGTCGGCCGCGATCGGCCCGGCGCGGGCGCCGGTCGACCGCGGGCCGAAACGGGGTCAGTACTTGTAGCGAATGCCGATCCGGTAGTTCGGACCCGATCCGCCGTACGAGAGGACGACCGGATCGGCGAACGTGAACCGCGAGGACATCTCGTTGGTGATGTTCAGCGCCTCGAAGGTGATGCTGACCTTCTCGATCGGTTGGTAGCGCGCCGAGAAGTCGACGTTGGTGGTGGCCTTGGCCCCGTCGAACTCGTTGATCAGCGGAGAGTCGCAAGCCGCGCCGCTCGCCTGCAGGCCCGGGTCGCAGTTGCCGGCCCCGACGGGGTACTTGGTGTAGTACTCGGCGCGGTGGGCCACCGAGACGCGGGCGTTGAACTTCTCGGTCTCGTAGTAGAGCGTGAAATTCAGGCCCTCGGGCGAAGCGCCCAGCCACGGCGCCTTGCCGTAGACCGGAGCCTTCAGGACCGCCCCGGTCGTGGCGTTCACGTTGCCCGGATCCAGGATGTAGGTCAGCTCGGTGTCCAGCTTGGTGGCGTTGAACTGGACGCCCAGGTTCTTGAAGTACCAGGGCAGGAAGGTCAGGTCCTGCTGGTAGTTGAATTCCCAACCCTGCAGGACGCCGCCCGGCGCGTCGCGGACCTGACGAGCGAGGAAGGGATTGTTGGCGTCGATATAGGCGCGGCGGAAAACGTCGCCGCCGGTCGTGCCGGGGAAACCCAGCTTCAGCGCTTCGATCGCCTCGGGGTCGAGGAATTCCGACAGCGGGGCTTCGTAGAAGATCGTCTGCGGGTACGACGAGATGTCCTTGCGGAAATAGCCCAGGCTGATCAGGCCGCCCGGTGTGAAGTACCATTCGGCCGCCACGTCGTAGGCCTTGCCGCGGAACGGCGACAGCTTGGGATTGCCCACCGTCAGGGTGCCCCCGGTGCTCGAGCCGTCGCTCGGGACGCTGATGCCGGTCACCGCCGGCGACAGGTTGCCCAGCAGCGGGCGGGCCATGACCTTGGCCGCCGCGGCGCGGATGTAGAAGTTGTGGAAGGCCTCGAACGTCACGTTGCCCGCGGGCAGCGTGTCGTCATAGCTGTTGGCGCCGTAGATCGGCCGGCCAGCGGTCGTCTCGCCCTGGGCGTTCACCTCGGTGTGGGCCTGGCGGACGCCGACATTGCCCGACAGGCGGCGGCCGTCCAGGACATCGTAGTTGAAGTTGAACTGCGCGTAGTAGGCGTAGTTGTCCTCGGTCACGCCGAACGAGGCCGAGCGGTTGCGCTTCCGGGTGATGCGGAAATCGCCGTACTTGTTGATGCAGTTGCAGTCGAAGTCGAAGACGCTGTCGAAGGCTTCCAGGCTGGGCGCGAAGAAGCTAGTGGTCGTGCCTTGCGGCACTTCCAGGCCGTCGCCGAAGTTCACGACCCGGCCCAGGGACGCGATGCTGACGCCGGCCTCCTTCTCGGTCGGGTTCAGGAGGTCGCTGTTGCGTTCGAACTGGTTGGTGGTGAACTCGAACTTGCGGCCGGTGCCGCCGAACTGGACCGACCAGTTGTCGTCCAGCTCGTAGGTGAAGTCCGCCTTCAGGCCCTTGTAGGTGTTCTCCGTCGTGCGCTTGTAATTGCGCATGCCCGAAAAGCCTTTGATGATCCCCCACTTGTTGGGATCGGCGGCGTTGAAGCCGGCGTCGAACCGGGGCATGCCGTTGGCGCCGCGCTCGTCGAAGATGAACGGTTCCGGCGCGTCCATGTAGTTGAACTCGACCAGGGTGCCCTGGTTTTCGTTCGTCGACTCCGACATGCCGGCGCTGAATTGGCCGCGGAAGCGGTCGCTGAACTCGTGCGTCAGGTCGAACGACACCTGGCGGAAGTCGGTGGTGTAGGCGCCGCGGTCGGCGGCCGAGCGCCAGTCAACGTTGCCCAGCTTCAGGTACTCGGCGTTCTGGCCCACGACCTCGGCGTCGAGCAGCTTGACCGACGGACGGCCGATCAGGTCGCCGCGGAACGGCAGCGACGCGGCTGGCCCGGCGTAACCCGGCGAAGTCGGGTTGGTGTAGTACTCGTACGGATCGAGATTGTAGGGGCTGTAGCTGAAGCTGTAGCCGGGGAGCGGCGTCGTGCCGTACAGCGACTGGCCGCAATCCTGGCCGGGGTTCAGCTCGGTTTCGGCGGCGAAGGTGCAGGCGCCCGGATAGAGCGCGCGGCGCTGGGCGGCCGTCATGGCCGTGCCGGCGCGGGCGGTGGCCGTGGGCACGTTGGCCCCGTAGGAATAGCTGGCGTTGGTGTTGTTGCGGTTCAGGCCGACCGGCGAGAGACCGTAGTTGGTCGTCGTGCTTTCGAAGCGCGAATACAGCGCGTCGACCGTCAGGCGGGTGCGCTCGCTGATCTGCACCTGGAACGCGGCGGTCAGGCCCAGGCGCTCTGTGTCGACGTCCTTTTCATTCAGCGTCGGCAGGGCCGGGAAGCGGATCAGCGAGTCGTTGCAGCCCGACGTCGTCGGGGTCAGGGCGGAGACCGGCTGGCCCGCCGTGGCCGCGCAATTCGGATAGAGCTTGGCGTAGGCGGCCGGGTCCGAACCGGTCATTTCGGCATAAGCGGCCGGGTTGGCCAGCGGGTCGTAGTAATTGGCCGCATTGGCCTTGTAGGCGTCGAGCGCCGCGCCCGTCAGGGTGGTCGGAATCAGGGCGCTGAACACCGTGCCGGTCGGCGCGGCGAAGCCGGCGCGGCCGGGCAGTTCGTTGCCGGTCCAGGTCGAGCCGCGATAGGTGTAGTCGGCCGAACCGCCGCCCCGGGCATAGTTGTCGTCAACCGACTTGCGCTTGGCGTAGGCGCCCGAGACCAGCAGACCGACCTTGCCGTCGAACCAGCGGTCCGAAGCCAGCACGGTGAAGCGCGGGCTGTGGGTCTTGCCGTTCTCGTAATACGAGTCCTCGGCCGAGGCGGCGAAGGCGCCGTTCTTGTAGTCGAAGGGCTTGCCGGTGATCAGGTCGACGGTGGCGCCCAGCGAGCCTTCGTCGGCTTCGGCCGACGACGACTTGCGCACCCGCACCGAGCTGAACAGCTCCGAGGCGAAGGCGTTGAAGTCGAACGCGCGCGAGCGGTTGGGGCTGGCGCCGGCGTCGTTGTTGGCGCCGGTGGACAGCGCTTCCATGTTGTTGATCCGCACCCGGCTGAAGTCGCCGCTCAGGCCGCGGACGCTGATCGTGCGCCCTTCGCCGTTGTCGCGGTCGATCGAGATGCCGGGCAGGCGCTGCAGGGATTCGGCCAGGTTCGAGTCCGGGAAATCGGCGATGTCCTCGGCGTTGATGGCGTCGAGCATGACGTCCGAGGTCTTCTTGGTCTCCATCGCGCTGCGCAGCGAGGCGCGGTAGCCCGTGACGACGACCTCGTCGATCACGGTCTCGGCGGCGGCGGTCTGAGCGGTTTGGGCCTGGGCCGCGGTCGCCGCGAGGCCGATCGAGAACCCGGCCGTCAGCGCGGCCGTCAGCGCCAGGCGCGACGAATTGCGCAGCAGGGCGCAGGTGTGCGGATGCGTGGACTTAGTCATGGACTCTTCCTCCCCAAGTTCGTCCCGGCGGTTCGTAAGCCGCCTTAATTGGCCCGGCCTTTTGTCACCGGTGTCATTAGGATAAACATGGCAAGAACCTGGAGAAAAGGGGAAAAGTTAGCGGTATCATTCTAAAAACGTTGAATATTTTGCCTCTTTTCAGAACCACGGAAAACGACGTTTTCGCCGTGTTGATCCGCACAAAAAAGTTCGCCTCCCCCGCATTTTTTTCTGTTTCGGTTGATCGCGGGCCCGTTCCCTCCCATCGTCGTCGCCTCAAGAAAATGGCCGACGTGACTGGGGAGCACCGGTGTTCGAGGCGAAGACGCCAAAGCTTCGAATCGTCGGGCCAAACAGCGTCAGGCCAGGGGAAGTCGGGCCAAAGGACGCCGCGAGAGGTCGGTGGCGCGATCGCCCGTCCTATTCGGCGACCTATGCCCGCGAGTGGCGCGACCTGTGCGCCTTCCTGCGCGCGCGGTTCGGCGCGGGCCCGCCCGATCCGGAGGACGTGGCTCAGCAGGCCTTCTTCAAGCTGGGCGAGCTGGAAGGCGCCGAACGGATCGAAAGCCCCCGGGCCTTCGTGTTCCGCGTGGCGATCAACCTGATGCTGGACGAACGCCGCAGCCTGGCCCGCGTCAGCCGGACCCTCGACGCCTCGGCGCCCCTGCTGGCGATCGACGCCGAGGAGACGCCCGACCTGGAGCGCACCCTGATCGCCAAGCAGCAGATGGGCCTGCTCGAAAAGGTCGTGCAGGGCCTGCCCGAGCGGCATCGTCGGTACCTGCTGGCCAACCGGATGGACGGCCAGAGCTTCGTGGCGATCGCCGAGCGCTTCGGCGTCTCGCCATCGCTCGTCCGCAAGACCGTCGAGGAGGCGCTGGCCGTCTGCCAGCGCGCCCTGATCCATGGAACCGCCGATTATCGAGGACTCTCGCGTGAACGAAGCCGTGGATCCTGACTCGCCGATCGGCCAGACCGCCCGCGCCTGGGCCCTGGCGGTCGTGGGCGAGGACTTCCCGCCCGAGCGGTCGCGACTGCTGGGCGCCTGGCTGGACGCCGACCCGCTGCACCGTCGCGCCTATGAACAGGCCGAGGGCGTGATCCTGATGCTGGGCGGCCTGGGCGCCTCTCTGGCCGCCCAGCCCGCCGCGCGTTCCATCGCGCCCCAAGGCCTTCGGTGGCGGGTCCCGGCCCTGGCCGCCGGCGGCCTGCTGGCGGCCTGCCTGGCCATCGCCGTCTTCGCCCTCCCCGCCCCGGCCTACGAGACCCGGCCGGGCGAAACCCGCCAGATCGCCCTGAGCGACGGCAGCCAGGTCACCCTGGCCCCGGCGTCGCGTCTCCAGGCCGCCTCGCGCTGGCGGCCGCGCACGCTGGCGCTGGAGCATGGCGAAGCCTTCTTCGTCGTCGCTCACCAGAGCGGCCGTCCGTTCACGGTCCAGGCCGGAGACGCCATGGTCCGGGTCGTCGGGACGCGCTTCAACGTCCATCACGGCGCCGATCAGGAGGTGCGGGTCGAGGTCGAACAGGGCGTCGTCCAGGTTTCGGATCGTCAGGAGCACCGCGCGGTCACGCTGCGCGCTGGCCAGACCGCGGTCGCCGACGCGCGCGGCCTCACCGTCGGCGTGCTGTCCCGGCCGGACCTGGCGGGCGGCTGGCGCCAGGGCCGCCTGGCCTACGAGGACGCGCCGCTGGCCGAGGTCGTCGCCGATCTCAACCGCTACGGCCAGCGTCCGTTGACGATCGGCTCGGCTTCGACGGCCCGGCTGAAGGTCACCGCCGCCTTCGACATCGCCCAGGCCGACCGCTTCGTCGCCGAACTGCCGCGCGTGCTGCCGGTGCGCCTGATCGCGGACGGTCGCGGCGGCCGGACCCTCGTCGCCGCCGAGCCGAAACGCGCGCCGGAGCCTCATGCCCGGTAAGACCCGCCTCGGCGCGCGCGGTCCTCGTCTGGTCACCGTCGCGGCGACGCTGACCTTGCTCCTGGGCCTGACGCCGACGGTGGTCCAGGCCGCGCCGGCCAAGGTCGTCGACGTCCCCGCCCAGCCTCTGGCGAGCGCCCTGCTGGCCCTGTCGCGCCAGACGGGGGTGATCATCATCGCGCCGGCCGGCTCGGTCCGGGGACGATCGGCGCCGGCGGTGCGCGGCCGTCTGGAGCCGGCCGAGGCCGTGCGACGCCTGCTGCGCGGCTCGGACCTGGAGCTGTCGGTCAGCGCCGACGGGGTCATCAGCATCAGGCCCGCCGCGCCGCGCCCCGCGATCGCCCCGTCCCGCCCCCGGCTCCTGCCGCCCGAGGACAGCGAGCCCCCCGCCCTGAGCACGGTCCAGGTCATCGCGCGCGACGCCGGCGGCGAGGCCCTGCGAATGAAGCGCCTGTCGGCCGAGAGCAGCGACATCCTGCTGGGCGACGACCTTCGCAACCTGGCCGATCCGGGCCTGGGCAGCGCCATGCAGCAGCTGCCCGGCGTGGCCGTCACCAACGACGGCGGCGAAGGCCGGCAGGTCAGCGTGCGCGGGGTCGGCAGCGAGTTCACCCGCGTCCGCATCAACGGCATGGAGACCCTGGCGACGTTCGGCGGATCGAACGCCGGCGGCGGGACCAACCGCGGCCGGGGCTTCGATTTCAACGTCTTCGCCGCCGACCTCTTCAACCAGATCCGGGTGCAGAAGACCCCGTCGGCCGATGTCGACGAGGGCTCGCTGGGCGCCACGGTCGATCTGCGGACCCGGTCACCCCTGGACGGTCCGCGCTCCAGGGTCCAGCTGACGGTCGAGGGCGCCTACAACTTCGGAAGCCGCGAGGCCGTTCCGCGCCTCTCGGCGATCGCGTCACGCCGCACCCAGGACGACCGGTTCGGGGTGCTGATCTCGGGCGCCTATTCGGAGCGGTCCGTCGACGATGTCGGCACCAACGCCGGGCAGTGGCAGGCCGGCGACACGGTCTTTCCGGGCTTCGGCGGCGCGGCGCCGGGCGCGCCGGACCTGGCGGCGTTGAACGCCGCCCTGCATCCGCGCATCCCCCGGCTGGAAGCGTTCCGCATCGAGCAGAGGCGCCTGGGCCTGACCGGGAGCCTGCAGTGGCGGCCGTCCGACCGCACCCACGTCGCCCTGGACGTCCTCTATTCCGAACTGTCCTCGGAGCGGCGCGAGGACCTGCTGGAGAGCTTCACCTTCCGCACGGCGGGGGCCTGTCGCACGCCGCTCGATCCCGACTGCGGCCTGGCCGCCGTCCGGGTCAGGGACGCCACGATCATCACGCCGCGACCGGGTCTGCCGGTGCTGATCGCGGGGGCGTTCGACAATGTCGATGTCCGCACGGAGTCGCGGTTCGACCGGCTCGAGACCATCTTCCGCCAGACCACCCTGTCGGTCCGTCAGCGCCTTTCGGATCAACTGACCCTGACGGCGCTCGCGGGCTACAGCCGGTCCGATTTCAGCAATCCGCTGCAGACCACCGTCCAGCTGGATCAGTACGACGTCCAAGGCTTCGCCTACGATTTCAGCGACCGCCGGCGGCCTTTGATCGACTTCGGATCGGCCGACCTGGCCAAGCCCGCGAACTGGACCCTGGCCGAACTGCGGACCGAACCCAATTGGGTCGACAACAGCTTCAAGACCGCCGGCCTGGACCTCGAATGGACGCCGGCGGAGAGGCTGACTTTGCGAGGCGGGCTCCAGCACAAGACCTATCGCACCGACGCGGTCGCCATGGCGCGGTCGGACGGCACGATCGCCAACCTCAACGCCGACATCCCGCCCGCCCTCGCGGCGATCCCGCCGTCCGCCTATCTGCACCAGGCCTGGTCGGAACGCTTCAACACCGCGGCCGGCACGCCCGACGCCTGGCTGGCGCCCGATGTCGTCATGGCCTCCGCCCTCTTCCGCGCCGCCTGCTGGTCGAACCCCTGCGAGACGCTGGAGCTGGGCCCCGAACCGCTTCTGGGCCTCAACTACGCGGTCGAGGAACACGACAGCTCCGCCTATCTGCAGGCGGCCTTCTCGGCGTCCACGGCCTGGTCGCCGCGCGGCGATCTCGGCCTGCGCTACGCCCACACCCGCCAGGCGTCCCAGGGCTTCACCACCGACGTGAACGCGCCGGGCTTCGTGGCGCCGATCTCGGCGTCGCGGGCGTACGACGACCTGCTGCCCTCGTTCAACCTGGCCGTCGAACCGCGCGACGACCTGTTGCTGCGGTTCGCCGCCGCGCGAGTGATGACGCGCCCGGACCTGCGCAGCCTGCGGCCCGGGATCACCGTCTCGACGGGAGGCCTGCGGGCGGCTTCGGCCGGCGATCCGTTCCTGCGCCCCGCGCGCGCCGACACCCTGGACACCGCCGCCGAATGGTACTTCGCGCCGGGAGCGGTCTTCTCGGCGGCGCTCTTCCACAAGACCATCCGCTCCAGCGTCCAGATCACCACCACCGCGCCGACGGTGTTTTCCGACAATCCGTTCGGCCTGCCCGACAGCATGGCGCTGACGGCGTGCGGCCGTCTGCCGGGCTGCGCGCCCGACCTGCCGATCTGGCAGTTCCTGACCCGGACCGATCGCGGCGGCGGCCATCTGGACGGGCTGGAGCTGGCGCTTCAGGCTCCGCTCGACCTGGCCACGCCGGCCCTGCGCGGCTGGAACGTTCGCGCCGGCCTGACCTACACCCGCGCGCGCATGCGGTTCTGGAACCTGCAGGGGGAACCGTTCATCGCCCACGACAGCCTGGGCTCGCCGCGCATCGTGGGAACGATCACGACGGCCTATCGCCGCAACGGCCTGGATCTGCGCGCCACCCTGTCGCATCGCGGCCGCTACCTGACCGCCATCCCCGCCCCGACCGGCGCCGACGTGGACGGCGTCAACGCCTACACCAACCTGGACCTCTCGGCCCGCTATCGGGTCGCGCGCGGATGGTGGGTGACGGCGGCGGGCGGCAACCTGCTGAACACGGCCCATCGCCAGTTCTCCGACACCAGCGACCTGGCCAACTACCAGCACCACACCGGCCGGGAGTTCCGTCTGGGGCTGGAGATGCGGTTCTAAGTTTTCTCTGGCGGGGCCACCGACTGGCGCTGGATCAGGCTCAGGGTGATCGACTTGTGCGGCTGGGCGCCGTTCGGGTCGTCGATCATGGCCAGCAGGGTCTCGGTCGCCAGCCTGGCCATGTCGGTCAGCGGCCGACGGATCGTCGTCAGGGCCGGGGTGACCATCGAGGCGATGTCGCTGTCGTCGAACCCGGCCACCGACAGCTGGCCCGGCACCCGCACGTCGCGCTCGCGGGCCACCTTGAGCACGGCCGCGGCCATGATGTCGTTGCAGGCGAAGATCGCGGTCGGCGGCTGGTCGAGAGAGAGCAGCGCCTCGGCGGCGGCCAGGCCGCTCTCGAAGCCGTAGTCGCCCTTCTGGCGATAGTGTTCCGGCATCGGCTCGGGCAGCGCCGCCAGGAAGCCGGCCCTGCGCTCCTGCGCCGAACGGAAGTGGGGCGGGCCTTCGATCAGGGCGATCCGGCGATGCCCCAGCTCGACCAGGCGCCGGCCGAGTTCGAAGGTCGCGCCCCGCTCGTCGCTGACCAGCATGCTGGGATATTCGGGCAGCAACACAGAGGCGATGCCCACCGACGGCACGCCCAGCTGGGTCAGGCGCGCGGGGATCGCGGCGATCTCGGAGGTCGGCGGCAGGACGATCAGGCCGTCCACCCGCGAGCGCCGCACGAAGCTCTCCACGTCGGCGGCGATCTCGGGATCGCCGAACCGCACCGGGTGGACGACCAGTTCGTAGCCGTGCCGCGAACAGGTCTCGACGATGCCGCGCTGCAGGGCGCTGATCACGTGGGCGTTGGGATCGTCCTGCACCACGGCGATCAGGAACGAGCGCCCCGAGGCCAGGGCCCGCGCGCGGATGCTGGGGCTGTAGCCGAGCCTGTCGATGGTCTCCAGGACCGTCTTGCGCGTCTCATCGCCGACATTGGGCGCCTTGTTGAGCACCCGCGACACCGTGCGAATCGAAACGCCCGCCGCCTGGGCCACATCGTCGATCGTCACCGAAAGCGCCGCGCCGAATTCGCCCTGGACCACCCGAACACTCCCGTTTCCCACCATATGACATAGCGCGAGTATGACAGCGTTGCCAGCGCTAGCATCTGTCGTGCCAGCGCTGGCAAATTGAATGCTACCGGTACCAAAAACATTTGACACCCCTGGTCGCCGAATGTTTCCTGCCCGCAACGGACCTGCGTCAGACAGGTTCAATAAGGGGCGCGCGCGGGATGAGACTGGATCGAAGAGGGCTGGTGCTCGCGGGTTTGGCCGGCGTTTCGACGCTTTCCGCCGCCGGTTCCGCCGGCGCCCAGCCCCGGCCCTCCAACCCGACCGATCACTGGTTCAACGTCCGCGATTTCGGCGCCGTCGGCGACGGCGCGGCCATCGACTCCCCCGCCATCAACAAGGCCATCGACCACGTCGCGTCGCGGGGCGGCGGCACGGTCTACGTCCCGCCCGGGACCTACGCCTGCTACACCCTGCGCCTGAAGAGCAACATCATCCTGCACCTCGAGGCCGGGGCCGTGATCCTGGCCGCCGCGCCGACCGGCGTGGCGCCGAACGGCTATGACGATCCCGGTCCCGGCGCCGGCAACGCCTATCAGGACTACGGCCACAGCCACTGGACCAACAGCCTGATCTTCGGCGAAGGCCTGCACGACATCGCCATCGTCGGCGCCGGCCTGATCTGGGGCAAGGGCCTGACCCGCGGCCACCGCTTCCCCGACGATCCGCCGGACGTCAGCGGTCCCGGCGTCGGCGACAAGGCCATCGCCCTGAAGAACTGCCGCAACGTGCTGCTGCGGGACTTCAAGATCCTGCAAGGCGGCTGGTTCGCCCTGCTGGCCACCGGCGTCGACAATCTGATTATCGACAGTCTGATCGTCGACACCAACCGCGACGGGCTGGACATCGACTGCTGCCGCAACGTGCGGGTCACCAACTGCACGATCAACTCGCCGTGGGACGACGGCATCTGCCCCAAGAGCTCGTTCGCCCTGGGCTATGCGCGGCCGACCGAGAACCTGACGATCTCCGACTGCCTGCTCACCGGCAATTACGAGATGGGCTCGGTGATCGACGGCACGTGGAAGACGATGCCGCCGGGGTTCCACGGCTATGGCCGGATCAAGCTGGGCACGGAGTCGAACGGCGGCTTCAAGAACGTGACCATCACCAACTGCGTGTTCGACCACTGCTACGGCATCGCGCTGGAGACGATGGACGGGGCGCTGACCGAAGACATCGCCATCAGCAACATCACCATGCGCGGCCTGGGCTTTCCGCCGCTGTTCCTGCGCTTGGGCAGCCGCATGCGGGGGCCGGCCGGGGCCGCGGTCGGCAAGCTGCGGCGCATCACGATCCAGAACATCGTCAGCCACGGCGCGACCCCGCAGCCCTCGATCATCGCCGGCGTGGCCGGCCACCCGGTCGAGGACGTCAAGATCAGCGACGTCTACTTCCACCAGCTGGGCGGCGGTTCGGCCGAGCTGGCCAAGCGACAGCCGCCCGAGGCCGACAAGGCCTATCCGGATCCGGACATGTTCGGCGACTTGCCCGCCACCGGCTTCTTCATCCGCCACGCCCGCAACATCGAGATGAGCAACATCGAGATCGTGACCGAGGCCGCCGACGCCCGGCCGGCCTTCTGGATGCGGGACGTCCAAGACATCGACCTCTTCCGACTCCGCTTGCCCAAGGCCCCGTCCAACTTCGCGCTGGACCAGGTCACGGGCTTCCGGAGCTTCGGCGGCCGCTGGCTCGAAGACCGTCGCTTCGACGGGACGGTGAGCCAGACTTTCTAACCCCAGATCTTTCTACCAAGCGCAAGCGAGCGGCCCAAAGAGCCGCCTCAGGAGGGAACGACATGAACACCAAGCACTACTTCGGCGCGGCTTCGCCCGCCGTCCTGGCCGCGGCTTTGCTGCTTGTGCCAGCGCTGGCACAAGCACAAAACACATCGCCGGCTCCGTCCGGCAACGAGGCTTCAATGGTCGAGACCGTGGTGGTGACCGGCTCGCGCCTGGCCTCGCGCGGCTTCAGCGCCCCGACGCCGGTGGCGGTCGTGAGCGCCGAGGAATTCAAGCTGTCCGGCACGGTCAACGCCGAACAGCTGCTGGGGACCAATCCACAATTCGTGGGCTCGCAGAACAACGGCCAGACGGCCAACACCGTGCCTGGCGGCACGGCCACGCTCAATCTGCGCGGCTTCGGCGCCCAGCGGAACCTGGTGCTGGTCAACGGCCGGCGGTTCGCCATCGCCGGCGCCGACCAGACCACCGACATCAACACGATCCCCGTCTCGCTGATCAAGCAGACCGAAGTGGTGACCGGCGGCTCCTCGGCGGTCTACGGCTCGGACGCCATCACCGGCGTCGTCAACTTCATCATGCGAGACGACTTCGAAGGGGTCGAGATCAACGGCCAGACCAACTGGGACAGCCACACCACCACCCCCACCTACAATCTGGACCTGACGGTCGGCGGCAACTTCGCCGAGGGCCGCGGCAACGCGGTCGTCTCGATCAACTATCTGGATCGCGGCGCCATCTCGCGCGGGATGCGCGGACACTGGACCTATGACTCCCTGTCCGACGGCTGCGTGACCTCCGCCTCGTTCAGCAAGAGCAAGGCCGGCGTGCCTCTGGCCGTTCCGGGCGGCTCGACCTGCGCGGCGGCCGGCGGCCGCATGGGCCTGATCGCCGGCGGCAGCGGCGACATTCCCAACGGCCGCTTCACCGGCGTGCCGGCCGTCGGCGGCGCGGGCTCGACCCCGGGCCTGGACGCGGCGCTGATCGCCGCCGGCCTGGGTTCGATGGGCTCGCGCGGCTTCACCTTCAACACCGCTGGCACCACGGCCCGTCCCGCCCTCACCCCGCAGGACGATTTCAACCTGGGCCCGGACAACTATCTGATCATCCCGCAGAAGCGCTGGATGATGAACGCCTTCAGCCATTACGACTTCAACAGCCGGGTCACCGGCTACCTGGAAGGCCACTTCAGCAACAACGTCGTCGACATGCAGCTGGCGCCGACCAACATCAACGGCCCGTTCCTGTTCAACACCAACAACCCCTACCTCTCGGCCTCGATGCAGGAAGTTCTGCGTCAGATGGACCTGAAGGAGACCGGGACCACGACGGTGACCACCGGCACCGCGACGCGGACCACCGTGGCCGGCGACGGCCTGGCCGTGATCAATGTCGGGCGTCGCCTTCGCGAGATCGGCCTGCGCCGCAACAACGCCGAACGCAACGTCTGGCGCGTGGCGGCGGGCGTGCGCGGCGACCTGGGCAGCGTCTCCGACAACTTCCTGCGCAACCTCAGCTACGACGCCTACTACACCTACGCCCGAACCTCGGAGACCGACCACCAGGAAGGCAACGCCTCGCGCAGCCGCTTCCAGGCCGCCCTGCTCTCGGTCGGCGGCGCGGCGCCGGTGCTCAACGTCTTCGGCGAGAACATCTCGCCCGCCGGCGTCACCGCGATCTCGATCGCGGCCACCAACATCACCGAGGCCGAACAGCAGGTCGCCTCGGCTGGGCTGTCGGGCGAGCTCTTCAGTCTGCCGGCCGGCCCGGTCGACTTCTCGGCCGGTACGGAGTGGCGCTACAACGCGGCCCGCTACACCCCGGACGAGTTCCTGCGCTCGGGCGACGTGGTCGGCTTCAATCCCGGCCTGCCGACCGGCGGCAGCACCATCGTCAAGGAAATCTACGGCGAGGCCCGCGTGCCGATCCTGGCCGACCTGCCGTTCGTCAAGAACCTCAGCGCCAACGGCGCCTTCCGCTATTCCGACTACAATCTGAAGGGCGTCGGCGGGGTCTGGACCTATTCGGTCGGCGGCGCCTGGCAGGTGACCTCGGACGTCAACTTCCGCGGCCAGTTCCAGCACGCCATCCGCGCGCCGAACGTCGGTGAGCTGTACGGCGGCCTGGCCCAGAGCTTCGACGCGGCGACCGATCCGTGCTCGAGCCGCGCCCCGGTCGCCCAGCAGACCGCCGCGGTCCGCGCGATCTGCGTCGCCACCGGCGTCCCAACCGCCGCGGTCTTCACGCCCGGCGTGCAGTCCAACACCATCATCGGCAACCTGCAGGGCGGCAACCCGAACGTCGGCATCGAAAAGTCGGACACCTACACGTTCGGCGCGGTGATCACCCCCCGGGCCGTTCCCGGCCTGGCCATCAGCGTCGACTACTTCAACATCGACCTGGACGGCGCGATCTCGGCCTTGGGCGGCGGTCTGAACAACACGCTCAACCTCTGCTACAACATCGTCCAGAACGCCTCGAGCGAGTTCTGCCAGGCGATCAAGCGCAACCCGGTCACCGGCGAGATCGCGCCGCCCTATTACGCGACGATCACCAACGCCAACACCGGCGGCCTGAAGACGGCCGGCGTGGACTTCGTGGCCAACTACCGGTTCAGCGCCGGCTTCGGCATCCCGCACCTGAGCGACGACAGCCGCTTCGAGATCGGCACGGAGTGGACCTGGACCGACGAGTTCACCTCGACGCCCGTCCAGGCCTTCCCGAACATCAAGAACTACTGCGCGGGCGCCTACGGCCCGACCTGCGGCCAGCCGATCCCCGAATGGAAGGGCGGGACCCGGGTGATCTGGCGGACTGGACCGCTGACCCTGAACCTGCGTCACCGCTATATTGGCGAGGTCACGACCGACAAGTACATCCTGCCCAAGCGCGCGGGCGGGACCGTTCCGGCCCTGTCCACCCTGACCAACCCGAAGCTTCCGGCCCAGAACTACTTCGACATGTCGTTCACCTACGACATCGTCGAGAACGTCCAGGTGTACGGCGGGGTCAACAACATCGCCGACCGGGACCCTCCGGTCCTGGGCAGCTCGTCGCCGTCGGCCAACACCTACGCGGCCACCTATGACGTGCTGGGAACCACCTTCTTCCTGGGCGGCAAGCTGAAGTTCTAGAGACGTGATTTTCTAGAGATGTCTTGGGGAAGCGTGTGTTTCTGTTCGAGCGGCGGCGGGCGTGATCACCCCGCACCGCTCGACGCTTCCTCCAGGCCCGGGCGCGCGCGTTCGGCGGTCCTTCCCCGCCCTGCGCGCGCCCGAACGCCTTCCGAGTTCGACCGCTTTTGACAAGGCCTGTGCGATGCGCGTGAAACAGCTGGGACTGACGGGATTTTCGGCCCTGGCGCTGGCCGTGGCGGCGGCCGGGCCGGTGCTGGCCGCGCCGCCCGCCGCGACCTATCGCAACCCGATCCTGCACGCCGACTATTCAGACCCGGACGTGATCCGCGTCGGGACCGACTATTACATGGTGGCCTCCAGCTTCCATTTCTCGCCGGGCCTGCCGGTCCTGACATCCAGGGACCTGGTCCACTGGACGATCCTGGGCCACGTGCTGCCCAGGCTGACCTTCGCGCCGGAATACGACCTGCCCGGCCCGGTCCCCACCGACGACACCGGCGCGCGGATGCCGCGCGACCAGCGCACGGTCGGTCAGCGCTACGCCGGCGGCGTCTGGGCCCCGGCGATCCGTCACCACGGCGGGCTGTTCTACGTCTACTTCCCCACGCCCAACGAGGGGATCTTCATGTCGACGGCCGCCAGGCCCGAGGGGCCGTGGAGCAAGCCGGTCGCGGTGATCGCGCAGGCCGGTCTCGAAGACCCCTGCCCGTTCTGGGACGACGACGGCCAGGCCTATCTGATCCACGGCAAGGTCGGGGCCGGACCGCTGGTGCTGCACCGCATGACGCCCGACGGCAAGTCGGTGCTCGACGACGGCAAGGTCATCGTCGAGGACGCCAAGACCCTGCCCGTGCTGGAGGGCCCCAAGCTCTACAAGCGAAACGGCTGGTACTACATCTTCGCGCCGATCGGCGGGGTCGAGACCGGCCCGCAGGCGGTGCTGCGGTCGCGCGACATCTGGGGCCCCTACGAACACCGCGTGGTGCTGGCGCCCGGCAAGACCGCCTGGAAGGGTCCGCACCAGGGCGGCTGGGTCGAGACCCCCTCCGGCCAGGGCTGGTTCGTCCATTTCAACAGCGCCGGCGCCTATGGCCGGATCGTCCACCTGCAGCCGGTGTCCTGGAAGGACGACTGGCCGGTGATGGGCGAGCCGATCCCCGGCGCCGGGCCCGACGAGACCGCCGGCCAGCCGGTGGCCGAGCACGCGGCGCCCGATGTCGGCGGAAGCTTCCCGCCGGTCCAGCCCCAGACCTCCGACACCTTCTCCGGGAAGGCGCTCGGACCGCAGTGGGAGTGGAACCACAATCCCGACGACCGTCGCTGGAGCCTGACCCAGCGCCCCGGCTTCCTGCGCCTGACGGCAGGCCCCGCGCCGAACCTGGTCTCGGCCCGCAACACCCTGACCCAGGTGCTGCAGAGCGAGCACGCCGTCATCACCGCGCGCCTGGACGCCGGCGACCTGGTCGACGGGCAGCGCGCGGGCCTGGCGATGTTCGGCCAGGGGATCAGCTGGATCGGCGTGGCGCGGAAGGGCGGCGTCTCGCGCGTGACCTTCTCGTCGGCCGCCGTGGAGACCGCCGGGCCGACCCTGCCGGCCAAGGCCCTGGACCTGCGGGTCGAGGTCGCCGACCAGACCGCGCGCTACAGCTACAGCCTCGATGGGGGCAAAAGCTTCGTCGCCCTGGGCGGCCCCGCCCCGCTGCGCTTCAGCTGGTGGAAGGGCGCCCGCCCCGCCCTGTTCACCTACGGCGACCCGGTCCCATCTAAACAGAGCGGGGCGAAGCAGGGCGTCGCTGACTTCGACGGGGTGACGGTCAAGGCGGTGACGCCATGATCCGCCTCGCCGCCCTGGCCGCCCCCTTGGCCGTGATTGGCCTCGCCCTGGCCGTCGCTCCCGGCCTGGCCCTGGCCCAGCCGATCGACCGCCATGCCCTGGTCTCGCGCCACGACCCGACCCTGACCGCCGTCGATCCGCACGCGCCGATGATGGTCGGCAACGGCCAGCTTGCCTTCACCGCCGACATCACCGGCCTGCAGACCTTTCCCGAGCCGTACTCGCCCCTGGCCCCGCTGCTGACCATGGCCCAGTGGTCGTGGCACAGCTTCCCCAACCCCAAGGGCTACACCGAGGCCGACGGCCTGACGCCGGTGGACGTGCCCGGACGCGGCCGCCAGCCCTATGCCTGGATGAAGGGCGGGCTGGAAAAGCCCAATCCGGCCGACGCCTGGCTGCGCGAGAACCCGCATCATTTCTCGCTGGGCCGCATCGCCCTGGACCTGCGCGACGCCCAGGGCAAACCCGCCGTCTTCGCCGACCTGTCCCAGACCCGCCAGGCGTTGGACCTGTGGACCGGCGCCCTGACCAGCCGCTTCGTCTATGACGGCCAGCCGGTGACGGTGGAGACCCGCGTCCAGCCCGACCGCGACGTCGTGCTGGTCGAGATCGTCTCGCCCCTGGTGGCGGCCGGCCGGCTGGGCGTCTCGGTGCGCTATCCAGGCGTGTCGGCGAACCTGAACCCCGACCCGTCCGACTGGACCCATCCCGAGCGGCACACCACCACGATCGTCAACCGCGCGCCGGGCCGGCTGGTCCTGTCGCGGCGTCTCGACGGCACGGTCTACGGCTCGAGCATCGACGCCCCCGGGGCGACGATCGCGGCGGCCGGCCCGCACGCCTTCGCGGTGCGGCCCGGGGCCGGCGACCGGCTGGTGGTGATGGTCGGCTTCTCGCGAACCGCGAAGGCCCCGCCGCCCGTCGCCTACGCCGCCGCCCGCGACGCCGTGACCGCCCATTGGCGCGACTACTGGACCCGGGGCGGGGTCGTGGACTTCACCGGCAGCACCGATCCGCGCGCCGCCGAGCTGGAACGCCGGGTGGTGCTGTCGCAGTACCTGCAGGCCCTGAACGGCGCGGGCGACACCCCGCCCCAGGAAGAGGGTCTGTTCTCCAACAGCTGGAACGGCAAGTTCCACCTGGAAATGCACCCCTGGCATTCGGCCCATTTCGCGACCTGGGGGCGGCCCGCCGAACTGGAGCGCGGCCTGGCCTGGTACCTGGCCGACCTGCCCAAGGCCCGGGCCGAGGCCCGGCGGCACGGGGTCCAGGGCGCCTGGTGGCCGAAGATGGCGGGACCCGAGGGCCGCAACAGCCCCAGCTCGATCTCGCCCTTCATCATGTGGCAGCAGCCGCACCCGATCCTGATGGCCGAGCTGGCCTTCCGGGCCCATCCCGACCAGGCGACCCTGGCGCGCTACGGCGAGCTGGTCGACCAGACCGCCCGCCTGCTGGCGACCTGGCCGCGCTGGGACGCCGCGACCGGCCGCTATGTGCTGGGCCCGCCGATCATTCCGGTGCAGGAGAACTACGATCCCCTGACCACCCTGAACCCGACCTTCGAGGTCGAATATTTCCGGCGCGGCCTGCGGACGGCCCAGGCCTGGCGGCAGCGGCGCGGCCTGCCGCGCGACGCCCAATGGGACGAGGTGATCGCCAGGATGTCGAAGGTGGCCGAGCGCGACGGCCTCTACCTGGCGACCGAAAGCTCGCCCGATCTCTGGCGCCAAGCCGCCTCGCCGGCCTGCGACGGCCACGCCACGGGATCCTGCGAGAACCGCGACCACCCGTCGTTCCTGATGGCCTACGGCCTGATCGGCGGCGACTGGATCGATCCCGACACGATGCGCCGGACGCTGCGGGCCACCGAGGATCACTGGGACCTGCGCCAGACCTGGGGCTGGGACTTCCCGATGGTCGCCATGACCGCCGCCCGGCTGGGTGAGCCCGAGGACGCGGTCGACTGGCTGTTCAAGGACCTGAAGAACAACCAGTGGGGCGTGACCGGCATGACGCCGCGCGTCCATGTCGACGAGCACGCCGCGACCTTCACGCCCGGCGCGGCCGCCGCGGTCGGCCCCGACGGTCCGGGCTACCGGCGCGCCGCCGAGACCTATTTCCCGTCCAACGGCTCGCTGCTGCTGGCGGTCGGCATGATGGCCGCCGGCTGGGACGGGTCCAAGGGTTCCGCCCCCGGCTTCCCGAAGCCGGGCTGGACCGTCCGCGCGGAGGGCCTCACGCCCCTGCCCTAGATCCGACCGCGACGGGCCCGCCGTCTCGACCTTCTCCTCCCCGCTCCCTCCCCCGGTTTTGCTCCCATGACCACCCCCATGACCCGGCCTCTGGTTTTTCACGACGACCGCCTGTTTCCGGCCGACGGGCGCACGCGGGAGATCGCCCGGGCGCTGTACGGCCAGGTCAAGGCCCTGCCGATCATCAGCCCGCACGGCCACACCGATCCGGCCTGGTTCGCGACGAATGCGCCCTTCGAGGACGCCACCGACCTGCTGCTGGCCCCCGACCACTATCTGTTCCGCATGCTCTACAGCCAGGGGATCAGCCTGGACGCCCTGAAGGTGCGCTCCAAGGCCGGGGTCCCGGCCACCGACCCGCGCGAGGCCTGGCGGCTGCTGGCCAGCAACTTCCACCTGTTTCGCGGCACCCCGTCGTGGCTGTGGCTCAACCACGTGTTCAGCCAGGTGTTCGGCTTCACGACGTTCCTGAGCGCCGAGACCTCGGACGACTATTTCGACGCCATCAACGCGGCCCTGGCCACCGAGGCCTTCCGGCCCCGGGCCCTGTTCGACCGCTTCAACATCGAGACCCTGGCCACCACCGAGGGGCCGCAGGATCGGCTCGAGCACCACAAGGCCATCCGCGACAGCGGCTGGGGCGGCCATGTGATCACCGCCTATCGTCCCGACGCGGTCATCGACTTCGAGGACGAGCGCTTCGGCCGGGCCTTCGAGCGGTTCGGCGAGGTCTGCGGCCAGGACGTCACCAGCTGGAAGGGCTATCTGGAAGGCCACCGCCTGCGCCGCGCGGCCTTCATCCAAGCCGGCGCCACCTCGTCCGACCACGGCCATCCGACCGCCGCCACCGCCGACCTGTCCGCCGTCGAGGCCGAGGCCCTGTTCCAGGACCTGCTGGCGGGGAACGTCACCCCGGCCAAGGCCGAGTTGTTCCGGGCCCAGATGCTGACCGAGATGGCCAAGATGAGCCTGGACGACGGGCTGGTCATGCAGATCCACCCCGGCTCGCACCGCAACCACAATGTCGGCCTSYTGGCCACCCACGGCCGCGACAAGGGCGCCGACATCCCCATGCGCACCGAATATGTCGAGGCGCTCAAGCCGCTGCTGACCCGGTTCGGCAACGACCC
>NZ_LMFD01000015.1:0-9760 GCF_001427165.1 Caulobacter sp. Root487D2Y
AAACGCCGCCGGGTTCATTCGCACCGCCTGGCAGACTGGGCGGCCGGCCGTGTCGTAACCGACTTGCGTCAGGGCCTGGGTCACGCCGCCGACCACCAGGCTGTCGCTGAYCTTGCGCCGTTGGGCGTCATAGGCCGGAACGCTCTGTTGCAGCGCGACGAAGCTCGACATCGCCGTGTCGGACTGATTGGTCGCCGTGCCGGTCTCGACCAGGGTGGGCTGGCCGTCGGCGGCGTAGGAGGTGCGGGCGGCGCGATAGAGCAGCGCCCCCGCCCCATCGGGGTCGGGACCGACCACGCCGGTCTTCCAGCGCGAGGCGTCGTAATAGGTCCGGCTCGTGTCGGCGGCACCCGCCAGCGGCCCGTCGGTGGCGATCACGTCGCCSCGCGCGTCRTAGGCGTAGCTGGTGGTGGCCGACAGGCTGTTGTCGCCSGCCCGGGTGGTCACCGACAGCAGGCGCACATTGTTGGCCGCGGCGCTGGATTCATAGGCRTAGTCGGTCACGGTTTCATTGGCCGTGCCGAGACATGCCGGCGCCGCGCCCGTCGCGCAGGTCGAGGTCCGGGTCAGGCGCCAGACCGSCGRCGCGGCCGTCAGGACGCCGTTCTTGATGTAGCGGGCGGTGAACTGGCCGTAGGTGTAGCGAACCTGAGGCCGCACGCCGTCCGAACCGGCCGACTTGGTGACGGTCAGCACCCCGCCATGGGCCGGATCATAGGTGAAGTCGGTCTGATYGCCGCGCTCGTCCTTGATCCAGTCGGGCCGGTTGCAGATCTGGACGCTGGTGCACAGCGTCATGTTGTAGGAGGCGCTCACCGACGTCGCCGTCAGGCCCGAACCCGGCTTGGGCTCGTTGCGCTTCTCGGTGACGTTGCTCATGTAGTCGTAGACGTAGCTGACGGCGTTGCCCTCGGGCGCGGTGATCTTCACCAGCCGGCCGATGCCAGGATGGGAACTGTCGCCGTAGTCGAAGGTCGTGGTCTGCCCGCCGGTGCCGTCCGGCCTGACGCCCACCGTATCGCTAAGGATCTTCTGGGTGCTGAACCGCGACTTGACGATCCGCTTGTTGCCGAGCGGATCGATTGCGGTCACGACCTGGATGTAGTCGGAGGGATATAGCGTCTGATCCGGGATCGGGTCTTGGCTGTAACTATAGGTCCAAGTCGCAGCGCCGTCGTTGACCGAGGTCACGATATTCGGCGTCGAGGAGCTCCCGGTAAAGGTATAGGTTCTGGACGCTCCGCCGGCCGGATTGGTGATGATGATCGTCGTGTTCGGCGGGGCGAACTGCGTCTTGGTCAGCGATCGCCCGAGGGCCTGCTGATTGAGAAAGGTTGGGCAGGCCGTGGCGCAGGCCGGGTCGGTCAGGTTAGTCGCCACCGCGCCCCATTCCTGCCCGGAATTGTCGCCCGACATGGCGTAGCCGAGGCTGCTCTCGACGGTCATCGGCCCGCCGTAGGCGCTACCGGCGACCGTCAGGATCTCGCCGAACGGATAGCGGACGCTTTGCAGCGCGCCGCGAACCGGCAATGGACGGTCGTAGTTGATCTGGACCTTCTGGAAGCGGGCCACCGTGCCGTCGGCCAGCGTATAGACGATGTTGCTGGCGTCCTGGCTGAGCGTATTGCCTTCGATGGTGGTCTCGACATCGGGCGTACCGGGATAGATCTGACTGCGCCCCATGAACGAGACGGTCGTCTGCATGCCGTCGGGGGCGAGGATGACGTAGGATTTTGTGGTCGGGATCGAAAACCCTGATCCGAACGAGAACGATTCCGACAAGCCGCCTGGGCCGCTAGGTCCGATGCTGTTGACCGCTTGGCTGACGCTCATGCTGCCGCTGATCAGGTCCACGCCGTTGGCGTCGACCGCGGAATGCTGGGGCGGCGGAATGGGGTCCTGCGCCAGGGCGGGGGCCACGCCGCCCAGCAGCGTCGCGGCGGCCAGGGCCAGGGCGGCCAGGCTTCCGCGCAGGGCTGCGCGAAACGACGGGAAGCTCATCGACTTGGTCATCACGCCACGCACGCCTAGAAGGTCACATTGATGGAGAGGGTGGCGGTGGCCGTGCCGCCTTTGCCGTCGGTGATCGTGTAGGTCAGGCTGTCGCTCCTTTTGGAGGACTTGGCCATGACCGTGATCGTGCCGCCGCTGAACGAATAGTCGGCCTTGGTCGAGGTGGTCTTGCTCAGCGAGACGATCGACAGCGTGTCGCCGTCGGGGTCGCTGTCATTGGCCGTGACGTTCACATTGATCGTGTCGCCCGCGAGGATCTGGACCGTGCCGTCGTTGACCGCGGTCGGCGGATTGTTGGGCGGCGGCGCGCCGACCGTCACCGACACCGTGGCCGGCGCGCTCGTGCCGTTGAAGGCCACCGACAACGAACTGTTGCCAGCCGTCGGGGCGGGATAGCTCGCCCCCAGCGCGGTGCGGTTGCTCGCCGCGCCGTAGGTGTAGGCCACGGCGCCACTGGGCCGGGCGACGGTTTTGACTTGCCCCTGGGGGTCATAGGTGTAGGTCGTGGTGACCTGGGCCGCCGACACGGACGCCGCGCTCGCGATCGCGAGCGAGACCAAGGCGACCGCCAGCCGCGACCGCACCAAAAGAGCCACCGAACGTCCCCACCCAAATCCCGACGAAGCTTGACCGTAGGGGCGTCCGTCGCGAGGCGCAACCGAGGCGAGTTGAAATTTATGCGATAGCCCTCAGTTCAGCGTCGCCTGGCCCAACTCGGTCAGGGTCACTGTGAAATTGTTCAAAATGGCCAGCGAACCCGATTTGATCGACCGCCTTTTCTCGGTGGGGGCGACACTTCAGCCCGCACCCCCTTCTCAACAATCTAAAGCGTCCGGTTCCCGGCGGCTGGTACGCCGGTA
The DNA here is from genome assembly GCF_001427165.1 of Caulobacter sp. Root487D2Y. Lineage (NCBI taxonomy): Bacteria > Pseudomonadati > Pseudomonadota > Alphaproteobacteria > Caulobacterales > Caulobacteraceae > Caulobacter > Caulobacter sp. Root487D2Y. The sequence goes on from NZ_LMFD01000015.1 coordinate 2,874, forward strand.
TTGAGGACGGCTCTGGCGAACAATCGACGGCTTCGGGGTAGCTCAGGGAAACCCTGGCGTAAAATGGCGTAGGTGCGCAGATACGGACGCTGCGGAGAACTATGAGTGGCCGCTGGCGATCTAAACGGACCTGACCGACTACGAGGCATTGATTGCGAGCTCAGGCTTTTGGGCCCGTGCTTTCGAAATGCGTGCTGCCCCTGAGTTGGCATCCACGGCTTGTATGACATTTTAACTTCACCGTTTACAAACGTCTTACATACAGTCAAGCTCCGTCCATGGTCGCGTTGAACACGCCTCTGAGCGTCAGGCTCTCCGGGGATGATTCCGCCTTCCTCGCTCAACTAGAGCTGGAGGGGGCGGTGACGTCCAGCGACAAGGTGCGCGGGCTGATCCGGCTAGCGCGGCTGCGCCATCAGCGACCAGAAACCTTCGCCGGCGCCCTGGCCGCGAGTCACGAAGCCTTGGGTCCGGCCCTGCGCACGGTGCGGGAAGCCGAACAGGCGGCCGACCGGCGCTCGGGCGTGGTCGTGGGCCTGCTGACCAGCATCGAAGAATTCCTGGCGCTGAGCCTATCAACCCCCGCCGAGATGGCCGCCGCCGATGAAGGCGCGATGATCCGCCACGAGGCCCGCCTGGTCGATTGCGCCGCCCGCATGACCGAGCAGATGCTGCGCTGGGCCGTGACGCCCAGCGCGCCGGCCTACGACCCCAACGTCGTCGCACGCCGACTGGCCACCCTAGACGACCTAATGATCCTGATCAGCTCGGCGGCCCGGACCGCCACCGCCAAGTGAGAGCACGCATGGCCGACACCCTTGGAGCCCGCGTGGGCCGTATCGTCGCCGGCGGCGCTCACGCCATCGTCGACGCAATCGAGGGCGTCCTACCCGACGCCCTGGGCCAACAGGCCCTGCGCGAGGTCGACCAGGCGATCGATGAGGTCCGCGGCGAACTGGGCAAGACCATCGCCTCCCGCCACTTGGCCGCCAAGCGCCTGACCGAGCAGAGCAGTCGCCACGACGAGCTGTCCGCCCAGATCGACCTGGCCCTGAGCCAGGGGCGCGAGGACCTGATCCGCGCCGCCCTGGAGCACCAGCTGGACATCGAGGCCCAGATTCCGGTCCTGGAAGCCGCCGTCGCCAACGCCGCCGAACGCCAGGCCGAGCTAGAGGGCTATCTGTCCGCCCTGCAAGCCACCCGCCGGGAAATGAGCGAGGACCTGCAGAGCCTGAACGCTACCCGCGCCACGCCACCGCCGCGTGAAGCCGCCGACCTGGATCGCGGCGCCAAGCTGTCGGAGCTGGATAAGCTGGCCCGCCGCCACCGGATCGAGGAGCGGCTGGCCGCCCTGCTCACCCGCGTCGGCCAGCCGGGCTGATCGCGGATGCTGGCTTTCCTGACCTCGGGCGACAACGTCCCGTTCTTCGCGGCCCTGCTGCTGATGCTGCTGATCGGCCTGGTCGAGGCCGTCGGTCTGGGCGGCGGCGCGGTGCTGGGCGATGGGCTTGATGCGGATGTCGATGGCGACATCGACGGCCACGCCTCGCTGCTCAACTGGCTCAATGTCGGCAAGTTGCCGCTGCTGATGCTGATCGTGGTCTTCCTGTTCAGCTTCGGCCTGACGGGCCTGATCCTGCAGCAAGTGATCGCCGGGATCTTCGGCAAGCCCAGCCCCTGGTGGCTGGCCGTGCCGCTGGCCGTGGCCGCCGCCCTGCCCTTCACGCGCCTGTTCGGCCGCGTCGTCTCCAGGATTCTGCCCAGCGACGAGACCACCGCGGTCTCGCGCGAAAGCCTGGTCGGCCGCTGGGCCACCATCGTCACCGGCAAGGCCGAGGTTGGCAGCGCCGCCCAGGCCCGTGTCCGCGATGTCCACGGCCAGACCCACTACGTGATGATCGAGCCCGACGACGCCGGCGAGGTCTTCGAAGAGGGCTCGCAGGTCATCATCGTGCGCCACGCCGAGGCGCGGTTCTTCGCCATCCAGAACACCAGCGCCTCGCTGCGCGACCTATAGAATTTTCCTAGTACGGGGGTACCCATGAACATGCCTGCTCTGATCGAGATCGCCATCATCGCCGGAAGCGGCCTTGCCGCCCTGCTGATCCTGGGCCTGATCTTCGCGCGCCTCTACAAGCGCGCCTCCAAGGAGACGTCGTTCGTTCGCACCGGTTTTGGCGGCGAGAAGGTGGTGATGAACGGCGGGGCCCTGATCCTGCCAGTGCTGCACGAGACCATTCCGGTCAACATGAACACGCTGCGCCTGGCCGTGGAGCGAAAAAACGAGCAGGCCCTGATCACCAAGGACCGGATGCGCGTGGACGTGCTGGCCGAGTTCTATGTGCGGGTCCAGCCCAGCGCCGACGCCATCGCGTCGGCCGCCCAGACCCTGGGCATGCGCACCATGCATCCCGAGCAGTTGAAGGACCTGGTCGAGGGCAAGTTCGTCGACGCCCTGCGCTCGGTGGCCGCCGAGCTGACCATGACCGAGCTGCACGAGCAGCGCACTCACTTCGTCCAGAAGGTGCAGCAGGTCTCCAGCGAAGACCTCCTAAAGAACGGGCTAGAGCTGGAGACCGTGTCTCTGACGGGCCTCGACCAGACCGCCATGGAGTACTTCAACCCATCCAACGCCTTCGACGCCGAGGGCCTGACCCGTCTGACTGAGGAGATCGAGCTGCGCAAGAAGCTGCGCAACGACATCGAGCAGGACACCCAGGTGCAGATCCGCACCAAGAACCTTGAGGCTCAGCGCCGCACGTTGGAGATCAGCCGCGATGAGGAATACGCGAAGCTGGAGCAGGAGCGTGAACTAGCCATCCGCCGTGCAGGCCAGGCCGCCGAGGTGTCCCAGCAGGAAGCCGAGAAGTCGCGCGAGGCCGAGGGCGCCAAGATCACGGCTCAACAGCAGATCGAGACCGCCAAGATCGAAGCCGACCGGGCCGTCGCCCAGCAGCGCATCGCCATGGAACAGGAGCTGGGCGAGCGCGAGATCGCCAAGGAACGCGCGGTCGACACCCAGAACATCGAGAAGGCCAAGGCCATCGAGCTGTCGGAACAGGACCGCGCCATCGCCGTGGCCGAGAAGTCCCGCGCCCAGTCCGAGGCCCAGGCCGAAGCCGACAAGGCCCTGGCGATCGCCGTCGCCGCCGAGGAACAGGTCAAGACCGTCCGCGAACGCGAGGGCGCTGAGCGTCAGAAGATCATCGAGCTGATCGAGGCCACCAAGGAGGCCGAGCGAGAGGCGATTGGCGTCAAGGTGGCTGCCGAGGCCCAGAAGACTGCGGCTGCCGACCAGGCCGAGGCTCTGCGCGAGGAAGCCAAGGGCGCGGCCGACAAGACCCGCATCGAGGCCGAGGCCGCCGGTGAAGCCGTACGCGTCGCCGCCGAGGCCGCCCGCGTCCGCTACGCCGTCGACGCCGCCGGCCAAAAGGCTCTGAACGAGGCGGCCAACCTGCTGTCGGCCGACCAGGTGGCTATGGCCATCCGCATCAAGCTGATCGAGAATCTCGACCGTATCATCGCCGAGTCCGTCAAGCCGCTACAGGCCATCGACTCCATCCGCATCGTGCAGATGGACGGCGTGAATGGCGCGGCAGCGAACGACAGCGGCGGCGGTTCGAAGGACGGCGGGAATCTGGCCGACCAGGTGGTTAGCAGCGCCCTGCGCTACAGGGCTCAGGCGCCCCTACTGGACCAGTTGATGTCTGAAGTTGGCCTGTCAGGTGGCGACATCAATGGCCTGACCGGTGTGCTCCGACAATCAACGCCGCCCGAAGAGGACCAAACCGTTATCGAAACTCCTCCCGCCGCCAAGTCTCGCAAGGGCAGGACCATCCCCGCCATCATCGAACCGATCGAGCTCGTGGCTGACGCGGACGAAGTGGAGGAAGACGAAGACACCGAGACTTAAGCCGCCACCAAATCAGGAACGCCCCTGTCACCACGTGAACGGGGCGTTCTTCCTGCCCCCTTTTAGTCGCCCTACGAGAGTTCTCTGTCTGTACATGCAATGGAAGTGCCCCGAAGCACTCGGCATCGAGAGGGTCACGCATGCCCGCTGGGGCACAAGCCAGCTTACGCTGCGGCGCTTGGCGTACAATCGGCGGCGCCGGGGTAACTCTGGGAAAGACTGGCGTAGAATAGCTGCCTGTGACTTTGTCGTAAGCCCAGCGCAGAGCGATACTTCGGGCAGCCCAAACTGCTCCGGCGACGACTGAAAAACCCGCTGAGATCAGCAAGCTGACGCCGAGGCTCCGGAGCATTGATTGGGCTTCAATGAAAAAGATTGAGCGTAAAACGACGGGCAGCCCAACCGCCAAGGCGGTCGCACCGGCAGCCTTCAAAAAGGATGTTCCTGGCCCGTCTGGTCTGATCAGCAATCGCACCATCAAGCGTAGCTTGGCCTTCAACGCTTCCCACCGCAAGCGCCCGCCACGATCCCACCAGCGCGCTTCTAGGACGATCAAAGCGTCCGGTGGCCGGCACGCCCGGCGTCACCGCGTCGAGGGCGGTCCCTGGCGTACAATGGGCGGCTCCGGGGTCGCTCTGGGAAACCCTGGCGTAGAATAGCGTAGGTGCGCTGAAGCGGTCGCTACCGAGAACTACGTCTACGCTATGGCGCTCTAGATCATGCCTTCCACGATCCGCGCCCAGAGCGGACATTCCGAACTGCCGTTGAGGGTGGGTGTCGGACATTAGCCCCAGCGAGCTAGCCGCGATCATCCTCAAACTTTGCCATGCCAACTACGATACAGTCCGACGAACGCGGCGGCTCTGCAAGGGAGTGCGCACTTTCACGGAGAACTACCCGCTCGTCGTCCGAGTCTCCGCAAAGATCTGTGAATTTCAGTGAGTACGTTCCGTAGGGAAGTCGTTTGAAGCGGTAACTACCGTCCGGCCGGACTATCGCCCTGTACGTGCGGCCATTGTCGCCAGTGGCCTCGACGGATTGAACGTAACTCCAAGGATCTACTTTTCCAGCGATGACCCCAGTGGGAGCTGCGACCTTCGGCAAGGTAGCGCAGGCGGAGGCGAGCAGACTGATTGAGGCGCCCACCATCACTATCATCTTTTGCGATTGGCCTAAGTGGCTCGGCCTCAGGGCCAGGGCGCCACCAGGCCCAACCTGTGCTCGGACGCAGTGTTTTCCAGGCTTTCGCAGAAGCGCCTCCGCTTCTTGCGCTGTCAGCTCGGCAAGATCGTGAATCGTCTCCGAACAGGCGGCGCAAAAACGGTTGCGGCCTGCTGGCTCCATCTCATCCCAATTCTCGCTACAGGGACTTGGAAGAGAAATGCGAAGCTCGCTCATAGGGCGATGATATTCTTTGCGCCCAGGTCCGCAACGGGCCGGAAACGGAATTTGGCGTCGGCGCTGAAAGCGATGGGGTGGACGCCCCCCGACGGCATCGATGTGCCAAAGTGGAGGTGTTGAGAACACCACTTGAAAGGAGGCGTCCGTGGAAGAAGTTATCACAATCGGGCTCGACTTGGCCAAGTCGGTCTTTCAGGCGCATGGCGCTGACAGGGCCGGCGGCGTGGTCTTCCGCAAGAAGCTGCGACGAGATCAGCTGCTGTCGTTCTTTGCCAGCCAGCCACGCTGCCTGGTGGCGATGGAGGCCTGCGCCAGCGCCCACTACTGGGCCCGTGAGATCGGCGCCATGGGCCACGAGGTCCGCCTGATCCCGCCAGCCTATGTGAAGCCGTTCGTGAAGCGGCAGAAGAACGACATGGCCGATGCCGAGGCCATTTGCGAAGCGGCGCAGCGGCCGACGATGCGGTTCGTCACGCCCAAGAGCGCGGAGGCCCAAGGCTCTGCCGTGGTGTTCCGCACACGCGACCTGCTGATCAGGCAACGCACCCAGCTGATCAATGCGCTGCGGGGCCATCTGGCCGAGTTCGGCGTCGTGGTTCGGCAAGGCGCGGCGCACACTGCCAGGCTGATCGATGTGGTTGACGAACCCAGCAGCGATCTGCCCGCCGAGGCGCGGCCGGTGCTGGCCATCATCGCCCAGAGCCTGCGAGCCCTACAGGGTCAGATCGCGCAGCTGGATTCCGAGATCGCCGCACGGGCCAAGCGCGATCCAGTCGCCAGACGGCTGATGACCATCCCCGGCGTTGGGCCCGTCGTCGCCACCGCGCTGGTGGCGCTGGCGCCGGCGGCCTGCACCTTCAAACGCGGGCGTGACTTCGCCGCCTGGGTGGGCTTCACGCCACGGCAGCACTCGAGCGGCGGCAAGGAGCGACTGGGGCGAACGAGCAAGATGGGGGAGCGCAGTCTGCGACGACTGTTGATCCTAGGCGCCAGCTCCGCAGCGAAAGCGGCGGGCCGCGATCGCGCGCCGGCCAACTCATGGCTGACGAGCTTGCTGGCCCGAAAGCCGCGGATGCTGGTCACTGTGGCGCTGGCCAACAAGATGGCGAGGATCGTCTGGGCGCTGATGGCGCACGGAGGAACCTACAAAGCTCCGGCCACAGCGGTCTAACCGCCAGGGTCTGAGGCGTCGGAGAGGCAAAGGTCAGACGAGAGGTATGGCGCAACGGTCAGAAGACGGGGTGGGGAAAACCAGTGAATGTCCGAGCGCCTCGAGCGCGCGAAACCGGTCTGGACCCGACCCGCGATCTCCATACAGGCCAGCGGCGTGTGAACGGCCGCATCAACAGGCCGGACACACGGAAGCACCTGAACCGACCGCGTCAGAAATCTCGAAAAACTACTTGCCTCAATGCGGGCGTCCACACACGGACATTCGGCCGGAGCGCCGACAATCGGACCTTCCGAGGGTCGGCTATGGGTGGCTAGCGGACCTATGGGCAGGTTGGGAAATATCGCCCACCGATGCTTGTGATCATCCCCGCATCGCCAGCTTTCCAGGCCACATCGACAT
>NZ_LMFD01000015.1:9857-220282 GCF_001427165.1 Caulobacter sp. Root487D2Y
CGTGGACCGTCACCGCACGATGTCGCCAGGAGCAGTATAACCGGCCACAGTCTTTTCATGGCGAGACGATCACTGAAAAACTCAAGGTCCGCAACGGGTCGGGAGGGGAAATTAGCCCACCGCCGCAAAGCTGACCTTGAGCTGCGCGAGGCGGCGTGCCGCAAGCGTCCGGTTTCCGGAACGAGGTGATCTTCCGCTCCCGACCCAAGTCGGACCTGTTGTGTATGGTCGCAGCGGAAGGCATGAAGTCTGGCTGGCCGTCATGCGATGGGGGATTGATTGACGAAGTACCCGAGGATCCAAGCTGCGTTGGGTGGAGGGTTATTGATCATCTCGATCGGCGCCTTCGGCTTGGCAAACCATCTACTGGGAGGATACGCACAACCAATCGCGCAGCTGTCCGCGCTCATGACGTTTAGCGCTGGCGTGGGACTTTTACTTCCATTTGTTAGAGGATACGTGGAAGCTTCGCACAGTTCGTATCTTGCATCTGACGAGCAGACGACTTTTGCGGAGTGGGCACTCTTCTTTCTAGGCTTCCTGCCCTTCATCGCCGGGCTTGTGATGCTATTAAGACCTCATTGGTTTCAGGCCTTCTCTGCGGACAAGGGAGCCACAGTTCTTGTTGGCGTGGGCGGATTAGCCCTCGGTGTCTGCGTTATGGCAGTTGGTAGACTGCTCGCCCGACTTCGATCCCGCACCTAGCGGATCGGTGGTAATCGGCTGCACTGTATGTCGGCAAACCACCCTTCCCCGCCGTTTCGAAAGTCTGCATCGTCGGCCGGGTCGCGCCAGAAGAAGCATGCGTAATCGGGCGGACCTGTGAAGGATCAAGCTCCCCAGTAAGGTCTCGGTTTCAGCCGAGACGAAGGGAGACAACGATGTTCTACGCTGCGTTGGATGTGTCGCTGCGGTCAGTGGCGATCTGCATCATCGATCAGGACGGCAAGGTGCGCCTCGAGCGGTCCGTACCTTCGGAGGTCCCCGACCTGGTCCGTTGTTTGCGCGAGTTCGGCGAGCCGATCCACCAGGTTGGACTGGAGGCCGGCACGCTGACCCAGCACCTGACCTACGGACTGACCGAAGCCGGCTTCGATGTCGTGTGCATGGAGGCGCGCCAGGTCGCCGCGGCGCTGTCGGCCATGCGCAACAAGACCGACAAGCACGACGCCCGCGGCATCGCTCAGATCCTGCGTTCAGGCTGGTACAGCCGTGTGCATGTGAAGAGCGTCGAGAGCCACCACCTACGCGCCCTGCTCTCCTGCAGGAAAGTCATGCAGCGCAAGTGCATCGACCTGGAGAACGAGATCCGCGGGCTCCTGAAGATCTTCGGCGTGAAGCTGCCGTTGCGGCTCTCGCGCGGCGGCTTTGACATCGCCGTGCGCGACACCATCGAGAGCGACCCAGCGCTCAGCCACGCCCTCCTGCCGATGCTGCAGGCCAGGCGGATGTTGTTCGACACCTTCACCGAACTTGATCGCCGCGTGCGCAAGGCCGCCCACGCCGATCCGGTCTGCCAGCGCTTCATGGGCGTGCCTGGCGTGGGCGAGATCACCGCCCTCAGCTTCAAGGCCGCCGTCGACTACCCTGCCCGGTTCAAGAGCTCGCGCACCGTTGGCGCCCACTTTGGCCTGACGCCCAGACGCTTCCAGTCCGGGGAGAAGGACAACCCCGGCCGCATCTCCCACGCCGGCGACGCCGACGTGCGCGCCACGCTCTACGCGGCCGCCAACGCCATGCTGATGCGCTCCATCAGATGGACCAGCCTGAAGGCCTGGGGCGTGCGGCTGATGAAAACCAAAGGCCGCCGGCGCGCCATCGTCGCCGTGGCTCGCAAGATCGCTGTCGTCCTGCACCGCATGTGGGTCGACGGCTCCGACTTCCGCCTGGGATCGGAGGCTGCGGCATGACCTGACCCTCACTGCCCACCTCAAGATCCTGGCCGGATCGTCCCATGCGGACGACGGGATGGATGAAGCCGAAAAGTTCTGCTGCACGTTCAAGTGCGTCCAAAAGCGCGGCTCTCCAGACCCTGATCCCATGCATGCGTGCAGCGGCTCCGCTCGCAAGGAGCCATCGGACTGCGAAGAGAAGCGTGACCCGCGTGAACGACCCCGGCCGCCAGATCAAACGAGCTTGACCCCGATGCCCGATTAGAGAAGCGGAACTTGGGATTCGGTCCGACATCAGACATTCCTTGGCAGGTCACTGCGGGGTCTTCGAATTGTGAACTTCCCAACGTCGGAGAAGAGTCAGACCCGGACGATCGCCGCGCGCTAGATCGATGATCGGCTGGCGTTGAAGAGGCGGATTTTCTCGAACAGCACGCCCAGATCCCGGTTAGGCGTGCGACACTGAGTTCGAAATGCGTCCACGAAGCGGAGCCACCTCCTCAAAGTCGCGACTTCGATTTCTCGAAGATCGCGCTTTGAACCCGCCGGAACTTCGATCCGCGACCCACTCCTCTTTTCCGCCTTCGACGCGATCCGTCCGATTGTTCGTCGTGCAATCCTCGGCGCGCGTCCTATATCTGCGATCTCGCCGCCACCGGACCGCGCCATGACCAAGCCTCTGAAGATCGACTTCGTCTCCGACGTCTCCTGCCCCTGGTGCATCGTCGGCCTGGGCGGGCTGGAGGCCGCGCTCGAGCGGGTCGGCGACCTGGTCGACGCCGAGATCCGTTTCCAGCCCTTCGAGCTCAATCCCAACATGCCGCCCGAGGGCCAGAACATCGTCGAGCACGTCGCCGAGAAGTACGGCGCGACCCGCGAGCAGTCGGCGGCCAACCGCCAGGCCATCCACGACCGGGCGGCCTCGGTGGGCTTTTCCATGGTCACCGACGAGAACAGCCGGATCTACAACACCTTCGACGCCCATCGCCTGTTGCACTGGGCCGGGTTGGTCGGCGACCAGAAGGCCCTGAAGCACGCCCTGTTCGACGCCTATTTCACCGACAACCAGGATCCGTCCGACCACGAGGTGCTGGTCGCCGCGGCCATGAAGGCGGGCCTGGATCCGCACGCCGCCCACAAGGTGCTGACCTCGGGCCAGTACGCCCAGGAGGTCCGCGACGCCGAACGCCGCTGGCAGGCGGCGGGGATCAATTCGGTGCCGGCCGTGGTGATCAACGACCGCTACCTGATCTCGGGCGGTCAGCCGCCGGAATATTTCGAACAGGCCCTGCGCCAGATCGCCGCCGAGGCCTGACCGGCGTTCGGTCAAATATATTTACCGAAAAGCGGAGCCTTAGTTGGTCGGGCGCGTTCATTCTCCGAACGGGGACTATCGCCATGACCAATCCGACTTCGGCCCAGACGACGTTCGAGCGCGAGCTCGTCAGCCTGATCCCGCACCTGCGCGCCTTCGGCCGCTCGCTGACCGGCAACGCCAGCCACGGCGACGACCTGGCCCAGGACGCCCTGACCAAGGCCCTGGCCTCTCGGAACTCCTATCAGCCGGGCACCAACATGAAGGCCTGGACCTTCATGATCCTGCGCAACGTCTTCTATTCGGAAAAGCGCCGCTCGTGGCGGTCCTGCGCCCTCGACCCGGAGGTCGCCGAACGGACCCTCGTGTCGGTGTCCAATCCGACCGCGGCCCTGGAGCTGGACGAAATGCGCCGGGCGCTGGACATGCTGCCGCCCGACCAGCGCGAGGCCCTGATCCTGATCGGCGCCGCCGGCATGTCGTATGAAGAGGTCGCCGAGATCACCGGCGCCGCCCTGGGCACCATAAAGAGCCGGGTGAGCCGGGCCCGCGACCGCCTGGCCCTGATCTTCGCCGAAGGTCACATCAACGAAGATCACCAGCCGGCGCACGCCGCCATGGCCTCGATCTTCCACCGGATCGACGGCTACCGCACGGCGCGCCAGGCCGCCTAGTCAGCGGGCCGCTCCGCGCGGGCAAACACAAGGCGGCGCCTAGTGCGCCGCCTTTTTGCGTGGGATCAGGTGGACGACGCCGACGATCGCGCCGCCGACGATCAGCCCCACCACCGCCGAACAGGTCACCGTGGCCAGCCAGCCGGTCACCGCCCCGACGCCGGGAACCTGGGCCGCCCAGTGGGAGGCGGCCTCGACCCAGTGCGGCACGGGGGTCAGGTTGAAATGCTCCAGGCCGTGGACGATGATGCCGCCGCCGACCCACAGCATGGCCGCCGTTCCGATCACGGTCAGGGCCTCCATGGTCACCGGCATGGCCTTGACCAGGCCGCGCCCCAGCCCTCGAAGCGCCCGCGAGCCGCCCTTGGCCAGATGCAGGCCGATGTCGTCCATCTTCACGATCAGCCCGACCACGCCATAGACCGCGATGGTCAGCAACACGCCGACCAGCGCCAAGGCGGCGGCCTGGATGGCCAGCGGCTTGTCGGCCACGTCGGCCAGCGCGATGGCCATGATCTCGCCCGACAGGATCAGGTCGGTGCGGATCGCGCCGCCCACCTTCTCGGCTTCCAGTTCGGCGCTGCTCTGGGCCAGCTCCTCGACCTCCTCGCCGGCGATCTCGTGGTGCGCGAAGGCCTCGATGATCTTCTCGGTGGCCTCGAAGGCCAGATAGGCGCCGCCGACCATCAGGATCGGCGTCACCGCCCACGGCGCGAAGGCGCTGAGGATCAGCGCGCCCGGCAGCAGGAACAGCAGCTTGTTGCGGAACGAGCCGACCGCGATCTTCCAGACGATCGGCAGTTCGCGATCGGGCGTGAATCCCATGGCGTAGCCGGGGGTGACGGCGGTGTCGTCGACCACCACGCCGGCCGCCTTGACCCCGGCCTTGCCGGCGGCGCCGCTCACGTCGTCCAGCGAGGCGGCCGCCAGCTTGGTGATGCCGGCGATGTCGTCGAGAAGGGCGGCGAGGCCGGAGGGCATGGGCGGATTCTCTGTTCGCGTTGTCGTCCTACGCGAATAGACCGGACCGCGCGCCGGGGTCGAGCCCTAACGCTTCTTCAGGCCTAGTCCTTCTTCAGGACCGCGTCGGCCTTCTTGTCGATCCGCTTTTCCTCGGCCTTGGACATCCGGCCGGCCTTCACGGCCTGGCTGGCGCGGGCCTTGGCGTTGCGGGCGTGGGCCTTGTCCTCGATCGGATAGGCGCGCTTCTCCGGCTCGGCGAACGCCTTGTCAGGCAGCTTGTCGCGTTTGTCGGCGTTGAGTTCGGCCATGACGATCATTCCTTGGGATGGGCGGCTCCCAGCGCCTCGGCGGGTTCGTCTTCCTCTTCGAGGGTGACGATCTCGGTCGGCTCTTCCTGTCGCGCCAGATCGCGGGCGCCGACTCCGCCGCCTTGCTGGATGTTGAGATTGGCCTCGACCGTCGAGGGATCGTAGGTGTCGTCCGGTTCGTCGCCGTTGGTCACGTCGGGTTCGGCCATGGGAGTTCTCCAGTCTGGTCCCAAGCCAACGACCGGCGCGGCCGAGACGTTCCCCCCAGATTCCCTGCGGCCCGCGTCAGAATAAAATCAGCCTCAGTGGCAGTTGCGATCGAGGCGCGAGACGCCAGATAAGCGGGGCGCCGGCGCGGGGTCGGCGAACCCTTGATGGACCGCTTCATGCCCACTCTGTTCGATCCGCTTCGCCTTGGCGACCTCGAGCTGCCCAACCGCGTCGTCATGGCGCCGCTGACCCGGCTGCGGGCCGGCCCGACGCAGATCCCCAACGCCCTGATGGCCGAGTACTACGCCCAACGCGCTTCCGCCGGTCTGCTGATCACCGAAGGGGTGCCCGTCGTCCCGCAGGGCGTCGGCTATCAGGGCGTGCCCGGCATCTGGTCGCAGGAGCAGGTCGAGGGCTGGAAGCGGGTCACCCAGGCCGTGCACGACAAGGGCGGCCGCATCTTCATGCAGATCTGGCACGTGGGCCGGATCTCCGACCCGTCGTTCCATGGCGGCGCGGCCCCGGTCGGCCCCAGCGCCATCGCGGCCAAGGGTCATGTCAGCCTGCTGCGTCCCGAACGCCCCTACCCCACGCCGCGCGCCCTGACGACCGAGGAAGTGGTCGGGGTGGTCGAGGCCTTCCGCAAGGGCGCCGAAAACGCCAAGGCCGCCGGCTTCGACGGCGTCGAGATCCACGGCGCCAACGGCTATCTGCTCGACCAATTCCTGCAGGACGGCTCCAACCAGCGCACCGACCGCTACGGCGGCTCGATCGAGAACCGCGCCCGCCTGATGCTGGAGGTCGCCGACGCCGCCGCCTCGGTGTTCGGCCCCGGCCGGGTCGGCATGCACCTGGCCCCGCGCGCCGACAGCCACTCGATGGGCGACAGCGACCTGGCCGCGACCTTCGGCTACGTGGCCAAGGCGCTGGGAGAGCGCGGCATCGCCTTCCTGTGCGCCCGCGAATACGAGGGCCCCGACAGCCTGGGCGCGGACCTGAAGAAGGCGTTCGGCGGCGTCTACATCGCCAACGAGCGGTTCACCGCCGCCACGGCCCAGGCCGCCCTGAACGCGGGCAAGGCCGACGCCGTGGCCTTCGGCAAGGCCTATATCGCCAATCCGGACCTGGTGGAGCGCCTGCGCCTCGGCGCGCCGCTCAATAATCCGGACCCGTCGACCTTCTATGGCGGCGACGGCCGGGGCTATGTCGACTACCCCGCCCTGAAGACGCTCGCCACGGCCGCGGCCGAGTAGCCGCAAAGCGTTCCGAGGGCGGGATTTCTCATCAAGCCTGTATCCGTTACGCCAATTGCCGCGTTGGGTCTTCACCGCGCGCCGCGTAGCGGATACAGGCTTAACCATGAGCAAGACCAACGATCACTGGAAGACCGTCCTGCAACGCGGCGCAAACGCCCTGGCCTTCCGGATCACCAGCCCGCACAACGCCGTCAAGCCGACCATGGTCGCCGAGCCGGCGCCCCAAAAGCGCGTCCTGCCCGTCATGGTCTATCATGCGGTGGCCGTGTGCGCCCTGGTCGACAGCTGGGTGGCGGGCGGCGAAGGCCAGGTGTTGATCGACCGCCCGGCCGTCCTGACCCGTCAGAAGCTGGCCAACGCCAAGGCCGCCGAGCCGCCGGGCAGCACCCAGTCGCCGTTCTCGACCGGCTACGCCGCCGACTATCGGCTGGAGCTGGCCCGCCTGGCCTGGCTGGCGATCATCGATGACCCGGCCGGCCGTCTCGAAGCCCTGGCCGCGATGTACACGCCGCCGGAGCCCTGGGTGAAGCTGGTCTAGGGCGCGCCCCTACCACGCGCCGGTGTTGGGCATCGAGGCCCAGGGCTCGGCCGGTTCCAGACTGCCGTCCTGCAGCAGTTCGATCGAGATGTTGTCGGGCGAGCGGACGAAAGCCATGTGGCCGTCGCGCGGCGGACGATTGATCGTCACGCCCATGTCCATCAGCCGCTGGCAGGTCTCGTAGATGTCGTCGACCCGGTAGGCCAGGTGGCCGAAGTTGCGGCCGCCCTGATAGTCCTCGGGATCCCAGTTGTAGGTCAGTTCGACCAGCGGCGCCTTGCGCTCCTTGGCCAGTTCGACGTCCTCCGGCGCGGCCAGGAACACCAGGGTGAAGCGCCCCTTCTCGTTCTCCATCCGGTAAGCCTCGGTCAGTCCCAGGCCTTCGCAATAGAAGCGCAGCGAGGCGTCGAGGTCCTTCACGCGGACCATGGTGTGCAGATAGCGCATGGGCGGCTCCTGAGGTCGGATGGGCGTGGCGCAGGATACAGCGGCGGCCCGCCGCCCCGCACCCCACATTTCTCGCGAGGAACGGTTGTGAAGGCCTATTCGCCAGCGCGCGCGGCCTGGCCCTGCAGCACCTGTTGGGCCTGCTCCACCGCTTCCATCAGATTGCCCAAGGCCAGGCCCTCGGGGCTGTCGGCGCGGTAGATCTCGCGCAGGGCCGGAACCCGGTCCTTGCAGGCGGCCATCGCGTCCAGGGCCCGATCGATCTTTCGCGTCAGCATGACAGTAACCGCCGTTTTTTGTTCTATCTTTGTTCTAGCCTGGCGGGTTTCGGAATTCAATCGTGAAGCTGTTCCGCCGCCACCGGTTTCTCCCGAGTCTGTCGCCGCCACAACGCCGCGTATTCCCCTCCGGCCTCCAAAAGCGCCGCATGGCCGCCACGCTCCACAACCTTTCCACGGCGCAGCACGATGATCTCGTCGGCGTCGGCGATGGTCGACAGGCGGTGGGCGACGACCAGGGTCGTGCGTCCGGCCCGCGCCTTGCGCAGGGTGGCCTGGATGGCGGCCTCGGTGCGGCTGTCCAGGGCGCTGGTCGCCTCGTCCAGGATCAGCACGCGCGGGTCGGCCAGCAGGGCCCGCGCGATGCCCACGCGCTGACGCTCGCCGCCCGACAGCTTCAGCCCGCGCTCGCCGACCTTGGTGTCCATGCCCTCGGGCAGGTTGCGGATGAACTCGCCCAGCTCGGCCGCCTCGGCGGCGGCCCAGACGTCGGCCTCGGAAGCGTCCGGACGGGCGAAGGCGATGTTGGCGATCAGGGTGTCGTTGAACAGGGCCACGTCCTGCGGCACCAGGGCCACGGCCCGGCGCAGCGAGGCCTGTTTCAGGGCCTTCAGGTCATGGCCGTCCAGGGTGACACGCCCGCCCTGGGGATCGATCATCCGCAGGGCCAGGCGCACCAGGGTGGTCTTGCCGGCGCCGGACGGGCCGACGATGGCCACGGTGGTCCCCGGCTGGGCCGTGAAGGTTACCCCCTGCAAGCCCTCCGAGCGCGCGCCGTGGCGGAACGACACCTCTTCGAAGGCCACGGCCCCGCCGCGCCGGTCGACGGGCGGCGGCAGGTCGACGGCGTCGGCCGCGTCGGCCACGTCCGGCTGGGCGCGACGCAGGTCGAGCATGGCCTCCATGTCGATGAACGACTGGCGGATCTCGCGATAGGCGAAGCCCAGGATGTTCAGCGGTCCATAGAGGTTGACCAGGATCAGCACGGCGGCGGTGACGTCGCCGGGCCCGATCCGGCCCGCGGCCGCCTCGCCCCCGGCCAGAATGGCCATCATGCCCAGGCCCAGGCTCATCACCGCCGACTGCACGGTGTTGAGCAGGGTCAGGGAGTTGGTCGCCTTGATATTGGCCGCGCCGTAGGCCGTCAGGGCGGTGTCGTAGCCGCCGACGGCCCGCGCCTCTGCCCCGAAGGCCTTGACCGTCTCGTAGTTCAAAAGCGCGTCCACGGCCCGGCCGGCGGCCTCGGCGTCGGCCTCGTTCATCACCCGCCGATGGCCGATCCGCCAGTCCGAGATCGTGAAGGTCACCACGCCGTAGATCACCACCGTGACCACCGCCGTCAGCGCGAAGCGCCAGTCATAGGCCTTGGCCAGCACGATGGCGGCCATGATCAGCTCGACCACCGTGGGCGCGATGTTGAACACCAGGCCGCGCAGCAGGAAGTCCATCGACCGCGCGCCGCGATCGATCACCCGCGACAGCGACCCGGTGCGCTTGGTCTGGTGGAAGTCGATCGACAGCGACAGGGCGTGGGCGAAGGTCTCGACCGCCGCGCGGGTCTGGGCCGCCTGGGCGACAGGGGTGAACACCGCGTCGCGAGCCTGGGGCGCGACGGCGGCGATGAAGCGGATCAAGGCCCAGCCGCCGGCCAGGGCCGCGAAGCTCAGACCGATCTGGACGCCCGCGTCCTGCCCCGCGCTGAGCGCGTTGACCGCCTTGCCCAGCAGCAGCGGCGCGATCACGCCCAGGAACTTGCCGGCGAAGGTGAACAGCAGGGCCAGGGTCACGCGCCAGCGCAGGCCGGGGGCCTTGGAGCGCATCACCAGGCTGAACAGGTCGGCCAGGGCCTTCCAGCCGTTGGCCTTGACTTCGGGGGACGCGACCGCGCCGGCCACGGCTCCGGACCGCGCCATGCCCCTCACTGGGCGCCGCCCAGCAGCTGGGTGGTCTGCAGGCCGCCGCCCGGCGTCATCCAGTCGACGCGCCAGCCCCCGGCCGAAAAAGTGGAGCGCACCGGTCCGCCGGTAGGCGGCAAGGGCGGGCTGACCTCGATGACCACCTGCTGTTCGCCGCCTTCGCCCGCCACCTGAATGGTATGGGTTCCCTCCATCAAGGGCTGGTCGAGGGAGATCGAGAAGCGGCCGTCCGCGCCGACCTTGCTTTCGCCGCGCGTGGTGCGGTCGACACGCACGCCCAGGCCCGCGCCGGGGGTGGCGACGCCGGAGACCACGCCCCCGCCCCCGCGGTCATAGTCGATCGCCAGGATGCGGGGCGACAGCGAGCTCTGCCCCATCACCTCGGCCCCGGCCCCGGCGCGCAACAGCACCGCCGCGCCGTTCGGGGCGACCATCAGATAGCCCTGGGCCTGCACGGTTCGTCCCTCCAGGGTCATCGACAGGCCATAGAGCCGGGGTTCGGCGGCCAGGGGCGCGATCAGCCGCCAGGCGCCGGCCGCGTCGGCCTTGCCGACCAGCGCCTCGCCGGTCGGCGCGCCCAGCCGCACGCTGGCCAGGGGCTCGGCCTCGCCCGACAGCGCCACGGCGTTTCCCTGGCGGATGGCCGACACCACGCGCGGCGGCTTCAGATAGCCGGCCTGGGGCGAGGGCTGCTCGGTCTTGGCCGCCGCCGGATCACGCCGCCAGCCCTTGTCCTCGCGGCCGCAAGCGCCGAGCGCCAGCGTGGCGAAGGCCGCGACGACGCAGGCGGACTTGAAGCTGGCCGACTTGAAACCGATCTCGCGAATCCTGATCATGGCGTATCCAACGGCCGACGACGCCCCGGCGACCTATTTCCTTGGGTGTTCACGTGCGGCGCGCCGACCTTGTCTACAAGGACCGGCGCGCTTTTATTTTCCTGGAGTGGACGACGATGCCCGACCTGTCCAGCGGCCAAGCCGTCACCGCGAGCGCCGCCCAGGCCGTCTGCGTCTATTGCGGCTCGTCGAACACGGCGGACCCGGCCTTCCTCGAGGCGGCGTTCGAGATCGGCGGCGATTTCGCCAAGGCCGGGTTGAAGCTGGTCTATGGCGGCGGCGGGGTCGGGCTGATGGGCGCGACGGCGCGGGGGGCCCATGCGGCCGGCGGCCAGGTGCTGGGCGTCATCCCCGATTTCCTGCGCGGTCGCGAGCAGCCGTTCGACGACGTCGAGACCGTGGTCGTCACCTCGATGCACGAGCGCAAGATGATGATGTTCGAGCGTTCGGACGCCTTCGTCGTCCTGCCCGGCGGCATCGGCACCCTGGAGGAGATCATCGAGCTGCTGTCGTGGCGGCGGCTGGATCTGCACCGCAAGCCGATCATCTTCCACAATCCCGACGGCTTCTGGGACCCGCTGTTCGCCCTGCTGCGGCACACCATCGACCAGGGCCTGACCCCGCCCTCCCTGGCGCAGTACTGGCGGGTGGTGGAAAAAGCCGCCGACATAACGCCCGCCCTACTGGCGTGGCTGGCCGAAACAGGGCAAGAGGACGCCGCTTCAAACGTTCGTTTGTTGACTTAGTTGTGAAACGCAACGCA
The DNA here is from genome assembly GCF_001427165.1 of Caulobacter sp. Root487D2Y. Taxonomy (NCBI): domain Bacteria; kingdom Pseudomonadati; phylum Pseudomonadota; class Alphaproteobacteria; order Caulobacterales; family Caulobacteraceae; genus Caulobacter; species Caulobacter sp. Root487D2Y. The sequence goes on from NZ_LMFD01000015.1 coordinate 21,254, forward strand.
TTATGCCCTCGGTCGACCTCCCCATGTCGGCCTTAGGGGATAATAGGAAACAAGCATGCGTATCTTCGTCACCGCGCTCGTCGCGGCGTCCGCCCTCTCCACTCTTGGTATGGCGACCAGCGCTTTCGCCGCCGAGGGCGCCGTTCTCAAGCTGAAGGCCCCCAGCAAGGCCCCCACCCTGATCCAGGACGGCGCCATGTGGCGCTGCAACGGCGACACCTGCGCCGCGCCCCAGGTCAAGTCGCTGCCGATCGGCCGCGCCTGCCGCAAGGTCGCCGCCGAACTCGGCGCCGTGGCCGCCTTCAACTATCGCGGCGAAGAGCTGGACGCCGCCGGCCTCGCCGACTGCAACACGGCCGCCAAGCCGTAAGACCCGGCGACCCGCACGCCGTGTCGAACCGACGCGGCGTGCGCTCCGGCCTTCGACCTTCCCGCTCTGGACCGCCGGCCAAGCGCGTCGATTTATCCGCGCCGCACCCCAGGACATGATAGGACCGCCGGCAAGGCGCGCAGACGCGCCATCGGCTCGTGCGCCCCTCAGGCGGAACGGCCCGCCACGCGCCGGACATACGGGCGCTCCTCCCCGACCCTCAGAACACGACGCCGACCGGTGAGCCTCGCCGGACGCGAACATTCGCCGCCGGACCAGGCCCGCGCGCGACGGCTCGCGTCCCGTGGCTCGCCGCCCGCGTTCCCCAGATCATATCTTGGCGCGCACGGCGCCATTCAGGAGCGTCAGCTTGATCGCCTATCTCGTCCTTGTTCACCGCTATCCCGAGCAGTTCAAACGCCTCTTCAAGGCCATCCACGACCCGGACAACCACTACCTCGTGCATGTCGACAAGAATTCCGGCCCGGCCCTGGAGGCCGACGTCCGCGGCTTCCTGGCGGCCTATTCCAACGCCGCCGTGCTGGAGAGCAAGAAGGCCCTGTGGGGCGGTTACAGCCTGGTCGACGCCGAGCTGCGCGGCATGGCCAAGCTGCTGGAGATGGGCAAGGACTGGACCCACTTCATCAACCTCAGCGGCCAGGACTTCCCGTTGATGACCCAGAAGCGGATCAAGGGCTTCCTGACCCGCAATCGCGGCAAGGAATTCATCCGCGTGCTCGATCAGGCCAAGGTCCGGCCCGACACCATGGGCCGCGTGCTGCAATATGTGGAGGAGCTTGGCGGTCGGATCATCGACACCCTGGCCACCCGTCTCTTCCTCGACGGCGCCACGCCCTATATCGGCACCCAGTGGAAGATCGTCAGCCGCGCCTTCTGCGACTTCGTCTGCCACGACCCGTCGGTCGAGCGCTACAAGGCGTTCTATCGCAACACCTTCATCGCCGACGAGGGCTTCTTCCAGACCGTGATCATGAACACCGCCGCCCATGGCGAGGTGGTCAATGACGACAAGCGGATGATCGACTGGATCCCGGACGGCGACATCAAGCTGCGGCCCCGGACCTTCACGGCCGTCGACGCCGTGTCATTGACGACCAGTTCGGACCTCTTCGCCCGCAAGTTCGACGCGGAGCTCGACACCGAGATTCTCGACATCCTCGAGGCTCACCTGCGCACCCAGGACGTCGCCAACGTCGATCAGGCCCCGGTCGTGGGCGAGCTGCTGATCGCCTAGAGAGACTGGGCGGACGGGGAACCCCCGTCCGCCCTCTCGTCTACTTCTTCGAACCCTTCGACGGCTCCGCGATCGGCGGCTTGGGCGTCTGCCTGCCTCCGACCAGCATCCCGCCGATCAGGGCGAAGGACAGCATCGCGTGGTTCATTCTCGATACGTTCATTGGCGGCGTCTCCCAGACTCGCTTGAAAACCAACAGGCCGTTGGACCAGGAGACGCGCGCGGCTTACAGGGGCTTGCACCCTCTTAGTCGTCAGCGCGTCGTCGAGAATCATGCGCCAGAGCTTGCGAAACACAAGAAAAATCATCCGAACCCTGACGAATTCCGCCTACGGACAATCGGCGTTTTCCTTTCTGGGCAAGGCCTTGCGCCGCAAAGAAAAAACCGCCCGCGACGGCGTGTCGCGGGCGGTTTCGACTTCAATCGGCGGTTGTCCGTAAACGGCGCGGGCTTTCGACGCCTACGCCGCCTGGCCGAACGACAGCGATTCGTAGCGCTTCAGGTGGTGGTCGACCGAGCCGAACAGGCCCTCGATGATCGAGGCGCGCTTGAAATAGTGGCCGATGGCCAGCTCGTCGGTCATGCCCATGCCGCCATGGATCTGGATGGCGTTCTGGCCGACGAACTTGCAGGCCCGCCCGATGCGGACCTTGGCGGCCGAGACGGCCTTGGCGCGCTCGGCGTCGCTCTCGTCCAGCTTGATGGTGGCCATATAGGTCATCGACACGGCCTGCTCGACCTCGATGAACATGTCGACCATCCGGTGCTGCAGCACCTGGAAGTTGCTGATGGCGGTGCCGAACTGCTTGCGCTGCTTGGCGTAGTCCAGCGTGCCCTCGTGCAGCTTGCGCAGCACGCCCACGGCCTCGGCCCCAGCGGCGGCGGTGGCCTCGTCGATCACCTTGTTGACCAGGGGCAGACCGCCGCCCTCCTCGCCGATCAGGGCGTCGGCCGGGATCGAGACGTTCTCGAAATAGACTTCCGAGGCGCGGCCGCCGTCGACGGTGGGATAGTCGCGGGTGACGATGCCCGGCAGGCTCTTGTCGACCAGGAACACCGAGACGCCGCCGGTGTCGCGCTGGCCGCCGCCGGTGCGGGCGGTGACCACCAGGTGGCTGGCGAACGGCGCGCCGACCACCACGGCCTTGTGGCCGTTCAGGACGTAGCCGGAGCCTTCCTTCTTCGCCGTGGTCTTCAGGTCCTGCCAGGTGTAGCGACCCTGCGGCTCGGCATAGGCGAAGGCGATGGTGGTCGTGCCCGCCACGATGCCCTCGATCACGGAGGCCGCGCCGGCGTAGCCCGAGTGTTTCATGAAGCCGCCGCCGATGACCACGGTGCCGAGATAGGGCTCGATGACCAGCGCTTTGCCGAGCTCCTCCATGATGATCATGTTGTCGATCGCGCCGCCGCCCAGGCCGCCCAGCTCTTCGCTGAAGGGGGCGCCCAGGATGCCCAGCTCCTCGGCGAAGGCCTTCCAGTAGTCGGCGCGCCAGCCGCTCTCCGACGCCACGATCTTGCGGCGGGTCTCGAAGTCGTACTTGTCCTGCAGGAAGCTCGCGACCGTGTCGCGGACCATCGACTGCTCTTCGGTGAAGTTGAAGTCCATCCCAGGTTTCCCGTCTTTATCTGCCCCGTGCGGCGCCGCCGGCTTCGGGGTTGCGGTGATCGTGTTGGAAATCGCGACGGGCGGCTCGGCCGCCCGCCGTCGGGTCGCTAGAGCCCCAGCACCATCTTGGCGATGATGTTGCGCTGGATCTCGTTGGAGCCGCCGTAGATCGACGTCTTGCGGACGTTGAAATAGGTCGGGGCGGCGCGGTGGGCGAAGTCGGGGCCGATCGGGTGGGCGTTGTCGCCGTCGTTCGGGAAGCCGCGGAAATACGGCGCGCCGTAGTGGCCGGCGGCTTCGAGCACCAGCTCGGTGATCCGTTGCTGGATCTCGGTGCCCTTGATCTTCAGGACCGAGGATTCCGGACCCGGGCCCTTGCCGGCCGCTTCACCGGCCAGGGTGCGCAGCTCGGTATATTCCAGGGCCGTCAGGTCGATCTCCAGGTCGGCGACCTTGCGCTTGAAGTCCGGGTCGGTCAGCAGCGGCCGGCCGTCGTCGCCCAACTCGACCTGGGCGATCTGGCGGATGCGCTCGATGCCGCGCTTGGAGCGCGCCACGCCGGCGATGCCCGAACGCTCGTGGGCCAGCAGGAACTTGGCGCAGGTCCAGCCCTTGTTCTCGTCATAGATGCGGTTCTCGACCGGCACCTTGACGTTCTCGAGCCAGACCTCGTTGACCTCGTGCTCGCCGCCCAGGGTGATGATCGGACGCACGGTCACGCCCGGCGACTTCATGTCGATCAGCAGGAACGAGATGCCCTCCTGGATCTTGGCGGTCGGGTCGGTGCGGACCAGGCAGAAGATCCAGTCGCCGTGCTGGGCCAGGGTGGTCCAGGTCTTCTGGCCGTTGACCAGGTAGTATTCCTTGCCGTCGTCGCCGGTGAAGCGCTCGGCCTTGGTCTTCAGGCTGGCCAGGTCGGAACCCGCGCCCGGCTCGGAATAGCCCTGGCTCCACCAGATGTCGCCCGACAGGGTCGGCGGCAGGAAGCGTTCCTTCTGTTCCGGCGTGCCGAAGGTGTAGATCACCGGTCCGACCATGTTGATGCCGAACGGCAGGATCGGCACGCAGTCGGCGCGGGCGGTCTCTTCCGACCAGATGTAGCGCTGGACCGAGGTCCAGCCCGGGCCGCCGTACTTCTTCGGCCAGGCCGGGGCCACCCAGCCCTTCTTGGCCAGGGTGCGATGCCACGACAGGAAGTCCTCCTTGGCCATCTCCTCGCCCTCCTCCTGCTTTTCGCGCAGGCCGGCGGGGTAGTTCTCGGCGATGAAGGCGCGGACCTCGTCGCGGAACGCGACGTCTTCGGGCGAGAAATCGAGGTTCATGGCGGACTCCCGGAAATCGGCCCTCTTCGGGGGCCGTCTTGGCTTTCGGGAGTCACCTTAGAGTTCGAACGAGCGTTTGGAAAGATGACCTTAGCGTCAACGTAAACATTGTTCAGGTTGCGCCATGGCTGATGGGCTGCGCGTCCTTCGAGGCCCGCTTCGCGGGCGCCTCAGGATGAGGATATCGGAGCGAGCAACGCCTCTGAATCCCTCATCCCGAGGCGTGAGCCGAAGGCGAGCCTCGATGGACGCAGGAGCGCCCTAGCGGACCTCGCAGGCCAGCCGCACCAGGGCCAGGGCGGTCACCCCGCCGACGCCCTCTTCGTCGGCGATATCCAGATTGATCAGCGGCCGCTTGCCCAGCGCTTCCAGCAGGCGGGCATGGCCCTTGGCGGTCCCGACGTGGCCGGCCTGGCAGTGGGCGATCAGGACCGGATCCAGGGCGTGCAGCACGGCGGCGGCGGCGCAGGCGGCGTAGCCGTCCAGCAGCACCGGGATCTTCTGGACCCGGGCGGCCAGGATCGCCCCGACCAGGGCGGCGGTCTCGCGCCCTCCCAGCTGGCGCAAGGCCTGCAGCGGATCCGACAGGTCGCCCTCGGCCGCGGCGCGGGCCACGGCGGCGACGATCGGCTCGGGCGCGTCGCTCCAGTCGGAGGCCTCGCCGCCGAACAGGACCAGGGCCAGCGCGCCGGCCGCGCGGTCGGTCTCGGCGGCGATCACGCCGGGGATCAGCAGGTCGGGCTGCTTGGCCAGAGCCTCCATGCCGAAGGCCATGGTCGCGGCGCATTCCTTCTCGCTCATCGAGGCCTTGGCGACCGCGTCGGGCGTCGGACGGTCGATGGCCAGGTCGAAGGCTTCCAGCCCCGCGCCCTGGACGCCGGCGATGCGGCAGACATTGGCCCCGCCGGCGGCCACGGCCTCCAGGCGCTCGCGGGCCCAGCCGCGCGGCCCCACGCCCTGGCGCGCGCCGGCGTAGAGGGCGACGACCGGGCGCAGCACCGCCGGCGGCGTCTTGCCAGTCCAGGCGGTCAGCCAGGCCGAGATCTCGGCCAGGCGGTCGCCGCCCTCGAAAGTCGAGGTCGGAGCGGCCGGCGCGTCGGCGGCCAGCTTGCGGATGTCGTCGAACGGGGAAGCGGCGGGCGAGGAGGATGTCATGGGCGCGGACTTAAGCCAGCCCGCGCTCCATGCAAAGGGACCTAGGGACGATCAGGCGCCGGTCGGGTTCTCGATCAGCGTCTTGCAGGCGCCGTCACGCTCGGCCCGCAGGGTCGCCTTGCGGTCGCCGCCGGCGCTGGACGCCTGGCTTCGCGCGGTCTTCTCGGCGTTGTCGGAGCGGTCGCGCAGACCCGGATCCCGGCCCTTTCGCTGCGCCCTGACGAAGCTTTCCAGCGCCGTCGCGTCGACGGCGCCCAGGCTCTCGGCCTTGGCCAGGCCCAGGCAGCGCGAGGCGCGCAGCAGGTCGGTGTCGCTGATGCGGTCGGCGGCGAAGGCCGGGGCGGCCGCCGAAGCGACCATGGCCGCGACGAGGGCGATCTTCAGGCTACGCATGACGGTTCTCTCCTAAGGACGGCGGGGGACGCAAACGCACTTGAAACCGACGCACGACGCCGCACCGCGAGCCCGCCCCCTTGCGCGGCACGCCTCCAGCGGCGAAGTTCGGGGCATGAGCTCACCCCTCGACACAGTGACTTCGGCGGCTCGTCCGCCCCGCGCCATCGCCACGCCTTGCGTAAAGGTCTGCGCGGTCGATGGCGCGACAGGCGTCTGCCTGGGCTGCCGGCGAACCCTGCCGGAGATCGCCGGCTGGGCGCGCTTGAGCGACGAGGAACGGGCGGCGATCATGGCCGCCCTGCCCCATCGCCCGGACCCGATGGCCAGCCTGATGGCCGGCCCGGGCTAGATCCTAGTTCAGCCAGGCGGCGCAGGCGCCCGAGCGCTCGGCCAGCAGCTTTTCCTTCTTGGCGGCGTCAGCGGCGTTGGCTTCCTTCTGAGCGGCCGTCATCTTGTTGACGATCGAGGTGCGGACGGCCAGTTCGCGGGCCGAGGACTCGGTCTTCAGCATCGCGTCGATCTTGGCGGTGTCCATCTTGCCCAGCGTTTCTGAAGCGGCCAGGCCACGGCAGCGCGCGGCGTGCAGCAGGTCGAAATTGCTGACGGCGGCGGAGGCCTGGGCGGCGAACGCCAAGGCCGAAACGGCGACAGCGGCGGCGATAGCGATCTTCTTCATGACATATCCCTCGGCAAAGCGGGTCTTCCCGTTAAGCAGCGGTATGTGCCGTTACAGCGTGCATTTTAAGTTAAATCGAAGTCATCTTGCCACATTACATTGACGTAACATTGATACTCGACAGTATTACAACTTTTTAACTTGCCGTATATTACCCCCAAATTAACCTTGTTCAGTCGCAAGCTCTGCCGATTCACCGGTTGACAACCCATTCGCGGCTATTCTCCCCGCAACGGTCGTAAAAACGGCCACAAAGCCTGTATGGCGGGGTGACTTCTATGCTCAAGTTCGCGACCATCGCGATCGTAGGCGCGCTCTCGGCGGTCGGGGCGGCGAAGGCCGTCGTGTCGCTGGACGACCTGCGCCAGCCGGACCTGCGCGGTCCCGCCCCCGCCGTGGCCGCCGTCGATGACGGCGCCGCCCAGATCGTCAAGGCCGCCGACGGCCACTTCTGGGCCGAGGCCAAGGTCGACGGCCGCGCCGTTCGCTTCCTGATCGACACCGGCGCCACCGCCGTCGCGCTCAGCCAGACCGACGCCAAGCGCCTGGGCATCGACACGAAGGCCCTCGACTACAGCTACAAGGTCATGACGGCCTCCGGCGAGACCCGCGCCGCCTCGGTCAAGCTGGCCAGCGTTTCGGTGGCCGGCGCCCAGGTGCGCGACGTCGAGGCCCTTGTCGTCGAGAAGGGCCTGGAGACCTCGCTGCTGGGCATGACCTATCTGGGCCGGCTGTCCAGCTTCCAGGCCACGCCCCGCGCCCTGGTCCTGCGCTCTTAGACCCTAGACCGCGACGGCCTCCAGCGACCGGGCTTCGCGCGCGTCCACGGCCTGCCGGACGGCCGCCAGGGCGCGGTCGACCACCTCCAGCCCCGCCCCGGCCGCCACGCCCTCGACGGTCAGGATCCGGCGCCAGGCGCGCGCGCCCGGCAGGCCGTGGAACAGGCCCAGCATGTGACGGCTCATCGCCGCCAGATGCACGCCCGCCGCCAACTGGCCGGCCATGTAGGGCTTGTAGAGTTCGACCGCCTCGAACGCGTCGACATCGGCGACGGCCTCGCCAAACACCCGACGGTCGATCTGTCCCAGCAGGCCCGGCTCGTGATAGGCCGCCCGCCCCAGCATCACGCCGTCGACATGCTCCAGCTGGGCCAGCGCCACGTCCAGGTCCGGAATGCCGCCGTTAATGACGATGGTCAGGTCCGGGCGCTCGGCCTTCAGCCGGTGGACCAGCGGATAGTCCAGCGGCGGCACGTCGCGGTTTTCCTTCGGCGACAACCCCTTCAGCCAGGCCTTGCGGGCGTGGACCACGAAGCTGGTGACCCCGGCCTGGGCCGACAGGTCGACCAGCTCGAACAGGCTCTGTTCCGGCTCCTGGTCGTCGACCCCGATCCGGCACTTGACCGTCACCGGCACGGACACCGCTGCGGCCATGGCCGCCATGCAGTCGGCCACCAGCTCCGGCTCGCGCATCAGGCAGGCCCCGAACCGACCGCTCTGCACCCGGTCGGAGGGGCAGCCGACGTTCAGATTGATCTCGTCATAGCCGTAGTCCTCGCCGATCTTCGCGGCGGCGGCCAGGTCGGCGGGCTCTGACCCGCCCAGTTGCAGCGCCACCGGATGCTGGCCGGCGTCGAACCCCAGCAGCTTCTCGCGGTCGCCGTTCAGCACCGCGCCGCTGGTCACCATCTCCGAATACAGCAGCGCCCGGCGCGACAGCACCCGGTGCAGCGACCGGCAATGGCGATCGCTCCAGTCCATCATCGGGGCAATGGAAAATCTATGAGTTTGAAATTGCTGCATTTCTACTGTTTTCAACACGTTGAAACGTGTTCAAGTTCACCCTTCGCACGCTTCCCTACGACGCTTTTCGCTACGCTGCGACCGCTCACTGAACACAAGGCGCACACGCTTGGCGTCGATCCAAAAACTTCCGTCCGGCAATTGGCGGGTCCTCATACGCCGAAAAGGTCACTACGTCAGCGAGACCTTCATCCGGCGCAAGGACGCCGAGATGTGGGCTCGCCGCGTCGAGGGCGCTCAGGATTTCCAGGCGATGGATATTGACCCGCGCCCGCGGGATGTCGCCTGGGCGCCGGGTCACTGGCCATGCAGCAGCGCGTTCAGCCGATAGGACGAGACCGTCGCTTCGCCGCGCGCGGCCACCAGGGCGCTTTGGGCGGCCAGGGCCTCGCGTTCGGCGTCGAGCAGGGCCAGGACGGGCTTTTGCCCGACCCGCACCTCATTGCGCACGCTGTTCAACGCGCTGGCCGCGGCGCCGGCCTGGTCGGCGGCGGCGAGCATCACCGCGCGCGCCGTGACGACATCGCCCCAGGCGCCGATGACCGCCTCGCGCACCTGGGCCCGCGCCGCGTCCAGGCGCGCTTGCGCGCCGCCAAGCGCCGCCCCGGCCTCGTCGATGCGCCCGCTCACCGCGCCCCCCGAGAACAGGGTCCATCGTCCCTGGACGCCGACCGTCACGCCATCGGCGCTGTAGCCGGGAAAGAACTGGTCGCGCACCGTGCTGGCGGTGGCGGTCAGCGCCAGGCTCGGCAGGCGTTCGGCGCGAGCGTAGCGCACGCCGGCCTGGGCCGCGCGTTCGCCGGCCTGGGCGGCCAGCAGCAGGGGGCTGGATTGGGACGCCGTCGCCACCGCCTCATCGAGCGTGGCGGGCGTCTCGGCCGGGGCGACCACCGCCTCCAGTCCGTCGGGCTGCGCCCCGACCACCGAAACGAAATGGGCCCGGCTCCCGGCCAGCCGACCTTCGGCCCGGGCCAGGCCCGCGCGGCTCTCCGCCTGGCGGGCCCTGGCCTGGTCAAGATCGGTGCGGGCGATCTCACCCCCCTTGAAGCGCAGTTGGGCCTGGTCGGTGATGACGTCCATCTGCCGGACCTGAGCTTGGCTCAGGGCCAGCATGTCCTGGGCGCTCAAGATGGCGACATAGGCAGCGGCGACCTCGGCGCTCAGCATGGCCGCCGCGCCGCCCACCCGCGCCACGGCCGCGGCCTTGCCCTCCCCCGCCTGTTCGATGGCGGCGCTGACGCCGCCGCCGGAGTACAGGGGCTGGCGCAGTTGCAGCGACGCCGCGCGGGGCGACACATCGCTCTGGCCAAAGCCGAAGAAGCCGCCAAGGTCGGTCGTTCCGCTGGCGCTTTCGGCCGACACGGTCAGGCTGGGCAGGCGGCCGGCGCGGGCCTGGGCCAGGCGCGCGCTCGCCGCGTCCGACTGGGCCTGGACCTGGGCCAGGTCCGGGTTGGCGCGCCGCGCCAGGGCGATGGCCTCGGGCAAGGTCATGGCCGACACCCCCCAGGGCGCGGCGGCGGCGGCCAGCAAGGTCAGGACCAGGACGGCGCGCACCGGGCTCACCGGAACGCGACGCCCGGCTTGACGCCGAGTTTCTTGAAGACCATCGCGGCCGGGCAAAAGCCGGTGAAGGCCGACTGGATCATGTTGAGCCCGGCGAAGATCGACAGGCCGATCCACCAGGGATGAACGAAATGAGCCAGGCCGACGCCCAGCAGGACGACAAGGCCGGCAAAGGCCAGAACCATACGGTCGACGGTCATGATCAACCTCCTCTAGCGGCTCAGGCGCTGACCTGGGCCAGGGCCTGGTGCGTCCAGGCGACGATCTGGGCCGCGCTCATCAGGCCGGCGGACCGGGCGATGACGGCGCCGTCCCGATAGAGCAGCAGGGCCGGAACGCCCGAGACGCCCAGCGCCCCGGCGGCGCGCGGTTCGGCTTCGGAATTGAGTTTCAGCAGCCGCACGTCCGGCTCCAGGCGCGCGGCCGCGGCGGCGAACTGGGGCGCCATCGACCGGCACGGTCCGCACCAGGGCGCCCAGACATCGACGAGCACGGCGACGCCTCGGGTCTTGCTGGTATGGGCGGCCAGTTGCGCGCCGCTCACCTCGGCCGGAACCCCTGAGAACAGACGCTCGCCGCAGCGGCCGCATTTGGCCGCCAGGGTGTTCCTGTCTTGCGGGGCGCGATTGGTCGCGCCGCAGGCGGGACAAACAAGCTGCCGCATCTTAGCGCCTTTCGCCCTCAGGGCTTGATCTTGTGGATGCCCATGACGTCCAGGGCGAGCTTCTCGTAGAAGGGCTCGCTCTCGCCCCGCCTGACCTTGGCCAGGAAGTATTTCTCGAACCCGACCTTGGCCAGGTGCACCCACTTGCCGCTGGCCGACCAGTTGACGTTGCGCGGCGGGATCTGGGGCTGGGCGACGAAGGCCACGCCGCCATCGCCGAAGTCGGCCAGGCAGATGGCGTTCCAGGTCGCCTCGTGGCTCGCGGGCTTGCCGTCCACGATGTCCTTGAGATTGTGGGCGATGGCCGTGACCATGCTCTCGATCATGAAACCGGTCTTGGGCACGCCGACGGGAACCGGCGTCTTGCCGGTCGGCGCGATCGCCACGCAGACCCCCAGGGCCATGACGTTCTGATAGGTCGGATTGCGCTGGTGCTTGTCGACCAGGATGAAGCCGCGCGGGTTGGTCAGGCCGCCGATCCCATGGACGGCGGCCACGCCGCGGAAGGCCGGCAGCATCATCGAATAGGCGAACGGCAGGTCGTGGGTCGCCTTGACCGCGCCGTCCTCGGCGATCTCCTCGACGTGCATCATCCCAGCCTCGACCGAGGCGACCTTGGCGTTGGTGACCCACTTGATGTGCCGCTGGCGCATCTCGCTTTCCAGCAGGCCCTTGGTGTCGCCCACCCCGTCCAGGCCCAGGTGGCCGACATAGGGCTCGGAGGTGACGAAGGTCATCGGCACCTTGTCGCGGATCTTGCGGCGCTTGAGCTCGGTGTCGAGAATCATCGCGAACTCGTAGGCGGGTCCAAAGCACGAGGCGCCCTGCACCGCGCCGACGATGATCGGCCCGGGGTTTTCGACGAAGCGGTCGAAGGCCGCGGCGGCGCTCTGCGCATGATCGACATGACAGATCGACTGGGTGAACCCGCCATGCGGGCCAAGGCCCGGGACCTCGTCGAAAGCAAGGTCCGGCCCCGTGGCGATCACCAGGTAGTCGTAGTCGAGCAGCACGCCGTCGGTCAGTTCAAGCTGGTTGCGCTCGGGCATCACCTTGGCCGCGCCGACGCCCCGAAAGCCGATGCCCTTCTTCTTGAACACCGGCGGCAGCTCGACCTCGATGGCCTCGCGCTTGCGCCAATGGACGGCGACCCAGGGGTTTGACGGTACGAAGTGGAAGGTGTCGCCCTGCGACACCACCTCGACCTGGGCCCTTTCGCCGACGGCCTGCTTGATCTCGAAGGCGGCGATGGCGCCGCCCAGTCCGGCGCCCAGAATGACGATGCGCGGCTTAGCCATGGTCTCGCTCCCTATCACGCCGTGGTTCGCAGCCAGACTGGGCTCAATCCGCGCGGCTCACTTTGATCAGGATCACGTTTGAGCCCGAGCGTTCGGGATAGCGTCATCCTATCGACGCTTGACTACATATTCGTAAAGTCGCATATACGCAACTATGAATTTTAACTCCACCACGCTCAAGGCTTCCGCGGACGACGCCTGCGCCCTGCTCAAGGCGCTGGCCAATCCGCATCGGCTGATGATCGTCTGCGCGCTGATCGACGGCGAGCAGTCGGTGGGCGCGCTCGCCCAGGCTCTGGGGGTTCGCGAGACCCTGGCCTCGCAACACCTGGGGCTCCTGCGCCGCGACGGCGTCGTCTCGGCCCGGCGCGAGGGCCAGACCATCTACTACGGCCTTCGCGGCGGTCAGGCCCGCGCCCTGGTCGAGACCCTGTCGCGTCTGTTCTGCGCGGTCCCTGAGGCCGCTCCCCACCCCGCCCCTTTGAAGGAGACCTAACGATGTTCGGATCGCCCAAGACCAAGGACCTCACCGCCCATCAGGTGAAGGCCGCGCTCGACGCCGAGAAGATCCTGCTGGTCGACGTGCGCGAACCGGCCGAGTTCGCCGCCGAGCGCATTCCCGGCGCGGTCAACTTCCCGATGTCCAGCTTCGACCCCAAGGCCCTGCCGGACGCCGGCGGCAAGGCGGTGGTGTTCAGCTGCGGCTCGGGCAAGCGCTCGGCCGCCGCGGTGGGTCATTGCCAGAAGGTGGGCCAAGCGCTCGACACCCACCTGACCGGCGGGATCATGGCCTGGAAGGCCGCCGGCCTGCCGACCGTCCGCTAGTCGACCATCACAAGACCACCTGGAGGGGACGCCATGACGGCGCGGCTACATCTGATCAGCGCCTTGGGAGCGGTCCTGCTGCTCAGCGCCTGCGGCGAGTCCAAGACGCCTCCGGCGCCGGCGGTCAAGGCGGCGCCGGAGGCCGGCCGGCTAACGATCCGCGCCCAGACCGTGGCCGACCTCAAGCCGGTTCCCGCGACCCTGACCACACGCGACATGGCCGAGGCTCGAGCGCGGATTTCCGGAACCCTGGTGGCGTTGAGCGTCAAGGAAGGCGATGTCGTCCGCCAGGGCCAGATGATCGGTCGGATCAAGGATGACCGACTGAGCCTGCAGACCGGGGCGTTCGACGCCCAGGTCGCCGCCGCCGCCGCCGAGGCCGCTCGCGCCCAGGCCGATCTTTCTCGCACCCGCGATCTCTTCTCGCACGGCGTCTATGCCCAGGCGCGCCTGGATCAGGTCGAGGCCCAGGCCAAGGCCGCCAACGCCAATCTGACGGCGGCCCGCGCCCAGCGCGGCGCCAGCGCCGAACTGAGCGCCCAGGGCGCGATCCTGGCCCCGGCCACCGGCCGGATCCTGGTCGCCGACGTGCCCGTCGGCTCGGTGGTGATGCCCGGCCAGTCGGTAGCCAGGATCACCGCCGGCCCGCTTGTCGTGCGCATCGAATTGCCGGAAGGCCAGGCGCGCGCCCTCAAGGTCGGCGACACGGTCGATCTCGCCGCCGAGGACCTGCGCGGCGTCGCCGCCCGCGGGACCATCGCCCAGATCTACCCCTCGATCACCGGCGGCCAGGTCACCGCCGACGTCACCGCGCCCAACCTGCCCGGCGACCTGATCGGCCAGCGCGTGCGCGCCGTCATCAAGATCGGCGAGCGCCAGGCGATCGTCATTCCCAGGCGCTATGTCGCCACGCGGTTTGGCGTCGACTACGCACGGCTGGTCGGCGCCGACGGCGCGATTTCGGAGTCTCCGATCCAGACCCGCGCCGGCCCCGCGGCCGACGCGGTCGAGGTCCTGTCGGGCCTGCGCCTCGGCGACGTCCTGACCCCGGCGGAGGCCGCCCGATGAACCTGGGCCTTTCGGGACGCCTGACCAAGGCGTCGATCAAGTCGCCCCTGACGCCGTTGATCCTGCTGGCGGCGATCGCCGTGGGCCTCTTGGCCCTGGTCTCGATCCCCCGCGAAGAGGAACCGCAGATCAGCGTGCCGATGGTCGACATCATGGTCCCAGCGCCCGGCTTGCGCGCCCCCGACGCCATCGAGCTGGTCGGCAAGCCGCTGGAGACGATCGTCAAGAGCGTCGCCGAGGTGGAGCACGTCTACACCTTCGCCGACGACAACCAGGTGATGGTCACCGCGCGATTCAAAGTCGGGGTCGATCCCGACGCCGCGGCCGTGCGCATCCACGAGAAGATCCGCGCCAACTATGATCGCATCCCGGCCGGGATCGCCGAGCCGCTGATCCAGACCCGCGGCATCAATGACGTGCCAAGCCTCGTCCTGACCCTGTCGCCCAAGCCCGGCGCCGCGGGTCAATGGAACGATCAGGCCCTGTATGAACTGGCCGGAAAGCTTCGGACCGAGGTCGCCAAGGTCGACGATGTCGGCCTGACCTTCATCGTCGGCGGACGGCCCGAGGAGATCCGCATCGCGCCCGACCCGGCCCGCCTGGCCCAGCATGGCGTGTCGCTCGCCGCCCTGATGGACACCGTGCGCCAAGCCACGCGCGCCTTTCCCGCCGGCCAGATCCGCGGCGGCGGCCAGGCGATCAACGTCACGGCGGGCCGCAGCCTGACCAGCAGCACCGATATCGGCCTTCTGGCCTTGCCCTCGGCCAGCGGCCAGGCGGTCTATGTCCGCGACGTCGCCGATGTGATCCAGGGCCCGCGCGAGGACCAGGCCCGCGTCTGGCGCTATGCCCGGATCGACGGCGCCTGGAGCCAGGCTCCCGCCGTCAGCCTGGCCATCGCCAAGCGCAAGGGGGCCAACGCCGTGGTTGTCTCCCAGGCCGTGCTGACCCGCGTCGAGGCGCTGAAGGGCTCGCTGCTGCCCGATAGCCTGGATGTGGCGGTGACCCGCGACTATGGCGCGACGGCCAACGAAAAGGCCAACGAGCTGCTGTTCCACCTGGGCCTGGCCACCTTGTCGATCGTGGTGCTGATCGGCCTGGCCATCGGCTGGCGCGAGGCGGCGGTGACCGCCGTGGTCATCCCCACGACCATCCTGCTGACCCTCTTCGCCTCCAATCTGATGGGCTACACGATCAACCGGGTCAGTCTGTTCGCTCTGATCTTCTCGATCGGCATCCTGGTCGACGACGCCATCGTCATGATCGAGAACATCGCCCGACATTGGGCCATGAACGACGGCCGAAGCCGGATCGACGCGGCGGTCGACGCGGTGGCCGAGGTCGGCAATCCCACGGTGGTGGCCACCCTGACGGTGGTTTCGGCCCTGCTGCCGATGCTGTTCGTCTCGGGCCTGATGGGTCCCTACATGGCGCCGATCCCGGTCAACGCCTCGGCGGCCATGGTGTTTTCGTTCTTCGTCGCCGTGGTCATCGCGCCCTGGCTGATGGTTCGCTTCGCCCGCAAGACCCTGACGGCCGGCGGCCATGGTCATGACGGCGAGGGCAAGCTGGGCGCGCTCTACCGCCAGGTCGCCGGCAGGGTGATCGCCACGCGCGCTAGCGCCTGGACCTTCCTGATCGCCGTGGGTTTGGCCACCTTGCTGGCCTGCGCGATGTTCGCCACCAAGACCGTGACCGTCAAACTGCTGCCGTTCGACAACAAGTCCGAGCTGCAGGTTGTGCTGGACATGCCGGAGGGAACCTCGCTGGAGGCCACCGCCCGGGCCCTGTCCGACGCGGCGGTCATTACCCGGACACTGCCCGAGGTCACCGCGATCGACGCCTATGCGGGGACCGCCTCGCCGTTCAATTTCAACGGCCTGGTGCGCCATTACTATCTGCGCAATCGCCCAGACCAGGGCGATCTGTCGGTCGCCCTGGCCGAAAAGGGCGAGCGCAAGCGCTCCAGCCACATCGTGGCCCTGGACCTGCGCCAGCGGCTGGCCAAGGTCGCCCTGCCGGCCGGCGCGTCGATCAAGGTGGTCGAGGCCCCGCCCGGACCGCCGGTCATGGCCACCCTGCTGGCTGAGATCTACGGCCCCGACGCCAAGACCCGGCGCGCGGTGGCCGAGCGCGTCAAGGCCGCCTTCAAGTCCGTGCCCTATATCGTCGATGTCGACGACAGCTACGGCCAGGCCCGCCCCGGTCTGCGCCTGGTCCCGGACCGCGATCGGCTCGAAGCTCTGAAGGTCGACGACCGGCAGGTGCTGGATTCGATCGGCGCGGCCTTCGGCGGTCAGGTGGTCGGCTACGCCCATCGCGGCGAAGGCCGTGACCCGCTGGAGATTTCGGTGCGCCTGCCGCAGTCGGCGCGCAGCTGGGGCGAAGGCCTGGCGGCCCTGCCCGTGGCCCAGAGCCAAAGCGGGAGACTGGTGGAACTGGGCGAGGTGGTCGCCGCGACCCAGGAACCTGGATCGACCCACATCTTCCGCCGCGACGGGCGCGACGTCGACATGGTGATGGCCGAACTGGCCGGCGCCTATGAGGCGCCGATCTACGGCATGATGGCTGTCGACAAGGCGATCCGGACCGCCGACTGGGGCGACCTGCCCAAGCCCGATATCCGGATGAACGGCCAGCCGACGGACGAGAGCAAGCCGACCGTGCTGTGGGACGGCGAGTGGGAGATCACCTGGGTGACCTTCCGCGACATGGGCGCGGCCTTCGGGGTGGCGATCCTGGGCATCTACGTGCTGGTTGTCGCCCAGTTCAAAAGCTTCCGGCTGCCGCTGGTGATTCTGACGCCGATCCCCCTGACCCTGGTGGGCATCGTCATCGGCCACATCCTGTTCAAGGCGCCGTTCACCGCCACCTCGATGATCGGCTTCATCGCCCTGGCGGGGATCATCGTGCGCAACTCGATCCTCCTGGTGGACTTCATCCGCCACAGCCAGACGGGCGGGCGGCCGCTGCGCGAGGTGTTGCTCGAGGCCGGCGCGATCCGCTTCAAGCCGATCGTCCTGACCGCCCTGGCGGCGATGATCGGCGCGGCGGTGATCCTGTTCGACCCGATCTTCCAGGGTCTGGCGATCTCGCTGCTGTTTGGACTGGCCTCATCGACGGTCCTGACCGTGCTGGTCATTCCCGCCCTCTACATCGTCCTGCGCGACGACCAGCGCCCCGCGACCCTGGCGCAGCCAAGACCTTGAACCTGGACGCCGATATCGCCCCCCAGAGCCTGGCCGACTGATCATCGCCGACGGGCGCCGGGGCTCCGAGGTGTCCGAAAGGACTGCCTGGATGCCGCGCAAGCCTGCGCCCCTCGGCCTGGACGCGAAGCCCGGCGACGGCGTCGCTTGAACGTTCATGCGTATCTTCTACATTAGGCAGATGAACGAGGCAGCCCTCTCCCCCTTGGCCGACGATGTCGAGGATCTCGTCGCCAGCGCCCAGGCCGCGGCGCGCCTTCTCAAGCTGATGGCCAGCGAACAACGCCTGCTGATCCTGTGCCGCCTGATCGACGGAGAGACTTCGGTCGGCGATCTGTCGGCTCATGTGGGCCTGGCCCAGTCCGCCACGTCGCAGCACTTGGCCAAGATGCGCGCCGAGGGCCTGGTCGCCACGCGGCGTGACGCCCAGACCATCTTCTACAGGCTGGACGATCCGGCCGCGGTGCGCGTGCTTGAAACGCTGTGCGACGTTTATCGCGGCGCCGGGACGCGCTGATCCACGATCACGACGTCAAGCCGTCGTGGCCCTGAAGGCCACATAGGCGGCGACCATGAGGACCAGGCCGGCGAACAGCCTGCGCGCCAGAAGGGCACGTCCCGCCAGAAGGGCCGCGCCGCGCACCCCCAGGGCGCCTCCGCCCAGGCCGCCCAGGACAAACAGCCCCGCGACGGGCCAATCGATCAGACCCGAGGCGGCGTAGTTCAGCGAGGTCGCCGCGCCGAACAGCGACACCGACAGCAGGGATGACGCAGTGGCGTTGGCCAGCGTCATGCCGGTCGCCGCCATCAGTCCCGGCACGATCAGGAATCCGCCGCCGATCCCGAAAAAGCCGGCGGCCAGGCCGGTCAACACGCCCAGCGGCGCCAGCTTCAGCATCAGGCCCGGACTGATATGGACCAGGGGATCGCCCTGGGACTTGGGGCGACGCATCATCGACAGCGCGATGGCCGCCATCGCGAAGGCGAACCACAGCAGCAGGCGTTGCCCCTCGACCGCCTTGGCCAGGGTCGAGCCCAGGAACGAGCCGATCAGCCCCGCGCCGGCGAAGACGCTGGCGCAGGGCCATTTGACCCGCCCTCCCCGGCCGTGGCCCACCAGGTTGAGCCCGGCGTTGACCGCGACCGCCGCGGCCGATGTGCCGATGGCGACGTGCGGATCGCGCACGCCCACGACATAGAGCAGCAGCGGGGTGGCCAGAACCGACCCGCCGCCGCCGAACAGGCCCAGCAGCGCGCCGACAAGCGCTCCGCTCATCAAGGCCGAAACGATCATGAACCAGGACATGGGAGCCAACCGGAGGGGACTTGTATATTCATATATTCGCATATAAATAGTTTGTCGACGCCGAAGTCCCGAGGGTCTGTGATGCCCGATCCGATCTCACCGCCCGACACCGCCTTGAACAGGGCGACATCGATCATCGACGAGGCGCTGCGTACGCCCGCCTCAAGGCCGCAGGTGGAGGCCTTCTTCGACGAGGCGACCTATACGGTCAGCTATGTTGTCCGCGATCCCGCCTCGTCGGCCTGCGCCATCATCGACAGCGTCCTGGACTATGACGCCGCCTCGGGCCGGACGAGCCAGCGGTCGGCCGACGCCGTCATCGCCCATGTCAGGGACCAGGGGCTGGAGGTCGTCTGGCAGCTGGAGACCCACGCCCACGCCGACCACCTTTCCGCCGCCCCCTATCTGCAGGCCGCCCTGGGCGGCCGCCTGGCGATCGGCGAGCATATCGTCGAGGTGCAAGAAACGTTCGGAAATCTCTTCAACGCCGGATCCGACTTTGCCCGCGACGGTCGGCAGTTCGACCATCTGTTCGCGGACGGCGAGGCGTTCTCCATCGGCGCGCTGAACGCCATCGCCCTGCATGCGCCTGGGCACACCCCCGCCTGCATGGCCTATGTGATCGGCGATGCGATCTTTGTCGGCGACACCCTGTTCATGCCCGACTACGGCACCGCGCGCTGCGACTTTCCGGGCGGCGATGCGGCGACCCTGTTCGCCTCGATCCAGCGCCTGCTGGCGCTTCCCGCCGAGGCTCGCGTCTTCCTTTGCCACGACTACAAGGCCCCCGGCCGCGACGCCTTCGCCTGGGAGACCACGATCGGCGCGCAGCGGCGAGACAACATCCACGTCCACGCGGGCGTCAGCCAGGCACAGTTCGTGGCGCTGCGCGAGGCTCGGGACAGAACCCTGGACATGCCCAGGCTGATCCTGCCATCGGTGCAGGTGAACATGCGCGGCGGTCGCCTTCCCGAGCCGGAGGACAATGGCGTGCGCTATCTGAAAATCCCCCTCGACGCCGTTTGATGAGCGCCATGACCAAGCTTCTCGCCCTCGCCGCGGCCGCCTTCGTCAGCGCCGCGCCCCTCGTCGCCCTAGCCGAACCGACCCACGTCATGGTTCGGGCCCAGGCTCTCGACGCCAAGTTCATCGGCGATCACATGGGCGGGGTCCGGATCAGGCTGAAGGACGCGCGAACCGGAGCGGTTCTGGCCGAAGGCCTGACCAAGGGCGGCACGGGCGACACCCAAAGGATCGTGCGCGCGCCTCGGGCGCGGGGCGACAGCGTGACAGACACCGCGACCGCCGGCTTCGAGGCGGTCCTGGACCTGAAACGGCCGACCCTTGTGCGAGCCGAGGCCACGGGGCCGATGGGCAAGCCGGGAGCTTCGATCGTTGTGACGTCCAGTCTCTGGATCGTTCCGGGCCGCGACATCCTGGGCGACGGCTGGACCCTCACCCTGCCGGGGTTGGTCGTCGAACCGAGCGCGGCCACGACATCGGACGGCGCGGTCGCCATCACGGCGAAAGTCGCCCCGATGTGCGGCTGCCCCATCGAGAAGGACGGCCTATGGGACGCGGCCAATTATCGTGTCGAGGCGCGACTGATGAAGGGGCGCGACCTTATCGCCAAGGCGCAGCTCACCTTCACGGGGCGAACCGGAGAGTACGCCGCGACCGTTCCGAAGGTCGCTCCGGGACGATACGCCCTGAGCGTGGTCGCGACGGACGCCAAGACCATCAATGCCGGTTTCGCCGAGCGGAAGATCACGCTGCGCGACCCGCGCTGACGCCCCGCGCCGCTAGCCGAACCGCCCGCTGATATAGTCCTGGGTCTGCTGGGCCTGGGGTTTCATGAACATGTCCGAAGTCGGGGTGAACTCGACCATTCGGCCCAGATACATGAAGCCGGTGTTGTCGGAGATGCGCGCCGCCTGGCCCAGATTGTGGGTGACGATGACGATGGTGAAGTCGCTTTTCAGCTCGCCGATCGTCTGTTCCAGCTTGGCGGTCGAGATCGGGTCAAGAGCCGAGGCCGGCTCGTCCAGCAGCAGGATTTCCGGTTCGACCGCGATGCCGCGCGCCACGCACAACCGCTGCTGCTGACCGCCAGAAAGGCTGAGACCAGAAGCCTGCAGCTTGTCCTTGACCTCGTCCCACAAGGCCGCCCGGCGAAGGGCCTTCTCGACCACCTCGTCCATATCCTTGCGGCTCTTGCTCTCGTAGAGCCGCACGCCGAAGGCGACGTTGTCGTAAATCGACATCGGGAACGGCGTCGGCTTTTGGAAGACCATGCCGATGCGCGAGCGCAGCTTGGCGATGTCCTTGACCGCCAGCAGGTTCTCGCCCTCGTGGTCGATCGTTCCTGTCGCGCGCTGACCCGGATAGAGGTCGTACATCCGGTTGAAGGTGCGCAGCAGGGTGGACTTGCCGCAGCCCGACGGCCCGATCAGGGCGGTCACCTGATTGCGGACGATCGGCAGATCGACCCCGAACAAGGCCTGGGTCTTGCCATAAAAGAAGTCGAGCCCCTTGGCCCGCAGAGCGACGCTTTCGCCGACCGGTTCAAGGATGTGGGGCAGAAACTCGGTGGAGACAGGCTTGGTCATGGACGGGTGTTCCCCCGCGCGATGATCACGCGGCCGATGATGTTGATCGAAAGCACAGTGAGGGCGATGAGCAGCGCGCCGGCCCAGGCCAGGCCGCGCCAGTCGTCATAGGCGCTGAGCGCATATTGGAAGATCACCGCCGGCAGGCTGGCCGTCGGCTTGGTCAGGTCCAGGGCGAAGAACTGGTTGTTGAGGGCGGTGAACAGCAGTGGAGCGGTCTCGCCGCTGATGCGGGCGAAGGCCAGCAGCCCGCCCGTGAGCAGCCCGCCGCCGGCGCCGCGCCAGACGATCTTGCGGATCGTCACCCAGCGCGCGGCCCCCAGGGCCACGCCGGCCTCGCGCAAGGCGTTGGGCTGCAGGCGCAGAATGTCCTCGGTGGTGCGGGTGACCACGGGCGCGGCGATCAAGGCCAGGGCCACCCCGCCGGCCAGGCCCGAGAAACCGTGGAAAGGCCGCACCACCAGCTCGTAGACGAACAGTCCCACCAGGATAGAAGGCGCCGAGAGCAAGACGTCGTTGAGGAACCGCACCACGTGGCCATAGGCGCTGTCGCCGCCATATTCGGCCAACCAGGTGCCGGCCAGGATCCCGACGATCAGGGCGATGACCATGGCCACGCCGCACATCATCGCCGAGCCGACGATGGCGTTGCGCAGGCCGCCGATCGACCCGGGCGCGGGGGTGTCCCGGGTGAAGATGTTCAGGTTGATCCCGCCGAAGCCCTGTTTGAGCAGCGACCACATGATCAGCCCAAGCGCCGACAGGGCCAGCAGGGTGGCCAGGGCGCAGAGCCCGACGAAGAGGGTGTTGGCGGCCTTGCGGCGGAAGCGTCGGTCGAAGGTCATGGCCGCCTCAATCCTGACGCTGGCGCAGCAGCAGCGCGCGCGCCACGGCCAGGACGCTGAAGGTGATGACGAACAGCACCAGGCCCAGGGCCGTCAGGGCGGCGGTGTGCATTTCGCCCGTCGCTTCGGTGAATTCGTTGGCGATGGTCGAGGCCAGGGTCGAGCCGCTGTCGAACAGCGATTGGGGCAGGCCGTGGGCGTTGCCGATGATGAAGGTCACGGCCATGGTCTCGCCCAGCGCCCGCCCCAGGCCCAGCATGATCACCCCGACCATGCCGCTGCGGACATAGGGGATGGTCACCGACCGGACGACTTCGAACGGCGTGCAGCCGATGCCGTAGGCGCTCTCGCGCACCTGGGCCGGCACGGTGAGAAAGAGCTCGCGAAACACCGCGGCCATGTAGGGCAGGATCATCACCGCCAGGATCAGGGAGGCGGTGAAGATGTTGGCGCCGTTGGGCACGCCGTAGAACACCTTCTCCCAGACCGAACCGGCCGGGATGTTCATCATCAGCGGCAGTTGGACGTGCAGCGCGAACCAGGGCGCCAGCACGAACAGGCCCCACATGCCGTAGACGATCGACGGAATGCCGGCCAAGAGCTCCACGGCGATCGCGATCGGCTGGGCCGCGCGTTTGGGGCAGAACTCGACCAGGAACACCGAGACGCCCAGGGCGATCGGCAGGGCCAGGATCAGGGCCAGGGCCGAGGTGATCAGGGTGCCGGCGATCGGTCCGGCCGCGCCATAGACCTCGGTGACCGGGTTCCAGGTGGTGTCGGTGAAGAAGCCCAGGCCGAACTTGTGCAGGGCCGGCCAACCGCCGATGGCCAGGGACACGATGATGCCGCCAAGCGCCGCCAGCAGCAGGGTGGCGGCCGACAGACAGGCGAACTGGAAGATCGGGTCGAACCAGGCGCCCTTGGAGGCGGCCCTGGTCGGCCTTGGCGCGGTCAGGGGGATGTCGGCCATGGGTTCCGCTATAGGAAAATGGGCGGGAGCACAGGTCTCCCGCCCGGGCAGAAAGGTCGAGGTCGAAGCTTACTTGGAGACGTAGACGCTCTTGCCGTCGGGGCCCTTGATCATCGACACCCATTGCTTGCGCATCATGGTCTTCACCGAGGCGGGCATGGGCACGTAGTCCAGGGCGCCGGCCGCGCCGTCGCCGTTCTTGTAGGCCCAGTCGAAGAACTTCAGGACGTCGGCGCCTTGGGCGGCGTTGTCCTGCTTCTTGTAGACCAGGATGAAGGTCGCGCCGGTGATCGGCCAGGACTTGGCGCCCGGCTCGTCGAGCAGCAGCAGGTAGTTGCCCGGAGCCTTGGCCCAGTCGGCGCCGGCCGCGGCTGCGGCGAAGTTGGCGGCGGTCGGGGCGGGGAACTGGCCGGCCTTGTTCTGCACCAGGACGTAGGTGGCCTTGTTCTGCTTGGCGTAGGCGTATTCGACATAGCCGATCGAGCCGATCGTCTGCTTGACGAAGGCCGAAACGCCATCATTGCCCTTGCCGCCCAGGCCCACCGGCCATTGCACGGAGTCGCTGGCGCCGACCTTCGACTGCCAGGCCGGGCTCTTCATCGACAGGTAGGAGGTGAACAGGAACGAGGTGCCCGAGCCGTCCGAACGGTGGACGACGGTGATGGGCAGGTTGGGCAGCTTGACGCCCTTGTTGGCGCCGACGATGCGCGGGTCGTTCCACTTGGTGATCGCGCCCATGTAGATGTCGGCCAGCACGGAACCGCTCAGGTGCAGTTGGCCAGGATTGACGCCCGGCAGATTGACCACCGGCACAACGCCGCCCATCACGGTGGGGAACTGCATCAGGCCGGCGCCGTCCAGCTCTTCAGGCTTCAACGGCTTGTCCGAGGCGCCGAAGGCCACGGTCTTGGCCTTGATCTGCTTGATGCCGCCGCCCGAACCGATGGCCTGATAGTTCAGGCCAACGCCCGTCTGGGCCTTATAGGTCTCGGCCCACTTGGCGTAGACCGGTGCGGGGAAGGTGGCGCCGGCGCCCGAAATGTCACCGGCTTGGGCGGCCGTGCCGGCCAGAAGGGCCACACCCAGGGCGGCCGCGAGCTTCTTCAACATCCGTCATCTCCTCGGGCGCCAGCAGAAGGCCGCCCCCGAATTGGGACTTAGACGGAAAATATAACAGTGACATGACGGTTCGTAAGTTGATCTTACAACACTATTGCTCGTCGCGCGGCCCATGCCCCTGGGCCAGGGCCTGGCTGCGGCGCAGTTCCAGGCGCAGCCACATGACGAACCGCTCGGCCGCGTCGGCGGCCTCCGGCAAGGCCTGGACCCGCGCCGTCAGCCACTGGCCAGCCGAAACCTCGAAGCCCAGGGCCGCCAGCCGTCCCGAGGCCAGATAGGATTCGGCGGCGAACACATTGCTAAGCACGATGCCGCCGCCCTGGACGGCGGCGTCCAAGGCCATGGCCGCGTCATCCAGCAGGTGGGCGCGAGGCGGCTTGGCCCCCGGCGCCCAGCGCGCGGCCCACAGGCCCCAGCTGTCGGCCGCGTCGGCGATCAGGGGGGAGCGCAACAGCGCCTTGGGCTGGGCCGTGGCCAGCTTGGCGGCCAACTCCGGCGCGCACAGCGGCAGATAGGACAACTCGCACAGCGCGCCCTTGACCGCCCTGGGGCTCCAGGCCAGAGCGATATCGGCGCCTTCGGCGGCCTCGCGCGTCGAGATCTGCACCTCGACGTCGGGAAGGGCCTCGTTGAGACGGCCGATCTTGCCGGCGAACCACAGCCGACCGAACACCACCGGCATGGCGATCGTCAGGGCGGCGTCGGCCCGCGGGCCGAGCACTTCGCGCATGGCCCGGCTCAGTGATTCCTGAGCTTCCGAATAGGTCTGGGCCAGACGCAGGGCGGCCGAGGACGGCTCCATGGCCCCGCCCTTGCGTTCGAACAGGCGCGTGCCGAGATCCAGTTCGAGGCGGCGGATCGATTGGCTGACCGCGCTGTGGGTGATCTGCAACTCCCGCGCCGCCGAGGTGAAGCTGCGGTGGCGCGAGGCGGCTTCGACGGCGCGCAAAGCTGTAAAGGGCGGCGGTCTGTCTGACATGGCCATCGAGTCTAAACGAGGAAGTTGAACTTACAATGACCCGAACCGAAACGGCGCCTCAATGCACGGTCGAGGGCGCCTCGCGCAGGCCGTGGGCGCCGCCTTCCAGCGGGAAGGTCAATTCGGAGACCCGGCCCTCCGCGGCGCTGCGCGAGCTGAACCGCCCCCGCAATTGCTCGACCATGGCCTGGATCATGGCGGTGTCGCCGCCGATCACTTCGAGGGGATCGAGCGGCCGTTCGATTTCGGTGATCCGAAGCTTGCCCATGCCGCGGTCGCCGCGCAGGCTGATGCGCATCAGCCCCGGGTCCTCGGCGGCCAGGCGGACATTGAGGCATTCGAGCAAGACCAGGGCCACCGAGGTGGCCTGTTCGGTCGACAGCCACAGCCCGCCCCGCTCGAACTCGATGCGTACCGGCGGATGCTGCCGCGCCGACAGGGTGGCGTCGAGCAGTTGTCGGGCGAAAGCGTCGAAATCCAGCAACTCGCTAGGCTCCCCCGCGAAGCTGCGGTGGGTCTTGGAAATCAGCATCGTGCGGGCCGAGGCCTCCGCCAGCGCCCGGGCCACGGTCTTGTCGGGCTCGTCGCGCGCCTGAAGCTGCAGGATGGCGGCGACCAGCTGCAGATGATTGGTCACCCGTTCGTTCAGTTCGCCAAACAGCCCCGCATGGGCCTGGGCCAGGTCCTCGGCCTTGGCCTGGGCCACCTTGGTGGCGGCCACGGCGCGGGCCATGCCGGTGATGAAATAGATCGCCACCGCCGAGGTGGTGGCGAAGAACAGCAGCGAGGTCAGCGAATCCAGGTCCGACTTGATCTCGAATTCAGGCCGGGCGAAGCGGAAATAGCCGATCGCCGCCGACAGCACCGCGGCGACCATGGCCGGCCGCGCCCCCAGGACATAGGCGCTGATCAGCACGATGGGATAAAAGACCGTGTAGGCGTGGTTGGCGCCGAAGACCGGGTCGAGCGCCCAACGCGCCGCGAACCCCGCGGCCACCAGGCCCAGGTTCGCCGCGTGGACGCCCAGGCGCCCCAACCGGTTCACACGCAAGATCTTGCTCCGACGGCTCAGCTCGGACGGCTTTACGACAACGGCGCGACGGTTTCATGACGGTGGGGCGATGTCACGCGCCGCTCAAGAACCATTGTAAGTTAAACTTGACATACTCGGGCGTGACCTTCCACTTTCGGGCATGCGTTTGGCCTATGTACAGCTTGGCGGCGGCTTCCCGACCCTGGAAACCCAGGTGTTGCGGATCATGCCGTTGCGCCCGGACGACTATGCGATCGAGGAAACGCCGACCGACGCGGCGCGCCGCCGAGTCAGCGAACGCCTGGAGGCCTTGGGGCCGGGAGACCAGCTGTGCGTCTGGTCGCTCGACGTCTTCAACGGCCCGGCCAAGGACATGAGCGCGCTGATCGCCGGCCTGCTGGACCGCGGGGTGGTGGTCGAGACCTTCGACGACGAGGGCGAAAGGATTGAAATCGGCCAGTCGAAGGCCGAAAAGTTGCTGATGTCGTGGCTGGGCCAGGTGTTCGCCGGCTGCGAAGCCGCGCCCAAGCGGCGCACCGCGCCGTCCAATCTGGAAGTGTTGTCGGACGATGAAGTCGCCGAGATCCAGCGCCTGGCGCGCGCCGGACTGACCGCGCGCCGCATCGGCTTGATCTTCCGCCGCTCGCCCAAGTGCATCGAGGGCGTTCTGGACTCCGCCGGCCTTCGGGCCGGCGTCCAGGATCTGAACGCCACCGGCCGCGTCCCCCAGGCCACACCGTCGCGTTATGCACGACGTTAAGTTCAACTTACATCGAACTGTCATCAAGCTGAACTAACACCCCCGTTCGACCACGCCCCAGCGAGGGGCGGGCAAACGAGGGGTTTTTCCATGAAGACCAAGATGTCGCTGCTTGCCGGCGCGGCTTTGGGCGCGATTGTCGCCACCAGCGCCGCCCTGCCCGCCAACGCCGCGCCGGCCAAGAAGCATCACGTGGCCACGCCGAGCGCCCAGGCCGCTGAATTGGCCGCCTTGAAGGCCCAGGTCCAGGCCCTGACCGAGCGCCTCAATGCTCAGGAAGCCGCCCAGGCTCAGACCCAGAGCCAGGCCCAGCAGGCGCAAGCCCAGGCCCAGGCCGCCACCATGCAGGTCCAGCAGGTGCAGACCCAGGCCGACGCCCAGATCAAGATGATCCCGACCCAGGTCAGCACGGCCGTGGCCGCCGCCGCGCCCAAGCCCAAGAAGTCCTGGGCCGACGACACCGTGGTGTCGGGCCGCATGTACTACGACCTGTCCAATATCAGCCAGGAGTCGAACGGCAAGAAGGTCGCGCCCAGCGGCACGGGCTTCGACATCAAGCGCTTCTATATTGGTGTCGATCACAAGTTCAATGACGTGTTTTCGGGCAACGTCACCACCGACTTCCAGTATTCGTCGGCGATTTCGGCGACCGAGCTCTACATCAAGAAGGCTTATCTGCAAGCCAAGATCTCTGACGCCCTGGTCATCAAGCTGGGTTCAACGGATCTGCCCTGGGTGCCCTTCGCCGAGGACATGTACGGCTATCGCTATGTGGAAAACACCCTGATCGACCGCACCAAGTTCGGCACCTCGGCCGATTGGGGCGTCCACGCTTCGGGCAAGTTCGCCGGCGGCAAGGTGAACTACGCCGTCTCGATCATCGACGGCGCCGGTTACAAGGCTCCGCTGCGCTCCAAGGGCATGGATATCGAAGGCCGCGTCAGCGTCACCCCGATCGACCACCTGACCCTGGCCGTCGGCGGCTATTCCGGCAAGCTGGGCAAGGACACCGAGGGCGCGACCAACATCCACCACACCGCTACCCGCTTCAACGCCCTGGCCGCCTACACCACCAAGCAGTACCGCGTGGGCGTGGAGTACTTCTCGGCCGAGGACTGGAACAACGTCACCACCACGACCTCGGACAAGTCCGACGGCTATTCGCTGTTCGGTTCCTACAGCTTCACCGACAGGATCAGCGCCTTCGGCCGCTACGACTACGTCAAACCCAACAAGGAGACGGCCGACAGCAAGAAGGACAATTATTACAACATCGGCCTGACTTACAGCCCGGCCAAGATCGTCGACTTCTCGCTGGTCTATAAGCGCGACAGCGTCGAGAACGGCACGCTGTCCACCTCGAACGGCACGATCGGCGGCTCCGACAAGGGGACCTATGATGAGATCGGCCTGTTCGGCCAATTCCGCTTCTAGAAGCGCGCGCATCAGCAGGAAATGGGGCGCCATGGGGCGCCCCATTTTTTTGAGCGCCATCAGGAACCAGTGAAGCGCAAGGTGTTCCCGGCTGACACGGCGCCGACGGCCAGGTCCGGCCGGGCGTCAGCGCTCGGCCGCCTCGATGATCGCCAGGAAGCTCTCGGCGCGCAGCGACGCGCCGCCAACCAGGACGCCGCCCACCTCGGGTGCGGCCAGGATCGCCGCCGCGCCGTCGGCCGTGACCGAGCCGCCATAGAGGATCGAGACACGCCCACCGTGGGAAGTCAGGTTCATCAACTCGGCGCGGATCGCCCGATGCATCTCGACGATGTCGTCCTCCGAGGCCCGCGCACCCGTGCCGATCGCCCAGACGGGCTCATAGGCGATCGCGAAGGCGCGCCCCGCCAAGCCGGGCGGCAGCGACCCGCGCAGTTGCCGGCGCACGACCTCCAAAGCCCGACCGCCTTCGCGCTCGATCAAGGTTTCTCCCACGCAGACGATCGGCTCCAGCCCGACATCCGAGGCCGCCTGGGCCTTCCGCGCCACCAGGGCGTCGCTTTCGCCGTGTCCTTGGCGACGTTCGGAGTGACCCAGGATCGCCAGCCGCGCTCCGGCCTCGACCAGCAGATCGGCCGAGATGTCGCCCGTGAACGCGCCCGCCGCCTCGACATGGCAGTCCTGGCCGCCCGTCAGGACCCCTGAACCCCGGAGCTGTTCGGAGAGCCTGTGCAGCAGGGTCGCGGGCGGACAGATCGCCACCCTCGGCCCGCCGATCTTGCCGGCCAGGGCGGCGGCCACCTTGGCGGCTTCCCGCAACTGGCCCGCACCGCCGTTCATCTTCCAATTGCCGGCGATCAGGCGCGCCGAGGCCGGCGTCGAATGCGCCATGGGTCGTCGTCTCGATTTTGGGGGAAAGCAGACAAGCCAAGGCCCGGACGTCGCTTAACGCCCGGGCCCGGCCTTGGACTAGAAGGTGTAGGACAGGCCGAACCGGTAGGAGCGGCCGTAGGTCTCGGACTCCGCGAAGCGGCTGCGGTTTTGATAATAGTAGTAGTCGGTCGCGTCGTTGAGGTTGTTGCCCTCGGCGAAGATCTCGACCTTGTTGATCCGATAGGCCACGCGGGCGCTGAGCGTGGTGACCTTGTCGAAATAGATGTCGCTCGCGCCGCTAGCGTCGCCCGTGTTCAGTTCGAACAGGTAGGCCGAGCGGTAGGTGTAGGCCAGCCGAGCCGAGAAATTGTACTTCTCATAGTACAGCTGGGCGCTGGCCAGCCGCTTGGACTGGTTGGGCAGTTTGATCTTCTCGGTCCGGCCAGGCACGTTCATCTTGCCGTCGACCAGGGTGGCGTTGAAGTTGACGCCCAGCCCGTCAAACGGCGAAGGCAGGAAGGTCAACGGCTTCTGGACGTTGAATTCCAGGCCGGTGACCTGCGCCTTGTCGCCGTTGGTCACCTGGGTGACGTCGGCGTTGACCAGGTTCACGCCGCCGAAATTGCCGCTTTGCCTGACCGTCGAGGTGAAGATCGGGTTCTCGATCCGCTTGTGGAACAAGCCCAGCGAGATCCCGCCTTCACCCGAGAAGTAGTATTCCAGCGAAGCGTCGAAGTTGACGGCCTTCTGAGGCTGCAGGTCCGGATTGCCGAGCGTGACCTCGTTGTCGGCGGCGCTGACCGCCAGGGTCGGCGCCAGGTCCGCGTAGTTCGGGCGCCCCAGGGCCGTCGTCACCGCGGCGCGCGTCAGCAAGCGCTCGGAGATGTTGTACTTCAGGTTCAGGCTGGGGAACCAGTCGGTGTAGTCGTAGGCGCCGAACTGGTTATAGGTGTCGTTGACCGTCGAGGTCGGCGTCACGGCGATGGCCGAGGTCTTGCCGTCGGTGTGCTCGACGCGCACGCCCGGGATGATGGTCAGATCGCCCCGCGTGACGCTGGCCATGCCGTAGCCGGCGGTGATCTTCTCCACGACCTTGAAGTCCGAGCCCAGGGTCTCGATCAGACGATCGGTGGGCGAGTCGACGAACAGGCCCTTGTTGGCGTCGAAATAGGCGCGGGCCAAACCGTAGTCCACGGTCGGGCCGAACGTGAAGCGGCCCTTGTAGACCGTGGGAATGGTCGCGTCCGTTTCGCCCACCAGGGTCTCGCCGTTGCCGCGCGTATAGACGTGGCCAGTGGCGTCGGTGAACTTGTCCCGATCCAGATATTTGGCGCCGAACTTCAGGTAGCTGCCCTCGCCCCAGGCGTCCATCGGCAGCTTGTAGTCGACCCGCGCCTGGTTAAGGTTTTCCTCGGCATGGCGGCTGACTTGCTTGTACTGGCGCAGGTTATAGGTGCCGGCGGCCAAGGCCGAGGTTCCAGCGGTCAGGCTTTCCTGCATGCCCACCGTGCCGACGAAAGTCCCCGTCAGGGCGCCGGTCGAACGGTAGTCGAACTCGTCGCGGATCGGATCCTTCTTCTCCGACAGCGCATGGGTGCCCTGGACCGTCAGCACGCCCTTGCCGACATTGAAGTCGCCGCCGAAGGCCAGGGTGGTGGTGTCGGTGATCTCGTTGCGCAGACGCACCAGGTGCCGCGCGCTGGTCGAGGTGATCACGCCGCCATTGGCGTCGAGCGTGGAGTAGTTGCCGGCCGACCCAGGGAAGAAGAAGCGGAAGCGGTCGCGCGTCTCGTTATCATCGAACTTGGAATACATCAGGCGGGCGTAGAGCTTGACGTCGTCGTTGGGGCGCCAATCGAAGTTGGCCACCGCGCCCGAGCGCTTGCGGATCGCCGGGCTGTAGGAACGCATGTCCAGTTCGGCGGGCAGGTCGATCCCGTTCACGACCTGGCGGCTGCCGGCCAGCACGTCGTCGGACACCGACGGACGCTTGGAGTAGTTGCCGGCCAGGACCAGGCCGAACTGGCGATCCGCGCCGAACTTGCCGCCGACCGACACGTCGCCCTCGGTGGCCTTGGCGTCGGTGGCCTCGAACGTGCCGCGCACGACACGAGCGCTGAGGATGTTCTTGCTGCGGTCGAAGGCGGTCAGGGTGTTGATGTCGACCTGGCCGGCGATGGCGTTGGCGTCCAGGTCTGGCGTCAGCGACTTGATGACCGTGACCGAGCCGATCAGGGCCGAGGGAATGTCGTCGAGCTTGACGTTGCGAGATTCAGGCTCGGGGGCCGAGGCGGTCTGATTGTTGATCGTGACGTTGGCCAGGTTCGGCTCGATGCCGCGAATGATCAGGTAGCGGCCTTCGCCCTTGTCCGTGGCCACCGACACCCCCGACAGGCGACGGACGGCTTCGGCGACGTTCTGGTCGGGCAGCTTGCCCACGTCGTTGGCCGAAACGACTTCGACGGCGCTGACGGCGTCGCGCTTCTTCAGCAACGAGTCGCGGTCCGAGGCGCGCTGGCCGGTGACCACGACCTCCTCGACCTGAACGGCTTCCTGCGCGGCGGCCACGCACGGCGCCACGATGCAGGAGCTCAGCAGCAGAACGCCAATTAGATTCCTGGATGCCATGGACGTCACCCTCCCCTTCTGTTCGCCGACTCTCCGCGACGGCGCCATTGGGCGCTCTGGGCCGACGACCAGACATTACGAACAGATTTTCTATTTTGCAAGTCGAATGGAAAATTTCGTGCAGATTCCATTTCGACCATTCATTCCAGGCGGAGCCCCGGCATCCCTATACCATCTCAGCGCCCCGGCCCCGCCAAAGCAGGGCGACGGCCAGTCCTCCCAGGTTCGAACGGCCCAGGGTGAGCTCGCCCGCGGAAGCCTCGACCAGATCGCGAACGATCGCCAAGCCCAGGCCGTGGCCCGGCCCCGCCTCGTCCAGCCGCCCCCCGCGCATCAGGGCGGCCTCGGCCCGCCCTTCTTCCATGCCGGGCCCGTCGTCGTCGATCAACAGACGCACGCCGCCTTCCACCGCCACGCCCGTCACCAACACCCGCCGGCGGGCGAAACGGGCGGCGTTCTCGATCAGGGCGCCCAGCATCTCGGTCAGCACATCCTCGGCGAGCGGTGCACGCAGCCCCGAATCGATCGCGACGTCGAACATCAGCCGTTCACCCTCGGCCGTGCGCTCAACCACGGCCACCAGACGCTCGACCACCGGCAGGACTTCGGCCTGGGCGTGAACGGCCGTCTCGCGAGCGGCGGCGGCGCGGGCCCGCGTCAGTTCGGTCTCCAGAGCCGCGGCCATGGCCTCGATGGCCCGCTCCAGGCCGTCGGCGGCCTCGGCGGCGCCCGCCGCCCGGGCGCGCCGGCTCTGAGCCGACAAGGCGGCCAGCGGCGTCTTGAGGCTGTGGGCCAGGTCGCCGGCCCGGCGTCGCGCGCGGACCAGATCGGCCTCGCGCGCCTGAGCCAGGTCGTTGATGGCCGCGATCAGCGGCGCGATTTCGCTTGGATGGTCGTCCGCCATACGCGCCGAGGCGCTGCCGCGAAGCCGGGCCAGGTCGGCGCGAATCCGAGCCAGGGGCGATAGGCCCAGCACGACCTGAACGGTGGCCGCCGCCGACAGAACCACCCACAGCCCGCCCAGGAAGATGGCCAGGTCTCGGCCGAATTCGGCGCGGGCGGCGCGCAGGGCCTTTTCCTCGCTGGCCACCTGAACCAGCACGACGGGCCCGGCATGGTCGGGCCGCACGCGACGCTCGACCAGCAGGATGCGGTCGTCGAAGGGGCCGGCGGCGATCCGGGCGCGCCAAGCCTCGGCCGAAGCCTCGGCCGGCGGTTTCAGGGCCTGATCCCACAGCGAGCGCGACCGCACCGCCCCCGCCGTCGTCGACACCTGCCAGTAGAGCCCGCCGGCCGGAGTCTGCAGGCGCGGATCGGCGGGACTCGAAGCGACAACCGGTCGCCCCGTCGGGCCGACCGACAGTCCCGCCACCAGGTTCAACGCCACACGGGTCAGTTCATCGGTCTCGCGCCGCTCGATATGGCGCTCGAACAGCCAGGTCATGGCCAGCCACGAGACGACCAGCGCGAGCAGGACGGCCATGGCCCCGCCCAGGATCAGGCGCAGGCGGAGCGAACCAGCCTTCATGCGTGACACGTCATGATGGCGCGCCGCCCAACTGGTATCCGAAGCCCCGGCGGGTCTCGATCACCTCGGGTCCCACCTTGCGCCGCAGCCGCACGACCAGAGCCTCGATGGCGTTGGCGTCGCCACTGTCGGCCACGCCGTAGAGCTGCTCGGCCAGTTCGCCCGCCGACACCGCCCGCCCCGGCTGGTGGGCCAGGCAGTCGAGCAGGCGAAACTCCAGCGGCGACAGCCGCACAGGCGCGCCATCGATCGTCGCCGACATCCGCCGGGTGTCCAGCGCCAGACGTCCGATCTCGATCACCGGCGACACCCGGCCCGCCGCCCGACGCACCAGGCCGCGCAACCGAGCCAGCAATTCGCCCATCTCGAACGGCTTGGCCAGGTAATCGTCAGCCCCAGCCTCGATGCCCTCGACCTTCTCGGTCCAGTCGCCCCGCGCTGACAGGATCAGCACGGGAAAGGCCCGTGCGTCGGCCCGCCAGCGGCGCAGCACCGACAAGCCGTCCAGGCGCGGCAAACCCAGGTCCAGGACCACGAC
Source organism: Caulobacter sp. Root487D2Y (assembly GCF_001427165.1). Taxonomy (NCBI): domain Bacteria; kingdom Pseudomonadati; phylum Pseudomonadota; class Alphaproteobacteria; order Caulobacterales; family Caulobacteraceae; genus Caulobacter; species Caulobacter sp. Root487D2Y. Next base: position 55,086 of record NZ_LMFD01000015.1, read on the forward strand.
GGCGTAGTCCTCGACGCTGCCCTTGAACGAGGCGTCCTCGCCGTCACGGGCCAGGTCGACCACGAATCCGGCCGCGCCCAGCGCCTTGACTAGGTCGGGTCCGACGACCGGATCGTCTTCGACGACGAGCGCCCGCATCAATCGTTCTCGATCTTCAGCACCGCGCCCGTGCGGGCGTCGATGTCGAGTTCGCGGACCCGGCCGTTACGCCCGAGAACCTTCACTTCGTAGACCAGCTTGCCGTCGTCATCCTCGAGCTCGACCTTCAGCACGTCGCCTGGAGCGTGTTGCTCGGCGATCGCCAGGATGCGGGTCAGCGGCAGGACCTGTCCCTTGGCCAGGGCGGTTCGCGCGGCGTCATGGTCCTTGCTCTTGTGATCGCCCGCCCAGGCGGGGGCCGCGGCGGCGAGCGACAGGACCAAGGCGGCGGCGAGACGTGGGATGAGGTTCGGTTTCATGGGTCCCAGGATTTCACCGCCATCCTGACACCCCCCTGACGAACCGCAACGACCGGATGTCAGGCGCTAACAGGCAAAGCGTCTCCCAGGAACGCGGAAAGGCCGCGCGGGGAGACCGACATGACCGCACGATGCTTCGCCGCCGCGGCGGCGGGCCTGATTTCGGCGGGCGCCGTCACGCCGGCCCTGGCGGCCCAGGAGGCGGTCACGTCCTACCCCGCCGCCTTCTTCGCCGACGCCCAGCCCTATTCGGCCTTCGACATGATCGGCCGCGTTCCTGGCTTCAGGTTCGACGGCGGCGATAGCGAAGTGCGGGGCTTTTCCGGTGCGACCGGCAATGTCCTGATCGACGGCCAACGGCCGACCAGCAAGTCCGAAAGTCTCGAGACCATCCTGCGGCGCATCCCGGCTCGAGCCGTCGTCCGCGTCGAGTTGATCCGCGCCGGCGCGGCGGGCGTCGACATGCAGGGCCGCGGCTTGATCGCCAACGTGGTGCGGGTGCGCGAGACGACGACGCGTGGGCGGCTCGAGGCGTCCAGCGCCTTTCACCCCGACGGCGTCACCGCCCCGCGCCTGGCCGGCGAACTGTCCCGGCGACGCGGCGACCGGCTGCTGGAGTTGTCGACCTCCATCGGCCGCACGGTCGATGACGAGAAGGGCGAAGGCCCGCTCATCTGGACGCGTCCGGACGGAACCCAACAACGCGACGCCCTCTATCGCGAGGACAAGGGCGCGCGCGCGGCCGAGACGGCGATCGGCTATGAACGCCGGGCGCTCGGCGGCAAGTTGCGCCTCGACGCCAATTTGAGGAACGAGAAGACCCGCGCCGACATCCTGGAAACCGAGCGCGCGCCCGACCCGTCGGTCGAAACGGTCGTCGAGCGCGAGCACGTCGAGGAGGTCGAGTTGGGAGGTCGCCTTGAGCGCCCCGTGTTTTCGTCCTGGTCGCTGGCGGCTCAAGCCTTGCGCCACGCCACCCGCACGCGAGGCGCCGACCAGTCGGCCGAGGGGACCGAGACCTCGGCGACCCGCCTGTCCTCGGAGGCCGCGGAAACCATCGTTCGCCTCCTGCTTCGCCATGACGCCGCGACGGTCACGGTGGAACTGGGCGGAGAAGCCGCGCTCAACATCCTGGACAGCCGCTCGGCGCTCGAGAAGAACGGCGAGGCGATCGCCCTGCCCTCCGCCAATGTCCGGGTCGAAGAGCGCCGGGGCGAGGCGTTCATCATGGCCACATGGCGGGCGCGTCCCAGCCTCACGGTCGAGGCCGGCGCCCGTCTGGAGGCTTCGCGCTTGAGCCAGAGCGGCGACAGCCAGCTGGAGAAGAGCTTCCTCTACCCCAAGCCCCGCCTGCTGCTGACCTGGGCTCGGGACGAGCGGCGCCAGCTGCGGCTGGAGCTGGAGCGGCAAGTGGGGCAGCTGGACTTCGAGGATTTCGTCAGCTCGACCTCCCTGACCTCCAACACCGTCACCGCCGGCAATCCGGATCTCGAGCCCGACAAGACCTGGCGGCTGGCGGCGAGCTGGGAACAGCGTTTCGGCCAGGCTGGAGCGATCGTGCTAACCGCGCGGCACGACGAAATCACCGACGCCATCGATCGCGTGCCGATCGTCGGTCCCGGCTACGCCTTCGACGCGCCGGGCAATATAGGCCACGCCACGCGCGACGAGATCGCGCTGAACTTCAGCCTACCGCTGGACACTCTGATCTCCGGCGGCCTGCTGAAGGCCGACATCGCCGCGCGCCGTAGCCGCGTCGTTGACCCGGCCACCGGCGCTCGGCGCGGCCTGTCGGACGAACCGGCGCTGGAAGGCGCCTTGCACTTAACCCGAGACCTGACCGTTCGCAGGATGCGGTGGGGCGTCGACGCGGTGCTGGCTGAGAAAAAGCAGGAGTATCGTTTCGACGAAGTGCGCACCGACAAGGTCGAGGCGCGCTGGTCGGCCTTCGTCGAGATGCGTCCAGCCTCCGCTTGGAACCTGCGCCTGGAGGTCGACAACCTGACCCGCGGCAAGGTCGATCGGCGGCGGGAGCGGTATGCGGGGCTGCGCGGCGCGGCGCCGCTGAAGCGCATCGAGACCCGGAGCATGGATCACGGAGCGTTCGCGGGCGTGACCCTGCAGCGCTCGTTCGGCGGCTAGGCCGCCTTGCGCCCCGCCCCGCCCATGGCGCGCCAGCGCTCGCGCTTGGCCAAGGCCCGTTCCAGGGTCGAGCGCTTGACCGGAAGGCCCTTGCGCAGCTTCACCCAGGTGAACTCACTGATCCCGAACACGTCGAACAGGTAGCGATCGGTGATGGCCGGGAGGCTGGCGCGCAGGTCGGCGAACTCCTCGGACGTAACGGTGACGAGATCAAGCATGCGGCTTCGCGTCCTTCGGCGCGTGCGGAATCGCGAGCGCCCGGGTCAGCGCTCGGTACGGCGGTTTGACTACGGATGTTGAACGTCAGGCGGTCTCGACCGGCCGCAGTTCGTGCAGCAGGGCGGCGCTCAGCTGCGGCGTCACGGCCAGGACCGTACCGTTCATCAGGTCCAGCGGCCGGCCCAAGGTGTCGGTGACCACGCCGCCGGCCTCGCGGACGATGACCGCGCCCGCCGCCATGTCCCAGGCGCTGACGCTCTGTTCCCAATAGGCGTCGAAGCGCCCGCAGGCGACATAGGCCATGTCGACCGCGCCAGCGCCCAGGCGGCGCACGCCCGACACCCGATCCGTAAGCCGCTTCATCTCGGCGTGGAACTGTTCCTGCCGCGGCTTGCCCATGAAGGGGATGCCCACGCCCAGGATCGCCTGCTCAAGGCCCTGGCGGTTGGAGACCTTGATCGGCTTGTCGTTGAGCCAGGCGCCCTGCCCGACCTCGGCCCGGAACAGCTCGTCCAGCATCGGCACATAGGTCACCCCGGCGATCACCTCGCCGTCGCGCGCCAGGGCGATGTTCACCGCCCAGATCGGCAATCCGATCAGGAAGTTGGCGGTGCCGTCCAGCGGATCGCAGATCCAGGTGTGCGAGGCGTCGGCGCCCAGCACGACGCCGCCCTCTTCACCCAGAAAGCCATAGTCCGGATAGGCCTGCGCCAGGATCGCCTTCACGGTCTGCTCGGCGCGCACGTCGGCGATGGTGAAGGGATCGGCGGGGCCGTTCTTGTGCTTGATCTCCAGGGTGGCGATCTCGGCGAAGTCCTGCTTCAGGCGGTCGCCGGCGGCGCGGGCCGCGTCGATCATGGTCTGGATCAGGGGGGAAGGCTGGCTCACGATCAGTCTCTCAGCTTCGTGCGCCACAGGCTGGTGGCGAGGGTCAGGGACAGGGCCGAGGCGCCGATCCAGAACAGGACGGCCGGTCCGAAGTCGTAGTGGCGCACGCCGTCGACGACGCGCATGCCTTTGTCGATCAGGGCGCCGCTGATCTGCTCCTGGATCGCCGCGCCGAGATAGCTGAACACGCCGATCAGGCCCATCGCCGCGCCAGCCACCCGCTTGGGGCAGATGTCGGTGGCGAACAGCCCGCCCAGCGAGGTGACCAGGGCCGTCATGCCCAGGCCGAACAGGATCATGCCGGCGATCAGCACCGGGTAGGTGTTGGGGCCGTAGAAGATGATCCCCAGCCCCGCCAGCTCCATCAGGCCAAACAGCAGGTTGGCCGGCGGGCGGCGGGCGTTGAACAGCTTGTCGGAGATGAAGCCGTAGCCGATGGCCCCGAAAATCCCGGCCGCGGTGCTGATCATCAGCATGCCGCCCGCCTGGGCCAGGGAATAGCCCCGCGCCTCCTGCAGATAGAGCACGCCCCAGCTGTTGATCGCGTAGCGGGTCACGTAGATCAGGGCCGAGGACAGGGCCAGGGCCCAGACCGCCGGGATCTTGAGGATCTGAAGCTGGGTCTTGAAGGTGCTGCCGGCCGCCGACTTGGGCTTCTCGGCCTGCCAGTGGTCGTTGCGCCAGTCGGCGACGGTCGGAAGGCCCAGGGTCCGGGGCCGATCCTGGATCAGGAAATAGCTGCCGATCGCCACCAGGATCCCGCAGAAGGCCGGCGCCCAGAAGCCGTAGCGCCAACCCAGGGCGCCGACGACGCCGCCGACGGCCACGAAGGTCAGGCCCTCGCCGATCGAATGGGCGGTGCTCCATATGCCGTAGTAGCGGCCGCGCTCGCGGTTGGAGAACCACTGGGTCATCGACACCACGCCGGCCGGCGCGCCGAAGCTCTGGAACCAGCCGTTCAGGCCCCACAGCACCGCCGACAGGGCGACGGTGGTCGAGAAGCCCATGCCGATGTTGGCGATCGCCGAGATCAGCACGCTGAAGGCGAAGAACCGCTTCATGTTGGCGTGGTCGGCCAGGAAGCCGTTGGTCAGCTTGCCGAAGGCGTAGGTGTAGAACAGGGCCGAGCCGATCAGACCCAGCTCGGTTGGCGAGAAGATCCCCGCGTCGATCAGCGGCTTCTTGACCATGCCCAGGGCCAGGCGGCAGGTATAGGACAGGCCGTAGCCCAAGGTGATGGCCACCATGATCCGGAAGCGATGGCGCTTGTAGAGCGTGTCGATCGCGCCCTGGTCGCCAAGCAGCGGCGCGTCGGGCCCGGGCGCGAAGAACTTCAGCAAGGCGGTCATGATGCGGATCGTCTCCCCGGTTCCCGCGACGCTTCAAGCGGCGCCATCGTCGACCTCTGTCCGAACAGGCTATTTCATTTCGATTTAGAATGGAAGATTTTTTCTACTTCGAGAACGATCTGGAACGCCCTGAAAAGAAGGGCCCCAAACCCGGAGGTTCGAGGCCCAGTTCAGCGCACGCAGGAGCGCTCTCGTTCGGGGGGAGGAGCCCGAAGTCACATCGTCGGAATGACGAAACTCTGGTCCAGCACGGCCCCGCCCTTGGGCCAGCGCTGGGTGACGGTCTTGGTGCGGGTGTAGAACCGCACGCCATCCAGGCCGTACTGATTGAGGTCGCCGAAGCCCGAACGCTTCCAGCCGCCGAAGCTGTGATAGGCCACCGGCACGGGGATCGGCACGTTGATCCCGACCATGCCGATCTCGACCTGGTCGGCGAACTCGCGGGCGGCGTCGCCATTGCGCGTGAAGATCGCCACGCCGTTGCCGTACTGATGGCGCGAGGGCAGTTGGATGGCCTCGGCCAGGCTCTCGGCCCGGACGATCTGCAGCACCGGGCCGAAAATCTCGTCCTGGTAGGACCGCATGCTCGGCTTGACGTGGTCGAACAGGGTCGGGCCGACGAAGAAGCCGTCCTCGTGACCTTGCAGAGTGAATCCGCGGCCGTCGACCACCAGCTCCGAGCCCTCGTCGACGCCCATCTGGATGTAGCTTTCGATCCGCGCCTTGTGGGCGGCGCTGACCACCGGGCCGTAGTGGGCGTCCTTGTCGGTGCTGATCCCGACGCGAAGTCCGCCGATCGCCGCGATCAGCCTCTCGCGCAAGGCGACGGCGGTCTTCTCGCCGACCGGCGTGACCACCGGCAGGGCCATGCAGCGCTCGCCGGCCGAGCCGTAGGCGGCGCCGATGATGTCGGCCACCGCCTGGTCAAGGTCGGCGTCGGGCAGGACGATCCCATGGTTCTTGGCGCCGCCCATGGCCTGCACCCGCTTGCCGTTGGCCCCGGCCCGCGAGAACACCGATTGGGCTATGTCGGACGAGCCGACGAAGCTGACGGCCTTGATGGTCGGGTGGTCGAGGATCGCCTCGACGCAGTCCTTGTCGCCGTGCACGACGTTGAGGATCCCCGGCGGCAGACCGGCCTCGATCATCAACTCGGCCAGGCGCACCGGCACCGACGGATCGCGCTCCGACGGCTTGAGGATGAAGGCGTTGCCGCTGGCGATGGCCGGTCCCATCATCCACATCGGGATCATGGCCGGGAAGTTGAACGGGGTGACGCCCGCCACGACGCCCAGGGGCTGGCGCATCGAATAGACGTCGATCCCCGGGCCGGCGCCCTGCGTATATTCGCCCTTCAGCAGGTGCGGAATTCCGCAAGCAAATTCAATTACTTCCAGACCACGCATGATGTCACCCCTGGCGTCGGCGATGACCTTGCCGTGCTCGGACGACAGCAGGCGGGCCAGCTCGTCCATGTGCGCGTTGAGCAGCCGCACGAACTCGAACATCACCCGCGCGCGGCGCTGGGGATTGGTCGCGGCCCAGGCCGGCTGGGCGGCGGCGGCGTCGGCGATGGCCGCGTCCAGTTCGCTCTTGGTCGCCAGGGCGACGCGCGCCTGCACCTGGCCGGTGTTGGGATCGAAGACGTCGCCGAAGCGGCCGGACGTACCCTCGACGGCGCGACCGCCGACGAAGTGGGGAATGCTGCGCATGACGCGCTCCTTCTTTGTAGCTAGCCGATCAGGCCTTGCGGGCGATCCAGTCGTGGGCCGGGTCGTTGCGGAAGATCCACTTGCGGTGCGGACCGGCCATGACATTGAGGTAGTAGAGGTCGTAGCCGTGAGGGGCTCCGACCGGGTGATAGCCGCGCGGCACCATCACGACGTCGCCGTCCTGCACGCAGACGGTCTCGTCGAGGCTCCGGTCGTCGGTGTAGACGCGCTGGAAGGCGAAGCCCTGCGGCGGGTTCAGGCGGTGATAGTAGGTCTCCTCCAGCGCGGTCTCCTCGCCGTCGGTCGCGGTGTCGTGCTTGTGCGGCGGATAGCTGGACCAGTGGCCGCCGGGGGTGATGACCTCGACCACCAGCAAGCCTTCGGCCGGAGCGGTCTCGGGCAGGATGTTGCGGACGTGACGGACATTGGTCCCCCGCCCGCGCACCTCGCGCGGCATGTCGCCGGCCGCGATCAGCCGCGGCGGCAAACCGGGCTTGCCCGGCGCCGAGCACAGCGCCAGTTCGACCGGAGTGACCGCGATGACCGTGAAGGCCGCGCCGGCCGGGGCGTAGACCGCGCCGGGCGCCGCGTCCTCGAAGACGCTGCTCCGGCCGCCGATCGCGCCAAAATCCTGTCCGCCGACGGTGACGCTCGCCGTGCCGCTCATCACCACCAGGCAGGTCTCGCGATCAACATCGCCGCCGCCCAGCGACTGGCCCTGCGCCAACTTGACGACCTTGAAGCCGACATGGCTCCAGCCGGCGCTCTGGGGCGTGACTTCAAGCACCGAGCCCGAAGCGTCGGGCGCGTGGGGGCGGACGAGGAGATTGGTCATGACCTCACGCCGCCCTCAGGCCGGCCGCCGCGGCTTCCTTCTTGAGGGTCGCCAGGCCGATCTCGCCATATTCGCGGGGATTGGCGATGGCCGGATCCTGTTCGGCCTCGACGATGATCCAGCCCGAATAGCCGATCTCGGCCAGGGCCTGCATCACCGCTCCGTAGTCCAGGTAGCCGTCGCCGGGCACGGTGAACATGCCGGCCAACACGCCGTCCAGGAAGCTGCCGCCGCCGCGCGAGATCACCTTGCGGAACACCTCGCTGCGGATGTCCTTGCAATGCACGTGGGCGACGCGGTGCGGATAGCTGCGGATCATCGCCACCGGGTCCAGGCCGCCCAGCGCCGCGTGGCCGGTGTCGACGGTCAGGCCCACCGACGGACCGGTATTGGCCAGGAAGGCCTCCAGGTCCTCTGGCCGCTCGACCACTGTGCCCAGGTGGTGGTGGTAGGCGAACCTCAAGCCCTGGGCCTGGATGTAGTCGGCCACCTTGGTCAGGCGCGCGCCGAACTCCTTCCAGCCCTCGGCGTCCAGGCGCGGCGTAGCCGACAGGGCCTTGGACTTGTCGCCGTGGATGGCGTTGCTGGTCTCGGCGTGGACGAAGACCGTGCTGCCCATGGCCTTGAGCAGGGCCAGGTGCTTCTGCAGGGCGGCGATCTCGTCGTCGGCCGACTGGACCAGCAGGTTGCCGCTGTACCAGCCGCCGACCAGGGCCAGTCCGTAGCTGTCGAGCAGCGGCTTCAGCACCGCCGGATCACGGGGAAACACCCCGCCCAGCTCGACGCCCTCGAAGCCGATCGCCTGGCAGTCGGCCAGGACGCTGGCCAGCGGCGTGTCGCCGCCCAGCTCGGGCATGTCGTCGTTGATCCAGGCGATGGGGCTCACGCCGAAACGGATGGTCATGGCGTCAGTCTCCCGTACGCTGTTGCTTGATCTTGTTTTCGTAGTCTTCCCGAGCCGCCTTGACGGCGGGGCGCACCGAGACCTCGGGCACCGCCACGTCCCACCACGCGCCGCCGCCTTCGGTGGTCGGCACGGGATCGGTGTCGATGACCACGACATAGGTCCGGTCGCTGGCCTTGGCGCGTTGCAGCGCCGCCTCCAGCTCCGGCAGATTGGCCGCCTTCTCCGACCGTGCGCCCAGGCTCTTGGCATGGGCGGCGAAGTCGATGTCGGGCAGGGTCAGATGGTGGGTGTCGGCCAGCAGATTGTTGAACGGCGCGCCGCCGGTCGCGGCCTGCAGCCGGTTGATGCAGCCATAGCCTCGGTTGTCGAGGACCGTGACGATCAGCTTGGTCCCCAACATCACCGAGGTGGCCAGTTCGGAATTGAGCATCAGGTAGCTGCCGTCGCCGACCATCACGTGGACCTCGCGGTCCGGCGCGGCCATCTTGACGCCCACGGCGCCGGCGATCTCGTAGCCCATGCACGAGAACCCGTACTCGACGTGGTAGCCGCCGGGCTGCTGGGTGCGCCACAGCTTGTGCAGTTCGCCCGGCAGGCCGCCGGCCGCGCAGACCACCACCGCGTTGTCGGACGCCGCGCGCGACACCGCGCCCAGCACCTGGGCGTCGGTTGGCAGGGCACGGTCGTCGAGCGCCGTGGCTGCGTCGAAGATGGCGTTCCAGCCGGCGATGCGGCCAGCGGTCTCTTCCGCCCAGGCGGCGGGGGCCTTCCAGCCGTCCAGCCGCTCGGCCAGGGCGGCGGTCACCGCGCCGGCGTCGCCAACCACGCTGAGCGCGCCGTGCTTGTGGGCGTCGTGCGGGGCGACATTGACCTGGACCAGCTTGCGGCCCGGCGCGCCGAACAGGGTCCGCGAGCCGGTGGTGAAGTCCTGCAGCCGCGTGCCGATCCCGACGATCAGGTCGGCGGCCTCGGCGGCGGCGTTGGCGGCCGACGAACCGGTGACGCCGATGCTGCCCAGATTGCGCGGATGATCCCAGACCAGAGCGCCCTTGCCGCCCTGCGTCTCGGCGACCGGCAGACCGGTGTCGAAGGCCAGGGCCGCCAGGGTCGCCTCGGCGCGGGCGTAGAGCACCCCGCCCCCGGCCACGATCAGGGGCGCCTTGGCGGCCTTGATCAGGCCGACCAGATCGTCCAGCTCGCGCGGATCGGGCCGCGGCGCGCGGATGCGCCAGACGCGCCTCTCGAAGAAGGCTTGCGGATAGTCGAAGGCCTCGGCCTGGACATCCTGGCAGAAGGCCAGGGTCGCCGGACCGCAGGTCGCCGGGTCCAGCATCGTGGCCAGCGCGCGTGGCAGGGCGTCCAGAATCTGCTCGGGCCGCACGATGCGGTCGAAATAGCGCGACACCGGCTTGAAGCAGTCATTGGCGCTGATCGTGCCGTCGCCGAAGTCCTCGACCTGTTGCAAGACGGGGTCCGGCCGGCGGCTGGCGTAGACGTCGCCGGGCAGGAACAGCACCGGCAGGCGGTTGACGTGGGCCAGGGCCGCGGCGGTGACCATGTTGGTCGCGCCAGGGCCGATCGAGGTGGTGCAGACCATGGCCCGCTCGCGCCGCGACTGCTTGGCGAAGGCGATGGCGGCATGGGCCATGCCCTGCTCGTTGTGGGCCCGGTACGTCGGCAGCACGTCGCGGACGCCGTGCAAGGCTTCACCGAGGCCGGCGACGTTGCCGTGGCCGAAGATCGCCCAGACCCCGGCGAAATACGGGATGACGCCCTGGCGGGTCTCGACATGTTGCTGGCTCAGCCAGCGAACGGTCGCCTGGGCGGCGGTGAGACGAACAGTAGCCATTACGCGGCCTTCTCCACTGCGGCGCGGGCCCGCCGCCAGGCCTCGACCAGAACCGTAAGCTTGCCGGCCAACGCCTCGACGGCGGCGGCGTCGTCCAGGCGATCGCTCAGCCACTCGCGGGCGACATCGTAGAAGATGGTCCGTCCCACGGCGAAGCCCTTGATGATCGGGAAGCGGGCGGCGACTTCGAAGGAAGCTAGCAGTTCGGCCTCCGGCGCCGACAGGCCCAGCAGCACGACCCCCCGGCACAGGGGGTCGTTCTCAACGATCGCCTGCTCGATCTCCCGCCAGGCGGCCGGATCGGCGACAGGCTCCAGCTTCCACCAATCCGGCCGCACGCCGATGGCGTAGAGCCGGCGGATGGCCCGGGCGACGGTGTGGGAGTCGCCCTCCATGCCCTTGGGCAGGATCACCTCGACCAGCAGTTCGTGACGGGTCTTGCGGCAGGCGTCGAACAGGCGAAGCAGCTGGCGCTCCTGGCGCTCGCGCAGCTCGATCTCGTCGTCGGGGTGATAGAAGACCAGGCACTTGACCACGTGGTTCAGCGGCCATTCGGCCAGTTCTGTGGCCACGTCGGCCGAGCTCTCGAACGCCAGCGGCCGAGATTTGGGCAACTCGATCGGACGACCGATCCAGTACGGACGGTCGGCGGCCAGGGCCAGGGCGTCGAAGCCGAAACGGCCGTCCAGCAGCACGCCGAACCGGTGGTCGCCGCCGGCCACGACCTCGACGGCGCGCAGGGCCAGGGTCTTGAAATGCGGAATGCGCGCGACGTCGCCGCCGGTCTCGGCGATCAGGTCCTCGAACTGGCTGCGGTGGTCCATGGCCAGCACCGTCAACTCGTCATGGACGCCCTGGCGGGTAGTGGCCCAGTGTGTGTGCTCCAGGTCGGCGTCCTCGCGCAGGCGGAACGGCCGTTCGCGCTCGCTCAGGAACTGCTCCAGCTCGATCCAGGTCGGCATGGCCGGGGCGCAGCCGTGGCGCGAAACGACGATGGCCCCGCAGGCGTTGCCCCACTCGCAGCAGGTCTCGAGGCTTTCATGGCGCAGCCAGCCGCGCAGGAAGCCGGCCATGAAGGCGTCCCCTGCCCCCAGCACGTTGAACACCTCGACCTTGAAGCCGCGAGCGCTGACGCCCTCGTTCAAGCTGTCGGGGATCGCGCCCGGGAAGGCGACGCAGCCTTCGGGACCACGCTTGCAGACCAGCAAGGCGTCCGAGCCCTTCCGGATCTCGCGCAGGGCGGCGATGGTGTCGGTCGCGCCGCCCAGGATGTGGATTTCTTCCTCGGTGCCGACGATCAGGTCGCAGAGGGTCAGAACCTCCTGCAGCTTGCGGGTGACGTCCTGGTTCTCGACGAAACGGTTCTCGCCCGCGTCCTTGCCGGTCAGCCCCCACAGCACCGGGCGGTAGTCGATGTCGAAGGCGACCCGGCCGCCGGCGGCCTTGACCGTCTTGGCCGCCTTCAGGCTGGCCGCGTAGACGTTGGGTTGGGACAGATGGGTGCCGTTGATCAGCACGGCCCCGGCCTGGGCGAACCAGGTCTCGTCGACGTCGCCCGCCTCCAACGCCATGTCGGCGCAGTTCTCGCGATAGAAGATCAGCGGGAAATTGACCCGGTCGCGGATGCCCAGGATGACCAGGGCGGTCAGACGCTCGGGGTCGGTCAGAACCCCGGACACGTCCACGCCCTCGCGGGCCAGTTGTTCGCGAATGAAACGGCCCATGTGGTCGGCGCCCACTCGGGTCAGCAGACCGGTCTTCAGACCCAGGCGCGCGCCGCCCGAGGCGGTGTTGGTCGGACTGCCGCCCAGGTACTTGGCGAACGACGCCATGTCCTCCAGCCGGCCGCCGATCTGCTGGCCGTAGAGATCCACGCTGGACCGGCCCACGGCGATCAGATCGAGAATTTTAGCGTCCTGCGCCATGCCAGTTCCACGTCACTTGGAGCCGGCTGCTCACCGGCGATATGTAACGCATATTCTAACTCTGGAACGCTTGCAATATCCATTTCATTTTGACGGCAAAATGGAACAGGTCGTTCAACCCGGCTTGGCGGCCTTGGCCGAGCGTCCCTTGGCCCGCGAGCTCTCGAAGGCGAATCCGATGACCAGGGCCTGGGCCAGGCAGATCGACGCGGCCAGCGAGCGGAAGGTCCGCACCTCCGATTCGCGCACGTGCAGCACCAGGCTGGCCGGCTTGGCGATCGGGCTGACCAGGCTGTCGCTGATCGACAGGATCGCCGCCCCGCGCGCCGCCGCCATCTCGACCGCCTGGATCGTCTCCTCGGCATAGGGGTGGTAGCTGACGGCGATCAGCACGTCCTTGGGGCCGATGGTCTGGACCTGCTGCTTGGTCAGGCCCGCCACGCCGTCGATGAACAGGGTGCGCTTGTTCACCTGTTGCAGCGAGTAGGCCAGATAGGAGGCCACCGGGAACGAGCGACGGAAGCCGACCACATAGACCGTCTCGGCCTTGTCGATCATCTTCACGGCGTGGGCCATGTCGTCTTCGCTGACCGTCTGGGCCAGGTTCTGCAGCGCCAGGGTGTTGCCCTCGACGAACTCGGCCAGCACGTCCGCCCCGCCCTCGGGCTTCTTGGCCACCGCCTCGTTGAAGTGACGCACCCGCTCGCCGTAGCCCAGGGCCGCATGCCCCGACAGCAGACCGTCGCGGAACAGCCGCTGCATCTGGCTGGCCCCGGGATAGCCGAAGCTCTTGGCGAAACGGACGATGGCAGAGGGCTGCACGCCGCAACGCTCGGAGATCACCGCCAGGGTCTCCAGCGCCATCTCGTTGGGCTCGTCCAGCACATAGCGAGCGATCTGCTGCAGGCGTTTGCTTAGCGAGTCGTAGCGCTCGAGAATCGCCGCGCGCAGCTCCTCGGCCGTCTTCGGCGCGGTTTCCAACGCCGGGGTCGCTTCGTCCATCGGTCCCTCGATATGATCGCTTTGAATTTAGAATATCCGTTCCGCGCGCGAACACAAACGCACTAGATTCGCCCCGACATTCCACTTTCTATCTGGAAGGAATTTTTGTTCCATATTACAGCAGGGTGGACGGGGCCCGGAGAGCGCCGCCACGTCGGGGAGTGACGGACATGATCAAGGTGGCTCAACTGGGCGCGGGGCGGATGGGGGCGATCCATGCCCGCAACGCCGCCGCCAATCCCCGCCTGGATCTGGTCGCCCTGGTCGATCCCCGCCCCGACGTCGCCGGCCCGTTGGCCCAGGCGCTCGGCGCACGACTGGCCCGCTTCGAGGAGGTGCTGGCCGATCCGGACATCAAGGGGATCATCGTCGCCAGCTCGACCGACGCGCATCTGGACAATGCGCTGTCCGCCCTCCGGGCGGGCAAGATCGTGTTCTGCGAAAAGCCGTTGGACCTGGACCTGGCCCGTCTGCTGGCCGCCTCGGGCGAACTCGACAAGGCCGATGGCAAGCTGTTCGTGGCCTTCAACCGCCGCTTCGACCCGCACTACCAGGCCCTGAAGGCCAAGATCGACAGCGGCGAGATCGGCAAGCTGGAAAGCCTGCACATCGTCAACCACGACCCGGCCGCCCCGCCTCCGGCCTTCATCCCGACCAGCGGCGGCCTGTTCAAGGACTTCACCATCCATGACTTCGACCTGGCCCCCTGGCTGATGGGCGAACGACCGGTCGAGGTGTTCGCCTGGGCCAGTTGCCTGATCGATCCGGAGATCGGCCGCCTGGGCGACGTCGACACCGCCAAGGTCGTGCTGACCACCGCCTCGGGCCGCCTGTGCATGATCAGCAACAGCCGCCGCAGCGGCTATGGCTACGACCAGCGCATCGAGGCCTTCGGCTCCAGGGGCGCGGCTCGGGTCGACAACCTGACCAACACCGCCGTGTCGGTGTGGGGCCAGACCGGCGCGCTGGCCGACAGGTTCCCCTACGCCTTCATCGACCGCTATGCCGGCGCCTACGCCGCCGAGATGGACCATTTCGCCGACATTCTGGAAGGCAAGGCCGCGCCCGAAACAGGCTTCGCCGCCAGCGTCGCCTCCCTGGAACTGGCCGAAGCCGCCGCCCGCTCGGCGACGACCGGCGCCCCCGTCCGACTTTAGAGAGTATCGAGGTTCCCATGCACGACATCGCCATCCTGGGCGCCGGCCGCATCGGCCGCATCCACGCCAAGAACGTCGGCGGCCAGCCCGGCCTGCGGCTCAAATACGTGGTCGATCCGGTCGCCGCGGCCGCCGACGGCCTGGCCGCCGAGACCGGCGCGACCGTCACGGACCTCGAGACCGCCCTGAACGATTCCGCGGTCGCCGGCGTGATCGTCGCCAGTTCAACCGACACCCACCTCGACTACTGCCTGAAGGCCGTGGCGGCGGGCAAGGCGGTGTTCTGCGAAAAGCCGATCGACCTGGACCTGGCCCGAGCCCGCTCGGCGCAAGGTCTGCTGGGCGGCAAGGACGTCAAGCTGTTCCTGGGCTTCAACCGCCGCTTCGACCCCAACTTCCAGGGCCTGAAGACGCGCCTGACCAGCGGCGTCGTGGGCGCGCTGGAGACGGTGCATATCACCAGCCACGACCCGGCCCCACCGCCGGTGTCCTACGTCAAGGTTTCGGGCGGCCTGTTCAAGGACATGGCCATCCACGACTTCGACATGGCCCGCTGGCTGCTGGACGAGCCGGTGATCGAGGTGTTCGCCGCCGCCAGCTGCCTGGTCGATCCGGCCATCGGCGAGGCCGGCGACGTCGACACCGCCAAGATCCTGCTGCGCACCGCCTCGGGCAAGATCTGCGTGATCAGCAACAGCCGCCGCAGCGGCTACGGCTACGACCAGCGCATCGAGGCCTTCGGCGCCAAGGGCCTGGTGCGGGCCGACAACGTCATGGAAAGCACCGTCTCTGTGTGGGGCGAAGCCGGCGCGGCCAGCGACAGCTTCCAGAACTTCTTCCTGGATCGCTACGCCGAGGCCTATCGCCGCGAGATGGCGCATTTCGCGGGAATCCTGCGCGGGGATGAGCTGCCGTCGGTGGGCTATGCCGACGGCGTCGAGGCCCTGGCCTTGGCGGAGGCCGCGGGCCAGTCGGCGCGCACCGGCCAGGTCGTGAAGCTCTAGACGCCCTTCCCCCTCGCCAAACGCATGAGGGCCGCACGGCGAAAACCGTGCGGCCCCTTGTCGTTTTGCAATCCGCGGCCCCCTCGCCCGCCCCGCCAAGCCCTCGACCCAGGACGCAAAAGGAACGGCGGCCCTCTCGCGAAGGCCGCCGCTTTCAGTTGCACCAAGATCGAAAGGTTCAGTTCTTCGCCGGGTTCGCCAGCTTGCCGCCGACGATCTTCTGGAAGGTCTCCAGCGGACAGACCGTGGCGTCGCCCTTCACGCCGCAGCCCGGGATCGGAAGGTAAGAGAAGGCCGGCGGGTTGCCGGCGGTCAGCGGCTGCAGCTCGCGCAGCTGGTCCATGCTCTGGGCCGTGTAGAAGGCTCGGACGAAAGCCTGGCCGCCCCCGTCCTTCAGCAGTTCGAAGCCCATGGCGCCGCCGGGCGGCGGATCGTCCCGAGGATAGTCGGCGGCGGTGAAGTGGGCGCCGAAGAAGGCTCGCAGGGCGGCGATGTTGGTGTCGTGGCCGACCAGCAGGGTCAGACGGCCCGTATCGGCCTCGCCGTTCAGCGCAGACAGCACGCGCTTGGCGATCGGGGCGGCGTAGCGCTCGGCGATATAGGGCGCGCCGACCTCGTAGTTGAACTTCACCGGATGGAAGCGGAGCATGGCCTGGATGTCCGCCTTGGAGGCGCGCCCCCAACCGACTTCGTTCATCGGCTTGCCCTCGACATATTCCAGCAGGACGGTCTGGCCGCCGGTCGAGGCGATCGACAGCGCGCCTTCCAGGTCGGGGCTGTCGCCTTTGTTGCCCTTCAGCGAAGACGGCCGCTTGGCGATGTCGCAGCCGGCCTTGGTGGCCAGGTCGCAGCCCAGCACCTTCTGCAGGACCGCGAAGTCCTCGGCATGGACGCGCGCTTCGGCCGCGACGCCGGGCTTTTGGCGCTGAGCGGCCTTCAGCGCGACGGCGCCGTCGATGCCCTCGGCCGGATGGAAGACCGGATCGTTGTCCTCGGTCACGGGATGATCGACCACGAGCCCGCAGCCGGCCTGCAGGCCGTCGACGAACGACTCGGCGGTCTTGATGGCGCGGGACTTGCCGCTGGCCCAGACCACGATCTCGCCCTTGGGCGCGCAGCCGGCGTTGGGGATCAGCCCCCGAGAGGCCAGGAAGGTGCGGTTGTAGGCGCCCATCAGCCGCGCGCCTTCGATCCCATGCGGGGTCAACTCGCCGAACGGCGTGGTCCAGGTCGACCAGGGCTGGGCGGTCGTGCCTTCCGGCGTGGCGGGCGATTTGGTCGGTGGACGGACGCTGTGGCGCATCAGCATGACCACGCGCTCAAGCTTCAGGTCGCCGGTCGGACCGCCGCTCGAAGCGGCGGCCGCCGGGCTGGCGATCCCAGTCGCGATCAGGGGCGCGGCGATCATCGCGGCCGTCATCAATGCGTTTCGAAGTCTCGCCATAACGCCTCCCTCGCCGCTCACCCTTGGCGACATGTTGTTGACCGGGTTGTACGAATGGATATTCTATTTGGCAACTAAATTGGAATTTTTAGTGCAATTTTTGACGCCCGGCCCGATTTCGTCAGCGGGGCGTCAGGGCGACCGCTCTAGCCAAGTCGCACGATTTGAGATGCGACATCAGGGGACCACATGATCCATCGCCGCGCCACCTTCGCCGCCGCCAGCGCCCTAGCCTTGCTGATCGCCGCCCCTGCTCTGGCCCAGACCGCTGGCGCCCAGACGGCCAGCGTCGCGCCGGTCGGCGCGACGGTCCCCACCGCGCAAGGCGGCGCCAACGCCTCGGCCCTGCTCTACAACGCGGCCGACCCGGCCAAAAGCGTCATCGCCGCCACCGGCGAGCTGGGCGGGCTGGAGTTCTACGGCCTTGACGGCCAGCACCGCTCGGCCCTGCCCGGCGGCGAAACCTACGGCGTCGATGTGCGCGGCGACCTGATCGCGGTGTTGGACCGCAAGGACGGCCGCCTGCGCCTGTCGCGCTACGACTTCGCCAGCGGCGCCGCCGCCGGCGTCGACGCCCGCCCCCTGACCCTGGGCTATGCCGGCGAAGGCCTGTGTCTGCACAAGAGCCCCCGCGACGGCGCGCTCTACGCCTTCACCCTGGGCGGCGAGGGCCAGTTGGACCAGTGGCTGCTGTTCCAGGCCGCCGACGGCAAGCTGGACGGCCGCATCGTTCGCCGCCTCCACCTGTCGTCCGAGGCCAAGTACTGCGTCGCCGACGACGCCAGCGGCGTGCTCTATATCGCCCAGCAGGCCGTCGGGATCTGGCGTTACGACGCCGACCCGGAAGCCGAGGCCGTGGCGACCGTGATCGACATCAACCGCCTGGGCCGCATCAAGGGCGAGGTCGGCGGCCTGGCTGTCCTGAACGGCGGCCCGCAGGGAAACTACCTGGTGGCGGCCAATGCCGACGCCGGCGATTACAACGTCTATGACCGCAACGCCGATGACCGGTTCCTGGGCGCGTTCCGCATCCAGGCCAATGGCGCGGACGTGCTGCAGGGGCCGTCGGGGTTGTTTGGTCTGCGCGCGCCCGTCGGTCCGGGCCTGCCGGCCGGCGCCCTGCTGGTCACCGACGACCGCAAGGCCGGGGCCAACACCCAGGTGCTGTCGTGGAAGGACGTCGCCGCCGCCCTGAACGTCTCGCCCGGCGACGATGCGCCGGTCGTCGCCGCCAGCAAGCTGGCCCTGGTCACGGCGACGATGGAAACCCAGCCCGTCGACCACGGCGGCGACGCGGCCGACGATCCGGCCATCTACGTCCACCCGACCGATCCCGGCAAAAGCGCCATCATCGCCACCGACAAGAAAGGCGGCATGCTGGTCTACGACCTGGCGGGCAAGCCGCTGCAGTACCTGCCCGACGGCAAGATGAACAATGTCGACCTGCGCCAGGGCTTCAAGCTGGGCGGCAAGAGCGTCACCCTGGTCACGGCCAGCGACCGCACCCACAAGGCCATCGCGATCTACACGATCGATCCCGACACTCGACTGCTGACCAGCGTCGCCGACGGCGTCCAGGCCACGGGCCTGTCGGACCCCTATGGCCTGTGCATGTACCGCAACCGAAAGGGCGCGACCTTCGTGTTCATCAGCGATCCCGACGGCCTGGTCCGCCAGTGGAAGCTGGTCCCCACCCCGGCCGGCAAGGTCCGCGCCGAGGCTGTGCGCGACGTCAAGTTCGAAACCCAGACCGAGGGCTGCGTCGCGGACGACGAGACCGGCAAGCTCTATGTCGCCGAGGAAGACGTCGCGCTGTGGAAGCTGGGCGCCGAACCTTCGACCGGCGTGGCCCGGACCGCCGTCATCCATGTGAAGGACAACCCCGCCCTGAAGGACGACCTGGAAGGCGTGGGGCTCTACGCGCAAGCCGCGGGCAAGGGCTATCTGGTGGTCTCCAGCCAGGGCAACAACAGCTACGCTCTGTTCAAACGCGAGGGCGACAACGCCTATGTCGGCAGCTTCGCCGTGATCGCCGACGGCGCGAGCGGCGTCGACGGCATCTCCGAAACCGACGGCCTGGAGGTCACCAGCGCCTCGCTGGGCGCGGGTCTGGAGGGCGGAGCCTTCATCGCCCAGGACGGCCGCAACGTCTCGCCGCCGGAGAACCAGAACTTCAAGCTGGTCCCATGGGCCGCGATCGCCCGGAAACTGGGCCTGGACTGAGGCGAGCGGGATTGAGTTATAATATGTATTTATGATACATGTTATAGTCTGACCGACCCGCCGTCGCGGCCGACGCCCGCCTTGGTTCCGGACGCCACGAACAGGGAAGCAAGGCCCGCATGTTCATCCTGACCGAACAGACGCCCAATCCCGCGGCCATGAAGTTCATTCCGCACTGCGTGGTGACGTCTGATCCGGCCCAGGCGTTTCGTCGCGTCGATCACCAGGCCGGCCGGTCGCCGCTCGCGGACCGTCTGTTCGAATTGCCCGCCGTCGACGGCGTCTTCATCGCCCACGACTTTGTCACCGTGACGCGAGCGCCGGACGGCCCGCCGTGGAGCGTCCTTCGTCTCGAGGCGATCGCCGCCCTGGCCGATCACCTCGCCAGCGGCGCGCCGGCCGTGATCGGATCGGCGCCGTCCACGGCGATCAGCGGCGGCGAAATCGAGGATGAGATCCTGGGCGTCCTGGGGCTCTATGTCCGTCCCGGCGTCGCCCGCGACGGCGGCGACGTGGTGTTTGATCGCTTCGATCCGGACACCGGCGTGCTGTGGATCGAGATGCGCGGCGCCTGCGGGGGCTGCCCTTCGTCGCAAATGACCCTGAAGACGAGCATCGAGACTATCGTGCGCCGCTACGTGCCCGAGGTGAAGCGGGTCGAGGCGACCGCGGCCGCCGAAGACGCGGCGCCCAGTCGCCTGCGAACCTGGATGGCCAAGCTGAAGGGCGTCAAATCCCAGGGCGCACGCCCTGTCTTCACCCACAACGGCGAGCCCGCGGCGTCGGACCTGGCGCCGCCGGCGACTTCATCGACCTAGTCCCCGCCGAAACGGCCCTGCGACATATCCGGCCGCTTGATATGGGACAATCGGCCCACCTCGCGACCGGTGTAAATCCCATCCGCCAATCAGGCCGACAGCGATCGAGGTCTTTCGTGCTTCAAAACTTGACGTCGTCCCCCGGCTTGACCGGGTCCGTCCAGGTCCGCTTCTTCGGTAAGATCGCAGACCATTTCGGCCGCACGGCGACCGTGGAAATCCCCGCCGGCGGCTGTTCGCTGCCATGGTTCAAGGCCCGCCTCGCCGACCAGGTCGAAGGCGGCGCCGAAGCCCTGGCCGAGCGCGGCCTGCGGACGGCGATCGATCACATGGTCGTCGGCGGAGCAGCCTGGATCGGTTCCGGACAGGAAGTGGCCTTCCTGTCGATGTTCTCAGGAGGTTGACCATGGATGACGCCCCGCCGGCCGTGAAGAGTCGCAAGCCCGGCATCGACGAGCGCCTGCCCTTCTACCCGCTCAACATCGCCGTCCTGACCATTTCCGACACCCGCAACCTCGACACCGACACCTCGGGCGCCCTGCTGGCCGATCGCCTGACCGCCGCCGGTCACGGCCTGGTCGGACGGATCATCGTGCCCGACGAGGTGGAAGCCATCCGCCGCCAGGTCCGGGCCTGGGCCGACGACGAGGCGGTCGACGTCATCCTGACCACCGGCGGCACGGGCTTCGCGCCACGCGACGTCACGCCCGAGGCCCTGCAACCGCTGTTCCGTCGGACCATGGACGGCTTTTCGGTGGTGTTCCATCAGGCCAGCCAGGGCACGGTCGGGGTCGCGACCCTGCAGTCCCGCGCCCTGGCCGGCCAGATCGGCGAGACCTTCGTGTTCTGCGTGCCGGGCTCGACCGGCGCCTGCAAGGACGCCTGGGACCTGGTGCTGGGCCAGGAGCTGGACAGCCGCTTCAAGCCCTGTTCGCTGGTCGGCCAGATCCCCCGCTATCGGGGCCTTTGCAGTTGATCAGCTTCGAGCAAGCCTCGGCGCTCGTCGCCGATCTGGCGCAGGCCCTGCCCCACGAAACCGTCGGCCTGGCCCTGGCCGACGGCCGAATCCTGGCCAAGCCGATCGTCGCCCGCCGCACCTCGCCGGCCACCGACGTCTCGGCCATGGACGGCTACGCCGCGCGCGACGACGACCTGGCCGAGGCGCCCGTGCGTCTGGCCGTCATCGGTGAAGCCTATGCAGGCCAGGCCTTCGACGGCGTTATGGCGCCCGGCTCCTGCGTGCGCATCTTCACCGGCGCGACCGCGCCGATCGGAACCGATCGGGTGGTCATCCAGGAAGAGGTCCGGCGTGAAGGGCCTCGGGCGGTGTTCCTGCAAACACCCCGGGGCGGCCGCAATCTGCGCGCGCCCGGCTCCGACTTCGCGGCGGGAGACGTTCTCGTCGAGCCCGGCGTTCGGCTCAACGCTCAGCGCATGGTGGCGGCCGCGGCGGCCGACCTGGCGCGGGTGTCGGTGATTTCTCGCCCCAGGGTCCTGATCATCAGCACCGGCGAGGAGCTCGACGAGCCGGGACGCCCCTCCAAGCTTCGGCCCGGGATCCCCGAGAGCGTGTCCTTCGGCGTCGCCTCGCTGGTTCGCGCCTGGGGGGGCAAGGTGGTCGATCGCTGGCGCCTGGGCGATGATCTGCCGACGCTGGAGAAGGCGGCCCGCTCGGCGGTCGGTCGGGCCGACGTGGTCGTCGTGACCGGCGGCGCCTCGGTGGGCGAACGCGACTTCGCCAAGGCGATGTTCGCGCCGCTGGATCTGCAACCGATCTTCTCGAAGGTGGCCATCAAGCCGGGGAAGCCGATCTGGATCGGGCGGGCGTCGGGCGCCCTGGTCGTCGGCCTGCCGGGCAATCCGACCTCGGCCCTGGTCACCGCGCGACTTTTCCTGGCCCCGCTGATCGCGGGCCTCGCCGGACTGGGATCGGCCGCGGCGACGGACTGGCGCTCCGTGGCTCTGACCGGCTCGCTGGGCCCCTGCGGTGATCGCGAGACCTTCGTCCGCGGACGACGAACCCAGGGCGGCGTCGAGCCGATCGGTGATCAGGACTCTTCGGCCCAAAAGGCCCTGGTCCTGAGCGATGTGCTGATCCGCCGCCGCCCCAGCGACCCGGCGAGCGAGACCGGGGCGTTGGTCGAGATCCTGGATTTCTGATCAGCGGCCTGTGGCGCGCCGACGAAGTGCGGGAAGAGGACCGTGTCCTCCAGGTGCATGTGCTCGCGCAGCTCGTGATCCAGCTTGCGGCAAAGCTGGTCCAGGGCCCGCCACGTTCCGCAGGCGCCTTCCGGCACGGAAAAGTTCCGGGTGATCTCCGCCAACCGCGTCAGTTGCCCGGTCAGGTCGCCATGCTCGACCTGCATGCGGGCGATGGCGACCCGCAGCATCGACCCGCGGCCGGCGCGCATCATCGGAAACAGGACCTCCTCCTCCTTCTGCTGATGGCCAACCAGGTCCTCGGCCATCATCTGGAGGTGATCGGCCAGGCCATGCGGACAGTCGGCGTCGCCGCCGTGCACCGCCTCGACCCTGCGCGCCAGGGCGATGGCCCGCGGAAAATCCTCCAGGTGGACGTCGTGGTAGCGCCGCATGATGCGGTCGATCAGCGGGCCGACCTGGCCGTCGGTCAGCGGTTCGCCCGGCGAATGCGGCGGGGCGCCGGCGTCCAAGGCGTGAGCAAGAGCGGCGGGGCTGGTGAGCGTGGTCATCTTTGGGTCTCCGCCCCGACCCCTAGGGGCTTCGCCGATCGATGACATTGAGCGGAACCGTCGCGCGCCTTGATGTTGCTCAAGGCCCGCCTTGGCGGATGTCGCAAGCTGCGCATCCCCGAGTCGCCTTCCGCGCGCCGCAGGGAATCGACCAGCCTTCACCTCCCCTTTCAGAGAGAGCGACCATGGCGTTCGACAATCCCTTCGCCGGCGAGATCTGGGCCAGCAAGTATCGTTTCGCGCCGCCCAGCGGCGGCGGCGGCGACGCCAGCGTCCTGGAGACCTGGAACCGTGTCGCCCACGCCGTGGCCCAGGCCGAGGCTCCCAAGCTTCGCAAGGGGTTCCACGCCGAGGTCATGGCGGCCCTCACCGATTTCCAGTTCCTGCCCGCCGGCCGCATCCTGGCGGGCGCGGGCACCGCCCGGGCCGTGACCCTGTTCAACTGCTTCGTGATGGGCCGGACCCCCGACGACCTGGGCGGCATTTTCGAGCACTTGCGCGAGGCGGCCATCACCCTGCAGCAGGGCGGCGGGGTCGGCATGGACTTCTCGTCGATCCGCCCGTCCGGGGCTCCGGTCGAGGGCGTGGGCGCCGACGCCTCGGGACCCCTCAGCTTCATGGATGTCTGGGACTCGATGTGCCGCACCATCCTCTCGGCCGGTCAGAGACGCGGCGCGATGATGGGGTGCCTGCGCATCGACCACCCCGACATCGAGGCCTTCATCGACGCCAAGCGCGCGGCCGGCCGCTTCCGCAACTTCAACCTGTCGGTGCTGGTCACCGATCCGTTCATGGCCGCGCTCGAAGCCGACGCCGACTGGCCGCTGAGCTTCGGCGGCCGGGTCCATCGCACCGTTCGCGCCGCCGAGTTGTGGGCGCGACTGATGCGGGCCACCTATGACGCCGCCGAGCCGGGGGTGATCTTCATCGACCGCGTCGACGCCGCCAACAACCTGGCCTACTGCGAGCAGATCCTGGCCAGCAACCCTTGCGGCGAACAGATGCTGCCGCCTTACGGCGCCTGCCTGCTGGGTTCGCTCAACCTGGCCCGCCTGGTCGACCGGCCGTTCGAGGCCGACGCCGCCCTCGACGAGGCCAAGCTCGGCGAGCTGACCCGCACCGCCGTGCGGATGTTGGACAACGTCATCGACATCTCGCGCTTCCCGCTGGCGGCCCAGGAAACGGAGGCCAAGGCCAAGCGGCGGCTGGGCATCGGCGTCACGGGCCTGGCCGACGCCCTGGTCTTCTGCGGCGCGCGCTATGGCGACAACCAGGCCGTGGCCCTCACCCAGCGCTGGCTGGGCGTCATCAAGCGGGAGGCCTATCGCGCCTCGGCCCTGCTGGCCGCCGAGAAGGGCGCCTTCCCGCTGTATGATCCGCGGATCCTGGACCGCCCCAACCTGACCAGCCTGGACCAGGAGACCCGCGCCCTGATCGCGGCCCATGGGCTGCGCAACGGCTGCCTGACCTCGATCGCCCCGACCGGCACCACCTCGCTGCTGGCGGGCAACGTCTCGTCGGGCATCGAGCCGGTCTTCGCCTACGCCTACACCCGCAAGGTGCGCCAGCCCGACGGAACCACCCGGGAGGAACAGGTCGAGGACTACGCCCTGGCGGTCTGGAAGCGGCTGCGCGGCGACGCCACGCCGCCGGCCGCCGTGTTCGTCAGCGCCCAGGACCTGACGCCCGCCGACCATCTGCGCATGCAGGCCGCCGCCCAGGGCCTGGTGGACAGCTCGATCTCCAAGACCGTCAACTGCCCGGAGACCATCGCTTTCGACGACTTCGCCGACATCTATCGCCAAGGCTATCGGCTGGGCTGCAAGGGCCTGACCACCTATCGTCCCAACGCCATCACCGGCTCGGTGCTGTCGGTCGCCCAGCCTCTGGAAAAGACCCCGGAAACCCCGGCGAACCCGCTGCCCGCGCCCGAGCCCGAGCCCAAGCTGGCCCCGCGCCCGGACGCCCTGGACGGAGCCACCTACAAGATCAAATGGCCCGACAGCGCCCACGCCGTCTATGTGACCATCAACGATGTGGAGACCGCCGACGGCGCTCGCCCCTTCGAGATCTTCGTCAACTCCAAGAACATGGAGCACTACGCCTGGACGCTGGGGCTGACCCGGATGATCTCGGCGGTGTTTCGCCGCGGCGGCGACGTGTCGTTCGTGGCCGAGGAACTGAAGGCCGTGTTCGACCCGCGCGGCGGCGGCTGGATCGACGGCCGCTACACCCCTTCCTTGCTGGCCGCGATCGGCGGGGTGATCGAGCGCCACCTGCGCGGCCAAACGCCGCACGAGCCCTCCGCCGACGCGCCGTCGCGGGCCGCGCCCTCGGCCAATCCGTTCGCCGCCAACAAGGTCGCGTGCCCACGTTGCGGCGGGTTCGAGATGGCCCGCAAGGAGGGCTGCGACACCTGCTTCGACTGCGGCTATTCCAAGTGCGGCTGAGCGGTTGACCGGCATCAAGGCGGCGGGGGGCCGTCCGACCTATACATCCGTCATGTCCACCGCAGCCGCCCGCCGCGCCTATCGCGGCCCCGCCTTCTTCAGCTTCGGCTTCCGGCCCTTCTATCTGATGGGCGCCCTTTGGTCGGCCCTGGTCGTCCCGCTCTGGCTCTGGAGCTATCTGGCGGGCGGGCCCGGCATGCTGACGCGCGACTGGCACGTGCACGAGATGCTGTTCGGCTTCCTGGCCGCCGTGATCGCGGGCTTCCTGACCACGGCGGTGCCCAACTGGACGGGGCGGATGCCGATCATCGGCGCCCCGCTTGCGCAACTGGCGGGCCTGTGGCTGGCCGGACGCGTGGCCATGCTGTTCCAGGCCAGCCTGGGCGCCGTCGCCACGGGGGTCATCGACAGCCTCTTCCTCGTGGTCTTCGCCGGCGTGATCTGGCGTGAGGTCCTGGCGGGCCGCAACTGGCGCAATCTGCCCGTCTGCGGCCTGGTGACCGCCCTGGCCCTGGGCAACATCGCCTTCCACGTCCACGGCGTCACCTGGGCGTCGGCGCTGGGCGAGCGGCTGGCCCTGGGGGTGGCGGCCTTGCTGATCGCCCTGATCGGCGGGCGCATCACGCCCAGTTTCACCCGCAACTGGCTGAAGGCCCGGGGCGCCGGCGCCCAGCCCGCCGTGTTCGACCGGATCGATCAAGCCGCCCTGGCCCTGACCGGCGTCGCCGCCGCGAGCTGGGCGGTTCTTCCCGACGCCCTGTTCAGCGGCGCTCTATTGGCCCTGGCCGGCCTGACCAACCTTGTCCGCCTGGCGCGCTGGAGCGGCTGGGCCACGCGATCAGAGCCCCTCGTCTGGGTCCTGCACCTTGGCTATGGCTGGCTTGGCCTGAGCCTGCTGCTCCTGGGCGCCTCGGTGCTCGATCCGGCCATTCCCCGCACCGCCGGGATCCACGCCCTGACCGCCGGCGCCGTGGGCGTCATGACCCTGGCGGTCATGACCCGCTCGAGCCGCGGGCACAGCGGGCGCGATCTGCACGCCGACGCGGCGACCACCGCCGTCTATGTGGCGATCAACGCCGCGGCCGTGGCCCGCGTCGCCGCCCCGTTCACCGGCCTCTGGCAGCAGAACCTGCTGATGGTTTCCGCCTTCCTTTGGATCCTGGCCTTCGCCGGTTTCGCGGCCAGCTATGGCCCGATGCTGGTGCTTCCGCGCCCGCTCAGGGCTTGACCGTTATCAAGTCCTGCGGCGCCCCGGGTCATGGCCCGCGGCGCCGTCCAGGCCTACCGATAGATCTCGCTCCGAGCGTCCAGGCCTAAAGCGCACCCGCGCCATGGCCCGGCCGCCGCGCCGGTTCGCCGGCAAGGGTGACGGGGGAAACGCCGTCGCCTCCCTTGCTTGGAAAGGAGCCCGCATGGGACGTCTGGTTGACGGCTTTGGCCGTCGCTTCCGCTATCTGCGCCTCTCGGTCACCGAGGTGTGCAACTACCGCTGCACCTACTGCCTGCCCGACGGCTTCAAGAAGTCCGGGGCGATGAGCTTCCTGACCCCCGACGAGATCGATCGCGTGGTGCGCGCCTTCGCCGGCTTCGGCGTCGCCAAGTTGCGCCTGACCGGCGGCGAGCCCAGCGTGCGGCGCGACCTGGTCGAGATCATCGCCCGCGCCGCGGCCACGCCGGGCATCGACAAGGTGGCCGTCACCACCAACGGCTGGAACCTTCGACGCAACGCCGCCGCCTGGCGCGACGCCGGCCTGACCAATCTCAATGTCAGCATCGACTCGCTGGATCCCGCCGCGTTCCACCGCATCACCGGCCATGATCAGCTGAAGGAGGTCGTCGCCGGGCTCGACCTGGCCCTGGCGCTGGGAACGCCCACGGTGAAGGTCAACGCCGTCCTGCTGCGCGACACCGTCGAAACCGGCTTCGACGCCTTCACCGACTTCGTCCGCGACCGGCCGATTTCCTTGCGCTTCATCGAACTGATGCGCACCGGCGACAACGCCGCCTATTTCGACGACCAGCACGTCTCCGGCGTCGACCTGCAGGGCTGGCTGGCGGCGCGCGGCTGGACGCCGGTGGCCAAGGCCTTCGACGATGGGCCCGCGACCGACTATGCGCACCCCGACAATGCCGGCCGCATCGGCCTGATCGCGCCCTACGCGCCGGGCTTCTGCGACAGCTGCAACCGCCTGCGCGTGACCTCCAGGGGCGCGCTGCGCCTGTGCCTGTTCGGCGAACTGGGCGTCAATCTGCGCGACCTTCTGGTCCCCGGCCAGGAAGAGGCTCTGCAGGCGCGCATCCAGGCGGCCCTGGTCGGCAAGCCGGCGGGCCATCGGCTACACGAAAACAACAGCGGCGACACCCGCCAGCTCGCGCAGTTCGGCGGCTGACTGAAGGTCCTAGGAGCCCGTGCGCTGGTGGCGGTCCGTGGGCCAGCGCTCGCGCTGGGCCTTGCCGATCGGCGCGTCGGTGGGCGGCGTGTGGTTGTCGATCAGGGGATCGGGCTTGGCCAGGCGCTCCAGCACCGAAGGTCGCGCGATCGTCACCTGCGGGCCGTTGATGACCACCCCGTAGTCGGCGATCGAGGCGAAGGCCCGCGACAGGTTTTCCGGAGTCATGCCCAGCACCGAGGCCAGGAGGCGCTTTTCGTGCGGCAGGGTGAAGGTGTCCGCGCCGCCCTGGCGGATCTTCTGGGTGATCAGGTAGTTGGCGAGGCGCTCGAGACCGCCGCGCAGCTTCTGGCTCTTGATGGCGCGAACCAGGCCGCGATAGCAGCCAGACAGCTCCTGGGCCACGGCGACCGAGAAGGCCGCGTCCTCCCTCATCGCCCGCCGCAGGGCCTCGCCCGACAGCATCAGGATGTCGGAGCGCTCGATGGTCTGGGCGCTCATCAGGGCGTCGGCGTCCAGCACCACGGCGGCCAGGATGAAGGTCGAGACCGGCCGCAGCACGGCCAGGGTGGTGTCCTTGTCGTTCCAGCTGGCCCCCAGCTCGACGCTGCCGTCGAGCAGCACATAGAGGAAATCGACGGTGTCGCCCTCGGTGAGCAGGGTGGTCCCGGCCGGGAACTTCTGCAGGAAGGCGCCGCCGGTGACGTCCCGAAACGCCGTGTCCGACATCACGCGAAACAGCGGCAAGCTTCTGACACGGTCCACATCGGCGCTTCTCATCATGCTCCACTCCTGAGCGCGCCAGGTGGCCGGGGCCTTGATGCAGATCAAACTCGCCCGTCACGATTGACATTTATCAAGCGTACGTTTGCGACACCAATAAAACCAAATTGACATTAGCAAACTGCGCTGTTTCGCCGCAGCGATGACTTGCGCGTTATCATCGGTTATTTGCCGGTGCTTGATATCCATCAAATACAGTGAAGACCTGCCCCCGCATTAGGTTGCACGCGGCAAACCATGTCGCGCGTTGCCTTTTCGAGGCCAGACATGAAGACGGCGATCCCATCGCAGCCGGGGGCCGGATCGGCCCTGACGATGAGCACCATCGCCTTCACCGCCTGTTTCGCGGTGTGGACGATCTTCTCGATCATCGGCGTTCGGATCAAACAGGACCTCGGCCTGACCGAGGCGCAGTTCGGCCTGCTGGCCGGCACGCCCATCCTCACCGGTTCGCTGACGCGCGTGTTCCTGGGCGTCTGGACCGAGCAGTACGGCGGGCGCCTGGTCAATCTGCTGGTCATGCTGTCGGCGGCGGCGGCGACCTACCTGCTCTCCCACGCCCACACCTATCCGCAGTTCCTGCTGGCGGCGTTGGGCGTCGGCATGGCCGGCGGCTCGTTCGCGGTCGGGGTGGCCTATGTCGCCAAGTTCTTCCCCAAGGAACGCCAGGGCGCGGCTCTGGGCATCTTCGGGGCCGGCAATGTCGGCGCGGCGGTCACCAAGTTCCTCGCGCCTTTCGTGATGCTGGCCCTGGGCTGGCAGGCCGTGGCGCAGATCTGGGCCGGGGCGCTGGCCCTGCTGGCGCTGGCCTTCTTCTTCTCGACCCGCGACGAGCCTGACCTGCAAGCCCGCCGGCGCACCGGCGCCAAGCCGCAGAACACCGCCGACCAGTTGGTGCCGCTGCGCAAGCTGCAGGTCTGGCGCTTCGCCCTCTACTACTTCTTCGTGTTCGGCGGCTTCGTGGCCCTGGCGCTGTGGCTGCCGCACTATCTGGTCGCGGTCTATCACCTCGACCTCATCACCGCCGGCATGCTGGCGGCCGCCTACTCCATCCCCGGCTCGCTGTTTCGAGTGTTCGGCGGCTACCTGTCGGACAAGATCGGCGCGCGCAAGGTCATGTATCTGACCTTCATCATCAGCGCGATCTGCGCGTTCCTGCTGTCCTATCCGGCCACCAGCTACGTGGTCGACGGCGTGCGCGGCCCGATCGCCTTCCGCCTGGCCACCGGTCTGGCGCCATTCGTGATCCTGCTGTTCGCGCTCGGCTTCGCCATGAGCCTGGGCAAGGCGGCGGTCTTCAAGCACATCCCGGTCTACTACCCCGACCACATCGGTTCGGTCGGCGGCCTCGTCGGCATGGTCGGCGGGCTGGGCGGCTTCGTGCTGCCCATCGCCTTCGGCGCGCTGAACGATCTCACCGGCGTCTGGACCAGCTGCTTCATGCTGCTGTTCGTCCTGGTCGCCGGGGCCCTGACCTGGATGCACCTGGCCATCGGCCGCATGGAGCGCGCCAACGCGCCCCAGCTGGCCGACCTGCCGCAACTTCCCGAAATGGCCGGCCTCAGCCGGGCCGCCTCGACCTCCACCGCGCCCGCCCGGCGCGTCGCCAACCCAACCGCCAGATAGCAAGTAAGGCGCAGTCCATGCCCACGACCAAACAAAGCCCGGTCCTGACCGACTGGCGTCCAGAGGACGCCGACTTCTGGCGCGCGAGCGGAAAAGCCGTCGCCCGTCGCAACCTGTGGATCTCGGTGCCCAACCTCCTGCTGGCCTTCTCGGTCTGGATGGTGTGGTCGATGGTCATCGCCAAGCTCAAGCTGGTCGGCTTCAAGTTCACCACCGAGCAGCTGTTCTGGCTGGCCGCCCTGCCCGCCCTGTCGGGCGCCACCTTGCGGGTGTTCTACAGCTTCATGGTGCCGATCGTCGGCGGCCGGCGCTGGACGGCGCTGACCACCTTGTCCCTGCTCATCCCGGCCATCGGCATCGGGGTGGTGGTGCAGGACCCGACCACGCCCTACGGCGTCTTCGTCGGCCTGGCCCTGGCCTGCGGCCTGGGCGGCGGGAACTTCGCCTCCTCCATGGCCAACATCTCGTTCTTCTTCCCCAAGAGCGAGAAGGGCGCGGCCCTGGGCGTCAACGCCGGGTTCGGCAACCTCGGCGTCAGCGTCATGCAGTTCCTGGTGCCGGTGGTGATCGGCCTGGCGCTGTTCGGCCCCCTGGCCGGCGCGCCGCAGACCATCGTCGATCACGGGGTGACCAAACACATCTGGCTGCAGAACGCCGCCTATGTCTGGGTTCCGTTCATCATCGCCGCCGCCGTGGCGGCCTGGTTCGGCATGAACGACATCGCCTCGGCCAAGGCCTCCTTCGCGGACCAGGCGGTGATCTTCAGCCGCAAGCACAACTGGATCATGTGCTGGCTCTATCTGGGCACCTTCGGCTCGTTCCTCGGCTTCTCGGCCGCCTTCCCGCTGCTGACCAAGACTCTGTTCCCCGACATCAACGTCCTGCAGCTGGCCTTCCTGGGCCCGTTGATCGGCGCGGGCTCGCGCGCCCTGACGGGCGGCGTTTCCGACCGCTTCGGCGGCGACCGCGTCACCCACTGGTCCTTCCTGGCCATGGCCGCGGGCGTGATCGGCGTGCTGGCCGGGGTCGGCGCCTACGGCTCGGCGCCGTCCTTCCCGATCTTCTTCGCCAGCTTCCTGTGGCTGTTCTTCTGGACCGGCGTGGGCAACGCCTCGACCTTCCAGATGATCCCCACCATCGTTCGCGCCGACATGCCCCGGCTGATGCCGCGGGCGACCGCCGAGGCCAGCCAGCGGGCCGCGGAAATGGAGTCGGCGGCCATCGTCGGCTTCACCTCGGCCGTCGGCGCCTTTGGCGGCTTCTTCATCCCCAAGGCGTTCGGCGACTCGCTCAAGGCCACCGGCAACCCGCAGTTCGCCCTCTACATCTTCCTCGGCTTCTACGTCAGCTGCGTGCTCGTCAACTGGGCCTTCTACGCCCGCAAGACGTCGCTGCTGCGCGCGCCCGCCCTCATCAAGGTTCCCACCCAATGAGCCATACCCTGGATCGCCTCGCGTTCTTCACGCGCAAGACCGAACTGTTCTCCGACGGCCACGGCGTCATGAATGACGACGACCGTACCTGGGAGCAGGCCTATCGGAACCGCTGGCAGCACGACAAGATCGTCCGCTCCACCCACGGCGTGAACTGCACCGGCTCGTGCTCGTGGAAGATCTACGTCAAGGGCGGCATCGTCACCTGGGAAACCCAGCAGACGGACTATCCGCGCACCCGGCCCGATCTTCCCAACCACGAGCCGCGCGGCTGCGCCCGCGGCGCCAGCTACAGCTGGTACCTCTATTCAGCCAACCGGGTGAAATACCCGCTGATCCGCTCGCGGCTGCTGAAGCTGTGGCGGGCGGCGCGGGCCACCCGCACCCCCGTGGCCGCCTGGGCCTCGATCCAGAACGATCCCGCCCAACGCGCCGACTATGTGACGCGGCGCGGCGGCGGCGGTTTCATCCGCGCCACCTGGGACGAGGTCACCGAAATCATCGGCGCGGCCAACGCCTACACGGTCAAGACCTGGGGTCCCGACCGGGTGTTCGGCTTCTCGCCGATCCCGGCCATGTCCATGGTCTCTTACGCCGCCGGGGCGCGTTACCTGCAGCTGATCGGCGGAGTCTGCGGGTCGTTCTACGACTGGTATTGCGACCTGCCCCCCGCCTCGCCCCAGACCTGGGGCGAGCAGACCGACGTGGCCGAGAGCGCCGACTGGTTCAACTCCAGCTTCATGATCCTTTGGGGCTCCAACGTCCCGCAGACCCGCACGCCCGACGCCCACTTCTATACCGAGGCCCGTTATCGCGGCGCCAAGTCGGTGGTGATCTGCCCCGACTATTCGGAGGCCTCCAAGTTCTCCGACCTCTGGTTGGCCGTGAAGCAGGGCACCGACGCGGCCCTGGGCATGGCGTTCGGCCACGTGATCCTCAAGGAGTTCCACGTCGACCGTCAGGTCCCCTACTTCCGCGACTATCTGCGCAAGTATTCCGACCTGCCGATGCTGGTCCGCCTGGTTCCGCAGGATGGCGCCTATGTGCCCGAACGCCTGCTGCGCGCGGCCGAGTTCGACCAGGCCCTGGGCGAGACCAACAATCCCGACTGGAAGACCGTCGCCCTCGACGACGCCACTGGCCAGGTGGTGGTCCCCAACGGCTCGATCGGCTTCCGCTGGGGCGAGGACGGCAAGTGGAACCTGGAGGAAAAGGACGGCGCGGGACGTGAGACCACGCTGCGCCTGGGCCTGAAGGGCGTCCACGACGACGTCGCCGGCGTGCGCTTCCCCTATTTCGGCGGCGCGGCCACCAACGGCTTCGCCATGACCGACCATCCCGACGTCCTGGTGCGCAACGTGCCGGTCAAGCGGATGATGCTGCCCGAGGGCGAGACCCTGGTGGCCTGCGTCTACGACCTGTTCCTGGCCAACTACGGCGTCGATCAGGGTTTCGGCGGCGACCACATGCCGACCGACCATGACGACGTCCAGCCCTACTCGCCGGCCTGGGCCGAAGCCATCACCTCGGTGCCGCGCGAGCAGATCCTGGCCGTGGCCCGCGGCTTCGCCGACAACGCCGAAAAGACCAACGGCAAGTCGATGATCATCATCGGCGCGGCGATGAACCACTGGTACCACATGGACATGAACTACCGCGCCGCCATCAACATGCTGGTGATGTGCGGATGCGTGGGCCAGTCGGGCGGCGGCTGGTCGCACTATGTCGGCCAGGAAAAGCTGCGGCCGCAGACTGGCTGGGCCCCGCTGGCCTTCGCCACCGACTGGGTCAAGCCGCCTCGCCAGCAGAACTCCACCTCGTTCTTCTACGCCCACAGCAACCAGTGGCGTTACGAGACCGTCGGCATGGACGAGATCCTCTCGCCGACCGCGCCCGAGGGCGTGTGGAACGGTTCGATGATCGACTTCAACGCCAAGGCCGAACGCCTGGGCTGGCTGCCCTCGGCTCCCGCCCTGAAGACCAACCCGCTGGAGGTCGCCAAGGCCGCCGCCGCCGCGGGCCAGGACCCCAGGGCCTATGCCCTGGAGCAGCTCAAGGGCGGCAACCTGCAGATGTCGTGCATGGATCCCGACGATCCGGCCAACTGGCCGCGCAACATGTTCGTCTGGCGCTCCAATCTCCTGGGCTCCTCGGGCAAGGGCCACGAATACTTCCTCAAGCACCTGCTGGGCGCGTCGCACGGCGTGCAGGGCAAGGACCTGGGCCAGACTGGCGGGGTCAAGCCCACCGAGGTCGCGTGGCATGACAAGGCGCCGGAGGGAAAGCTCGACCTGCTGGTGACGCTCGACTTCCGGATGTCGACCACGGCGGTCTATTCCGACATCGTCCTGCCCACCGCCACCTGGTACGAGAAGAACGACCTCAACACGTCCGACATGCACCCCTTCATCCACCCGCTGAGCGCGGCCGTGGACCCGGCTTGGGAGTCGAAATCGGACTGGGAGATCTTCAAGGCCATCGCCAAGGCCTTCTCCAAGGTCGCCCCTGAGGTGTTGGGTGTCGAAAAGGACGTCGTCCTGACCCCGATCCAGCACGACAGCGCCGCCGAACTGGCCCAGCCGTTCGACGTCCGCGACTGGTCCAAGGGCGAGTGCGAGGCGATCCCCGGCAAGACCATGCCGCAGATCACCATCGTCGAGCGTGACTATCCCAACACCTACAAGCGCTTCACGGCGCTGGGTCCGCTGCTGGCCCAGAGCGGCAACGGCGGCAAGGGCATCGGCTGGAAGACCGACCACGAGGTCGATCTGCTCAAGGCGCTGAACGGCGTGGTCCTCGAAGAGGGCGCGACCCAGGGCCTGGCCCGCATCGACAGCGATATCGACGCCTGCGAGACCATCCTGATGCTGGCGCCGGAGACCAATGGCGAGGTGGCGGTCAAGGCCTGGGAAGCGCTCGAAAAGCAGACCGGCCGCGAACACGTCCACCTGGCCCTGCCCAAGGAAGACGAGAAGATCCGCTTCCGCGACCTCCTGGCCCAGCCGCGCAAGATCATCACCTCGCCGACCTGGTCGGGCATCGAGAGCGAGAAGGTCTGCTACACGGCCAGCTACACCAACGTCCACGAGCTGATCCCGTGGAGGACCCTGACCGGCCGTCAGCAGCTGTATCAGGATCACCTGTGGATGCGGGCGTTCGGCGAGGCCCTTTGCGTCTACCGCCCGCCCATCGACCTGAAGACCACCCACGTCATGGGCGCCAAGCCCAACGGCGAGAAGGAGATCGTCCTCAACTTCATCACGCCGCACCAGAAGTGGGGGATCCACTCCACCTACAGCGACAACCTGATGATGCTGACGCTCAACCGCGGGGGTCCCGTGGTCTGGGTGTCGGAGGTCGACGCCAAGAAGGCGGGTCTGGTCGACAACGACTGGATCGAGGTCTTCAACGCCAACGGCGCCCTGACCGCGCGGGTGGTGGTGTCCCAGCGGATCCGTGAGGGCACGACCTTCATGTATCACGCCCAGGAAAAGATCGTGAACACCCCCGGGTCTCAGATCACCGGCCTGCGCGGCGGCATCCACAACTCGTGCACCCGCACCGTGCTCAAGCCGACCCACATGATCGGCGGCTACGCCCAACTCGCCTACGGCTTCAACTACTACGGCACCGTCGGTTCCAACCGCGATGAATTCGTGGTCGTCCGCAAGATGACCAAGATCGATTGGCTGGAAGAACCGCTCGTTCAGAAGGATTTCGCCCAATGAAGGTGCGAGCGCAAATCGGCATGGTGCTGAACCTCGACAAGTGTATCGGGTGTCACACCTGCTCGGTCACCTGCAAGAACGTCTGGACCAACCGCGAGGGCGTCGAATACGCCTGGTTCAACAACGTCGAGACCAAGCCTGGCATCGGCTTTCCCAAGGATTGGGAGAACCAGAAGAAGTGGAACGGCGGCTGGATCCGCAAGGCCAACGGCAAGATCGAACCCAAGATGGGCGCCAAATGGCGCATCCTGGCCAAGATCTTCGCCAACCCCGATCTGCCGGAAATCGACGACTATTACGAGCCGTTCGATTTCGACTACGCCCATCTCCAGAACGCTCCGGAGATGAAGCACTTCCCGACCGCGCGGCCGCGCTCGAAGATCACCGGCCAGCGCATGGAGAAGATCGAATGGGGCCCCAACTGGGAGGAAATCCTGGGCGGGGAATTCTCCAAGCGCTCCGCCGACGCCAACTTCGAGGGCATCGAGAAGGAGATCTACGGGCAGTTTGAAAACACCTTCATGATGTACCTGCCCAGGCTGTGCGAGCACTGCCTGAACCCGGCCTGCGTGGCCGCCTGTCCCTCGGGCGCGATCTACAAGCGCGAAGAGGACGGCATCGTCCTGATCGACCAGGACAAGTGCCGCGGCTGGCGGATGTGCGTCTCGGCCTGTCCCTACAAGAAGATCTACTACAACTGGGAATCGGGAAAATCCGAGAAGTGCACCTTCTGCTTCCCGCGCATCGAGGTGGGTCTGCCGACCGTGTGTTCGGAGACCTGCGTGGGCCGCATCCGCTATCTGGGCGTGCTGCTCTATGACGCCGACCGCATCCAGGCCGCCGCCGCGACGCCCGACGAGAAGGACCTCTACCAGGCCCAGCTCGACATCTTCCTGGATCCCAACGATCCGGCGGTGATCGCCCAGGCGCGCGCCGACGGCGTTCCCGAGGCCTGGCTCGACTCGGCCCGCAAGAGCCCGGTCTACAAGATGGCCGTCGACTGGAAGATCGCCTTCCCGCTCCACCCCGAATACCGGACCCTGCCCATGGTCTGGTACGTGCCGCCGCTGTCGCCGATCCAGTCGGCCGCCTCGTCCGGCGCGCTGGAAATGGACGGCGACATGCCCGACGTCGCCTCGTTGCGCATTCCGGTCCGCTACCTGGCTAACCTGCTGACCGGCGGCAACGAGCCGCCGGTGGTCCAGGCGCTGGAACGCATGCTGGCCATGCGCGGCTACATGCGCGCCAAGACCGTGCACGGGCGCATCGACCACGCCATCGCCGGCAAGGTCGGGCTGACCGCCGCCCAGGTGGAGGACATGTATCGCTACATGGCCATCGCCAACTACGAGGACCGCTTCGTCATCCCCTCGGCCCACCGCGAAGCCGCCGAGGACGCCTACGACCTGCGCGGTTCCTGCGGTTTCACCTTCGGCAACGGCTGCTCGGGCGGCCGCACCGAATTGGGCCTGTTCGGCGCCAATCCGCGCTCGC
This sequence comes from Caulobacter sp. Root487D2Y, assembly GCF_001427165.1. NCBI lineage: Bacteria > Pseudomonadati > Pseudomonadota > Alphaproteobacteria > Caulobacterales > Caulobacteraceae > Caulobacter > Caulobacter sp. Root487D2Y. The sequence goes on from NZ_LMFD01000015.1 coordinate 91,633, forward strand.
GCGCCAAAAACCCGATGGAGGCGTAAGCCGATGGCCCGCACCTACAAGGCGCTTGCCCTGCTGCTGACCTATCCCACCCCGGAACTGCAGCAAACCGCCCCCTATGCGCTCGGGGAGATCATTCAAGAGAACCTGCTGACGCCGGCCCTGACCAAGGCGCTGGCGCGGCTGGTCTCGATCCTCGCCGACGGCGACATCTACGACCTGCAGGAGAGCTACACCGAGCTCTTCGACCGCACGCGTTCGCTGTCGCTGAACCTCTACGAGCACGTCCATGGCGAAAGCCGCGACCGCGGCGAGGCGATGGTGGCGCTCCTGGAGCTCTACCGCACCAAGGGCCTGGACCTGACGGCCAACGAACTGCCGGACTTCCTGCCGGTGTTCCTGGAGTTCCTGTCGATCCTGCCCGACGCCGAGGCCGCCTCGCTGCTGGGCGAAGCCACCCACGTGCTGGACGCGATGGGCGAGCGCCTGAAGAAGCGCGACAGCGCCTATCGCGCGGTGTTCGGGGCCCTGGCCAGCCTGGCCTCGCAAAAGGCCGATCCGGCCGTGCTCGCGGCCCTGCTGAGCGAGCCCGACGAGAATCCCGACGACCTTGAGGCCCTCGACAAGGCCTGGGCCGAAACCGCCGTCACCTTCGGTCCCTCCGACGTCGGCTGCCCCAAGGCCGGCGCCCTGGTCGAGGCCATGCAGGCCGAAACTGGCCGCGTCCCGCGTCGGCCCCGCGCCAGCGCCGCTCAAGGAGTCTAGTCATGGGCCTGCTCAACCAATTCCTGTTCGGGGTCTATCCCTACATCTGCCTGGCGGTGCTGGTGCTGGGCTGCGTGCTGCGCTTCGACCGCGAGCAGTACACTTGGCGGTCGGGCTCCTCGCAGTTGCTGCGCCGCCGCCAACTGGTGGCGGGATCGGTGATGTTCCACCTCGGCGTCCTGGTCATCTTCGGCGGCCATTTCGTCGGCCTGCTGACGCCGATCTGGGTGTTCGACGCCCTGGGCGTCCCGCACGGAGCCAAGCAGATCCTGGCCATGGTCGCCGGCGGCCTCGCCGGAATTCTATGCCTGGCCGGCGGCCTGCTGCTGCTGCATCGGCGGCTGTTCGACCCGCGCATCCGCAAGACCTCCAGCTTCAGCGACATCGCCATCCTGGTGATCCTGATGGTGCAGCTGATGCTGGGCCTGTCGACCATCGCGATCTCCGCCCATCACCTGGACGGACACGAGATGATCAAGTTCATGTTCTGGGCCCAGGGCGTCTTCACCTTCAAGCCGGGGGTGGCCGCCTACGTCGCCGACGTGCATCCGATCTTCAAGCTGCACCTGGTGCTGGGGATGACCATCCTGCTGTTGTTCCCGTTCACCCGCCTGGTCCACATGCTTTCGGCGCCGATCTGGTACCTGAACCGCCGCGGGTGGCAGCTGGTCCGGACCACCCGTCGCCTGCCGATCAAGCCGGAGGCCGCGGCCCCGACCTACCGCGACGCCGTCAGCCCGCCCTGGCCGAACGCCACCTCCGCCTTCAAGGCTCGGGAGTAGACGATGACCGCCACCACCGTTGTCGACGGCGTCGAGATCCCCGAATTCCTGATCGCCAAGGAAGCCCAGAACCATCCCAGCGCTTCGGCGGGCGAGGCCCGGCGGGCGGCCGGCAAGGCCCTGGCCGTACGCGCCCTGCTTCTGCATCGCGCCGACGAACTGGGACTGCGTCCCGAGCCGCAAATCGACGAGATGGGCCGCGAGGAGACGGACGAAGAGGCTCTGATCCGCGCCGTTCTCGACGAGGAAGTCGAGATCGAAACCCCGTCCGTCGCGCTTTGCCGTCACATCTACGACACCCAGCGCAACCGCTTCACCAGTCCGGCCCTCGTAGAGGCCGCCCACATCCTCATCGCGCCGGCCAGCCCGGACGATGCGGATTGGGAGGCCGCCCGCCGGGTCGCGCTGGACGCGGTGCAGACCCTGACCCGAACCCCGGGGCAGTTCGCCGCCCTGGCCAAGTCCCTGTCCGCCTGCCCTTCCGCCGAGGTCGGCGGCTCGCTGGGCCAGCTCGGTCCGGGCGACGTGGTCGGCGAGATCGAGCAGGCCCTGTCGGGGCTGCGGCCCGGGGAAATCCTGGACCGTCCGGTGCGGTCGCGGTTCGGGTGGCACGTGCTCAAGCTGGACCGCCGCATCGAGGGGCGCGAACTGCCCTTCGACTATGTCGAGGACAAGATCCGGCTGCATCTGGAAAGCCGGGCCTGGACGGCGGCGGCCACCCGCTACGTCTCGGATCTGGCCGAGCGGGCCCGCGACCGGGGCGTGGCCTTCAGCCTGACTCCCGACGGGCGCTTCGACACCGGCGCCCTGTCGCTGGGCCAGCTCCTGGCCGGCGCCTCGGCGGCCGGTTTGGAGGCCTGGCTCGACGCCTCCGATCCGGACTTGGCCGAACGGGTGCGCGCGGCGGCTCTCGGCGCCGGGATCGATCTGGAGGCTTTCGTCCAGCGCGCGGTCCACGACTTCGTCAACACCGCCGGCGACGAGTCCTGGACCCATCTGATCTCCGCCGCCCAAGGCGCCGAGGACCCGGCGGTGGCCGCCATCGCCTCGCTGCTCCGCACCAGGCTCACGCCCAAGGCGCGCGCCTACACGATCTTCCGGAAGGTCTAGGGCGCCATGCGGATTCACCGGTCGCGCAAAGTCGAGGCGACCGCCGGCCCGCGCGCTTTGGCGCGGGGCCCGGCCGAGGCGAGAAGGCCATGACGACGAGCACCATCGAGTCCATTCCTCCGCGCCTTCTGGCCGAACCCATCGAATGGTTCTTCGCCGAGCATTATCGCCACCGGCAGGCCTGCAAGATGATCGAGGAGGTCGCGGCCGCCATGGTGTTCGACCGGCCTCGGGTCATCGAACTGATCGTCTTCCTGGATCAGGACCTGCCCCTGCATGTGATCGACGAGGAAGAGGACTTCTTTCCGCTGCTGCGTCGTCGCTGCGAGCCCGGAGACGATGTCGAACGGGTGCTAGGCATGCTGTCGGCCGAGCATCGGGCCGACGTGGTCCAGGCCAGCGCCGTGCGGGATCATCTTCTGGCCTGTTTGGAGACCGAGCGCGCGCCCGGGCTGGACGCGACGCAGCGCAAGGCGATGATCGCCTTCGCCGCTCAGGAGCGCCGCCACCTGGGCCTGGAGAACGCCATCGTCCTGCCGATCGCGCGACTGCGATTGGCTCCCGAAGACCTCACGACCCTGGGCCGTCGGCTGGCGGCCCGCCGCGGGCGGTTGCTCGACGTCGCCGTCGGAGCTGACCAGGCATGAGCGAAGCCCTGCTGGCGGACAACCTCGCCTGGGCGGCGGGCCGCCACGGTGATCGCGACTTCTTCACGCGCCAGGCGGCTCCGCGACAGGCCGAGCACCTCTGGATCGGCTGCGCCTGCAGTCGGCTGTCGGGTCAGGACCTGACCGGCCTGCCGCCCGGCGCGATTTTCGCCCTCGCCAATCTGGGCAATCTCGCCCTGTCCCAGGACATCGGGTTCCTATCCGGCCTGCAGTACGCGCTGGAGGTGCTGAAGGTTCGCCACGTGGTGGTCTGCGGCCATTATGGCTGCGGCGCGATGGGCGCGGCGCTGTCGGACCCGGCGCCGGGCCTGGTCGATCACTGGCTGGCCCCGGTGCGGGCCTTGGCCTGGCGGCATGCCCAGGACCTGGAGACGATCCTCGATCCGGCCGCGCGGGCCAACCGGCTTTGCGAACTCAACGTGGCCGCCCAGCTGGCCCAACTGGCCGCCAATCCGCTGGTCCACGAGACCTGGCGGCGCGGCCAACCCCTCAGTCTGCACGGCTGGATCCACTCGGCGGCCGACGGCCTGCTGCGCGATCTGGAGACCTCGGTCAGCAGCCCGAGACAGGCGATGGCCCTGGTCGGCGGCCCGATGGATCAGGTCGGGCGGCGGCGCGGCAAGCGGAAGGCCTCCTGACCATGACCGAGCCTTGCGTGGCCGTGGTTCTGGCCGGCGGCGCCGGCCGGCGAATGGGCGGCGGCAAGCCCCTCCGCGCCTGGGGCGAGACCTCGCTGCTGGGCCGCGCCCTGGCCCTGGCGCGAAGCTATGCCGACGAGGTGGCCGTCGCCGTCCGGGACGCCGACCAGATCGGCGGCGACGTCGGCGCGCCGCTGCTGTTCGACGATCCCGACGTGCCGGGCCCCCTGGCCGGCCTCGCCTCGGCCCTTGCCTTCGCGCGCGTTCGCGGCGCGGCCAGGGTTCAGGTCCTGGCGTGCGACATGCCGCGCCTGCCGGCCGACCTGACCCCGCGCCTGGCCGCGGCCTTGCGCGCGGGCGCCAAGGTCGCCCTCCCCGCCAGCAACGGTCGCCTGCATCCGGTCTGCGGCCTATGGAGCATCGCGGTGGAACCGCTGTTGGCCGACTATCTGGCCCGGGACCGTTCATCGCTTCGGGGCCTGGCGGCGGTCAGCGGCCAGGCCGTGGTCGACTGGGGAACGATCCAGCCCGACCCGTTCGTCAACCTCAACACCCTGGCCGAACTCCAGGCCCAGCAACCGCCGCGGCAATCTGGCTTGCGGTGGATCAAGGTCCAGCGCGGCGCGGTCGATCAGACTGCGGTCTAGGAGACCACCGATGCCCGAACCCGCCGATCCGGTCATGGCCTGACCCGTCCAGCCATGCTCGCCACCCTCGTCGCCCCGCCCAGCGCCCGCCCGGTCGCCGACCTGATCGCCAGGTACGACGGCCGCGCGCCGCGCTACACCAGCTATCCGCCGGCCACCCAGTTCACCGCCGAGGTCACCGCCGACCGTTACCGCGACTGGCTGGCCGCCCTGCCGACCGACGAAGCGGTTTCGCTGTATCTGCACATCCCGTTCTGCGCCCGGCTCTGCTGGTACTGCGGCTGCAACACCCGGGCGGTGAACCGCCATGAACCGGTCGGCGACTATGTGCGGCTGCTGCTCGACGAGATCGACCTGCTGGGCGCCGCCCTGCCCGGCCGCCTGAGCGCCGGCGCGGTGCACTTCGGCGGTGGCACGCCCAACATGCTGTCGCTGGGCGAGATCGACGCGATCTTCGACCGCCTGGGCCAGGTCTTCGACCTGACGCCGGACATCGACGTGGCCATCGAAATGGACCCGGCCGTGCTGACCCGCGATTGGGTCCAGGCCGCCGCCGCCCGCGGCATGAGCCGCGCCAGCCTGGGGGTGCAGAACCTCACGCCCGAGGTTCAGGCCGCCGTCAATCGCCAGGACACCTTCGAGCACATCGCCGACTGCGTCGCCTGGCTGCGCGAGGCCAAGGTCGGCTCGATCAACCTGGACCTCATGTACGGCCTGCCCCATCAGACCACGGCCAACACCCTGTCGACGCTCGACCAACTTCTCAACCTGCGTCCCGAGCGGTTGGCCCTGTTCGGCTACGCTCATGTGCCCTGGATGAAGAGCCATCAGAAACTGATCGACGAGGCCGCCCTGCCGGGGCCCGAGGCGCGCCTTGATCAGAGCGAGAGCGCCGCCGAAAGGCTGGCCGCGGAGGGTTACGTGCGCATCGGGCTCGACCACTTCGCCCTGCCCGACGATCCGATGGCCAAGGCGCTGGCGGCCGGGACCTTGCGCCGAAACTTCCAGGGCTACACCACGGATCCGGCCGCCACCCTGCTGGGCATGGGAGCCTCGGCCATCGGCGGCCTGCCGCAGGGCTTCGTGCAGAACGCCACGCACGAACTGACCTGGCGCGCGGCGGTCAAGGAAGGCCGACTGCCCGTGGCGCGCGGCGTCGCCTTCAGCGACGAGGACCGCTTCCGGGCCGAGATCATCGAGCGGCTGATGTGCGATTTTTCCGTCGACCTAGCGGCCGTCTGCGCGCGGCACGGACGTCTTCCGCACAGCCTGGCGGCCGAACTGGCGCGCCTGGCGCCCTTCACGGCCGACGGTCTCGCCGAGGTCCGGGGATTCCGCGTCCAGGTCCTGCCGCCCGGCCGCCTGCTGGTGCGGTCGATCGCGGCGGTGTTCGACGCCTATTTCAACGCCGACGGCCAGCGCCACGCCAAGGCGATCTGAGGTCCTAGAGGGTTGATCGGCATTCGGCTTCGGAAGCGAAAACCTCGTCCTTCGACAAGCTCAGGATGAGGTTTTCTACTGCCCCGGGATGACGTCCTTCTATTGCCACGGCCTGTATAACGGTCCTCATCCTGAGCTTGTCGAAGGACGAGGACCAAGCACCGCGCTTGAATGCCGATCAGCCCTAACCCGCCGGCCTGAACCGCTCCGGCGCATAGGCCTCGACCCGCACGCCATGATCGACCAGATCGCTCGGGACCGGGCGCCCCTCGACCAGGGCCGCCGCCAGCCGGCCCATGGCCGGCGCGGTCTGGATGCCGAAACCGCCAAGGCCCGCCAGCCAGAAGAAGCCGGGGCGGCTCTTGGACCATCCGACCACCGGCGCGCGGTCGGGGGCGAAGGTGCGTAGGCCCGCCCACCGTCCGATCAGGTGGCGCACGGGATGATCGGCGGCGGCCTCGAACCGCGCCATGCCCACGGCGATGTCCATTTCGTCGGCGGCGGCGTCGCAGGGCGGGCTTGGCGTCTCGTCGGCCGGGGTGATCAACATCCGGCCGCCGCAGGGTCGGAAATAGAACCGCTCGTCGATGTCCTTGACCACGGGCCAGGCGGCGAACCCGGCCTGATCCGGCGCCCTGGCCAGCATCACCGTGCGGCGCAGCGGGGTCAGCCCCAGCGGCGCCAGGCCGGCCCCGATCACGACCTCGTCGGCCCAGGCCCCCGCGGCGTTGACCAGGATGGGCGCCGAGATGTCCAGGCTGGGCGTACGAACCCGCCATTCGGAACGCTGGAACGCGATCGCGCCGGCCCCGGCGCCGGTCAGCACCTCGGTCCCCGCCTGCTGGGCGCGGCTCAGATAGGCCGCGTGCAATCGGGCGACGTCGAGATCGCCGGCGTCGGCCTCGATCAGCGCCGCCGCCACCGCCCGGGCTCGGAGGATCGGCACGCGGACCCGCGCCGCACGGCCGTCGAGGACTTCGAACCCGCCCCGCATGGCGGCGAAGGCCTCGAGGCGATCGGTCCGGCCGGCGTCGGCGATGTGCATCACCGGCCTTGGCGTCAGCAGCGGCGGGCCGAAGCCGGCCGGCGGATCGAGGAAGAACGCCCGGCTGGCCAGGGTCAGTCCGGCGATCGCCGCCCCGCCGTATGAGGGGATGTACATCGCCGCCGACCGACCGGTGGTGTGGTAGCCCGCCACCGGCTCGCGCTCGACCAGCGCCACCCGGGTTCGCGGGTCCAGATTGGCGGCCAGGGCGGCGCCGGCCATGCCGCCGCCCAGGATGATCACGTCGAAGGTCCGTTGGGAGGGCATGGCGTTCATGAACGCGCCGTCCATTGGGCCCCGGCTCCGCCTCGCGGATAGCCGTTGACCAGGGGACCGGGAGGATCGGTCGCGCGGATCGCCGCCGCCAGGTCGGCGGGAGCCAGGACACCGTCGGCATAGGCCCGGAAGCCGGCGATCACCTTGGCCATGTCGCCCGAATGGGGCGACAGGCGCAGGGCCGTGACGCCGGCGGCGCGCAACTCAGCCACCGGATTGTCGACGACCTGCACCCCATGGGACAAGGTCTGGACCCCGTTGACCGCCAGGAAGCCGACGCCGTCGAGAGTCTCGACCGTCAGGCCATCGGGGTCGCGATCGCAGACGAACTGGCAATTGTCCTTGTGCAGACCATGGCCGCGCGCGTGATAGCACCGGCCAGACAGGGCCAGCGGCAGCCTGCCGAAGGCGAAGATTTCGATCTCCAGGCCAGGGCACGGCGCCGTCAGCGCCGCCACGGCGGTCAGGGACATCTCGACATTGGCGCACAGCCGCACGCAGCCGCGGGCGATCAGCTCGCCGGCCGCCGCCTCGTTATAGACGTTGAGCAAGGGACCCGCGACGAAGGGCGCGCCCGGCGGGCGATGCGCCAGGGCCGAGATGTCGTTGATCTCGATCAGGGCCGGATCGGCCGCCAAGGCGGCGGTGACCTGTCGATCGCGCGGCAAGGCTGGGAGGGCCAGGGTCGACCAAACCACGGTCTTGCCGGCCGCTTGGAGGAGATCCGCCGCCTCGGCCAGGGCGTGGGCCAGCAGCGGACCGCGTTTGCCGCAGACCACCTCGCCCAGATAGACCCGGTCGACCGCCGGGTCGCGGGCGATCTGGCCGTAGAAGGCCGCGACGCGTTCCGGCGACCAGTTGAACAGCAGGGGGCCGATGGTCAGTTCCAGTCGCGGGCTCATCGCCAGGTCTTCCGGTAGGCGCCCGCCGTCTCGCGACCTCCCTCGGCCAGGCTCGACAGCAGACGTTCATAGGGCTGCGTGGACTCGCCGCGATCCAGGGCGTCGAGGGCGGCGCGGAACGCCGCGGCGACCCGCGCGACATAGGCCTTGCCGCGCTGGCGGCCCTCGATCTTCACCGCGGTGACGCCGGCCTTGGCCAGATCGGCCAGCAGCCCCATGGCGTTGAGGCTGGTGGGCTCCTCGAACAGATAGGACGCCTCGCCACCGGCCTGGAAGCGTCCCTTGCACAGGGTCGGATAACCCGCGGCCTCGCCGGCCTCGAAGCGATCCAGGGTGAAGCCGGCCAGCCGGGAGGTCAGCTGGCCTTGATGATCCTCGAACGCCACCGCCTCGGGCGGCGAGCAGACGCCCGACAGATTGGGCGAACGGCCCGTGGCGTAGGACGACAGGGCGCAGCGGCCCTCGGCCATCACGCACAGCCCGCCAAAGACGAAGGCCTCGGTCTCGACGCTGATCTGGCGGTTGAGCGCGGCGATCTCGGGGGCCGACAGCACGCGCGGCAGCACCACGCGGCGCACGCCATAGGTCTTGGCGTAGTAGTCGATCGAGTCGACCGAGCCGGCCGCCGCCTGCACCGACAGATGCAGACGAAGATCGGGATGGGCGTCCCGCGCATAGGCCAGGATTCCGAGGTCGGCGACGATGACCGCGTCCGCGCCCGCCCGGGCCGCCGCGTCGACCGAGGCTCGCCAGGTGTCGACCGCGCCGACCCGCGCGAAGGTGTTGATCGCCACCAAGACCTTGGCGCCGCGCCCGTGGGCCCAGTCGGCCGCATCCTTGAGTTCCTGGGGCGAGAAGTTGAGGCCCGGGAAGTTGCGGGCGTTGGTTTCGTCGCGCAGGCCGCAATAGACGCTGTCGGCGCCGGCTTCGATGGCGGCGCGCAGCATGGCCGGCGATCCGGCCGGACAGACCAGTTCGATGCGGGCCATCAGGCGCTCGCCCGGGCGGTTCGCGCGGCCAGGCCGCGCAGCAGCCTGGACAGGCTGGCGTTGGCCATGCCCCGCGCGGGGGCGGGCAAGCCCAGGAGATCGGCCAGGGTCAACTCGGCCGCCTCAAGGGCGTTGTGCAGGGCCATCACCGCCTGAACGTCGCCTTCGACCCTGATGCTGCGCGAAAAGAAGGCCGCATCGGCGTCGATCGAGCCGTCGAACAATCCCAGCAGCGCGGTCAGCGGTCCTCGGATACGGGCCGTGCCCGCCATCGGCGCCGTCGCGCGCACAACCCGCACGACGCCCCGGCCGGCGCAAGGCCGCAACTCGAACACCACCGGCCAGTCGTCGGGGGCGAGAACGAACAGGGCGTCCTGGAATCCGTCGAGGCGGTCGAAGATCTCCGGCCGCCGCCGCGCCGCCCGCCGCAGTCCGGCGGTCAGGAGATGCTCGACCGGCCCCCGCAGAGCCATCAACACATCGGCCGCGTGACGATCGAGCGGCGGCGTCGACCGCCGCGATGAAGCCGCGTGGCGGCGAAATCCCTTGGGCATGAAAGGTCCTCTCACCGGGGGGTATGCCTCGCCGCCCGCGGCGCGCGATAGCGGGTCCAGGGCGTCGCGTTCACGCGCTTTGCTCAAGCCGGGCCTTGCTGATCGTCAAGCCGGCCGCCGATGCCACGCCTGCAAGCTTACAGCGCGGCCTCGATGAAGGCCGGCCCCGGGCGCGCCATGGCCCACGCCATGGCTTCGTCAAAGGCTTGGGCGGTGTCGGCCCGCGTCGCGGGAAGCCCCAGCGCCCTGGCCAGGTTCAGCCAGTCGATGCGCGGCGCGCCCAGGTCCAACAGTCCCCGCGCCGCGGGGCCCGCCGGACCGCCGCTGGTGCGGTACATCTCGATGTCGAGGATGCGGTAGGCGTGGTTGGCGAACACCACCACGGTGACGTCGAGCTGCTCGCGAACGATGGTCCACAGGCCCTGGACGGTGTACATCGCCGCCCCGTCGCCGCTCAGGGCCACGACCTTGCGGTCGGGACAGGCCACGGCCGCGCCGATCGCCAAGGGAATCCCCTGGCCGATGGCGCCGCCGGTCAGCATCAGCCAGTCATGAGACGCCGCCGTCTGGGTGGCCTGGAAGATCGGCAGGCCGCAAGTGACCGCGTCGTCGCTGACGATGGCCCGCGCCGGCAGATGGCGGGCGACCGACTGGCCGATGGCGGCGGGGGTCAAGGGCCCTTGCGGCGCCGAGGGACGAACCAGCGACTCGACCGGTCCCTCGGCCGGCGCGTCGAGGGCGTCGGCCAGAGCCCGCAGGGCGGCCGTCCCGTCCGTCCCACGACCGCCCAGAACGACGGTGTCGCAGCCGTCCGGGACCAGCACGCTGGGCCGCTCGGGATAGGCGAAGAAGGCGACCGGCCGCGTCGTGCCGACCAGGGCCATCAGGTCGACGCCCTCCAGGTCGCCAAGGGCCATTTCGCCGAAATAGTGCATGCGGTCGGGCGCGAACCGGCCCGCGCCGCGCGCTTGCCGCGCCACGAAGGTGTCGGTGAGCACGCGCACGCCGGCGGCGGCGATCCGGCCGGCCGCCGCCAGCCCCGCCTCGCCGCAGGCCGCGCCGCCGATCAGCAGCACCGGTTTGCGGGCGGCCTTCAGACGCGTCGCCAAGGCTTCGACCTCGTCGAGGTCCGGCTCGACCCTCGGCGGCGCCGTCACCACCGGCCCGATCACCGTCGTGGCGCTCCAGGCGCTGTCGGCGGGCAGGATCAAGCAGGCGTTGCCACCCGGCGGCCCGAGACTGGCGGCCACGGCCTCGGCGGCCAGCGGTCCGACGGCGTCGGCCGTCTCCGCCGATTTGATCCACAGCGAGTTGGGCGCGGCCAGGGCGGCGATGTCGGAGTTCAGGGGCGCGTCGTGGCCGCGGTGAAAGGTGGCGTGGTCGCCGATGATGTTGACCACCGGGGTGAAGGCGCGGCGGGCGTTGTGCAGGTTGGCCGCGCCGTTGGCGTAGCCTGGCCCCAGGTGCAGCAGGGTGCAGGCCGGCGTCCCGGTCATCCGGCCGTAGCCGTCGGCGGCCCCGGTCGCCACGCCCTCGAACAGGCACAGCACGCCGCGCATCCGCGGCTCGCGGTCCAGAGCCGCGACGAACTGCATCTCGCTGGTGCCGGGATTGGCGAAACAGGCGGTGACGCCGTTGTCGGCCAGGGTGGCCATCGAGGCTGGACACGGGAGCAAGGACCTTGCCCGGATTGAGGACGCCGTCCGGATCAAGGGCGTGCTTGAGCCGCCGCATCAGGTCGATCTCGGCCGGGCCGCGCGACAGGTGCAGGAACGCGCGCTTTTGCAGGCCCACGCCGTGTTCGGCCGAGATCGATCCGCCCACCGTCTGAAGGGGTCCGTAGACGATGTCCTCGACCGCCCGGCGACCGGCTGGCGTGACCTCGGCCAGGCGGACGATCAGATGCAGATTGCCGTCGCCCAGGTGGCCGAAGACGGCCGGAGGTCCCAGATCCGGCCAACGCGCCGCCAGTTGCGCCTGCACCGTCGCGACATAGGCTTCCATCGCCGCGATCGGCAGGCTGACGTCGAAGGCGATGATCGGCCCGTCGCGCGCCGTCTGGGCGACGTCGTCGCGCAGGGCCCACATCGCCTCGCGCTGGGCCTTGGAGCTGGCGACAGCGGCGTCGGCGATCTCGCCGGCCTCGAGGGCCTTGGCCAGGGCGGCTTCGAACCGGGCCGCGTCGCCGGCGACATCGCCGCCCAGGCTCTCGACCAGAACATAGAACGGGTAGCGCCCGTCGAGCGGCGGGCGGCCCCGGGCCGGCGGGCTCGTGACCAGGTCGTGGAAACCGGACCACATCACCTCGAAGGCCGACAGCAGGCCGCCGAGATCTCGCTCCAGACGCCGCAACAGCTGCGGCAACGCCGAAAAGCGCTCGACGCCGACGATGGCGGTGTCCTGGCTGACCGGCGCGGGGCGCAGGCGCAGCACCGCGCGGGTGACCACCCCCAAGGTGCCTTCCGAGCCGATGAACAGCTGCTTGAGGTCGTAGCCGGCGTTGTTCTTGATCAGCGGGCTCATGGCCTGGATCACCGTCCCGTCGGCGAGCACGGCCTCCAGGCCCAGGACCATGTCGCGCATCATGCCGTAGCGCAGGACGCGGTTGCCGCCCGCGTTGGTGGCGATCGTGCCGCCGATCGTGGCCGAACCACGCGAGCCGAGATCCAGCGGCAGCAGCAGGCCTTCGGCGGACGCGGCCTCGCAGGCGGTTTGCAGGACGCAGCCGGCCTGGACGGTCATGGTTCCGGCGACCGGGTCTATCGCCTCGATGGCGGCCATGCGGTCCAGAGACAGGGCCAGGGCGCCGTCGGCCAGGCAGCCGTCGACCAGACCGGTGCGCCCGCCCCACGGAACCACCGCGGCGCCCGCCGCCGACGCCAGACGAAGAATCTCGGCCACGGCCTGGGTCGACGCGGGCCGCAACACCGCCAGGGGCGCGCCCAGCCGGGTCCAGGGACTCTGGTAGCGCTCCTCCAGCGCGGCGCCCGTCAGGACCCCATCGGCCCCTAGGGCCGCGCGTAGAGCGTCGATCAGCAGGTCCATGCGTCTCCCCTTTTGTTGAGCGACGCTAGCGCTGCGCCGAGAAAGCTGAATTGACCCAGGCCAAACCGGGTCTGGTCTATTGTCAGGTCGCGCCAGCAGGTGACGGGCGATGACGTCGCGCTGCATTTCGCTGGCGCCGGAATAGATCGTGGCCGCGCGCAGGCTCAGGCGTCGGGCCATGGCCAGCGCCCCGGCGTCCAGAGCCTCGCCCCCGGCCAGACCGCCGGCGACGCCCACGGCGCCGAGCGCGGCCGCCGCCGGACTCCCGACGATCTCCATCGCCAGCTCGGCGACCTGCTGGTGCAACTGCGTGCCGACCAGCTTGAGCATGGACGGCGCGATCGGGTCGTGCGGCCCTGGCCGGCCCGAGGGCAAGACGGCCAGTTCCAGTTGCTCGAAGGCTTCCAGGTCGACGGACAGGCCGGCCAGGCGGGTGCGCAGGCCCGGCTCGACATCCGGCCCGGCCTGGTTCAACGCCTCGGTGGCGCGGCGAAGAGCACGACGCACCAGGGCGGCCGGGGTGTTGTTGGCGCGCGCTAGCTGCATCAGGCGCTTGGCCATCGACCAGCCGTCGTTCTCGGCCCCCACGCGGTCGGCGACCGCGACCGGCACATCGTCGAAGAACACCTGGTTGAAGTCGTGCTGTCCCGCCAGGTCCAGGATCGGCGAGACCGTCAGGCCAGGGCTGTTCATGTCGACCAGCAGGAAGGTCAGCCCCTGCTGGCGGCGCGCGCCGTCGGCGGTGCGGAAGATGCCGAACATCCGATTGGCCAGATGGGCGCCGGTGGTCCAGATCTTCGTGCCGGTGATGCGATAGACATCGCCATGGCGCACCGCGCGGCAGGACACGGCCGCCAGGTCCGATCCCGCGCCGGGTTCCGAAAATCCTTGGCACCAAAGATCCTGGCCCGACAGGATCGGCGGCAGATAGCGCGCCCGCTGCGCGTCGTCGCCCTGCTCGATCAGCAACGGGCCCAGGCTGCGCAGGCCTGCGGCGAACAGCACGGGCGCGTCGTTCAGGGCGCATTCGCGGTCGAACAGGAAGCGCTGGCGAGGGCTCCAGCCGGTTCCGCCCCAGGCCTCGGGCCAGGCCGGGGCGATCCAGCCTCGGGCGAACAGCTTGGCGTGCCAAACCCGGCAGGCCTCGATGTCGGAATGGACGCCCAGGGTTCGTCGCCCGGCGGCCCGCAAGTCTGGCGTGAGCGCCTTCGCCAGGAAGGCGCTCACCAAGGCCAGGAAGGCCTCGTCCGACATGGACCGCACCGAAGCTGGACTCGGAAAGGGGATCGATTGACGAACCACGAAGCCGGCCCTTGAAACCGCGCGACCCGCGGCCCCTGGACCCTAGGTCAGGCGTCGGGCGAAAACCTTGACCAAGCGCAAGCCCCGAAACCTAGATCACCGTTCGTCGACTTGACCCGCGGCAAGTCGGGACCGTGGACGGCGCCCTAGCCGTCGATGAACCCGGCGATCGGGCGATTTGATCTGACGCAAGGCCCGGACGCCAAAATCCGCCTAGCTGCCGCACCATGACCGAAGACTCCCATTTTCAACAGCTTCTGAGCACCGCGGCCGCCCAGGCCCAGCCGCATCGCCTGCTGTTCGTGTTCGCCGCCGCCGAACTGCCCGATCACCCCACCCCGGCGCAGCGCGAGGCTTTTCTGGCCGGTCGCGGCGGGGCTCTGGCCCCGCTGATGTGCGTCGACAAGGGGGCGGGCGAACTGGCGGACTTCGCCGGACTGGCCGCGGAATCGAAGACCGCCGGACCGCCCTGGCAGGTGGTGTTCGCCGCCGCTCTGCCGGGTCGCGACGGCCTTGCGCCTTCCAAGGCGGAGATCGACGCGGCGATCAAGACGATGGTCGAGGCCGTCCGCCTGGGCGGCGTCGACAAGTACGCGGCCTTTGATCAGGACGGCGAGCCTCTGCGCCTAAGCTGAACCGCCGCCGCCCTAGCAGGCCTTCCCAGGGTCGCCTAGGCGCCAGGCGACAAGGTTCTTGATTCGCTCAAACGACCCGCCCGAGGCGAGGCCCATCGACGCGGCGACGCCCGCGCCCAGGATCGACTTCCTCATAATCAGGCGCCGGGCGCGAAAACATGCCGCCGGCGGAGCACCTGGCGCGCCGATTTTTGACGACAACGTTGTCATTGAAAACATTGGCCTTTTCCCGACGGTTCGTCACGCTATGGTGCGCGCCAAGGCGAGCAATAGTTTCGCCAACATGCAGCAGGACGTGAAATGCAGAACCAAGGGCCGGGCGCTGAAGCGCCCCCGACGAAACACGCGCGTCTATTGGCCTGGGTGGACGAGGTCGCCACGCTGACCAAGCCGAAGGCCGTTCACTGGTGCGACGGCTCCGACGCGGAATGGACCGCCCTGACCGACGAACTGGTCGCCCTGGGCACGCTGAAGCGCCTCAACCCCGACCTCCGCCCTAACTCGTTCTACGCCGCCTCCGATCCGCGCGACGTCGCCCGGGTCGAGAGCCGCACCTTCATCTGTTCGCGGGATCAGGCCGACGCCGGCCCGACCAACAACTGGCGCGATCCGGACGAAATGCGCGGGCTGCTGAACGGTCTGTTCGACGGCTGCATGCGGGGACGGACGATGTATGTCGTGCCGTTCTCGATGGGTCCGGTCGGCTCGCCGATCAGCGCCCTGGGCGTGGAGATCACCGACAGCGCCTATGTCGCCGTCTCGATGCGGGTGATGACCCGCATGGGCCAGGCCGCGCTCGACGCCCTGGGCGAGGACGGCTTCTTCGTGCCTGCCCTGCACACCCTGGGCGCGCCCCTGGCGGAGGGCGAGGCCGACGTGGCCTGGCCGTGCAATGACGACAAGTACATCGTCCACTTCCCCGAAAGCCGCGAGATCTGGTCTTACGGCTCGGGCTACGGCGGTAACGCCCTGCTGGGCAAGAAGTGCTACGCCCTGCGCATCGCCTCGGTGATGGCCCGCGACGAGGGCTGGCTGGCCGAGCACATGCTGATCCTCAAGCTGACCTCGCCGGCCGGCAAGGTGCGTTACGTGGCCGCCGCCTTCCCCAGCGCCTGCGGTAAGACCAACATGGCCATGCTGCAGCCCACCCTGCCGGGCTGGAAGGCCGAGACGATCGGTGACGACATCTGCTGGATGCGCTTCGGCGCCGACGGCCGCCTCTACGCGATCAATCCCGAGGCCGGCTTCTTCGGCGTCGCGCCCGGCACGGGCGTGAAGACCAACCGCAACGCGGTCGACACCCTGCATTCCAACTGCGTCTACACCAACGTGGCCCTGACCGCGGACGGCGACGTCTGGTGGGAGGGCCTCACCGACGTCCCGCCCGAGGGCCTGACCGACTGGAAGGGCCGGGCCTGGACCCCGGCGTCCGGCGAGCCCGCCGCCCATCCCAACGCCCGCTTCGCCGTGCCGGCCGGCCAGTGCCCGGTGATCGCCGACGAGTGGGAGGATCCCGCCGGCGTGCCGATCTCGGCCATCCTGTTCGGCGGCCGCCGCGCCTCGGCCGTGCCGCTGGTCACCGAGGCCTTCGACTGGGAGCACGGGGTGTTCCTGGCCTCCAACGTCGCCTCGGAAGGCACGGCGGCGGCCGAGAACAGCATCGGCGAGCTGCGTCGCGATCCTTTCGCCATGCTGCCGTTCTGCGGCTACAACATGGGCGACTATTTCGATCATTGGCTGAAGGTCGGAGCCGCGGCCGATCCGGCCAAGCTGCCCCGCATCTACTTCGTCAACTGGTTCCGCAAGGACGAGCGCGGCAAGTTCGTCTGGCCCGGCTACGGCGAAAACAGCCGGGTGCTGAAGTGGATCGTCGACCGCCTGGAGGGCCAGGTCGAGGCGGTGGACAGTCCGATCGGCCGCCTGCCCACGCGCGACGGTCTGGACCTGACGGGCTTGGACCTGACCGACGCCCAGCTGGACCTGCTGCTGACCGTCGATCCGGCCATCTGGCGCGCCGAGGCCGCCTTGATCCCCGAGGCCTATGAGAAGTTCGGCGCGCGCCTGCCGCCGGCCCTGTGGGAACAGCTGGCCGCGCTCGGCGGGCGGCTGGCCCGCCTGGATCATCCCGCCAGGATGCTGGAGCAGGCCTGATCACCGGCTTTCTCCCCTCCACCTTCAAGACGCGAGCGCCGGACAGGATCGGCGCATGGAGACCGAATGCACGTCGCTATGGATAAGCCCACCCGGAAGTTCGTGGTCGGCAATTGGAAGATGCACGGCAACCTGGCGGCCCTGCCGGTCCTGGGCGCCATCGACGCGGCGGCGCGCGAGGCGCCCGCCGTGGACGTCGGGGTGGCGGTCCCGGCGACCCTGATCACCGCCGCCGGGCACGCCGCCGGCGCGATCCATGTCGGCGCCCAGGACATCCACGCCGCCGACAAGGGCGCGCACACCGGCTGCCTCTCCGCGCCGATGGTCAAGGACGCCGGCGCGGTCTTCACGATCGTCGGTCACAGCGAATGCCGGGCGGGCCGCCAGGAGACCGACGCCGAGGTGCGCGGCAAGGCGCAGGCCGCCAGGCGGCACGGCCTGTCGGTGATCCTCTGCGTCGGCGAGGCGCTGAACATCCGCGAGGCCGGCCAGGCCGAGGCGGTCGTTCGCGCCCAGCTGGAGAACTGCCTGCCCGACGACGCCGACGGCGACTGGCTGTCGGTGGCCTACGAGCCGATCTGGGCGATCGGCACGGGCCGCTCGGCCACGGGGGACGACATCGCCGCCATGCACGCGGTGCTGCGCGAGACCTGCCGCGCGGTCCTGGGCCCGGCCGGCGACCGCGTCCGGCTGCTGTACGGCGGTTCGGTGACCCCGGCCAACGCCGCCGAGATCCTGGCGACGCCGAACGTCGACGGCGTGCTGGTCGGCGGCGCCAGCCTGACGGCCGAGACCTTCCTGCCGATCATCGCCCACGCCTGAGGCGACAGGTCAGCCGAAGGCGCGCTTGAGGAAGCCGCGGATGTTCTGCGCCAGGCGCGGCGTCAGGGGCCCCAGCACGCCCTTGCGCTCGTCCGGCAGATGGGCGGCGGGGTCGCCGTTGGTCTCGAACAGGTAGTGGTCGAAGATCGCCCGCCAGGCGTCGCGCTGCGGCTTCGGCAAGTGACGCACCGCCAGCAGGCCGTGGACCAGCACGTCGAACGGCGTACCGGCCTCGGGCGGCAGGTCGCGCCACCAGTAGTTGACCAGCACGTTCAGGCTGTCGAGCGACTGGACGTGATGCCACCAGGCGGTGGGGATGTAGATGGCGTCTCCGGGCCCGAGTTCGGCGGTCAGGCCATGCTTGGCCGCCTCGGCGAAACGCGGATAGCGGTCCAGGTCGGGCGCCTCCAGCTGGACCATGCTGATCGGCTGGCCGGCCAGGGTGAAGTCCAGCGGCCCGACATAGAGGTTGGTCGTCTGCTCGGGCGGAAACAGGGTGAAGCGCCGGCGCCCGGCCACCACCACGGCGATGTTGTCGGCCATGTCGTAGTGGGTCTGCACCCGCACCGCGTTGCCGAACCAGATGCGCGGCTCGACCGGCACGGCCAGCATGTCGTGGCTGTTGGCCTCGGCGAAACCCGGCAGCACCTGCGGCGCGAGGGCCGAGCCGACATAGACCGACGGCGGCCGAGCCTCGGCGCCCAGGGCCAGGATGTCGTCGAGGATGGCCGAGATCCCGCCCGGCCGCCGCTCGAAGTTCACCGCCCGCTCGGCGTCGCTGTAGAAGAAGCGGCCGCCGATTTCCGGCGGACCGACGAAGGCCTCGACCGGCGCGCCCTTGTCGAAGCGCTTGATATAGGCCGCCGTCGCGTCCGCCCCCTCGAGACCGGCGCGCGCCGCCGGCCAATCCGCCGCGAAGCCGCGGAACACCACGGGCCGGTAGGCCGGGACGATCTCGGCCCGCAGGATCTCCCGCGTGACGTTCGAACGCTCTTCGAGGGGGGAAAAAGACTGGCTCATGTTACGCTCGAACGGAAACTCGGCGGATGACGACCGCTACGGGCGCTCAAGATAGCGCGAAGCGAAGTCCAGAAAGTAGGGCCAGTTCGGTCCGGGCGTGTGACCGCCCTCGTGCTGGCGGAACGCCAGCTCGCCGTCGGCCACCAGGGTCAGGGGTTCCGGAAAAGCGGTGACGCCCAGGTCGCGGGCTCCCAGCAGCCGATAGACCGGACCGGCGGCGACCGCGGCCATGAACATGCCGCGCGAGTCCACCCAGCCGTCGGCCTGGTCATTGCCGACGCTGATGAACAGCGGCCGGGGCGCGCACAAGGCGATCAGTTCGTGGGCGTCGACCGGCAGGTCGTCGACGGTCAGCGGCCCGGCGTAGCGCAGGAAGTTGCCGGCCATCCAATGATACTCGCCGCTGGCCGCCAGGTTCTCCAGCTGCTCGCCGCGCTTGCGCCGGTGCAGCTTGGCCCCGCCCTCGCCGGACGAGGCGACCAGTCCGGCGGCGAAGCGCTGGTCGTAGGCCATGGTCACCAGCGCCGCCTTGCCGTAGCGCGAGAGGCCTTCGATCGCCACGCGGCGGTCGTCCACGGCCGGATCGGTCGCCAGGAAGTCCAGCACCCGGCCGGCGCCCCAGGCCCAGGCCCGCAGAGCGCCCCAGTCGTCCGGCGCGCGCGGACGGCCGTGATTGACCAGGCCGATCACGCCTCGGCTCAGGCCCGCGCCGTTGTCGGGCTGGACGCTGGTGGGATCGAGAATCGCATAGCCCCAGCCCCGGGCCAGGACCAGGTCGCGCCAATCAGGTCCGGGCGGCGCCGGCCGGCCCTTCATCCAGGGCGCGCCGTCGGGAAAGCCGAACTCCAGCACCAGGGGCCGCCGGCCCTTCCCTTCCGGCGTCACCAGCAGCAGGTCGAGGCTGACCGAGACCGCGGGATAGGCGCGGTTGTCCAGATCGCCGGCCAGCCGCCGTTCGAGCACCGCCACGCCGTTACGGACGTCATGCTTCTCGCTGACGATCCGCCAGCGGACCGCCGGCGTATGCTTGGGCACACGGCCGTGCTCCTCGCGCGAGAACAGCTCGACCAGCTCCGGGCGGCGGCGCTTCCACCAGTCGTCCGGCGTCGCGACCGGACGACCGTCCGGGAACGCCAGCGGATCGGGCAGCAGGCTGAACGGTCCGGCCTTGGCCTCGTCCTGGTTGACGAAGTTGGGCGCGGCGGAATTGTAGCCGTCGACGCCCGGCCGCAGGGCCTTGATCTTCAGGCGGTCGAGCATCAGTTGGTGGTCTTGCTCGGCGGTCAGGGCCGAGGCGGGCGTCGTCTGGGCCTGCGATGGGGCCAGGCCGCCGGCGAGGGCGACCAGCACCGCGCCGACCAGCGCCGACGCCCGGCGGGTCATGTCCGCACCGGCGCGGCCCGGAAGGCCGCCGCCACCGCCTCGCGCATCGGCTTGGGCTTGTAGGCGTCGTCATAGAGCGTCGCGCGCTTGGGCAGGCCGTCCTTGCGCGGCGTGAAATTCTGCAGCCAGGAATATTTGTCGACCATGCCCCAGGCCAGGACCTCCTTGGTCTGACGATAGTCCAGCATCAGGTCGAGATAGGCCTTGGCGACCGACGCCCCCGCCGTGTCGCGGGTCGCGACGTCGCCCGGCAGGTCCCGGTCGTTGACGTCGAATTCGGTGATCAGCAGGTCGTAGCCCATGCCGGTCGCCTCATCGAGGAAGGCGCGCCACGGCTTGTCCTGGGGCCGCCCCAGACTGCCGGGCGCGGCGGGATCCTCGGTGCCCAGGTGGCTCTGCACGCCCAGGGCGTCGACCGGCGTTCCGCGCTTGCGGAAGCCTTCCAGAAGCTTCAGCACTCCGGCGCGGTGCGCCTCGTTGCCGGCCTCCCAGCCCATGTAGTCATTATAGACCAGCCGGGCCTTGGGCGCGAAGGCGCGGGCCGTCTGGAAGGCCACGTCCAGGGTCGCCTCCTGGCCCATCACGTCCGACAGGACGGTCCGGCGGATCGAACCGTCCTGGGGATCGATCGTCTCGTTGACCACGTCCCAGGAGTCGATTTGCGGATAGTGCTTGATGACCTTGGCGATGTGGCTGACCAGCATCGCCTGGGCTTCGGCCTTACCGGCCGGGCCCGAACCGAAATCGTAGTGGTTCAGCCAGGCGGGAAACCACTTGGGGTGATGCCACAGCAGGGTGTGGCCGCGCAGGGCGATGTCGTGGGCCTTGGCGAAGGCGGCGATGCGGTCGGCCCGCTCGAAGGCGAAGGCCTTGGCGTCGGGTCGCAGGGCGTACCACTTCAGCTCGTTCTCGGGGACCAGCACGCCGCATTCGTCGATCAGGACCTGACGATAGCGGGGATCTTCCAGCGAGCCGGTCAGCGAGCCGGGCTTGCCCGCGCCGACGGCGCTGCCGAACCGCACACCCTTGGCCTTGGCGAGGGCGGAGAGCGACGGCCCAAGAGGCCGCTCCCCGGCCTGGGCGAGGGCCGGAACCGCGCTGGCGGCCGCCGCGGCGGCGCCCAGCCCCATGAAGCCTCGCCTCGAAAAGGGAGAAAGGCGGAACGTCATGATGAAGCCCTCTCAACAACACAAGAACACCGCGCGACGTCGGAAGACGGCGCGCGGTGAGTTTGGGGTAGAAGAGCCCTCGTCCACGGAAGGTCGAAGGGTATGCGCCCAGGATGACCCGACCGGACGACGTCCGGCCGGGCTCGCCTTGGGATCTAGAAGCTGGCGCGCAGCACGAAGGTGTAGCGCCGGTCGTTCATGAACCACGACCGTCCAGCCTTGAGCAGCTGGTCGTTCAGGACCTGCGTGGTCTTGGTGATCTCGTTGGTCAGGTTCACGCCCTGCACGCCGACCTTCACCTTGTCGTTGATGGTGTAGAAGATCGAGCCGTCCAGCTGGCCGGTGGCCTCGTTCATGATCGGCGCATAAGGCACGATCACGTCGCGGACCGTCAGCAGGAAGTCCGAACGCCAGTTGTAGGCCAGGCGAGCCGAGATCGCGCCCTTCTCGTAGATGGCCGCCAGGTTGGCGTTGTGCTTGGACAGACCCTGCAGCGGCAGCAGGCCGGTGTTGACCGTCGAGACGCGGCCGGCGGCCACGTCGGGGTCGGTCGCCGACAACGTGCTTTGCGGCACGCCCTTGCTGTCGATGTAGCTGTAGTTGGCGTTGATCCCGAAGCCGTCGAAGGGCGCGGGCAGGAAGTCATAGAATTGCTGGTAGGCGACTTCGAAGCCCTTCACGTGGGCCTTGACGTCGGAGTTGCCCGGCGTGGTGACCGCCACGTTGAAGGTCGCGCCGTTGTTGGTGAACGGAACGCGTTCGGTGGTGTTGGTCGCGACGTCCTTCAACTCTTTCCAGAACAGCGCGAAGGTCAGCGAGCCCACCGGCGCGAAGTACCACTCCGCCGAACCGTCGAAGTTGATCGACTGCGTCGGCTTCAGGAGCGGATTGCCGACGGTGACGGTGCCCGTGAGGCTGTCGGCCGTCACGGGAGGGCCGGCGATCCCCGCATCCGTCGTGTCCAGAGCGATGTTGTAGTAGTTGCGGGTCAGGCCGATATCCGGCGGCGTGATGGTCTTGGAGGCGCCGAAGCGCAGTTGCACCTTGTTCGGCAGCGCCACCTTCACGTTCAGGCTGGGCAGCCAGTAGTCGTAGCTGATGTGCGCGGTGTTCGGGACCGTCGCGCCATTGGAGAACGCCACGGCCGCCTGCTGCACCGACACCGGAAGTTGGCAGTAGTCGGAAGGCACGAACGGCGGCTTGGGATCAGGCAACGCCTGCCAGTTGGCCAGGGACGTGGCGCAGCTCTGCGGGTTCGTCGCGGTCGGCGAGGGATAAGCCAGGAAGCCGGAGGCCTCGCGCTTGGTCTTGGTGTAGCGCAGGCCGAAATTGCCGGTGACCCGGACGTCGCCCTCGAAGTCGTGCTTGAACCGCAGCATGCCGTAGGCCGACTGGGTCTGCTCGTTGACCGGATTGATTTCAGCCGGCCGGAACGGCGTTCCGGCGGTCACGCCGCAGCGCTGGGCCAGCGGCACCCAGTTCTGCGGGCAGCTGCCCGAGAGGCGGGCCCGCCATTCGTCGCCGATAGCCAGGGCCGTGGCCGACATCGCGGCGTAGTCCTGGGCGGGATTGCCCTTGTAGAACGGCCGGGCTTCCAGACCGGTCGGGGCCGGAACCTCGCCGCGCATGAAGTCGGTGAACGGATAGAGTTCGGTGAAGGCCGCGCTGCTCGAACCGCCCGCCGTGGCCGGGTTGCTGTTGATCGGCTCGTCGAACCACACCGGTCCGCCGCCGCCCCAGATTTCGCTCAGGACGCCCCAGTTGTAGGACGTGAAGCGCGTGGTCTGGTCACGTTCGGACCAGCGAACACCGACCCGCGCGGAGTCCAGCCAGCTGTTCTCGGCGAAGCGGTAGTCGACGTCGAGCTTGACGGCGTCTTCCTTGCCTTCGCTCTGCTCGATGTGGTCCATCGCCGAGCGCCAGAAGCTGTTGTAGGGGTCCTGGAAGTTGTTGTGCCCGCCGCGATAGTAGGACGAGCAGCTGCTGTTGAACGGCGTACAGTTCGACGGCGCCGCGCCGCTGGCCGGCGGGATGAACGTGAAGACCGGCATGTCGGAGCCGTTCAGCTTCAGGTCCAGGTTCTGGAAGGTCGAGGCCCAAACGCCGACGTCCAGATTATCGACGGACGAGTCGACGTGCTGGACGTCGAGGGCGACGCCCCAGGTCTCGTTCGGCGTCCACTTGAAGTTGAAGCCGTAGTCCGAGGTCAGGTACTTCTGCTCGACGCTGCGGGTGATGTTGTTGCTCTGCAGGCCGTTGGCGGGCGTGCGCGGATTGGAGCCGTTCTGGTCATCGCGCCAGCCCTGCGAGCCGGTGATGATGCCGTTGGTGAAGATGCCGTCGCTGTCGACGCCGAAGGTGGTGCCGTCGATCGGACGCGAGTCCCCGTTCGAGGTCACGTTGTCGGTGGCGATTTCCATCGCGTGCTCGGTCCAGGACTGCGTCGATTCCGAGCGCAGGTACTGGAGGGTGGCCAGCATGGTGTCGTCGTTGCTGCGCCATTGACCGGCCGCCGCGTAGCCCGTGCGGTCACGCTCGGTCTCGGTGCTGCGGAAGGCCGCGCCGCGCGGGAACCACACGCCCTTGCCGGTATTGTTGGGGCAGTCGACGGCCTGCGGATTGGCGGTCTGAGCGGCGGTGAAGTTGGTGCGGCAGCCGAAGTTCGACACCTGGGTGCCGTCCGAACGGGTCCACAGCTTGGAATCGACGGCGCTCAGCAGCAGGCCGAACGTACCGGCCTCGGTGTCCCATTGATCGCTGTAGAGGGCCGAGAAGGTCGGAGCCCACTTCTTGACGAAGTCGCCGTAGCTGGCTTCGGCCGAGAGCGACAGCAGACGCTTGGTGCTGTCGAACGGCAGGCGGGTGCGCAGGTTCACCGTGCCCGAGATGCCGCCTTCGATCATGTCGGCCGAGGGGCTCTTGAACACGTCGACGCCGCCCATCAGTTCGGCCGGCACGTCCGCGAAGCTCAGGGCGCGGCCGTTGTTGGCCGAGAAGGTGTCGCGGCCGTTCAGTTCCGAACGGACGAAGTTCAGGCCGCGCACGACGACGCCGCTGCCTTCGGTCGAGAAGTGGTCGGGGTCGACGCCGGCGGCGAAGCGGTTGATGGCCACGCCCGGGATGCGCTGCAGCGCTTCGGTGACCGAGCGGTCCGGCAGGGCGCCGATGTCCTCGGCGGTGATCGAGTCGCTGATGATGTCGGAGCTCTGCTTGAGCTGCTGCGAGCTCTTCAGGCTTTGGCGAATGCTGGTGACGACGACTTCTTCGACCGTCTCCACGTCACTGGCCGGCTTGGTCTGGGCCATGGCCGGCGCGGCGACCAGCATGGCGCCGAGCGCCAGGGCGGATACGCCGTACTTGAGTTTTGAAGTTGAAATCGCACCCGCGCATGCGGGCGCACGTTGGACGTTGTCCATTTTAGTCTGCCTCCCCAGTTATTCTTTATGGCAGCTCGTTACCGCTACCATTGGTCGATTGAATCGACCATTATGGTCAGATGATATGGCAAAGCCCGCCTACGTCAAGGTACCGGTACCTTTAGTTAACGGAAAAGAAGGTTGATCCCACCCAACTTTCTGTTTTGTCATAATAATTGGGAAGCGAGCCAATCCGCTTCCCAACAAGATCTAGGGTACAGACCGTGCTTTCCCTCGCAAGGGGAAAAGTACGTCGTCTGACCAATCCGCCTGGACATCACCGTCCGTCGGGTCACACAGAATGACCGCCCGTAGAAGGCGGAACAGGGTCGCCAGAGGGGGAAGCGCATGACGGATCAGGCCGTCCGTAACATTCTAATCGTCGGCGGCGGCACCGCCGGCTGGATGACCGCGGCGGCCCTGTCGGCCAAGCTGGCCGGCCTGCCCATCGCCATCCGCCTGGTGGAATCGGCCGAGATCGGCACCGTGGGCGTGGGCGAGGCCACAGTGCCGCACATCAGGCATTTCAACGCCGCCCTGGGCCTCGACGAAGCCGATTTCATGCGCAAGACCCAGGCGACCTACAAGCTCGGCATCGAGTTTCGCGACTGGGGCAAGCTGGGCGACAGCTACGTCCACCCGTTCGGCGCCTACGGCGCGGCGATCGGCGGCGTGGGCTTTCACCATCACTGGCTGCGGGCCCGCCAGGGCGGCGACCCCACGCCGCTGGAGGCCTATTCCCTGCCGATCCAGGCCGCGCGCCTGGGACGATTTGTCCCACCCTCCTCCGACCCGCGTTCCCTGGCCTCGACCTATTCCTACGCCTACCAGTTCGACGCGGGGCTCTACGCGCTCTATCTGCGCGCCTATGCCGAGGCGCGCGGCGTGGTCCGCACCGAGGGCAAGGTCGCCGACGTCGTCCTGCGCGGCGAGGACGGCTTCATCGAGGCGATCACGATGGAGAACGGCGAGCGCATCGAGGCCGACCTGTTCATCGACTGCTCGGGCTTCCGGGGCCTGCTGATCGAACAGACCTTGAAGGCCGGCTACGAGGACTGGACGCGCTGGCTGCCCTGCGACCGGGCCGCCGCCGTGCCGTGCGACACGGTCGAGCCGTCGGCCCCCTACACCCGCTCCATCGCCGACAAGGCCGGCTGGCGCTGGCGCATCCCGCTGCAGCACCGGGTCGGCAACGGTTACGTCTATTGCAGCGACCATATCAGCGACGACGAGGCCGCCGCCGCCCTGCTGGCGGGGCTGGAGGGCAAGGCCCAGGCCGAGCCGCGCTTCCTGCGGTTCGTCACCGGCCGGCGCAAGAAGCAATGGAGCAAGAACTGCGTGGCCGTGGGCCTGTCGTCCGGCTTCCTGGAGCCGCTGGAGAGCACCAGCATCCACCTGATCCAGGTGGCGGTCACCACCCTGCTGGAGCTGTTCCCCGATCGAGGCTGCGACCAGGCCGACCAGGACGAATACAACCGCGTCATGGATCTGGAGTTCGAGCGCATCCGCGACTTCCTGGTGCTGCACTACCACGCCACCCAGCGCACCGACGCGCCGTTCTGGAACGAGCGCCGCACGATGAGCATCCCCGACAGCCTGGCTTACAAGATGGATCTGTTCCGCGAGCGCGGGGTGGTCGTGAAGTACAAGGACGGCTTCTTCCTCGAGCCCAGCTGGCTGGCGGTCTATCTGGGCCAGAACGTCGTGCCGCGGGCCTACGACCCGGTCAGCGACAGCGTGCCCGACGCCGTCCTGACCCAGCGGTTGAAGGCGATCCGCGACTCCGTCGCCGACACCACGCGCTCCATGCCCAGCCACGCCGACTGGATCGCCCGGTTCTGCGCCGCCGCGCCCCCAAGTGCGTCTGGAGAGGCCGCATGAGCCTCGCCGCCTTGAACAGCGTCGCCATCCTGGGCGGCGGCGTCGCCGGCTGGATGACCGCCGGCGCCCTGGCGCGGGCCCTGCCCGTCGATTGCACGATCCGGGTGGTCGAGACGGCGGACTCCGCGTCGCGCGGAGCCCTGTCCACCCTGCCCGCCCTGCGCACCTTCCATGGCCTGCTCGGCCTGGACGAGGCCGTCCTGATGCGCGCCGCGCGCGGGACCTTCAAGCTGGGCGCGCGATACAGCGGCTGGACCGGCTCCGGCCAGAATGGGGACCATGTCGAGGGCTTCAGCGACGCCGGCGCCAATCTCGACGGCGTGGCCTTCCACCATCACTGGCTGCGGGCCCGCGAACGCGGCGACGTCGGGCGCTACGAGGACTACAGCCTGGCCGCCGTGGCCGGGCGGCTGGGCCGGTTCGCGCCGCCCAGCGAGGATCCCAGGTCGGTGCTGTCGACCCTGTCCTACGGCCTGCATCTGGACGCCGCCGGCTATGTCGCGGCGCTGCGGTCGACGGCGGGCCGCGCGGAGGCGCGGGGCGGAGAGATCGCCGAGGTCGCCCTGGCGCCGGACGGTCGGATCGCCGCGGTGACCCTGGCCGACGGCGAACGGATCGTCGCCGACCTGTTCATCGACGCCACGCCGGACGGCCGCCTGATCGCCGCCATGCCCGACGCCGCCTGGATCGACGAGTCCGCCGCCCTGGCTTGCGACCGCCTCGCCCTGCGGGAAGTCGCCCCCCGCGCCAACCCGCCGCCCCTGACCGAATTCGAGGCCGTCGCCGAGGGCTGGCTGCGGCGCGTTCCCCTGCGCGGCGGCGACGCGGTGACCCTGGCCTACGCCAGTGGTCAGACCTCCGACGACGCGGCGCGCGACATTCTGGGCGGAGAAGCGACGATTGTCTCACTGCGCAACGGCCGTCGCCGGCGGGTCTGGTCCGGCAATTGCCTGGCCATCGGCCCGGCGGCGAGCCAGCTGGAGCCGCTGAACGGCGACGACGCGCGAGCGATCCAAAGCGGCGTCGGCCGGCTGATCGCCCTGCTGCCCACCGCCGAAGGCTCGCCCCTGGCCGCGATGGAATACAACCGCCTGATGGCCGAGGAACAGGAGCGGGCCCGCGACATGGCCGTGTTCCGCTACGCCGCCGCCGCGCGGACCGACCCGTTGTGGGTCCAGGCCCGGCGCGCCCCGCCTTCCGCGGCCCTGGCCTATAAGCAAGCCCAGTTCGAGAGCCGGGGCCGCGTGGTGCTGTACGACGAGGAAAGCTTCGTGGAGGGGGCCTGGGTCGGGGCCTTCCTGGGCCACGGGATCACGCCGCGGCGTCACGACCGGTTGGCCGACCGTCTGCCCGGCGACCAGGCCGACGCGGCCCTGGCCCGACTGCGCGGCTTGATCCGCCAGGCCGCACAGGCCATGCCGCTTCACGCCGACGCCCTGAAGGATCGCCCATGACGCCCTCTCCCATTGGCGCTCCCATCCGCCCATCCCCCATCCGCAAGGTGCTGGTCCTGGGCGGCGGAACGGCCGGCTGGATGACCGCCGCGGCCCTGTCCAAGGTGCTGGGCGGCCAGGTCGAGGTCGTGCTGATCGAGTCCGAGCAGATCGGCACGATCGGGGTCGGCGAAGCCACCATCCCGCCGATCCTGACCTTCAACGCCATGCTCGGCATCGACGAGCGCGAGTTCATGCGGGCCACCCGCGCGACCTTCAAGCTGGGCATCGAGTTCCGCGACTGGACCCGTATCGGCGACCGCTACATCCATCCGTTCGGGAGCTTCGGCCTGGATATCGAGGCCCTCAAGTTCCACCAGGTCTGGCGCAAGGTGCGCGACCAGGTCGGGCCGATCGAGGACTTCAACCTGGCCGCCGTCGCGGCGCGTCAGAACCGCTTCGCCATGCCCGACCCCGATCCGGCCAAGGTGCTGTCGAGCCTCAAATACGCCTTCCATTTCGACGCCGGCCTCTATGCCCGCTTCCTGCGCGGCTTCGCCGAGGCGCGCGGCGCGACGCGGGTGGAAGGCAAGGTCAAGGACGTCGCCCTGCGCGGCGAGGACGGCTTCATCCAGTCGGTCACCCTGGAGGACGGCCGCGTCTTCGAGGCCGACCTGTTCATCGACTGCACGGGCTTCCGCGCCCTGCTGATCGGCCAGACCCTGGGCGGGACTTATGTCGACTGGAGCCACTGGCTGCCCAACGACCGGGCCGTGGCCCTGCCCTGCGACACCGGCGGCGACGGCCTGACGCCCTACACGCGCGCCACCGCCGACAAGGCCGGCTGGCGCTGGCGCATCCCGCTCCAGCACCGCACCGGCAACGGCTATGTCTATTCCAGCGCCCATATCGGCGACGATGAGGCCTTGGCCGCGCTGAAGGCGGGCCTGGACGGACCCGCCCAATCTAACGAAAGGGGCGCCGATCCCAACTTCCTGCGCTTCCAGCCCGGCCGCCGCGACCGGGCGTGGATCAAGAACTGCGTCGCCATCGGCCTGTCGTCCGGCTTCCTGGAGCCGCTGGAGAGCACCAGCATCCACCTGATCCAGGCCGCGATCACCAAGCTCCTGGCGCTGTTCCCGGACACCAGCTTCGATCCGCTGGAGATCGACGAGTACAACCGCCTGACCGCCCAGCAGGTCGAGCTGGTCCGCGACTTCATCATCCTGCACTTCAAGGCCACGGAGCGGTCGGACACGCCCTATTGGGACTATCTGCGGACCATGGAGATCCCCGAGAGCCTGGCGCGCAAGATCGACCTGTTCGCCGGGCGCGGGCGGTTGTTCCAGTCCGACTACGACCTGTTCGCCGAGCCCAGCTGGATCGCCGTGCTGATGGGCCAGGGGATCGTGCCCCGCCAATACGACGCCCTGGTCGACAGCCTGCCGCAGGCCGCCCTCGTTCAGCGCCTGCAACGGATGTCGGCCCTGATCGGCCAGACCGCCCAGGCGATGCCGAGCCACCAGGCCTTCATCGCCCGTTATTGCGCCGCCGAGGCGGCCGCCAACACTCCTGTATCGAGGCCCGCATGACCGACCAACGCCTGCGCAAGATCGTCATCGTCGGCGGCGGCACCGCCGGCTGGATGACGGCCGCGGCGCTCGGCCGCTTCCTGAAGGACGGCCACACCCAGGTGACCCTGGTGGAGTCCGAGGAGATCGGCACGATCGGGGTCGGCGAGTCCACGATCCCGCAGATCAACATCTTCAACCGCATGCTGGGCCTGGACGAGAACGAGTTCGTCCGCCGGACCAAGGCGACCTTCAAGCTGGCCATCGACTTCGTCGACTGGAAACAGATCGGCCACAGCTACTACCACCCGTTCGGCCCCTACGGCGTCGACATGGAGGGCGTGTCGTTCCACGCCTACTGGCTGCGGCTGAAGGCCATGGGCGAAGCGGCCGACCTGACCGACTACTCGCTGCAGGCCCTGGCGGCCGACCAGGGCAAGTTCATGCGGGCCAACGGCCAGGCCAACTCGCCGCTGGGCACGATCGCCCACGCCTATCACATCGACGCCGGCCTCTACGCCCAGTACCTGCGCGGCTATGCCGAAGATCGCGGCGTGCGCCGCCAGGAAGGTAAGATCGTCCAGGTCCACCAGCGCGCCGAGGACGGCTTCGTCGAGGCCGTAACCCTGGAAGGCGGCCAGCGCGTCGAGGGCGACCTGTTCATCGACTGCTCGGGATTCCGCGGCCTGCTGATCGAGCAGACCCTGAAGACCGGCTTCGAGGACTGGTCCCACTGGCTGCTCAACGACCGCGCCGTGGCCGTCCCCTGCGAGTTGGCCGGCTCGCGCCAGCCGGTGACCCGCGCCACCGCCCGCCCCGCCGGCTGGCAATGGCGCATTCCGCTGCAGCATCGCCTGGGCAACGGCTACGCCTATTCCAGCGAGCACATCAGCGAGGACGAGGCCACCGCCTACCTGCTGGCCAATCTCGACGGCGCGCCGCTGCGCGATCCCTTCACCCTGCGGTTCAAGGCCGGGCGGCGTCTGAAGAGCTGGAACAAGAACGTCGTGGCCATCGGCCTGTCGGCCGGCTTCATGGAGCCGCTGGAGAGCCAGAGCATCCACCTGATCCAGGTGGGCATCTCGCGGCTGCTGGCCATGTTCCCCGACAAGCGGTTCGAAACCCCCGACATCGACCGCTACAATCGGGTCATGCGGTTCGAATACGAGAAGATCCGCGACTTCATCATCCTGCACTTCCACGCCACCCAGCGCAGCGACACGCCCTATTGGGATTATCTGCGGGAAATGCCGATCCCGGACTATCTGGCCGACAAGATGGCGGTGTTCAAAAGCTACGGCCGGGTGTTCCGCGAGAACGAAGAGCTGTTCAACGACACCAGTTGGTTCGCGGTGATGATCGGCCAGGGGATCGAGCCGCGCGGCCACGATCCGATGGCCGACGTGATGTCCGAGGAGGATCTGCGGGCCAAGATGGGCAACATCCGCGCCGTCATCGCCAAGTCGGCCGAGGTGATGCCCGACCACCTGAAGTTCATCGCCGACAACTGCGCGGCGATCTAGGACGCAAGGACGCCTTCTGTCGAACGTCTGCCCGAACGCGGTCGCGAAGCGCGGACCGCGCGCCCGCGCTTGCTTGAATTCGAGGATCTCTCGCGGAGCGCGCTATTGGTAAGACCAATAGCGAAGGTCATTGTCAGATATCTTCCCTTTTTCGGGCGATATCGCCTGTTCCCCGGACGTTCCCGGGTGGTCGGTCGGCAACACCTGTCGCAAATGGTCAAACATTGGTTTTTCAAGAGGTATGACCTCGTTGACTTACGAGGCCTTACCTCGTAACCATCACCTCCTGTGACCGCTACCATGGCCGCCCCATTCGTCGCCAAACGCCGACGACCCGAGGACGGACTGGCGACGCGTAAAACGACAAGTGCGCAGAGCACTGAGACTTCAAGGGGAGAAACATGGTTCAAACACTTCAGTCGCGCGCCCTTCGCCTGGCGCTCATCGGGGCCAGCTGCCTGACCGGCCTGGCCGCCGCGCCGGCCTTCGCGCAGCAAGCCGCGCCGGCCGCCTCCAACGCCGATACGGTCGAGGAAGTGGTCGTCACCGGCTTCCGCAAGAGCCTGACCGACGCCACCAACGCCAAGCGCGACAGCATCGCCTTCACCGACTCGGTGTTCGCCGAAGACATCGGCAAGTTCCCCGACCTCAACATCGCCGAGTCGCTGAACCGCATTCCCGGCATCCAGCTGACCCGCGAAATCAACGGCGACGGCCTAAACATCGCCGTGCGCGGCCTGGGCACCAACTTCACCAAGATCCTGCTCAACGGCTCGCAGATCGCCGTGGCCTCGTCGGGCCGCACCGACGCCCAGAACCAGAACCGCGAAGTCGACCTGAACCTGTTCCCGACGGAACTGTTCACCCGCCTGGACGTCAGCAAGACCCCGATGGCCAGCCAGGTCGAAGGCGGCGTCGCCGGCGTGGTCAACATGCGCAACGCCCGTCCGTTCGACCGGGCCGGCCGCCACTTCACCTATTCGCTCCAGGGCGGCTATCAGGAGAGCGCGGGCAAGTGGAGCCCCCGCGGCGCCGTCCTGGCCAGCGACACCTGGGACACCAGCCACGGTGAGTTCGGCCTGTTGCTCGGCTATGCCGGCGCTCGCACCAAGAGCCGCACCGACGGCTTCGAGACCATTGGCTGGACCAACGCCAACCTGACCTACGCCCAATGCGGCACGACCCCGCCCGCCGGCACGGCCGCGACCGCCATCTCGCCCGCCTGCAACAGCGCCGTCGGCGGCAACGGCTACAGGATCCCCGACACCGTCCCAGCCACCGCCGGCAACGGCCTGGTGGCCGGCACGCCGATCACCGCCGCCTATCTGCAGAGCCTGAACCCAGGCACGACCGCCCAGCAACTGGGCGACGGCATTATCCCGCGCCTGGGCCGCCAGTCCTACAGCGAAGGCACGCGCAACCGCGACTCCGTGCTGATCTCGGGCGAATGGCGTCCGAACGACGCCCTGGCCTTCTATAGCGACCTGCTGCTGGGCCAGACCCACAACGACTTCAACCGCCTCGACATGGACTGGATCGTCCGCAACTCGGGCGGCATGGTTCCGATGAACGTCAAGGTCGACGCCAACAACGTCGTCACCAAGGGCACGTTCGCCAACTCCCAGTTCTTCCTGGAAGCGCGGCCCTATGACGAGAAGACCGACTTCTACAACTTCAACCCGGGCGGCTCCTGGCAGATCAATCCGTGGCTGCTGCTGGACGGCCAGTTCAACCTGAGCCGCAGCGTGTTCTTCCGCGAGGCCCCGACCATACTGGTCAACTCGCCCGCCGGCCTGACCGTTGACTTCGACAACACCGGCGGCGACATGCCGTTGATCAAGACCGGCGTCAACCTGAACGACCCGAACCTGGGTTGGACCTTCGCCGGCGGCCGCCTGAACATCCAGAACGAGAAGCGCGTCACCTCCAACAAGGGCACGCACTGGAACTTGAAGATCGGCGAGGACAACGAGAACTACATCAAGGTCGGCGTCGCCTATGACGACATCAGCCGCTCGATCCAGGCCCT
The DNA here is from genome assembly GCF_001427165.1 of Caulobacter sp. Root487D2Y. Lineage (NCBI taxonomy): Bacteria > Pseudomonadati > Pseudomonadota > Alphaproteobacteria > Caulobacterales > Caulobacteraceae > Caulobacter > Caulobacter sp. Root487D2Y. The sequence continues at coordinate 124,814 of NZ_LMFD01000015.1, forward strand.
GGACAACAGCGGCGCCTGGCAGACCTTCACCTGCGGCGGCGGCCTGGTGAACAACGCCGTCCCCTCGCCCACCCCGCCCTGTAACGGTCAGGCCGGCTCGGCCATCACCCAGGCCCAGCTCGCCTCGTACCTGCGCCCGGGCCCGATCGGCTTCATCACGGTCGACTACGACTCGTTCAAGGCCGCCAGTTCGTTCGACCGCTTCAACGAAACCGCCCCGGCCGTGTCGTCGGCCGCCACCGCCGCCAGCTCGGGCTTCATCGAGGAAGAGAACATCGGCGCCTATATCGAGGCCAACGCGGTCACCCAGATCATGGATCGCGACCTGGCCTTCAACTTCGGCGGCCGTTACGTCACCACCGACCAGACGATCCGCGGCCCGCAGACCGTCAACGGCGTGACCTCCACCCTGGAGCGTCAGACCACCTACGACGCCTTCCTGCCGGCCTTCAACGCCGTCTACAAGGTGCGGGACGACGTCAATCTGCGCATGGCCGCCTCGCGGACCATCACGCGCGCCAACCCCAGCGCCATGCTGCCGGGCACGACCTTTAGCGACGTGTCGGCTCAGACGGCCAGCCAGGGCAACCCGGCGCTCAGCCCCTACACCTCCAACAACTTCGACATGGGCGGCGAGTGGTACACCGGCGGCGCGGGCTATGTCGGCGTGGCTCTGTTCCAGAAGGTGATCAACGGCTTCACGGTCCAGGGCACCAACACCATCCCGTTCACCCAGCTGGGCGTGGCCTACGCCAACCTGACGACCCAGCAGCAGCAGGCCATCGACCTGCGCGGCGGTCCGAACGTGGCCACGGTCACCGTCAACCAGCAGGTCAACGCCGGCGGCACCCTGACCATCCGCGGCTACGAACTGAACTGGGTCCAGCCGCTGGACTTCCTGATCCCGGGCACCGGCTTCACCGCCAACTACACCCGCATCAACCAGACCGGCAGCGGCAGCGGCGCCCCGGCCGTGGCGGTCGGCGTCTCGCCCTACACCTATAACCTGACCGGTTACTACGAAGGTCACGGGGCCTCGATCCGGCTGTCGTACAACTACAACGACGCTCAGATCAGCTCGGACCCCAACCAGCAGAGCATACCGGTCGCTCGCCTGAAGACCGACGCCTACAAGCAGGTCGACCTGTCGGCCAGCTACCAGCTGCCCTGGAAGCATGCGCCGCAGATCACCTTCAACGCGATCAACATCACCGACGAAGTGCAGCGTCAGACCTTCCAGTACTCGAACGCCGCATTCACTTACTACAAGCCCGGCTCGACCTATCTGATCGGCATCCGCGGCCAGTTCTAAACCTTACGCGAACGCCTTCCTTCCTTCCTTCCTTCGCGTTCCCCAGCGGCGTGTCTTCGGACACGCCGTTTTTTTGCGCCGAGAGCCATCTTGGATTGACCTGAACAGGCATCACGCTCCAAGGTTGTCTTCACGCCGCGGACAAGGGAGGGGCGAGATGAGGCTGGGCATACCCGTCTACGAGGGAGTCGATCTGCTCGACGTCACCGGTCCGGCCGAGATGTTCTACTGGGCCGGCAAGGCCCAGCCCTTGGAGACCCTGATCCTCTCCGAGGATGGCGGTCCGGTGACCGCGATGAACGGCGTCCGCTTCGAGGCCCACGCCAGTTTCGACGAGGTTCCGACCCTGGACATCCTCTGGACGCCCGGCGGCGACCCGGACGTGCTGGGCCGGATCATGAGCGATCCCTGCTCGCCCTATCTGGCCTATCTGCGCCAGGTGGCGGAGAACGCGACCTGGGTGTGTTCGGTGTGCGAGGGCGCGCTGCTGCTGGCCCAGGCGGGGCTGCTCGACGGGCACAGGGCCACGACCCACTGGGCGTTCATCGCCTGCCTGCAGAGCTTCTGCGAGATCGACGTCGACACCAGCAATCCGCGCTTCGTGGTGTGCGGCAACCGGCTGACCGGCGGCGGCATCTCCTCGGGTCTCGACGAGTCCCTGCAGCTGATCATGATGCTGTTCGGCCAGGCGGCGGCCGAGGCCGTCCAGGTGACGACCCAGTACTTCCCCGATCCGCCGGTGATGGGGACCATCCCGCCCACCCCGACCTGCCCGGTGACCTGGTCCTGACGCCGCGCTAGTCCCCGGCGCGCAGGGGAAGCCCAGGCTCTCGCGATCGTCCAGCGAGAATGGGCCGACGGCGCTTCGCCGGCCGGTCGACGCCCGCCATGAAGATTGGCGGGCCCATATCAGGTGCTCACCCGAGAGAACACCGGGTCGCAACGGAGTGCGGCGCGCACGCCGTCCAGGCCTCAATGACCCAGGTCCTACGGCTTCGTCGAGCGACGGGCGCGCCCGCGTCGAAGCCAACCGGTGTGTCCGGGACAAATGGATGAGGGTCGAAGCTGTGAATGTGAAGCGTCTGACGTCGCGGCCTCGGGCCAGAGCAGCCCTTGTCGGTCTTGGCCTCGGCCTGCTCGGGCTCAGCGCCCAATCGGCCGGCGCGCAGACCGCGACCGGCGCCCAGCCCGCGCCCGTGCCCGTGCCCGACGCCCAGCGGCAACGCATGGAACAGCAGCTGCAGGAGCTGATCGACATGCGGGCGCAGTTCGACGGGCGCATTCGGGCGCTCGAGGTCGAACTCCACGGAAGTGCGGCGGCGCCGGCGGCGCCCGCCCCGGCCGTCGCCACCACCGCCCCCGCGCCTGAGGCTGCTGAGCCCATCCAGACGCTCCCGACGCAGCGGGCCGAGGCGGCGGCGGAATACCCGGCCAAATGGGGAGGCTTCGAGCCCGGGAAAGGGCTCATCCTCATGAGGTCGGACGTCGGCGAGGTCGACCTCGGACTGGTGAGCTACCTGCGGTACCTCAACCAGCATGGCCTCGATAAGACCTACACGGACTCCTTCGGCAGGACCTCCACTGTCGTACCCAGGGAGGACCTCCAGCTGGCGAAGGTGCAGATCACCCTGCGAGGTTGGCTGTTCGATCCCAGATTCGGTTACAACGCCTACGTCTGGACGTCGCAGGCCAGCCAGGGGCTCGGCGCCCAGGTCGTGGTCGCCGGGAACATCAACTGGACCTTCAATGACGCCTTGAAGGTCTATTTCGGCATCCATTCCCTGCCGTCCACGCGCTCGACGAACCGGACCTTCCCCTACTGGCTTCGCAACGACAACCGGCCGATCGCCGACGAATTCTTCCGCGGCTCCTACACCCAGGGCATCTGGGCCGAGGGCAAGATCACACCCAAACTCGAATACCGGGCCATGATCGCCAACAACCTGAGCGCGCTCGGCGTCCAGGCGCGTCAGCTCGACGCCAAGATCAACACCTATTCGGGCGCGCTGACCTGGACGCCGACCACCGGAGAGTTCGGACCGGCCAACGGCTTCGGTGATTTTGAAAAGCACGAGAAGGTCGCGACGCTGTTCAGCGCCCACTACACCCGCAGCACCGAAACGCCGCAATCCCAGCCCGCCACGGATTCGATCGAAAACACCCAGCTTCGACTTTCCGACGGCACCCTGCTGTTCGCCAACGACGCCTTCAATACTCCAGGAAGGATCCTCGAAGCCCGCTACCAGATGATGGCCCTGAACGCGGGGGTCAAACACAAGGGGTATGCCCTGGAACTTGAATACTATGCGAGATGGCTCGACAATTTCCGCACCGAAGGCCTGGTTCCCGTGGACGACCTGTTCGACAGCGGACTCCAGGTGCAGGCATCCGCCATGCTCATCCCCAAGACGCTGCAGCTTTACCTTTCCGGATCCAAGATCTTTGGCGAATACGGTGATCCCTACGACGTCGCCGTCGGCTTCAACTATTTCCCCTTCAAGCGCCGGGATCTGCGGGTCAACGTCATGGGGCTGTACACCGACAGGTCGCCGGTCGGCTACACGGCCTATCCCGTGCCGGTGGGCGCCAACGGCTTCACCCTCGTCACCGACTTCTCGCTCGCCTTCTGATCCGCATCCTCGCTAGTTCCCCGGCGCGTACGGGAAGCTCAGCCCCTCGTAGTAGTCCAGCGAATGGGCCGGAGCCGCCTCGCCGGCCGGCAGCGGCAGGCCCGAGAACGTCTGGAAATAGGCGATCGAGGCGTCGCGCCACCACTGGGCTTCGTTGCGCTGGATGGCCAGGAAGTCGGCGACCTGGGCGTGACGCTCGGGATCGACATAGGGCGCCAGATCCGCCCAGGTCTTGCCCATGCCGTCCACCGTGGCGACGCCGCGCGAATAGTGCGTGACCATGCCGTCCCACAGGGTCTGGCCGGACTTCAGCCTGTAGGTCCACGGCAGGTGGTGGAACCAGAGCAAGTCCCGCTCGTCGACGGTCTTCAGGTCCGAGAAGCGCTTGGCGACCACAGGCGCGTACTGGGCCGTGGCGTTGCTGCCGGCGGCGGTGCGGTCGAAGCCGATCCCGTCCTTGCCGGCCTTGGCGTAGTAGACGCTGGTCCAGTCGGCGCGCGGTCCGCCGGTCACCCACGGGCCGGGGCCATAGTGGTGGCCGCGGCCCATCTGGTGGTGCAGGCCCAGCGGGGTCATGTAGTCGACCGCCGCCTCGCGCGAGCCCATCATCATCGCCACGGTCGGCGTGACGAAGCGCGGATCGGTCGAGAAGGTCATCCTGGCCCAGTCGGCGGCGATGTCCTTCGTCGAGGTCTCCGGATCCCAGGCCAGGCGGCCGAAGACGTACCAATTGGCCTGGTCGAACTGCGAACCGCTCCAGTTGCGGTCGCGGCCGATGTTCGACACCCCGGCCATCAGGGTCAGCGGGCGGTGATCCAACGTGCCGTCCACCACCTTGGCCACGGTCGAGCCCGCGCCGTGGGCGTAGGTGTCGGACTTCAGGGTCTCTTCGTAGAGCGGGCCCAGATAGACCAGGTGAGTGGCGAAGCCGAGGTATTCCTTGGTGATCTGGAACTCCATGCCGAGGTTGGTCTTGGGCATGGCCCCGAACAGCGGGTGGAACGGCTCGCGCGGCTGGAAGTCGATCGCCCCGTTCTTGACCTGGACGATGACGTTGTCGCGGAACTGGCCGTCGAACGGCTTGAACTCGCTGTAGCCCTGCTTGGCGCGGTCGTCCGGCTGCTCGTGCGAATAGACGAAGGCCCGCCACATCACGATCCCGCCGTGCGGCCCCACCGCGTCGGCCAGCATGTTGGCGCCGTCGACATGGGTGCGGCCGTAGTCCTGCGGGCCGGGCTGGCCTTCGGAATTGGCCTTGACCAGGAAGCCGCCGAAATCGGGAATGGCCTTGTAGATCTCGTCGGCCTTGGCCTTCCAGAAGGCGCGCACGGCCGGGTCGGCCGGGTCGGCGGTCTTCAGGCCGCCGATCTCGATCGGGGCCGAGAACCGGGCCGACAGATAGACCTTGATGCCGTAGGGCCGGAACACGTCGGCCAGGGCCGCGGCCTTGGCGATATAGGGCGCGGTCAGGCTGTCGGCCTTGGCGTTGACGTTGTTCAGCACCGTGCCGTTGACGCCGATCGAGGCGTTGGCGCGGGCGTAGTCGACGTAGCGGGGGTCCTTGTAGTCGGGCAGCTTCCACCAGTCCCACAGCGAGGCGCCGGCGTAGCCGCGCTCGACATGGCCATCCAGGTTGTCCCAGTGGTTCAGCAGGCGGTGATTGACCTTGGGGGCCGACAGGATGTCCAGCTTGTCGACGCCCTGCCCCGTCTGGATCAGGCGCAGATAGTGGAAGACGCCGTACAGCACGCCGACGTCGGTGTTGGCGGCGATGACCGTGGTCTTGCCCACCGTACGGATCAGGTAGCCTTCCTCGCCCGCGCCCTTCAGCGGCAGGTCCAGGGCCGCGACGGCGGGCGAGCCCGCGGGCGTGCCCAGCAGGATCGAGGGCGCGTCCGTCGCCGGCGCCCCGCCGACCAGGCCGTCCAGCCCGCGCCGCAGTTCGGCGCGCGCGATCTTCAGCGTGGGGGTGTCGGCGCTGGGCGCGATCGTCCGGGCGGCCGGACGCTGGTCCGCCGGCAGCGGCCGATAGCGCAGCCACAGGTCATAGCCATCCTCGGCCCGGACCGCCGAAGCGCTCAGGGACGCTGAAATCAGGCCGGCCGCCAGGCAGAGCCCCCGCATAAACGACACGAGACGCATGTTTTCTCCCTGGCGACACCATGCCGTGCAACGCGAGGGGGCGCGACGGTCTTGATCTTGTGATACCGCTACCTTGATCAAAGGTCGAGACACCGTGACGCCAGTGGTCAGACCAATAGGTTGACAACTGCCACGCCTGATTTAGACCGATACCGCTACCATCCGACTTTTGACGGTCGGGTCAACGAAAGCGTCACATGCCGAAGATCACCGCCGCCAGAGTCATCGTCACCTCCCCGGGGCGAAATTTCGTCACCCTGAAGATCGAGACCAGCGACGGCGTGCATGGCGTCGGCGACGCCACCCTGAACGGCCGCGAACTGGCCGTCGCGAGCTACCTGGCCGATCACGTGATCCCCTGCCTGATCGGGCGCGACGCCCATCAGATCGAGGACATCTGGCAGTACCTGTACAAGGGCGCCTACTGGCGTCGCGGCCCCGTGACCATGGCGGCCATCGCCGCCGTCGACATGGCCCTGTGGGACATCAAGGCCAAGATCGCCGGCCTGCCCCTTTACCAGCTGCTGGGCGGCGCCTGCCGCACCGGCGTGATGGTCTACGGCCACGCCAACGGCGCGACGATCGAGGAGACCCTCGAGAACGCGGCCGTCTACGCGTCCCAGGGCTACAAGGCCATCCGCCTGCAGTCGGGCGTGCCCGGCCTGAACGGCGTCTACGGCGTCTCCAAGGACAAGTTCTTCTACGAGCCCGCCGACAGCCACCTGCCGACCGAAAGCCTATGGTCGACCGAGAAATACCTGCGCAGCGCGCCGGGCCTGTTCGAGGCGGCGCGCGACAAGCTGGGCTGGGACCTGCACCTGCTGCACGACGTCCACCATCGCCTGACCCCGATCGAGGCCGGCCGCCTGGGCAAGGACCTGGAGCCCTACCGCCCCTTCTGGATGGAGGACGCCGTCCCCGCCGAGAACCAGGCCAGCTTCCGCATCATCCGCCAGCACACGACCACCCCGCTGGCGGTGGGCGAGATCTTCAACTCGATCTGGGACTGCAAGCAGCTGATCGAGGAACAGCTGATCGACTACATCCGCGCCACCGTGGTCCATGCCGGCGGCATCACCCACCTGCGCAAGATCGCCAGCTTCGCCGACCTGCATCACGTGCGCACCGGTTGCCACGGCGCCACCGACCTGTCGCCGATCTGCATGGCCGCGGCCCTGCACTTCGACCTGTCGATCCCCAATTTCGGCGTCCAGGAATACATGCGCCACACCGAAGCGACCGACGCGGTGTTCCCGCACGCCTACAGCTTCGCGGACGGCATGCTGCATCCCGGCGAGGCGATCGGCCTGGGCGTCGACATCGACGAGGCGCAAGCCGCCAAGCACCCCTACAAGCGCGCCTACCTGCCGATCGCCCGCCGCGAGGACGGTTCCATGCACGATTGGTGAGGCTGCTTTGACGCCGGTCCCCGACAGGTTTTGAGGCTTAGGCCAAGCTTTGGGCGACCGGTGTCAGAAATAGCCCGCGCGGGCCAGGTCGGCTATGCTATCGCGAGTCCGAGGGGCCGTGCGGCCCGCCGCCGAGAAACTGACGAAAGCACATGGCCGAGAACGTCAAGCTCTACCGCCGGATCGCCGACTCGATCGCAGACGCCATCGAGAGCGGTCAGTACAAGCTTGGCGACCGTCTGCCCACGGAGCGCGAGCTGGCCGAACAGTTCGGCGTCAGCCGCCCCACCCTGCGCGAAGCGATGATCGCCCTGGAAATGCTGGGCATGATCGAGGCCCGCCACGGCCTGGGAATCTATGTCACCGGCGACGTCCGCCCGATCACCCCGGCCAGCGCCGAGCCCGCCCTCGAGATCGGGGCGTTCGAACTGATCGAGGCCCGCCGCCTGTTCGAGGGCGAGGCCGCCGCCCTGGCCGCCACCGCCATCACCGACGACCAGATCCTTGAGCTCGAGGCGCTGATGGAGCGCATGGCCCGCGAGGAGGAGATCCTTGGCGAGGACGCCGACCGCGAGTTCCACATGGTCATCGCCCGCGCCTCGGGGAACGGCGCGATCATCGCCACGATCGAGAACCTGTGGGACTGGCGCAACCGCTCGCCCCTGGCCCGCAACATCCTGACCCGCGCCCGCGGCATGGGGCTGGAGCCCCGCATCGTCGAGCACCGCCGGGTGTTCGAGGCCCTGAAGGCCCGCGACCCCGCCGCCGCCCGCCAGGCCATGCGCGACCACCTGGAGCGCGTCATCGACCACCTGCTGCACGCCACCGAGACCGAGGCCGTGGAGCGGGCCAAGCAGGAAACCGGCGCTAGGCGCAGCGCCATCGCCAAGCGCGTCGCCATCTGACTGCGCTATCGCGGCCCGTTCGGGCGATCTTCGGTTGGAGGCGGTCATGTTCGGTTTGATCTTTATGCTGCAGACGGCCCCGATCCAGGACGCGCCCTCGGCCGTGGACTCCGTGACGGTCTCTCCCGAGAAGCAGGCGACCCAGCGGATGCCGCTGTGGGCCGAGAAGATCCAGCCAAGGGACTGGCCGTTCATCGGCGGCGTCGCGGACCGATCGATCCTGGTGTTCGCCAAGACCGCCGCCACGCCGCCCGGATCGCCCTATCCGCGGGTCTGGATCCGCCACGAATACAGCGGCCCGCAAGTCGACGCCGCCGACGGGGTCGCCCTGGCGCCCTATCGCTCGGAAAAGCTGGTCGAGGAGGTCGATTGCGGCAAGCAGCTGTTCCGCCGGCTCAAGGCCTATCGCCACGGCGACAACAATCTGGAGGGCCCGACCCAGGCCCTGGGCTTCACCGAAGCGGCCTGGACGGTCCCCGAGCCCGACACCTTCGACGCCACGATCGTCCGCGACGCCTGTCTCTGAAGCATTTTCAAGCGAAGTGGATTCCGGTTCGCGTGAAGAGCCCCGGCCTGATGCAGTCAGGTCGGGAAAGGCTCCAGGCGGCTACAGCCCCTGGATCTTCAACACGTCGGGGTCGATCGCCAGCCCGTAGAGATAGCGATGACGCGAGGCCGAGCCGCGCTTCAGCTGCTTCAACTGGGCGTTCTGCTCGTCGGTCAGCTTGAACGGCCGGTAGCCGCGCGATCGCAGACAGGACTCCAGCGCTGGCTCCAGCTGATCGGCGACGTTGTTCCACACCCGGTACTGGCTGCGCTTGGCGCTTTCCATCACCTCGAAGACGTCCTGGCCGTCCATGGCGAACACCTGGTCGACGCTCGCCACGGCAACCGGCGCGGCGCTGCCGGCCAGCCAGGCGCATTCGACCGCGTCGGTGCGGTACTGCAGGAACGAGATCCCGGGCTTGCCCCAGCTCTGGCGGTCCGGCGCAGGCTGGGACTGGGCGGTCCCGGCCAGCGACGCGATCTGAGCGGCGGCGGCCGCGACGGCCAACGATCGGATAAAAGGACGCATCTTCAGCCTCCTCCTCTCGCCCCGATTATCGCAGGGCCCGGGATCGAAACAAAGTCCTAGCGCCGCGCGCCCTCGACCGGGCCCAGATAGCTTTCGGGCGCCTCGCCGCGCGAGATGACGAGCCGCTCGAACACCACGCCGGGATCCACCCGCCACAGCCGGATGCGATGGGCGCCGGCCCTGGCCGCCGTCAGCCGGATGGTCTGGACCCGGGCGTTGTCGGCCACGGCTTTCTCCCAGCTCTTCTGGCCTTCGCCCGTGCGCGTTTCGCCCTCGTGCAGGTTGGCGATCACCGGCGGCGCGTCGTCCAGCGAGACGGCGTAGCGCAGCCCGGTCCCGCCCCGGAAGTCCAGACTGGGCGCGGTGAAGACCCGCAGGTCAAAATCGCCGGCCTGCTCCAGGTCGACGGCGTAGTCCAGGAAAGCCCCCTGCCCCGGCGCGCTGGACGGCGCGGTCGAGGGATAGCTGGCGACGCCCGACAGGGTCCGGCCCAGGCCCGGGATCGTCGTCCACGCCACCCCGCCCGCGCCGGTCGCGGCGACGTGATGCTCGGCCTCGATGGCCAGCGGGCCGCCGGCCTCGACGAAGGCGCCCTTGGCGACCTTGCGTCGCGCGCCGTCGACGACCGCCGTGACGACCACCGTCTGGTCATCCGGACCCGTGATCGTGATCGGAACGCGGCGCGCGCCCGTCGGGGCGGCCTTCCAGTCGACCGATACCTCCAGCCGCGTGTCGCCGTTGGCGGCGGCTGGGCCGGAAGCCACCTTAACCCAGGGCTCGCCGGCCTTGGCGGTGAAGGCCAGGGGCCCGGTCCGACGGTTGAACAGGTCGATCCAGCGGCTGGCGGCGCCGTCACGGGCCAAGGGCGGCAGGTCGGCGGCGGCGGCCACCGCCTCGGCCCGTCCCTCGACCGCGACGCCCCAGCCAGGCGCGGCCTTCACGGCCGCCGTCGCGGGCATGACGTTGGTCGGCGGCTGCTGCCAATAGGTGTAGCCGATGTGGGTCTGGCTCATCATCTTGCGCCACTTGCCGCCGGCCAGGTCCTCGTCCCACTGGCGGACCAGCTCGGCGTCGCGGGCGAACAGCGCCTGGACCTTGGCCGCCTGGTCATTGGCCGCCGCCCGGCCCTGCGCCGCGTAGAGCCTGTTGCGGCCGGCGGCGATATAGAGCCGGGTGTGGTTGGCGCTGGCCTGGATCGGGAACCAGACCAGCTGGAAGAAGGCGTCGTCCTGGTCCTTGGGCAGCACCCGACGCAACACGTCGGCGCGCCGCTCCAGGTCGGCCCACTCGGCCTCGACCCGCTCGGCCTCGCGGAAATTGACCAGGCTGAAGGTCGAGCCGTCGATCAGCTCGGGCTTGCGCCGGGCGTTCAGCCGCGTGTAGCCGTCCAGCAGGGCGGCGATCTCGTCGGCGTGCTCGGGCCCGAACTGGGCGGCGGCCCAGTCGCGCGTGAAGCCCGACATCTTCCCGACCGTCATGGCGTCCGGATCCCAGGCCATGTCGAGGAAGAACGCGATGGGCAGCTCCATCGGCTTGAGGTCGCCGACATTGACGATCCACAGCCGGTCGGCGCCGTAGTCCCGGGCCAGCTTCATCTGCTCCCAGGTGCGCGAGACCTGGTTGGTGTTGAGCCACTTGTAGTTCCGCGGCCCGCCCACATAGTCGAAATGGTAGTAGACGCCGTAGCCGCCCGGCCGGGTCTTGCCCGGTTCGGGAAGCCGGCGGATGTCGCCCCAATTGTCGTCCGAGAACAGCAGGGTCACGTCATCGGGCACGCGCATGCCGGCGTCGTAATAGTCCTGCACCTCCTTGTAGAGCGCCCAGACCTGCGGGGTGTTTTCTGGAGCTTTTCCAGTCACTTCGCCGATGATCTTGCGCTGGTCGGCGACGATGGACTCCAGCAGCTGGGTGGCCGTGCCCTGGGTCATCGGCTCGTCGCCGTCGCCGCGCATGCCCACCGTGACCAAGCTCTCGTTGGCCCCCAGACGCTTGACGCCCTCGCGCCAGAAGTCCCGAAGCGCCTCGGGGTTCTTGGCGTAGTCCCACGGCCCCTGGCCGTAGCGCTCCCACTCGACGTGGGCGCGGCCCAACGGCTCGTGGTGCGACGTGCCCAGCACCACGCCGTATTCGTCGGCCAGCGGCGCGCTCAGGGGGTCGTCGTCATAGATCGACTTGCCCCACATGGCCGGCCACAGGAAGTTGCCCTTCAGGCGCAAGGTCAGCTCGTAGACCTTGGCGTAGAAGTCGTGGTTCACCCCGCCGAACCGGACCTTGGCCCAGCCCGACAGCGCCGGGTCCTCGTCGTTGAGGAAGATGCCGCGATACTTGACCGCCGGCTTTTGCACGCGGCGGCCGGCGGCGACATAGGCCTGGTCCTTGACCGGGATCGGCGTGTCGGCCCACCAGCTCCACGGCGAGACGCCGGCCCGCTCGATCAGATCATAGGCCCCGAAGATGGTGCCGCGCTTGTCGGCTCCAGCGATGACCAGGGCCCGGGCCACGCCCGGGCGCGGATTCTCGACCACCTGCTGGACGAAGGCCTCCCACTGGCCGCCGACGCCGGTCGCGTCGAGCTTGCCGGAGGCGATCAGGGCGTCGATCGCGGCGCTCTTGCCGATGGTGCCGATGATCACGACCGGCGCGTCCTTGGCCGGCTCGGCCTCGGCCGACAGCTTGGCGAGGTCGCCGCGGACGTCGTTGACCGCCCGCAGCACGCCGGGCCAGTCGGTGATGTCGGTCTCGATCCGCGCCGAACGCCCCTGGGCGATCAGCGGAAAGGCGCCGGCCGCCGGCGCCGCGGTGATCGCCGCGGGCTCGGCGGCGCGCGCGGGCGCGGCGATGGCCACGCCGACCGCCAGGACGGCGGCCAGGGCCAGAGCGGAAATCGCGGCGCGGATCATGGGTTGGGCTCTCCGTGCAAGGCGACGCCCCCTCCGTCACGCGGCTGCGCCGCGCGCCACCTCCCCCGTTTCACGGGTGAGGAGAGTCTTCTCCTCCCCTGCGCAGCGGCGGAGGTGGCGCGGCGCGACGCGCCGTGACGGAGGGGGCGTCCCTACTAAGCGACGACCGTCAGCGTCGCCGGCTTCAACTGGGCCGAGTTCGGGCCCGACAGCAGGGTGAACTTGCCCGGCTCGACGACGCGCTTCATCTCCAGGTTCCACAGCGACAGGTCCAGCGGCGAAACCTCGAAGGTGACCGTGGTCTTGGCGCCGGGCGCCAGGGTCACGCGCTTGAAGTGCTTCAGCTCCAGCAGCGGACGGGTCACCGAGGCGGCCTCGTCGTGGATGTAGAGCTGGACCACCTCGTCGCCGGCGACCTTGCCGGTGTTGGTCACGTCGACCTCGACCTTGACGCTCTCGTTGGCGCCGATCTCGGCCTTGGCCGGGCGCGGAGCCGAGATGTCGAAGGTGGTGTAGGACAGGCCGAAACCGAACGGATAGAGCGGCGTCGTCTCGTCGAACAGATAGCCCCGACGCGAGGTGGGCTTGCGGTTGTAGTAGATCGGCAGCTGGCCCACGTCGCGGGCGATGCTGACCGGCAGCTTGCCGCCCGGATTGGCCCGGCCGAACAGGATATCGGCGGCGGCGTTGCCGGTTTCCTGGCCCAGGTACCAGCCCTCGACCAGGGCGTCGGCGCGTTCGGCCAACAGGTTGACCGACAACGGCCGGCCGTTGAGCAGAAACACGACGGTGGGCTTGCCCAGGTCGAAGATCGCCTTGGCCAGGTCGTTCTGCTGGCCCACCAGGTCCAGGCTGTCGCGGTCGCCCAGGTGGTTGTCGCCCCAGCCCTCGCGGCTGGTCTGCTCGTTGTCCCCCAGCACCATGACGATGACGTCGGCCTTCCTGGCCACCTCGACGGCCTCGGCGATCAGCTTGGCGTTGACGGCCGGGTCGACCAGCTTGACCTCGTCGGCGGCCCACACGCGGCTTTCGGTGATGCGCACGGCCTCGGCGTAGTCGAGCGTGAAGCCGCTGGTCTTGGCCTCGGCCTGCAGGCCGTCGAAGATCGACACCACGTGGCGCGGCACGTCGCTGTAGCCGCCGATCGGCGTGTCCTTGGCATGGGTGCCCAGCAGGGCCATGCGCTTGAACTTCGAGGGGTCGAGCGGCAGCAGGCCCTTGTCGTTCTTCAGCAGCACCACCGCCTTGCGGGCGGCTTCGCGGGCCAGGGCGACGGCGTCGGGCGTGGCGGTCTTGGCGTCGGCCGTCTTCTCGTCGGCATAGGGGTTCTCGAACAGCCCCCCGTCGAACTTCATCTCCAGCACCCGGGCCACGGCCACGTCGACCGTCGCCTGCGGAATGCGCCCCGACTTCACCAGTTCGGGGATCAGCACATAGGCCTCGCCGTCCGGCAGCTCGACATCGACGCCGGCGTTCAGGGCCATCACGGCCGTGTCCGCGAGGCTGTCGGTCAGCTTGTGGCGGGCGATCAGTTCCTTGATCGCGAAATAGTCGCTCTGGACCGAACCCTTGTAGCCCCACTCGTTACGCAGGATGTCGGTCAGCAGCCAGTGGTTGGCGTGGGACGGCACCCCGTCGATCTCGTTGTACGACGGCATGACCGAGCGCACCGGCAGCTCCTTCACCGCCCGTTCGAACGGCGGGAAGAAGTTCTCGCGCAGGGTGCGCTCGGCGATCTGGGCCGGGCCCACATTGGTGCCGTTCTCGGGCTGGCCGTGGCCGGTCATGTGCTTGAGGGTGACGAACACCTTGTCGGGCGCCAGCGGCAGGGTCTTGCCCTGGAAGCCGCGGATCGCCGCCAGGCCGATCTCGGCGCACAGATGCGGATCCTCGCCGTAGGTCTCCTCGATACGGCCCCAGCGCGGGTCGCGGGCCACGTCGACCACCGGGGCCAGGGCCAAGTTGGAGCCGCGGGCGCGCATCTCGCGGGCGGCGACGGCGAAGACCTTCTCGGTCATCTCGGTGTCGAAGGTCGAGGCCAGGGCGATGGCCTGCGGGAAGCTGGTGGCGTCGCGCGCGACATAACCGTGCAGGGCCTCGTCGTGCATCAACATCGGAATGCCCAGGCGGGTCTTCTCCATCGCCCACTTCTGGGCGGCGTTGATGTAGCGCGCGGTTTCCTTGGCGTTGCGGTTGACCGAGCCGTCGTCGGCGCCGGCGGCGGCGTCGACCACCGTGGCGGGCTTCAGGCCCTTGCGGTCGGTCGGGCGCGAGATCTGGCCCAGGCCGTTGGGGAAGTTCTTGCTGGCCTCCGTGGGCGAGAAGTCGCCGCTGGGAGTCTGGATCTTGGCCTTGGTCAGCCAGATGCCGATCAGCTGGGCGGCCTTCTCTTCCAGCGTCATGCGCGAGAGCAGATCGCGCACGCGCAGTTCGACCGGCTGGGTCGGATCCTTGTACAGCGGCTTGCCGGAAGCGGGCGCGGCGGCGCGGGCCAGGGTCGAGGAGGCGGCCGCCAAGGCGGCCAGGCTGACGCCGAGCGTGCGGCGAGTGACGGCGGTCTGGCTCATGATCTTTTCGTTTCCCCACGAATGGAACGGACCGTCGAACGGTCGATGGCGGCGTTGGTCGCCGACGTTGAGGACAGTATGGAAGGTGAGGTCAGACCACTCAAGTTTTTTATGGTACCGGTCTCATTTCCTCGCCTAGGATCGAGGCGAACAAGCAAGACCCCTCGTCGGAAGGGCTGGAGGAAACATTGGATATCGGAAAACGGGCCCTGGTCGGGCTGGCGATCGCTGTTTCGATCGGCGCCGCCCCCCTCTCGATCGCCCAGGCCGCCGCGGCCAAGACGCCGGAAGCCGAGCGCTGGGTGGGGTCCTGGGCCTCGTCCCAGATGATTCCGGCGGCCAAGGACGCCCTGCCCGCCGCCGACGTCACCGACGGCACGCTGCGCCAGACCCTGAGGCTCAGCACCGGCGGCGGCAAGATTCGCGTGCGGCTGTCCAACGCCTTCGGGACCGAGCCGCTGAAGCTGTCGGGCGTCCACGTCGCCCTGGCCGTTGCGTCCGGCTCGGCCCGCATCGACCCGGCCAGCGACCGCGCCCTGGCCTTCCTCGGCCGCCCCGACGTGATCATTCCGGCCGGCGCTGAATATCTGTCCGACCCGATCGACTTCCCGGCCGCGCCCCTGGCGAACCTGGCGATCACGATCCGCTTCGACGGCGCGCCCCCCGTCCAGCAGACCAGCCATCCGGGCTCGCGCACCACCTCGTGGTTCGGGGCCGGCGACCAGCTGGCGGCCGCCGAGCTGACCGGCGCCAAGTCGGTGGAACGCTGGTTCCAGATCTCCGGCGTCGACGTGCTGCGTCCGGCCGGCGCCAGCCTGGTGACGTTCGGCGACTCGATCACCGACGGTCACGGCGTCACCACCAACGGCGACAATCGCTGGCCCGACATCCTGGCCGCCCGCCTGCAGGCCGATCCGCGCACCAAGGGCGTGGGCGTGCTGAACGCCGGCATCGGCGGCAACCGGCTGCTGCTGGACGGCCTGGGCCCCAACGCCATGGCCCGCTTCGAGCGCGACGTGCTGAACCAGACCGGCGTCAAGTACGTCATCGTGCTGGAGGGCGTGAACGACCTGGGCACGCTGACCCGCGACAAGCCCGCCAGCCCCGAGGTCCATGCCGCCCTGGTGGCCCGGATGATCGCCTCGTACGACCAGATGATCCGTCGCGCCCGCGAGCGCGGGATCAAGGTCTACGGCGCCACCGTCATGCCCTACGGCGGCTCGGGCTACTACCATCCCGACGCGGCCAACGAGCAGGACCGCCAGGCGATCAACGCCTGGATCCGCACGCCCGGCCGTTTCGACGCGGTGATCGACTTCGACAAGTTGACGCGCGATCCGGCCAATCCCAGCCGCCTGGCGCCCGCCTTCGATTCCAACGACGGCCTGCATCCCGGGCCGGGCGGCTACAAGGCCATGGGCGAAGCGGTGCCGCTGGGCCTGTTCGTCCCCTGAGAGAGCGCCTTCAGGCGGCCGTCACCCCCGCTTCCGGCGAGGCTGACGGCCGCGGCCGAGCCTTCGCCGGGGGACGGCGTGCTGCACTTTGACCCGGTTCCCAAAACCCTCTCGCACGGAAACAAACCTGCAATATCTAGGCCGTAAGTCTTGGCGCCGCTGGAATGACACCGGTTTCCATAACAGACTCGAAACGAGCGATTTCAGGGAGGGCGAATGGCCCGCGTAAGACACACCCTCAAGGCCGCGCTGCTGCTGTCGGCCGCGCTGACCGTCGCCCCCGCCCTCGCCCACGCCGCTGACGACAGCGGCCTGCTGTTTCACCTGACGGGCGACAAGGGCCTGACCGCCGACGTCGCCGGCGGCGTGGCCGCGCCCAACTTCGCCGACAAGGTCAAGATCCAGAAGGACCCCATCCGCGGCGCCTATATCGAGGCGGCCGGCGACGAGACGCTCAGCTGGATGGCCCCGGGCAACATCTACGCCCAGCGCGGCACGCTCAGCTTCTACTGGCGGGCCCGCGATCCGGTCGGGACCACGCCCTTCCCGTTGTTCCGCGTCGGCTACGCCGACCACACCAGCTGGGACATGGCCTGGCTGCGCATCGACTGGAACGGCAAGGGCTTCGACGCCTTCGTCACCGACGACAACCTCTCGCGCGTGCGGGTCAGCACCACCGCCGCGCCGCCCAAGCCCGACCAGTGGATCCTGGTGACCTTCACCTGGGACGAGGCCAAGGGCATCGCCCTCTACATCGACGGCAAGCCGGTGGCCTCGAAGGCCCAGACGGCCGCCCTGGACGCGGGCCTGGACCAGTTCGGCCCGCACAGCCGGGTGATCTCGCCCCACCAAGTGCAGAGCGCCTACCAGTTCGTCCGCGGCGGCGACGTCGACGACATCCGCGTCTACGACCGCGCCCTGGACGAGGCCGCCGTGGCCGGCCTTGCCGCCGGCAAGGACCCCGCCCCAGGGAGCGCGACCACCGACGCCCAAGAACGCTCGAAGACCTGGCTCTATCGCTACGGCTGGAACCGTCCCGCCGATCCGCCGCCCTACCTGGCCGACGCCAGGACGGTGATCCGCAAGGTCGAGTTCGCCGACCAGTACGACCGCCAGCAGCGGATGAGCCAGGGCTCGGACGGCATCGCCGAGACCACCTGGCCCGGCGTCTATAACCGTTCGAAACTGCCCGGCCGCCACGACTATTTCGAGCTGCCCGACTGGAACACCTATGTCGAGGGCGGCAAGGCCGTCACCTTCATCCTGCCCGACGAGCCCTATAACCGCCTGGAGTTCCAGGGCGCGGCCTACGGATCGCTGACCACCATCGACGCGGCCGGCAAGGAGACCCCGCTGGCCAAGCGCGCCAAGGGCGAGCTGCGCACCTTCAACCAGTTCGCGGCCCTCAGGGGCGGCAAGCTGCGCTTCGACAACGTGGTGCAGGAGACCCCGATCCAGGAGCTGGCGGCCTACAACGTCACGGCCGCCGCCGAACCGGACGAGTTCACCCTGGCCTACGTCGTGCGCCCCGGCGCCGACCCGGCGACCTACCCCTCGCTGGACGAGCTTTCGACCTTCGTGAAGGGCCGGTACGCGGCCGGCGAGCGGACCATCGTGACCGCCCTGCCCGCCTCCGCGCCCAGCAAGCCCCGCGCCGACGCGGCCGCGGCTCCCGGCCAGCCGATCGTCCACGTGCTGATCCCCGCCGACTTCCGCCAGAACCGCCCCGGCGGTCCGGTCGGCAAGTTCCAGTACGGCTGGCAGGGCATGGACGCGGGCCTGGACGGCGTGGCGCTCGACATCCCCGCCCTGAACGTCAAGGCCACCCACGGCGGCCTGTTCCCGCTGAACATCAAGATCAAGGACCCGCTGTGGCCGGGCCGCGACCTGATCGACGTCAACGTCTCGGTCAAGCCGGGCGAGGCCCGCACGGTCTATCTCGACACCCGCGACCGCATGCTGCCGGAAGGCAGGAGCCTGTATCTGAGCATCGCCGGGGCCGGCGGCGACTTCGACGCCAAGTCGCTGGACGGCATGGCCGTGCGCCTGAAGTTCAAGCCCTCGGCCGACGCCAAGGCCGAGCACGTCGCCGACCGCCTGGCCCAGGCGCGCGACAACCTGGCCTTCCTGGTCGAGGAGCACGACGTCTCCAAGCGCCTGGCCCGCTACGCGCGGCTGGACCTGGAGCTGTCGGACTTGCTGCGCGTCGATCCGACCAACCCGCACGGCCGCGAGATGTGGTTCGAGCTCAATCCCGAGCAGCCGGGCCCGGCCGTCACCGTGCCGACCGCGCCGGCCGGCGTGCCCAAGTGGGCGTTCCTGCAGGTCGAGGATCTCAAGCGGGTGCGCCACTTCATCGAGTGGTGGATCGACAAGCGCCAGGACGCCTATGGCGACTTCGGCGGCGGGATCTCGGACGACGACGACCTGACCGCCCAGTGGCCGCCTCTGGCCCTGATGGGCGACATCCCCGACAAGACCACCGCCTCGCTGAACGCCCTGCTCGACGCGGCCTACAAGAACGACATGATCCCGGCCGGTCTGTCGAAGATCAAGACCGACGAGCTGCACTCGTACGAAGAGGCGATCAACCTCAAGGCCGAGGCCATGTACACCAGCTACGGCGACCCCAAGATCGTCGAGCGGATGATGGAGACGGCCCGGGCCTATCCGATCGTCGCCAACAAGGGCGAGGACGGCCACGTCCACATCCTCAGCCGCTACTTCTCGGCCACCGACGTGTCGCGCGACGGGCCCTGGGGCTGGTCGCACCCCTATTCGTACCTGATCCTGCATCCCGGCATGCTGCTGGGCGACTTCAACGGCGATCCGACGATGCGCAAGCTGATCGTCGAGCTGGCCGACGGCCATCTGGCGCACGGCAAGCAGGATCCGGACGGGACCTGGCGCTATCCGGAAGACATCAACGCCGCCACCGGCCAGTCGCGCGGCGAACTGACCGGCAAGGGCCGCGGCAACGTCGCGACCATGCAGCTGTTCTGGGCCGCCTGGCGCTGGACCGGCGACGAGAAGTACCTGCGCCCCCTGAGGGGCGAGATCGTCCACCAGTCGGGCCGCGGTCTCGAGGAGCTGAACAGCGACGTGATCGACATGCTGGGCCTGCGCGCCCAGGCCACGCCGATGATCAAGTCCATGGTCGCCAAGGGCTCGGACGATCCGTTCACCCTGTACGAGGCCTGGCGCTCGACCGGCGACACCGCCTATCTGGAAAAGGTCTACGGCGACGAAATCACCACCGCCGAGCAGCGAATGTGGATGATGACCGAGGCCCACTGGTGGAGCGACCGGGTGGAGCTGTTCAGCGACATCCTGCAGCGCTCGCGCCTCGGCGGCATGGCTCTGCGCCGCAATCAGATGTTCCCGGGCCATCTGGTCAGCTGGCGGTTCGATACGCCGACCGCGGCCGAGGACGTCGGCATCCTGGTCACCGGCGGACAGAAAAGCTTCAAGGTCACCGGCTACAACCTGACCGGCCAGCCGCTGCACGCGGTGATGACGGGGTGGGACGTCGCGGCCGGCCAGTGGTCGGTGGCGCGCGCCGTGGAGGGTTCGGCCGAGCCGGCTTCGTCGGTCGCCTTCGAACGCACCACCGGCCTGGACCTGACCTTCGCCCCCGGCAAGACCACGACCTGGGAGTTCACCCTGCAGACCCCCGCCGCCACGCCCGTGACCGAACGTTCCGACCTCGGGATCGGCCGAGACGACGTCAAGGCCGGCAAGTCGGGCCTGACCGTCACCGTGCACAGCCTGGGCGCCAAGCCCGCCCCGGCCTCGGTGGTGGTGGTGGAGGACGCCTCGGGCAAGGAATTGGCGCGGACGACCACGCCCGTGCTGCCCGCGCCCCTGGACTTGAAGCCCAAAACCGTTCAGGTCGCCCTGAAGGCCAACTGGAAGACCGGCTACCGCGTCCGCATTCTCCCCCCCGCTGGCGCGCCGGAAATCACTCAGCTCAACAATATCGTCATCGCCCCCTGATTTAGCTTGGAGACCCCGGAGCGGATGCGCTCCGGGGACGTTGCCTCACCCATGCCCGAAACCCTCACCGTACCTCGCGACATCGTCCAACGCCTGCGCGCCCGGCTTCCCGCCGTCACGCGCGAGCACCTGTTCGACTGCTACGCGATCAGCGAGACCACCTGGACCAAGCTGCGCGACGGCAAGCCGATCAAGCGCTCGACGCTGGATCGGATCCTCCAGCGCTACGAACGGCTTCTGTCCCTGGCGGCGTGACGGCTCGGGGCGCGCGGCCCAGGGCCGAATCTCCACGCCCTCGAAAACGGCCTCGGAAGTCGATTCTCGAGGATTCGCCGTTCCTCTTCGCAGGCGCACAATCGGTTCGCACCTGCGCAAAGGCTTTCCGGCGCCCTGCCGAAATCTCCGTTAACCACCAATAAAGGGTTGTTATAGCGAGGATTTTCCGCAACCTAGCGCCCGCCAGCCGTCCTCGGGAAGGCGCGTTAACCCTCGCTTTTATGATGAGGTGACAAAGCGCGTTCAGCCCGGCAGGGTTGGCTCTCTTTTGATTCCAGCAGATGAGCTGATTTATGAACGTTTCGGATCTGGTCGACGCCGCCGTGGCCGCCGACGACAAGCTGACCAAGACTCAGGCCAAGGCCATCATCGACGGCGTCTTCAAGTCGCTGACCGACGCCGCCGTGAAGGGCGAAGAAGTCTCGATCCCGGGCTTCGGCAAGTTCAAGGTCCAGGCCAAGCCGGCCCGCACCGGCCGCAACCCCTCGACGGGCGCCGCCATCCAGATCGCGGCCAGCAAGAAGGTCGCCTTCACGCCGGCCAAGCAACTGAAGGACGCCGTCAACGGCTAATCCCTCGGCGAGCGGCCGGCCTCACCGCCGGCCGCTCATCCGGCCTTCCAGCGCGAAAGCCTGAAGCGCCCGCCCGTCGGTTCGACCGATGCGGCTTTTCCGGACGGCCCCTGGCCTCCGACGCGGCGGTTCCGCCCCCGCGCTCTGTCTTCCAAGACAATCAAAGACGCTAGCCAGCTCAATCGACATTAGGCTTCGGCAGCGAAGACCTCGTCCTTCGACAAGCTCAGGATGAGGTTTTCTATTGCCGCCGCCTGCACACTGGTCCTCATCCTGAGCTTGTCGAAGGACGAGGGCCACGCACCAGGCTTGACGGTCGATAGACCTACGACGGCTCGGACCTCCCCGCCCGTCCCGACGACCGGCGGAACAGCCGTCGCACGGCCGCGGCATGGCTGCGGCCCACCGCCGGCCGGGCGCCCGTCGACAGCACCGCCGTCAGCCCGCCGCCCGGACGCGGCGCCAGCTGGGCCACCCGGTCGCGCTGGACCACCGCCGACCGGTGGATGCGCACGAAGGCCTCCGGGTCCAGCCGTTCGACCAGGCCGCGGATCGAGTCCCGGACCAGATAGCTGCGCGTCCCGACATGCAGGCGGACATAGTCGCGCTCGGCCTCGATCCAGTCCAGGTCGCGCACCAGCACCCGCTGGGCCCCGCCCCGGCCCTCGATCCACAGCTCGGTCTCGAAGTTGCTCGCCGCGCCTCGCCCCTCGGCTCTGAGGTCCTGGACGATGGCCCGCAGCTCGCCGATCCGCTGCTCGGCGTCGCGGGCGCGGATCTGGGCCCGGGCCCGAGCCAGGGCCTCGGCCACCCGCGGCCCGTCGAACGGCTTGAGCAGATAGTCCACCGCCGCCAGGTCGAAGGCCTGGATGGCGTAGCGGTCGAAGGCGGTGGCGAAGATCACCACGGGGCCGTCGGGACCGGCCAGGGCGCGGGCCACGCTGACCCCGTCGCGGCCGGGCATCTTGATGTCGATGATCACCACCTGGGCGGCGGTCTCGCGCGCCAGGGCCAGGGCCTGGTCGCCGTCGGCGGCGGTCGCGACGATCCGCACGTCCTCGACCTCGGCCGTCAGGCGCCGCAGGCGGCGCAGGGCCAGGGGCTCGTCGTCGGCCAGCAGGACGGTCAACGCCTCGTCGCTCATGGCGCGCGCTCCAGCGGCAGGTCCAGCCGCACCTGGAAACCCCTGGGCTCGCGCGAGCCGCAGGTCAGGGCCGCCTGGTCGCCGTAGCGGGTCTCCAGCCGCCGGCGGACGTTCTCCAGCCCCACGCCCAGGCCCGGCGGCCCGCCCACCGCCCCGACCCCGTCGTCGGTGACGGTGATCGACATCCGGCCGTCGCGCTGGGCGGCGACCACCTCGATGACGATGGGCTCGCTGGTGCGCGCCAGGCCGTGCTTGACGGCGTTCTCGATGATCGGCTGCAGGATCAGGTTGGGCACCAGGGCGTCGGCCAGGGCCTTGGGCGTGCGCTCGACGTAGCGCAGGCGCTCGCCGAACCGGATCTGCTCGATGGCCACATACTGCCGCTCGCCGTCCAGCTCCTCGGCCAGGGTGACCATCTCGCGCACGTCGCGCTCCAGCGAGCGGCGCAGGAAGCCCGACAGGCCCAGGATCATCTGCTCGGCGCGGTCGTTCTGCCGCTCCATCACCAGGGTGGCCAGGGCGTTGAGGGTGTTGAACAGGAAGTGCGGACTGATCTGGTAGCGCAGCATGCGGTTCTGGGTCTCGGTGGCCAGCACCCGCGCCGCCTCCAGCTTGAACCGGGCTTCGCGCGCGGCCAGATCGGCGTGCACGGCCATGAAGATCGCCGCCCAGGCCGCGAAGAACCAGAACACCGTGCGGCTGATCGACATCACGCCCCAGAAGGTCGACTCCGGCCAGCGCGGCAGGATGGCGCAATAGACCGTGTAGTCGACCACGCCGAACACCAGCGAGCCGACCAGCGACAGGCCGGCGACCAGGGCCAGACGCCGCACGAACGGCCAGGGCGTCGAGCGCAGCAGCACCGGCCCCATGGCCTGGCACATCAGGGCGCCGATCAGGCAGACCACCGCGCGCCGGAACGCCCCGTCCCAGAAATGCGGGGCCTTGGCGCTGACCCAGCCCAGGGTCATGGCGGCGTAGGCCAGCAGCCAGACCCCCGTCGTGGCGATCAGGATGGTCCGGGTCTGCTGCTGGGCGGCCGGCGTCGACGTCATGGGCCATTGTCGCCGCTGGGGGCTCGCGCGCAAAGCGCCGTTCGCAGACATGACGAGACCGTTGGCAGACGATCGCGCCGCTCGCAGCAGAACGCCGACCGTTGGTCTCCGAGCGCCTGACAGGCCGGTCCCGGCGGGCAAGATCAACGGGCCAAGATTCTCATGCTCACGGAGGGAGCCCAGATGACCGCGCGCTCCAACATCCCGATGCTGACCCTGCGGGCGCAGATCACCATCGAGGTCTCGGCGCTGGACTATGTCGAGGCGGCCGAGCACCAGCGGCGGGCCGAGGCCCTGTTCGCGGCCGTCCGCGCCGAATACCCCGCGGCCGCCTTCGCCTTCCACCACCTGCGACCCAAGCTGGCGGGCGAGGCCAAGACCGGCGAACCGACCGCGCCGCGCCGCTACAAGACCCGTCCGCGCGTCCTGGCGGTCTATCATGACAGCTGAGGTCGTGCGCATCCGCCGCCGCGACGCGGTGCTGGCCGCGCTGGAAAGCTTCCGGCGGATCCACCCCGCCATCAGCCTGACCAGCGTCCGGGCCTTCCTCTATGTCGCCGAGAACCCGGGCATCAATGTCACCGAGCTGGCCGTGGCCTGCGGGCTGACCGACGCCGGCGCCTCGCGCGTGTCGCGCGCCCTGGCCGGACCGCAGATCGACCGGCCGCTGCCGCCGTCCCTGGGTCTGCTGGCGTGCGAGGTCAGCGCCGTCGATCCGCGCGAGCGCCTGCTGTGGCTGTCGCCGCGCGGCCAGGCCCTGGTCGAACGCATCGAGCAGTTGATCGCCGCCCAGACGCCGATCGCCCTGCCCGCCGCCGCCCTGTCCGACGACCAGCCGGACCCCGAATCCGCTCCCATCCGCGCCACGCGCTCGCACTGAGAGACCCCATGCGAATATCCTTTCGGAAGACCGAAATCGGCCCCCTGACCGCGATCCTGGGCGGCGGGCTCACGGCCGCCTTGCTGGACATCACCTACGCCTTCGTCTTCTTCGGCCTGCGCGGGGCAAATCCGGTCCGGATCCTGCAGACGATCGCCAGCGGCGTGCTGGGCAAGGCGGCCTATCAGGGCGGCGCCGGCGCGGCGGTCCTCGGCGCCGTCCTCCATGCCGGCATCGCCGTGGTCATGGCCGCGGTCTATGTCTCGGCCAGCCGCGTGCTCCCCGCGTTGAACAGGCGGCCCTGGCTGTGGGGACCGCTGTACGGGATCGGCTGCTATCTGGTCATGAACTACGTCGTGCTGCTGCTGAGGTTCGGCCCCCGGCCGGCTCCGCACCTCGAGGTGCTGGTGGGCGGCGTGGCCATCCACATGTTCGGCGTCGGCCTGCCGATCGCCCTGTTCGCGGCCCGCGCGGCGCTTTCGTCCCGCCTTCCCGGCTCGACCTCCACGCCCCAGCCCGCCGCCTGACCCCCGCCGGCTCGCGTCAAAACCGGTTCAGCTCTCATCGACCTCGTCGATGAGAGCTTTCGCGCGTCATTACTTGAATATATAGCCCCGTAGTTATCCATAATTCAAATGTACTTACCGATCAGTATTGAAATTCAACCGTGTCGACGCTGTGACAACATTTCAGTATTTCAATAATAAGCGTAAGTTCTATTGACCTGACACGCCGTAATTCGCTGTCTGAAGGTATCGCGAAAGCTTTTCGCCTTCCACGAACAGGGGGTTACATGTCCGCCAATTCGAACTCATCCAACCGACGATTCCAGTCTCCGGCCGCTTCCCGGCGCGCGCGGCTCCTGGCCTCGACCATGGCGGCGGGCCTGGCCTGCATCGCCGCGCCCGCGGGTCTGGCGGTCCTGATCGGCCTGGCGCCGCAGGCGGCCCTGGCCCAGGACTACAGCTCCGGCGCCCTGGCGGGCACGGTCGCCGACGCCAACGGCACGCCGGTGGCCGGCGCCTCGGTCAAGGTCAAGTCGCTGGCCCAGGGCTTCGAGCGCGACCTGACCACCGACGCCGACGGCCAGTTCCGCATCGCCCTGATCCCGTCGGGCGGCTACTCGGTCTCGATCAGCAAGGCCGGCTACCAGGCGGTCAACAACCCCAACGTCCGCGTCACCGTCGGTTCGACCGCCAATTTCGGCTTCACGATCAACGAGGAAGGCGCGGCGGTCTCGGAGGTCGTCGTCACCGGCACGGCCAATCCGCAGCTGGACTTCGCCGGCACCACGACGGGCCTGGTGGTCGATGTCGAGACCCTGACCAAGCAGGTGCCGATCTCCCGCAACCTCACCGCCCTGGTCCTGCTGGCCCCGTCGGCGATCCCCGGCGACTCCAGCACCAACTTCGTCGTCCAAGGGCAATCCCAGCCCGCCGTCGGCGGCGCCTCGGTCGGCGAGAACGTCTTCTATATCAACGGCTTGAACATCAGCAACTTCGTCAACGGCATCGGCGCGGCGGTCGTGCCGTTCGAGTTCTACAAGTCGGTCGAGGTCAAGACCGGCGGCTATCCGGCCGAATTCGGCCGCGGCACCGGCGCGATGATCAACGCCGTGACCAAGTCGGGCTCCAACGACTTCATGTTCGCCCTGCACGGCAGCTACGAGCCGGACAAGTGGCGCGAGCAGATGCCCAACACCACGATCGCCCGCAACTCGCTGGCCCATCGCACCGACAACAGCTTCACGGTCGAGGCCGGCGGCCCGATCATCCGCGACCGCCTGTTCTTCTACGGCCTGGCCAGCTTCCAGAACCTGGAGGCCCAGAACGCGACCAACAACACCTCGCCCACCGCGGTGCGCAGCAGCGTGACCAAGGACCGCACGGCCGACCCGTTCTACGCCTTCAAGCTGGACGGCTACATCACCGACAGCCAGCACCTGGAGCTCACCTATTTCGACACCAGCCGCAAGCGTAAGCGCGACAGCTATCAATACACCCTGGCCGACGAGCAGATCCTGCCGGAGCGCGCCAGCGCCGACAGCCTCTACCAGGGCGGCGAGAACTATGTGGCGCGCTACACCGGAACCTTCACCGACTGGCTGACGATCTCGGCCGCCTATGGCCGCAGCGAGGTCGACAACAAGTCGATCAGCAATCTGCTCACCGAGTCCCTGGTGCAGGACAACCGCACGGGCACGGCCTCGACGGTCAGCCGCCAGACCGCCAGCTCGGCCACCGTGCCGTCCCTGGCCCAGCGCGAGTTCTATCGCGCCGACGCCGACCTCTATTTCAAGTTCTTCGGCGACCACCACATCCGCGGCGGGTTCGACGAGGAGAAGACCCTGCTGACCCAGTTCACCGTCCGCAACGGCGAGCGCAACTGGATCTACCGCAAGGCCGGCGCCAGCGGCGCCCAAGGCGGCGCGATCGGGCCGAACCAGGAATATGTCGAGATGCGCCGCTTCGAGTCCGGCGGCGGCTACAGCGGCAAGAACAAGGCCTATTACATTCAGGACGCCTGGGACGTCACCAACGCCCTGACCCTGAACCTGGGCGTCCGCAAGGACCAGTTCTCGGTGATGAATCCGCTGGGCCAGGTGTTCTCGTCGTTCGACGACGAGATCGGCCTGCGCCTGGGCTTCGCCTACGATCTGTTCGGGGCGCGCACCGACAAGCTGTACGGGTCCTACGGCCGGACCTATCTGCCGGTGGCGTCCAACACCGCCTTCCGCGCCGCCTCGCCCGCCATCGACGCCTCGGAGTTCTTCTTCCCGATCGGCGGCCCCGGCTCGACCTTCACCCTCGATCCGAAGACCGGCAAGCCCATCGGCGGCGTGGGCGCCCAGGCCACCGGCGGCAGCCTGGTGCCTTGCGTGGCGACGGTGAAGAGCATCGCGCCGGTCGGGACCCAGGCCTGCGTGATCCGCAACAACGGCCTGGCGCCCGATCCGGACACGGTCTCGGCCCTGAACCTCAAGTCCACCTATCAGGACGAATACATCCTGGGCTTCGAGCACCGCTTCAACGCCCTGTGGAGCGGCGGCGTCAACCTGACCTACCGCGACCTGGGCCGGGTCAGCGAAGACGCCGTGATGGACCAGGGCATCCGGGTCTGGTGTTCGGCCAACGGTTTCGCCCAGACCAACGCGGCCAAGACCGGCTGCACCGACGTCTGGAACGGCACCCACCAGTTCCTGATCATCAACCCGGGCAGCGACGTGAAGGTCAAGCTGTCCAACCCCTTGCCCGGCGAAACCACCGCCCGGACGATCACCATCACTGCCCAGCAGATGGCCTTCCCCAAGGCCAAGCGCGAATATCTGGGGCTGGAATTCAACTTCGACCGCGAGTTCGACGGCAAATGGGGGCTGAGGGGCTCCTACATCCTGTCGGAGTCCAAGGGCAATTTCGAAGGGGCGGCCCGCTCGGACAACGGCCAGACCGACGCCGGCATCACCGTCGACTTCGACCGTCTGGCCTACATCCCCGGAGCCTATGGCCTGCTGCCAAACCACCGGGGCCACCAGATCAAGCTGTTCGGCTCCTACGCCGTCCTCGAGGACCTGCTGTTCGGCGGCAATCTGTCGGTGCTGTCGCCGCGCAAGTACGGATGCATCGGCCTGGCCGCGCCCAACTCGGCGCCGGACTGGCAGGAGGCCAACGCCGACGGCGCCAACGCGCGCTTCTGCGGCGGCAAGATCGTCAATCGCGGGACCTCGTTCGAAAGCGACTGGGTCACCCGCTTCGACGTCTCGATGCGCTACACGGTCCCGGCCAAGTACGTTCCCCTGATGCCGGGAGTGGGCAGCGAGGGCGACAGCAACCTCGTGCTGCGGGCCGACATCTTCAACGTCTTCAACCTGCAGGGCGCCACCGACTTCGACGAGTTCGGCGAAACCGCCGGCGGCCAGGCCAGCGCCACGTACGGCAAGGTCAGGGCCTACCAGGCGCCGCGTTCGGTGCGCCTGGGCTTCGACTGGCAGTTCTAGGCCAAGCGTCCCCCACGGCCTGAATCGGGAGGCCGTTTCCGATCCGTCGGAAGCGGCCTCTTGATCTCGCCGGCCATTTTGCCGACACCGGTTTCCATAACAGCTCGGCCCAAGCGGTACTGGGAGGGGCGATCTTGGGAAGGAAGCCATGGCTGTCGCAGCGAACCAGACCCGGGCCGCGCTCGCCCCCGCCCTGCTGTTCGCCGCCGGACTGCTCTGCGCGCCCTCCGCCGACGCCCTGGCCGCCACCGCGACCCGCGCGCCCTACGGCGTCACCGCCGCCGGCGCCCCCGTCGAGATCTTCACGCTGAAGAACGACCACGGCATGACGGTCAAGGTGCTGTCCTACGGCGGCGTCATCACCCAGGTCGACGTCCCTGACCGCCAGGGCAGGATCCAGAACGTCGCCCTGGAGCTGGCCGACCTGAAGACCTACGAGGCCCGGGCCAATTTCAGCTCGCTGCTGGGCCGCTACGCCAACCGGATCTCGAACGGCGGCTTCTCGATCGACGGCGTCCGCCACGACCTGCCCAGCAGCGCCGAGGGCGTCTCCTCGCACGGCGGCCCCACGGGCTTCTCCACGCGGCTGTGGACCGGGACGCCGTTCAAGCGCCACGGCGCGGCCGGCGTCACCCTGGCCTACACCGCCGCCGACGGCGAAGGCGGCTATCCCGGAACCCTGAAGGTCGCCGTGACCTACACGGTCACCCGCCAGAACGTCCTGCGCATCGACTATCGCGCGACCACCGACAAGCCGACGGTGATCAATCTCAGCCACCACGTCTATTTCAACCTGGCGGGCGGCGGGACCATCTACGACCAGACCGCCCAGGTGCTGGCCCAGAGCTTCACCCCGATCAACGCGCGCAAGCTGGCGACCGGCGAGATCGCGCCCGTCGCCGGCAGGGCCCTGGACCTGCGCGAGCCGGTCCGCCTGGGCGACCGGGTCACGGCCGACGATCCCCAGATCAAGTTCGCCAACGGCTTCGACCACAACTTCGTCGTCGACGGCGGCGGGCGCGGCAAGCTGGTCCCCGCCGTCCGCGTGGCCGACCCGGCCAGCGGCCGCACCCTGGAGGTCGCCACCACCCAGCCGGGCGTCCAGCTGTTCACCGCCAACAGCTTCAACGGAACCCTCAAGACGCCCGACGGTCGTCCGCTCGAGAAGGGCGCGGGCCTGGCCATCGAGACCCAGCACTTCGCCGACAGCCCCAACCACCCCAACTTCCCGTCGACCGTGCTGCGGCCGGGGCGGACGTTCAGGCAGACGACGGAGTTCCGGTTCGGGGTGAACCCATGACCAGGACCTGGCTGATCACGGGCGTCTCCGGCGGGCTGGGACGCGAGATCGCCCGAGCGGCCCTGGCGCGCGGCGACATGGTGTTCGGCACTGTGCGCCAGGCGGCCGACGCCGACGCTTTCGCGCGGCTGGGCGGCCAGGCCCTGATCCTCGACGTCACCGACGAGGCCGCCGTGAAGGCGGGCGTCGCCCGGGCCGAGGGCGTCGCGGGCCGGATCGACATCCTGGTCAACAACGCCGGCTACGGCCTGGTCGGGGCGGTGGAGGAGGCCTCGCTCGACGAGGTTCGCGCCCAGTTCGAGACCAACCTCATCGGCCCGCTGGCGATGCTGAAGGCGGTGCTGCCGGCCATGCGCGCCCGCCGCGCCGGGCGGATCATCAACATCACCTCGGTCTCGGGCTTGGCGGTCTGGGCCGGCACCGGCGTCTATTGCGCCAGCAAGTGGGCGCTGGAAGGCCTGACCCAGACCCTGGCCGCCGAGGTGGCCGAGTTGGGGATCAAGGTGACCAATGTCGCCCCGGGCGGCCTGCGCACCGGCTTCTCCGCCGGCTCCAAGGCCGTCGTCGCCGGCAAGATCGCCGACTATGACGGTCTGGCCCGCGACGCCGAGCGGATCATGGCCGACCACGCCGGCCGCGAGCCCGGCGACCCGGCCAAGGCGGCCCAGGCCATCCTGACCATCGCCGACGAAGAGGCCCCGCCCCTGCACCTGTTGCTGGGCGAGGACGCCCTGACCTACGCCGGCCGCGCCGCCGCCGGCCTGCAAGCCGACATCGACGCCCGGAGGGATCTGAGCCTGTCGATCGGCTTCGCCGAGCGCTAGGGCGCGCCGCTCCTAACTCCGGTGCGTGGTCCTCGTCCTTCGACAAGCTCAGGATGAGGACCAAGTGCAGGCGGTGGCCGTAGAAAACCTCATCCTGAGCCTGTCGAAGGACGAGGTTTTCGCTGCCGAGGCCGACGGTCGGCGATCACGCTCTAGACGCCGTCCCCGGCATCCGCCCGCCCGCAGATCGCCAAGGCCGTCAGGGCGTAGACCAGGGCGCTGTCGACCAGGTCCTGGGGCGTGGGCCGCCAGCGGCGGAAGCCGGTGGTGATGGCCGGGATGCGCTGCATGTTGAACACGTTGTGGTCGCGCCACATGCTGGAATAGACCGGGTCGGCCAAGGCGACCGGATGGCCGAGGCTGAGCCTGGTGGCGTCGTCGACGGCGGCGACCAAGGGGGCCACCTCGCGGGCGTCGGCCTCGAAGCCGTGGCGCGCCACCACCGGCTCGATGTCGATCCGGCCCAGGCCGTTGTCGCGGACCATGGCCTCCAGCGAGCGCTGGACGTCGGCCACCCGCTGCTTGGGGGTCAGGCCGACCTCGAGATAGAGGTTCACCACTTCCGTCCCCGCCCCGAAGGCGAACGGCACGCCGCCGCGGATCGAGTCGATCTGCGACCTGGGCTGGGCCACGCCGCCGGGGCTTTCGTAGCGATTGTTCGTCTCGTACGCGCCGCTCCAGGCGTGGATGGCGTCGGTCAGCTTGCCGATCCTGTAGATCGGATTCGGATGCTGGGCCGCCGTGGCCGGATGCTCAAGCAGCGGGGTGAACACCCCCTCCCCCCAGACCCGCAACCGGAACACCGCATAGCCGCAGCCCACCCAGGTCAGGCCGAAATCGCAGCCCTCGGCGGCGATGGCGTAGTCCGGGGCCACGCCCCCATGGTGGAACAGGTAGTGGGCCCCGATGTCCTTGCCCATATAGGCGACGCCCCGGTGCTCCTCGATCGGCTCGGGGCCGATCTCGCCGGGACAGGCGGTCAGATAGAGTTTGCCCGCCAGGTCGTAGCCGGCCGTCTTCAGCGCCTTGGCGGCGATCATGAAGCAGCTCATCGGGCCGCGATCGTTGGCGATCGGATAGCCGTACAGCTTGCCGTCCTCCAGCCAGCACTTTTCCCATTCGGGATTGGCCAGGGTCTCGGGCGCGTACTTGTAGGCGTCCAGATCCGGGTTCCAGGTCGGGGCCTCGGTGTCGAGGTGGGCGGTGAACAGCAGGTTCTTGCCCCCAATGGTGTTGGAGCCCTTGCCGCCGTAGGTCCCGATGATGTTGGGGCGCTCGGGCGTGGCCCCCACCTTGCGCGGCGAAAAGCCCTCGCGCGCCATCCAGTCGTGGACGTAGTTGGCGACTTCGAGCTCCTTGCCGGAGGGCGCGGGGATGTTGCCCAGGGTCAGGGCCAGTTCGACGATCTCGTCCTGGCTGATGGCGGCGGCGATGGCGGCGCGGTCGGCGTCGGTGACCTGGTAGGGCGCGCGGGCGTCCAGGGGCGGAAATCCGTCGGCCATGCTCAGGCGGTCCCTTTCCACGCGGCCGCCACCGCGGCCGTGTCGGTCAGGATCGCGCTGTTCAGCGCCATCACCTTCAGCGACGCGGCGTGGATGTCCGCCTCGTAGGCGGCGCAGGCGTCGGCGGCGACGAACACGTGGTAGTCCAGGTCGAAAGCGTCGCGGACCGTGCCGTCGACGCAGCACTCGGTGGTCAGGCCCGCCACCACCAGGGTGTCGACGCCCATCCTGGTCAGCCGCATGTCCAGATCGGTGCCGACGAAGCCGCTGTAGCGGGTCTTGGACACCACCAGTTCGCCCGGCGCCGGCTTGGGGCCGTAGAACTCCGAGCCCGCCTGCCCGGCCCGGCACAGGGCCGCGCCGACCTCGGGGTCGCCGCCGCGCCGGCGCATGCGCTCGCTCCAGGCCGCGGAGTCGGTCTCCGGCGTGGTCGACAGGCCCACGAACACCACCGGCACGCCGGCCGCGCGGGCCGCGGCGACCAGCTTTTCGGCGGCCGCCAGGGCGGGCTCGACCACGCTCATGTCGATGAACGCGCCCAGAACCCCGTCCGGCGAGGCGAAGTCGACCTGCATGTCGATCACCAGCACCGCCGTGCGGCCCGGCGCGATCCAGGCGGCCAGGCCGTCAGCGGTCTCGGCGCTCGCGGCGCTCACGAATAGACCGCCCGCAGGCCCGGCAGGATGTCGCCCCCGAACATGGTCAGGCCCTCGACATAGTCGGGGAAGATCAGCATCAGCCCGTCCAGCTGGCAGTAATCGACGAACGCCTCGATCTGCTCGGCGCAGGTCTTCGGCGCGCCGACCACGGTGTGGGTCATGAAGGCCCCCTGCTGGGCCGCGACGCTCGACAGCTTCTCGGCCGGCACGCCCCAGCTGGCCAGCATGGCCAGGATCGCGGCCATGTCGGCCCCGTCCTTGTAGTGCTCGACCATCGCCTGGGCCTTGGCGTCGGTGTCGCCGTGGACCACCGTGCACATGGCGTAGGTCTTGATGCTCTTGCCCAGGGCCCGCGCGGTCTTCTTGGCGCGCAGCGAGGCGTCGCGGCGCTCGTCGGCCGTGCGGCCGCCGATGAAGCAGACGTCGGCCTCGCGCACCGAGAACTGGAAGCCCCGGTCGCTCATGCCCGCGCAGATCAGCTCCGGACGCGGCTTGGCCAGCGGCTTGGGCTTGGACTGGCAGTCCTTCATCGTGAAGAACTTACCGGCGAAATCGACGCTGTCCTCGGCCCACAGGCGCTTGACGATGCAGGTCCATTCCTCGGTCAGGGCGTAGCGGTCGTCGTGCGAGAGGCTGTCGTCCCAGGCGCCCATCTGGTCGAACTCGCCCTTATAGGCGCCGGCCACGATGTTCAGGCCCGCGCGGCCGCCGCTGATGTGGTCGAGGGTGGAGATCAGCTTGGCCGCCACGGCCGGGTTCTGCAGCAGCGGGTGGATGGTGGCCCAGATGCGCACGCTCGACGTGGCCTCGGCGATGCCGGCCATCATGGTCACCGACTCCAGGGCCGTGCCCCAGTGGTCGGTCTCGCCGCCGAAGCCGCGGAACTTGGCCATGGACATCACGAAGTCCATGCCGACCTGGTCGGCGAGAACCGCCGCGGCCCTGTTCTGCGGATAGAGGCCGTCGAGGACCGGCGTGGTCTTTGAAATGATCCAGCCGCCGTTGGCGACCGGCAGGAACACGCCGAAGTCCTTGTGCTTGGATGGGCTGTGGAACAAGGCGGCTCCTCCTTACGCGACGTCTGGAAGCATACTGGGAACCGGTTCCGGTCTCGAAGCCATATTCCTTTCGTCACATATTTCGATCATATTGGAAGTATGGAATCAAAAGCCGCCGCCGCGACTCTCTCCGCCCTGGGCCACGAGGGCCGACTGGCGATCTTCCGCCTGTTGGTGCAGGCCGGCGCGCAAGGCGTCGCGGCCGGCGAGATCGCCCGCCGCCTGGACATGATTCCCAACACCCTGTCGGCCAATCTGAACGTCCTGTCCCACGCCGGCCTGATCGGCTCGCGGCGCGAGGGGCGCTCGATCATCTATGCGGCCGACTACGGCGCCATGAGCGGCCTGCTGGGTTTCCTGATGCAGGATTGCTGCGACGGAGCGCCCGAGATCTGCGCGCCGCTCGGCGACATTCTGGCCAGGGCCGCCGCCTGCGATGCAACCTGCCTGGCCGAACCGGAGACCGCATGAGCGACCAACCCGATCACCGCCCGCTGAACGTCCTGTTCCTCTGCACCCACAATTCGGCGCGATCGATCTTCGCCGAAGCCATCATGAACCGCGTGGGCGCGGGCCGCTTCCGGGCCTTCTCCGCCGGCTCGGCGCCCAGCGGAACGGTCAATCCGCACGCCCTGAACCTGTTGAAGCACCTCAACCACAAGACCGACGGCCTGCGCTCCAAGCCCTGGGACGAGTTCGCCGTGTTGAACAATCCCGACGCGCCCGAGCTCGATTTCGTGTTCACCGTCTGCGACAACGCGGCCGGCGAGGTCTGCCCGATCTGGCCCGGTCAGCCGATGAGCGCCCATTGGGGCGTTCCCGACCCCTCGGCCGCGACCGGCACGGACGCCGAGATCGCCCTGGCCTTCGCCGAGGCCTATCGCCAGCTGAACAGTCGCATCACCCTGTTCTGCGCCCTGCCCATGGCCTCGCTGGACCGGCTGTCGCTGCAACGCCGCCTGGACGAGATCGGCAAATCGACCGCCTCCGACAAAGCGGGCGCCTCGGCGCGATGACCGTCTTTTCCCTGTCGCGCCGCCTCGCCGCCGAAGCCCTCGGCTCGGCCCTGCTGCTGGCGGTCGTCATCGGCTCCGGAGTCATGGGCGAGCGGCTGTCCGGCGGAAACGTCGCCATCGCCCTGCTGGGCAACACCCTGGCGACCGGCGCCGGGCTGGTGGTGCTGATCACGGTGTTCGGACCGATCTCGGGCGCGCATTTCAATCCCGCCGTCACCCTGGTCGTCCTGCTGCGCCGCGACATCAAGGCCCAGCAGGCCCTGCTCTACGCCGTCGCCCAGATCGTCGGCGCGGTCGCGGGCGTCTGGCTGGCCCACGCCATGTTCGCCGAGCCCATCCTGCAGATCTCGACCAAGCTGCGCGACGGTCCGGCCCAGATGCTGGCCGAGACGGTCGCCACCTTCGGCCTGGTCGCCACGATCCTCGGCGTCGGGCGCTTCCGCCCCGACTTCACGGCCGTCGCGGTCGGGCTTTACATCACCGCCGCTTACTGGTTCACCGCCTCGACATCGTTCGCCAATCCGGCGGTCACCGTGGCGCGCAGCCTGTCGAACACTTTCGCCGGCATAGCGCCCGCCTCGGCCCCCGCCTTCATCCTCGCCCAGTTCGTCGGCGCCCTGACGGCGGCCTTGACGTTCGGATGGCTTCTCAAGGAAAAACCCGCCCCATGACCGACGCCGATTTTCCCATCACCATCTTCCACAATCCCGGCTGCGGCACCTCGCGCAACACTCTGGCGATGATCCGGGCGGCCGGATACGCGCCCTCGGTGGTGGAGTATCTGAAGACCCGCTGGACCCGCCAGCAACTGGCCGAGCTTCTGGCCCAGGGCGGCGTGCGGCCGCGCGAGTGGCTGCGGGTCAAGGGCACGCCCGCCGAGGCCCTGGGCCTGACCGCGCCCGAGGTTTCCGACGACGCGATCCTGGACGCCATGATCGCCGAGCCGATCCTGGTCGAGCGCCCGATCGTGGTCAGCCCCAAGGGCGTGCGGCTGTGCCGGCCTTCGGAGCGGGTGTTCGACCTGCTGGAGACCGCGCCGGAAAGCTTCACCAAGGAAGACGGCGAGGTCGTCCGCCCGCGCGGCTAGCTTTCGGGGGCGCGGATTGTCCGTGAACGGAGACTGTCGCAAATCTGTCGCCAAACTGTGACAAATGACGGCGGCACAGGACGTACAGTTTGTTCGTTCCCTCCTTATCGCCCCCGAAAGTAGGAATGCCCCCATGAAGACCCTGCTCGGAGCCGCCGCCGCGCTCGGCCTGCTGGCCGGCGCGTCCAGCGCCCACGCCGCCCGCGACTATGTCTGGGCCGCCGGCTCGTCGACCGTGTTCCCCTTCTCCACCCGCACCGCCGAGAACTTCGCCAAGAAGACCGGTAAGAAGGCTCCGAAGATCGAGAGCCTGGGCACCGGCGGCGGGATCAAGATGTTCTGCGGCGGCATGGGCGAGAAGTTCCCCGACATCGCCAACGCCTCGCGTCCGATGAAGAAGTCCGAGTTCGAGGCCTGCAAGGCCAAGGGCGTCAACAACATCGTCGAGCTGAAGATCGGCTTCGACGGCATCGTCGTGGCCATGGACAAGTCCGCGCCCGACTACAATTTCAAGGTCGAGCACCTGTTCCTGGGCCTGGGCCAGAACGTGCTGCGCGGCGGCCAGTTCGTGGCCAATCCCTACAAGACCTGGAAGGACGTCGGCGCCGGCCTGCCGGCCAACCGCATCCTGGTCTACGGCCCGCCGCCCACCTCGGGCACCCGCGACGCCTTCATCGAGCTGGCCGTCGAGGCCGGCGCCAAGAAGTTCCCCACCGCCAAGGCGCTGGCCGACAAGGACGAGAAGGGCTTCAAGGCCAAGGTCGATCCCCTGCGCACCGACGGGTCGTGGGTCGACGCCGGCGAGAACGACAACGCCATCATCGGCACCATCGAGAAGACCCCGGGCGCCCTGGGCGTGTTCGGCTACAGCTTCCTCGAGGAAAACGCCAACCGCATCAAGGGCGCTAGCGTCAACGGCGTGAAGCCCACGGCCCAGACGATCGCCAGCGGCCAGTATCCGCTGTCGCGCTCGCTGTACCTCTACGTCAAGAAGGACCAGGTCGGGGTGACCCCGGGCCTGAAGGAGTTCGTCGCCGAGTTCGTGTCCGACTCCGCGACCGGCCGGGGCGGCTATCTGCAGGGCCGCGGCCTGATCCCCCTGCCCCCGGCCCAGCACGAGGCCATGAAGGCCGCCGCCGGCAAACTGACGCCGATGGCCGCGCCGAAATCGTAGGGTTTCGGTCTCGCCGAAACAGGAAAGGCCCCGGAGCGATCCGGGGCCTTTCGCTTTTCAGGTGCAAACGCACAAATCTTGACCCGCGAGGGTCATCGGGGTTCGATAGGCGGCGCGAGCGGAGGACGCCATGAGAGACCCCATCGAAGAGCGCCTGCAGGACCTGGAACGCCTCGTCCTCAAGCAGGCCGAACGCATCGACGCGCTGGAGGACGCCCTGGCGGTCATGCACCGCGCGGCCCAGCGGGACCTTCTGGCCAAGATGAAGGAAACCTCCGGGACGAAGGCGGCCTAGTTGGTCGGCTGCTCCGCCGGCGCCCGCGAGGTCATGCCCGCGGCGGCAGCGTCGTCGGCCATCTGGGCGTCGACGGACGGTTGGGGAGCGGCCGGAGCCGGGACGGCGGCGACCGGCGCCGGCTGTTCGGGCTTGGGCGCCGTGGCCACCGGGGTGGGCCGTGCCGAGGCGGCGGCGTTGTCGGCGGCCGTGCCGATCTCGGTCGGCCCCTGTTCATAGCCTCGGTCGAAATCAATCGAGGAGGCCATCAGCAGCACGCCGGCGGTGGCGATGGCGCCGACCAGGGCTCCCAGGAGAATCCATCCGAACGGGTTGCTCTTGCGTTCGGCCTTGGCCATCCGGGCTTTCCTCTGGTGTGCGGCCCTCTTAGGAGCCGACCCAACGCCGGACGGGTCCGACGTCGACGTGGACGAAATTGCTGACGGGGTAATAACCCACGCCGCCGCGTCCGAGATCCAGGGCCGCGGCCCTCAAGCGATCCAGCGCGACATCCTCCAGATAGACATCCATCGCCTTGCCGTCCATGTGCAGGCTGCGTTTGGCGACCTGACCGCTGCGTTCGTGCAACATCGCGTTGGTCCTGGGCGAGCGGTAGCCGGAGATCACCTGGAAGTGCGACTTGGAGCCGGTCTTCTGAGACAGGGCCGAGAGGGTGTCGAACAGCTCCGGATGCATCGAATAGACGTCGCCGGTGCGGTAGTCGCGCAGCACGCGGTCGAGGGCCTGGACGGCGTCGGGCACGTACTCGCCCTTGTCGAAATAGACCGCTTCCAGCTTTTCCTGGGTGTGGATGTTGTGCAGCTTCAGCCAGCGGGGGGCGTGCGAGGCGGTGCGGACCTGGGAGACCGGGGCGGCGATCGGCGCGGCGACGGCGGCCGGAAGCTCGTCTTCGGCCATGCCCTCGGCGAGGTCGGACTGGTGCTGGAGAAGGTCGGCGATGGGATCGGAGATCCCCAGCTTGGCCTGAGCGAAGGCCGCCATCGGCCCGATCGCGCTCGCGCCGAGCACGCCAAGGCCTAGCCCCAACAGCTTACGTCGTTCGATCATTTACGCTTCCCCGGACTGACCTCGCGAGAGCCGGAAGGCTGGATCGCCGCACTTGGCGACCCTCACACGAGCACTAAAGACGCCTGAGTCTTTCCAAACTGGAAAGGTTCTGACGGGGAAGAGGCCTCACGTGGACCCGGGGGTCAAGCTGAGCCAGGGGCTCCTGCGGCGATACGCTGCACCAGCACGCTGTCCCAGCCATAGGGGTCGTCGCGGAAGTTCATCTGCCCGTCTGGGGTCATGTAGGCCGTCCAGTAGAGCAGAAATACGGCGATTGGCTGAGCTAGCTGGGCGCGCACGGTCTTGCCCGCCGCGATGGTCGCGTCGACCACGTCCGGCTGCCAGTCGGGGCTGGAGGCCAGCAGCTGCTTGGCCAGCGGGATCGGCTTTTCCAGGCGCACGCAGCCGTGGCTGGCCAAGCGGCTGAAGCTGGCGAACTTCGAGCGGCTGGGGGTGTCGTGCAGATAGACGCCGTAGGGATTGTCGAAATCGAACTTCACCAGGCCCAGGGCGGCCTTGGGTCCGGCCTTCTGCTGCAGCCGCGAGGTCCCCTCGCCGGTCGAGATGACGATGAAGTCGTTGCGCGCCAGATAGCCGGGATTGGCCCGCTCCTTGGGCCACAGCTCCTTGGCGGCGATCGACGACGGCACGTTCCACGGCGGATTGAGCACGATCGAGTGGATCGTCGACTGCAGCATCGGCGTTTCGTCGCCCGGACGGCCGGTCACCGCCCGCATGGTCAGGTTCGGGGCGTCGTCGTGGAAGACGCTCATCACCGCGGCGGCGATGTTGACCTGGATGCGGTCGGCCGGCAGCTGCTGGGGCAGCCAGCGCCAGCGCTCCATATTGGCCAGGATCTGGCCGATCCGCCGCTCGACGGAAACGTTCAGGGCCGCCAGGGTCGCCGGACCCAGGCTGGCGTCGGGATTGAGGCCGAAGCGCTTCTGGGCGCGCATCAGGGCCTGTTGCAGAGCCTCGTCGAACACCGGCGCTCCGTCGACGGCCACGGTCGCGTCCTCGACCGCCAGCCTGGCCTCCAGCGCGGCGATGCGCGGATCGCCGGTCGCGCCCGGCTTCAACGCCTCGCCCGCCGGGATGGCCTTCCAGCCGCCCTTGGCGGCGATGTCGCGATAGGTCGCCAGGCCCTTCCGCAGGGTCTGGTACCCGGTATAGGGCGGCGGCAGGCTGTCCAGCCACGGACCCAGGCGGTCCTGGGCGACCGCCTGCACGAAGTCGGGACCCGGATCGTAGGGCAAGGGGCGCAGGCCCCAGTCGTTGAGGAAGGCGTCGGGGGCCAGGCGGCCGGTGCGCACGGCCTTGGCGTAGCGAAGGGTCAGGTCGATCAGCTGGGCCTGGGCGCCCTGACGGGTCAGCGCGTCGCGGGCGCTGAGCAGCGGCAGGATGGCGTCGGGCGCGAAGGCGACGGACTCGAAGCCGTGGGTGTAGGCCTGATTCAGGGTCCTTAGCAGCAGGTCGACCTGGTCGGGCCGCAGCGCCACGCTCGTCGGCGGCGGAATAACCGGCTGCTGCGGCGCCCTCACCAGCGGGGCATTTTGGATCTGCGCCACCGCCGACGACAGGGTGAAGAGGGAAAGCGCGCCGCCAAGCAGTGCGTCACGTTTGGTCCAGGACTTGATCACCGTCGAAAGGTCTCGCCGCACGCTCGCGCGCGGCCAGCCCGCGCGCCTTCAGATGGCCGTCGCGATACCGGCGCGTCAACGCCCGTATCGTGGAAGGCGAACGGTTCAGACCGCTTATGGTTCTTTATTTCCTATGCGGAACCTTAACGCCACACAGACGGTTTGATCCGAGGTCTAGGCGCGCCGTCGCGCCCTTCCAGCGTCAGGATTCCATCCATGAGGATCGCCCAGGTTCCGCCCCTGTACGAAGCCGTCCCGCCACGCTTTTACGGCGGCACGGAACGAGTCGTCGCGCACTTGACCGACGCCCTGGTCGACCTGGGACACGACGTCACCCTGTTCGCGTCCGGCGACGCCCGCACCAAGGCCGAGCTGGTCGTCGTGCGCGACCAAGCCATCCGCCTGGACCCCGCGTTGCTGAAGTCGGACCTGGCCGCCCACATGGCGATGCTGTCCGAGGTCCGCCGCCAGGCCCACCGTTTCGACGTGATCCATTTCCACACCGACATGATCCATTTCCCGATGTTCGAGGACATGGCGCACAAGACCCTGACGACCCTGCACGGGCGCCTGGACCTGAAGGACCTTCCGGGCGTCTACCGCCGCTGGCCGCAGTTCCCGCTGATCTCGATCTCGGACGACCAGCGCCAGCCCCTGCCCTTCGCCAACTGGGCCGGCACGGTGCTGCACGGCATGGCTGAAGAGATCTATGATTTTCGCCCGAAATCCGAAGGTTACCTGGCTTTCCTCGGCCGCATCTCGCCCGAGAAGGGTCCGGACCGGGCGATCGCCATCGCCAAGCGCCTGGGCAAGAAGCTCAAGATCGCCGCCAAGATCGACGCGGCCGACCGCGCCTATTTCCACGACGAGGTCGAGCATCTGATGGACCATCCGCTGATCGAGTATGTCGGCGAGATCGGCGATCATCAGAAGTCCGACTTCCTGGGCGGCGCCGACGCCCTGCTGTTCCCCATCGCCTGGCCCGAGCCTTTCGGCCTGGTGATGATCGAGGCCATGGCCTGCGGCACGCCGGTAATCGCCTACAACTGCGGTTCGGTGCCCGAGGTGATCGAGGACGGCCTGACCGGCTTCATCGTCCACGACGAGGACAGCGCGGTCGCGGCGGCGCATCGCCTGGGCGAAATCAGCCGCTTCGAGGTTCGCCGTCGGTTCGAGAACCGATTCTCGGCGACCGCCATGGCCCACCGCTACCTGGCGATCTATGATCGCCTGGAAGAAGCGTCCGCGCCGAAGCGCCTGACGCTGGCCCAAAGCGCCTGACCCTGCCCCGCGCGGTCGCCGCGTCAGAGACATGATCAGGTTTTAGGAAACTGGAACCCGCCCGCCGCAGACACGCGGCGCGGCGGGTTTTCGAGGGACCTCAGCGCAAGAGGCCGAAAGACATGGACGATCTCACACCGGGCCCAACGCCGAGCGGCGCCGTCGAGCAAGGCGAGACAGGGGAACCGCGCGTTCCCTATCGACTGTTCGCGCTGAAGGACAAGGACACCTTCCTGGTGGCCGACGCGTTCGGCGACGTGCTGGGCGCCGCCGACGGCCTGTTCCACGACGACACCCGCCTGCTGTCCAAGCTGCGCCTGCTGCTGGGCAACCGCTCGCCGGCCCTGCTCAGCGCGGCGGTGTCGCAGGACAACGTGTTCTTCACCTCGCACGCGACCAACGAGCCGCTTCCGGCCCTGGGCGGCGCCGCCGCGCCGCACGGCGCGATCCATGTCGAGCGCAAGCGGTTCCTGTGGGACCAGCGGCTGTACGAGCGCCTGCGTTTCGTCAACTACAGCCGCGACATGGTCATCCTGCCGGTCAGCCTGGAATACGACGCCGACTTCCACGACATGTTCGAGGTGCGCGGCTCCAGGCGCCCGGCCCGCGGCCGGGTCCTGCCCGCCGAGACGAACGGCCGCTCGGTAACCTACGCCTATGACGGCCTGGACGGCGTGCGGCGCACCAGCATCATCGCGTTCTCCGAGCCGCCGGGGCGCCTTGGGCCCCAGCGCGCCGACTTCATGTTCATGCTGACGCCGGAGACCCATTTCGACCTCTATGTCGAGGTGGGGGTCGACCACGCCCATCCGCCGACCCGCGAGCGCTGGCGGGCGGCGGCGGCGCGGGCCCGGATCGACATGCGCAAGCGGCGGCGGCACGGGGCGCGGCTGCGCACCTCGGGTCGGCTGTTCAACGACTGGCTGGAGAAGTCGCGGGCGGACCTGGCCCTGCTGACCACCCAGTTCGCCACCGGCCCCTATCCCTATGCCGGCATCCCCTGGTTCTCGACCCCGTTCGGCCGCGACGCGATCATCACCGCCTGGCAGGTGCTGTGGATCGAGCCCGGCCTGGCCAAGGGCGTGCTGGGCTACCTGGCCGAGCACCAGGCCGAAGAGGTCAGCGCCTTCCGCGACAGCGCGCCGGGCAAGATCATGCACGAGACCCGCAAGGGCGAGATGACCGCCCTGGG
The DNA here is from genome assembly GCF_001427165.1 of Caulobacter sp. Root487D2Y. Classification (NCBI taxonomy): domain Bacteria; kingdom Pseudomonadati; phylum Pseudomonadota; class Alphaproteobacteria; order Caulobacterales; family Caulobacteraceae; genus Caulobacter; species Caulobacter sp. Root487D2Y. Next base: position 167,200 of record NZ_LMFD01000015.1, read on the forward strand.
CGAGCTGCCGTTCGGCCGCTACTACGGCGGGGTCGACACCACGCCGCTGTTCGTGGCCCTGGCCTGCGCCTATGCCGAGCGGACGGGCGATCTGGAGTTCATCGAACGCCTGTGGGAGCCGCTGATGGCGGCCATCGCCTGGATCGAGCATTTCGGCGACAGCACGGGCGACGGCCTGATCGACTACGCCCGCGGCCTGGAGTCCGGCCTGTCGAACCAGAACTGGAAGGACAGCGAGGACAGCGTCTTCCACGAGGACGGCAAGTTCCCCGACGGGCCGATCGCCGTGGTCGAGGTCCAGGGCTACGCCTTCGCCGCGTTCAGGGGCATGGCGGACCTGGCCCAGCGGCGCGGCGACGCCGAAAACGCCGTCCGCTGGCGCGAGAAGGCCGAGCATCTGCGCCGCCAGGTCGAGGATCGCTACTGGATGGAGGACAAGGGCTTCTACGCCATGGCCATCGACGGCCACGGCAACCCCTGTCGCGTGCGCGGCTCCAATCCCGGCCATCTGCTGTTCTGCGGCCTGCCCTCGCCGGCCCGGGCCAAGAAGGTGGCCGACGCCCTGCTGTCGGCGGCCTTCCATAACGGCTTCGGCGTGCGGACCCTGGCCCAGGGCGAGCCGCGCTTCAATCCGATGAGCTATCACAATGGCTCGGTCTGGCCGCACGACACGGCCATCTGCGCCATGGGCCTGTCCCGCTACGGCCATCGCGACGGGGTGGTCGAGATGACCTCGGGCCTGTTCGAGACCGCCGCCCACTACGAGATGCGCCTGCCCGAGCTGTTCTGCGGCTTCCCGCGCCAGCCGGGCGAGCCGCCGGTGGCCTATCCGGTGGCCTGCCTGCCGCAGGCCTGGGCGGCCGGCTCGGCCTTCATGATGCTGCAGGCCTGCCTGGGCATCACCATCGACGGCTGGCGGGGCGAGGTGCACCTGACCGATCCGCGCCTGCCGATCGGCATCGACCACCTGCAGATCGACGGCCTGCGGATCGGCGCGGCCTCCACCGACATCACCTTCGAGCACATCGGCGCCCACGTCGCGGCCCATACGAGCAAGCAATCGCCGGTGCCTATCCTGATGCGACGGTGACCCTTCTTCTCTTGTTCCGCTCATCCCGGCGAATGCCGGGACCCAGATGGCAAGGCTGGGCGCGGGCTCAAAAGGCTCGGCGCTTTTCCAATCAGCCTCTCGACTTTGGGATCTGGGTCCCGGCATTCGCCGGGATGAGCGGCTTGAAAAACTGAAGCACGATACGAGCGGGACCAAACCATGCCGCAAAACCTCGACCTCTTCCCGATCGGCAACTGCGCGGTCAGCGCCCTGATCGACCGCAGCGGGCGCTTCGTCTGGGCCTGCGCGCCGCGCATCGACGCCGACCCGGTGTTCAGTTCGCTGCTGGGCGGCCTGGAGCCCGGCGATCCGACCGCGAAGGGCGTCTGGGAGGTCGTGGTCGACGGCGCGCGGACGGTGGAGCAGGACTATCTGCGCAACACCCCGATCCTGCGCACGGTGATCACCGACGCCGACGGGGCCAGCGTCGAGATCATCGACTTTTCCCCGCGCTACCAGCAGTACGGCCGCAATTTCCGCCCCACCGCGTTCATCCGCCTGATCCGCCCCCTGACCAGCGTGGCGCGCATCACCATCCGCCTGCGCCCGACCGCCGACTGGGGCGCGCGGGCGGCCGAGAACACCCACGGCTCCAACCACATCCGCTTCCTGTGCTCGGACATGACCCTGCGCCTGTCGACCGACGGCCCGGTCTCGCACATCCTGGAGGAGCGCACCTTCCGGCTGGAAAAGCCGATCGCCATGTTCCTGGGCGCCGACGAGGGCTTCAACGCCGACATCGGGGCCACCTGCAACCGCATGCTGCAGCAGACCCAGGAATACTGGATGGACTGGGTGCGCGGCCTGGCCGTGCCGCTGGACTACCAGAGCGCGGTGATCCGCTCGGCCATCACCCTGAAGCTCTGCATGCACGAGGAGACCGGGGCGATCGTCGCGGCCATGACCACCTCGATCCCCGAGCACGCCGACAGCGGCCGCAACTGGGACTACCGCTACTGCTGGCTGCGCGACGCCTATTACGTGGTCCAGGCCCTGAACCGCCTGGGCGCGGTCGACATCCTGGAGAACTATCTGGGCTACCTGCGCAACATCGTCGACAGGGCGGCCGGCGGCCACATCCAGCCGCTGTTCGGGGTGGGCTTCGAGCCGCAGCTGACCGAGCGCTTCGCCCCCGCCCTGCCCGGCTATCGCGGCATGGGGCCGGTGCGGATCGGCAACCAGGCGTTCGAACACCAGCAGCACGACGTCTACGGCCAGATCATCCTGTCCACCGTCCAGGCCTTCTTCGACGAGCGTCTGCTGCGCCCCGGCACGGTGGAGGACTTCCACAACCTCGAGCCGGTCGGCGAGCGGGCCTTCCATCTGCACGACCAGCCCGACGCCAGCCTGTGGGAGTTCCGCGGCCGGGCCAATGTCCACACCTATTCGGCGGTGATGTGCTGGGCGGCCTGCGACCGGCTGGGCAACGCCGCCGCCCGCCTGGGCCTGACCGAACGGGCCGAATTCTGGAACGCGCGCGCCGCCAAGGTGCGTCAGACCATCGACGAGCGGGCCTGGAACGAGACCCTGGGCCGCTTCGCCGCCACCTTCGAGGGCGAGGAGCTGGACGCCAGCCTGCTGCAGCTGGTCGACCTGCGCTTCATCGAGGCCAAGGACCCGCGCAACGTCGCCACCGTGGCGGCCATCGAGGCGGGCCTGCGCAAGGGGTCCTATCTGCTGCGCTACGCCATCCCCGACGACTTCGGCGCCCCGCAGACGGCGTTCAACATCTGCACCTTCTGGCTGGTCGAGGCCCTGTACCTGGCCGGCCGCATCGACGAGGCCCGCGACCTGTTCGAGGAGATGCTGGCCCGGCGCACCACCGCCGGCCTGCTGTCGGAGGACATCGGCTTCGCGGACGGCGAGCTGTGGGGCAACTATCCGCAGACCTATTCTCTGGTCGGGCTGATCAACTGCGCGGTGCTGCTCAGCCGGCCGTGGACGTCGGTGCGCTGATCCTCTCCTTCCCCGCGCCGCGGGGGAGGTGGCGGTGCGGATACGCGCCGTGACGGAGGGGGCGTTGCGGCGGCTGGACGCCCCCTCCGTCCGCTTCGCGTCCACCTCCCCCGTTTTACGGGGGAGGAGATGAGGGCTTGACCCCGTAGGCCCAGCCCCAGTCCTCCATCGCGTCCAGCAGCGGGCCCAGCGTCAGCCCCCGCTCGGTGAAGGCGTACTCCACCCAGGGCGGCACCACCTCGTGGACGGTGCGCGAAACGATCCCGTCGTCCTCCAGGGCCCGCAGCTGCAGGGTCAACATGCGCTGGGTGATGTCGGGCATCAGGCGGCGCAGTTCGTTGAAGCGCCGCGGCTGGTCCTTCAGGTGGAACAGGATGGTCGGCTTCCACTTGCCGCCGATCACATCGACGGTCGCGGCGACCGGGCACCAGGGGGCGGGCTGCTTGGACATGGCGGCCTTCCGAACGATCGTGCGAACAAGGCGGACGGTATAAAAATAGTGCGTACTTATTAGCGGGAAACCACCGGTCTATGGAGTCGCCGTCCAACCGATGGAGACCCCCATGACGCGTCGATGGCCGCCCGTGATCCTGGTGATCCTGCTGACGATGACCGCCTCGCCGGCCCTCGCCGGCCCGCCGACCGGCGACCCGGCCCGGGGCGAGCGGCTCTACGCCGGACGCTGCGGCTTCTGCCACAGCCTGGACGCCAACCGCTTCGGTCCCCGCCATCGCGGGGTCTATGGCCGCCGCGCCGGCGCCGTGGCGGGGTTCCGCTACAGCAAGGCCCTGGCGTCGCGCGACGTCACCTGGACCGCCGAGACCCTGGACGCCTGGCTGGCCGATCCCAAACGCTTCGCGCCCGGAACCTCGATGGGGGCCAGAACCCCCTCGCCCCAGGACCGCGCCGACCTGATCGCCTATCTGCGCGCCCACCCGTGAGGCGCGAGCCTCACATGACAGGGCTTTAAGTCGCCGAACGCCGATTTCCGGCTATGCTTCGATCATGCCCCTCCGCTCCGCCCTGATCCCCGGCGAGACCATCCCGCGCCACGTCCATGACGAGGCCTACGCCGCCGTCGTGCTGGACGGCGGCTATGAGGAGGCCGGCGAGCGGGGGCGCTGGCGGGTGCGGGCCGGCGACGTGCTGCTGCACGGCCGCTTTTCGGGCCACTGGAACCGGCGCCCGGGCAAGACCCTGGTGCTGAACCTGCCGCTGGCCGAGGCCGCGGCCGAAACGGCGATGGCGCGGACCGTCGATCCCGATCTGTTGGCCCGCCTGGCCGAGCGCGATCCCGTCGAAGCCGCCGCCGCCCTGCTGGAGACCCTGCGGCCAGGCCAGGCCGGCCTGGCCGACGTCCCCGACCAGCTGGCCCAGGCCCTGTCCGGCGACGAGGCTCCGGCGGTCGAGGCCTGGGCCCGCGACCAGGGCGTCAGCCGCGAGACCGTCTTCCGCTGGTTCCGCGACGCCTATGGCGTGGGCCCGGCCCGGTTCCGCGTCGAGGCTCGGGCCCGGCGCGCCTGGCGGTCGATCGTCGAGGGCGAGGCCCCGCTGGCCGAGATCGCCGCCGAAGCCGGCTTCGCCGACCAGGCCCACATGAGCCGCGACGTGAAGGACCTGACCGGCCGTTCGCCCGGGGCCTGGCGCGCCCAGTTCCGGCCGCAACATAGCTTCAAGACCCGGGCGGCCTGAGACTGGCATTCAGGTCGGCATGACCGATCTCGCCCTGCCCCCGTCGCGCCGCCCGTTCGTCGAAGTCACCGGCTTGCGGTTCCGCCCCTGGTCGATCCTGTGGATCGTGCTGACCGCGGTGCTGATGCAGCTGTTGCTGGTTCCCGGCCGCGCGGCGGGGGCCTGGCTCTACAAGCACAATATCGAGCTCTTCCAGCATCAGATCTGGGTCTTCGTGGCCCTGGCCACCCTGTTCCAGATCGTCACGGGCCTGGCGGCCCTGGCGGTGATGCGCCGCGTCCTGCCCCAGGCCGACAACCACCTGCGCTGGCCGCCGGGGCGGACCTATGCCGGCCTGGCGGCCGCGGTCGGCGTGGCCATGGGCCTGATCATGCTGGTCGCCGACTACTGGCCCCAGCTGTTGGCCCACACCGCGCCGGACGGCGGCTACGACATCACCTCGGCGGGCGCGATCGCCGGCTGGCTGGGCGTGATGGCGGCGGCGGGCCCCAACGAGGAAATCATCTTCCGCGGCCTGCTGGTCGGCATGCTGGCGGTGCTGGTCCCCGGCCGCCTGAGGATCGGGCGGCTGGACCTGCCGGTGGCCGCCTATGTCGTGGCCCTGCTGTTCGGCCTGGCCCACTACGACAGCTTCCTGCACAACCCGCTGCACCTGGCGATCGCCCAGCAGATCTACGCCTTCGCCTGGGGCCTGACCTATGTCTGGCTGATGGAGCGCTCGCGCAGCCTGCTGGCCCCGATGATCGCCCACGGCCTGGGCGACGCGGTCGAGGTGGGGATCGTCATGCTGCTGATGGCGGCCTGGGGGTAGGCGTCGCCGCCATTCAACGAGAAACCCGCGAGCACCGCCCACCCGGATCGTCGCGTCGCGGGTTCCCTCGCCCCTCTTGCGAAAACCCGCGCGATCCTGAAAGTCCGACGGGTGAGGGAACACGAAACACAGCGGTTCGCCGCCCTGGACGGCCTGCGGGCGGCGGCGGCGCTGGGGGTGCTGCTCTATCACGTGGCCGGGTGGACGGGGCGTCCGGGCTGGTTCGCCCATGGCTATCTGGCGGTCGATTTCTTCTTCTGCCTCAGCGGTTTCGTCCTGGCCCACGCGTTCGAGCGCCGCCAGATCGGCTGGCCCGCCTATGTGTGGATCCGCGTCGTGCGGATCTGGCCGCTGCTGGTGCTGTCGACCGTGATCGGCGCGATCCTGACCTCGCGGCACAGCCCGCCGTTCTGGCCGAACCTGGCGCGCGGCCTGCTGCTGGTCCCGCGCCTGGGCCATCCGGCCGACTGGACCTTTCCTTCCCTCTTTCCATTCAATCCGCTGGCCTGGTCGCTGTGCCTGGAGGTGATCGTCAGCGTCCTGTGGTTCCCCCTGCGGCGATTGCCCGATCTGGGGCTGATGGCCGTCGTGCTGCTCAGCGGGGCGATGATGGTCTATGTGGCGTCGACCCTGAACGGGATCGAGACCGGCTGGGACCAGGCGACCTTCTGGTGGGGCGTCGCCCGGGCCAGCTTCAGCTTCAGCCTGGGCTGGGTCTGCTGGCGCTATCGGGCCCTGGCGCCCAAACCGCGCCTGCTGGCGCCGGTTCTGGCCCTGCTGGCCGCGATGGCCGTGCCGCTCCTGCCCGGCCCGCCCTGGACCGGCCTGGCCTGGAACGGCGTTCCCTGGAACGGCCTCTATGACCTCGCCTGCGTGGCGATGCTGTTTCCGATGCTGGTGCTGGTCGGCGCCCACGACCCCCAGGGCGTGGCGGGCGCGGTTTGCCGGACGACGGGCGACGTCTCCTACCCGCTCTACGCCATGCACTGGGCGACCTGGGCGGTGATGCTGCGGCTCTATCCCTATCGGTGGGAGCTGCCGCTGCCGGCCTGGTTCGGCGTCCTGGGCGTGTTCGTGGCGCTGGCGACGGCCTGGGCGGCGTTCCGGTTCTACGACGCGCCGGTGCGGCGTTGGCTCAGGGCTCGATCCTAGATCCGGGCGGATCCGAGCACCGCGCCACGCCCGCCTCCGGCCGCTCGCCGTTCAGCCACCCGACCGCCTCCGCCACATAGTCGCGCTGGGCGTCGAGGATGGAGGTGTGGCTGGCCCGGGCGTCGAGCACCAGCGCGCGGCAGGCCCGCTGGGCGGGGGCGATCTCGGCGGCGCGCCAGTCGCGGTCCAGGGCCGCGGACGGGGTCCGGCTGGCGACGATCACCGCCACGGGGATGGACGGGCGCAGCGGCGGCAGAGCGTCGACGGCGGCCAGGCCCGGCAGGAAGGCCCTCACCTCCGCCACCCCCGCCTGGACGCTGGTCCGCCCGGTCCAGGCCGACCGCCGCCGGGCCGCCGCCTCGGCCGCCGGCGAGATGTCGTCCATCAGCGGGACCAGGCGCGTCAGGCCGACGGCGCGGGCGGCCGGCGTGAAGGCCGCCAGGCGCGCCTCGTGCTCCAGGTCGGCCAGGGCCAGCGGGTGGTCCTTGACGTCGGTCCCGACCGCGTCGACCAGCACCAGCCCGGCCGTGCGCTCGGGCCACAGGCGGGCGAAGGCCTCGACATAGAGCCCGCCGTTCGAATGGCCCGCCAGGATGACCGGCGCGTCGCCCTCCTGCTGGGCCACCATCGCCTCCAGCCGGGCGGCGATGGCGACCGGAGAGCGGTCGAGGTCATGGATCGCGGCCATCCCCATGCCGTCACGGTCGTAGGCGCAGACCCGGCCGCCCGCGGCCAGCCTCTCGGCCACCAGCGACCAGTCGGCCGCCCCGCCGAACGCGCCCGCCTCGAGGATCACGGTCGGACGAGACGTCCTGGCGCCCACGCACTCCAGCCCGCCGCTGACGCCGACCGCCGTGTCGAGCCCGCCGCGCGTCGCGCATCCGACCAGCAGCAGGGCCGCCAACACGACGCTCATGGATTTCATCGGAGGTTCCCGGTCGCTCGCCGCCATTCGACGGCGATACGTCGCAAAGTCAAACCCCCGGGCGAACGCTGGCGTGACGAGCGCCGTCGATGATGCTTTGCTGTTCACCGACACGTCGCGAGGGTCCATGCCGACAAGCCTTCTGATCGCCAGCCTGCTGGCCGCCGCCTCGACCGAACCTTCCACCCCCAATCCGCTGGCCTATTTCGAAGGCGCCTGGACCTGCGACGGCCATTTCGAGCCGTCGAAGAAGCCCCTGGCCTCGGCGATGGTCTTCAGCCGCGACCCCGACACCGGAGCCTTGCTCAAGCAGCATCGCGACGCGGCGCCGGGAACCTACAAGGCGGCGGAAACCTGGAGTTTCGCGCGCGTCGCCGGCGGCTTCCGCGCCACCATCGCCGACGGCTTCAGCGGCCTGCGCTGGTACGCCTCGCCGGGCTGGGAGGGCGATCGCTGGACCTGGAGCCGCCAAGGGGCGGGCGAGCCGGGCGAGCAGTTCGTCTACATCCGCACCGGTCCGACAACGATGACCGTGGACTGGATGATCTCGCGGGCCGGCGCGCCCCTCGTCCTGGGCGACACCCTGGCGTGCATGAAGGCCTAAGCGGGACCGCTTCTAGGATGCCTTCTTGCGCGCCGCCGACTTCTTGGCCGGCGCCTTCTTGGCCGGCGTCTTGGCGGCCGCCGCGCCCGGCTTGTGGCCCAGGCTCTTGCGAAGGGCCTCCATCAGGTCGACGACGTTGGTGTTCTCCGGCTCCTCGACCGTCACCTTGGCCTTGCCGCCCTTTTCCTTCTGCTTGATCAAGGCCCGCAGGGCGTCCTCGTAGCGGTCCTTGAACTGGCTGGGATCGAACGGACCCTGCTGCTGATCGATGATCTTCTCGGCGATGGCCACCATCTGGGGATCGGCCTTGCGGTCGGGAATGTCGTCGAACAGCTCGCCCGCGTCGCGCACCTCGTCGTGGCTGCGCAGGGTGTAGGCGACCAGCCCGTTGTCGCGCGGCTCGATGGCCAGCAGCCGTTCGCGGGTGTGCATCACCACCCGGCCCAGGGCGATCTTGCCCGCCCCGGCCATCGCGTCGCGGATCACGGTGTAGGCGTCGACCGCCAGCTTGCCGTCGGGAACCAGGAAATACGGGTTGTCCCAATAGAGCCGGTCGATGGCGTCGGCGTCGACGAAGCGCTCGATGTCGATGGTGCGAGTGCTTTCCAGCCGCACGCTTTCGATCTCTTCCGGCGTCAGGATCACATAGTGGTCCTTCTCGTACTCGTAGCCCTTGACCAGGTCGGCGCGGTCCACCGGCCCCAGGTCCGGATCGGTGGCGATCATCTTGATGCGGTTGTGGGTCTTGGGGTGCAGCAGGTTGAATCGCACCTCTCCGCCGGGCGCCACGGCCGTGTACAGCGCCACCGGACAGGTGACGAGCGACAGCCGCAGGTGGCCCTGCCAGGTGGGACGGGAAACCATGGCTAGCCCCTCCCCCCGGCCCGCAAGGTCAAGGCGGGCGGGATCTTGATCATCGGCTTGGACGCGACGACCGGCGTCGGGTCGCGCAGCTGGGCCACGAAGTCGTCGCGCCAGGCGGTGACGTCTTGGCGGGTGACGTTGTCGATCAGGCTTTCGAACCGCCGCTTGCGCTCGTCGAGGTCCATGTTCAGGGCCCGGGTCAGGGCGTCGGAGATCTCTTCGGGGCTGTTGGGATTGATGATCAGCGCCTCCTTCAGCTGCCGCGCCGCGCCGGCGAAGCGCGACAGGATCAGCACGCCCGGATCCTCGGGCGTCTGCGAGGCGACGTATTCCTTGGCCACCAGGTTCATGCCGTCGCGCAGCGGCGTGACCAGGGCGGCCCTGGCGGCGCGATAGACCCCGGCCAGCTCGTCGCGGCGGTAGCTGCGGTTGAGGTAGCGGATGGGGTTGTAGTCCATGTCGGCATAGGCGCCGTTGATCCGGCCGATCAGGCCGTCGAGGCGTCCGCGCAGGTCCTGGTAGGCCCCGACCTCGTCGCGCGACAGCGGGGCGATCTGCAGCAGCATCACCTCGCGGCGGGCGTCCGGATTGTCGCGCAGGAACTTCTCGAAGCCGATCAGCCGCTCCTCCAGCCCCTTGGAATAGTCCAGCCGGTCGACGCCCACGACCATCTTGCGGAACACGCTGTGGGCCATCAGCCGGTCGTAGACGCGCACGGCGCGCGGGCTTTCCTTGATGCGGGCGAAGTCCTCGGCGTCGATGCCGATCGGGAAGGCGCCGACCCGGGTGGTCTGGCCGAACGCCGTCAGCCGCCCGTCCTCGGTCCGCTCGCCGCCGACCTCGTTGAACACGTAGCCCTCGAAGGCCTGGACGCTCTCCTCGGTCTGGAAGCCGACCAGGTCGTAGTGGAACAGCGCCTCGACCAGCGGCCGGTGGCGCGGCAGGGTCACGACCAGCTGGTGGGCCGGCCAGGGGATGTGCAGGAAGAAGCCGATGCGGTTGGTCACGCCCAGCCGCCGCAGCTCCCGCGCCATCGGGATCAGGTGATAGTCGTGCACCCAGATCACGTCGTCGGGCTCGATCAGCGGCAGCAGGGTCTCGGCGAACCGCTTGTTGACCCGGTCGTAGCCCTCGCCGAACGAGCGGTCGTAGGCGGTCAGGTCGACGCGGTAATGGAACAGCGGCCACAGGGTCTTGTTGGCGTAGCCGTTGTAGTATTCCTGGTAATCGCCTTCCTCGAGGTCGACGGTCGCGACCGTGACCCCGTCGGTCTTCTGCATGTTCAGTTGGCCGGTGAATTCGGTGGTGGTCTTGCCGCTCCAGCCGAACCAGATCCCGGAATATTCGCGCAAGGCGGCGGCCAGGGCCATGGCCAGGCCGCCGACGCTCTCGTCGCCCTTGCCCGTCGGCGGGTTGACCCGATTGGAAACGACGATCAGACGGCTCATGCGGCGGTCCTCCCCGCGAGGGCGTCCAGTCCGGCGCCCAGCCAGCCGAACACCGCGTCGCAGTCGCTCAGGCGATAGGCCGCCTGGGTGGGACGTTCGGGACCGACCAGCACGCCGTAGCCGCCCAGCCGGGCGGCGGCGGCGAAGCCGTCCTCGTCGGTCAGATCGTCGCCGACGAACACCGGCGTCGCCCCGTCGAACGGCGCCTCGCGCAGGAAGGCCGCGACCGACTTGCCCTTGTCCTGGCCCGGCGTGCGCAGCTCGGCGACCATGTCGCCCAACTGAAGCACAAGATGTGATGATCGCGCCAAACGCTCGGCGGCCTCGATCACCGCGTCGGCGGCCGAGGGCACGTTGCGATAGTGCAAGGCGACGCTGAGATCCTTGTCCTCGAACAGCAGGCCCTTGTCGCCGCGCGACAGGTCGCGCAGCACGTCGCGAGCGTGGTCGAGGTCCGGGTGCGGCTGGATGCGGTCGACACCGTGGGCGCCGCGCCGCACCAGGCCGTGCACGGCGGCGACGGACTTCACGCGGTCTTCCAGAATGCGGTCGACGTCCGCCAAGGCGCGGCCGCTGACGACGGCAACCCGGCCTTCGAGGGCGCGCGTCAGGTCGTCCAGCAGCGCCGCGCGGCGTGCGTCGGGCCCGACCTGTTCGGGTCGGGGCATGATCGGGGCCAGGGTTCCGTCGAGGTCGAGAAACAACGCCGCGCGAAGCGGCAAGGCGGCTGGGGGTGGCGGCAAATCACTTGGCGCATGGCGAACGACTGACCCGAACGCGGTCATGGCGAGAAGGCCCTCTCCGATGTCTACAGGCCTTCAAAACGCGTGTCGGCGGGGTTTTGATCCCCCGCGTTAGGGTGAAACCCGGTCACGATGCGGTCATCGCCCCCAAACCGCGGGCCTGGCGGGGGGCGGCCGACTAGAGGGCGACGGCCTTCAGCACCGCCGCGCCGAGCCCCGCATAGTCGCCGTCGAAATGGTGGCCGCCGTGCAGCCTGACCTGGCGGATCGTGCTCGCCGGCAGGCTGGGGCAGATGTCCAGCCGCTCCCTGTCGCCATAGATGCAGGTCATCGGCAGGCCCTTCAGCGCCTCGACCGCCGGGGCCACCGGGAAGGAGTCGGCCGAGGCCCGGTTCAGCCAGCTGGCCGGGTGGAAGGCCAGGTCGCCGTGGGGGCCCGCGCCGATCAGCACGATGCGCTGGATCTGCCCGCGCAGGTCGGGGGGCAGCAGCGGCACGAGGGCCGGCAGGGCGTCGGCCCCAAACGAATAGCCGACCAGCACGATCTTCCGGCGGCCCCATTTGGCCTGATGCCGGCGCAACTGGTCGGCCAGGTCGTCCGCCACGGTCCGGGGCGGGCGCTTGACCAGGAAATAGCGCAGCGAGTTGACGCCCAGCACCGGGATCCCGTCGTTCGCCAGCACCCTGGCCACGCCGCGGTCCAGCGGGCCCCAGCCGCCGTCGCCCGAATAGAGCACGGCCATGGCGTCCCCAGGCGCGGCGGCCGGCGTCTCGATCAGGCGCGGCGCGACCGAGGCCTCCGCGACCCCGGCGAAAACCAGGCCGAGGACGGCGACGAGGGACAGCAGGCGGGCGCGCGGGCTCATGGCCGGGTTATCGCGCCCGATCTTGACCGTGGCGGGGCGAAGACGGGGCGGCGCGGGGGCGCTTGGCGGACCGGCGCCCAGGTTACGGCGAATTCACTTCGTCCGCCCCATTGCCGCCGCTATTCACTACACATGTAACGCTACACCTGTAGCGAAGCCGTGCCGTGGAGACCGCCGTGATCGAAGCCCTGCCCCGACGCGAACGCGAGGTCTTCGAGACCCTCTGCCGCCTGGAGGCCGGCACGGCCGCCGGCGTCCGCGCCGCCCTGTCCGATCCGCTCAGCGACTCCGCCGTGCGCACCATGCTCTCGCGCCTGGAGACCAAGGGCCTGGTCGAACGGACGGCCGGTCCCGACGGCTTTCTCTACAGCCCCGTCCAGCGGACCGAGGCCGTCGCCGCCGGCGCCCTGAAGCGGATGATCGACACCTTCTTCGCCGGCTCGGCCGCCAGCGCCGCCACGGCCCTGCTGGGCCTGGGTCAAAGGCTGACCCCCGAGGAGGCCGCCGCCCTGGAGCGGATCATCGACAAGGCCGTGGAGCGCAAGCCATGACTTGGGCCCTGCTCCTGTCCCTGCTGATCAAGTCCAGCCTGGTGGCCGGCGCCGGCCTGGCCTGCGCCCGGTTCCTGACCCAGCGCCCCGTCGAGCGGGCCGACATCCTGCGGGCCACGGTCTGCCTGCTGCTGGCCCTCCCCGTCATCATGAACGTCCTGCCGGCGATGAACCTGGCCCTGTTGCCGGCGTCTCCGCCCGTTGCGCCGCTCGCCCTTGCGCCGCAAGCCGCGCCGCCCGAGGCCGTGGGCATGGCCGCCTCGGGCGGACTGTCCTGGCCTTCCCTCGATCTGGCCCCGGGCCTGATCGGCGGCCTTTGGCTGCTCGGCTTCGCCGCCATCGGCGGTCGGCTGCTGCTGGGACTGCACACCTTGAACCGCTGGACCCGCCAGGGACGCGCGGTGGCGTGCGCCGACTGGCTGGCCCCGCTGGAGCGCCTGCCGCCCGAGGACCGCCCGGGCCTGGTGTCCAGCGACCGGATCAGCAGCCCGCTCAGTTGGGGCGTCGCGCCGGGCTTCATCATCATCGATCCGGCCAGCCTGGCCGAGCGTCGGGCCGCCCCCGCCATCCTGGCCCACGAACTGGCCCACCTGCGGCGTCAGGATTGGATCTTCCTGGTCCTGTCCCGGCTGGCCCTGGCGATGTTCTGGTTCAATCCGCTGGTCTGGCGCCTGCACGCCGTCCTGGTCGAACGCTCGGAGGAAGCCGCCGACGCCGCCGCGATTCTGACCGTCGACCGCACGCTCTACGCCAAGGCCCTGGTCAGCCTGGCCGCCCAACCGCCCCCCTCCGCCCAACTCGCCTGGGGCGCCGCGACCGCCATGGCCGCCGACGCCCGCACCCTGAAGACAAGGATCGCCTGCATCATGACGAACACGTCCGCTCGCCGCCGGCCGCTCGCGGTCGCCCTGACCATCGCCGCCCTCGCCGTCGTCGCCACGCCCATGGCCGCGCTGGGGGTCACGCGCCAGGACTGGGTCGCGCCGCCGGTCCCGCCCGCCCCGCCGCCCGTCCCGGTGCTGGCCGCGCCCCTGCCGCCCGCCCCGCCGGCGCCGCCCGCCCTGGCCGCGATCGCCGCGCCGCCGGCCCCTCCCGCGCCGCCCGCGCCGCCAAGGTTCGAGTCGGCCGCGCTCGTTCCGCCGCCTCCGCCTCCCCCTCCGCCACCCGAACCGCCGCCGCCGCCCGAACCGCCCGCGCCGCCGCCACCTCCGCCGGAAGGCGTCGGCCACGTCTACTATCGGTCCGCCACGCCCGAGGAGCGGAAGGCCGCGGCCGAGGCGCGCGCCCGCGGCGCCGAAGCCCGGCGCCAAGCCGCCGAGAGCCGCGCCCAGGCGCGCATCGCCCGCCAGGCCGCCCAGGAAGCCCGCATCCAGGCTGACCAAGCCAGAGTCGAGGGCGAACGGGCCAGGGCCGAGGGCGAACGCGCGCGCCAGATTGGCGAGCAGGCCCGTCAGATCGGCGAGCAGGCCCGCGCCGAGGCCGCGCGCCAGATGGTCAAGGCCCGCGCCCAGATGGCCCAAGGCGCCGTGCAGATGCGCCAGGGCGCGCGGCAGATGCGCGAGGAAGCCGTCCGTCTGCGCGATCCCGCCTATCGCGCCGAACAGATCGCCAGGCAGCGCGCTCAGGGCGACGAGGTCACCGACGCCGAGCTGCGCGATCTGGCCGCCCGCCTGCCCTCCCAGGCCGACGACCTCGAGCGCCAGGCCGACCGGCTGGCGGAACAGGCCCGCAAGCCGAGCTAGGCGCCCCGCTCACCCCAGGCGCTTGATCGCCGCCTTCAGGGGCTTGGCGGCGTCGAAATAGTCCTCCCAGGCCGTGCTCTTGGCGATCAGGTCGGGGGCGGTGCGGATCGTGTACTTGGTCGGGTCCAGCCCCGCCTTCACCTGGGTCCAGTTCAGCGGCATCGACACCGTCCCGCCGGGCCTGGCCCGGGCGGACAGGGGCGCGACGGCGGTCGAGGTGCGGTCGTTGCGCAGGTAGTCCAGGAAGATCCGCCCCTCTCGCGCCTTCTTGCTCATGGTGATCAGGTACTTGTCCGGCGCATCGGCGGCCATGCGGGCGCAGACCTCGCGGGCGAAGGCCTTGGCGGCGTCCCACGGGACCTTGTCCGACAGCGGCGTGACCACGTGCAGCCCCTTGCCGCCGGTGGTCTTGCAGAAGCTGACCAGCCCGACCTCCTCCAGCCGGTCGCGGATCTCGCGGGCGCCGGCGATCACGTCCTCGAAGGTGACGCCCGGGGCGGGGTCGAGGTCGAAGACCAGCCGGCCGGCCACCTCAGGATCGTTCGGCTGGCAGTTCCACGGGTGGATCTCGACGGCGGCGATCTGGGCGGCGGCGACCAGGGCCTCGACCCGGTCGAAGCGGATGTAAGGCTGCTTGTCGCCCTTCACGCTGACCAGCTCGATCAGCGACGACATCCCGCGCATGGCGTGACGCTGGAAAAAGGTCTCGCCGCCGACGCCGTCCGGCACCCGGATGATCGAGGCCGGCCGGCCCTTGATGTGCGGCAGCATCCACGGGCCGACCGCCGCCATGTAGCGGGCCAGGTCGATCTTGGTCGCGGGCGCGCCGTCGACGTCGGGCCACAGCGGCTTGTCGGGCTTGGAGATCGTCACGCCCAGCACGACGCTGTCTTCCTTGGCGGTGACGATGGTCTGGGACTTGGGCGCGGCCGCCCCTTTTGCAGCGATTGGGGGCGTCGGCTCGGCCAGTTCGGCCGTCTCCGGGGACGCAGGAACCTCGGCCTCGACCTCGGCGGCGGGCTTGTCCTCGCGCAGGCCCTTGAACGCCGCCTGGCGGATCGCGCCGTCGCCGGTGAAGCCGGCATATTCGATCTCGGCCACCAGCTCCGGCTTCACCCAATGGATGTTCTCGGCCTTGCGCGGCGCGCCCTTGCCTTCGAACGGCGAGGTCTTGGTCTCCAGCGCCTTCAGCCGGGGCAGCAGCTTGGCGACCTTGTCGCGACCGAAGCCCGTGCCGATCCGGCCCACATGGGCCAGCTTGCCGTCGCGATAGACCCCGGCGATCAGCGAGCGGAAGGCGCTGCCCGTCGTAGTGTAGCCGCCGATCACCACCTCGTGGCCCGCCCGGCACTTGGCCTTGGTCCAGGTGTCGCTGCGGCCCGAGCGGTAGGGCGCGTCCAGCCGCTTGGAGATGATGCCCTCCAGCTCCAGCTTGCAGGCCGACAGCAGCACCGCGTCGCCAGCGGTCTCGAAGTGGTCGACGAAGCGCAGGCGCGGCTCGTCGGGCCCCATCATCGCCTTCAGCCGCGCCTTGCGCTCGCGCAGCGGCAGGTCGCGCAGGTCCTCGCCGTTTTGCGCCAGCAGGTCGAAGGCGAAGAAGATCAGGTCGCCGCCGTCGCCGTCCGACAGCGCCGCCTGCAGGCCGGCGAAATCGGGCTGTCCGGCCGCGTCCAGGGCCACCACCTCGCCATCGAGGACGGCGTCGGGCAGGTCGGCGGCGGCCTGCGCTATGGCGGCGAACTTCTCGGTCCAGTCCAGCCCCTTGCGGGTGCGCAGGGTCGCGCGGCCGTCCTTGACCCGCAGCTGCACGCGGTAGCCGTCGAACTTGATCTCGTGCGCCCAGCCGGGCCCCGTCGGCGGACGGTCCACGGACTTGCACAGCTGGGGCTCGATGAAGTCGGGCAGGACAGCGGCCTTGGCCTTGGCGGCTTTGGCCTTCGGTTTGGGCTCCGCGAACGTCCGCGTCTCCAGCGCCTCGGCCTGCAGCGCCTCCCGCTCGGCCTTGGTCCGTGACGTCCACACCGCGTCGCCCCTCTCTCTGGATTTTGGGCCCTTCGATTTCAGGATGAACGCCTTGGGACCCCGGCCCTTGCCCGCGGCGATGTCGGCCATGGTCCGGCCCGAGGCGATCGAGGCGTCCTCCTGCAGCACCGCCGTCCCCTCGCCCGGCCGCGCGGCCTCGTCATTGTGCTTGATCAAAAGCCAGTTCGACCGCCTGCCCCCTTCTTGTCGCTTGGGGCCGTCTTTCGCGTTGCGGTCCCAGTTCATCCGCACCAGCACCCACGAGCCGTGCAGCCGCTCGCCCTCCAGCACGAACTTCAGCTCGCCCTTCTTCAGGGCCTTGGCCACGTCCTCGAAGCCCGGCTCGGGGCTCCAGTAGCCGCGGTCCCACAGCTGCACCGTGCCGCCACCGTACTGGCCCTTGGGGATCGTGCCCTCGAAGTCGCCATAGTCCAGCGGATGGTCCTCGACCTCGACCGACAGCCGCTTGTCGGCCGGATCCAGCGACGGCCCCTTGGTCACCGCCCACGACTTCAGCACCCCGTCGACCTCCAGCCGGAAGTCGTAGTGCAGCCGGGTGGCGTCGTGCTTCTGGATCACGAACCGCGCGTGCGGCGCCGGCGCGACGGCCTTGTCGCCGCTAGGCTCGGCGGTCTTCTGGAAATCACGCTTGCGGCGGTACTCGGCGAGCTGTCCCTGGGCCATGCGAGGGCTCCCTGTTTTCAGGGGAAGTCTCCACCGGGGTCGGCGGTTCCGGATCGCTCGGCGTCGATCCGCTTGACCAGGGCCTTGGGCGCCAGGATTCGCCAGGCCTGGGCCAGCAATCCCGCCAATTCGGCCTCGTCGATCGCGTCCAGCCGCACCAGCACGGCGGGAAAGCCGCGATAGTGGTCGTCGTCGAAGAACCGGTCGGGCGCGGCCTCGAGCAGCATCTCCTTGGTCTCGCGCAGGCAGCGCACGGCGATCACGCCCTCCACCAGCTCGCGAGGCGCCTTGGGGCGCGGGCGGGCGAAATAGGACCAGGCGATGCCTTTGCCGTGCACGTCAAACGCCAGCCGCGCCCCCTCCGGGCTCGCCTGGACCTCGGGCAAGGCCAGGGCCAGACGGCGAAGCGCGGCAAGATCGACCATGGCCGCCATTGAAAGCCCCATGACACGGGCATGACAATCCCTTGCCACCGGTGTCGTGTCGCCGATTGTCAATGACACCGGTTTCCATTATGCGTGACCAAAGCCCGTCGAACGGGACTGTAGAGTGTAACGCGAGGGAGGATTCGCGGCGTGACCGTTTCCGAGGCCGAGAGCGAGGTGTTCGCACCGGCATCCATCGCCCCACAGTTCGTCGAGGCGCGCCTGAAGGGCGTGTCGGTTCCCGGCTATCCGGGCGGCGTGCTGCCCAAATCCATGGCCGACGGCTATGCCGTCCAGGACCTGGCCATCGACATGTGGCCCGACGAACTCGTGGGCTGGAAGGTCGGCCTGGTTCCCCCGCAGCATCGCGAACGCCTCGGCGCCGAGCGCCTGGCCGGCTGCATCTTCAAGACCAAGGTCTGGAACGCGGGCGCCGAGCCCACGCCGTTCCGCGCCATCGCCGGCGGCTTCACCGCCGTCGAGGCCGAGTTCATCATCCGCCTGGGCAAGGACGCCCCGGCCGACAAGACCGAATGGACCGCCGAGGAAGCCGCCGAATACGTGGGCGAGCTGATCGTCGGCATCGAGATCGCCGGCAGCCCGCTGGCCACCATCAACGCCCTGGGCCCGCCGATCGTCGCCTCGGACTTCGGCAACAACGACGGCCAGATCCTGGGTCCGGTGGTCGAGAACTGGCGCGACATCGCCTGGGAAGACATGCCGGCCGAGACCTTCATCAACGAGGTGTCGGTCGGCAAGGGCGGCGCGTCCTCGATCCCGGGTTCGCCCCTGGCGGCCCTGGCCTTCCTGCTGGGCCACGTCGCCTCGCGCGGCCGGCCGCTGAAGAAGGGCATGCTGGTCACCACCGGGGCCAGCACTGGAATCCACGACATTGCGGCCGGGGACACGTCCCGCGTAGACTTCGGCCCGCTCGGAAGCGTCGCCTGCGTGGCGGTCCCGGCCTAGGGGCCGGGTCGCGCGCAAGGCGTGTCTTGTTCTACCGCGTCTCTTCAAGCGAACCGGTTTCCAGTTCACTTGAAAACGCTCTAACGATCGGAAAACCGGCGGGGGCGTCGGAATAACTACAAGCCTAAGGGTGAGGATGTGACGTCCATGGACGCTCCAACGATGCCGGCTCCTTCTGCGAAGATCGGGCGGTACAGGTGGGTCATTGTCGGCCTGCTGTTCCTGGCGATGGTGATCAACTATGTCGATCGCCAGACGATCGGCCTGCTGAAGGCTGACCTCAGCAAGGAATTTGGCTGGGACGAGACCCACTACGCGGACCTCGTGTTCTACTTCCAGCTGGCCTACGCCGTGGCCTACATGGCCTGGGGCAAGATCATGGACAAGATCGGGGCCCGTTGGGGCTTCGGCATCGCGTTCCTGATCTGGCAGGGCGCCCACATCGCCCACGCCCTGGCGCGCGGCTTCACCGGCTTCGCCGTGGCCCGCATGGGCCTGGGCATCGGCGAGGCCGGCGGCTTCCCGGGCGGCATCAAGGCCGTGGCCGAGTGGTTCCCCAAGAACGAACGCGCCCTGGCCACCGGCATCTTCAACGCCGGCACCAACATCGGCGCCATCGTCACCCCGCTGGTCGTGCCGATGATCGTGCTGGCCTTCGACTGGCAGATGGCCTTCATCGTCACCGGGATCGCCGGCCTGCTGTGGCTGCCGCTGTGGCTGATCGTCTATCGCCGCCCGCGCGAGCAAAAGCGTCTGTCGGCCGCCGAACTGGCCCACATCGAGCAGGATCCGGCCGATCCGGTCGAGAAGATCGGCTGGGTCAAGCTGCTGGGCAAGAAGGAAACCTGGGCCTTCGCCCTGGGCAAGTTCCTGATCGACCCGATCTGGTGGATGTTCCTGTTCTGGCTGCCGGACTTCCTGGGCAAGCGCTACGGCCTGGACCTGAAGACCTTCGGCCCGCCGCTGATCGCCATCTATCTGATGAGCGACGTCGGCAGCGTCGGGGGCGGCTGGCTGTCCTCGCGCCTGATGAAGGCCGGCTGGAGCATCAACAACGCCCGCAAGACCACCATGCTGGTCTGCGCCCTGCTGGCCGTGCCGGTGATGTTCGCGGCCAATGTCGACAACCTGTGGACCGCTGTCCTGATCATCGGCGTCGCCACCGCCGCCCACCAGGGCTTCTCTGCCAACCTCTACACCCTGCCGTCGGACGTCTTCCCGCGCGGCGCCGTGGGCTCGGTCGTGGGCATCGGCGGCATGCTGGGCGCGGTCGGCGGCATGGTGTTCTCCAAGTACATCGGCCAGGTCCTCGACCAGATCGGCACCTACACCCCGATCTTCATCGTCGCCGGCAGCGCCTATCTGATCGCCCTGCTGGTCATCCACCTGCTGACCCCGAAAATGGAGCTGGTGAAGATCTAGTTGGTCGTCACGAGTGCCTGAAGAACGAGCCCCCGGTCGCGAGATCGGGGGTTTTTTCTATTTTCACCCTCTCCCGGAGGGGAGAGGGAGGGACCCATGCGCAGCATGGGAGGGTGAGGGGTGACACCCTCTCCGCGGTTCACACCAACGCTCTGCCGGCACGCCGTCCGACGTTTTACCCCCTCACCCTCCCACGCTTTCAGCGCGGGCCCCTCCCTCTCCCCATGGGAGAGGGTATAAGACTGGAATGTCCTCCCCCCTCCCCTTCAAGGTCGCCCTGGTCGGCTACGGCTTCGTCGGCAAGGCCTTCCACGCGCCGCTGATCGTCGCCACGCCCGGCCTGCTGCTGCACACCGTGGTCTCCAGCGACCCGGCCAAGGTCCTGGCCGACCATCCGGGCGTGAAGGTCGCGCCCGACCTCGACGCGGCCCTGGCCGACCCCGAGATCGACCTGGTGGTCATCGCCACCCCCGACCCGCTGCACGCGCCCCAGGCCCACGCCGCGCTGGACGCCGGCAAGGCCGTGGTCATCGACAAGCCGTTCGCGGTCACCCTGGACGAGGCCCGCGCCATCGCCGACCACGCCAGGCGGGCCGGCAAGCTGCTGAGCATCTTCCACAACCGCCGCTGGGACAGCGACTTCCTGACCCTCAAGGCCCTGATCGCCGACGGGTCGCTGGGCGAGATCGTGCAGTACGAGAGCCATTTCGACCGCTTCCGCCCGGAGGTCCGCGACCGCTGGCGCGAGAAGCCCGGGGCCGGGGCGCTGCTGGACCTGGGCCCGCACCTGATCGACCAGGCCCTGAAGCTGTTCGGTCCGCCCCGGGCGGTGTTCGCCGACCTCGCGGCCCAGAAGGACGGCGGCCAGGCCCCGGACTATTTCCACCTGGTCCTGCGCTATCCGCGCCTGCGGGTGCTGCTGCACGCCAGCCAGATGACGATCGACTCCCGCCTGCGCCTGGCCGTGCACGGGACCAAGGGCAGTTTCGTCAAACAGGGGCTGGACGACCAGGAGAACGCCCTGAAGGCCGGCGTCGTCCCGGGTTCGCAGGGCTGGGGCGCCGATCCGCGTCCGGGGACCCTGACCGTTCCGGACGGCGAAGGCACGGTCAGCCGCCTGGTCGAGGGCCTGCCCGGCGACTACCTGGCCTATTACGCCGCCGTCCGCGACGCCCTGTCGGGCCACGGCGACAACCCCGTCCCGCCCGAGGAGGCCCTGGCGGTCATGGCGCTGATCGAGGTGGCCCAGCGCAGCGCCGCCGAAGGCCGCGAGTTGGCGCTGTGACGCCCGACCAGACCGACGCCGAGCTGCTGACCGCCATCGCCGCCCAGGAAAAGACCCTGGTGTTCCAGCGCTTCACCCTGGAGACCGCCTGGACCCTGGGGACCGCCCTGCGCGACGCCGCCCTGGCCCGCGGCGCGCCGGTGGCCATCGACATCAGCCTGCGCGAGCGCCCGCTGTTCCACGCCGCCCTGCCCGGCGCCGGCCCCGACAACGCCGACTGGGTTCGCCGCAAGCGCAACACTGTCCTGACCCTGGGGACCAGCACCCTGGCGGTCGGCCTGAAGCTGAAGGCCTCGGGCGAGACCCTGGAGCAGCGCTACGGCCTCTCGCCCCGCGACCACGCGGCCCACGGCGGCGGCTTTCCGCTGATCCTGGCGGGCCTGGGCTGCATCGGCGCGATCACGGTGTCGGGGCTGCCGCAGGTGGAGGATCATGCGCTGGTGG
Organism: Caulobacter sp. Root487D2Y; assembly: GCF_001427165.1. Lineage (NCBI taxonomy): Bacteria > Pseudomonadati > Pseudomonadota > Alphaproteobacteria > Caulobacterales > Caulobacteraceae > Caulobacter > Caulobacter sp. Root487D2Y. The sequence continues at coordinate 188,912 of NZ_LMFD01000015.1, forward strand.
TGGAGGTGTTGGAGCGGGTGCTGGGGGGCAACTCAGCAACCTAAAACCCTCCGCTCATCCCGGCGAATGCCGGGACCCAGATGGAATGGGTTCGAGGCAGACGCCAACAGCGCTGAGCTATTTCCAATCAGCCACACCGGTACGGGATCTGGGTCCCGGCATTCGCCGGGATGAGCGGTTCATAAGGTGGCGCTCAGCCAACCTCCGCCGCTGGATCCGCCACCGGCGCATCACCCGCCCCCACATCCCCTTCCCCCTCGTCCGGCGCGTCCGGCAGGGGCATCGGGCGCTCGATCCTCGCCCGGATCTCCGGGTCCTTCAGCAGGGCCACCCGCATCACCTCCCGCGCCCGCGGGGCGGCGGCGCTGGAGCCGAACTGGCCGCCGTGCTCGATGATCACCGACAGGGCGTAGCGGGGATTGTCGTAGGGGGCGAAGGCGATGAACAGGTTGTGGTCCTTCAGCTTCCAGGCGATCCCCTGGTTGCTGCGCGAGGCCCCGGCCGCGTACTGGCGAACCTGGGCGGTGCCGGTCTTGCCGGCCATCTTGACGTCCCCCAGGCCCAGCTGGCTCTGCTTGAAGGCCCCGCCGGTCGGGTCGTTGGCCACGGCCGCCATGCCGGCCCGGACGATCTCCAGGTGTTCCTGGCTGAACGGCAGGTCGGGCACGGCGTCGCCGTGCGGCTGCTCGACCCCGCCCACCGACTTGACCAGGCGCGGATTGAGCGCCTTGCGCCCGTTGGCCAGCCGCGCGGTCATCACCGCCAGCTGCAGGGCGTTGACGTTGATATAGCCCTGGCCGATCCCGTACGGCACGCTGTCGCCGGGATGCCAGACCGGGTCGCGCTTGAAGGCCCTCTTCTTCCAGGCGCGCGTGCCGACCAGGCCCTTCTTCTGGCCCGGAATGCCGATGTCGAAGGTCCCGCCATAGCCGAAGGCCTTGGCCGCGGCGGCGATCGGGTCGGGCCCGATGCGCAGGGCCATCTGGTAGAAATAGACGTCGCAGCTGTTCTTGATCGCCGCGTGCATGTCCTGCACGCCATGGCCGCCCTTCTTGTGGCAGTGCCAGACCCGGCCGCCGAACGCCCAGCCGCCGGTGCAGGTCACCCGCTCGGTCGGGTCCACCCCCGCCGTCAGGGCCGCCATGGCCACGGTCGGCTTGAAGGTCGAGCCGGGCGGGTAGGTGCCCGTCATCACCTTGTCCAGCAGCGGCTTGCGCTCGTATTCGGCCAGGGCCTTGTACTCGGGGCCCGACAGGCCCTTCACGAAGCGGTTGGCGTCGAAGCTGGGGGCCGAGGCCATGGCCAGCAGGTCGCCGTTGCGGCAGTCCATGACCACGATCGCCCCGCTCTCGTCGCCCATCACCTCCAGGGCGCGGTTCTGGATGTCGGCGTCGAGGGTCAGGCGGATGTCGGCGCCGGGCTTGGCCGGGATGTCGCCCTCGGGGTCCAGGCGCACGGTGCGGCCCTGGGCGTCGACCTCGGCCTTGTTGGCCCCGGCCTGGCCGCGCAGGGGGCCATCAAACGCCTTCTCGACCCCCAGCTTGCCGATCCGGAAGCCCGGATGGTGCAGCAGCGCCTGGTCCTGGGTCGGATCGGCCTTGGCCTTTTCCAGGTCGCGGTCCGAGACCTTGGCCACATAGCCGATCACGTGGGCGAAGGCCCCGCCGAACGGATAGACCCGCACCTCGCCCATGTCGGCGGTGACGCCCGGCAGCTCCGGGGCGCGGATGTTGACGCGGGAGAACTCCTCCCAGGTCAGGTCCTCCATCACCGCCACCGGGGCCTTCTTGGGCGCGCGGGCCAGGTCCTTGAGCAGGCGCGAGCGGCGGGCCGGATCGATCGGCGCCAGCTGGGCCAGTTCGTCCAGGGTGGTCGCGGCGTCGAAGCCGTCGTCCTTGGCGACCAGCAGGCGGAAGTTGGGCCGGTTGGAGGCCAGGGCCACGCCGTTGCGGTCGTAGATCGCCCCGCGCGGCGGCGAGACCAGGCGGTAGTTGAACTGGTTGCCGGCCGAAAGCTTCTGGTAGCGCCGGGCCTCGACCAGCTGCAGCTGGGCCAGGCGTCCGCCCAGGGTCAGCAGCCCGACGCCGGCCAGGCCGCCCATCAGGAACGCGCGGCGGTGGAACATGCCCTGCCGCTCGTTGACCTCGGAAAAGAAGATCGTCGGCTCGTTCATCGCGCCGCCCCGCCAGGGGGCGTCACGACGGTCTCGAACGGCGTCGCTCGACAGCGCGACGGCGTCGCGGCGGCCAGGGAAATCATGATGTGGGGCGGCCGCGGGCTAGGGTTGATCCGCCCTCAGAGTGGACCCGCGCGCGCCGCCGTCAATGGTCAGGCTTCAGCCCGGCGAACAACATTTCCGTGAACGCCGGAAGACGCCGCCCGCCGGCCGGGCGGCGTTCACAGAGCGGCCGCCGGAGCGATCCGGTGGTCGCCTTGCCTCGCCGTCCCTCGCGGGAAAACGCGATCAGGTGCTGCCGCCGACCCTCAGGCTGATGCCCCAGCCCAGCACCAGCCCGCAGATCGACAGGACGAGCGCCGCCAGCCCCGCCACGGAGATCAGGACGGTGACGAAGGTGATCGGCTGGATCAGGACCCAGGGAAGGATCATCACGGCGAGCGAGATCAGTATGGCCACGATGTACAGGAAGATACGCATGAAATGCCCCATTCCTTGTTGTCCCGGAACGTTGACATAGAAAGCCCGATTCTACAACTTTGATGAGAGGTGAAGCTAAAGCTCGCGCAATTGGACCCGTGAGCCGGGGCGCGGCTCCCGCGGCGGCCGACAAACAGCCCGTTCGGGGTTTTGTCGGATTGCTCGGTCAGGCCACGGACCATAAGACTCGACGCTGAGAAGCCGGCCGGTCGGCCGGACGTGCTCGGGAGCCAGACGCCTTGGACGCGCCTCTGCTGAACCTGCTGGTCGCGCTCGGCGTGGGTCTGCTGATCGGGACGGGCCGCGAGCGCGCCATGGACGGCGCGATGAGGCCGGCCGACGCGGGCGTGCGCACCTTCTCCATCGCGGCCCTCGGCGGCGCCGTGGCGATCGCCTGCGGCGGCGTCGTGCTGCTGGCGGTCCTGGCCGTCGCCATCACCGCCCTGGTGGGCTTGAGCTACTGGCGCAACCACGAGCAGGAGGGGGCCGGCCTGACGACCGAGTTCTCGCTGCTGCTGACGGTGCTGGCCGGCGGCCTGGCCATGAAGGCTCCCTCGGCCGCCGGCGCGGTGGCCATCGTCACCGCCCTGCTGCTGTCCAGCCGCGAGCGCCTGCATCACTTCGTGCGCACGGTCCTGACCGAGGACGAGGTGCGTTCGGCCCTGATCCTGGGCGCGGCCCTGATCGTGGTCATGCCGCTGCTGCCCGACCAGCAGATGGGGCCCTACGCGGCGCTCAATCCCAAGTCGATCTGGCGGCTGGTGGTGCTGGTGCTGTTGATCGGCGCGATCGGCCACCTGGCCACGCGGGTGCTGGGCTCGCGGTTCGGCCTGCCGATCTCGGGCCTGGCCTCGGGCTTCGTGTCGAGTTCGGCGACCATCGGGGCCATGGGCGCGCGGGCGGCCAAGGATCCGAAGGTCATGACCTCGGCCGTGGCCGGCGCGGTGCTCTCCACCGTCGCCACCGTGCTCCAGATGGCCGTGGTGGTGGGGGCCACCAGCCAGTCCGCCCTGCAGGCCATGGCCGCCCCGCTGATCGGCGCCGGCCTGGCCGCCGCGGGCTATGGCGCGATCTTCACCATCGCGGCCCTGCGGACGCCGCCGCCGAAGGAGGCGCAGCAGTCCGACAGCGCCTTCAGCCTGTCGGGCGCGCTGATCTTCGCCCTGACCCTGTCGGTGGTGCTGCTGGCCTCCGCCGCCCTGCGCGCGGAGTTCGGGGAGACCGGCGCGATCCTGGCGGCCGCCGTCGCCGGCTTCGTCGACACCCACGCGCCGGCGATCTCGACCGCCTCGCTGGCGGCCAACGGCCGGATGCCGGCGCAGGACGTCGTCATCCCGATCCTGGCCGGCTTCACCACCAACACCATCACCAAGATCGTCGTGGCCACGACCAGCGGCGGCCGCGCGTTCGCTTTGAGGGTGGCCCCCGGCGTCGTCCTGGTGGCCGCCGCCGCCTGGGTCGGCGCCCTGATCGGTCACGTCGCCAACTAAGGAAAACTTCCATGGCCAAGGCGAAATCCGGCGACGAGGAAAAGCCCCCAGGCAAGTCGGCGGGCAAATCCGGCGGCAAGCCGGAGAAGATGAAGACCAAGGCCTATCTGGAGACGCTGCTGAAGTTGCAGGTCGAGCTCTGCCGCCTGCAGGACTGGGTCAAGGAGACCGGCGCGCGGGTCATCGTGGTGCTGGAGGGACGGGACGCCGCCGGCAAGGGCGGCTTCATCAAGGCCCTGACCGAGCGGGTCAGCCCGCGCGTGTTCCGGGTGGCCGCCCTGCCCGCTCCCAGCGAGCGCGAAAAGACCCAGCTGTTCATGCAGCGCTACATCGCCCACTTCCCGGCGGGCGGCGAGATCGTGATCTTCGACCGCAGCTGGTACAACCGGGCCGGCGTCGAATACGTGATGGGCTTCTGCTCGAAGGACGAACACCGCGACTTCCTGGAGGCCTGCCCCAAGGCCGAACGCTGGATCGCCGGCTCCGGCATCATCCTGATCAAGATCTGGCTGGAGGTCGGGATGGAGGAGCAGGACAGGCGCTTCCACGCCCGCGTCAACGATCCCCTGCGCCAGTGGAAACTGAGCCCGATGGACGTGGAGTCCTATTCGCGCTGGTACGACTACTCCCGGGCCCGCGACCAGATGCTGGCGGCCACCGACCGCGAGGAGGCCCCCTGGCACATCCTGCGCTCGGACGACAAGAAGCGCGCGCGCCTCAACGGCATCGCCCACATCCTCTCGCTGATCCCCTACGAGAAGATCGACCGCCCGAAGGTCCAGCTGCCCAAGCGGTCGGACAAGCACAAGTACGACGACCAGAGCATTCTCGAAGGCCGCCGCATGGTGCCCACGCCGTATTGAGGGTCCCCCGCTAGAGGTGATCGAAGCGCTGGGGCGGGGCGACATTCAAGCGCCGTGCGTGGTCCTCGTCCTTCGACAGGCTCAGGATGAGCACCAATGTGGGATGAGGACCAATGTGCGGGCCTCGACAGTAGAAATCCTCATCCTGAGCTTGTCGAAGGACGAGGATTTCGGCTCCGCGAGAGGCCGGGAAGCGCCTCCCAGTCCCCTCGGATCACCGCTTCCTTCTTGGCCCGGCTCCAACCCTTGAGCCGACGCTCGGCGGCGATGGCGTCCACGATCAGATCGAAGTGCTCGGCCCAGACCACCTCGACCGGGCGACGCTTGTAGGTGAAGGCCCTGGGATCAAGCCCCGCGTTGTGCTCAGAGGCGCGACCCTGGGGGTCGTCACCCCGGTGGGAGCCGACATAGTACATCCCGTCTGAGCATCTCAGTATGTAAACCCAGGCGCCGTGCACGACCTCGTCCTTCGACAAGCTCAGGATGAGGTCGAATTTAAAGCCTATCGCCTTGGTTGCAAGGCGCCCGCTATTCTCCTCATCCTGAGCCTGTCGAAGGACGAGGAGAACGCACCTAACGCTGAAACCGACCGCTCACCCCCCGTCCTGCGGCGGCAGCTTCGCCAGGTGTTCATAGACCTTCGCCGAGCCCATCCCGCGGCGACGCAGGATCACCCAGAGCTGGTTGATCGTCAGGTCCGTTCGATGGACCTGGTCGGTATGGGCGTAGGCGATGGATCCCGACCCCATTTGCGGCGCGCCGGGCAGATAGACGGCGTGCCAGTCGCCCACCGGGGCTTCGATCAGCAGGCCCAGGGCCCAGCCCGCGTCGGTGGGGACAAGGACGATCGGCATCTCGGCCGCGCCCTCCGTCCCCAGATTCTTGGCCATGTCCTGGATCAGGCTGAACTGCGGAAGCGCCGCGGCGACCCCGCTCTGTATCCAGGTCAGGAAGGACTGGCCCATCCGGGTCCGCGCGATCAGGCCGACCAGGAAGGCGCTCAGGATCAGGCCGATCACCGTGACGATCGTGCTGGCCGCGACCCCCGCGACGGTGGTGACCCCCAGGGACTCGACCAGCGGCTCGGTGACGTGCCGCATCAGGCCGACGACCTTGCTCACGACAAAGACCACGAAGACGATCGGCAGCAGGAACAGCGCCCCGCCGACGACGGTCGTGCGAACGAACTCCAGCGCCTTGTCCAGGGCTTCCTCGTAATCGCGCCTCATGACGCCTCGCTCGTCGATGGGCGATCGGCGGCGCTCACCCCGGCGGCTCGTCCGGGCATGGGGTTCGGGCGGCGCTCGACAGGTCGTGAAATCAGCATGACATCTCCCTGGACGCCGCGATCTTGGACCAGCCTTCCCGAAAGTGGATCAGGCGAAACCCTAGCGGCCGCCGGGGCGGTGAACCGTCGCCTTGCGGCTTCGGCGACGGGGGGCTCGCGCACATGACTCTAAACAGTTGTCATCCCGGACGAGCGCGCAGCGCGAAGATCCGGGACCGATGCGTGAACTCAGCGCTTCCGGCGGTCCCGGATCGGCGGCCCTTCGGGCCTTGTCCGGGATGACAGCTTCTTTCGCGACGAACCCATATGGCGACGGGCGCGAAAAAACTCATCCCCATCGCTCCCGGCGTGTTTCCGCAACGAATTCAACGCCAAAAATCCACTTATCCTCCCCTTCTCGCGGCGCCGCATAATCAGACCACCTCGAGGCGATGGGGAGGGCGCGCGGCCAGCGACCTTCGCGGCCTTGAGGTGCGGTCGAGCGGGCGGCGCTCGTCGGCGGCGGCTTGCTCTCAAGGCGGGCCGCGACCCGCATCCTTCCAGGGCCGGCCGGGCATGGAACACAGAAACGGCGTGGGATGCGCGGGCGGGCGAGGGCCAAGGGGTGCGGTGACGCAGCCCCTCAAGGATGGAGCGTCGTTGGCTTCATCTTCCCGCCGGAGGCTTCAATCGGCGAGGCGCCAACAACGCCAACCGTCGGGCGCTTCCGGATAACGACCGCGCGGAGCGTCGGTCTGAGTCGAAACGGTACTTCTACAAAAGCTTCCGGGCCCAGCCCGGCGCTCCGCATCCCTCCCCAAACTTCAGCGGCTTTCCGCGTGAGGCGGCGAAGCCATGGCCAAGCCTAGATGGAGGCACCGATGCCCAGAACCCGGACCCGGGTCCGCAACCGCACCCGACCCCATGATCCCGACTATCCGCCCGCCCGCGCCGCGCAGCTCCGCCGCGACGTTCGCAAGAAGATGGCCAAGTTCAGGGCTTCGCTACTGTACGAGCGACTGGTCGCCGCCGAGCGCAGCGCCGAGGCGACCTCAGCCCAGCAAAAAGCCCCCGGTCTTGCGGCCGGGGGCTCTGCTTGTTCAGCCAACGAGAGCGAGGACTAGCGGATGACCCGCGCGCCCTTGCCCTTCATCACGGCCTCGACCTCGGCCTGGCGCACCATCGAGGTGTCGCCCGGGGTGGTCATGGCCAGGGCGCCGTGAGCCGCGCCGTACTCGACGGCGGCCTGGGGGCCCTTGCCTTCCATGAAGCCGAAGGCCAGGCCCGAGGCGAAGCCGTCGCCGCCGCCGACGCGGTCGTAGATCTCGAGGTTCTCGCGCATCATCGAGGCGTAGAACTCGCCGCCGGCGTACAGGATCGCCGACCAGTCGTTGACCGAGGCGGTCTTGGCGTTGCGCAGGGTGGTGGCGGCGACCTTGAAGTTCGGGAACTGCTTCACGGCCGTCTGGATCATCTTCTTGAAGTTGGCCGGATCGATCGAGCTGATGTGCTCGTCCAGGCCCTCGACTTCAAAGCCCAGGCAGGCGGTGAAGTCTTCTTCGTTGCCGATCATCACGTCCACGTACTGGGCGATGTGGCGGTTGACCTTCTGGGCCCCCTCCTTGCCGCCCTGCGACTTCCACAGGCTGGCGCGGTAGTTGAGGTCGTAGGAGATCACGGTGCCGTACTTGCGGGCCACTTCCACGGCTTCGATCACGGCTTCGGCGGTGTTGGACGCCAGGGCCGCGAAGATGCCGCCGGTGTGGAACCAACGCACGCCTTCCTCGCCGAACAGCTTTTCCCAGTTCACTTCGCCGGGGCGGATCTGCGAGGCGGCCGAGTGACCCCGGTCGCTGCAGCCCAGGGCCGGACGAACGCCAAAGCCCTTTTCGGTGAAGTTCAGGCCGACGCGGGTGTTGCGGCCCAGACCGTCGAAATCGCGCCAGATGATGTGGGAGGTGTCGACGCCGCCTTGCATCATCAGATCCTCGACCAGCCAGCCCAGGTCGTTCACCGGCAGGGCGGTGACCGCGGTCGAGCGCTTGCCCCAGCACTTGCGGAAGGCGCGGGCGACATTGTATTCGCCGCCGCCTTCCCAAACCTGGAACTGACGGGCGTTGCGGACCCGGCCGAAGCCCGGGTCGAAGCGCAGCATCACTTCACCGAAGGAAGCGCAGTCCCACTTCGTTTCCGAAGCCGGGCGGATGTTGAGGATGTTGTCGGTCATTGGTCTTTAGGCCTTCCCACGAACCTTCTTGATCAGGTCCACCGTCTCGCGGACCTTCTTGGTGATGCCGGCGTAGTCGCCCGCGTCGAGCAGCTCCTGCGTGATCAGCTTGGAGCCCATGCCGGCGGCGACGATGCCCGCGCCGAACCACTTCTTGACCGAGGCTTCGTCGGGATCGACGCCGCCGGTCGGCATGATGCGGGTCCAGGGCATCGGGCCCAGCACCGCCTTGACGAAATCGGGGCCGCCGACCGACGAGCCGGGGAACACCTTGACGATCTCGCAGCCCAGTTCCTCGGCGTAGGAGATTTCCGAGGCCGAGCCGCAGCCGGGCGAATACGGGATCTTGCGGCGGTTGCAGACCTTGGCGACGTCGGCGTTGAGGATCGGGCCGACCACGAACTTGGCGCCGTTAGCGATGTAGATGCCGGCGGTCGGGGCGTCGACGATCGAGCCCACGCCCATGATCACGCGCGGATCGGCCGAGGCGAAGTGACGGGTCACTTCGTAGAAGACGTGGCTGGCGAAATCGCCGCGGTTGGTGAATTCGATGCAGGGCGCGCCGCCGTCGGCGCAGGCCTGGATCACCTTCTTACAGACCTCGACGTCCGGGTGATAGAAAACCGGGATGACGCCCTGGTCCATCAACGCCGTCAGCACGGCCATGCGGTCTTTCACCATCAGTACTGCTCCTCAAAGGATCGATCTTGCGTGCGGCCTTGTTGGCGGGCCTCGGCGTGGAAGATTTCGCCGCGTTCGGCGCTGGGCGACCGTTTAGACCGCGTTGCGGGCGGACGCCACACCAGAGGCTCCCCCGACGTCAATTCGCGCGCCCGTCCGCGTGCCTGTTCGCGTGATTTGTCGTCCTTGGTTTCCATCCCGCCTGGCGGTCCCGACGTGTCGGGTCCGCGCCGCCTCGCCCTCATCACCGTCATCAGGATCACGGGGGCTCTCAAAATAAAGGGCGCCGAGACAAAACTCGACGCCCTGAAAGTTTGCGCAGGAGCGAACTCAGAAGAGCCGCGGACGCCCGGGACTGGCCAGGCCAGTCCGAAACGTCGAGTGATACCGGTGTCAAACTGGACAGGCCACTTTGCTACCGGTGTCATTTAGGAATCTACTCCGAAGCGACGCCTTGTGCAAGCGGTGTCAAAACGTTGTTTTCCGTTTTGACGCCGGTGTTGAAAAAGGCGGGTCGGGGACATGCCCTTGCGGCGTGTCCCCAATGAAGCCCGCCGCGGATCTGGCAGGGGACACGCCGCAAGGGCGTGTCCCCGTCAGCGGTCTTGCCCCTGCCCTCACCCCGTATTGCGCAGGCCCGCCGCGATGCCGGCCACGGTCAGCTGGATGGCCAGGCGCACGTTCTCGTCCTGGTCGCCGGCCCGGCGGCGGGCCAGCAGCTCCAGCTGCAGGTGGTTCAGCGGATCCACCGACAGCCCGGCCAGGGCCACCGACTCCGACAGCTCCGGCTGGTTGTCCAGCAGGGCCGAGCCGCCGCGGATCGCCAGGGCGATCCGGCTGGCGCCGTCGTGCTCGCGCTGGATCGTGTCGAAGATCCGCTGGGCGTTCGCCTTGTCCGGCGACAGGTCCTTGTACCGGGCCGCGATGCCCATGTGGCTCTGGGCCAGGGCCAACTCCATGTTCGACAGCAGGGCGCCGAAGAAGTCGAAACCGCCGGCCAGGTCCTGCAGCTGCCCCGTCGACAACCCGGCCCGCTCGACGCCCGAGGCGAAGCCGTACCAGCCGGGCAGCATGAAGCGGGCCTGCGACCAGCTGAACACCCAGGGGATGGCCCGCAGGTCCTCGATCTTGCGGCTGGCGGTCCGGCTGGCCGGACGGCTGCCGATGTTCAGGCCGACGATCTCGCCGATCGGCGTGGCCGACCAGAAGAAGTCCTCGAACGCCGGGTCGTCGTACACCAGGGCCCGGAAGCCGTGGAACGAGGCCTCGGCCAAGGCCGTCATGGCCGCGTCGGCCTCGGGGTCGGGGCGAGAGACCTCGCGCTCGCTGGCCATCAGCACCGCGGCGGCCAGGCCGTCGAGGTTGCGGCGGGCGGTGGGCTGGTCGCCGAACCGGCGGGCGATCATCTCGCCCTGCTCGGTCATGCGGATGCGGCCCTGGACGGTGCCGGCCGGCTGGGCCAGCACGGCCTCGGCGGCCGGTCCCCCGCCCCGTCCGACGCTGCCGCCGCGACCGTGGAACAGCTGAAGCCCGACGCCCATGCGCTCGGCCTCGAAGGCCAGCGCCGAAGCGCCGCGCGCCACGCCCCGACGGCTGGCCACGTAGCCGCCGTCCTTGTTGCTGTCGGAATAGCCGAGCATGATCTCCTGCACCGGGCGGTCGCCCAGGATGGTGCGGCTCAAGGGCAGCTCCAGCCACTGGCGCAGCACGCGGGGGCCGTTCTCCAGGTCGCCGATGGTCTCGAACAGCGGGCTGATCTTGACCGAGGCGCGCGGCGCCGCCCCGCCCCACACCAAGCCGACCTGCTTGAGCAGGACCAGCGGCTCGAGGATGTCCGACAGGGTCGCGGACTTGGAGATCACATAGGCGCCGATGCAGCCGTGGCCGTAGTCGCGGACCATCTGTGCGGCGGCCTCCATGGTGGCCAGCTCCTTGGTCGTCTCCTCGTCATAGGCGGTGAACGGCGAGACCAGGGGCCGCTGGTGCGACAGCTCGCCGATCAGCAGCTTGGACCGGGCCGCCTCGTCGAGGTCCAGATACTTCACCCCCGAGCCGGACCGCTGGAACAGCTCGTGCAGCGTCCGCTCGTGGACGTCGGCGTTCTGGCGCAGGTCCAGGCTCATCAGGTGGAAGCCGCAGGCCTGGGCCACCTCGACCAGGGTGCGCAGGGCCGAGCCCACCAGGCGCTCGCCGCCGTTGCGCTCCAGGCTGTCGATGACGATCTTCAGGTCGGCGACGAACGCTTCGGGATGACCGTAGGGCTCGACGTCGGTGTCGCCGTTGGCGAAGGCCACCGGCTGTCCGGTCAGCTTCTGCGACACGGCGGTCAGGCGGTCGAACACCAGCTCCAGGGCCAGGCGGTAGGGCTCGTCCAGGCGATGGACCGACGGATCCTTGGTCTGGGCCGCCAGGGCCAGCAGTTCCTCCGACACCGGCGCATAGGCGGTGGAGACCGCCAGGTTGGACCACAGCTTGCGCACCTCGCCGGCGTACCAGTCCAGGATCACCCGGGCCTGCGAGGCCAGGGCCAGCTTCAGGGTGTCGCCGTTGACGCCCGGGTGGCCGTCGCGGTCGCCGCCCAGCCACGAGCCCATCTTCAGCAGCGGCGCCATCTGGCCGTGCTCGCCGATCGCCTGCGACCAGTCGGCATAGAGGTCGATCACCGCCGGCAGGATCGAGGTGCGGACGATCGACAAGGCATTGCGGATCTCGTCCTTCACGGTGATCCGTTCGGGACGGTACAGCCGCGTGCGCCACATCAGGGCGATCTCGCGGAACAGCCGCTCGCGGATCTCGGCGTCCATCGACGGCGGCAGGTGGTGGCGGCGCAGGGCCATCAGGCGCGAGATCTCGGTCTCGCGATCGACCATGCTGCGGCGGCGCACCTCGGTCGGGTGGGCGGTCAGCACCGGCACCACGTTCATGGCGGCCAGGACCTTGGTCAGCTCGGCCGGCGACTTGCCGTCGGCGACCAGCGCCTTGACGGCGTCGACCAGCGTGCGGGGACGCTCGTCGCCCGGCTGGGCGTCGCCCTCCGCGTGGCGGCGGCGGCCGGCGACGTCCTCGCCGATATTGGCCAGCATCGAGTGGCTGGCCAGGGCCCGGGCCAGGAAGATGGCCTGGTCGCTGGAGAGGTCGGCGAACAGGCGGTCCAGGCGCACGGCCTCGCCGTCGGCGGTCTCCTGCGAGGCGGCGGTGCGCGCCGTGGCCACCAGCTTGGCGGCCTCCTCGCCGTCGAGAAAGGCGATGGCCTCGTTCAGCAGGTCGCTGAGCAGATTGGCGTTCTGTCGCACGTGGCGGCTGGTGGGACGATCGCCGTCGCCAACCGGAAGGGCAAGGGACAGAGGCATGCGCGAGGCTCCGCGACCGCCGCGAGGCCGCGACGGTTCATCAGGGAAGAAACGTACGAAACGCCGGCCGGCCCCTGGTTCTTGTTGGGTGCCCTTGCTGACGCAGCGGCGCCCTTAGCGCGCTTTGCGGACCGCGAAAAGGCGGTCGGCGCAATGGTTGCGGTACCAAATTCGCTTTTGCGCAGATTTCTGCCTCTAGCGCGCCAGCCAGCCGCCGTCGACGGGCAAGGTAATGCCCTGGACGTAGTCGGCGGCTCGCGAGGCCAGGAACACGGCGGCCCCGCCCAGATCGCCCGGCTGGCCCCAGCGGCCGGCCGGAATGCGGGCCAGGATCGAGGCGTTGCGGTCGGCGTCGTTGCGCAGAGCCTCGGTGTTGTTGGTGTCGAAATAGCCCGGCGCGATGGCGTTGACGTTGATGCCCTTCGAAGCCCACTCGTTGGCCAGGATCTTGGTCAGGCCCGCCAGGCCGCTCTTGCTGGCCGTGTAGGACGGCACGCGGATGCCGCCCTGGAAGGACAGCAGGCTGGCGATGTTGATAATCTTGCCGATCGAACCCTCGCCGCCCTGCTTGAGCACCTGCTTGGCGAAGGCCTGGGTCAGGAAGAACACAACCTTCAGGTTCGTATCCATCACCGCGTCCCAGTCAGCCTCGGAGAACTCGATGCTGTCGGCGCGGCGGATGATGCCGGCGTTGTTGACCAGGATGTCGACCTTGCCGAACGCGGCGACGGTCTCGTCGACCACGCGCTGGACCGGCTCGATCGAGCCGAAATCGGCCTTGATCGACAGGAACTTGCGGCCGGTGGCTTCCACCGCGGCTTGGGTCTCGGTCGGAGCGCTGCGGCCGGCGGCGGCGATGTCCGCGCCCGCTTCGGCCAGGGCCACGGCCACGGCCTGGCCGAGGCCGGTGTTGGCGCCGGTGACGAGAGCGACCTTGCCTTCGAGGCTGAACGGATTGGCCATGGTGCGTTCCTCAAAAATCTCTTTGTCATCCCGGACGTAGCGCGAAGCGCGAAGATCCGGGACCGACCCGAAGCGCTGCGCTCCATGTCGGTCCCGGATCGTCCCTTCGAGCCGTCCGGGACAGCTGAAGGGTTCGTGATGGAGCCGTCGCCCCTATTTCAGCTGGCAGATGTCCAGCACGTTCATGTCGGTGTAGTCGAGGTTCTCCCCGCCCATCGCCCAGATGAAGGTGTAGTTCGAGGTGCCCGAGCCCATGTGGATCGACCACGGCGGGCTCATCACGGCTTCCTCGTTGGCGATCACGATGTGACGCATCTCGTCCGGCTCGCCCATGTAGTGGAAGACCCGGTCGTTCTCGCCCAGACCGAAGTAGAAATAGGCTTCCGAGCGGCGGTCGTGCAGGTGGGGCGGCATGGTGTTCCAGACGCTGCCCGGCTTCAGCACGGTCATGCCCAGCAGCAGCTGGGCCGACTTGCAGGTGGTCGGCACGATGTACTGGTAGATGGTGCGCTCGTTGGAGGTCTCCAGCGCGCCGCGCTCCAGCGGGACGGCGTTGGCGAACTCCAGCTTCTTGGTCTCGAACGCGGCGTGGGCCGGCAGGCTGGTCAGGTAGAAGCGGGCCGGGTTGGCGGCGTCGACGCTTTCGAACACCACGTCCTTGGAGCCCATGGTCACGTAGATGCCGTCACGCGGCTCGATGTCGTAGGCGACGCCGTCGACCGTGACCTTGCCCTTGCCGCCGCCGACATTGATGGCGCCCAGCTCGCGGCGCTCCAGGAACGGGTGGCCGGCGGCCGAGGCGGGCTCGGTCTGGTCGGGCAGCTTCACGCCCTTCGAGACGGGGGCCGCGCCGCCGACCACGAAGCGTTCGGCGTGGTTGTAGTGCAGCACGATGTCGTCGGCGGCGAACAGGCCGTCCATCAGGTAGCGGTCGCGCAGGTCGTCGTTGCTGACCGCGTACATCATGTCCGGGTGGGTGGCGTGGTAGGTCTTGGTGAACATCTGGGGGCTCCGGAAAATCTATTCGGCGGCGTGCCGGGCGGCGGGAGTCGGCTGGGCGGGACGCGCCCAGGCGGGCCGTTGATCGAGTTTGTAGGCGCGTTTGGGCAGGGTGTAGGTGAGGTCGACGATCAGTTCGGCGGCCTCGACCTCGTCCATGCGGTGCTCGGCGACCATGCGGGCCAGGAAGGCGCTGTCGACGCGGCGGGGCACGTCGTGGCGGNGCCCAGGCGGGCCGTTGATCGAGTTTGTAGGCGCGTTTGGGCAGGGTGTAGGTGAGGTCGACGATCAGTTCGGCGGCCTCGACCTCGTCCATGCGGTGCTCGGCGACCATGCGGGCCAGGAAGGCGCTGTCGACGCGGCGGGCCACGTCGTGGCGGGCCGGGATCGACAGGAAGGCGCGGGTGTCGTCGTTGAAGCCGACGGTGTTGTAGAAGCCGGCGGTCTCGGTGACCTGCTCGCGGAACCGCATCATGCCCTCGGGGCTGTCGTGGAACCACCAGGACGGGCCCAGCTTCAGCACCGGATAGTGGCCGGCCAGCGGGGCCAGCTCGCGGCTGTAGACGGTCTCGTCSAGCGTGAAGAGGATGATCGACAGCCGCGGGTCGTTGCCGAACCGGGTCAGCAGCGGCTTGAGCGCCTCGACATATTCGGTGCGCATGGGGATGTCGGCGCCCTTGTCGCGGCCGTGGGTGGCCARSAGGCCGACATTGTGGTTGCGGTGCGAGCCGGGGTGGATCTGCATGACCAGCCCGTCGTCCAGGCTCATCTTGGCCATCTCGGTCAGCATCTGGGCCCGGAACAACTCGGCCTTGGCCGGSGTGACGTTCCCCGCCAGCAGGTCCTGGAACAGGGCCTCGGCCTCGACGGCGGACAGGTCGGCGGTGGCGGCGGTCGGATGGCCGTGGTCGGACGAGGTGGCGCCGGCTTGGATGAAGGCCGCGCGGCGCAGGCGGTGGCCTTCCAGATAGCCCTTCCAGSTSGTGACGTCCTGGCCGCAGACCTCGCCGAACCGCTCGAAGGCCCGGCCGAAGCGCTCGTCCTCGAAGTCGATGACCGCGTCGGGACGATAGGCGGTGATCACATGGCCGCCCCAGCCGCTCTCACGGATGGCCTTGTGGTGCTCCAGGCGGTCCTGCGGCCCCTCGGTGGTGGCCAGGGTCTCGATGTTGAAGCGGTCGAACAGGGCCCGGGGCCGGAACGCCTCGGTGGCCAGGGCCGCGTTGATGGCGTCGAAATAGTCGTCCGAGGTCTCGGCGCTCAGGAAGGTCGTGAAGCCGAACACCTGGCTGAACACGTGGTTGAGCCACAGCCACGACGGGGTGCCGCGAAACAGGTGGAAGTTGCTGGCCAGCAGCCGCCAGGCCTCGCGCGGGTCGGTGGCCGGGACCCCGGCCTTGGAGCGCACCTTCAGGGCGTCCAGGCTGATGCCCTGGCTGTAGAGCATGCGGAACAGATAGTGGTCCGGGGCCAGCAGCAGGTCGGTGGCGTCCTCGAAGGGCGCATTCGTCGCGAACCAGGCCGGGTCGGTGTGGCCGTGCGGGCTGATGATCGGCAGGGCCTTGACCTGGCCGTACAGCGCCCGGGCGATCTCCCGCGTGCGCCCGTCGGCCGGAAACAGGCGGTCGTCGTGAAAAACCAGAGGCCGGGTCATGGNGGGCCTTGACCTGGCCGTACAGCGCCCGGGCGATCTCCCGCGTGCGCCCGTCGGCCGGAAACAGGCGGTCGTCGTGAAAAACCAGAGGCCGGGTCATGGCGTTTCCTACTCCCTACTCCGCCGACGGCTTCCTGGGGCCGTTTTCGAGGCGCTTGGTAACCGGTGTCATGGCGCCATGCAAGCCAAAGGCGCCGCCAGGATCCTACACCTTCGGCGGGGCGCCCGACGATTCCCGGACGACGAGATAGGGGATGGTGCTGTTGGGGTCGCGCTTTTCGCGAACCGCCGCGCCGATCAGTTTCTCGGCGGCGATCCGGCCCACTTCCCGGGTCGGAATGTGGATGGTGGTCAGCGGCGGCCAGACGGCCTGGGCGATCTGGAAGTCATCGAAACCGACCACGGTGACGTCGGCGGGCACTTCGAGCCCGGCGCGGCGCGCCGCCTGCAGCACACCGGCGGCCATTTCGTCGTTGCCGGCGAAGATCGCGGTCGGCCGCGGGGTCTTGGCCAACAGCGCCTCGCCGCAGGCCAGGCCGGATTCGAAGGTGTAGGCGCCCTGCAGCACGTAGTCGGGCTTCAGCTCCAGTCCGGCCTTGTTCAGGGCGTCCTCGAAGCCCCCTCGCCGCTCGTGCGACGACCGGAAGCTGGGCAGGCCGCTGATGAAGCCGATCTCGCGATGGCCCAGCTCGACCAGATAGGCGCCCATGGCCTCGCCGCCCAGGCGGTCGTGGCCGACGATCATGTGCTCGGGCTTGTCCAGCTCGACCGAGGCGATGCGGATATATTCGCAGCCGATCTCGCGCAGCAGCTTGGCCACTCGCTCGTCTTCGGAAACCGAAGGCGGCAGCACCACGCCGAACAGCTTCTGGCGTTCGACGAAGGTGCGGACGTCCTGCAGGAAGGTCGGGCTGGCGCGATCGCAGGGATGCACCACCAGCTCGAAGCCGGACCCGCGAATGCCGTCCAGAAGACCCAGCTGCATGTTGACGACATATTGCGGGTTGGGGTTGTCGTAGATCATGCCGATCAGGAACGAGCGGCGGAACGCCAGGCCCCGGGCCTGGGGATCGGGCGCATAGCCCCACTCGGCGATCACCGCCTCGATGCGTTCGCGGGTCTCGTCGCGCACGAAGGGCGATTGGTTGATCACGCGCGAGACGGTCTTCTTCGAGACGCCGGCCAGGCGGGCGATGTCGTTGATGGTGGCGCGCTTGCGGCCGCCCTCAAGGCCGGCCTCCAGGGCGGTTTCAATTTCGATGCCGTCGGTGTCCGGCAAGCGGGTCTTGGACGAGGTCAAAGCGTTTCCATGCGGCGATCGTTGTTTTGTTTTGTCATACTCTACGGACGACGACGCCGCTACAGATGCACCTTCGGGCAGAACTGCCTATGGTGACACCGGTTTCCCCGTCGCCCTAACGGGGATGGCAACACGAAAAGTTCCAATGACCAAGGCTTTGATAGGCGAACCCACCTCCAGCCCGTCCGAATCGATCCACGGCGTCGACCCGCGCGACCATGTGGCGACGGCCCTGCGCGAACTTGTCGCGGGCGAGACCCTGGACCTGCACGGCCTGGCGCTCGTCGCCCGCGCCGACATCCCCAAGGGCCACAAGATCGCCGTGCGCGCCGCGGCCAAGGGCGAGGACGTGCTCAAATACGGCTGGCCGATCGGTCGGGCCACGACCGACATCGCGGTCGGCGACCACGTGCACGTCCACAATGTCGAGACCCGCCTGTCGGGCGTGGAAGACTTCACCTACGCCGACGCCCATCCGGAGCCGCATGAGCCGCCGCCCGCCGGGACCTTCCTGGGCTATCGCCGCAAGAACGGCCGGGTCGGCACCCGCAACGAGATCTGGGTGCTGTGCACGGTCGGCTGCGTGGCCAACACCGCCCGCCGGATCGCCGAAAAGGCCAACGCCCGCTTCGCCGGCCGGGTCGACGGCGTCTTCGCCTTCCCCCACCCGTTCGGTTGTTCGCAGCTGGGCGACGACCTGGCCCACACCCGCAAGCTGATCGCGGGCCTCGCCGCCCATCCCAACGCCGGCGGCGTGCTGATCCTGGGCCTGGGCTGCGAGAACAATCAGCTCAAGGCCCTGCTGGAATCCGCCCCGGGCCTGGATCCGGAACGCCTGCGCTCGTTCACCACCCAGATGGTCGAGGACGAACTGGAGGACGGTCTGGAGGCCGTCGAGGAACTGGTCGCCATCGCCGAGCGCGACCGGCGCGAGCCCGCCCCGCTGTCGGACCTGGTGGTCGGCCTCAAGTGCGGCGGCTCCGACGGCTTCTCGGGCGTCACCGCCAATCCGCTGGTCGGCCGCATCGCCGACAAGGTCTCCGACGCCGGCGGCACGCCGGTGCTGACCGAAATCCCCGAGGTGTTCGGCGCCGAGGGCGTGCTGCTGGCCCGAGCCGCCACCCGCCAGGTGTTCGACGAGGCGGTCGGAGTGATCGACGACTTCAAGCGCTACTTCATCGACAACCACCAGCCGATCTACGAGAACCCCTCGCCCGGCAATATCGCCGGCGGCATCACCACCCTGGAGGAGAAGTCCCTGGGGGCGGTGCAGAAGGGCGGCCGCGCGCCGCTGGTCGAGGTGCTGCGCTACGGCGAGCAGGTGGGGCCGCACGGCCTGACCCTGCTGGAGGCTCCCGGCAACGACGCGGTGTCGTCTACCGCCCTGACGGCGGCCGGCGCGACGGTGATCCTGTTCACCACCGGCCGCGGCACGCCGTTGGGTTTCCCCGCCCCCACCCTGAAGATCGCCTCGAACTCGGCCCTGGCCGCCCGCAAGCCGGGCTGGATCGACTTCGACGCCGGCGTGGTGCTATCGGGCCAGACCATGGACGCGGCGGCCGACTCCCTGATGGATCTGGTCGTGGCCACGGCCTCGGGCCAGCCGACCAAGGCCGAACTCAACGGCGAGCGTGAAATCGCCATCTGGAAACAAGGCGTGACTCTGTGACCGACACTCTCTCCCGTCCCCTGCGTCTGAACGCCGTCAGCTATCCGGCCGCCATTCCCGGCGTCGCCTTGCCCGCCTACGACCGCGACAAGGTCACGGTCGGCGTGGTGCATTTCGGCCCCGGCGCCTTCCACCGCGCTCACCAGGCCTTCTATTTCGACCAACTGCTCGCCACGGACCCGCGCTGGGGCATCTGCGCCGTGTCGCTGAAGAGCCCGGGGGTCCGCGACGCCCTGCAACCGCAGGACGGCCTCTACACCCTGGCCCAGCTGGACGCCGAGACCACCTTCCGCGTGGTCGGCTCGATCCTGGAGGTGCTGGTCGCGCCGGAGGATCCGCCCTCGGTCTTCGCCCGCCTGGCCGCGCCGGCCACCCGTATGGTCACCCTGACCGTCACCGAGAAGGGCTATTGCCTGACCGGCGACGGCAAGCTGGACACCGCCCACCCCGACATCGTCCATGACCTGGCCCATCCGCGTCTTCCGATCAGCGCCGTGGGCTACGTGGTCGAGGGGCTGCGCCGCCGCCATCAGGTCGGCCTGCCGCCCTACGCCGTGGTGGCCTGCGACAACCTCGCCGACAACGGCTGGCGCCTGAAGGCGGCCGTCGTGGCCTTCGCGGAGGCGATCGACCCGCCCTTGGCCGCATGGATCGAGGCCGAGGGCCGCTTCCCGCGCACCATGGTCGACAGCATCACCCCCGCCACCGACGACGCCCTGCGGGCCCGGGTCGAGACGGCCACCGGCCTGAACGACGCCTGGCCGATCCAGCGCGAGGCCTTCACCCAGTGGGTGGTCGAGGACGTGCTAGGGGACGGCGCGCCGGACCTCGCCTCGGTCGGCGTGACCCTGACCGACGACGTGCGCGGCTTCGAACGCGCCAAGCTGCGGCTGCTGAACGGCGTCCACTCGACCATCGCCTATGCGGGCCTGCTGAAGGGCCATGAGACGGTGTTCGAGGCGATCAGCGATCCGGCCCTGGCCAGGATCGCCGAGGACTTGATGGTCCACGACATCATCCCGACCCTGACCGCGCCGCGCGGCCTGGATCTGGCCGCCTACGCCCAGGCGATCCTGGGCCGGTTCCGCAATCCCGAGATCCGCCACCTGCTGAGCCAGATCGCCTGGGACGGTTCGCAGAAGCTGCCGTTCCGCATCCTCGGCACGGTCGCCGACGCCCTGGCGGCCGGCCGCCCGGTGGATCGCCTGGCCCTGCCCCTGGCCGCCTGGATGCACTTCGTCCGCCGCCGCGCCGCCGAGGGCGAGAAGATCGTCGATCCGCTGGCCGACCGGCTGGTCGAGACGGCGGCCGCCTGCACCGGCGACGCCGAGGCCGACGTGGCGCGGTTCCTGAAACTGGAGCCGGTGTTCAGCCGAGACCTAGCAGGGAACGCGGTGTTCGTGGCGGCGCTGGAGAAGGCCTACGCGGCGCTCGCCTAACGGGTCACGCCCTTGCCCGTGACCACGGGCAGCACGGTCCGCAACAGGATCGTCAGGTCGAACCAGAACCCCTGGCGCCGGAGATATTCGGCGTCCAGGGCCACCTTCTCGGGAATGGCGATCTCGTCCCGCCCGTTGATCTGGGCCCAGCCGGTGACGCCGGGCCGCAGCGTCTCGACGCCGGCCGCCGTCCGCAGGGCCACCAGGTCGTCCTGATTGAACAGCGCCGGGCGCGGCCCGACCAGGCTCATGTCGCCGACCAGCACGCTCCACAGCTGCGGCAGCTCATCGAGGCTGGTCCTGCGCAGGAAGGCGCCCGGCGGGGTCAGCCAGCGGTCGGGATCGGCCAACAGGTGGGTGGCGACCTCGGGGGTGTCGATCCGCATGGTGCGGAACTTGGGCATCGCGAACAGCGCGTTGCCGCGTCCCACCCGCCGCGACCAGTAGAGCGCCGGCCCCGGCGAGGTCAGGCGCACCACCGCCGCCACGATCAGCAGCGGGATGGCCAGCAGCAGCAGCGCCGCGCCGGACGCCGCCGCGTCGAACAGCCTTTTCACCCTAGGCCAGATCCCCGAAAGCCGCGTCCAGCAGCAGGTAGGCGCGGCCGGCGTCGGACGACAGCAGGGCCGCCACCAGGAAGCCCTCGCGGTCCTGCTCGGAGGCCTCGTCCATCATGCCGGCGTAGCGACGCAGGAAACGCTCGGCGTCGGCCCGCAGCGTGGCGTCGGAGAACAGGCGCCGCACCAGCCGACGGATGGCGGCCGGCGCCAGTTTCTTGACCACGTCACGCGCCCCGCCCTCGTCATGGGTCTGGACCGCGGCGGCGATCTCGTCGATGCGGGCGCGGGGCAGCAGGGCCGTCGGATCAATGCCCATGGCCAAGATCTCGCCAGCCATCTTCTCGCCCAGGGCGGCGTCGCCGGGCGCGACGCTTTCCAGCCCCGACAACAGATTGCGCCACGACAGGCCGCCCTGTTGCGGTTCGGCCCGTTCGCCGGACGGGGCCGGCGCGGCGTTGCGGCCGCCGGCGGCGTCGAACACCGAGCGGAACTCGTCGTCGGTGGCGGTGGGGGTCAGGCGCAGGCGCGGACGCAGGCCGGCGTCCTCGGCGCTGGGTTCGTTGGCCGGCTTGGCGGCCGACGGCGGGGCGGCGGCCTGGGTCTGACGGTTCAGCGGCGGCGGCGCGCGAGACGGCGCGGCGGCGGGAGCCGCGCCTCCCATCCGCCCGACCGCCTCGCTGAGCATGTCGTAGTTGCGGCGGACGCGTTCCTGGAACGCCTGGTCGATCGCCGCGGTCTCCTCGGCGGTCCGGCGGGCGGACTGACGCAAATCTTCGATGCCTTGCTCGATCTGGACCCGGACCTCGTTGGCGCGGGCCAGGGCCTCGGCCGGCAGATCGGCGGTGCGACGGCCGACATCGGCAAGCATGGCCTCCATCTCGGCGATGGTGGCGCGAGCGGTCTCGACGCTCTCGGAGAGCTTCTGGGCCGTGCGGGCGCCGGCCTGCTCGACCACCTGGGCCGATTGCTCGATCAGGTCGCGGGCCTCGTCCATGCGGGACTCGAACACGGTGTCGGCCTTCTGGCCGGCGGCGAAGGCGATTTCGTTGAGCTGGTCGACGCGGACACGGGCGGCGTCGACGCGCAGCTCCACGCCGTCGTTGGCCTTGCGGGCCGCCTCGGCCATGGACTCCATCGCCTGGACCAGGGCCGTTTCCAGGTCGGCGCGTTGACCGCCGGCGGCGCTGGCCAGGGCGGCGATGGCGCTGGAAGTTTCGGCCGCCAGGGCTTCGCGCTCGGCACGAGCGGCCTCGGCGACTTCACGCAGCTGCTGGGCCGCGGCGCCGATCAGGCCGCGCAGCACCTCGGCGCCCATGGCCGCCATGTCGCTCATCTCGGTGGCGCCGGCGCGGGTGTGGCCGATGAACTCGGTCAACTGGGCGGTGCGAGTCTCGCTCTCGGCCGCGAAGT
Organism: Caulobacter sp. Root487D2Y; assembly: GCF_001427165.1. Taxonomy (NCBI): domain Bacteria; kingdom Pseudomonadati; phylum Pseudomonadota; class Alphaproteobacteria; order Caulobacterales; family Caulobacteraceae; genus Caulobacter; species Caulobacter sp. Root487D2Y. The sequence continues at coordinate 211,440 of NZ_LMFD01000015.1, forward strand.
CCTCCTGGTCGGTGCGCAGCGACTGGCTGGCGGCGACCAGGGCGGCGCGCTGGGCGGCCAGGGTGCGCTCGACGGCGCCCATCTGATCGCCGACGCCCTGCCCGGCGGTCTCCAGGCGAGCGATCTGGCGCGACAGGTCCTCGGCCCCGACCCGCGCGGCGTCGGAGGCCTCGGCGGCGGCGGCGGCCAGATCGGCGGCTCGGGCGGCGAGCGCGGCTTCGGCCTCCCGCAGCTGGGTCTCGGCCAGGTCTGAGGCCTCGGCGACCATGCGCGCCTGGCTGCCAATGGCGTCGACCACGGCCGTGGACTGGGCGTCGAGCGTGGTCGACAGGGCGTGCATGGCCTGGCGCTCGTGACCCAGGCCTTCGGACAGTTGCTGCACCATGCGAGCCGACTCGCTGGTGGTCTGGGCCAGGGCCAGGGTTTCCTCGGCCAGGGCCTCGCGCAGCCCCTGGACGCGGACCCGGGCTTCATCGGCGGCGGCCGTGGCGGCCTCGATCTGGTTGCGGATGCGTTCGACCGCGCCGTCGACGCCCGCCGCCGCCAGGGCGGCCGGGGTGACCAGGCGATCGGTCACGATCCGGGCGTGCTTCAGCTCGGCCGAGACCCCCATGGCCTGCCGCAGCATGTAGGCGCCCAGCAGGGTGAAGGCGGCGGGACCGACAGCCAGGGCGGCGAACACCATCAGGGCGAACTGATCGACCTTCAGGGCCGGCACGCCGGCGCCGTAACCGAGCGCGAAGGCGATCGGCCCCAGCGTCCAGAGCGCCGCGGCGGCGATCGCCAGGCTCCAGTACAGCGGCGCGGGCATCGGCTTCTTGCCTTCGCGGGCCGTGGACAGAGGTGTGACGGGCGGTGTGATCGACGTGGTCTCACGCGGTTTGGACACCGCCGCTTCGAAACGCTTGGACGGGGCCGGCGGTTCAGGCTCGACCACCGGGGCCGGCGGCTGGGCGGTCTGAGCCGCCAACGGGGCCGCGACGGGCGCGGTCAGGAACGACGGCAGCGGCGCCAGGGGTTCGGCTTCGACCGGCGCGCTGCGTCGACCGCGGGCCGGCGAGAACGGCGCCGGATCGGGCTCGGCCTCGGGCGGCTTGAAGTTCGATTTCGGGGGCGGGGCCGGTTCGATCACCGCCTCCGGCTCGGCGGCCGCGACCTCGGCTTTCGGAGGTTCGACCGGTTCGATGATCTTGGTTGCGGGCGGCGGCGCGGGCTGCGACGCGGCCCGGGATTTCGACGCAACGCTGAAGAAGCCGCGCCGCGCGCTGGCCCGGGGCGTTTCGGGAACCGGCGCGGGGAGAGGCTCGGAAACGGGTTCAGGCTCGAGGTCCAGCGGACCGCGGTCGAGAATCGGCGGGGCCGAAGCTTCGGGAACGGCGGCGATATCGAGGTCCAGGTCCGGTTCGGTGACAGGCGCGTCCGCATCGGGTTCGACTTCCGCCTCGACAGGGCGGCCGACGTCCTCGACCGGCGGCTCCACGGGAATGCCGGTGAAATCAAGCGGTTGGCGCTTCTTAGGCTTCATACGCAGCCATAGTCCCAGGGCGAAACGGCTTGGGGCCGGATGAACATCGCCGCGCGGACGCCCCTCTCGCACGCAACGAATAAACCTAGCGGCGAAAAGCCGGTCCGCATAGCGGGTTCCGCCGGTTTTCCCGCCCAGCGAAGGGCTTGGCGGAGCAAGGCCCTAGGCGCTGACCTCAGTCCCGTGCAGGCGGGGGCAGCGCTCGATGGTTTGGACGACCTGTTGACGGGGCGTGCGGGCGATGACCCGCTCGGCCTTGGGCGGGGTCTTGGCCTGGTGCTCGACGGCCATGCCGAACTGGCAAAGCGCCATCGACGAAAGCCAGAGCACGATCGCGGCGATGAATTCAGCCAGGGAGGACATCGGGAGGCCCATTTTCCGATATCGGCGTTATGCAGCGCTTCGGCATCCGGCGCGAGTGAACTTTTGGTCATGAAGGACCCCGCTCCGGCCCCCGACGCCGCCTGGGCGCCATCGAAGCTCACAGCGCCTGCAGATTTCCCCGCCTTGCCCGTCGCACTCACGAGACCTAGGTCCACGTCCAGGATCACCGTCCCATCGTCGCGCCTTCGTGCGTCGGCGGAGCTTTCCATTTGCGGATACGCGTTTTGCCCCCTACCCAAGTCGCTTCGCTGTCGCACGACGCCTTTGCGGACCTGTCCATGAGCGCCCCCGCTAGCGCCCCCACTGGCGTCCTGTCCCCGGCTCGGCTCACGCATCTCCAGCGGCTGGAAGCCGAGAGCATCCACATCCTGCGCGAGGTGGCGGCCGAGTGCGAAAACCCGGTCATGCTGTATTCGATCGGCAAGGACAGCGCGGTGATGCTGCACCTGGCGGCCAAGGCCTTCTATCCGTCCAAGCCGCCCTTCCCGCTGCTGCACGTCGACACGACCTGGAAGTTCCGGGCCATGTACGAGCTGCGCGACACCATCGCCCAGCAGCTGGGCTTCGACCTGCTGGTCCACAAGAATCCCGAGGCCGAGGCGCGCGGCATCAATCCGTTCGACCACGGCAGCGCCCTGCACACCGATCTGTGGAAGACCGAGGGCCTCAAGCAGGCCCTGGCCAAGTACGGCTTCGACGCGGCCTTCGGCGGGGCCCGCCGCGACGAGGAGAAGAGCCGGGCCAAGGAGCGCGTGTTCAGCTTCCGCACCACCGAGCAGCGCTGGGATCCCAAGGACCAGCGGCCCGAACTCTGGAAGCTCTACAACACCCGCAAGCACCCCGGCGAAAGCCTGCGGGTCTTCCCGATCTCCAACTGGACCGAGTTGGACGTCTGGCAATACATGCACCTGGAGAACATCCCGATCGTGCCGCTGTACTTCGCGGCCGAGCGGCCGGTGGTCGAGCGCGACGGCGCTCTGATCATGGTCGACGACGACCGCTTCCGGCTGCGTCCGGGCGAGGTCCCGCAAATGAAGAGCGTGCGGTTCCGCACCCTGGGCTGCTACCCGCTGACGGGCGCGGTCGAGAGCACCGCCTCCACCCTGCCCGAGGTCATCCAGGAGATGCTGCTGACCACCACCAGCGAGCGCCAGGGCCGGGTCATCGACCATGACCAGTCCGCCTCGATGGAGAAGAAGAAGCAGGAAGGCTATTTCTAGATGACCGCCGCCGCCCAAAACACGGTCTACAAGCCCTCCGACCTGATCGCCGACGACATCGACGCCTATCTGGTCGCCCACCAGCACAAGTCGCTGCTGCGCTTCATCACCTGCGGCTCGGTGGACGACGGCAAGTCGACCCTGATCGGCCGTCTGCTCTACGACAGCAAGATGATCTTCGAGGACCAGATGGCGGCCCTCGAGGCCGACTCCAGACGGGTGGGCACCCAGGGCGGCGCGATCGACTTCGCCCTGCTGGTCGACGGCCTGGCCGCCGAGCGCGAGCAAGGCATCACCATCGACGTCGCCTACCGCTTCTTCGCCACCGACAAGCGCAAGTTCATCGTCGCCGACACCCCCGGCCATGAGCAGTACACGCGCAACATGGTCACCGGCGCCTCGACCGCCGACGCGGCCGTGATCCTGATCGACGCCCGCAAGGGCGTGCTGACCCAGACCCGTCGCCACAGCTACCTCGTCAAGCTTCTGGGCATCCGCCACGTAGTGCTGGCGGTGAACAAGATGGACCTGGTCGGCTGGGACAAGGCGACGTTCGACGCGATCGTCGCCGACTATCGCGCCTTCGCCGACCAGATCGCCCTGGCGACCTTCACCCCCATCCCGATCTCGGGCCTGACCGGCGCCAACATGGCCTCGCGTGGCGAGGATTCGCCCTGGTATGCCGGCCCGATCCTGATGGACTGGCTGGAAGGCGTGGAGGTCGAGGACGACCTGCGCGGCCAGTCGTTCCGCATGCCCGTGCAGTGGGTCAACCGCCCCAACCTCGACTTCCGGGGTTTCTCGGGCCAGATCGCCGCCGGGACCGTCAAGCCGGGCGACCGGGTGAAGTCCCTGCCCTCGGGCCGCGAAAGCACCGTGGCGCGGATCGTCACCAAGCCCGACGACCTGGCCGAGGCCTATGCCGGCCAGTCGGTGACCCTCACTTTGGCCGACGAGATCGACGTCAGCCGCGGCGACATCCTGGTGGCCGCCGATGACCCGGTCGCCGTGGCCGGCCAGTTCGAGGCCACCGTCGTCTGGATGGACGACGAGGCCCTGCCGCCCGGCCGCTCCTACCTGCTGAAGATCGGCACGCGGATGGTCGGGGCCAGCGTCACCGAGATCAAGCACCGGGTGAACGTCAACACGCTGGAACACCTGGCGGCCAAGAAGCTGGAGCTGAACGAGATCGGCCTGGTCAACCTGTCGCTGGACCAGGCCATCCCGTTCGAGCCCTACGCCAAGAACCGCGACCTGGGCGGCTTCATCCTGATCGACCGGATCAGCAACCGCACCGTCGGGGCGGGCCTGCTGAATTTCGCCTTGCGCCGGGCCGACAACATCCACTGGCAGCACACCGATGTCGGCAAGGCCTCGCGCGCCGCCCTGAAAGGCCAGCGCGGCCGGGTGGTCTGGCTGACGGGCCTGTCGGGCGCGGGCAAATCGACGATCGCCAACCTGGTCGAGAAGCGCCTGCACGCCCTGGGCCGTCACACCTATCTGCTGGACGGCGACAACGTGCGCCACGGCCTCAACAAGAACCTCGGCTTCACCGAGGAGGACCGGGTCGAGAACATCCGCCGGGTCGCCGAGGTGGCCAAGCTGATGGTCGACGCCGGGCTGATCGTGCTGACCGCCTTCATCTCGCCGTTCCGGGCCGAGCGCCGGCTGGCGCGCGAGATCCTGCAGGACGGCGAGTTCGTCGAGGTCTTCGTCGACACCCCGCTGGCGGTGGCCGAGGAGCGCGACGTCAAGGGCCTCTACAAGAAGGCGCGGGCGGGCCAGCTGAAGAACTTCACCGGCATCGACAGTCCCTACGAGGCGCCCGAGGCGCCGGAGCTGCGGATCGATACGACCCGGATGGACCCGGTCGCCGCCGCCGAGCGGATCGTCGCCTGGCTGGAAGGCGAGATCGACTACGAGATCTGAGGCAGCGAAACCCTCGTCCCCCAAGGCGCTTGGCGACAAGCTCAGGATGAGGGTTTCTAATGCGCCGGCGTTGAATTCGTCCTCATCCTGAGCTTGTCGAAGGACGAGGGCGGCCACTCAGCGTGTCCGCTTCGAAAGCTTGACCGCCCCAATCAGCCCCAGCCCGCCCATCGCCGCCGTGGCCAGGTAGCCCCTGGTCCCGAAGGCGTCGAACAGCGGGCCGGCCGCCAGGGTGCCGACGCCCAGCACGAAGCCGGCCGACAGGGCGGAATTGATCGCCTGGGCGGCCGAGGCGCTCTGCGGCGGGGCCAGGCGCTCGATCAGCCGCAGCGAGGCCATGAAGCTGGCCGCGAAGGTCAGGGCGTGCAGGGCCTGCAGCGGGAACAGCAGCCACAGCGGCGGCGCGAAGGCGTAGGCGGTCCAGCGCAGCAGAGCCGCCGCCCCGCCCAGGACCAGCAGCTTCTCGGGCCCGACCTTGCGCCGCCACGGCTCGGCGAACCACATGAAGCCGACCTCGACCGCCACCCCAACGCCCCACAGCACGCCGATCATCGGGGCCGAGATCCCCTGATGGCGCCAGAGCAGGGCCGAGAAGCCGTAATAGAAGGCGTGCGCCCCCTGGATCAGGCCGGCGGTGATCACGGCCAGCACGAAGGTCCTGTCGCGCAGCAGGCCGCCCAGGCCTTTCCAACGCTCGGCGCGACCGAGCTGCGGGGCTCCAGCCTCATGGACGCGCTCGGGCGGCAGGATCAGGGCCGAGACCACGGCCACGCCGATCGCCGCCGTGGTGATCCAGGCGACGATGACGCTGGGCGCCATGACCGCCAGGATCGCCCCCATGGCCAGGTTGGCGACGATGAAGGCCGCCGAGCCCGCGCCGCGCGGAACGCCGTAGTTGAAGCCGTCCAGACGCGAGCGCCGCAGGGTGATCACGTCGATCAGCGGCGTCAGGGTGGTCAGGAAGGTCATGCCGACCAGCCAGCAGGCCAGCAATCCCCAGAAGCCCGGCGCGGCCAGCATGGCCAGATAGCCGGCCGCCGCCCCCAGGGCCAGCAGGGCCAGGGGCGTCCGGCGCAGGGTGAAGCCGTCGGCCCAGACCGCCAGCACCGGCCCGGTGAACGGCCGCGCCAGCATCGGCACGGCCAGGATCAGCCCGATCTCGGCCCCGTTCAGGCCGCGCGAGCGGAAATAGGTGGCGATGAACGGCAGGCTGACGCCGGTGCCGAGATAGGAGACGACGTAGAACAGGCCCAGGCGGGTTTGGGAGGAAAAGCGCCCTGCCCACGTCTGGTCCGTCACCCTATTCCGCTCCGCCGAAGCGGGCGGTCCACTCGGCGATCTGCTCGTCCTCGATCTTCTTGAACAGCACTTCCGGCGCGCGGACCGACAGGCCGACCGGCAGGGTCGACAGTTCGGCGGCGGCGTCGTTCGACGGCCAGGCCGGCGGCCAGGACAGCTGGAAGGCCTCGGCGATCTTCTCGGCCGCGAACGGGATGAACGGCGCGGAGATGCGGGCGTACAGCGCCGCCAGGTTCAGGGCGGTGCGGACGATCACGGCGGCGCGGTCGCGGTCGGTCTTGATCGCCGTCCACGGGGCGGCTTCCTGCAGGTACTCGTTGCCCACCACCCACAGGGCGCGCAGGGCCTGGGCGCTCTTGCGCACCTCGATGGAGTCCATCTGCTCGGCCAGATCGGCCAGGCGGGCGGCGACATCGGCGTAAAGCTTCTCCTCAAGCGGGCCGGGGGCGCCGCCGTCGGGGATCACGCCGTCGAACTTGCTCTCCGTGAACTTCAGGATGCGGTTGACGAAGTTGCCCAGCACGTCGGCCAGGTCGCGGTTCACGGCGCTGGCGAACTGCTCCCAGGTGAAGGCCGTGTCGCTGCTCTCGGGCGCGTTCGAGGTCAGGTACCAGCGCCACAGGTCGGGCGGCAGGATCTCCAGCGCGACGTCCATGAACACGCCGCGCTGGTTGCTGGTCGAGAACTTGCCGCCGTACCAGTTCAGCCAGTTGAAGGCCTTGAGCATGTCGACGCTCTTCCACGGCTCTTCCGAGCCCAGGATCGTGGCCGGGAAGCTGACCGTGTGGAAGGCGACGTTGTCCTTGCCCATGAACTGGACGTAGCGGACGTCCTGCGCCCCCTCGTCGGTGCGCCACCACGACTTCCAGTCGCGGTCGGCGCCGGCCTCGGCCCATTCCTGGGTGGCGGCGATGTATTCGATGGGCGCGTCGAACCAGACGTAGAAGACCTTGTCCTCGAAGCCCGGACGCGGGAACTCGCCCTTGGTCACCGGGATGCCCCAGGCCAGGTCGCGGGTGATGCCGCGGTCGATCAGGCCCTCGTCCAGGTGCTTGTAGGCAATCGACTTGGCCAGCAGCGGCCAGTCGCCGTGGGCGTCGACCCAGGCGCGGATCTTCTCGGCCATCTTGGTCTGGAGCAGGTAGAGGTGGCGAGTGTCGCGCACTTCCAGGTTCCGCGAGCCGGAGATCACCGAATAGGCGTTCTTCAGGTCGGTCGGGTCCAGCAGGTTGCCGCAGTTGTCGCACTGGTCGCCGCGGGCCTTCTCGAAGCCGCAGTGCGGGCAGGTGCCCTCGATGTAGCGGTCGGGCAGGAAGCGCTTGTCGTCGATGGAATAGACCATCTGGTCGACGCGTTCCTCGATCAGGCCGCGCGCTTCGAGCACCTCGCAGAAGTGCTGGGTCAGGCGATGGTTCTGCGGCGAGGACGAGCGGCCGAAATGGTCCCACGACAGGCCGAACGCGCGGCCCACGTCGTGCTGCAGCACGTGCTGCTCGGCGCAGTAGGTGGCCACGTCCTGGCCGGCGGCGGCGGCGGCCAGCTCGGCCGGGGTGCCGTGCTCGTCGGTGGCGCAGATGTAGAGGGTGTCGTTGCCCCGCGCGCGCTGGAAGCGGGCGTAGACGTCGGCCGGCAACATCGATCCCGCCAGATTGCCCAGGTGCTTGATGCCGTTGATGTACGGCAGGGCGGAGGTGATCAGGATACGGGCCATGGGTCTTCCGGGGGAGTCGAGGAGCGGTTGCATATAGAAGGCCCCGGGCGGAAACGAAAGCTCGGTGCGGTCCTCCCCCCGTGGGGGGAGGCGATCGCGCAGCGATCGGTGGGGGAGTTGTTGGATCGTTGATCGTGGGTCTGGCCATCGGCCGATCACGCCCCCTCCGTCGGCTGCGCCGACACCTCCCCCACGGGGGGAGGACCTTCGTGCGGCGAMCGCTTGCCCCCTACGGACCGCTTCGCGGTCGTCTTCCCCCAGAGGGGGAAGAGGTGCGCGGTGCGGCGTCCTCCGCCCCCTGTGGGGCGAACGCTTGCCCCCTACGGACCGCTTCGCGGTCGTCTTCCCCCAGAGGGGGAAGAGGTGCGCGGTGCGGCGTCCTCCGCCCCCTGTGGGGGCGGACAGACCGCGAAGCGGTCAGGTGGGGGCAAGTGTTCGCGGGCACGGCTTCTCAAGCTCACGCCTCTGGCTGTGAGTTGCTGGAAAGGGTCGCGGAGCGCCGGACGACGTCCGGAGTGTTTGCAGTTGTTACCGTTTCGACGAAGCCAGACGCTCCGCGCCACCGTTATACGGAAGCCCGCGACGCTGAGCCCTGTTAGGGCCTCGCCGCCTTGAAGCCTCCGACGGGCGGGCCAGGTCAACGAAACCCGGTCCCGGACCGCGAGCGCRTCACCGCCCGCCTGCTGCTAGGTCAGCCCTCACGMCACGCCGTTTTAGTGTTCCATGCCCGGCCGGCCCTGGAGACGTGAGGTTTGACGAGGTCCCTACGCACGCG
>NZ_LMFD01000016.1:0-152140 GCF_001427165.1 Caulobacter sp. Root487D2Y
TCGGTCGCTGGCCATGCGCCCTTTCCCGCGTCGAGGTGAGACCAGGATACGGGCGGTTTGGAAGGGTGAGGACCAAATCGGGTCGAGAAAGTTCAGGGCGTTGAAATCCTTGGACTTCATTCGCTATCCGCCGAGCATAAGTCTCTAAAAACCCTCTCCCAGAGGGAGAGGGCGGGGCCCGCCGCGCAGCGGTGGGAGGGTGAGGGGGTTCTGAACCAACCGGCGTGCCGGCAGAGCGCCAAGGAAAGCGACGCGTGAAATCGGACAGGGCGTCACCCCTCTCCCTCCCACGCCTGCGGCGCGGGTCCCTCCCTCTCCCCTCCGGGAGAGGGTGAAGGAAGGCGTATCCGAACCGATCCCGAACCGCCCCGAAATGGTCATTTTTCGTATGGGAACAGTCCCTTAGACCACCGTGTTCACGTGCCCATAGGCAGTGGACAGGAGGCCTTCAATGGCTCGGATAGAAGGAACGAGCGGGCGCGACGATCTCAATGGCACCAACAATGACGACGTCATGCTCCTCAAGGCGGGGAACGACACCGCCCATGGCCGTGACGGCGACGACGTCATCCGCGGCGAAGGCGGCGATGACCATCTCTATGGTCAAGCCGGCGCGGATCAGCTGTTCGGCGGGGAGGGCAATGACGTCCTCTATGGCGGCGCGGGACGTGACGTGCTGAACGGCGGTCCCGGCGCGGATCTCCTGTTCGGCGGCGACGGCGCGGATCTGTTCGTGTTCAACTCGGCGACCGAGGACGATCTGCCCGGCGGGTCGCAGACCGGCGAGAGCATCGCCGACTTCAGCCGAGCCGACAACGACCGGATCGATCTGTCGGCCATCGACGCCAACTGGAATCAGGCCGGCAACCAGGCCTTCCGGTTCCTGGGCGAGCACGCGTTCACCGGCCATGCGGGCGAATTGATCTTCGATCGCATCACCGGCGGCGGAGAAACCGACACCGTGGTCTACGCGGATGTCGATGGCGACATGCAGGTGGACCTCTATATCGGCCTCTCGGGCAGCTACAACCTCACGGCGTCCGACTTCATCCTCTGACGACGAGGGGGAACGCGGGAGGGGCGGCGCGCCTCAGTGCAGCTTCAGCCGCCCCGCCACCCGCTGCTGCAGCAGGCGGGCCATGGCCAGGACGATGGTCTTGGGCGTGCCCATGATCGCCCGGTGATGGTCCAGGTGCAGCGAGATGTAGGCCCACTTGGCGATCAGGCCCTCGACGAAGAAGTTGGGACCGCCCAGGCCGCCCATCAGGGCCCCGACGCCCCGGTTCTCGCCCAGCGACACCAGCGAACCGAAGTCGTGATAGACGAACGGCGCCTCGACCCGGCGCTGGCCCAGACGGGCGATCAGCGCCTTGGCCAGGTAGCTGGCCTGCTGGTGGGCGGCCTGGGCGCGGGCCGGAATGATCCGCCCCTCCGCCTTGCCGTCCCGGTCAGGCCACGGGCAGGCCGCGCAATCGCCCAGGGCCCAGACGTCGGGGGCCGAGGTCTCCAGCCGCGCATTGACCACGAACTGGTTGGTCTTGTTGGTCTCGAGGCCGTAGCCGGTGTTGGTCGGCGCGGCCTTGACCCCCGCCGCCCAGACAATCAGGTCGGCCGGTATGTCGCCGCCGCTGGTCTCCAGCCGGTCGGCATGGACGGCCACCACCTTGGCCCCGGTGTGGACCCGCACGCCCTTGCGCTCCAGGGCGACGGTGGCCTGGTCGGAGATCTTCTCGGGCAGGCCGCCCAGGATGCGCGGCGCAGCCTCGACGATGGCGATGTCCAGGCGGAAGCGCTGCTCGGAGCCCAGGCTGCCCAGCAGCTCGCGATGAGCCTCGATCAGCTCGGCCGACAGTTCGACCCCGGTGGCGCCGCCGCCGACGATGGCCACGCTCATGGTCTTCTCGGTCGAGAACGAGGCCTTCATGAAGGCGGCCAGCAGGCGGGTGTGGAACACCTCGGCGTCCTCGGTGCGCTCCAGCAGGTGGGCCTGGTCGGCGCCGGGCGTGCCGAACAGGTTGCTGCCGCTGCCGATCGCCAGCACGCCCCAGCTGAAGGTCACGCCGCGCTCGGGCACCAGCACCTTGCCGCTTTCACCGACGATGGGTTTGAGGCTCAGGCGCTTGGCGACGGGATCGAAGTTGTCCAGATCGCCCAGCAGGAAGCTGAAATGGTTGGCCCGGCCCAGGATCGAATAGGACAGGCCCTCCTGGTGGGTGTCGAGCGTGCCGGCGGCGACCTCGTGCAGGGTCGGCTTCCAGATGTGAAAGCTGGAACGGTCGATCAGCAGCACCCGCTCCTTGCCGGCCTTGGGCCCGAGTTTTCGCCCCAGCCGCGCCGCCAGCTCCAGCCCGCCGGCCCCGCCGCCGACGATCACGATGTCGTAGTGCATGCCCGCCATCCAGAAATTCCTCAGATGGTGAATATATAGGGATGAAACCTGGCCGTGTCAGACTAGGTTGAGCTGCCAGGAAACGCCGAACCGGTCGTTGACCCAGGCGAAGCGCCGGCTGAAGCCATAGTCGCCCAGCGGCATCAGCTCGGCCCCGCCGTCGGCGAGGGCGGCGGCCAGGCGCGCGATCTCGTCCGCCGACGCGCAATCGACGAACAGGGACGACGAGGGCGTGAAGCCGAAGGCGTGCTTCACGAAGCTGTCGGAGCAGAAGATTTCCTGACCGCCGATCCTGAAGCGGGCGCGGACCACCGTTCCCTCCGGCCCCGGACCGGCGGCGCCGTAGCGTTCGATGTCGAGAATTTCGCTGTCGGGGAAGAGCGAGACGTAGAAGGTCATCGCCGCTTCGGCGTCCTGCGCCTGAAACATCAGGAACGGTCGTATGGTCTGGTTCACCGTCACTCTCCCAGAACGTTGTTCAGCGGAGAATGACGGTGAGTTGTCCAGGATCGCAAGCCTTATGGTACCGGTAACTACGGTTACCTGGGGCCGAAGCCTAAGGGATCGGGTTCATTTCCAGGCGCTTGTCCAGATAGTCGCCGACGCTCTTCTCGACGCTGGGCAGGTGCTCGGCCCAGAAGTGGGTGGCCTTGTCGACGACTTCGTAGTCGATGACGATGCCCTTCTGGGTGCGCAGCTTGGAAACCACGCGCTCGACCTCGACCGGCGGCACGACGGTGTCGGCCGCGCCCGTCAGGATCAGGCCCGAGGCCGGGCAGGGGGCCAGGAAGCTGAAGTCGTACATGTTGGTCGGCGGCGACACCGAGATGAAGCCGTCGGTTTCCGGGCGGCGCATCAGCAGCTGCATGCCGATATAGGCGCCGAAGCTGTAGCCCGCGACCCAGGTCTGGGCGGCGGCCGGGTTGTTGGACTGCAGCCAGTCCAGGGCCGTGGCCGCGTCGGCCAGCTCGCCGATGCCGCTGTCGAACTCGCCCTGGCTGCGGCCCACGCCGCGGAAGTTGAAGCGCAGGGTCGCGAAACCGCGCTTCATGAACAGGTGATACAGCTGCACCGAGACCGGATGGTTCATGTGCCCGCCGGCCTTGGGGTGCGGGTGCAGGATCAGCGCGATCGGGGCGTTGTCGGTCTTGCCCGGGGAATAGCGGCCCTCGATACGGCCCGAAGCTCCGGTCAAAATCACGTCAGGCATTCAAGGTCCCTATCCAAAAAGGGGCGACGGGGTCGTCTCCTCGCACCCGTAAGGGCGAAGGAATACTTGACCACTGCGCTTGGTCTTCCTAAATCCGCACCGCGCGCCTTGGTCTTTATGCAAGAGCCCCGGGCGCGAAGTGGCGGCTTGTAGCACACGCCTAAGCCGATGCGCGGGGAATCCGCAAGGAGATAAGGCGCATGCGCCTGAGCACCAAGGGACGCTACGCGGTGATGGCCATGACCGACCTGGCCCGCCGTCAGGACCAGGCCGAGGGCCGGGCCGTCGCCCTGGCCGAGATCGCCGCGCGTCAGCAGATCTCGCTTTCCTATCTCGAGCAGCTCTTCGCGCGCCTGCGCCGCAAGGGCCTGGTGGTCAGCACCCGAGGCCCCGGCGGCGGTTACCGCCTGGCCCGCGAGGCCCGCGACACCGCCATCGCCGACATCGTCCTGGCCGTGGACGAGCCCCTGCGGGCCACCCGCTGCGGCCTTTCCAAGACCGGCGTCGGCAAGGGCGCGCCCAAGGGCTGCATGGCCGGCGGCGCCCAGTGCCTGACCCACGACCTCTGGGAAGAGATGGGTCGCCAGATCCACGGCTACCTGGCCAGCGTGTCGGTGGCCGACGTGCTGAGCGGCAAGCTGAAGGACAGGGCCAATCAGGAGCAGGCGGCGTGAGCAAGCCCTCCTCCATCTATCTCGACTACAACGCCACCGCCCCGATCCGCCCCGAGGCGCGGGACGCTGTGCTGCGCGCCTTCGAGGTCGCCGGCAATCCGTCGTCCGTGCACGCCAGCGGCCGGGCCGCCCGCGACATCGTCGAGACCGCCCGCGCCCAGGTGGCGGCCCTGGTCGGGGTGGTTCCGGGCTCGGTCACCTTCGTCAGCGGCGGCACCGAGGCCAACGCCCTGGCCATCGGCAGCGCCGCCTTTTCCGGCTTCAACCGCGTCATCGTCAGCGAGGGCGAGCATGACGCCGTGCTCGAAACCGCCGCCGCCTCGGGCCTGCAGGTCCTGAAAATGCCGCTGGACGCCGACGGCGTCGCGCGTCTGGACTGGCTGGAAGAGGCGCTCAGCGACGAGGGCCGGGCCCTGGTCTGCCTGATGCTGGCCAATAACGAGACCGGCGTGATCCAGCCGGTGGCGCAGGCCGCCGCCCTGGTCCGCGCCGCGGACGGCTGGCTGCATGTCGACGCCGTCCAGGCGGCCGGCAAGATCGCCATCGATTTCACCGCCCTGGGCGCCGACACGATGGCCCTGTCGGCCCACAAGCTGGGCGGACCGCAGGGCGTCGGCGCTCTGGTCGCCGGCACCCGCGCCACGATCGTCCGCCAGCAGCACGGCGGCGGCCAGGAGCGCGGCCGCCGGGCCGGCACCGAGAACGTCGCGGGCATAGCCGGCTTCGGCGCGGCGGCCGAGGCCGCGCTGCGCGACTTGCCCTCGCTGGCCAATCAAGGCACATGGCGCGACGCCTTGGCCGAACGGGTCAAGGCCGCCGGCGCTGTCGTGCTCGGGGGGGGCGCTCGGCGCCTTCCGCAAACCCTGTGTTTGGCGGCCGAGGGCTTCGCCTCGCAGATCCAGGTGATGAACCTGGACCTGGCGGGGGTGATGGTCAGCGCCGGCAGCGCCTGCTCGTCGGGCAAGGTCAAGGCCAGCCGCGTGGTGGAAGCCATGGGCCGGCCCGACCTGGCCCCGTTCGCCCTGCGCGTCAGCGGCGGCTGGGCCACGACCGAGCAAGACTGGATTTCCTGCGGCGACGCCTGGCTCGCCGCCTATTCGCGTATCGGCGCCCGTCGCCGGGAGGTGGCGTAATGGCCGCGGTCAAGCAGACCATTGAAACTGTCGCAGCGCTCGAGAAGTACGAGCACGGCTTCACGACCGATATCGAGCAGGAGTTCGCCCCCAAGGGCCTCTCCGAGGACATCGTGCGCTTCATCTCGGCCAAGAAGGACGAGCCCCAGTGGATGCTGGACTGGCGCCTGGACGCCTATCGTCGCTGGCTTGAGCTGGAAGAACCGACCTGGGCCAAGGTCGACTTCCCCAAGATCGACTACCAGGACAGCTACTACTACGCCGCCCCCTCGACCAAGGCCGGACCCAAGAGCCTGGACGAGGTGGATCCCGAGATCCTGGCCGTCTACGAGAAGCTGGGCATCCCGCTGAAGGAGCAGGCCGTGCTGGCCGGCGTCGAGGGCGCGCCGCGCTACGCCGTGGACGCGGTGTTCGACAGCGTCAGCGTCGTCACCACCTTCAAGAAGGAGCTGGCGGCGGTCGGGGTGATCTTCTGCTCGATGAGCGAGGCGATCCGCGAGCACCCGGAGCTCGTGCGCCAGTACCTGGGCTCGGTCGTGCCGACGTCGGACAACTATTATGCCTGCCTCAACAGCGCGGTCTTCAGCGACGGATCGTTCGTCTACATCCCGCCGGGCGTGCGCTGCCCGATGGAGCTGTCGACCTATTTCCGCATCAACGCCAAGGACAGCGGCCAGTTCGAGCGCACCCTGATCATCGCCGACAAGGGCGCCTATTGCTCGTACCTGGAGGGCTGCACGGCCCCGATGCGCGACGAGAACCAGCTGCACGCGGCCGTGGTCGAGCTGGTGCTGCTGGACGACGCCGAGATCAAGTATTCCACCGTCCAGAACTGGTATCCGGGCGATCCGGAAACCGGCAAGGGCGGCATCTACAACTTCGTCACCAAGCGCGCCGACTGTCGCGGCGACCGCTCCAAGGTGTCGTGGACCCAGGTCGAGACCGGCTCGGCCATCACTTGGAAGTACCCGTCGTGCGTGCTGCGCGGCGAGGGCTCGTCGGGCGAGTTCTACTCGATCGCCGTGACCAACGGCCACCAGCAGGCCGACACCGGCACCAAGATGATCCACCTGGGGGCCAACACCCGCTCGCGGATCGTCGCCAAGGGCATCAGCGCCGGCAAGTCGACCAGCACCTATCGCGGCCTGGTCTCGGCTCACCCGAAGGCCAAGGGCGCGCGCAACTTCACCCAGTGCGACAGCCTGCTGATCGGCAAGACCTGCGCGGCCCACACGGTCCCGTACATCGAGGCCCGCAACGGCCATTCGGTGTTCGAGCACGAGGCCACAACCACCCGTCTGTCGGACGACCAGCTGTTCTATTGCCAGCAGCGCGGGCTGTCGCAGGAAGAGGCCGTGGCTCTACTGGTCAACGGCTTCGTCAAGGACGTGCTGCAGCAGCTGCCGATGGAATTCGCCGTCGAGGCCCAGAAGCTGGTGGCGATCTCGCTGGAAGGCAGCGTCGGCTGATGCTGCTGGCCATCGATCACGTCCAGTTGGCCATGCCGGCCGGCGGCGAAGCCGCCGCGCGCGGCTTCTATGGCGACGTGCTCGGCCTGCCCGAAACGCCCAAGCCGCCGCACCTGGCCAAGCGGGGCGGCTGCTGGTTCGAGAGCCAGACGCTGAAGATCCACCTCGGCGTCGAGGCCGACTTCCGCCCGGCCCGCAAGGCGCATCCGGGGCTGCTAGTCGCGGAGCTGGACGCGCTGAAGACGCGGCTGGCTCAGGCCGGCTACGCCCTGAACGACGACGAGCCGCTGGAAGGCTACGACCGCGTCTATGTCGACGACCCGTTCGGCAACCGAATTGAACTGCTGGAGCCGCTGAACAGCGCGGCCACGCCCGAAAAGACCAATGAGACCCATGCTTAAGATTGAAAACCTCCACGCCACTGTCGGCGATAAGCCGATCCTCAAGGGCCTGACGCTCGACGTGCCGGCGGGCGAGGTTCACGCCATCATGGGGCCGAACGGCGCGGGCAAGTCGACCCTGTCCTATGTGCTGACCGGCCGGGGCGGCTATGAGGTCACCGAGGGCTCGGCCACCCTGAACGGCGAGGACCTGCTGGCCCTGGAGCCTAACGAGCGGGCCGCCAAGGGCGTGTTCCTGTCATTCCAGTACCCGCTGGAGATCCCGGGCGTTCCGGCCCTGACCTTCATCCGCACGGCCCTCAACGCCCAGCGCCGGGCGCGCGGCGAGGACGAGATCGCCGCCCCGGCCTTCCTGAAGCTGGCCAAGGAAAAGGCCGCGGCGCTGAAGATCGACTTCGACATGCTCAAGCGCGGCCTGAACGTCGGCTTCTCGGGCGGCGAGAAGAAGCGGATGGAAATCCTTCAGATGGCGATGCTTTCGCCCAAGTTCCTGATCCTGGACGAGACGGACTCGGGCCTGGACATCGACGCCCTGAAGATCGTGTCCGAAGGCGTCAACGCCCTGCGCGCCCCCGATCGCGGCATGCTGGTCATCACCCACTACCAGCGCCTGCTGGACTACATCAAACCCGACCGAGTCCACGTGCTGGCCGCCGGCCGCATCGTCGCCTCGGGCGGCCCGGAGCTGGCGCTGCAGCTCGAGGCCGAGGGCTACGACAAGTACACGAGTGCTGCTGCATGAGCGGGCTCGCACAGCTCAGAACCTCCCCCTGTGGGGGAGGCGATCGCGAAGCGATCGGTGGGGGGAGTGGGCTGAACCTGCCGAACACTCCCCCCTCCGTCGTCGCTGCGCGCCGACACCTCCCCCACGGGGGGAGGACCTGCGCATGACCCTCGCCTCCGCCCTCAAGACCGGCGACCTGACCCAGCTGCCGTCGCGCCGCGACGAGGACTGGCGTTGGACCGACCTGCGCGGCCTGATCCGCGCCGTGCCGCCGGCCTCGCCGGCGGTGGACGGCGAGGTCGCCGCCGGGCCGTTCGACGGCCTGGCCGCCGACGAGATCCTGTTCGTCAACGGCCGCCAGCGCCACGCCGCCGCCGGCGACGCGGGCGATGTCGTCGCCCTGCGTTTCGTCTCGGCCACCGAGGGCGCGGCCCACGCCGCCGCCTATGCGATCGTCGTCGAGCCCGACACGACCCTGGTCCTGCTGGAAAGCCACGAGGGCCGGGCGGGCGGCTACTTCTCGGACGTCACCCTGGACATCGCGGTGGGCGAGGGCGCCCGCGTCGAGCGCATCGTTCTGGTCGATGACCATGCCGAGGCCATCGACGTGGTCACCGCCGAGGTCGATCTGGCTCCCGGCGCGACCTTCAACCAGACCGTCCTGACCACCGGCGCCCGACGCCAGCGGGTCGAGACCCGCATCAACCACCCCGGCGCCCACGCCAAGGTGCGGCTGGACGGCGTCTACATCCTCGAAAATCAGCGCCACGCCGACCAGACCACGGTCGTCACCCACGGCGGCGTCGACGGAATCACCAGCCAGCTGACCAAGGGCGTCGTCGACGACCAGGCGCGCGGCGTGTTCCAGGGTCGGATCGTCGTTCAGCCCGGCGCCGACCAGACCGACGCCCGCATGGGCCACCACGCCTTGATCCTGTCGGACAAGGCCGAGGTCGACGCCAAGCCCGAGCTGCTGATCTTCGCCGACGACGTCGCCTGCGCCCACGGCAACACCATCGGCGCCCTGGACGACCAGCAGATCTTCTACGCCCGCCAGCGCGGCATTCCCGAGGTCGAGGCCAAGGCCATGCTGACCCAGGCCTTCCTCGGCGAGGTGGTCGAGCGCATCGAGCACGACGGCGCGCGCGAGATCGCCGCCGCCTGGGTCGCCACCAGGCTGGGGAGGGCGGAATGATCGCATCCTTCCTTCTCCTCACCCGTGAAACGGGGGAGGTGGCGGCGAAGCCGACGGAGGGGGGGTCCTGCGCCGACCTCCGTGACGCCCCCTCCGTCACGCTGCGTATTCGCAGCGCGCCACCTCCCCCGCTACGCAGGGGAGGAGTTTAGTCATGGCCTTCGACGCACCATTTGATGTGGACGCCATCCGCGCCCAGTTCCCGATCCTGGCCCGCCAGGTGCACGGCAAGCCGCTGGTCTATCTGGACAGCGCCGCCAGCGCCCAGAAGCCGGAAGCAGTCCTGGAAGCCATGACCGGCCTGGCCCGCACCAGCTACGCCAACGTCCACCGCGGCCTGCATACGCTCGCCAACGAAACGACGCAAGCCTATGAAAACTCTAGGGAAACAGTAGCGAAGTTCATCAACGCCGAGCCGTCGGAAATCGTCTGGACCAAGAGCGCCACCGAGGCGGTCAACCTGGTGGCCGACACCTTCGGGCGGTCGCTGAAGGCCGGCGACGAGATCGTCCTCTCGCAGATGGAGCACCACGCCAACATCGTGCCGTGGCACTTCCTGCGCGAGCGCTACGGCGTGGTTCTGAAATTCGTCCCCGTCACCGACGACGGCCGGCTGGACATGGAGGCCTATAAGGGCCTGCTGAGCGACCGCACCAGGATGGTGGCCATGAGCCACATGTCGAATGTGCTGGGCACCATCAACGACGCCGCCGAGATCGTCCGCCTGGCCCACGCGGCCGGCGCGCCGGTGCTGCTGGACGGCTGCCAGGCCATCGTCCACAGCAAGGTCGACGTGAAGGCCCTGGACGTCGATTTCTACGTCTTCTCCGGCCACAAGCTGTACGGCCCCACCGGCATCGGCGTGCTGTACGGCAAGGCCGAACGCCTGGCGGCCCTGCCGCCTTATCAGGGCGGCGGCGAAATGATCGGCTCGGTGTCGATGGAAGCCGTCACCTACGCCGACCCGCCGCACCGCTTCGAGGCCGGCACCCCGGCGATCCTCGAGGCTGTCGGCCTGGGGGCGGCCATCGACTGGCTGAACGGCATCGACCGCGACGCGGCCCTGGCCCACGAGCACGCGCTCTACCAGCGGGTCATCGACCAGCTGGACGGCGTCAATGGCGTGCGGATCCTGGGCACGGCCCCGGGCAAGGGCGCGGTGCTGAGCTTCGTGGTCGAAGGCGCCCACGCCCATGACGTGGCCCAGGTGCTGGACCGCTACGGCGTGGCCGTCCGCGCCGGCGCCCACTGCGCCGAGCCGCTGATGAAGCGGTTCGGCGTTACATCGAGCGCACGCGCCTCGTTCGCCCTATATAACACCATGGCCGAGGCCGACGCGTTCGTGAGCGCGCTGGCCAAGGCCCGCAGTTTCTTCAGTTGAGCTGACATGACCGAACCCGCCACCACGTCCGTGCTCTCCCAGGCCGAGCTCGATCGCCTGACCGACCAGCTGATCGAGAAGCTGAAGACGGTGTTCGACCCCGAAATCCCGGTCGACATCTACGAGCTGGGCCTGATCTACAAGGTCGACATCAGCGACGACAAGGACGTGGCCATCGACATGACCTTGACCGCCCCGGGCTGCCCGGTGGCCGGGGAAATGCCGGGCTGGGTGCGCGATGCGGTGATGGAGCTGCCGGACATCAAGTCGTGTCACGTCGACCTGGTCTTCGAGCCGCCGTGGGATCCCTCGCGGATGAGCGACGAGGCCAAGCTGCAACTGAACATGTTCTGATCGGTTCGAATCCCATGGAAGCCGCCGTCACCCCCCGCGTTCGTCGCCCCCGTCCCAAGGTCGTCTCCCTGACCCCGGCCGCCGCCGCGCGGGTTAAGGAGATCATGGACCGGGCCGATAAGCCCTATGCCGGGCTGCGCGTGGGCGTGAAGAACGGCGGCTGCGCGGGGTCGGAATACATCTTCGAATACGCCGCCGAGAAGGGTCCGATCGACGAGGTGGTCGAGGACCAGGGCGTGACCATCCTGATCGATCCCAAGGCCGTGCTGTTCCTGATCGGCACCACGATCGACTACGAGACCACCAAGCTGTCGTCCAAGTTCGTGTTCAACAACCCGAACGAGACCGACGCCTGCGGCTGCGGCGAGAGCGTGACGATTCAGCCGGCGCCCGAGGCTCTGGACTGATGCTGACCAAGACCCCCGCCTGCGTGGAATGCGGCCTGGCCTGGGGCGCGCCGGCGTTCCGCCACGAGGACCACGCGCCGCTGTACTGGTCGGACCAGGGCATCCTGTGCTCGACCGGCTGCGCCACGAAGCATTTCGACCAGCGCCGGGAGGACGGGACGTTCGTTCCGGTTCCGGCGGAATGTCCGGTCGATCTCTAGACCCGCTCGGGCGTCAGGCCGTCGGCGCCGTCCCCGCGCCGGCCGCGATCGCTCCGAAGGCCACCAGCAACGCGATGAACGGTCCGGCCGAGGCGATGGCCACCCACCGCATCCGGCCGGTCGCGCCGCTGACGAAACCGCCGACCGAGGCCAGCAACGTCGTCAAGGGCAGGGCGAAGCAGGCGTAGACGAACGTGTAGATGGCCGCGTTCACGCCGCCGTCCGACGCCATCACCGACATCGCGGCCAAGCCCAGCGCCGGAACCGTCAGCACCAGCCAGATCGCCCCGACGACGACGGCCAGGACGCGCTTGCCCTTCGAGGCCCTCGCGCGAGGCGGCCGCGCTCCGTCGGCGTTGATCGAGGTGTCGGTCGACGACATGTCAGGCGACCCAATCTATGGAGGTGAGTTAGAATTTATCGCCCCAAAGAGGAATAACAAGTCGTGGTCAACACCGCGCACACGCCCGACGGGGCGGGGAGCGCGCCTTTCGTTACCAAGGCGCCAAACCGCCCGATCCTGCAGCTTCCGACGACCGTCGCGATCCACAGCGGCGGAAGGAGGAAGGCCAGCGCCCAGATCCAAGGATCCGCGCCCGACCGGACCTCCCGCGCCATGACGCAAGCCAAAAAAGCCAAGAGGAACGAAAGTACAAGAAGCCCCACTCGCACGATCAAGACTCCCTCCAATCCTTGGCGCGGCCACTCGGCGGAAGTCAGGCCGCTCGGGTCTCCGCCGACGCCGCCACGTTCTTGCGCCCATTCCACTCCACCAGCACCGACGGCTTGACCGACTCGCCCCGCGCCTGGGCGATCAGATGGTTGGTGCGGGTCTCGATGACGTCTTCCATCCGGGCCATGAACTCGGCCTTGGACAGGCCCTCGGGCAGCGGCGGCAGGAACTCGACCGTGGCCTGGCCGGCGGTCTTGCTCTTGTCGGTCTGCTTCCAGAAGCAGCCCAGGTTCGTCGCCACCGGCACGACCGGCAGGCCGAAGTCCTGGCTCATGTGATAGACGCCGGTGCGGTAGCGGAACCGCTCGCCCGGCGCGGCCAGGTGGCCCTCCGGATAGATCAGGATGCGGCGCCCCTCGGCGGCCACTTGGGCGGCGCTCTTGGAAAGGGCCGCGCGGGCTTCCGGACCGCCGCAGCTGTCGACCACGATGGCCCCGAACTTCTTGAGGATCCGGCCGACCAGCGGGAACCTCTCCAGGTGGTCGCCGGTCACGAAGCTGAGGTTCTCGACATTGGCGAACATCACGAAGCCGTCGCCCCAGCTGTGGTGCTTGGCGGCGATGATGAAGGCGCCCTTGGGCAGGTTTTCCTGGCCCTTCAGCTCGATCTTCACGCCGGCCAGCACGCGCAGCGCCCAGATCATCCGCTGGCTGTAGAGCCGCAGGGCGAAGGCGATAGGTCTGCGGCCCGGAAGCAGGGCGGAGAGGGCGGCCGACAGGCCGTAGAAGATCGACAGAACCCAGTAATAGGCGTTGAACAGCGCGCTGCGCATGGTTCGTTGTCCTTGGTGGGCGAGGGGGCTTAGCGGGCGGAAAGCACGGCCTGGACGGCCGCGGTCATCAGGGGCGCGTGGGCCGAGAGGGCGTCGTCGCCCAGGCGGCCATAGGCCTTGTTCTGGGCGGTCTGGGTGATCACGCCGATGGCCATGGCGGCGACCACGCGCGGATCGCCCGGCGGCAGCTCGGCGTCCATCATCGCTCGCTTGATCAACCCCTCGACCACGCTCACCGGATCGCGGCCGTCCTCCTGATAGTAGGGCAGGAAATGGTGCAGCTGCAGCAGGTGGAAGGCGAACAGCAGCCAGTCCTCGTCGGCCACGGTGCAATAGGCGCGGACCACGGCGGCGGCTTTGGCCTGGATGCCGGTCGCCAGGTCGGCGTTGACGGCGATCAGGTCCGACAGGCGGCGATGGGTGGCCATGAACAGGCCCACGGCCAGTTCGTCCTTGCTCTTCCAGTGGCGGTAGATCGCGCCCTCCGACACCCCGGCCTTGGCGGCGATCAGCTTGGTAGTGGCCGCATCGACGCCCTTGTCGACGAAGATCTCGAGGGCGGCGCGTTCGATCTTGGGCTTGGCGTTCATGGGCCGTACGCTAGCACAGCTTCGGGAACACGCAAGTGATTACTCACTCTTTCTCTCGGCATTGACCCCGACGCGGGCGGCGGCCTAAGCGGGAGCCATGGTCCAAACCATCCTGATCTATTCCATGGGCGAGGTGATCGGCGACGGCCTGATCAAGCTGCCGTTCATCGCCGGGCTTCGCGCCGCCTTTCCCGAGGCCAGGATCACCTGGTGCGCGGCCAAGGGCGAGACCGTCTATGCCGGGCCGTTGAGGGCCGTGGTGGCCGGCTATATCGACGAGGTCCTGACCGACGGCCCGACAGGCGACGCGGCCCTGGACGTCCTGCCGTGGGTCAAGCCGTTCGGCGGCCGGACCTTCGACCTGGTGATCGACACCCAGGAGAACCTGCGCCGCAGCCTGGTGGCCCGCCGGGCGGCCCCGAAAGACGGAAAGGGGCGCGGCTTCGTCTCGGCCGCCGCCCAGGCGCGCCAGCCCGACTGGCCGGTCGCCGTCGTCGAGCGCCTGGCGAGGCTGCTGGCCCTGGCGACCGAAGGGAACGGGGCTCCGCGCCCGCTGACCCTGACCAATCCCGACGCCGCCGCCGCGGCCCGCGCGCTGTTGCCGGCCGAGGGTGACGGACCGGCCTATGTCGGCCTGGCGCCCGGCGCGGGCGGCCAGGACAAGCGCTGGCCGCTGGAGCGCTATCTGGACCTGGCCCGCCGCATCGAGGCGTCCGGCCGCAAGGCGGTGTTCTTCTTCGGCCCGGACGAGGCGGCCGACGCCCGGACCGCCCGCGAGGCCGTCCCGACAGCCCTGTTCCCGGAGAAGGACCGCACGGACGGTTTCACCGAGGTGAAGGGCCCGCTGCTGGCCATCGCCCTGGCCGGCCGGCTGACCGCCGCCGTCGCCAACGACGCCGGCCCCGGCCACATGCTGGCGGCCGGCGGCGCGCCGCTGCTGTCGCTGCAGAAGGACCATCGCAAGGCCGTCAAGTTCCGTCCCGCCGCGCGGCGTCTTGAGCTGCTGGTCGCGGAAGACTACGGACAGGGCATGGCCGCCCTGCCGCTGGACGTGGTCGACGCCGCCCTGCAACATCTGATCGCCGGAGCTTCCTGAATGCCCATCCTCGCTCCCGTCTCGGCCGGTGAACTGATCGACAAGATCACCATCCTGCGGGTCAAGGCGGCGCGGATCGGCGATCCGGCCAAGGAAGCCAACGTCAAGGCCGAGTTGGCCCTACTGGAGGCGACCGCCGCGCGCGCGCTCCTGCCGTCGTCCGAGCTGGAGGAGCTGGTCGCCCAGCTGACCGAGATCAACGCCGCCCTGTGGGACATCGAGGACGGCAAGCGCGACTGCGAGCGCCGCCAGGATTTCGGCCCGACGTTCGTGGCGCTGGCCCGCCGGGTCTATATCGACAACGACCGCCGCGCCGCCGTGAAGCGCCAGATCAACAGCCTGGTCGGTTCGGAGATCGTCGAGGAAAAGAGCTACAAGCCGTACCTGGCCGGTTAGGCCGCCAGCCGGTCGAGCAGCGGCGCCAGTACGTCCAGCAGGGCCCCGACGTCGCCGGGCGCGCCCGTCCGGACGAAGACGTCCTCGAACTCGGCGATCTCCAGGCCGATCACCTGGTTGCCGGCCAGGACGGCGCAGGCCTCGCGCAGGTCGTCGAAGCTCAGACCGTCCTCGACGCTGTACTCGGTCGGGACAAGGCCCGGCTCCAGCACATCGCAATCGAGGTGGACATAGACCGGTCGATCGCCGATCGCGGCGGCTAGGCGCGGCCCGATCCCGGAGCCGGCCGCCACCAGACGCGGCCCGCCGGCGGCGACCAGGGCGGCCTCGCACGGATCCAGGTCCCGCGCCCCGACCAGGACGACGTCGGTCAGGTCCAGCCCTCGGCCCAGCCCGGTGTCCCAGACCCCGGCGGCCCCGGTCAGCACCATGCCGCCCAGATAGCCGGTGGTGGACTGTGCCGGCTGGTTGCAGTCGCCGTGGGCGTCGAACCAGACGATCAGGGCGTCGGGATGATGGCGCAGAACGACGGGCAGGGCGGCGATCGAGGTCGCGCAACGGCCCTGGGTCACCAGCGAGGCCTTGCCGTCGGCCAGCACGGCGTCCAGCCGCGCGGCCAGGGCCTCGAGGCCCGGGCGCGCGGCCTCCAGTTCCTCCGACCATCCGGCCGCCAGCGGCGGAGCCGGCGCGCCCACCCGCTCGGCGCGCAGGTCCAGGCGGGCTTCCAGGGCGGCGCCGACGGCCAGGGCGCCGGCCGCGCCGCGGGGATTGCGGTCGCCGGCGCGACCTTGAAAGACGGTGAGAGCCAGGGTGGTCATGGACCTTAGCTAGTGGCGCGCCCGCGTCCTGCCTAGCCCTGGATCGCCCAGGATCGGCTAGGCACGCTTGCCCACCGTTTCCTCGACCCGTTCCTCGAAGTCGCCGAGATTGCCGAACAGGTTCTCGATCGCGAACACCAGGCCAAAGACTCGCGCCGCGTCGTCGAAGGCCAGGGCGCGGGTGCCGCCGCCGGCCCGCAGGGTCTCGACGGCGGTCTGGAAACCCCGGTGCGCCTCGGCGAAAGCGACGCGGTCAAGGCGGGGACCACCCGAGAGCAGGGCCGCGCAGGCCCGCAGGAAGCCCGCGCTGGCGTTCAGCATGGCCGCCGAGGGCAGGGCCAGGCCCGGCGACGGGAAGGCCTCGCGCAGCGCCCGGCCGATCATCACGCTGTCGTTGCGCAGTCGCCAGAGAGTGCGGGGCAGGGCCTCGGTGACCGAATGGTCGCTCAACCGGCTGGCGCTCTCGCGCTCGGCCTCGGTCATGGCGGTCTGCAGCTTGGACAGGGCCTTCAGCGTGTCGTCGTAGTGGCCGCGGGCCTCCAGATCGGTCTCGCCGCCTTTCAGCTTCAGCGCGTAGTGCTCCAGCAGCTCGGCCAACAGGGCGGCCACCTTGTCGGTGGTCTCGATCACCGTGGCGTGGGCTCGGGCCGGGAAGATCAGCAGGGTGGCGGCGATGCCCACCACGCTGCCGACCGTGATCTCGGCCGTCCGCAGGACGGCGGCGACCAGCGGGTCCATGTGGGTGGTCGTGCCGATCAGCATGATCACGGCGGTGATCGGCGCCACCTTGAACGCCGGACGGACGGCGGCGAGGAAGGCCAGCAGGGCGGCGGTGACCGCCAGGATCGGCCCGCCGGCCTCGGGCCAGCGGGCGTGCAGCATGGCGGCCCCGGCTCCGACCGCCGCGCCCACGACGGTGCCCATCAGCCGTTCGATCGAGGCCGTGATGGTGGCGCCGAGACTGGCCTGGACGACGATCACGGCGGTGAACACCGCCCAATAGCCCTGCGGCAGGCGCAGCAGGCTGGCCAGGGCGTAGGCGGCCACGACCGCCGCCGACACCCGGACGGCGTGGCGCAGCTCGGTCTTGCGCGTCGCCGCCTTGGCCAGGGCGGCCCGCGAAAGCTCCAGGCCGACGAACCGCCGCCAGTCGCTGGGCGCGGCTTCCGGCATCTAGGCCACCGCCTCGCGCATCATCTCCAGCGCCGTGCGCACGGCGGCCAGTTGCACGCCCTCGCGGGTCTCGCCGTCGAACAGTTCGTGGCGGTGAACGACCGAACGGTTGGCGCGGGCCACGGCGAAATGCACCGTGCCCACGGGTTTCAGCGGCGAGCCGCCGCCAGGTCCCGCCACGCCGGTGATCGAGACGGCGACATGGGCGTTGCTGGCCTCCAGCGCGCCCTCGGCCATCATCCGCGCCACCACTTCGGACACCGCCCCATGGTCGGCGATCAGGTCGCCCGGCACGCCCAGCATCTCGGACTTGGCGCGGTTGGTGTAGGTGACGAAGCCCCGCTCGAAGACGTCTGACGCGCCCGCGATGTTGCAGATCGCCCCGGCCACCAGCCCGCCGGTGCAGCTCTCGGCCGTGGCCAGCCGCAGGGACTTCCCGCGCGCTTCGTCGATCAGCAGGCGGGCCAGGGTCTGGATTTCGAGCGGGAACATCGGGGACTCCTGCGCCTCGAGGCGGGGACACACACTCACATCACGGTCTGCGGTTAAATGGCAATGTGGATGGGGTGAGTGTGTGTCCCCATCTTCGTCCTAGGCCGGCGTCTCGACCACGGCGATCGCCTGCGCCGCCAGACCTTCGCCACGGCCGGTGAAGCCCATGCCCTCGGTGGTGGTCGCCTTGACGCTGACCCGATCCAGCGGGAGGTCGAGTATCGCGGCCAGGCGCCGGCGCATGGCCGCCCGGTGCGGTTTGATCTTCGGCCGCTCGCAGATCAGCGTCACGTCGACATTGACCAAGGCTGCGCCGCGTTGACGGACTAGATCCACGGCATGGATCAGGAACTTGTCCGAGGCCGCGCCCTTCCATTGCGGATCGGTGGGCGGGAAATGGTCGCCGATGTCGCCTTCGCCGATCGCCCCCAGGATGGCGTCGGTCAGGGCGTGCAGGCCGGCGTCGGCGTCGGAATGGCCGATCAGGGTCTCGTCGTGGGCGATCTCCACGCCGCACAGCCAGACGGATTGGCCGGGCCCCCAGCGGTGGGCGTCGAAGCCCTGGCCCATGCGGGTGATCCGGGCGCGGCCGGCGAGCTGTTCGGCCATGGCGAAGTCCTCCGGATAGGTCAGTTTCATCAGCATGGGGTCGCCGGGGACGACCACGACCCGGCCGCCGTGGCGTTCGACCACCTGGCCGTCGTCGGTCGGTTCGTCCGGACCCGTCCAGGCCGCGTAGGCGGCCAGCAGCCGGTCGCGGCGGAAGGCCTGAGGGGTCTGGGCCCGCCACAGATCGTGACGCGGTTTTGTGACGACGGCCGCGTCGAGCGCCCCGCTTTTCAGCGTGTCGGCCACGGGCAAGGCCGGAATCGCGCCATCGGCGTCTTCCAGGCCTTTCAGCACGGCTTGAATTGTTGCGGCGCCGAGGAAGGGGCGGGCCGCGTCGTGGATCAGCACCGGCTCACCGGCGGGGCGGTCGGCGAGGGCGGCCAGACCCGCCTGGACGGAGAGGGCGCGAGTCGCGCCGCCCGGCGTCGTCGTCCAGCCGGAAAGTCCGTTCAGGGCCGAGTCCAAGATCGACCTGGCGCCGGGATCGGCCACGATCACAAGCTTTTGCGCGCCGCCGCCCAGCAGCGCCTCCACCGACCAGCGCAGGACGATTTTTCCAGCCAAAACACGCCATTGCTTGGCCTGGCCGGAGCCGGCCCTGGTTCCGGAACCGGCGGCGACGATGACGGCGGAGAAGGTCATCCGGGCTGTTTAGCCGCCCGACGCGGCTTGTCTAGAGAAGAGGGTTTACTGCGCCGCACAAATTGCCTAAAAACAGTGCGGTGGGGATGCATATAAAATGAGCAAGAGTCTCGCAGTCGGCAAGGTCGAAGTGCCTGGGCGTGTTTGGATCGCGCCGATGACAGGCGTTTCCGACCTGCCTTTCAGGGAAACCGCCACCCGCCTGGGCGCGGCCTATGTGGCGACCGAGATGGTGGCCTGCGCCGAGTTCGCGCGGGGACGCCCCGACGCCGTGCGTCGCGCCGCGGTCGGCGACGGCCTGCCGCTGATGGTCGTCCAGCTGGTCGGCCGCGATCCCGTCTTCATGGGTCGAGGCGCGCGAATGGCCGCCGACGCCGGGGCCCAGATCATCGACCTGAATTTCGGCTGTCCTTCCAAGATGGTCACCGGCGGGGTCGCCTCGGGCTCGGCCCTGATGCGCGAGCCGGACCTGGCCGAGGCCCTGGTCGCCGCCGCCGTCAGCGCCGTGGACGTGCCGGTCACCGTCAAGATGCGCCTGGGCTGGGACGACGACAGCCGCAACGCCGCCGACATCGCCCGCCGGGCCGTCGACGCCGGCGCCCAGGCGATCACCGTCCACGGCCGCACCCGCTGCCAGTTCTACAAGGGCGAGGCCGACTGGGAGGCCGTCGCCGCCGTCAAGCAGGCGGTCGGCGTGCCGGTGCTGGTCAATGGCGACATCGTCGACGGCGACACCGCCCGCCTGGCCCTGGATCAGTCCGGCGCCGACGGGGTGATGATCGGACGCGGGGTCTATGGCCGCCCCTGGATCGCCCAGGCCATCGAGGCGGCGCTGCGGGGCGAGGGCTTCCGCGAACCCGACGCCGAGGAACGTCTGGCCATCGTCGTCACCCATTTCCGCCGCAGCCTGGACTTCTACGGCCAGGCGCTGGGGCTGAAGATGTTCCGCAAGCACCTGGCCTCCTACATCGACGCCGCGCCCTGGCCCGACAGCGAGGAGGCGCGCCGCGCCGCCCGCGCCGCCCTGTGCCGGCTGGAAGAGCCCGCCGCGATCGAGGACGGCCTGGCCGCCCTGTGGCTGCGGGATCGGAGGCTGGCCGCATGACCGATCACGCCCGCATCGCCCCGACCAAGGTCGCCGACAGCCTGAAGATCGCCGCCTTCGACCTCAGCCCCGAGCCCGCCCTGGTGATCGATCGCGAGGGCGCGCTGGTGGCGGTCAACGAAGCCGCCGAGGCCCTGTTCGGGCAGGGCCTGTCCTTGCTGGCCCGCGGTCGCTTCCGCGCCGCCCTGCCGCCGGGCTCGGTCCTGGTCTCGATGATGGACCGCGCCCTGTTCGAGGGAGCCCTGGTCCGCGAACACGGGGTCGAGGTCAATCTGTTCGGCCAGCCGCCGTTCGAGGCGGACGGCGCCGCCGCGCCGCTGGGCGACGGTTCGGTGATGCTGACCCTGCACGTCAAGGGCGTGCTGGGCGTCGAGCGGGCCTCCGACGCCGCCGGCCTGCGCTCGGTGGTCGGCCTGGGCCGCATGCTGGCCCACGAGATCAAGAACCCGCTGGCGGGCATCCGCGGCGCGGCCCAGCTGCTGAAGACCGGCGCCAGCGCCGCCGACCAGCCCCTGGCCCAGCTGATCGTCGACGAGACCGACCGCATCCGCCGGCTGGTCGACCGGATGGAAGCCTTCTCCGACGAGGTCCCCGGTCCGCGCGAGGCGGTGAACATCCACCAGGTGCTGGACCGCGTCCGCGCCCTGGTCGTCAACGGCGTCGCCGACGGCCTGGACCTGCGCGAGCACTACGATCCGTCGCTGCCCGACGTCTGGGGCGACGAGGACCATCTGATCCAGGTGTTCCTGAACCTGGTCAAGAACGCCGCCGAGGCCGCCCATTCGCGGGGCGACGGCCAGGGCTCGCTGTCGATCCACACCGCCTGGCGCCCCGGCGTGCGGGTGCGCGGCGCCGACGGCAAGGCCTCCGCCGGCGCGCCGATCGAGATCCGCGTGCAGGACAACGGTCCTGGCGTGCCCTCCAGCCTGCGCGACCACCTGTTCCAGCCGTTCGTCACGACCAAGGCCAACGGCACGGGTCTGGGCCTGGCCCTGGTCACCAAGCTGGTGACCAGCCACGGCGGCCTGATCGACTTCGAATCCGAGCCCGGCCGCACGGTGTTCCGCGTGCTGCTGCCGATGACGACCGAAAAGCTCGTTCCCTCCACTGGAGACGCCCACGC
Organism: Caulobacter sp. Root487D2Y; assembly: GCF_001427165.1. NCBI lineage: Bacteria > Pseudomonadati > Pseudomonadota > Alphaproteobacteria > Caulobacterales > Caulobacteraceae > Caulobacter > Caulobacter sp. Root487D2Y. The sequence continues at coordinate 21,087 of NZ_LMFD01000016.1, forward strand.
ATGAACGCCGCCAGCAAGAAGATCCTGATCGCCGACGACGACAGCTCTGTGCGCCTGGTGCTCAGCCAGGCCTTCACTCGGCTTGGCTATCAGGTGCGGGCGACGGGCAACGCCACGACCCTGCTCAAGTGGGTGATGGACGGCGAGGGCGACCTGGTCGTCACCGACGTGATGATGCCCGACGAGAACGTCTTCGACGTGCTGCCGCGCATCCGCAAGGAACGGCCCAAGCTGCCGATCATCGTGATGAGCGCCCAGAACACCCTGCTGACGGCGGTCAACGCCGCCGACGCGGGCGCCTTCGAATACGTCTCCAAGCCCTTCGACCTGGACGACGTCACGGCCGCCGCGCGCCGCGCCCTGTCGCGCCCGGCCGACGCCGAGGCCTCCAAGGCCCAGGCCCGGGCCATGCGCGACGAACGCCTGCCGCTGATCGGCCGCTCGGCCCCGATGCAGGACGTCTACCGCACCATCGCCCGCCTGGTCGGCGCCGACCTGACCGTCCTGATCCTCGGCGAGAGCGGCACCGGCAAGGAGCTGGTGGCCCGCGCCCTGCACGAGCTGGGTCGCCGCCGCGACGGCAAGTTCGTGGTCATCAACCTGGCCGCCGTGCCGCGCGAGCGGGTCGAGACCGAGTTGTTCGGGCGCGGGGAGGGCGACCAGGGCCGCCTGATCGAGGCCGACGGCGGCACCCTGTTCCTGGACGAGATCGGCGACATGCCGCTGGACGCCCAGACGCGCCTGCTGCGGGTGATCGACGGCACCGAGCCGGTGCTCAACCCCAAGACCGGCCGTCGCCCGAACGTGCGGATCATCGCCGCCACCAATCGCGACCTGCGCGGCCTGATCCAGCAGGGCCTGTTCCGCGAAGACCTGTTCTTCCGCCTGAACGTCGCGCCGGTGCGCCTGCCGCCGCTGCGCGACCGCACCGAGGACATCCCGGACCTGGCCCGCACCTTCCTGCTGCGCGCCGCCCGCGAAGGCCTGCCGTCCAAGACCATTGATTCCAGCGCCTTGGACCGGATGAAGACCCACGCCTGGCCGGGCAATGTGCGCGAGCTGGAGAACCTGATCCGGCGCATGTGCGCCCTGTATGCCGAGGAGCTGATCACCGCCCGCATCGTCGACCGCGAGCTGCAGGACCACACCCCGGCCGCCCACGCCGATGAGGGCCCGATCACCCTGGCCAGCCTGGTCGAGCGCCACCTGTCGTCGCATTTCGCCGACCAGCCCGACGGCGTGCCGGCCGCGGGTCTCTACGACCGGGTGCTGCAGGAGGTCGAACGGCCGCTGATCCAGCTGACCCTGTCGGCCACGCGCGGCAATCAGGTGCGGGCCGCGGAGATCCTGGGACTCAACCGCAACACCTTGCGCAAGAAGATCCAGGACCTGGGTGTCGAGATGACGCGCGGTCGACGGTAAAATCTCACCCCTGAGACTTTCCGTCCCGATTCAGGGCTGCAATGGGGGCGTTTCGTGCGAATGACCCCATTGTGACGACAGCGCTGACGCTTAATTGGCACATACCTGTTGAGTTTGGGGCACAGTCCCCCTTAGACTTGGTCAATGGCGTCCGTTCCATCCGTATTGGAGCTTGAGGGACCGCCGACCCGGTTCAGCCGGGCCTGGTGGCGAGAGCTGTTGCGGTCCCGCTTCACGCTCGGCGGAGCCTATGGCGTGGCGATCGCCCTGACCGCGACGGCCGTGGGCCTGGCGTCGTCGCCGCCGGCCACCGGACCGATCGGACCGGCCACCACGGTCATCCTCGCCGTTCTCGGCTTCAACCTCGCCTTGATCCTCTGCGTGGCCGGCATCGTCGGTTGGCGGCTGCTGGATCTGGTCGACGCCCGGGCCAGCGACGCCGGCGCGCGCCTGCACCTGCGCTTCGTGGGCCTGTTCTCGGTGGCCGCCGTGGCCCCGGCGGTGATCGTCGCCCTGTTCTTCGGCGTGCTGGTCAACCGCGGCGTCGACGCCTGGTTCAGCGAACGCGTGCGCACCGTCGTCGAAAATTCGGCCACCGTCGCGCGGTCCTATGTCACCGAGCAGACCGAGTATATCAGCCAGCACGTCGGGCCGATGGCGGGCACCCTGAACCAGGCCGCGCCGACCCTGGTCGATTCGCCCGTCGCCTTCGGCCACTACATGAAGGAGCACATGGAGGAGAACGGCTTCTCGGCCGCCTATGTGCTGGACCGCGACGGCCGCATCCTGGCGCGGGCGGAGAGCGACACGGCCCCGCCGTTCCTGGCCCCGCCGCCTTCCAGCTTCCGCCGCACCGACAGCGGCGACATCACCTCGCAGCGCTTTGTCGAGGAAGACCTGTTTCGCGCCCTCTACCGCCTGAGGGCCTTCCCCGACGCCTACCTCTACGTCGCCCGTCCGATCGACAAGGGCATCCTGGCCCACCTGATCGAGTCCGAGGAATCGCTGATCTCGTATCGCGAGGCGGCCAAGAACCAGGACCGGATCCAGGTGATCTTCGGCCTCAGCTACATCGAGACCGCCCTGCTGGTGCTGGTCGCCGCCGTCTGGGTCGGCATCGCCGCCGCCAACTCGATCGCCGCCCCGGTTTCCGGCCTGGTGCAGGCGGCCGGACGGGTGTCGGCCGGCGATCTGGACGCCCGGGTGGACGTCGAGATCGGCCCGGAGGAAATCCGCGCCCTGTCGATCGCCTTCAACATGATGACCACCGACCTGCAGGCCCAGCAAGCCGCCCTGCGGGTGGCCAGCCTGGACGCCGAGTCGCGCCGCCAGTTCATCGAGACCGTGCTGTCGGGCGTCAGCGCCGGCGTCATCGGCCTGGACGCAGACGGGCGGATCACCGCCCTGAATCGCCGGGCCGGCGACCTGCTGGCCCTGACGGACGACGCCGTGGGCCAGCCGCTGGTCGAGCTGGCCCCGGAACTCGAGACCGTGATCCAGGAGATCAGCGGCGGCAAGCCGACCGCCGAGGTCGAGATCGACGTGATCCGCGGCGGCGAGACCCGGCGGCTGCGCTTCCGCGGGGCCGGCCACGCGGTCGGGACCCTGGTCCTGACCTTCGACGACATCACCCGCCTGGTGGCCGCCCAGCGCAACGCCGCCTGGAAGGACGTCGCCCGGCGGATCGCCCACGAGATCAAGAACCCGCTGACCCCGATCCAGCTGTCGGCCGAGCGGATCCGCCGCAAGTACCGCAAGGACATCACCAGCGACCTGGACACCTTCGACCGCTGCACCGAGACCATCATCCGCCAGGTCGGCGACATCGGCCGGATGGTCGACGAGTTCTCGTCGTTCGCCCGGATGCCCGCACCGCGCTTCGCCCCCGCCGACTTGGCCGAAATGCTGCGCCAGGCGGTGTTCGCCCAGCGGTTCGTCGACACCGAGACCGAGGTGGCGCTGGAGGAGCCGGGCGAGGACGTCTGGATCAGCTGCGACGCGCGGATGGTCGGCCAGGCCCTGACCAACATTCTCAAGAACGCCGGCGAGGCGGTCGGCGCGCGCCGACAAGCCACGCCGGAGCCGCCGGGCCGCATCGTCGCCAGCCTGGTCTCGGACGACGAGCACCTGTGCATCGTCGTCGAGGACAACGGCGTGGGCCTGCCGGCTCGCGACCGTGACCGGCTGACCGAACCCTATGTCACGACCCGCGAGAAGGGCACCGGCCTCGGGCTGGCGATCGTCAAGCGGATCATGGAGGACCACGAAGGCGAACTGGTCCTGACCGACGCGCTGAACGGAACCGGCGCCCGGGTCATCCTGAAGTTCCCCACGACCGCGCGGCTCGCCGCCGCCAACGCCCAGAGCGGCGTAGAGGAGATGATATGAGCGCTGACGTGCTTGTGGTCGACGACGAGGTCGACATCCGCGAACTGGTCGCCGGCATCCTGGAGGATGAAGGCTACGCCGTGCGGGTGGCGGCCGACTCCGACCAGGCGCTGGCCGCCCTGCGGGCCCGAAAGCCCGCGCTGCTGGTGCTGGACATCTGGATGCAGGGCGGAGGCATGGACGGGCTAGAGCTGCTCGACATGGTCAAGGCGCTCGACCCCGACCTGCCGGTGATCATGATCTCGGGCCACGGCAACATCGAGACCGCCGTCAGCGCCATCAAGCGCGGGGCCTACGAGTTCCTGGAAAAGCCGTTCAAGTCCGACCGCCTGCTGCTGGTGGTCGAGCGGGCCCTGGAAGCGGCCAACCTCAAGCGCGAGAACCGCCGCCTGCGGGTGCAGAGCTTCAGCTCCGACGGCCTGATGGGCAAGTCGGCCGCGGCCCAGGCCCTGCGCCAGCTGATCGCCAAGGTCGCGCCGGCCAACAGCCGGGTGCTGGTCTCGGGTCCGCCCGGTTCGGGCAAGGAGCTGGTGGCCCGACTGATCCACGGCTCCAGCAGCCGCTCGCGCAACGAGTTCGTGGCGGTCAGCGCCGCGGGCATGGCCCCCGAACGCCTGGATGTCGAACTGTTCGGCGAGGAGGGCGAGAACGGCCGCCCGCGCAAGATCGGGGTGTTCGAACGCGCCCATGGCGGCACCCTCTATCTCGACGAGGTGGCCGACATGCCGCGCGAGACCCAGAGCCGCATCCTGCGGGTCCTGGTCGAGCAGCGCTTCCGCCGGGTGGGCGGCGACAACGACGTCCAGGTCGACGTGCGGGTGATCTCGTCGACCTCGCGCGAGCTGCGCGAGGAGATCGCCGCCGGCCGCTTCCGCGAGGACCTGTTCCACCGCCTGAACGTCGTGCCGGTGCGGGTGCCGGGGCTGTCGGAGCGCCGCGAGGACATCCCCGAACTGATCAGCTACTTCGTCGACCGCGTCTGCGAGGCCACCGGCCTGCAGCGGCGGCGGCTGGGCGAGGACGCCCTGGCCACGCTGCAGGTGCAGGCCTGGCCGGGCAATGTCCGCCAGCTGCGCAACAACGTCGAGCGCATGCTGATCCTGGCTTCCGGCGAGCCGGGCGACCTGATCACCGCCGAGATGCTGAACGCCAACGAACAGCCCTCCGGCGGCAACGCCGGGGCGATCGGGGCCGAGCGGATCATCGCCCTGCCGCTGCGCGAGGCCCGCGAACTGTTCGAGCGGGAATATCTGAACGCCCAGATCCTGCGCTTCGGCGGCAACATCTCGCGCACCGCCAACTTCATCGGCATGGAGCGCTCGGCCCTGCACCGGAAACTCAAATCCCTGGGCGTCGCGGGTGCACGAGTCGAAGAGGAAGAGTAACTAGCTCCGCTCTTCGTCCAGCCACGCTTGAAGGAACAGTAGATGTCGCGTTTCGCCTATGTGAACGGTCGGTTCGTGCGCCATGGCGAGGCCGCGGTGCATATCGAGGATCGCGGCTATCAACTGGCCGACGGCGTCTACGAGGTCTGGGCGGTGTTCGACGGCAAGCTGGCCGACGCGGCAGGCCACTTCACGCGGCTGTGGCGCAGCCTGGACGAGCTGCGCATCGCCCATCCGATGAGCGAGAAGGCCCTGACCGTGGTGCTGCGCGAGACCATCCGCCGCAACAAGGTGCGCGAGGGCATGGTCTATCTGCAGGTCACCCGCGGCGTCGCCCCGCGTGACCATGCCTTCCCCAATCCGGCCGTGCCGCCAGCCATCGTCGCCACCGCCAAGCGCGTCGACCGGGTGGCCGCCGAGGCCAAGGCCGCCAAGGGCCAGTCGGTGATCACCGTGCCGGAGAACCGCTGGGGGCGCTGTGACATCAAATCGATCGGCCTGCTGCCCAACGGCCTGGCCAAGCAGGCCGCCCGCGAGCGCGGCGCGGTCGAGGCCTGGTTCGTCGACGAGCTGGGCCTGGTCACCGAAGGCGCCTCGTCCAACGCCTGGATCGTCGACGCCGAGGGCCGGCTGCGCACCCGCGACACCCAGGCCAACATCCTGCGCGGCATCACCCGCTCCAGCCTGCTGGAGGTGATCGCCGAGGCCGGCCTGCCGATCGCCGAGCAACCGTTCACGGTGGAGGAGGCCAAGGCCGCCCGCGAGGCCTTCATCACCGGCGCCGGAACCCTGGTGCTGCCGATCGTCAGCGTCGACGGCGCGCAAATCGGCGACGGAAAGCCCGGACCGGTGGCGACGCGGCTTCGGCGTCTCTATATCGAGCGCGCCAAGGCCGCCGCGATCTAGATCGATAGTCTAGGTTTAGGGGCGTTAGCGCACTTTCTTCGCGGATTGGTCATACCAACCGGCGAAAAATGCTTTAGTCTGAACTTGTTTGTGTGGGGGGCGTGTGGCCCTCCAAAACAATAAGAGGGGAATCCCCATGTCGACCGAAAAAAAACAGAACCTTCAGGACACTTTCCTGAACAGCGTGCGCAAGTCGAAGACGCCGCTGACCATCTTCCTGGTGAACGGCGTGAAGCTGCAGGGCGTTGTCAGCTGGTTCGACAATTTCTGCGTTCTGCTCCGCCGCGACGGCCAGTCCCAGCTGGTCTACAAGCACGCCATTTCGACGATCATGCCGGCCCAGCCCGTGCAGCTGTACGAGCCGAGCGCTGATCAAGACGATTGATTCCTGACGTTTGACCAAATCCACTTCGAAATCCATCGACCACGCGGCGCCGATCTTCAGGGCGTTCGTGATCCATCCCGTGCGCCCGACGCGCGGCCAGTCGGCCCTCGAGGCGCGTGATCCCAATGTGCGCCTCGAGGAAGCTGTCGGTCTGGCGATCGCGCTGGACCTCGACGTCGTCGAGACCACCATCGCGCCGCTGCGCCTGGTCACGCCGGCCACGCTGTTCGGCAAGGGCAAGATCGAGGAGTTCGCCGCCGTCTGCGAGGTCGAGAAGATCGACGTGGCGGTGTTCGACGACCAGCTGACCCCGGTCCAGCAGCGCAATCTGGAAAAGGCCCTGAACGTGAAGGTCATCGACCGCACGGGCCTGATCCTGGAGATCTTCGCCCGGCGGGCCCGCACCCGCGAGGGCAAGCTGCAGGTCGAGCTGGCGCGGCTGGACTACGAGCGCTCGCGCCTGGTCCGCACCTGGACCCACCTTGAGCGCCAGCGCGGCGGCACGGGCAACACCGGCGGTCCCGGCGAAACCCAGATCGAACTGGACCGCCGCCTGATCGCCGGCACGATCGGCAAGCTCAAGCGCGAGCTGGACGAGGTGCGGCGCACCCGCACCCTGCACCGCAGCGCCCGCAAGAAGGTCCCGTACCCGACCGTGGCCCTGGTGGGCTACACCAACGCCGGCAAGTCGACGCTGTTCAACCGCCTGACCAACGCCAGCGTCGTGGCCCAGGACATGCTGTTCGCGACCCTGGATCCGACCTTGCGCACCGTGAAGCTGCCCGACGGCCGGCCGGCGATCCTGTCCGACACCGTCGGCTTCATCTCCGACCTGCCGCACGAGCTGGTCGAGGCCTTCCGCGCCACCCTCGAGGAGGTGCAGGAGGCCGACGTGGTGCTGCACGTGCGCGACGTGGCCAATCCGGACACCGACGCCCAGGCCCGCGACGTCCAGAAGGTGCTGACCGAGCTGAAGGTCCTGGGCGACGACGGCGACGAGACCGAGGGCAAGACCCTGATCGAGGTCTGGAACAAGATCGACCTGGTCGACGGCGAGGCCCGCGAAATCCTCGAGGGCCAGGCCCGCCGACTGGGCGCGTCTCCCGTCTCGGCCGTCACCGGCGAGGGCTGTGCCGAGCTGCTCAAGCGGGTCGGAACCCTGATCGACGACACGCCGCCGGTCGCCGTGCGCCTGGCGGCCAAGGACGGCGAGGCCCTGGCCTGGATCTACCGCAACGGCCGCGTGGAAAGCCGCGAGGACGAGAGCGAGGGCGGCGTGCGCCTGGTCGCCCGTCTCGACGCCCAGGCCCTGGGCCGGTTCGAGCGGCAGTTCCCCGACGTTTGGGTCATGGCGACCGGCGACTGATCGTTCCCGGCTTGCCGCGCTCGCCTCCTGGGTGAACACTCCGAATCCGCATTCGGAGCGCGAACATGGCCAATGATCCCTGGGACGGCGTGACGGTGCCGGCGGCCGCGACGGTCGTCGTCAAACGGGTGGAGGGCTTCTTCGCCCAGCCCTATGACGACAACGGCGCGCTGCCGGGCGGCACCTGGACGATCGGCTACGGCACGATCCGCGACGCGGCCGGCAAGCCGGTCACGCCCAGCACGCCGGCCGTCACCGAGGCCCAGGCCGTCAAGCTGCTGGTGCGCGACATGAAGCGCGCGGCCCAGGACGTCCACACCCGCGTGCGGACCCCGCTGCTGGTCCACGAGGCCGCCGCCCTGATCTCGTGGACCTACAATCTCGGCGACGGGGCGCTGCGGACCTCGACCCTGCTGCGCAAGCTGAACGCCGGCGAGAAGACCGCCGTGCCCGCCGAGATGCGCAAATGGATCAACCAGAACGGCAAGCCGCTGGTCGGCCTGCTGCGCCGTCGCTGGGCCGAGGCGGCGATCTTCGTGGGCAAGGACCCGGTCAACGCCTGCGTGCGGGCCTGGCGCGAGATCGACGACCTGACCGACTGGCCGGCGTTCTAGCTATCTGGCGGCCTTCTCCGCCGCCTTGGCCGCGTTCCACAGACCGTCCATCTCGGCCAGGTCGGACTGGTCCGGCGTGCGGCCGTCCTTGGCCAGCTGCGCCTCGATGAACGCGAAGCGCCGCGCGAACTTGGCGTTGGTGGCCCGCAGGGCGTCCTCGGGTTCGACGTCCAGCTTGCGGGCCAGGTTGGCGACCACGAACAGCAGGTCGCCCAACTCCTCGCGGGCCTTGGCCTTGTCGCCCGCGGCGATCTCGACCTTCAGCTCGGCGACCTCCTCGGCCAGCTTGTCCAGCACCTCGTCGGTCGAGGGCCAGTCGAAGCCGACCCGGGCGGCGCGCTTGGTCAGCTTGACGGCGCGGGTCATGGCCGGGAGGCCGGCGGGCACGTCGTCGAGGACGCCGCCCTTGGCCTTGGCCTTGCGCTCCTGGGCCTTCAGCGCCTCCCAGCCGGCGGTCTGGGCGTCCTGGTTCTCGTAGGCATGGTCGCCGAACACGTGGGGGTGGCGGCGGACCATCTTGTCGTTGATCGCCGAAGCCACGCCGGCCAGGTCGAACGCGCCTTGCTCCTGGGCTATCCGCGCGTGGAACACCACCTGCAGCAGCAGGTCGCCCAGTTCCTCCTTCAGGTCCGAAAGATCGCCCCGCTCGATGGCGTCGGCGACCTCGTAGGCCTCCTCGACCGTGTAGGGCGCGACGGTGGCGAAGGTCTGCTCCAGATCCCACGGACAGCCGCCGTCGGGATCGCGCAGTTTCGCCATGATGTCGATCAGGGTGAAGAGCGGATGCTGGTCCTTCTCCCGAGGATCATTCAGCGGCTGGCTTTGGGGCTGCGAGGGGAGAGACATGCGGTTCCGGGCTCGGACTGGGGAGGGGCTCGGCCGCGTCCCGCGCGTCGAGCTGACGGCGGATCTCGGCATGGGCGGTCGCGTCCAGCGGATAGCGCAGGATGACGGCGCACACCAGCAGGCCCAGCACCGCCGGCGCCACGGCGTAGAGGACGATCAGGGCCGTGTCGCCCTGGGCGCTGGGAACCTTGGGGTCGAAGCCCAGCTGAGCCAACACCAGGAACACGCCGACCGCCAGGGCGTAGCCCAGCTTCACCGTGCCGTTGACGATGGCGTAGAGCAGGCCGGTGCGATCCACGCCGCTGGCCAGCCGCTCCTCGTCGCCGAGGTCGGCCATCATCGAACGCACCAGCAGCGGGGCGGCGGAATAGGGCAGGCCGGCCAGCACCAGGATCACCATGCCCAGCAGCATCGGGGGGCTGAACGGCGACCCGCCGTCGTATCTGGGCGTGAACACCGTCACCACCTGGACGAAGGCGTAGATCAGGGCGGCGATGGCCAGGGCCTTGTGCTTGCCGATCTTCTTGGCCAGGGCCGGCCAGATCGGCGATCCGCCCAGGGCGGCGACGAAATAGATCAGCAGCAGGATGCCGGCCGAGGCCTTGTCGAAGCCCTTGATGCGCTCGAAGAAGAAGAAGAAGAGGGCCCCGGTGATGCCCGGCGCCAGGCCCATCAGCAGGTCGGCGAACAGGAGGGTCCGCACCGACGGGCGCTTGAGCAGGTCGACATATTGCCGGAGGCCAGCCTCGTGCTTGACCGGCGGGACATTGGTTTCACCCACGACCTTCATGGCCAGCAGGAAGGTCAGCGGCAACAGGGCGATGATGAACCAGCCCATGGCCTGGACGCCGGCCGCGTGGTTGCCCTTGTAGATCATGGCCAGGATCGGCGGCAGCAGCAGGACCAGGATCATCCCGACCACGTTGCCCGCGCTCCACCAGCCGTAGACGCGCGAGCGCTGCTGGTAGTCGGGCGACAACACCGCGCCCCAGGCGGTGTGGGACAGCACCGCCATCGAATAGCCGACGTAGCAGACGACCAGCCAGCCCCAGAGGTAGAGCGGCCCGACCCCAGGCTTGGCCATGAACAGGAAATAGGCCGCCAGCATCAGCACGGGCGCGGCCGCGGCCAGCCACGGCCGGAACCGGCCGATGCCCGTGCGCGTGCGGTCCATCATGCCGCCGAGAATCGGATCCAGGATGATGTCGGCGACCCGCACCAACAGGAATGCCGAGCCGACGACCGAAAGCGAAAGGCCAAGCTCGCTGACATAGTATTCCGGCAGATAGACCACCAGCGGCAGGCCCAGGGCGGCCAAGGGCAGGCTGGGCGCGGCGAAGGCCGCCAGGGTCCAGGATGAGCGCCGTCCGGTCATGCGTTCCTCGTCGAGAGCGGGCTGCCCCCGCGTTTATGAACGGCGATCAGACGCCGTGTCGGGACGGCTGGCAAGAGGCCTCCGAAACGCGCGTTTCAGCGCTTCTCGTCAAATTGGTCCCTGGCCAGCCGAACGGCCAGCCGGTCGAAGGCGGCTTCGGCGTCGTGCCAGGTCGAGCTGTAGGGCGCCCAGCGGATGTCGGTTTCGTACCAGCTGTAGGCGATCGGCGTGCGGTTGCCGGCCGGATCGAGATAGTCGCCGCTGATCCGCGCGCCGCCGATGCCGAAGCTGCTCATCGACAGCCCTTGGGTGGTCATCAGTTGCCGCGGCGTGGGCCGGTTGGGCCGGGCGTCGTCGATGACCAGGGTCAGAACCCCGCCGTCCGGGCTCGGCGAAATCCGCTTTTCGACGGTCCGGCGCAGTTCGGCGGTCAGGATGTCGAGGTCGCGCTGGCCGATCTCGTCGACCTGGTCGGCCAGGGCCGGGCCGATGGAGACCTTGACCGTCGAAACGGCCGGGGCGGCGAGGGCGGGCTGGGCCGCGGCCAGCAGCAGCAGGGCGGAGGCGAGGGCGGCGCGCATGACAGGCTCCCGGATCAGGTTTCGCTCGAAATGTGGGGGCCCCGCGAGCGCGGCGCCAGGCTGAACACCAGCCAGCCCAACAGGGCCGACAACAGCGAGCCGGCCAGCACGCCGATCTTGGTCTCGTCCTGCAGAATGGGCGCGTTGAAGGCCAGGTTGTTGATGAACAGACTCATGGTGAAGCCGATGCCGCACAGGGCCGAGACGCCGAACAGCTGGGTCCAGGAGGCGCCGCTGGGCCGCTGCGCCCAGCCCAGCCTGATCGCCGCCAGGCAGAACAGGCCCACCCCGATCGGCTTGCCCAGGAACAGGCCCAGGGACGCGCCCAGGGTGGCGGGCGCCGTCAGCTCGGCCAGGCCCACCTGGCCCAGGGCGACGCCGGCGTTGGCGAACCCGAACACCGGCACCACCAGATAACCCACCCACCGCGCCAGGCCGTGCTCCAGCCGGTGCAGCGGCGAATCCTCGTCGTCGGGCCGGGCGGGCGACTTGGTGATCGGAATGGTCATGGCCAGGATCACCCCGGCCAGGGTGGCGTGCAGTCCGGACTTGAGAAAGAAGACCCAAAGTGCCGCGCCGACAATAAGATAGGGCCACAGGCTCATCACCTTCAGGCGGTTCATCGTCACCAACACGACCAAGGTCGCGGCCGCGCCGCCCAGGGCCCAGAGGGTCAGATGATCGGTGTAGAACACCGCGATGATCAGGATCGCGCCCAGGTCGTCGATGATCGCCAGGGCGGCCAGGAAGATCTTCAGCGAGGCCGGCGCCCGCGATCCCAACAGCGACAGCACCCCCAGGGCGAAGGCGATGTCGGTGGCGGCCGGAATGGCCCAGCCGCGCAGGTTTGCCGGGGTCTGCAGATTGACCGCCACATAGATCAGGGCCGGGACGATCATCCCGCCCAAGGCCGCGACGCCCGGCAGCACGCGCCGCGGCCAGCTGGACAGCTCGCCGTCGACGGTCTCGCGCTTGATCTCCAGCCCGACCAGCAGGAAGAACACCGCCATCAGCCCGTCATTGACCCAATGAGCCAGGCTGAGACCGCCGACCTGGACGTGCAGCGCGTGGAAATAACCCTCGGCCAGGGGCGAATTGGCGACGATCAGCGCCAGGGCGGCCGAGCCCATCAGCAGCAGCCCGCCGGCGGACTCGCTTTGGAGGAAGGCGCGCAGGGCGGAGATCTCACGGGGATGGGCGGTCGTCATGCGGCGAGGTCCTCGCGGGAATCGTGAGGATCACCTTGCCGCGCGACAGAGGGGGCGCGCCACCGAAACCGGCGGCTCGTCGGTCGTTAGAGCCCCGCGATCCGCGCGACGGCCTCGATGTCGAGCGATCGCTCGAGCATCGCCGCGATCTCGTCCAGGGCCGCGTCGACCCTGGAGGCGTGGTCGCGGGGCGTGATCGCCAGGCCCAGCGGCGCCAGCAGGGCCGCGCGGGCCTCGCCGCGCTCGAACAAGCCGTGGACATAGGCGCCCGCGACCCGGCCGTCGGTCGAGACCGCGCCGTCGGCGGCGCCGCCGTCGAGGACCAGCAGCGGGGTCGCCGTTGCGGGACCGGTCGTGCGGCCGACGTGCATCTCGTAGCCGGAGAAAGGCGCGTCGCCGTCCAGCAGCCGTCCCGACACGGCCCGCAGCACCTTGCCGCCCAGCAGAACGGTGTCGACGTCCAGCAGGCCCAGGCCGGCGGAGTGGCCCGGCGCGCCCTCGATCCCCTCGGGGTCCGACACCGTCCGCCCCAGCATCTGGTAGCCGCCGCAGACGCCCAGCACCCGCCCGCCGCGCCGGACATGGGCCAGGATGTCGATGTCCCAACCCTGGGCGCGCAGAAAAGCCAGGTCCGCCAGGGTCGCCTTGGTGCCCGGCAGGATCACCAGATCGGCGTCGCCGGGCACGGGCGTTCCCGGCGGCAGGAAGGCGAAGTCGATGTCCGGATCGGCCCGCAGCGGGTCGAACTCGTCGAAATTGGCGATCCGCGACAGCATCGGCACGACGATCCGCACGCGTCGGTCGCCGTCCGCGCGGACCGGTCGCTCCAGCGCCACCGCGTCCTCGGCGGGCAGGGCGCGGGCGGCCGCCAGCCACGGCGCCATGCCCAGGTCCGGCCAGCCGGTGCGGGCGACGATTTCGCGGCGGCCTTCATCGAACAGCGAAGGATCGCCGCGGAACTTGTTGATGATGAAGCCCTTGATGCGGTCTCGATCCGCCGCGTCGAGCACCAGATGCGCCCCGGCCAGGGCGGCGATCACGTGACCCCGATCGATGTCGCCGACCAGGGCGACCGGCACGTCGGCGGCGTGGGCGAAACCCATGTTGGCGATGTCGCCCTTGCGCAGGTTGGTCTCGGCCGGGCTGCCCGCGCCCTCGACCAGCACCAGATCGGCTTCGGCGGCCAGCAGGCGATAGCTCTCGACCGTGGTGGCCAGCAGGTCCGGCTTCAGTCCCTGAAAGGCGCGGGCCTGGTAGGCGCCGACCACCTTGCCCCGCACCACCACCTGGGCCCCGACGTCGCTCTGGGGCTTCAGCAGCACCGGGTTCATGTGGACGGTCGGCGGCGTGCGGCAGGCCAGAGCCTGCAGGGCCTGGGCCCGGCCGATCTCGCCCCCGTCGGCGGTCACCGCGGCGTTGTTGGACATGTTCTGCGGCTTGAACGGCCGCACGATCAGGCCGCGATTGGCGAACAGCCGGCACAGCCCCGCCACCAGGGTCGACTTGCCCACGTCCGAACCGCAGCCCTGGATCATCAACGCGGCCATGCGGTCCCCTCGTTTCGAGATGACGGGCCTAGAGACCGCTCGACCGTCCGTCAATCGCGGGCCGCGCGCTCGATCTCGTCATGGGCGTGAGGCTTGGAGTGGCCGCCGGTCCGCAGGTAGCGCCGGTCGATGTCGGCCAGGATCGCCTCGGCCTTGTCGCCGGCCTGCAGGCGGATCAGGGCGTCGAGCTTGGCCTCGGAGCGGTCGTCGTTCTCCTTGGACGCCGGCGAGCCGACATAGAGGAAATAGGCCAGCCCCACGACCTGCCAGATCAATTGCAGGAACTCCGACTGCCAGTTCTCGAAGGTGTCGCGGCCCATCTCGACCAGATAGGGCGTCAGGTGCGGCGCCTGGTGCAGGCCCTGCTGCTCGTCGACGAAGGCGAACCAGCCGAACACCCAGTGTCCGACGATCGAGACCAGGAAGAAGACGGCCGTCAGCCAGCCGTAAGCATAGCGTTTCATGGGCATCCATCCCGAGTTGGCGTGTGGGAGCGCAACGAGGATCGGACGGGCGAGTTCCGGCGCTGGCGCAAGGCCCGGGAGCGCTCTATATCCCCGGTCACATGACCATCGATCACGACTCCCGCCTTCGGCGGCTGAAGTTCCGGGCCTGGCATCGCGGATTTCGGGAAGCGGACCTCATTCTGGGGCCGTTCGCGGACACCCATGGGCCCAACCTGACCCCCGAGCAGCTCGACACCTTTGAAACGCTGATGGAGGAGTCGGATCGCGAGATCTACGCCTGGATCGTCGGCCAGGAGCCGACGCCGGCCAAGTTCGACACCGATGTCCTGAACCTGATCAAGACCTTCCGCTACGAAGCTCATGCTTCGCGGCCGATCGGGGACGGCATGTAGCGGCGCCGCCCGGACCGTTTTCGGGCAACAGCATCAGTACCGGCGGCGTTGTCGCTGGCTCAACCATCGAAGAGTTGCATGGCCTACGACGCCAAACAGATCGCCAAGGCTTCCGGCAGCCTGACCCTGGCCGGGGCCCCGGAAGGCTTCGACGCGCTGGTCATGGCCGACATCGCCCGTTCACGCGGCGGGCTGACCGCCTTCGTCGCCCGCGACACCGCCCGAGCCAGCGCCTTCATCGACGCCCTGAAGTTCTTCGCCCCCGAGATCGAGGCGGTGCTGTTCCCGTCGTGGGACTGCCTGCCTTACGACCGCATCGGCCCCTCGGCCGGGGTGGCCGCCGTCCGCATGGCCACCCTGCACCGCCTGGCCGAGGGGCTGGGCAAGGACAAGCCGGCGATGCTGGTCACCGCCGCGCCGGCCCTGCTGCAGCGGGTGCCGGAAAAGTCGGTCCTGCTGCGCGCCAGCTATTCGGCCAAGGTCGGCGCCGTCGTCGACGTGAAGGATCTGGAACGCTATTTCGCCATCAACGGCTACAGCCGCGCCTCGACGGTGTCCGAGCGCGGCGAGTTCGCCATCCGCGGCGGCGTGATCGACGTCTATCCGCCGGCCGCCGAGGAGCCGGTGCGCCTGGACCTGTTCGGCGACACGCTGGAAAGCATCCGCGCCTTCGATCCGGAGACCCAGCGCTCGACCCGGCAGCTTCGCGAGATCCAGCTGCTGCCGGTCAGCGAGGCTCTGCTCGACAAGGAAGGCGTCTCGCGGTTCCGCAACGGCTATATCCGCGCGTTCGGCGCGCCGGGCGACGATCCGCTGTACGCCACGATCAGCGAGGGCGGCCGCCGCGCGGGCCTGGAGCACTGGCTGCCGCTGTTCTACGAGCGGATGGCGACCCTGTTCGACTATCTGCCGGACGGCGCCTTGGTCGGCATCGACCACCAGGTCACCGAGAGCCGCGACGAGCGCCTGGCGATGATCGCCGACGCCTACGACGCCCGCGCCTCGGCCGACCGTAAGTCGGCCTACCGCCCGCTGGCGCCCGACGCCCTCTATCTGACCGCCAAGGAGTGGGACGCGGCCGTCGCGGACCGTCCCAACCGCAAGTTCACCCCGTTCCAGCCGCAAGGGCTCGACGTCGTCGATATGGGCGCCAAGCTCGGGCGCACCTTCGCCGCCGAGCGCGCCCAGGACAGCGTCAACCTGTTCCAGGCGACGGCCGATCACGCCACATCGTTGGCGGGGCAGGGCAAGCGCGTGCTGTTCGCCTCGTGGTCCGAGGGCTCGTCCGAGCGCCTGGGGACCATGCTGGCCGATCACGGCCTGAAGAAGATCCCCTACGCCGCCTACTGGCAGGCGGCCAAGGCTAATGACCCGAAGACCCCGCAGCGCGTGGTCCTGCCGCTGGACAACGGCTTCGAGACCGAGAACCTGGCGGTCATCTCCGAGACCGACATCCTGGGCGACCGCCTGGCCCGGCCGCGCAAGAAGCGCCGCGCCGCCAACTTCCTGGCCGAGGCCAGCGCCCTGACGCCGGGCGACCTGGTCGTCCACATCGACCACGGCATCGGCCGCTATGAGGGCCTCAAGACCCTCGACGTCCAGGGCGCCCCGCACGACTGCCTGGACTTGCTGTACGGCGGCGAGGCCAAGCTGTACCTGCCCGTCGAGAACATCGACCTGCTGACTCGCTACGGGACCGACGCCGAGAACGTCCAGCTGGACAAGCTGGGCGGCGCGGCTTGGCAGGGGCGCAAAGCCAAGGCGAAAGAGCGCCTGCGGGTGATGGCCGAGGGCCTGATCCAGATCGCCGCCGCCCGCCAGCTGAAGTCGGTGGAGGAGACCGACCCGCCGCACGGCGTGTTCGACGAGTTCTGCGCCCGCTTCCCCTACGAGGAGACCGACGACCAGCTGTCGGCCATCCACGACGTGCTGGAGGACCTGTCGTCCGGCAAGCCGATGGACAGGCTGATCTGCGGCGACGTCGGCTTCGGCAAGACGGAAGTCGCCCTGCGCGCGGCCTTCGTGGTGGCCATGAGCGGCAAGCAGGTGGCCATCGTCTGCCCGACCACCCTGCTGGCCCGTCAGCACTACAAGACCTTCAAGGACCGCTTCCAGGGCTGGCCGGTCAAGGTCACCCGCCTGTCGCGCCTGGTCACCGGCAAGGAGGCGTCGGAAACCCGCGAGGGCCTGGCCAACGGCCAGTTCGAGATCGTGGTCGGCACCCACGCCATCCTGTCCAAGCAGGTGTCGTTCAAGGACCTGGGCCTGGTCATCGTCGACGAGGAGCAGCACTTCGGGGTCAAGCACAAGGAGAAGCTGAAGGAGCTTCGCGCCGACGTGCACATGCTGACCCTGACCGCCACGCCGATCCCGCGCACCCTGCAGATGGCGCTGTCGGGCATCCGGGAGATGTCGATCATCGCCACCCCGCCGGTCGATCGCCTGGCGGTGCGCACCTATATCAGCCCGTTCGACCCGGTCACCCTGCGCGAGGCCCTGCTGCGCGAGAAGTACCGCGGCGGCCAGGCCTATTACGTTGTGCCCCGCATCAAGGACCTGGAGGACATCGAGAAGTTCCTCCGCGTCCAGGTGCCGGAGATCAAGTACGTGGTCGGCCACGGTCAGATGGCCCCGACCCAGCTGGAAGACGTGATGACGGCCTTCTACGAGGGCCAGTACGACGTGCTCCTCGCCACGACGATCGTCGAGAGCGGGCTCGACATCCCCTCGGCCAACACCCTGATCGTCCACCGCGCCGACATGTTCGGCCTGGCCCAGCTCTACCAGATCCGGGGCCGGGTGGGCCGTTCCAAGGCCCGGGCCTACGCCTACCTGACCACGCCGAACGAGAAGCAGATCACCCTGTCGGCCGAGAAGCGCCTGAAGGTGCTGCAGTCGCTGGACAGCCTGGGCGCCGGCTTCCAGCTGGCCAGCCACGACCTGGACCAGCGCGGCGGCGGCAACCTGCTGGGCGACGAGCAGAGCGGCCACATCAAGGAGATCGGGGTCGAGCTCTACCAGCAGATGCTGGAGGACGCCGTGGCCGAGCTGCGCGAGCGCCAGGGGGCCGAGGCCCTGCTGGAGGACCGGGGCTGGTCGCCGCAGATCAACACCGGCGCGGCCGTGATGATCCCCGACGACTATGTGCCCGACCTCAATGTGCGCCTGTCGCTCTATCGCCGCCTGTCGGAAGCCGAGAAGGCCGCCGACCGCGAGGCCCTGGCCGCCGAGATGATCGACCGCTTCGGCCCGCTGCCGCCCGAGACCGACAGCCTGCTCAAGGTCGTGGCCATCAAGGGCCTGTGCCGCGAGGCCAATGTCGCCAAGATCGACGTCGGCCCCAAGGGCGCGGTCGCCAGCTTCCGCAACGACATCTACGCCGAGCCGCTGGCCCTGATGCAGTTCGTGGCCAAGAACAACGTCGTCTGGAAGGTGCGTCCCGACCAGAAGGTGGTGATCAAGGGCGAGTGGGACACCCCGGCCCAGCGGCTGGACGCGGCGGAGAAGATCCTGACCCAGCTGGTCAAGCTGGCGAAGGCCTAGTCGGCGTAGAGCGCCGCCAGTTCGGTCGCCGTCTGGCGCAGGCGCTCGCGCAGCGCCGGCGGCTCAAGCACCTGGGCCTCGACGCCCAGGCGCAGGAAGTCGGCGGCGGCGTGGTCGATGGACTCGATGGGCACGACGACCTCGCAGGTCTCGCCGTCCAGCGTCGCCAGGGTCTCGGCCGCGATCCGGGCCTGGGTCGCGCCCAGATAGGACAGGCGCTTGAGCCCCGCGCGGGTCAGGCGCAGGCGGGCATCTCCCGTGAAGATCTCGGCCTCGAAACGCTGGGTCGAGGCGGTCCAGAAGGCTTCGAGATCGAAGTCGGCCGGGCGCTCGAAGACCTCGTCGCCCACGGTCAAGGCCTGGATATTGGAGACGCGGTAGACGCGCGGCTCCGCGCTTCCCGCCAGCGCCGCCAGGTACCAGGTCCCGCCCTTGAGGATCAGGCCCAGCGGCGACAGCGATCGCTCGACCACGCCTTTCCAGCTGTCGTAGCGCACCGCGATCCGCCGGCAGGTCCAGACCGCCTGGGCCAGGGCCGGCAGCCGGGCGGCTTCCTCGGCGTCGCGATACCAGCCGACGGGGTCCAGGTGGAAGCGGCTGGAGATCCGTTCGGCGGCGGCCTGGCGCTCGGCCGGCAGGGCGGCCAGCAGCTTCAGCTGGGTGTTGGCCATCACCTCGCTCAGGCCCAGCTGGGCGGCGGGACCCGCCAGGCCGCCCAGGAACAGGGTCTCGGCCTCCGCATCGGTCAGACCGGTCAGGCGGGTGCGATAGCCGTCCAGCAGGGCGAAGCCGCCGCCGGGACCGCGATCGGCATAGACCGGCGCGCCGGACAGGCTCAGCGCGTCGATGTCGCGATAGATGGTGCGCACCGAGACCTCGAACTCGGCCGCCAGCACCTCGGCGGTGAGGCGCCCCCGGGTCTGCAGCAGCATCAGGATCGAGAGCAGGCGGCTTGAGCGCATGTTTTCGATCCTAGCCGAAAATACCTGACAATAGATGTCAGGTAGGCGCGCCTACACCCCTTTCATCGCACCCGACGAAAGGCCCAGCATGACCGCCTCCGACGACACGTCCGCCGGCGCCCACGCCTTCGATTTCCTGCACGGCCGCTGGCGCATCGTCCATCGTCGGCTGAAGCAGCGCCATGTCGGCGCCCAGGACTGGGACGTGTTCGGCGCCGCCGCGAGCTGCGAACCGCGCCTGGGCGGCCTGGTCAATGTCGAGGAGATCGCCATGCCCGAGCGCGGCTTCTCCGGCGTCTCCCTGCGCAGCTTCGACCTGGCGACCGGCCTGTGGTCGATCTGGTGGATCAGCAGCCTGGAGGGCCGGCTGCGGCCGCCGGTGACCGGCGGGTTCAAGGACGGCGTGGGCTTGTTCGAGGGCGACGACCTCGACGGCGACCGGGCGGTCCGCGCCCGCTACGTCTGGTCCGACATCACCCCGCGCTCGGCCCGCTGGACCCAGAGCTTCTCGCTGGACGGCGGCGCGACCTGGGAGGCCAACTGGATCATGGACTTCACGCGTTCGGAGGACGCGGCATGAGCCTGAGCCAGGCCGTGATCGAGCTGCGCCAGTACCGGATGAAACCGGGGCGACGCGACGACCTGATCGCGCTGTTCGAGCGCGCCTTCGTCGAGAGCCAGGAGGCCGAGGGCATGAGCCTGATCGGCCACTTCCGCGACCTCGACGCGCCCGGTCATTTCGTCTGGATGCGCGGCTTCGACGACATGGCGGCCCGCAAGGCGGCGCTGGAGGCCTTCTACGGGGGGCCGGTCTGGCGGGCTCATCGCGAAGCCGCCAACGCCACGCTCGCCGACAATGACGACGTCCTGCTGCTGAAGCCGCCCGTGACCGCCGCGCGCTTCGACCTGCCGCCGCGCCGGCCTGCGGGAGCGGACCCGGGGCCCGCGTCCCTGATCGGCGTGACGATCCAGGCCCTGGACGGCCCGCCGGGATCGGATTTCGCCGATCGGTTCGAGACGGAGGTTCGGCCGGCCCTGGAGGCGGCGGGGGCGTCGGTCGCCGGTTGGATGCTCACCGAGGCGGCCGAAAACACCTTCCCCCGCCTGCCGGTGCGGGAGGGCGAGACCGTGCTGATCTGGGTCGGCCGCTTCGCCGACGCCGCGGCCCATGCCGATCATCTGGTCCGCGCGGAAAAGGCGGGGCTGGGCGACGGCTTCGGCGCGGCGTCCAAGCGAGGCGTGATCCAGCGCCTGCGCCTGGCGCCGACGGCCCGTTCGCGGCTGCGATGACCGGGTCCGGATCCCGCCAGCCGTCGGCGCGCTGATTTGCCAGAGTCGGGGAAACCTCGAGAGGAGATTTCCATGGCCACGATCACCAAGTCCGTCGATGTCGCGCGCGCGCCAGACCAGGTCTGGGACGCGGTGCGCGACTGGGGCCACGTCCATCAGCGCCTGTGTCCTGGCGTGCTGACCGACTGTCAGGTGGAGGGGGAGGCCCGGATCGTCACCTTCGCCGCCGGCCTGGTCGCTCGCGAGCTGATCGTCGCGGTCGACGAAGAGACCCGCCGCCTGGTCTGGTCGGTGGTCGGCAGCCCGCTGCTGACCCACCACAACGGCGCCATGCAGGTGCTCAAGGAAGGCGAGGGCAGCCGCATCGTCTGGATCGCCGACCTGCTGCCGCATGACGCGGCCGAGCGGGTCGCCGGCTTCATGGACCTGGGTTGCGCGGCGATGAAGACGACGCTGGAGGGATGAGACGAGGTCCTCCCCCGTTAGGGGAGGGTTTGGTTTCAGGCCGCCTGTTCAAGCGCCTTGTCTATGGCCTGGGCGATGTTCTCCGGGCTCTCGGCGCCGACGACCGCCAGCTTGCCGCCGAAGATCGCGAACGGCACGCCGGTGATCCCGCCCTGGACGGCCATGGCGTGCTCGCGGGCGATGGTGTCCTTGTCCGCGCCTTCCGACAACAGGCGCAGGATCACCACCGGATCCATGCCCGCTGCCTCGCCGATCTGCGCCAGCACCACGGGGTCGCCGATGTCTCGGCCCTGGGTGAAATAGGCGGCGAACAGCGCCTCGACCACCGCGTCCTGCTTGCCCGCGCCATGCGCCCAGCGGATCAGGCGGTGGGCGGCGCTGGTGTTGGGCGACAGTTCGATGGCGTTGAAATCGAAGACGATCCCTTCCTCGGCCCCGGCCTCGACCAAGGCCGTGTGCACCGCCTTCAGCTTCAGGGGGTCCTTGAACTTGCCGGCCATATAAGCTTTGCGATCAACGCC
Source organism: Caulobacter sp. Root487D2Y (assembly GCF_001427165.1). Lineage (NCBI taxonomy): Bacteria > Pseudomonadati > Pseudomonadota > Alphaproteobacteria > Caulobacterales > Caulobacteraceae > Caulobacter > Caulobacter sp. Root487D2Y. The sequence goes on from NZ_LMFD01000016.1 coordinate 42,750, forward strand.
TTGCTCGGGAAGGCTCGGGTCCAGCTGATAGGGCCGCCAGACGATCAGCGGCTCGACGTCGGGCCGCAGGGCCACGGCCGACTTCACGCGCCGCCAGCCCAGATAGCACCAGGGACAGACGACGTCGGCGACGAGGTCGATCAGCAGCGGCTGGCCCATGGCGCGGTCCTTCAAGAGAGAGCGAACGCCCCAGCACCTAGGGACGTCCTCGTCCTTCGACAAGCTCGGGATGAGGACGATTGCCGGCGCGCAGCCTTGAAAATCCTCATCCCGAGCTTGTCGAAGGACGAGGATTTCGTGCGTCGGGCTCTAAGCGGAGTGACGCTGCAGGGCCTGGGCGGCGGCGCGTTCCAGGGCGTGGACGGCGCTCTCGCCGGCCTCGATCTGGGCCACGCCGATGTCGAACTCGCAGACGAACGGCGGGCGGTCGTCGCCGGCGTCGAAGGCCGTGCAGCCGATCACCGCGGCGATCCGCTCGGCGGCCGCGCGGCCGGCGGCGTTGTTGGTGGCGGGCAGGGCCAGGGCGAAGACCTCCGGCGCCAGGCGCGCGGCGGTGTCCTCGACCCGCACCAGCCGTCCGACCATCGAGCCGATCTGCGGGATGGCGCGGTCCAGCCAGCCGTTCTTGCGGGCCCAGACGGTGTCGGGCTTGTCGGCCACCCGCAGCACGCAGATCGACAGTGGTCGGGCGCGCTCGCGCGCGGCCCCGGCCAGGCGGACCAGGTGGGCGGCGAACAGGTCGCGGGTGAACAGGCCGGTGGCGGCGTCCATCAGGCCCGAGCTGCGGGCCTTCTCCAGCGCGCCGCGAATGGCTTCGCCGCGGCGATAGTTGCGGGCCAGCTCGATGACCCGCTTGGCGGTCTCGATCTCGGCCGTCTCGGGCGAGGCGACGTCGGACACGCCCCGATGGAAGGCCTCCGACATGGTCACATGGCTCTCGGCCTTCAGATACAGCAGGGCCGGAATGTGGAAGAGGCGGGTGTTGCGGCGCATGCCGGCCGCGATCGACAAGGCTTCCTGCTGATTGTCGCCGGCCCACAGCACCACGGCGTCGAAAGCCCGCTCGTGCAGATAGTCGAAGGCCGTATAGGCGGTGAAGGCGCCGACCACGTCGGCCCCGCTGCGGCTCAGGGCGTTGGACAGGGCCAGGAACTGCGGGGCCGGCTCGCCGATCGCCAGGATGCGGAAGGGTTCGGCCTGGGGCTCGGGCAGGTCCAGCCGCCGGCCGCGATCGCCGAACGTGGCCAGGCGGAGCTCGAACTCCTCCTCGGCGATGGCGGTGCGGACCAGGGATTCCAGGCGCAGCACGGCCTGGCTGGGATGCAGGGGCGGCGACAGCGTCAGGTCGAAGGCCTGGAGATGGCCTTCTGTCCCGGGTTCGCCGATGGCGATGACCGGCAGGCGGCGCGGGGCCACGGCCGCCTTCAGGCGGCGCGACAGGGAATGAGCGTCGGGACCGGCGCTCTCCAGGTCGACGATCACGGCCTCGATGTTCAGGTCGCCCAGGGCGGCGAGGGCGGCGTAGGGACCACGCGCGGTGATGGTCCGCCAGCCGAGCTTGTCGAGCCCTTCGGACAGCGGCCCCGCGCGGGAATCGTCGCGCGCCACGATCAGGATTCGGGCGTTCACCGCCAACTCAAGCCTCCGCCCCGGATACCGGTATCGCTCGACGACGCGGCGTCCTCGAGATTCGACGCTGCAACATAGCAGAGGCCGCCCCGCCTCATAGGTGCGCATCGCCGCAGGCCTGTGAACAGACAAACGCTCTTGCCTGACCGAAGGGCAGGGTCGTTCTAGTGGTTCGAGAGACAAACGCCGCGAGAGTCGGCCGGGAGGAACATATGGCCCAGGGACCCCAAGGACCTTTGTCCGGCCTGAAGGTGCTGGAATTCGCCGGGATCGGTCCGGGACCGTTCTGCGGCATGTTGCTGTCGGACCTGGGGGCCGACGTCGTGCGGATCGACCGCAAGGGGTCGGGGCGCAGCTCGCCCGCCGACGTCACCGCTCGGGGCCGCCGCTCGGTGGCGCTCGACCTGAAGTCGCCGGCCGCGGTGGAGACCTGCCTGAAGCTGATGGAAGGCGCCGACGGGATCATCGAGGGCTTCCGTCCGGGCGTCATGGAACGCCTGGGCCTGGGCCCGGACGTCGCCCTGGCCCGCAATCCCAGGCTCGTCTACGGCCGCATGACCGGCTGGGGCCAGACCGGTCCCTACGCCAAGGCCGCCGGCCACGACATGAACTACATCGCCATCACCGGCGCCCTGGCGGCGATCGGCACGCGGGACAAGCCGGTACCGCCGCTGAACCTGGTCGGCGATTTCGGGGGCGGGGCGCTTTACCTGGCCTTCGGCCTGCTGGCCGGCGTGATCCACGCCCGCGCCACCGGCCAGGGCCAGGTGATCGACTGCGCGATGAGCGACGGCGCGGCCTCGCTGATGGCCATGTTCTACGGCTTCAAGGCCGGCGGCATGTGGGGGGATGCAAGGCGCTCCAACCTGCTCGACGGCGGGGCGCACTTCTACGACACCTATCAATGCAGCGACGGCAAGTGGATCTCGATCGGCTCGATCGAACCGCAGTTCTACCTGCTTCTGCTTGAAAAGACGGGGATCACAGACCCGCAGTTCCAGCACCAGATGAGCCGCGAGGAGTGGCCGCAGCTTCGCGAGAAGCTGGCGGCGGTGATCGCCACGAAGACTCGCGACGACTGGTGCGCCCTGATGGACGGCACCGACGTCTGCTTCGCCCCGGTCCTGACCATGGACGAGGCCCCGGCCCACGCCCACAACGCCGCCCGCCGGACCTTCGTCGAGGTGGCGGGCGTGACCCAGCCGGCCCCAGCCCCGCGGTTTTCGGCCACCCCCGGCGCGATCCAGGGGCCGCCGCCAAAGATCGGGGCCGACAACGACGCGGCGCTGGGCGACTGGGGCTTCTCGGCCGACGCGATCGCCGCGCTGAAGGCGCAGGGCGCGCTCTGAACGACCTTCTCCTGACAGCGGCATTCAGGTCCGGTTCAGCCGGCGAGGTCTAAACCTGATCTCGCAACCGGCCGTCGCGCCACCCGTCCCTCGATGCGGCGATCGGTTCAGGTTCGTCCTGCGGAGACCCGCCGCTTTCCCTGAAGCGGCGGGTCTTTGTGCCTGAGGCAATGTTTTTTCGGCGGTGAGCTTGCGTCGACGCGGCGCCGAGGTCAGTTTCCGCCGCATGAAATCCCCCCAGGACCGTCTTCGCTTTCGGGACCTCGATCTCGATCCGATCCATTGGGTGAGCGAGATCCTGCGCGTTCTGGGCCTGGCCCTGCAGCGCCTGTGGGGCCGCGACGTGATGCTCTATGTGGGCGGCGTGTCGTTCTTCATCCTGCTGGCGGTGTTTCCCGGCCTGGCGATCCTGATCGGCATGTTCAGCCTGTTGCTGACCCCGGAGCAGGCCGCCTTCCAGGCCGACAAGCTGTCGTTCCTGATGCCGTCCGGCGCCCGGCCGATCTTCCAGAGCGAGCTGGCCCGACTGGCCTACGCGCCGGAGAAGGCCGTTTCCGCGCAGAGCGCCGTGGTGTTGGTCATCGGCCTCTACGCCGCCCATCGCGGCTTCAAGGCGCTGCTGGCCGGCCTGTCCTTCATCCATGACGAGGAGGACCAGCGCGGCTTCTTCGGCTTCAACTTCATGGCCCTGGTGGTGCTGGTCGCCGCCTTCGTGCTGCTGTTCGTGCTGTCGGGCGTGTTCCTGACCTTCCGCCTGCTGGCCAGCACCCTGAACCTGCGCCCCCTGGCCGGCGTGTCATGGATCCAGAGCGAATGGACCTGGGCCAGCCTGGGCCTGATGTTGGGCATGACCCTGATCTACCGCTACGCCATGTCGCGCGCCCCGGTCGGCTGGCGCGCCTCGACGACCGGGGGCTTCGCCGCGGCGGTGATGTGCGTGTTCATGTCGTGGGCCAGCGCCTTCTATGTCGAGCAGGTGGCCCATCTGGGCGCGACCTACGGCTCGATCTCGGCGGTGATCATCTTCCTGATCTGGCTGTCGTGGAGCGTCAACGCCGTGTTCTTCGGCGGCGCCCTGGCCACCGAGATGGAGATCGCGCTCGATGAGCGGCCCCGGGCCCTGCTCGAGGGCCCCAAGGCCATTCAGCTCAAGGCGCCTTCGCCACCAGAAAGCTGATCACGCCGTTCGGGGCGTCGACGATCTCCAGCACGGTGGCCCCGGCGCTGGCGGCGAAATGCGGCACGTCGATGCGGGCCAGCGGGTCGTCGGCCAGCAGGCGGACCAGACCGCCGGCCGGCGCCGCCTCCAGGGCCCGGCGCAGGCGCAGGGTGGGGACGGGGCAGCGGTGGCCGCGGGCGTCCATCAGGATTTCGTCAGGCATCGAACACCGCCTCGGCCTGGGCCGCCGTCAAGATGCGGTGCTCGCCCGGCGCCAGGTCGTCGGGCAGGGCGATCCCGCCGATCCGCTCGCGATGCAGGCCGACCACGTGATTGCCCACGGCGGCGAACATCCGGCGCACCTGGTGGTAGCGGCCCTCGGTGATCGTCAGCCGCGCCTCGCGCTCGCCCAGCACCTCCAGGCTCGCCGGCAGCAGCGGCTTTTCCTCGCCCTCCAGCATCAGGGTCCCGCCGGCGAAGGCCGGCCCCTCGGTTCCGGTCAGGGGCCGGTCCAGCGTCGCGCGATAGACCTTGGGCACGTGGCGCTTGGGCGAGATCACCCGGTGCAGGTAGTCGCCGTCGTCGGTGATCAGGATCAAACCCGAGGTGTCCTTGTCCAGCCGCCCGACGCTCGACAGGGCCGGGTCGCGGATCTGCCAGCGCTTGGGCAGCAGATCGTAGATCCGCTCGCCGTCCTCGCGGTGCGAGCAGACCACGCCCAGCGGCTTGTGCATGATCAGCACCAGAGGCGCCGGCGGATCGACGGGAAGGCCCCGGATCTTCATCCGCAGCGGCAGGTCGGCGGTGACAGCGATCTTCTGCCCCGCGTCCCTGACGGCCGCGCCGTCGAGCATGACCTTGCCGGCCGAGACCAGCGCCTGGACGTCGCGCCGGCTGCCGTAGCCGAGATTGGCCAGCAGGCGATCCAGACGCGCCATCAGCGCCCCAGGCCGTTTTGGGGTCATTTCCGAGCCTCGTAGACCTTGAAGCCGCCGGCGTCGGCCACCGGGCGGACGTTCTTGAAGGACTCGTTCAGCACCGCCTCGTAGGGCAGGTGGCGGTTGGCGACGATCCACAGCACGCCGCCCTTGCGCAGCATGCCCGCCGCCGAGGTGATGAAGGCCTGGCCCAGGCTTTTGTCCTCGCCGCCGCCCTCATGGAACGGCGGATTGGTGACCACGAAGTCCAGGCCCGTCGCCAGGTCGGCGCCGCGCCGGGCGTCGGCCTGCGCGACCTCGACCCTCGGGTCGTTGACGTTGCGCCTGGCCGCCTCGACCGCCCGGCGGTCCAGATCGATCAGGGTCAGCTTGGTGACCTTGGGCGAGGTCAGAACGGCGTGGGCCAGGACGCCGATGCCGCAGCCCAGGTCGACGCCGGCCCCGCTCAGCGGCGGCAGCGACTTCAGCAGAAGGGCCGAGCCGGGATCCAGGCGATCCCAGCTGAATACGCCGGGCTGGGTCCACAGGCCGTCGCCGTCCAGGCGGCGCGGCGCGCCCTCGACGATGGCGGCGTCCAGGCCCGTGGGGTTGGCGGGCTTGAGGGCGACGCAGATCCGCTGGTGGCGCTTGGCGCTCTCGCCGACCGTGCAGCCGAACGCGGTCAGCTCCTTGTTCATCCGCAGGCCGCCGCGATCCTTGGGGGCCAGGGCCGTCAGCCGCCCTTCGACCTTCAGCGCCCGCAAGGCCTGGGCCAGGACATAGCGCCGCTCGGCGACGCCGGCCGGGGCCTGGATCACGATCTCGTCCAGCGCGCCATCGGTCAGATCGGCCAGATCGGCAGACCCGACCACGAGGGGCGAGACCTGAACGGCGCCGCCGGGCACGTCGACCACGTCGAAGGACGGAAAGCCGTAGACGGCGGCGCGGACGGAGTCTGACATGGAACGGATCTCGGGAGATGTGGCGGGCAGGGTGGGATTCGAACCCACGGTGGACTTTCACCCACGGCGGTTTTCAAGACCGCTGCCTTAAACCACTCGGCCACCTGCCCGGAGCAGGGGCCTATATCAGCGGTCGCGCACGCGCTCCAGTCGTTTCCAGCGCGTTTGGTCGCACCTTTGATTAACCAGACCTCAAGCCTCCTGAACGACCCTGTTTTCCTGTATACAACCCTCAGGAGGGCGTTCGGTCATGAGAGGCGAGGCGCGAGGCGAGTTCCGTCTGCTGCGCGGCGCGGCCGTGGCCGCCCTAGGCTGCGCCGGCTTGGCCGCCTGCGCCACGCCCCTGCCGACCCGCCTGCCGCAGGCGGCCTCCACCGCCAGACCCTATTCCGGACCGCCGGCGCCGGGCTCGACCTCGGGCCTGCGCGGCACCGAAAAGCCCTATCAGATCAGAGGGATCTGGTATTATCCCAAGGCTGATCCGGACTATGACGAGCGGGGCGTCGGCTCGTGGTACGGCGAGCAGTTCCACAATCGTCGCACGGCCAACGGCGAGATCTTCGACATGGATCTGCCCTCGGCGGCCCACAAGACCCTGCCGCTGCCGAGCATCGTCGAGGTCACCAATCTCGACAACGGCCGCAAGATGAAGGTGCGGGTCAATGATCGCGGCCCGTTCATCGACGGCCGGATCATCGACCTGTCAAAGGCCGCCGCCGAACAGCTGGGCTACGACCGGGCCGGAGTCGCCCATGTCCGCGTCCGCTATATCGGTCCCGCCAGCAAGACCCCGTTCGACGCGCCCCGGATCATCGCCGCGGCCCCGCCGCCGCCCGAACCGCGTTACGCCCCGCCGCCCAAGACACGCGTCTATGCGTCCGGCCTGCCGCCGGCCCAGCCGGCCTATGGTCCGCCGCCGCCGCCCAAGGCCGCCGACCCGGACTTCGCGCCGCCGCCGGCGCCCCAGGAGTCGGCGCCCCTGGTTCCGGCCGAGCCCGCGCCGACGCCGACGCCGGCGTTGGCCAGCGCCTATCGCGTCCAGGCCGGCGCCTTCGCCAACCTTGGCAACGCCGAACGCGCCCTGGCCCAGGTGGGCGGGACGGGGGACGCCTCGATCGAGTCGATCGAACGCGGCCCGAACGTGCTCTACCGCGTGATCGTCAGGGCCGGTCCCGACGAGGCCGAAGCCTTCGGTGTGCGCGATCGCGTCGCCGCCCTGGGCTTTTCCGACGCCACGGTGCTGGGTCCCTAGCCCGGGCGGCGATCGGCTCTGGACAAGACGGGCGTTACGGCCGATTTGGAGCCGGTGACGCGTGGAACCTTCATCAGTTTCGAGGGCGGCGAGGGGGCTGGAAAGTCCACCCAGATCCGTCGCTTGGCCGAACGCCTGAAGGCGGACGGCGCCGACGTGGTGCTGACCCGCGAACCCGGCGGCAGCCCCGGCGCCGAGCAGATTCGCGATCTGATCCTCAACGGCGACATCGACCGCTGGTCGCCGGTCACCGAGACCTTGCTGATGTACGCCTCGCGACGCGACCACGTCGAGCGGGTGATCCGGCCGGCCCTGGAGCGCGGGGCGATCGTGCTGTGCGACCGCTTCGCCGACAGCACCCGGGCCTATCAGGGCGCCGGGGGCGAGGCGCCGATCGGCCTGATCAAGGCGCTGGAGGAGCATATCCTGGGCGGCACGGTCCCGGACCTGACCCTTATCTTCGACATTCCGGCCGAGGTCGGCCTGGAGCGCGCCCTGGCCCGGGGCGGCGAGGCGCGTTTCGAGTCCAAGGGCCTGGCGTTCCACCAGCGCCTGGGCGAGGCCTTCCTGGAGATCGCCCGCCGCGAACCCGAGCGCTGCGTGGTGATCGAGGCCGACGACGCCATCGACGCGGTCTGGGCCGATGTCTGGGCCGCCGTGTCCACCCGGCTGGGCCTCTAGGGCATGGACGCGCCTCCGCACCCGCGCGACGTGTTCGCCATCGACGGCGTCGAGGCCGCCGAACTGGCCTTCCTGGACGCCCTGGATCGCGGCCGGCTGCATCACGCCTGGCTGTTGACCGGGCCGGAGGGCGTCGGCAAGGCGACCCTGGCCTACCGCATGGCCCGCCGCCTGCTCGGTGCACGGCCCGATCCCGCCTTCGGCCTCCTGGGCTCCGCGCCGACCGACGTCGTCAGCCGCCAGGTCGCGGCGCGGTCGCATCCCGACCTGATGGTGCTGGAACGCGCCACCGATGACGGCAAGGCCCGCAAGTCGATCCCGGTCGACGAGGCCCGCCTGTTGCCGGCCTTCTTCGCCAACTCCCCGGCGATCTCGCCTTACCGCGTGGCGATCATCGACGCGGCCGACGACCTGAACGTCAACGCCGCCAACGCCGTATTGAAGACTCTTGAGGAACCGCCGCCGCGCGGGGTGATCCTGCTGATCAGCCATTCGCCCGGCCGCCTGCTGCCGACCATCCGCTCGCGCTGCCGCCGCCTGGTGGTGCCCGCGCCGGATCTCGGCAAGGCCGCGGCCATGGTCGAACAGCGGGCCGGGGTCTCGGCCCACGACGCCGACCGCCTGGCCCGCATGGCCAAGGGCGCGCCGGGCCGCGCCCTGCAACTGGCCGCCGCCGGAGCGCTGGAGGCCGACGACGCGGCCGGCGAGATCCTGCGCAAGCTGCCCGACCTGGACGAGGGCGCGCTGCTGGCCATGGCCGACACCTTCCGAGGGGCCGAGGGCGTCCAGCGCTTCGAGCTGCTGTTCGACCGCCTGGGCGACCAGATCCACGCCATGGCCACCGGCATGGCCGGCGAGCGCACCCCGGCGGGCCTGGATCGCTGGGTCGCGGCCTGGGAGAAGATCGTCCGCGCGCCGGACGAGGCCGAGGCCGTGAACCTGGACCGCGCCGACGTGTTCTGGACCGCGATCATGGACTTGCGCGCCGCCGCCCGGGCGGCCATGTGACCGCATGCTCATCGACAGCCACGTAAACCTGCACGCCCATCAGTACGACGAAGATCGCCAAGCGGTGATCGACCGCGCCCGCGAGGCCGGGATCGAACTGATGGTCACCATCTGCGACAAGATTCCGTCGTTCGAGGCCGTCCACGCCATCGCCATGGCCAACGACGACATCTGGTGCACGGTGGGCGCCCATCCGCATGAAGCCAAGGACCACGTCGACCTGACGACCGAACGCCTGGTCGAGCTGGCCGGCCGGCCGAAGGTGATCGGCGTCGGCGAAACGGGCCTGGACTTCCATTACGACCTCAGCCCGCGCGACGTGCAGGCGAACGTGTTCCGCGCCCATGTGGCGGCGGCCCGCCAGACCGGCCTGCCGCTGGTGGTCCACACCCGCGAAGCCGATCAGGTGATGGGCGACATCCTCGAGGAGGAACACGCCAAGGGGGCGTTCAAGCTGCTGATGCACTGCTACACCAGCGGCCCCGAGCTGGCGAAGCGGATGGCGGCGTTGGGGGCGTGGTTCTCGGTGTCCGGCATCGCCACCTTCAAGCAGGCGCAAGCGGTGCGCGACATCATCGCCGACATGCCGGCCGACAAGATCATCCTCGAAACCGACTGCCCGTACCTGGCCCCCGTGCCGATGCGCGGCCGCCGGAACGAACCGGCCTACCTGCCGCACGTGCTGGACAAGCTGGCCGAGGTCCGGGGCTGGACCCGCGCCGACGCCGAAGCTCGCACCGAGGAGGCCTTCTTCGCTCTGTTCGACCGGATTCCTCGGCCCAGGAAGCAACAGGCATGACCCGAAAGCTGGAGTTCACGATCCTGGGCTCCGGTTCGTCGGGCGGCGTGCCGCGCGCCGACGGCAACTGGGGCGATTGCGACCCGGCCGAGCCGAAGAACACCCGCACCCGCTGCTCGCTGCTGGTGCGCCGCCCAGGAATCAAGGCGGGCGGCGATCCGGCCGCCGAGACCACGGTCGTCGTCGACACCGCTCCGGACTTTCGTCTGCAGGCGGTAAGGGCGGGGATCAAGCGGGTGGACGCCTGCCTGTTCACCCACGACCACGCCGACCAGGCCCACGGGATCGACGATCTGCGGCCGTTCTTCCTGAACGCCCGCCAGCGCGTGCCGACCTATATGGACGCCTATACGACGGCCAGCCTGGGGCGACGCTTCGACTACATCTTCAAGAGCCAGGGCGGCTATCCGGCCATCTGCGAGGCTCACGCCATTCCGCCGCACGGCCAGACCTGGCGGATCGACGGCCCCAGCGGCGCGATCCCCGTGACCACCTTCGACGTCGACCACGGCGAGATCCGCGCGGTCGGCTACCGGTTCGGCGACGTCGCCTATACGCCCGACGCGATCGGCTTTCCCGAGGAGAGTTGGGCGGCGTTGAAAGGCCTCGACGTCTGGGTGGTGGACGCCCTGCGCTGGACGCCGCATCCGACCCACGCCCATGTCGGGCTGGCCCTGGAATGGATCGCCCGCGCCAAGCCGCGCCGCGCCATCCTGACCAACCTGCATATCGACCTGGATTTCAACGCCTTGGCGGCGAAACTTCCGCCGGGCGTCGAGCCGGCCTATGACGGCATGCGTTTCGGGAACGACTAGTCGGAATGTCCGCGGTCGCGGTCGGCCAGGGCGACGGTTCCGGCGGCCGTGATCACCCAGCCGCCGCCGTTGCGCTCCGCCAGGCCCAGATCGGTCAGGGCCCGCGCGTCGGCGATATTGATCCAGTCGACCGCATCGCCCGCCTTCTTGCGGGCCAGGTTCTTCAGCGCCACCAGTTGGCTCGGCGAAAGCGTCACGCTACTGGCCGCCCGACAATGGATCCGGCGACACCATCGCCCGCCGGCCGCTCACCCGTTCCAGCTCCTGCTGCATCCGCAGCACCTGGCCGCCCAGGCTGGTGACGTCGTCCTGCAGTTGGGCGTTGCGGCGCTTGAGATAGTCGTTTTCCCGGCGCAGCGCCTGGGCTTCCTCGTCGTTCATTGGCCGGCCTCGGAGACGGTCGGCGCGGCGCGGATGACAGCCCGCAGCAGCGCCTTGCGACGCGCGGGCAGGTCCGACGCCCGAAGCTCCAGCTCCGCGCCGGGCACGACCCGACCCTTGTGGCGATTGCCAAGGAAGAAGGTTTCGGCCCGGATCTCCCGGGCGGTGATCTGGTGGATGCCGATGGATTCCAACAGGGCTGTCCAACGCGTCGCCTGACGCGTGTCCGGATGGTCGGACATGAGGTTCTTTCAGGCTGGCGATCCCGCATGGCGCGGGGCGATCACGAGCTCCGGGCAGTATAGCGCGCTCACGCCCCAATAGCTCCGGCGCTTTTGGATCGCGCTGCAAAGACGTCAGGGCCTTGGCGCGACCAGCAGGCGGCTGAGATTGGCCGGATAGCGCTCCGCCAGGGTCGCGGCCTTGTCGGCCAGGGCCTCGTCGCCATAGGCCTGGGCCGCCGCCGCGAACAGCGGCAGGGCCTCCGATGAGGCGTCCCGCGGCTTCAGTTCGGGATAGGGGAAGCTGGCCTCCTGGCCGACATAGGGCGCCAGGAAGTCGAACGCCGCGCGCAGGCCGCGGCCGTCGGCGGTCCGGTAGCGCCAGAGATCCAGGTCCACGCAGCGTCCGAACTGCGCCGTGCCGACCAGGGCCTCCAGCGCGAAATAGCTGTAGTGCAGGGCGCGGGTGCGGGTCAGCTCCAGCGGCAGCGACCCGTTCGGCGCGACCTGGGTTGCGATCCGCCGCGCGCCGGCCTCGGCGACCACCTGGCGGGCCACCGCATCCTGGCGGGCGAACAGCGAGAATCCGGCCAGCTGGTAGTCGAACCAGATGCCGTGATTGTTGGCGGCGGCCTGTTCCTCGCGGCCGTTGGGATCGGTGCGCATCCAGGTGGCGTAGTCGGCGAACCAGCGCTCCAGGCCCTTCTGGTCGGCGTCCGACAACGCCTTGGACGGGGCCAGCAGGCCGACGCCCTCGATCACCCGCAACAGACGATAGGTGTCGAGCACGCCCTCGGCCCGGCCCGTGGTGCGCCCCGGCACGCCCTGGGCGTACTTGGCGTTGGGGTTCATCCGGGTGGCCGGATCCAGGAACCAGACGCGCAGCAGCTGGGCGGCCTTGGCCGCGTACCGCGCGTCGTCGGTGAACCAGTAGGCCAGGGACAAGGCCTCGACCGATGCGCTCATCGCGTCCAGGTCGGACACGTCGAAGGCGTTGGTGGCGCGCTCGGGATTGAACTCGCCGTCGCGGCGCAGATAGGGCTCGCCGTTCGGCCGGGTCGGGTCGGGCCACCAGTATGGGCCCATCGAGATATAGTCGTGCTTGTCGCCGCTGGGCGGGGTGCGGGTCTTGTCGACGACCGTATAGGTCGGCCCGGCCAGGGCGGCGTCGGCCCGCTTGATCACGGCGGCGTAGGCGGGCGCGACGGCGGGATCGGCGCGGTGGGCCTTGGCGTATTCCAAGCCCTCGGGGCTCCAGCGGAAGGTGCGGCGCCCGCCGAAGGCCGCGGCGGTTCCGTCGCCGCCCTGGCAGACGCCGGCCGGGGACGGCGGGACCGAGGGATCGGCGGCGAAGGCGGGAACGACCGCGCCCAGCGACACCAGAGCCGCGAGGCCGACGACAGCCGCTTTCGTTCGCATCCATCCGTCTCCCGAACGCCTCGACGCGCCTTGGAGCCGGCGTCGCTTCGGTCGGCACCATAACGGGTCGGATGAGGGGCGCAAGTAATTGGCCTGACCAAACGTCGCATTTGGTCAGTTGAGTCGACAGGCCTCGTGGCCGGGTCGGTGGGCCTGGTGCGCCAGGCCGCGGCGGAGCTCCAGGGCGCGATCCGGCTCGGCGCGCGCCGTGGCCAATTCTCCACAGTCCGACGCAATGCCTGATCACACATCACTTACTAGGTCGTTTTCCGTGCCCGAAAGCGGGGTTCGCCTGATTTCAGATCGGACGGCGCGCCCCGATAACGGTAACGGTCTTGAAGAAGCATCCCACCCATTGCACTAGTGTCTCAAGCGCGCTCCTCGCGTAGCGAGGATTTGGAACACGCGCGCCGTTCGTTCGAGGCCCGGAAAATTCACGAATGATCGGCTGTCGGCTCACGCTCTCCCAGCTTCTCATTGGCGTTGTTAACAACTGAAACGATCCGAGCAGCGTTTCGTCCGTTCCACCCTGGCGCCGTCGCGGGATTCGCCTACGGGGAGTCGGTCGTGGCGCAGCTTGAACTCCACAGTTATGATTTCTCGGTCGCCGACATCCGACCTTCCATCCGTTCGTATCTGCTCGCCCCCTGGTTTCGCAGCGACATACCGATGACAAATCTTGAGATCCGAGTTGCCGCGCTGCAGTTCCTCAGTCTCCGCCTCTGCGCGGCGCTGTCGCTCGAACAGCTCGAAGAAATCCGACAGTCGACCCTCGACGGCGTCCGGGCGTCGGATCTCGAATCGATGCAGATGCAATCGGAGTTCCTGAAGCTGCTCGACGACGCCATCGACCGGGCGCGCCAGAAGCAAGCCGCCGCGGCCACGATCAAGAATTCGGTTCACCTGGCCTGACGCAAATCAAGCGGTCATAAGGGTTTTCGCGTCTCGTCCTAGGGTTTGGCCCGATGGCGTTCGCGCCACGGCGGCCGCAATCTGGCTGGGCTCGCTCGTCAAGGCGTCACCCCCGATTTCCCTTGGCAAGCCGCGGCTCGCTCATCCCCCAAGAGCGCCGTCGTGGTCGCGAGTCGAGAGCCGGCCCGCATGTCCCGACGCATGTGTCGGGTCGGCTCTCCCTCGACCCTTGAACAGGATCAATCCTCGCCTTCGGGCAGGAGCGGAGCCCAGGCCTCCAGGGCCAGGCCCGGTTCGGCATTGCGCAGCGACAGATGCCCCTTCAGGAACTCGAGACGCAGACGCATGCCCTCGAGCCCGACGCCGGGAATGCTGTCGCGCCTCGGCGGCAGGCCGGAGCCGAAATCGCGAACCGTCAGCAGAACCATCTCGCCGGCGACCCGCAGTCGAACGACCGCCTGCTGGCTGCCGGAATGACTGTGGACGTTGGCCAGGGCTTCCTGAACCACGCGGTAGAGCGCGATCTCGGTGGCGTGAGACAGTCGTGGAAAATCGTCCGGAATGTCGATCGTCACCGCCACGTCCCCGCGTCGCGAGAAGCCGGTCGCGAACTGTCGGATCGCCGCGGCGAGCCCCAGGTGCTCCAGCGCCGGGGGGTGGAGCAGATAGGCGAAGCTGCGGATCTCGTCCAAGGCGCTGGACAGCAGGCCCGACACCTCGTCTCGGACCAGGCCGGTGCTGACCGGATCCTTGGCGTCCAGCCGCCGCAACATCAGTTTCGCGCCCGCCAGATGCTGAGCAGTGCTGTCGTGCAGCTCTCGCGCGATGCGCCGTCGTTCCGAATCCTCGGCATGCAGGAGGCGCGCCGTGGCCTCCCGCAATCCCAGCTCCGCCCGCCGCTGGATGGAGATGTCGTCGTGGGTCACGATCAGGAAGGGTTGGTCCCGGTGGCCGACACGCACCGCCGACAACTTCACCCAGCACGAACCGGTGTCGAGCGGCATGACGTATTCGTGCCGAAAGGGTCCGTCGCCCCCGGCGATCAGCGCCCGCAGGCCGGCGGCCACCGCGGCGGCGCCGGGCGTGCCCAGCCGATCGCAGAAGTTCAGATAGTTGCAGCCGACGCCGTGGTTGGCGATCTTGAGGTCGTTGAAATCCACGAACTGAACCCAGGCGTCGTTCACCGCCAGGATCTCGCCGGTTGCATCCACGACCGCGACGTTCGCCGTGAAGGCGTCCAGGGCGGACTCGTAGAACGCCGGGTCGAACCCGCCGGTCATGCTCTTGCCCGTGTGCATTCAGCGGAGTCTCGGGATGGCTAGGCCTCGATCAGCTTGTTGCGGATCGCATAGCGCACGATGTCCGCCAGTGAATGGGCGCCCAGCTTCCGCATGATGTTGCCGCGGTGGCTCTCGACGGTCTTGACGCTGATGTCGAGCATCGAGGCGATGACCTTGTTGCTGCGGGACTCGGCCAGCAGCTGGACGATCAGCAGCTCGCGCGTCGTCAGGGTCTCGGACCCTTCGATCACTTCCCCCAGCCCATGGCCGCCGGGCGAAAGGTATCCGCGCAGCACGGCGTCGGTGATCCCGGGGCAGAAGTAGGGCTTGTGGTTCAGCAGGGACGCCACGGCGGCGATGATGTTGTCGGTCGAGGCCGACTTGAGCACGAAGCCGCGCGCGCCGGCGCTGAACACCTCGCGCACCAGCTGCTCGCTGTCGTGCATGGTGAAGATCAGCAGCTCGGTATGGGTCTTCAGCTTGCGAACGTCGCGGGCGACGATCACGCCGCTCAGATCGGGCATGCTGATGTCGAGGATCATGACGTCCGGAACCAGTTCCTTGGCCAGACGGACGGCGTCACGTCCGTTTGAGGCTTCGCCGCAGATGGTCCAACCCGGCTGGGATTCCAGCGCCTCGCGCAGCCCTGCCCGGACGATCGAGTGATCGTCGGCGAGCAGAATGGTCGGGGTGCTAGGCAAGGGCATCTTCGATTCCCGCTCCGATGGAAAAGTGTACTACAATCGTCTGCTTTTAGCTGAAATGCCTGCGGAGTTTTCTGCGCAAGGTTGTGAAAAACCCTATCGACGAACTTCCAGTCACCCCGCGAAACTCGTGTGCATTCCTGGGCGAAATCAGGGTGCGCCGACGACGAGATGGGCCGCCAGGCTGGGCGCCAGCCGGCCAATAGGGCCGGTTTGCAGACTTGGCGCCGTCTTCGGTGGCCGCTTCCTCCAGGAGGGTGGAGGAAATCGCCTCGAAACTCTGGGGGAATTGGCGGCAGGGCCTCGTGGACAGGCCCGCCCGCGGCGCAATCGGATCGATCGACGGCGCAACCGACGCCTGGGGTTTTCCCGCCGCAAATCTCGGCGAAATATCCAATCCCCCGGCGAAAAGCGCCTCGCCCGTGAAGGCTGTGGCCACTCCACGCATCTAAAAGCTCTTCCCTCTGCCCGGAAAGCACGGTTGCAGTGCTTGGGCGCGGTAATCTACCCGGTAAAACCCTTAGTCGACCCTCCTAAATCCCCCGATGGTTTGATGGTCGGGCCGATCCGCGACGCAAATACTGGGGCTTCCGGAAAAGGGGTAGGATTTCACCTGATTGTTCAGGCTCGGCCGGCGCCCAAAGTTGACGGCGACACCCGCTGAAGGCCGTCCGTCATGCGAAGCCTGCTCCTCTGCGGATTTCTCATCGCTTTGCCGACGGCCCTGCGAGCGCAGGATGTCGAGATCTCCACCACCAGTCTGCGCACGCCGGTGGAGCAGGTCGGGGGGCAGAAGGCCAGCTTCGTGGCCATGCCCATCCCGCTGTCGAACCCGGCGATCGGCAGCGGCCTGGGCGTGGCCGCGCTCGCGA
Source organism: Caulobacter sp. Root487D2Y (assembly GCF_001427165.1). Lineage (NCBI taxonomy): Bacteria > Pseudomonadati > Pseudomonadota > Alphaproteobacteria > Caulobacterales > Caulobacteraceae > Caulobacter > Caulobacter sp. Root487D2Y. Next base: position 59,110 of record NZ_LMFD01000016.1, read on the forward strand.
TCTACCAGCCCCAGGGTTCGGTGCGGCCTTGGACCAGCGGCGCGGGCGGGCTCTATACCGACAGCAAGAGCTGGGGCGCCGTGGTGTTCCAGAAGGCCTATCTGGGCGGCGACAAATATCGGGTCGCCGCCGGGGCCGGAACCGGGGTCTTCAATGTCGACTTCTTCGGCATCGGCTCGGACGCGGGCTCCGACGGGCGCTCGATCGCCCTGGAACAGAAGGTCAGCGGCGCGGTCGTCGAAGTGCTGTCGCACCTAGGCACGAACGTCCACGTCGGCCTTCGATATCGCTACATCAAGATGGACTCGACGTTTGACACCGCCAGCCTGTTTCCCAATTTGCAGTTGCCGCAGATCCAGCTCCAGAGCCAGGTTTCGCAACTGGGCCTCGCCGGCGAATTCGACACCCGGAACAGCGAGTACTTCCCCCAGTCCGGCCTCTACGCCAACGCCCAGTGGCTGGTGTCCGCCGACGCCCTGGGCAGCGACTTCGACTACCCGCGGTTCACCGGAGCGGTGAACGGTTATCACAGCGTCAACGACAAGACCGTGCTGGCGTGGCGAGGGTCGGTCTGCCGGGCGGGAGAGAACGGGCCGTTCTACGACCTGTGCAACTACGGCCAGAGCAACGACCTGCGCGGCTACACCGCGGGGCAATATCGCGACCACGCCATGTTCGCGGTCCAGGCCGAGGTCCGGCGCAAGATCCACGGGCGCTTCGGCGCGGTGGCCTTCGTCGGTGTCGGCGAGGTGGCCAACGAGTTCTCGAAGATGAACCCCAAGGACCTCCTACCCGCGGCCGGCGTCGGCGCCCGCTTCGAGGCCTCCACCAAATACCACGTCAATCTCAGCATCGACTACGCCGTCGGGGACGGCTCCTCGGCGCTCTATTTCTATGTCGGCGAGGCCTTCTGATGATCGTCGCGCGGAGATCTCGCGACGGCCAGGCCGCGCGATCCCCCTGATTTCACCGAGGGCCGAGGCCCGTTCCTTGGAGGTTCATATGCGTAGACTCGTGCTCATCACCGCCGTGGCGTTGCTGTCAACGTCCGCCGCGAACGCCCAGCAACTGCTCGCCGACACCAACAAGGACGGCAAGGTGACGCAGAAGGAATATCAGGACAGCCGCCGGACCTTCCTGATGCGCGCCGACAAGGATAAGGACGGCAAGCTCAGCGCGGCCGAATGGACCAAGGGCGCGGAGCAGGTGCGCAACGAGGTCCGCGCCGAGGGCGTCGACGGCTGGCCGAAGATCGGCAAGGCGGGGCTCTTCGGCATCCTCGACACCGACAAGGACGGCTTCGTGACCCCGGCCGAGATCGACGCCTATTATGGCCCGAGGTTCGCCAAGTTCGACCTGAACCACGACGGCTTCGTCACGCGCACGGAAGCCGCCAAAGTCCAGAAGGCGGTCGGCGACTAGGCCGTCGCCGGCGATCTTCGAACGCGTTTCCATTCCGTCACGGCCCGTCGACCATCGTCGGCGGGCCCGTCCGCCTAGAGGGTCTTGTCCCGAAACAGCCGCGACCAGTCGTCCTTCATGCTGACGATCGTCCAGCCTCGCTCGATCGCCGTGGTCATGGCCACGTCCAGCTTTCCGACGTGGGTGTCCTTGTCGTAGGCGTATTCGCGCTCCGGGTCGTCGTGATGCAGCAGCATCGGCAGGCGCCGGCCGGGACCCGAGGCGGTGTATTCGAGCATCGCCAGGTCGCCGTCGGAATTACCGAACGCCACGATGGGCCGCCGGCCAATGTGCAGGGCGATATTGACCGGCTTTTCCGAATACTCGTTGAACGACTGCAGTTCGGGCAGCTTGCGGATCTCGCCGCGGCGGCCGTTCAGCCGGAACTCGGTCTTGCCGCTGGAGCCGATCACCCGCTCACGCGGCACGCCGTAGATCTGCTCGCTGAACATCCGGACGATGTCGGTCCCGCCGGCGGTGACGATGAAGTTGCGAAAGTCGTTGGCCGCCAGATAGGCCAGCAGCTCGCGCATCGGCTGGTAGGCGAGGGCGGTGTAGGGCCTGTCGAAACGGGGGTGCCGCGCCTCGACCAGCCAGGTCGCCACCTCCAGCGCGAAGGCCTCCTCGGTGGCGTGGGCGTGCAGGTGCAGCAACAGCTCGACCACCGCCTGCTTTCCGCAGGCGGCCAGCCCCGCCATGTCCTGGTTGACGAACGCCTGGAAGACCGGCTTGGCGGCCAGTTCGGGATGTGACGCCGCCATGTGCCTGGCCCGCTCCAGGGCGAACATCCCCTGGGCGTAGAGCGGATGCTCGACCCACAGGGTGCCGTCGTTGTCGAACACCGCGATGCGGTCGGCGGGGGCCACGTAGTCGCGACCGCCGGGGCGGGTCACTCGGGCGACGAAGTCCAGGATCTTCCGCCTAGGCGAGGTGTCGGCCCAACTCGGTAACGGCACTTTGGTCATGGTCGCCTCCGAGCGGCTCAGACGCGGGATCTGACAATGCAGCGAAAACCCACATGCGACGCCGAGGTGTCGATCGGCTGCGCGTGTCGCGCCGCCGGCCGATAGCGTTTGCAGTAATTCGGCGCGCATAGATGCGAGCCGCCCTTCAGAACCTTCCTGGGGATCGGAAGCCCTCCGGCCTCGCAACTGTCCTCCTCGAGCCCGCCCCGTGGATTCTTGGCCGCGCAGCAGCGGGGCGCCTCGGCCCCCGCGTCGGGCGTCGACCACCAGTCGGCCGTCCATTCCCAGACGTTGCCGATCATGTCGTGGAGGCCGTAGCCGTTGGGCGGATAGGCGCCGACCGGCGACGTCCTGGCCCAACCGTCGTCCAAGGTGTTCTGATGGGGGAACGCGCCCTGCCAGGTGTTGGCCATGTGGCGGCCGCCGCGCAGGAACGTGTCGCCCCAGGCGAACTCGGCTTCGTCCAGACCACCGCGAGCCGCCAATTCCCACTCCGCCTCGGTCGGAATCTCCACCCCCGCCCACGCGGCGTAGGCCAGGACGTCGACCCAGGCGACGTGGACCACCGGATGATCGCCCAGACCCTGGATGTCGCTTCCCGGGCCATAGGGACACCGCCAGTTGGAGCCCTGGACGAAGGCCCACCATTGCAGATGATGCCGCAGATCGACCGGCCCGCGCGGCGGAGAGAACACCATCGACGAAGCGATCAGCAGGGCCGGATCGGCGCCGGGATAGTCCTTCGGATCGGGCGGCAGTTCGGCGAAGGTGACATAGCCCGTGGCGTCCACGAACCGCGCGAATTGCTGATTGGTCACGGGGCTGGGATCGATCCAGAACCCATCGACCGAGACCCGGCGCGACGGCCGCTCCTCGGGGTAGTGATCGTCCGATCCCATGGTGAAGACGCCGCCGGGGATCCAGGTCATCGCTTCCCGAAGCGGCTGGCGCCAGGTTTTCGCGGGCGGGGCGGACAGGGCGGAATCGCCGAGGTTCTTCATGCGCCCCCCGTCAGCCGAACGAGCCGTCGCGGAAGACGATGTCGGCGCGGGCGGGGACGTCCACGTCCGGCGAACCGTCACGAGCGGCTGCGAGCGGGACGTGTGTCTCTGGCATGGCCTGCCTCCACCGCGAGATCTTCACTAGTGACCATGCGCGGCGGCGCTTATCGATCAGGCGATCCCCCGGGTGCGGAAGAGCAGATTCCCTACCGATCCTTCCGTCCTTGCATGTTTCTCCCCGAGCGCCTCGGCGCTTCGCCGGATGGCGCGCGCGCGCCAAACGCCTTTTGCTGCCCTCTTCTTGAAGCCGGTCCCCCGAGGTCGTTCATGGAAGTGCTGCTGCGAGAATGCGCCAACTACGTCGCGCTCGCCGCGGAGCTGTGTTCGGTGCTCTGCATCGCGGTCGGCATGGTGGAAACCCTGGTTCAGGGCGCCCGCGTCACGGTCGGCCGAAGCGGATCGTCACGTCAGGCGCGGCGGGACCTCTGGGCCCAGTTCGCGCGCTGGATCGTCCTGGCGCTCGAATTCGCCCTGGCCGCCGACATCGTCCGCACGGCGATCGCGCCGACCTGGGACGACATCGGACGCCTGGCGGCGATCGCCTTCATCCGCACCGGTCTGAACTACTTCCTGGAACGGGACATGGAGGAGTTCGCCCCCGCCGCCGAGGGGCCGGAGGAGGGGCGGGTGAAGGACGAGAGGCCCAGGTCATGAGCGCGCCGCTCAGCGCGCTCGTGACCGGCAGTCGGAGATCGGCCGGCCGGACGAGGCCCTGGACGAGGCCGGCGCGCGCGGCTGGACGGTCCTCAGCATGAAGAGCGACTGGAAGACCGTGTTCGCGACCAAGCCGTGACGACCCGGGCGCAACCCCTCGAAGGACTAGGGTGAACTGGCGGGCCAAGCGGGTAGTCCCGTCGATATTCCCCCCCTCGGAGGCGTGATGATCTTGCGCCGCCTCGTGTCATGAGGCGCGACCGCGGAGCACCATCATGCCCAAAGGAAAACCCAATATCCTCGTGATCTGGGGCGACGACATCGGCATCAGCAACCTCAGTTGCTATTCGCACGGCCTGATGGGCTACCAGACGCCCAACATCGACCGCATCGCCCGCGAAGGCATGATGTTCACCGACAGCTACGGCGAGCAGTCCTGCACCGCCGGGCGTTCGTCGTTCATCACGGGGCAAAGCGTGCTGCGCACCGGCCTGTCGAAGGTCGGCGCCCCGGCCGCGCCCGTCGGCATGAACGACAAGCTGGTGACCATCGCCGCGCTGCTGAAGGAGCAGGGCTACGCCACCGGCCAGTTCGGCAAGAACCACCTGGGCGACCTGAACCACATGCTGCCCACCAACCACGGGTTCGACGAGTTCTTCGGCAACCTCTATCACCTCAACGCCGAGGAAGAGCCGGAGATGTACGACTACTATCCGGACGAGGACTTCCCGAACTTCAAGAAGAAGAACGGCCCGCGGGGTGTCGTCCACAGCTGGGCGACCGATGTCGACGACCCCACCACCCACGAGCGCTGGGGCAAGGTCGGCAAGCAGAAGATCGAGGAAACCGGCCCGCTGACCAAGGCCCGGATGGAGACCTGCGACGACGAGTTCGTCGAGCACGCCAGCGACTTCATCAAGCGCCAGAAGGCCGACGACAAGCCGTTCTTCGTCTGGCTGAACACCACGCACATGCACATGTTCACGCACACGAAGAAGTCGAGCCTGGGCCAGGCCGGCCGCTGGCAGTCGCCCTATCACGACACCATGATCGACCATGACAAGAACGTCGGCCAGATGCTGGACCTGCTCGATCAGCTGGGCTTGGCCGAAGACACCATCGTGGTCTACTCGACCGACAACGGTCCTCACCGCAACAGCTGGCCGGACGGCGGCATGACCCCGTTCCGCAGCGAGAAGAACTCCAACTGGGAAGGCGCCTTCCGCATTCCCGAGCTGATCCGCTGGCCCGGCAAGATCAAGGCCGGCGTGGTTTCCAACGAGATCGTCCAGCACCACGACTGGCTGCCCACCTTCCTGGCCGCCGCCGGCGATCCGGACATCGTCGAGAAGGTCAAGAAGGGCGTTACGGCGGCCGGCCGGAAGTACAAGAACCACATCGACGGGGTGAACCTGCTGCCCTACCTGACCGGCGAGGTCGAACACAGCCCGCGCAAGCTGTTCGTCTATATCAGCGACGACGGCGACATCCTGGCGGTCCGGTACGACAACTGGAAGGTCGTGTTCATGGAGCAGCGCTGTGTCGGCACGATGCGGATCTGGGCCGAGCCGTTCACGCCGCTGCGGCTGCCCAAGATCTTCAATCTGCGAACCGATCCCTACGAGTTCGCCGACGTCACCTCGAACAGTTACTACGAGTGGTATCTCTACCACGCCTATATCCTATACGGGGCCTGGGGCCTGGCCGCGCAGTTCGCGGACACCTTCAAGGACTTCCCGCCGGTGCAGAAGCCCAACACCTTCACCATCGATGACGCGATCGCGAAGATGTCCGAGGCGCAGGGCGGCGGCTGATCGTTTCCCAGACGGCTTGACGAGGTCGGCGGAGAAATCCGCCGACCTTTTCTTTTGATCCGTGGAGCGCCGCGCTCAACTCAAGGCATTACCCCCAATGGCCAGGGTTTCACCGGATTGAGGCCCTTACGCGCCGGGCGGAAAGTTCGAACGGCGCCGCACCAAGGCATGGGCGTCGAGTCGAGCAGGAGCCTCTCCGATGCCGTCGAGGATCATGACCAAAGCCCTTCTGGCGGCGGCCATCGCCGTCTGCCTGCCGATGATCGGCTGTGAAAGCCCCGGTGGACAGGTTTCGGTTCTGACCGGCAATACGCCGCTGGCCGGCTCGACCTACGCCTGGGCGCCCGTCCAGTCGGGAAGCGGTGATCCGCGCATCGACAACGACATCATGCGCGAGCGCATCCGGACCGCGATCGACACCAACCTGGCCGCCAAGGGCTACACCCAGGTCGACCCGTCCAAGGCCAAGCTCCTGGTCGCCTACCATGTCGGTCTGCAGAACAAGACCGACTATTCGGCCAGCAGCATGGGCGGGCATCCGGGCATGGCCTGCGGCGTCCGCGGCTGCATCGGCGGCTATGGCTGGGGCATGTACGGCGCGCCGATGGATGTCGACATCCGCTCGATCAACTACACCGAGGGCGCAGTGATGCTCGACCTGGTCGACGCCGCCAGCGGCAAGCTGGCCTGGCGCGCCACCTCGCAGAAGCGGGTCGACCAGAAGGACGCCACCCAGGACGGGCTGAACGCCATCATCGCCGACATGGTCAAGACCCTGCCGCCAGGCGCGCCGCCGGCCGGTTAGCCCGCCGGAACGCCGACGCTATCCGCTCCGTCACGAACAGGATCAGTCGAGACCGCCATGGCCGCGCCCATCAACCTAGGCTTCATCTTCGCGATCTTCTTCCTGACGCTCGGCCCGTTGAAGCTGATCCCGACCTTCTATGGCGTCACTCAGGGAATGGACCGCAAGACCCGGATCGGCCTTGCCCTCAAGAGCGCCGCCCTGGCGTTCGTGATCCTGGTGGCGGCCGCCGTGGTCGGATCGACCCTGGCCACGAATTGGCGAATCTCGCGCGAGGCCCTGACCATCACGGGCGGCTTCCTGCTGATGATCGGCTCGCTGAAGATCCTGTCCAGCGTGCTCGCGCCGCCCGCGCCGCCCGAGGCGCCGCCGGCCGGTTCGGCCGCCCAACGGTCGCTCAGCGTCGTGATCTCGCCCCTGGCCATTCCCGGCATCATCACGCCCTGGGGCGTGGTGGCCCTGCTGCTGTTCGTCGGCGTGGCCGAGGATCAGAACCGCCTGGGCGGCGTCGCCGTCGCCCTGGTGGTGATCATGCTGCTCAATATCGGCGGGATGATCTTCGCGGGCCCGGTGATGCGCACGGTCGGACTGCCGGCCATGAGCGTGCTGGGCTGGGTGTTCAGCATCCTGCAGGCGGCGCTCGGGGTCACCTTCATGCTTCGCGGCCTGATCGCCGCGCTCGGCATGCCCTGGCGTTCGACCCCGCTATGACCATCGACACGCACAGCCTCGACGCACCCCAACTGACGCCTGACTATCGGAGTTCCTGATGATGGACCGCAGCCCGACCGAGAAACTTCGCGAGACTTCCGCCCGCTGGAGCGGCTCGAAGGCCGAGGTCGCGCCGGAGCCGCGCAGCTTCGCGCGCCCCGCCGAGCGGCCCGCGGCCCTCGACGAGGACGATTTCAGGCGGCTGGTCGTGTCCAGCATTCCCGTTCTTCGCTCGTTCGCCCGCGGCCTGTGCGGCGACATGGCCAGAGGCGACGACCTGGCCCAGGACGCGCTGCTGAAAGCCTGGCAGCACCGGGCTCAGTTCACCCCCGGCACGAACTTCAAGGGCTGGATCCTGAAGATCGCGCGCAACCACTTCTACTCCCAGCGCCGTCGCGTCTGGCGGGAGACGCCCCTGGACGCGGCCATGAGCGCCCAGATCCCGGCCGTCGGCACCGACCAGGTGCAGTCCCTGATGCTCAACGACCTGCGCAACGCCCTCAACGCCTTGAGCGACGAACAGCGCGAGGCGACGATCCTGGTGGGGGCGGGCGGCTTCTCGCATCGGCAGGCGGCCGAGATGTGCGACGTGCCCGAAGGCACCATGAAGAGCCGCGTCTGCCGGGCGAGAGCCAAGCTGGCGTCGTTGCTGGAGAGCGGGGAGGTGACCCACGACGCCGAGCCCGCCTGGTTGGCGGCTCAGCTGATCATGGCCGAGCTGTCGAACCTGTCCGCCACGCGGGCCGATCAGAATCGGGCCTGAACGATCAGCATCGCGAAGTCGACGGAGCGGCCGCCCAGGGCCCTGACGGCGTCGTCGGCCGATTGATGCACCAGTTGTCCCTGGAGCTTTAGATTACGGCTGGCCAGCCAGGTCGCGTCCAGCTGAAGCGCGTCGCCCACGGCCTTCGATCGATTGTGGCCCACGGGCGCCAGAGGGGTCGAGGGCTGCAGGTAGATGGCGTCCGCGCCCGTCTGCCGCCAGCGCATCAGGTAGCTCAGCTCGAGACTGACGTCGCGGCTGGGCGCAAGGCCGAGGCTGGGACGGACAGCGACCAGGTTGCTCCAGCTGGTCAGGCTCGTTTCGTTGAAATAGCTGCCCTTCGGAAACAACGGGTTGAAGGTCCCCAGCTCGCCGTCGTCGGGATCCTTGTCGCCCGAACCAGCGTCGAACCGCAGACCCAATCTTGGCGACCAGGGCCGGACCAGGGTGTAGCCGCCGCCGACGCTGCCGGCCCAGGCCTGGATGTCGCGGCCGGCGAACCGGCCGCCCTGGATCACGCCCTCGACCTCGTAGTCGATCGCGCCGCGCTTGCCGGCCAGCCGCGCGCCGTAGCTGGCCCGCCGCTCGTCGCCGCGCACCGCGCCGAACCGGACCCCGTCGCGATCCAGTTCGAGCGCGTAGAGGTCCAGCGAGACGGCCTTGCTCAGCGTCTTCGAAACATAGACGCCGTAGAACTGTTGCTGGCGGTTGCTGCTGTCGTCGAAGGCGCCGGTCTGGATCGTCACCGGGCGGACATAGAAGGCGTCGAACCGCAGATCAGCGGCCTGGCGGGTCGCCCGCGCGCCATCGAAGCTCTGGCGGATGTTGGGGCTCTCGCGCACCGAGACGAAGCGCTGGGTCGCGTTGAAGGCGATCTCCTGGCGGCCCAGGCGCAGCCGCCAGCGGCGGTCGGCGTCGGGCGTCACGTCGACGAAGGCCACCTGGGCGTCCACGTCGCTTCGATCGCTGACGGCCGGCGGGTCCTTCTTGTCGAAGTCACGATGCAGGCCCAGCTGGCCATAGACCCGCACCCGCGAGCCCAGGTGCAGGTCGGCGCTGAACAGGGCCCGGCCCAGGCCATAGAGATCGGCCCGCGCGCCGGCGACGCCGAAGCGCGGGGCGTCGAACGAGTCCACCCGCAGCCGGGCCTCGCCGCCCAGCGACAGATAGGCGTCCGGTCCCAGCGGGATGTAACGCAGGTCGTCCAGGCCCGCGCTCGGCTTGTCCGCCAGATAGGCGTAGCTCTCGTCCGACCGGATCAGCTTGAAGGGCGGCGCGTCGGCGGCATGGGCGACGTCGCCGATGACGAACACGGCGGCCAGGGCGAGGGCGACGGTCCTAGGCTTCACGCGACAACTCCGACGGCAATGCCGATCAGGATGCACCAGAAGCCCGGGACGGCGAAACCCGAAGCCGAGGCGACGACTGGCGGGCCCCGGCGCCGCCGCTTAAGACAGACCTCGGCAAGACGAGGCGCCCATGACCGCGATCCACTCCTACGACCCCAAGACCGGCCATGGTCTGAAGCACGACCCGTTGAACGCCATCATCGCGCCGCGGCCGATCGGCTGGATCTCGACGGTCAGCGCCGTGGGCGTCCGCAACCTCGCGCCGTACAGCTTCTTCAACGCCTTCAACTACCGCCCGCCGATCATCGGGTTTTCGAGCACGGGCTGGAAGGACTCGGTGCGCAACATCGAGGAGACCGGGCAGTTCGTCTGGAACCTGGCGACGCGGCCGTTGGCCCAGGCGGTCAACGCCACCTCGGCGACGGTTCCCGACCATGTCGACGAGTTCGCCCTGGCCGGCCTGACGGCGGCGCCGTCGGAGCGGGTGATCGCCCCGCGCGTCGCCGAAAGCCCCGTGGCGTTCGAATGCCGCCTGACCCAGCTGATCCGGCTGACCGACGCCGACGGCGCGCCGGTCGACGCCTGGTTGACCCTGGGCGAGGTGGTGAGGGTCCATATCGACAAGGCGCTGCTGATCGACGGCGTCTATGACACCGCGGCGGCCGAGCCGATCCTGCGGGCCGGCGGCCCTGCCGACTATTTCGGGATCAGCGAGGCTCACAAATTCCAGATGCGCCGGCCGGTCTAGAGCTCCGATCTGACTGCATCACATCGAAGCTCTAGATTCTTGTTTCAACGCATTTTCTTCACGCGAACCGGAATCCACTTCGCTCGAAAATGCTTCAGGGCGGCGCTCAGTACGGCGAGTCGACCACGACGTACTGGACGTTCGTCCCGGAATACTGCGGCGCGTACCAGGTGCTGCCGCACTGCGAATAACTGACCCCGTTGGCCACCACGGTCGTGCAACTGGGCGGCACGGTGTTGACGATCGAACCCACGATGGCCGCGCCGGCGCCGATGGCCATGCCGGCCGCGATCGGGTGGTGGTCCCAGCCGTCGTTATAGCCGTAGCCGCCGCCGTAGTGGCCGTTGGTGTTGACGTTGACGTTGGTGTTGCGGTTGACGTTGGTGTTGCGGTTGACGTTCCGGTTCGAGTTGACGTTCGAGCCGCGGTTGACGTTCTGACTGGCGTTGCTGCGCACGTTGCGGCTGTTGGCGCCGCCGCCGGCCTGCGCCCTCTGGGCCGATGCGCCCGCGCCTGACCGGGAGGCCCCGCCCGAGGACCGTGAAGCGCCTCCGGAAGGTCGGGAAGCGCCGCCGCCCGAGGGCCGGGCTCCGCTTCCGCCGCCCCCGCCGCCTCCGCGCCCCCCCCGCTGGCACTCGGCGGTCGAAGCCGATTTGGGCAATAGGCTTTGGCCGGCGAAGACATCGGCCGCGAGGGTGGTGGCCGGAACCGCCAGTCCTTGCACGGCGATCGCCGCGGTCATGACCAGGGCCTTCTGGAGCTTGTTCATGGGCGGCCTCATTTCGCGCTCCCCGTCTTTGCGTCGGCGAGGGTGATGCGGTGTGCGTTGGCGGGCGGGTTGAAGGTGTAGGCCGCCTGGGGCGGAGCGCTGGACTCCCACTTCATGACGGCCGTGTATTGCGGCTGGGCCGGATCCTGGGTCGTGGTGACCACCATCTTGCAGGGCAGGGCGGGGCCGTCCGAGCTGATCCAGACCTGCCAGTCGGCTTCCTTCTGGCGGAAGGCGTAGTGCTCGCACTTCTTTCCATCGACCGTCGCCGGGCCGACGTCGAAGCCCGACTGGATCTTGGCGGTCAGGGCCGGATCCACGCCCAGGGAGAACAGGTCGGCCAGCGGGACCTCGACGCCGTACTTGTCGCTGACGTAGTCGAGGGTCGCGCCGATGGTCGAGGGCGCGGGAACCGAGGCGTAGTAGCCGATCGTCGGCGCGAACACCGTCAGCGACTTGCCGTCGTAATAGATCTCCCGTTCCTGACGCTCGGACTTCGTGGAGATCTTGAAAGCGCCGGGCCGCTGGGCCTCGATCCTCACATCGCCCCCGTATTGCAGCTTCTGGCCGTTCTCGAGGACCTGTTCGGTCGTGACGTCGGCGGTGATCGTGAACGCCGTCAGGGCCCGCAACGCCGCGCCCATCTTGTTGAGCGCCGCCAGGGCGTCGGCGTCTGGCTTTGTCGCGGGCGCGGCCTTTGCCTGGGCATGGGCCGTCGCGCCGAGCCCGATCGCGAGCGGCAGCGCGATGGAGCCGGCCAGAATCTTTCGAAGCACGCTCATGGGTCTGGCCTCCGGCCTTGTCCTTGAAGGCCGGCAGGATGGGCTTGGAGGGCGTGCGGTGGGTATAGAGCGTTTGCCCTAGCTGGGGGCGTCCAGAATCCTCATGTCCGGAACCCCTCCGGAAGCCCTACCGCGAACGTCCCCGCGCCGAGACCGGCCACAGCGCCACCAGGGTGTCGCCGTCGACCACATGGTAGGTGTCGTAGAGATTCACGGTCGGATCGCAGTGCGGCGCGCCCAGGATCACGCGATCGTCCAAGCCGGGCGGCGTCGTTCCGGGCGGCGGCAGGATCGCGCCGTGCTCGTCGCCCATGAAGAAATAGCGCGACCCGGCCGGCGCCCCGCCCACTACCGAGGGCGGTTCGGCGTCGGTCGACAGCGCCTTGAAGCCGGCGTCGACCGTGACCATGCCCGGGGTGTTGGCGCTGACCACCCGCGCGTCGATCAGCAACGAGGCCTCGTACGGGCTCTCGTCCGCCCCGTCCCCGGCGATGTCGCAGACCAGGTACTGGCCGTCCATGAACACGTACGAGCCGACCTGGAACTCGGTGAAGATGTTCAGCTCCGCGTCGATCCGATGCGATCCGGTGCCCGAACCCGAGACGATCGGCGGCGGACCGCCGGCGGCGGTCAGGGCCTCGATCACCGAACGGATATAGGCTCCGCGATCCTCGAGATTGGCCTTGCGGTCGGCGAAGCTCTCGATGTGCTGCTGCATGCCGCAATAGCACTGCAGGCCGGCATAGATCAGGCCGGGCTGGGCCTGGATCGCCTGCAGCAAGGCGACCGCCGCCTCGGGCGAGGCCACGCCGGTGCGGTGGATGCCCGGATCCAGGTCGATGACCACCTTCAGCAGCTTGCCGGCGGTCGCGGCGGCCTGGCCCAGGGCGGCGACGTTGACCGGGTTGTCGGCCACCACCATCAGGTCGGTGGTCACGGCGTTCAGCGCGATCAGCCGGGCGACGGCCGAGGCCGAGACCACCGGCGAGGTGATCAGCAGACCGGTCGACACCCCGCCCTCGGCCAGGGCCTCGGCCTCGCCGATCTTGGCGCAGCACAGGCCCACGGCCCCGGCCGCGATCTGCAGCCTGGCGATGTCGACGCTCTTGTGGGTCTTGGCGTGGGGCCGCAGCTTGACGCCCTTGCTCGCCGCGAACTCCGCCATCCGGACGATGTTGCGCTCCAGGGCCGGGCGGTCGATCACCAGCACCGGAGTGTTGAGCTCGCGGCGCGAGCCGGGGGCGCCGATCAGGCCGGCGTGCAGGTCTTGGTCGGTCATGGCGTTTCCCGTCAAAGGCCGAAGAGTTGCGTCAGGTGAGTATTGGCGAACTTGCCGGTCGGATCCCAGGCCTGGCGCGCCTTGAGGAAGTCGCCGGCGCGCGGATAGAGCCGGTGCACGTCGGCGGTCGTCAAAGTGTGGCGCTTGGCCCAGTGCGGGCGGCCCGCGCCGTCGCGCAGCACGGTCTCCATCTCGGCGAAGACCAGCCGCCAGGGCATCTTGGCGTACTGGTGGAACGAGATCGAGGCGCCGGGACCGGCGTTGAATGGGCTCATCCAGATGTCGTCGCCGGCCGCCAGGCGGAACTCGAACGGGAAGGTGATCGGCAGGCGGCGCTTGCGGATGTGGGCGATGGCCGCCCGCAAGGTCGGCAGGCCGGCGGCGCGCGGCAGCTCGTACTCCATTTCCTCGAAGCGGATGTTCCGCTCGGAGGGAAAGATCTCATGGGCCGGGCCGGCGCGGCGGCTGGACTTGCCCATCATGCGCATCATCAGACGCTGCAGCGGCGGGGTGAGGATCGGCACGGCGGCGCAGATGTCGCAGATCGTCTTGAAGGTGGCTTCGCTGTCCTCGCCGATCTCCCTGGCCGGTTGGCCGGGCTCCTCGATCTCGACGGGGTGCAGGGTCTTGAAGATCACATCGTCCGAATAGGGAAAGACGAAGAACTCCATGTGGCGCGTGGCGGCGGCCAGCTCGTCCAGGCGCTCGGCGACCTCGGCCAGCGGCCGGCGCTCGACCCGTTCCTCCAGGTGGTAGGCGGGAACGACCTGGATCCTGATTTCGACGGCGACGCCCAGCAGGCCGAGCGACAGGCGTTGGGCCTCGTAGAGTTCAGGATGCTGGTCTGGCCCGCACTCGACGATCGCGCCGTCGGCGGTCATCAGCCGGAAGCCGCAGGCCTGGGTCGACAGGCTGCCCAGCTCCGCGCCGGTGCCGTGGGTTCCGGTCGAGATGGCGCCGGCCAGGGACTGTGGATTGATGTCGCCCTGATTGATCAGCGACAGGCCCTGCGCCCACAGGGCCGCCGTCAGCCTCTTCAGGCTCCAGCCGGCCGGGGCCCAGACCGTCTTGCGATCCGGCGCGATCTCGACCGCGCCTTCGTAGTCGGTCAGGTTCAGCAACAGGTCGCTGGTCTCGCACAGCGGCATGAACGAGTGGCCCGCGCCGACCACGCGGACCTTGCTGGCCTGTGCGACCAGCGAGGCCAGTTCACCGGCGTTGCGCGGCCTGGCGATCAGGCGAGGGGAGGCCGCGACGCTGCCCGACCAATTGCTCCACCCCGTCATCCGCATCTCCCCGTTCGCGATCCAGGGATGATAGTAAAAACTACTGTTCTTGCAACACGTCGTTCCAGGGAACCAGCGACGGATCGCCGAAGGTGTCGAAATAGCGCTCGAACAGCAGGCAGACCTCGCGGCTGAGGGCCAGGGCGTCCTGGTTGGGATCCTCGACGGCCATCTCGGTGGCCGAATAGGTCAGTTCGACCATCATCCGCATGGCCAGCCGCACCCGCGCTTCGGACGCGCCCGGGTATCGCGCCTTGAGAATCTCGCCGAACTGCTCGGCGACCATGTCGCGCGAGGCGAAGCGCAGCTGCTGCAGCATGGGCACGGCGCGCAGCGCTCGGCCGATCGCCGCGCCGCCCGGGAACCGGCGCGTCAGCTCGATCATCTCGGTCATCATGACCGCGTTCTTCTCGACGCGCTCGGCGGCGGTGTCGGCGTCCAGTCCGCCGGCCTCGATCCAGGCGAAGACCCGTTCGTCCTGGGCCTTCATCAGCCGGTCGCCCAGCTCCTTGAGGATCGCGTACTTGTTGGGGAAGTAGCGGTAGAGGGCCGGCGGGGTCAGGCCCGCGCGCTTGCAGATGGCGTTGGTGGTCAGCTGTTCGAAGCCGGTCTCGCGCAACATCTCGCCGGCCGTGGCCAGAACGATCTCGTAGGTGTCCTGCCCGCGGGCCTGGGTCGGCTGAAGCTTGGCGTCCAGCGCGATGTCGGGGCTGGCGATCTTCTGGGCCGTCGCCTTCGGCATGGTGCTTCTCCTTCAAGCCGGTCTGGCGAGC
This sequence comes from Caulobacter sp. Root487D2Y, assembly GCF_001427165.1. Lineage (NCBI taxonomy): Bacteria > Pseudomonadati > Pseudomonadota > Alphaproteobacteria > Caulobacterales > Caulobacteraceae > Caulobacter > Caulobacter sp. Root487D2Y. The sequence continues at coordinate 74,330 of NZ_LMFD01000016.1, forward strand.
CAGTCCGGCAAGTCTCTCCTGAACTAGAGCGCTTCGCCGGAAAAAGCCAATCGGCCCGAACCCTTAGCGCGGCCTCGTCACGTGCAGGAAGGCGACGATCACCAGGGTGACCAGCGCCAGGCCCGCGCCCAGCCAGCCGGCCGGCCGCACGTCGGCGCCGCTGACCACGAACGAGGCCAGCAAGGGCCCGGCGCCGCAGCCCAGCAGACTCGCGCCAGGGCCCAGCAAGGCGGCGCGCCGGCTCGGATCGGCCTCGATCGCCAGCGGCGTCAGATAGGGCGAGGCGAACAGCCAGACGAAGCCGAACACCGCCGAAGCCGCCAGGAACATCGCCGCCGACGGCAGGCTGGCCATCACCAGCAGGGCGACGGCGGCCAGGATCACGGCGACCGTCAGCGACCAGAACCAGGACAGTCGCCCGGCCAGGGCCGTGGCCGCCGCGCCGCCCGCGACCTGGGCGGCCAGCGACAGCGCGAAGGCCGTGCTGGCGACGCTGGTCGGATGTCCGGCTTGGCGCGACAGGGGTTCGGCATAGATCCAGACCGCCAGGATGAAGGCCTGGAAGCAGAAGACGGCGGCCAGGGCGATCCAGCCGCGCGAGCTGGGCAGACCCTTGGGGTTCTCCGCGGTCTCGACCAGGGGCGCGTAGGCGCCTGGGATCGCCAGACCGGCGAGAACCGCGGACACGGTGAGGGCGGCCAGCAGCATGAAGCCGCCGTCCGGACCGAACGGCTCGATGACGAAGGCGCCGATCGCGGTCACCACGCCCAGCTGCAGCAGGGTCTGGATCGTCAGGTAGAGGCCCGCCCAGCGTTCCGGGCGCGGCGAGCGGACGATCATGCCGGTGATCAGCCAGATCATCACGCCGGCCGGAAGACCCGCGACCGCGCGGACCAGGATCAGCAGGTCGCCCGAGGCGCGGGTCGTGGCCAGATCCAGCGCCGCCAGCAACAGGCCGCAGGTCACCGCCGCCAGCCGCAGCCGCCGCTCGCCGAACAGCGGCCCGACCACCGCCGCGCCGATCCCCATCGCCACCAGCTCGGCCATGCCGGCCAGGCCCAGCTGGTTGGCGCTCAGCCGACCGGCCGCCTCCATGCCCCCCAGCAACAAGGGTCCGACGCCGGGAAACAGCACCCCGACCAGCCCGATCCAGAACACCGTCAGGCGCTGGACCAGGCTGGGCGGCGCGCCGATCCAGACGCCCGCGAAGGCCGGCGGCGCGCCGTCCGCCGGGAGGTCTATCGCGCTCAATACTTGGCCCGGAAATAGACGCCGTAGGTGCGCGGCGGGCCCATGCTGAACACGTCGAAGCCGAAGGCGGCGATCGGCGTGATGTCGGAGATGTTGGTGGTGTCGGCCAGGTTCTTGCCCCACACGCCCAGTTCGTAGCGGCCGTCGGCGAAGGCCCAGCCGACCTGGCCGTTGACATAGGCACGTGCCTTGTCGCTGAGCCGTTCGGTGTTGGCCGTGTCGTAATAGACCTTGCCGCGATAGGTGAAGTCCAGCTGGGTGATCAGGTCGCCGCCGCCCAGCGGATGCTCGTAGCGCGCCGCGCCGTTCAGGCTTGCCTTGGGCGCGGAGGGCAGGGTGTTGCCCGAATAGTCGAGCGGCGGCATGGACGGATCCGCATACGAGATGAAGTCCTTGTATTCGGCGCTCAGCAGGGACGCGCCCAAGGTCAGGCTCAGCCCGGTGACGGGCCGGGCCTCGATCTCGGCCTCGCCGCCATAGACCCGCGCCGCGGAGGCGTTGGTGAACAGCTGGACGGGCAGGCCGTCGCGCTGGACCTGGGTGTAGACCTGCAGGTCCTTGTAATCATAGTAGAAGGCCGAGACGTTGACCCGCAGGCGACGGCCGAGGAACTCGCTCTTGGCCCCGACCTCGTAGGCGTTGACCGTCTCGTCCTTGTAGGGGCCCAGATCGCGGGGATCGGTCGTCTGGCCGCTGAAGAACCCGCCGCTCTTGGTGCCGCGATTGTAGGTCGCATAGACGTTGGCGTCGTCGCTCAGGGCGTAGCGCAGGCCCAGGCGGCCCGAGATCGAGCTGAAGGTCTTGGCGTTGTCGTACTCGAACAGGGTCAGCAGGCCGTAGTCGACGTCGCTGACATAGTGGAAGGTCTTCTTGTCCTGCGACCACCGCAGCCCGCCCGTCAGGGTCAGCTTCGCGGTCAGGTCATAGTCGACCTGGCCGAAGGCGGCGTAACTGGTGGTCTTCTGGTGCAGGGGCCAGCCGAACACGCCCACGCCGTTGGCCGGATCCATGCCGGTCGGGTTGTTGACCGGATCGGGGACGCGCAGCACCTCCAGGACATTGTAGTGGCTGTTGTTGTCCAGGTTGTCGCGGGCGGCGTAGAGGCCGGCGACCCAGCGCAGCGCGGTCGCGCCGTTCGACTGCAGGCGGAATTCCTGGCTGGCGGTGTCCTGCTCGGCGATATAGCGGGCGTCGAAGATCGAGATCGGGTTGGCGTCCGTCTCCTCCCAGTCGTCACGTTCGGCCTTCTGATAGCCGGTGACCGAATAGAGCGTCACGCCGCCGAAATCGTAGCTGATCGCGGACGTCGCCCCGAACAGCTTGACGATGTCCTTGCCCTCGAAGCGGTAGTCGCCCTCGTACTTGTTGGTGCTGGTGTTGGCGTAGCCGGCGACGTTCGTGCACTGGCCCGACGTGTAGTGGGTCGGCTTGCAGAAGATGTAGCCGTAGGTCGGATCGGGATCGGTCGTGCTGGCCGCCTCGGCCGTCTGGGCGACCAGCGAGCGGTTGTAGGTCAGGATCGAGCCGCCCGTGGACTTGCTGTAGCTCGCCGACAGATCGACCGTCAGCTTGTCGTCGGGGGTGTAGCGCAGGGCGAAACGCGCGGCCTTGCGCTCGGCGTCGTTGCCCTTGTGGCCGGTCAGGCGATTGAGCGTATAGCCGTCGCTCTTGTCGTAGAGGCCGGCGATCCGGAAGGCCAGGGTGTCGCCGACGACCGGGCCGCCGAAGCCGGCCTGGACATTGAGCGTGCTGAACCGGCCGTAGTCGACGGCCAGGTCGCCCTGCGGCGTGCTGGTCGGCTTCTTGGTGGTGACATTGATCGCGCCGCCGGTGGTGTTGCGGCCGTAGAGCGTGCCTTGCGGCCCGCGCAGCACCTCGACCTGCTGCAGGTCGTAGAAGCCGGCCATCTGGGCGAGCGGGGAGGCGACATAGACGCCGTCGACATAGACGCCCACGGCGCTGGCGGTGGCGGGGTTGAAGTCGTTGACCCCGATGCCGCGGATGAAGATCCGGGGATTGGCGGCGTTATCGTCGGTCTTGATCTGCAAGCCCGGGGACAGGCCCGACAGCGCCAGCACGTCGCCCACGCGCTGGTCCTTGAGCTGGTCGGCGGTCAGGGCGGTCACCGACACCGGCACGTCCTGGAGGTTTTCCGATCGTTTCTGGGCGGTGACGACGATCTCGTCGAGCGCCGTCGCTTCCTGCGCCGACGCCTGTCCCGCCGCCGCCAACATCGCCGCCCCGGCGACGCCCGCGAACACCTGAACCTTCCGCATGCCTTACCCCCGCTACTGTGTCTATGGGGATATAGTAGTTGCAGCTATCGTTATGGCAAGCAACGTTCGTTGAGCGATGTTTGGCCGCCAAGACCGTCGCCAACCGAGGCGTTCTTCATCCAACTCCGCTCGAATTCCGAGCGCGCCGCATCAGGGATCGCCCCGATTGGCCTGCGGTGTGGAGGGCGTAAACTGTGCAGGCTGAGGGAGCACGCCATGCACACATCACATTTCTGGCAAAGCGCCGGGCTGATCGCCATTATCTTCGGAGCGGCGATCCTGTCGGCCATGATCGGGTCACGCGCCCATGCGGCGACCACGCCGGTCGCACCGGCCTTGGGCGCGGCGCAGACGTTCTGATCTCGGGCGTCCCGTCTCTTCCTGAGAGCACGACGCCAACCCACGCGCGGGGCTCCACGACCGCTTTGAGGGCGTTCCGAAGCGAGGTCCCGAATCTCGGCGACGCCTGCTTGGGATCACGACGGTCCATCCGCGCCCAGCGTGCGCGAAGATCGCGACGACGCGGGACATCGCGGCCAAAGCCGACGCCGCCCGGAGGGCGATGGGGCGGCAACGGCCCCTGTTGTGAAGCCGATACTTAGAGCATTGAATTTAATGCTCTTTTTTCAACAAAGATTCCTGATGGTTGTGACGGTTTTGCATTAATCGAATAAGTAGCGCTTGTCCATTGACTCGACAATTAAGCCGAGATTTAGTGCGCCCACCCAACCAGAAGGTGTGAACCAATGCCGACGTATAACTGGAACCTAAACGCCAACGTCAATATCCAAACCGTGGTGTCCTCCCAGGGCGGATCGACCAACAACGTCGCCACCGTCAACATCATTTCCGCCGGCCAGACGCTCTGGAGCACGACCCTGATCCAGACGTCCAACGTCGGCGTCGTCTCGGGAGACCTGGTCATCGGCACCGGCGCTTCCGCCACGACGATCTTCGCCGGCACGAACTTCACGCTGACCGTGCCGACGTCGCTTCTGAACGGCAACATGGCCGCCAACATCACCTATTCCGCGCCGAACGAGCCGAAACACAACTACAGCGGCTTGATCGCCACCTGGACGCTTACCTCGGCCTGATGGCTTGATGCTCCGCTTCAGCGTTCTGGCGCTGGTCTTTGTGTTATTTTCGGGGGCGCTGGCGCGGGCTCAAGATTGGTCCGGCCAGCGCGATATCTCCGGATTGACCATCGACTACGCCGTCAGCGGCGCTGTCGCGCAGGTCGGCGTCAAACTGACCCTGAACGGTCAGTTCGTCGATGACGCCGTCCTCACCTACGCCGCCCCGACGCACAACTTCTCGGTGGCGGCCAATGGGATGAGCGCAAGCGGAGCCATAAGTCTGGCGGTCGTTCAGGAGCCCAGTCCGTCGAGCTTGGTCGGAGACTTCGCCGTCCTCGACGCCACCGGTAAAAGTGTTCCGTTCAAGGGCGACATCACAACCTGGATTTCGCCGGACAATTTGGAGTTATTTCGCGTCAATTACAATCTCACGGGAAACCTCAGCGCGAGAACAATAGTCCTCAACGGCGCGCGCTACGGGGCCCAAGTCGATTACCTGACGGGCACGACGCTTCTTTACAGCAGTCTTCTGCTGCCATCGGCATCCATGTCCGTGACGCCATTTGACCTGGTTATCGGCGATCTGAAGTTGAACAAGGGCGCGCAGCTGACGCTGACGCCACCCTCCGCCTTGTCGAACGGCATGGTCGTTTTGGACTGCACTTTCTCGTCCGAGATGATCCCGCCGACACGATTTACCGGTGCGATCGCCTCCTGGCCGCTTCAGGGGGTGCTCCCGATGCAGCAGGACGGCGCCATCGTCGGAGATTCCAAAGATGTCGGTACAATTCGAGCAAGTCTCCGAGTCCGACCTCTATCAAGTCGCAGGTGGCGGCTCGACCGCATGGTGCGGCTACATGTTCCCGCCCGGCGGCGGCAATCCCAACAAGCCGATCTCGCTGGATGACGCGCTGAACACCTACGGCGGGTCGTTCCTGTTCGCCCCGCTGGCGCCGAATTTCACCGACACCGCGACCGCCAACACCTTCGCCTGGGCGGTGCAGGCGTGGCTCGCCGACGGCGGCACGTTCTTCGGGCGATACTTCGTCTGGCTGCCGCGCGCGGCGAATCCGCCGGTGTTCGGATCGCCCACCTACGCGCCGAACGCCTCCAACGGCTTCGCCTTCTCGTTCTCCCAGCAGTCGGCCGGATGGACGCTGCAGAGCAGCTTCAATTCCCTGGTCGGCCTCAACATGTGGCTGTCGATCGCGGCGGGCGTCTATATCAGCGTGCAGAACGACACCCTGCAGTTCTACGGCCCGCAGGCGCCGGGCATAGGCTACAATTCGCCTCAGGCGCTGCAGCTGACCGTTCCGTCCAACCTCGCCGTCATCCCGTTGGCCGGGCCGTCGGCCGGCTGCGTGGTCCTGGGCGGCGGCCTGACCGTGGCCAGCCAGCTTGGCGGCTTCCTGATCGGGATGCAGTACGCCTTCGGCCAGGCGTCGTCCGCGAGCGACGTGGTGCAGCAATTCCAGGTTCTGGACGTGACGAACACGCCCAGTCTCGACTACGTGGCGGCCTTCGATCCGATCGACCCCTTGTGCACCGGCCCGGCCTCGAACCCCGCGGCGGGGATCTATCGCACGATCATCGCCGCAGCGCCGGGAACCGCCGCGCTGGCGAGCCTGTTCCGAACGGTCAACAACGACCCGGTGGCCCTGACCCCGCGCAGCACCGCGAGCCTCGCGACCGGACCGTCGCCCCAGGACGGCGGCTTCATCTTCCAGCCCGTCGGCCCGCTGCAGATCGGGGCCAACCTCCTGCCGGTCCAGGCGAACGTCTACATGACCCCGGCGGGGGACTACCTGACCGGCGCGGCGGGAACGAACGGGACCGTGGTCCTGATCCCGGGCCTGGCCGGCACCGAGAACTTCGCTCTGGATCCGGTCGGCGCCGCGTCTGCGGACGCGCTGCGGTTCGTCGGCGTCAGTCCCGCCTATACGCCGCAGTTTCCCCTGCCGCCGTCCGACATCGCCAACCCCACGACCGGCAAGGCCCAGCCCACGCTGCCGGTCACCAATCCCCCGACCTACATCACCAGTTGGGCGCAGGTGGTTCCAGGCCAGGGCTCCACGCCGACCTACAGCGCCCAGCCGCAAGGCAACGCGCTCTACGGCCCCGGCGGCGCGTTCAGCGGGAACAGCAAGACCGTGGCCGGCGCCTTGCGGCCGACCACCTCCATCGGCGCCGTCGATTTCCCGATCGTCGCCTGGGCCGGCGCCTCGGGCGCCATCCCCGTCGCCGGCTGGGGGGAGTACGAAAGCAAGGTTCTCAGCGCCACCCGCCGCAACGCCTTGCAGAGCCTGGCGCGCGCCCAGGCCAAGGCCGCCAAGACGCTTCGCGCCGCGAGCCTGGCCGCGCTCAACGCGACCGCCGACGCGACCGTCGGCGCGACGATCACGCCGAACGGCACGACCCCGCAGGGGCTGCTGGCCCAACTCGACCAGAGCAGCGGCCATTCGAACTACGAAGCGGTCATCCTGGCCCAGTCCGACGACCTGGGCACGCCCACCTCGCAGATGTCGTTCCAGAACGTCGATGCGGTGTTGCAGGGCCTGTTCCAGACCAACCAGCTGTTCGCGGTCATCACTAACCCCGCCCACCTTGGCCAGTTCGCCAATGTCGTCGACATCGCGGGCTGGAAGATGGAGGCGAACGTCGGCGCCAAGTCCGCCTCGTCCAACGTCAGCAACGTCATGATCATGAAGTTCTGCGAGGGGACGCTGAGCGACCTGGTCGACAAGCCCAGCGCCTGGACGGATCCGGACGACTTCTCCAACCCCGACCCGAGCATCGGCGTGGCCGTGCTGTCCCAGGCGCTCAGGCAATATATCGACATCGCGATGAAGGCCGCCCAGGGCGGCAACACCCTCTACAGCAACTTCGCGGACATCGTCACCAACCCCGAATGGCGGGGAATCCTGGTGCTGGGCGCCGACATCTCGCCGACCGACCTGCCGCCCCAGTTGGCGGGCCTGGCCGCCGGGATCAATTTCACCAACTTCCGCGCCCACCATTTCGGCGTCTCGGTCAGCCCGGTCAGCTATGACGGACAGACCCTGAAGATCCCCGGCTCCAGCAGCCTGTTCGGCCTGGTGGACTACCAGCTGCCCGCCTTCGCGCAGAGCGTGGCCGGGGGCGCGCCGCCCTCGCTGCCCCTGGCCCTGCCGTCGAGCGGCGCCTACGACTTCACCGTCCTGCAGCTCCAGAGCCTGTTCGAGAACAGCGCCCTGGTCGATTTCCGCAGTCACGTGCAGGTCACGACCAACGTGCTGTTCGGCTCGAAGGTCACCGCGTCCTTCTTCAACGCCACCCGCCAGGCGGCCAACAGCGTGGTGCTGACGGGCTACTACCAAAGCGAGGGCGGGCAGGGCACCTATCTGTTCGAGAGCGACGTGCCCACCGTGATGGTGACCGACAGCAACGTGCTGCGATCGGTGCTGGTCTCGAAGGTCGTCTTCAACACCCTGACCAACAACGACAAGGGCACGCCGCCCAGCATCCTGAGCCGGATTCTGATCACGGGCAGCTTCAACTTCGCCGTCCTGATGAGCCAGGCCGACACGGCGTTCGACCTGATGTCCTACGGCATGGCGGCCGACACCCCTCCCGCTACGGCCAGCGGGGGCCTGGCGTTCTCGAACCTGCACATAGACATGTCCTCGCCGGTGGCGAGCCCCAACGTCACCACCTACACGATCGTCGAGGACAATCTGGCGTTCGACCTGGCCAACAGCCTGCTGCGCGAGGGCAGCGTGGTGTCGGGCCTGACGTTGCAGCCGCAGGCCTTCCTCGTCTCGGCGGCCGGCACGACGCCCGCCGCGCGGGGCTATCTGCCCGTGGTGCTGGACGAGGGCGCGCCGCCGCAGACGGCGGTGACCCAGGTCTGGTACGGCGTGTCCTGCCTGATCAACATGGGCGGCCCGGGCGCGCTGGCCTCGGCGGCGGGCTTCAATTCGACCCTGCTGATGGCGTGGAGTCCCCAGACCCTTCAAAGCGCGACCAGCTATGCGGCGTTCGCCGGCCTGCAGCTGCCCGGGGCCTCGCCCGGCGCCAGCGCCTTCAGCCTGCAGGGCGTCGTCAACCTGAAGGTCGACACCATTTCGCTGTCGCTGGGTCCGGTGGCGGGCGGCGGACCCGACGCCTTCACCCTTCGGCTCAGCGACATCTCGCTCAGCTTCCTGGGCATAGCCAAGCTGCCGTCCGGATCGAGCATCGACCTGTTCGTGTTCGGCTCGCCGGACGGGAAGGGGGCCCTGGGCTGGTACGGCGCCCTGGTTCAGGACCAGGGCCAGTCCGCGGCGCTTTCCGGGGGAGCTTCGATATGACCCGGGTTCTTTACTGGAACATCGAAAACTTCGCGATCAACAAGATCCAGAACCCGCAGGCGAAGCGGAAGAGGGGATCCTCCGGGACGGAGCAGGCCGCCTCGGCGGACCGGCTGACCTACATCTCCAGGCATGTCACCGAGACCGATCCCGACATCTTCATCGTCGTCGAGGTCGAGACTCCCTACAACAACAACCGCGGCGTTCTGTGCGGCGGGGGCGGCGAGACAGGGATGCTGGCCCTGCTGGGTCATCTGCAGGGATTGGACCCGAACTGGTGTCTGGTGCCGCCGCTGATCGCCGGAAACAAGGAAGCCGTCGGCGTCTTCTTCCGCGCCGACCGCGTCACCTTCACAGGTCCGGACCAGTGGAACGGCGGGGTCGGTCCGACCGTGCCGGGCCTAGGCGTGCCGATGGCCCAGGCCTATCCCGCGCCCTGGAACAATTGCCTGCCTGTCGGGAACTACTCCGCCGCCCGGGTCCAGTTCCCCGGCACGGTCGGCATGCCGCCGCCCAACGTCAATTTCGGGCTCGATGTGCGTCACCCCTACCAGACGACGTTCCTCGACGCCGGTGGGCGGACCATCAACATCTTCACGGTGCACTCGCCGGCCAACTTCGTGGGGGCGACGGCCTTCCTGCAGAACATGACGACCATGGCCGCGATCGCGGCCCCCGGGGCGATGAACGAGCTGCGGCTGGTGCTGGGCGATTTCAATCTCACGCTGCTGCGGGTGGCCGACAGCACCTACACCGACTGCTACGCCCCGCTCACGGCCCTGGGCTACAACGTGGCGTTGGAGCCCGCCTTCGGGCCGATGCCCAACCCTCTGCTCGGCTACGCCGGCTATTTCGCCACGCACATGCGTCCGACGGACAGCGCGCGTTGCTGGAGCGAGAACCAGTCGCCCGCCTACTATCCCGCCTACTTCTACTCAGGCGACAGCAACGGCGCGGCCAACGCCTCCATCGACAACGTCCTGTACCTGGCCGGCGCGGGCGGCCTGCCGGCCGCGGCGGAGTTGACGGTGATCAACGGCGTTGTCGGCTCCCCCTACGCCAATGCGGGCGCCAACCCAGGCGGCTGTCCGCAGGGAACCCAGGCCTTCAACGTGGAGCTGAACTGGGACTGGGCCGGCCTGAACGCCCAGTGGGTGAACGGCGAAGCCCCCGATATCGCGCCTCAATTCGCCCAGCAGCAGGGTGTCCGGGCGTGGTTCCACGGCTGGGGCGTCTACGGAAAGATCCGCAGCACCAGCGACCATCTTCCTTTGTTCTTCAACGGATAGGGGGCGGCCTTGTCACTCCAGACGCTACAAGCCGCCTTCGCTTCCGCCACCTGGCCGGTCGTGCTCGACGCCACCTATCTGACCAGCAACGGCGTGACGCCGCCGCCGGGCTTCGACGCCCTGCTGAAGCAGGCCTTCGTGCTGGCTGGAACCGACGGCCTGTCCGTGGGCGAGGGCCAGGTCGGCGCCGTGGTCGGCGACAGCTTCACGATCACCGCCGCCAGCCTCACCAACGGCGTGTTCGGCGCCACGGCGGCCCAGACCGCCGTCACCCTGACCTTCACCCTGCCGGACACCGCGGGGGCCGTCCTGCTGGTGCAGATCCGCACCGACCTGTCCGGCTGGACCTTCCCAACGGGCTTTCCGTGGATGGTCGGCGGCGTGTTCGACAATCTGACGTTCAGCCAGTCCAGCCTGCTGTTCTCCACCGCGGCCGGCACGGCCGCCTGGCCGGCCTCCGACGGGGCGTTGGTCGCCCTGACGCCCGGCATGACCTTCGCCGGCGCCCTGACCCTGAGCCTCTACGCCAACACCGTCCTTCAGATCGCCAACCTGACGGGGGCAGCGGTCCCCAATCCGCTGGTGATGTCCGGGCCGATCGACGCCTCGGGCGTCAACGACGACACGCCGTTCCCGGTGATGAACCTCACGGCCCCCTTGTCCGCGGCCACGTTCACCTTCCTGTTCCTGGAAGCCAGCGATCCCTTCTTCGGCTTCGTGATCGAGCCGGCCCCGCCGGCCGAAGGTCCGGTGAACGAGGACGATCCGCCGCCCGAACAGCTGGTGAGCTACACCTTCGGCGGTCTCGTCACGACCACCACCTCGCCGCCGCTCGCGCTCGGATTCACGGTGCAGATCCAGAGCGCCACCAACAACTTCGCCATCGCCCTGGCGCCGCCGGAGGGCGCCACCACGCCCCTGACGCCGGCGAACATCGCGACCATAGCCGGGGTCAACGCCAACTACATCGCCTACGTCCCCGCGCCGCTGCAGGGCTTCTTCACCGAGATCGCGTTCAAGGGGCTGCTGGTTTCGACTGTCATGTCGAAAGGCAAGACGGTCCCGACCATCACCTCGACCGCCGTTTCGATCGGAACGCTCGAAGGGTTCCAGTACCAGCTGATCAATGACCCTTCGGGCAATTTCGACCTCACCATCAAATCACTCGACCTGCACTGGACGGTGCTGAATCCGACCGGGGCTTCCCGCCAGCTTCTGCTGTTCGAGACCACCTTCACCTTCATGCCCACCGTCTTCACCGACGCGCAGGGCAATCCGGGCGGCGAGTTCGCGCTGTCGATCGACCAGGACTTCACGATCCTGGCGGAATTCCAGGGCCAGGTTTCGCTGGCCAACCTGCTGCCGGCCGTGACCGGCGGCCTGGTCCAGATGCCGGATGGAATCTCCGTGGTCTTCAGCGACGTGCAGCTGATGATCGATCCGCCCAACACCAGCTATGCGTTCTCGTTCGGGCTGGACGTCACCGTCGACATCATCACCTGGAACGGCCAGCCGCTAATCAGGCTGGACGGCATGCGCATGGCGCTGTCGGCCCAGACGCCGCAGCCTACCCAGCCGCCGGCGGCCAAACCGCCTTCGACCGCCTATTCGGCCTCGATGTCGGGCCTGATGGCCGTCGGACCGATCGCGATCGACATGTTGATCGCCTACGAAGGGCAGGGGACTTCGCCGCAATGGCGGCTGCAGAGCTCCCTGGCCGCGCCGCTGGACCTGGGGTCGCTGTTGCGCGACCTGTTCGCGGTCACCGATCTGGACAAGTTCCTGCCGGACTTCCTGCCCAAGACCCTGATCGTCGATCGCTTCGCCGTCGGCGCGATCATTCCGACGGCCTCGGGCGCCCAGTCGCAATACACCATCGCCGGGGCCCTGACCTGGGAGACGACGGTGCTGCCGGGCCTGCCGATCGCCTGCACGGCCGATCTGGCCCTGGCCTATGACGGCTCCAAGCCCGCGGGCAGCGAATTCTCCGGTTCGGTGCTGGGCACGATCTCGGTGGCGGCGGTCCAGGGGCTCACCGTCTCGATCGCCTACGCGTTCAACCAGCCCGGCAGCGCCGGCGGCTCGACGCTGGCGGTGCAGTGGGAAGGCGTCACCGGCACCTATGACAGCACCGCCGAGACCATCACCGTCACCCTGAACGGGTGGAGCCTGGGTTCGCTGATCACTTCGCTGGTGCAGCTGACCGGCCGCTCGTATTTCTCGCTGTCCGGTCCCTGGGCGGTGCTGAACTCGATCTCGCTGGACGGCCTGTTCCTGACCTTCCATCTGGCCGCCAACGCGCCGACAACGGTCAGCGCCGGCTACACGCTGTCGTCGCCGATCGACCTCGGCTTCCTGGTGATCGACGGCTTCAACTTCGCCCGCGATCCCAAGACCGGGAAGGTCCTGTTCACGATCTCCGGCCGTTCGCCGCTGTCGTCCGACCCTTCATTTCAGCCGCTGTTCAGCGACGACCCGACCAAGGGCCAAGACGTCACCAAGATGCCGGAGGTGCCGGGCCGCGGGAACGCGCTGTTCGACCTGCGCCTGCTCGCCCTGGGCCAGCACGTGTCGATCAACGCCAGCGACATGAGCAGCACCCAGGCCGTCATCAAGTCCCTGGAGCAGATCCCCTCGACCGGCTCGGGCAGCGGCAATCCCGTCGACCCCACCAGTACCCAGGCCAAGCAGCCGCGCTACAACGCCGACAGCAACTGGCTGATCGCCACCGACATCGGCCTGTTCCGCGTCGGCGACGCCAAGAGCAGTCTCTATTCGATCGAGGTCATGGTCGTGTTCAACGATCCTGACCTCTACGGCCTGAGGCTCGGCTTCAACGGCGACAAGATCCCGGTCCTGAAGGATCTGGCCATCGACATCATGTACAAGAAGGTGACGCCGACCATCGGCGTGTACCAGCTTGACCTGGTGCTGCCCGGCTCGATCCGGCAACTGAACTTCGGGGCCCTGAACGTCACGCTGCCGACCATCGGCATCGCCATCTACACCAACGGCGACTTCACGTTCGACCTGGGCTTCCCCTACAACATGGACTTCTCCGGATCGTTCACGATCCAGGCCATCGTCGGCCCGTTCCCGGTGATGGGATCGGGCGGATTCTATTTCTCCAAGCTTAGCAACGCCACCTCCACCAAGATCCCCAAGACCGACAAGGGGACCTTCGATCCGGTGATCGAGTTCGGCATCGGCCTGCAGATGGGGCTGGGCTATTCGATCGACAAAGGCATCCTGTCGGCGGGCTTCTCGGTCACCTTCTTCGGCATCATCCAGGGCGTGTTCGCGCCCTGGCATCCCTATGACGGGTCCAACGCCGTGACGGTGGCCAACGGCACGGCCCTGGCCGCCACCAACAAGGAGGTCCAGGCCGACAACTATTTCTGGCTGCGGGGCCAGTTCGGCATTCAGGGCAAGCTCTACGGCACGATCAATTTCGCGATCATCTCGGCCAGCGTGTCGGTGTCGATCGTCCTGGCGCTGCAGATCACCTACGAGTCGTATCGCGCCATTCCGATGTCGGTGTCGGCGTCCGTCTCGGTCTCGGTCTCGGTCAAGATCGATCTTGGCCTGTTCTCCTTCTCCATCAGCTTCTCCTTCGCGACGACGATCTCGGAGGACATGACCATCGGCTCCGACAGCACCGCGCCCTGGGATCCCCAGCCCAAGATGCTGGCCTTCGCGGCGTTCGGCGAGGTCGAGACCCAAGCCCGGCCGCGCGCTCTGGAACGGCCGGCCAAGGTGGCGCTGCGGTTCGCGCCGCAGCCGCGCGTGATGAGCCTTTCGGCCTCCGCATCCGCCGATGCCAACGCCGACACGGCGCCCACCCTGACCATCGTGCTCACGCCGCAGTTCACCGTCTTGGCGCCGGACATGAGCCAGCTGAGCCTGGCCAACCAGCAGGGCGCCTTCGTGACCCTGTTCTCGATGGACGCGCCGACCGCGGCCGGCGACGGCAACGCGACCGGTTCGTCCTTCGCCGCCCTGTGCGACGCCCTGCTGCCCTGGGTCATCGCCTCCCACCCGGCGACGCCGGACAGCGCGGCTCAGGCCGAGACGCCGGTCAGCGTCGCCACGCTCAAGGAGATCCTGGCGGTCCTGGCCGACCCCGCCCAGCAACCGGCGCTGGCGGCTTCGGACATTCTGGCGTTCCTGAAGGCCAACTTCACCGTCGATCTCGTCACCAAGCCCAGCAAGGCGCAGCAGGACGCGCTGAAGGCCGGGGCGGTGATCTTCCCCGTCATGCCGGGCCTGAGCCTGACCGTGCCGTCGCCGTCGCCGACCGCGGGGGGCGGCACGGTCACGATCGACTTCGAGGCCTGGACCGCGATCACCCCGGCTTATCGCACCGCCGTGATCGCCGCGTTCGACAAGCTGGCGGCGACGCTGAACAACGAGATCAACGCGCCGGCCCCCAAGGCGCTGTCGCTGGACGAGACGCCGGAATCCCTGGCCCAGGTGCTGTTCGAAGACGCCTTCGCCATGATCTCGCGGCAACTGTTGCAGGCGGCGATCGACTGCTACGCCTCGTTCCCCTACGCGCTGCGGCCGAAGGATTCCCTCAATTCGATCATGGCCTTCGTCCAGACGGGCGAGGCCAATCCGCGCTTCACCTTCGAGGACCTGGTCAACGGCAATCCGCAGAACCCGCTGACCGTCGGGGGGACGCTCTATTTCGACGGCGTCACCGCCAGCGTCCAGAGCCGGGTCGACGGCGCGACGACGATCATCGAGTCGCTGTCGGCCATCGCGGCCCGCTTCAGCGCGCCGCAGTTCACGACCACCCCCGCGGCGCTGATCGTCAGCAACCAGAACGCCACCAACCTGCTGCAGGCGGGCGTGACGATCACCATTGGCGCGGCGTCCGCCACCACCCAGCTCGGCGACAGCTTCGACAGCCTGGCCAAGGCGCTGAACGTCTCGATCGACGTCCTGGCGGCCCAGACCAGCCTCTATGACCTGAACACCCTGCTTCTGGTCGGAGCGCCGCTGATCATACCGACGCTGGTCTACACCACCGTCGCCGGGGACACGTTGGGCGCGCTGCTCGGCCGGTTCGGCGTCGGCGCGACCGCGTTCGTGGCGCGGACGGAAAACCTCGCCCTGGCGGATATCTTCGACGCCAAGCAGGAGCCGCTGGTCCATCTGTCCAAGCTGGACTTGCTGACCGGCGACCAACTGAGCCAGGGCGTGGCGGCGGGCGAGACCGTGGGCCAGACCGCCGGCATGGTCTCGCGCTTCATGCTCCAGGGGCTGCGCCTGCCCAACACCACCGGCCTGACGCTGTCGCCGAAGTTCCTGTATCCGACCAACCAGTCGGAATACGGCCTCTATCAGCTCACCGGCCAGCAGTTCCCGGTCACCACCTATGGCGCCCCCTACACGGTCACTCTGAACAAGGACACGACCAAGCTGGGCTGGGTGCAGATCAACGGCTCCGTCGGCAACGCCAACGGCGACACCGACCTGACCCAGGCGGCGGCCAATCTCGACGTCGTGCTGAAGTGGGCCGTGCAATACGGCTACAATCCAAGCGCCTCGACCGTGGATCCCGATCTCACCCTGGCCCCGGAACCCCCGCTGGCGCTCACGCCCCAGCAGTTCGCGGCCGCCGGCTACGCGCCGTGGAACACTTCGGGGATGAGCGAGATCACCCAGATCACCGCGCCGCCCGGGACGTTGCAGACGGCGGCGACGGGCGGCTCGGGCCAGGCCCAGCCCTATCTGTGGCGGCTGCCCCCCGCGTTGCTGAGCCGGATCGAGACCCAACAGGCCGCCCTGACCGAGGACATGCCGCTGTCGGCGGCCATGAGCTATCTGCCGGTGTTCGCGCCGGCGACCCTGACAACGGATCCGGCCACCCAGCTCCCGATCGTGACCGCGGTCGACGACTACGCCTACGCCACCCGCATCGACTTCCAGATCCGCAAGCTGGAACAGGCGGCCGGGGCCCAGACCCCGACGGCGAACTCCAACACCGTGCTGCCTCCCGGCGACGGGAACACGCCGCCGGTCACCCAAATGGCGCCCAATGTCTATCAACTGATCGGTCCCACGCCGAGCGACGCGGTTCTGCTCGAGCGCATCCTGATCGAGATGAACACGCTGGGTCCGAACATCGCGAACGGCGTGCTGGTCGCCTATGCCGACCAGGGCTCCAACATTCCCGGCCTGGTCGGCCACGCCGCCTCGGACGTCTACGCCTTCATCACGCGCTCCAACCTGTCCACCAAGGCCAATCCGCCGCCGCCGCGGTTCAAGGCGAGCTTCGCGGTCGAAGAAGCACCGCCGGTCGTCAACGACCTGTTCAACCAGCCCGCCGACGCCATTCGCCTGCTGTGGGAGATCTCGACGGTCCAGTCCGGCGGGTTCAGCTTCTATTGGGACGAACTGGTCAAGGGCGCGCAACTGCCGCCCGGCCTCTTCAATTCGGCCGGCTACGCGACCCTGACCCTGGTGGTCACCTACGCCCGGTCCGCCGGAACGCCGGTGGGGGCGCGCCTGAGCAATGTGTGCAATGCGATCCTGACCAGCGCCAGCATCGATCCGACTCGGTCCACCCTGGTGCTCGTGTCAGAGTCCGCCCCCAACACCGCCGTGTTCGAAGCCGGCGACAGCCTGGCGGCCTTCGGTCTCCGCTACGGCATGACGGCCGGCGAGGTCGCCCGCGACAATCCCCAGGCGGCCCTGGCCCAGAGCGCCCAGATCGTCCTGAACGGCATGTTCCATGAAGTGACGCCGGCCGACGTCGCCGGCGGCGACGTGTGGACCACCGTCGCGAACTACTATTCCAAGAACGCGCTCGCGCCGATCACCTCCGCCCAGCTGCAGGCCTATAATCCGAACGTCACCGCCGCCCTCTACGCGGTCCTGATGATCCCGCCGGTGACCTATGTGGCGGCCGCCGGCGACACCTTCTCGAGCGTGGCCGGCTATTTCGGACTGACCCTGGAGCAGGTGGGGGCGATGGCGCAGAGCCAAGCCGGCCTGCTGGCCGGCACGCCGACGCTGAACGTCGATCCCCAGAGCTTCTCGTCGAACCCGTCGATCGGCGTCGGCAACGTCGGCCTGACGCTGACCCGCGCCAATCTCGCCCCCCCAGGCGCGAGCACCGACGCCACCTACGGCCAGCAGTACATGTTCTCGCTGTATTCGCTGCTGGACGCCGGCTTCCTGGGCAACCAGTTCTTCACCCTGAGCGCCCCGGGCCTGCCGTTCGGCCCGACCGCCGACGGCTCGTCGTCGGCGCCGAACACCAAGAGCGCGCTGATGCGGGCAAACGCGCCGGCCCAGACCCAGGCCGACATCCGCAACCCGACGTCGCGGCGCATGATGCTGCAAAGCCAGGCGGCGTCGCCGACCATCGCCTACCAGCAGGCGTTGAACGTCTACAACAACACCAAGATCAACCCCGCGCCGGCCAATCCCCAGCCGAACCTGCCGCCGGCCGCCCAGAACCCCTATCAGGGGGTCGGCGGCGTCGCGCAGCTCAGCCTTCGCTGGCTGGACCTGTTCGGCAACCAGACGGTCACGCCGTTCAACACGCCGCCGGCGGGCTATGACGGGCCGCTCAACAACCCGCCTGTCGCCATCGCCTACACCGACACGCTCATCGCCCTCAGCCAGTGGCCGAACGTCAGCGCGTCCTACGTCTACACGGGCAGCGCGGGCGCGCCCCAGCTCCAGATCACGCTGGCCCTGAACACCGACGCCTACCAGCCCTCCGGGGGCGTTCCGGCCCCGGCCGCCGCCAACGACGCCAAGGTGTTCGCCGCCGTCTACTACCAGCTCAACCAGAACTACGACGGGCAGAACGTGCCCGGAGTCAGCGGCCCCGCGGTCACCTTCTCGCTGCTCAACAGCCTGACCGGCGGCGTCCAGGACATGGATCCCGCGCTCGCGGCCAAGTTCGTCGCCTTCGCCAACCAGTGCGCCCAGACGACCGCGGCCGCGGCGGGCGGCACGGCGCCGAGCGGCCCCGTCGGCGCCACGCTTACCGTTCCGATCGACCTGACCCAGGTGGTGGCGGACAATGTGGTGCGGCTGCGCCTGTTCCTGATGCAGAGCCGCAATCCGCGCCTGGTCGACGCGCAACTTCTCGACGTCGACGGCGGCGTGACCGTGCAGACGGAAATCCTGCCGTACTCGACCACCGCCCAGGATTCGCAGGACGCCCTGAAGCCGTTCGCCCAGCAGATGGAAACGGCGTTCGTCACCAGCGCCTGGCAGTATCGCGTCGGCGCCGGCCCCGCCGACCCCGACGAACCCCTGGCCAACCAGCTCTACACCGTGTGGGCGGCGCGGTTCGCCGCCCAGGGCTCCAATGTCGGCCTGACCATGACCGTGGGCGACGAGCCGGTGTTCTACGCGCCCAAGCCCGTGGCCAAGTCGCAATCCTCCGGCACGGTCACGCTGCCGGCCTATGTCACCGGCAAGGGCCTGAGTCCGGGGGAGGGGGCGTCGACCACCTTCACGGGCGTCGACCTGAACGTCTGGTGCGCCCAGGCGCTGACCGCGATCGACACCTTCCTGTCCCCGACCTACGCCGCGCCGGCCTTCATCGTGGCGGCCCTGGCCGGCAAGGATCCCGACCAGGCCGGCGATCTGTTCGACATCCTGGCCCAGAAGGCCGCCCTGGCCGAAACCATCTCCGGCACGATCGAGCCCGTGCTGGTCGGCGCCGACGCCCCGACGCTGAAGGCCGCCGCCAAGGAGGAGCTGAAGCAGTCCTTGCTGCAGCAACTGGCCAACGCCTCGGCGGTGACCTCGGTGGCCGTGGCGCCGGTGACCGGCGCGACCACCAACGAACCGCAAGCGCCCGGCACGGCCAGCCCGCCCGCCTTCTATGGCGCGCCGGTCAACACCGCGCCGCCGCTCGACCTGCCCAACTACGCCCTGTCGGTGTCCAGCATCGCGCTGAACGCCAAGGGCGCGACGAGCACGGACTCGGCGATGGCCTTCCTGTTCACCTGCTCGGATCCGACGCTGGAGGCCTCGATCCCGCTGACGCTGAGCTATCAGCTCACCCACCTGCAGAACGACATCACCAAGGTGCCGGGCATCGACGGCTACACGCAGAGCAGCTGGATCGCCTTCACCACGGGCCCGTTCGCCTATCCGATCGGCTCTGGCCCGCTGCAGTTCCCGGTTCCGCTGCGGTCCCTGCCGCCGCCGCCGACGGCCCAGGGCCAGACCGGGGCGGGCTCGGGGATCGCCAATCCGACGCCGGCCCAGCTCTCGCTCTGGGACTACACCTTCACCTACACGGCGCGGCGCGCCGCGCAGGACTCGCTGCTGGCGACCGTGTCGTTCAACGCGCCGGCCACGCTCGCCGCGCCGCCCGAGGATCCGGCGACAGGACTGTTCGTCGCCCTGGCGAACCTGATCGGATGCGCCCCGGCGATCTTCGCCGACTTCGACGCCTACCTGACCCAGGTGGCGCCCGACACCAAGCTGACCAGCGCCACCTACGTCAACGCCGCCGCGGCGCTGACCGCGTGGAACACCCTGGTCTCGGGCTTCTCCACGGCCTATGCCGACTGGGCCAAGCCGCCGGCGCCGCCGACCCTCAAGCTGGCGGCGCCGTCCGGTCCGCCGCCGGTGAACCTGAAGTTCCGCGTCGAGGTGGCTCTGAACGACGACCAGGCTCCGGCCGTGATCGTCGTCACCAACGTGGGCGGGGCCAGCGCCCCGCTGCCGCTGATCCAGATCCTGCCCGAGACGTTCACGGTCCAGCCGGTGGCGCCGCCTCCGGGCGCGTTGGCCGCCTATCAGTACGTCAACACCGTCACCGGGGCCTATCTGACCACCAGAGAGGCCAAGGACGCCCAGTCCCAGACGATCGCCTTCCCCCAGCTCAGCGCCATCCTGTTCCAGTCGGCGGACACGGCGATCCAGATCCAGCGCAATGTCGATCTGGAAAACGGAACCAAGACGAACGACGCGTTCGTGTTCACGACCATCCCGGTGGCCTTCGCCACCCCGATCACGCCGCTGATCCGCTACCCGACCTACAACCTGGCCACGCTCGATCCGCCTGTGACGCCGCCGGCGGCGATCTCCACCTATCTGAACGAGTTCTTCGAACAGCTTCTGGGCGCGGACGGCGCGACCTACCTCACCACCCAGATCGGCGCCGACAGCCGCTACCCCCTGAACAGCGATCCGGCCAGTCCGGTGATCGACCTGCCGATCGGCCTGATGCCGCCGACCGCGCCGACCTCGGCGGCCCTGGGCGAACTGGCCGGGTTGGTGAACGGCTGGCTGCAGGCGAACCGCCAGCCCCTGGCCGGCATCGGCGCCACGCTGAGCTTCGAGGTGATCCTCTACAGCACCCTGCCGGGGGCCACGATGCCGCTCGTCAAGGTGTCCAGCGTCTATATCGCGCTGGACGACGTCTCATCATAGGCGCGGGATCGACGGAGGCGTGCGGAGCAGGGCAGGGCGACCACCCTGCTCCTCGACAGGATCCATGACAGGCGGGCCGATCTGAGAGATAAATCAA
Source organism: Caulobacter sp. Root487D2Y (assembly GCF_001427165.1). Lineage (NCBI taxonomy): Bacteria > Pseudomonadati > Pseudomonadota > Alphaproteobacteria > Caulobacterales > Caulobacteraceae > Caulobacter > Caulobacter sp. Root487D2Y. Next base: position 95,072 of record NZ_LMFD01000016.1, read on the forward strand.
TCAATAGGCTGAATTATCTAAACTTTATCCACCTCAAATGATCCGCTCAGACGTTGCCGCGCGTTACGAGCGCCCAGGAAGCAGATCGTCTTGCAACGCATTCGCATCTGTAGCCGCTCGTCATCGGCGTGCGATTGCGCGGCGCCGTGGCCGCATTGGCCAGGCAGCCCCAATCGCCATTCTGGACGCCAGTTCAGTCTTTGCGGCATGTCTGCCCGTAAACAGCGCCTGCCAATCTCGCTCGGCAGGCCTTCGCCGCATTTCCCGCGCGTCGCTTTCGGCCGGTCACGGCCAAGCCGCGCACGCCGCCTGGCCGCTGGATCTGACGCCTGAGCGTCTTGCTCGCGCCGCTGACGCCGAGCCGCCGGAATAGAGCTGCTTCGGCTGCCGCGCTGGATGCTCCATGACATGGCTTGGCTTGGTGTTGCCCAGTTCGGCGATTGCGCATAAATTTCTGATAATATTACTTAGACGGTAGATCTCTTGTAGCGACCGGATGAGAATGTCATGTGTCACTGACTCCAAACTTTGCGAGTCGCATGCCGCTTGTCACCGGTTGCCCCAACGTTCCGCCCTTTGGCGATTAGCGACTCCAAATCCTGCGACTGGCCTGACTCGAAAACATGCGACCCGCGTGCCTGATTAGTCGTTTGCATCTGGTGCCGTTGAAGGCGCCGCCCTGAAAGTTGCTCCAGCAACGACCGCCGCCCAGCGCTGCCTCAGACGCTGCGGCCACACGCTAGATCGATGGCCGATCGTCCGAACCGCGTTCCTGGGTAACTCAGTGGCCAAGAGAATCAACGGGTCATAGCGCGCAGACCAATCCCCAATTTCTCCACTTTCGAGATAGCGAGTTTCGAACCAATATTCTCCAAATGAGCCCCTGTACCAAGGTGCTGGTAGATCTTCGGGTTCGACGAGAAAAATTAGCGCCATCCGTACGTAAAACAGCCGCTCCCTAGCGTTTACATCCAAACACCATTTTTCTGGCATTTCGTTGGATCCTGCTAAAGATCGTCGCCTCGCCATCGGTGTCTCGATAAGCCGGATCGCTGGCCCGAGATTTGGCGTGTACATGTTGGTTGCAATGGCATCGACAATGTCGCTCACCGCGCCAGCAAATAATTCTCGCTCTACCTTCTTGGATGAATCTTCCAAAAGATCACACGTATACTGAATCAGTTCCTTGGCGTCGAAGTGAGATCGGCTGAGCAAACTATCTCGTGGCTCATAAGGCTTCCGATGGCCGAACAACGTGAGTTCGTTCGCAATCTTGATGTCGGAATTGCCATGCGGGACGAGCGGCACTCTGTGCAGCCAACAGTAAACGGCGAGCGGATGGGTCCAAATTCGGCGCACATGAGCCGCCCTGCCCTGCGCTATATCCTCCCCTAGACAATACGGACAAATCGCCCAGCAATGGGGCGGCCGCGGCCCAGCTCGTCCTGGTTGTCGAAGAAAGTCCGACAGGATCATTTCACTCAACACCGCCACCTCTGTTCGCATCATGATCGCTAGACGCGGGAGCGATGCCAGATTGCCTCGATCGAGCTCGGATATTGATCCACGGAGCTCTCGTTCAAATTCACTGATTGTGAGAAGGTGAGCTTCAGCCGTGCGGACTAGCCACGATGAAAGTGCTTCATCCACTTCGGCCGGCGGCGCCAGAACCGAGAGATCTGACGGTCTTTCCCAGGAACTATCCATCTTCTTTACGCCGACGACGCGTCGCCACCTCCTCGACAAGGCTCGCGGAAAGTTGCTCATCATGTTCAAGGGCGGCGATAGCCGTTCGCTCGATGAGGTCGAACATGCGGCCGAGCAACGAACGAGAGTGAAGGAAGAGCGCTTCCATTAGCGCACGATCAACCGAAGTGGGCTTGCGTAAAGGCAGGTACTCAATTCGCTCCGAGACTAAATTAACGAGCCATTTTTCTTTCGTTGTCCAAGTTGGTAGCGCGACGATATCAAATCGCTCCTCTAGGTGGGCGTCTGATTTGATAAGCGCCTTAGTCTCTCCGGAACCGAAGCCAACGATGCTGACCTGCAACTGATTAGAGAGATATTTGAGAACATTAAGAATTGCGCGCTGATCTCGATCCCGCAAATCGGTGATACGTTGCAATTCATCGAGAATAATCATTCGAATGCTGCGTGCCTCGAAGTGCTTGAGGACCATGGCTTGCAAACGGGACGCTGTTGTATCTTGGCATGGTGCCCTGAAAGCGTTGAGCAGGTCCATGTACAGGCGCTTTTCAGAGAGGTTGTCATTCACCTCGAGCCAAAGTACTGATCCATAGGGCTCCGGTTTGGATAGAGATTTTGGCGCCTCACCGGTGTCTCTCGCTATGCACAACTCAATGAATCTCTTTTGAATGTGCGTCTTTCCCATGTTGGGGCTCGCCCAAAACAGAAGAGAGGGCATGCGGAGCCTTGGCGGCATGTCAAGAAGCTCGAAGATCCGCTCCAGCGCGTCCTCAGCAGCGGGATAGCTGATCCATCGATCTGTTTGGATACAAGCCTTTCGCGCCAGGATGCCGGCAGTGGCGAGATGGCGTATTTCCGAGTGTAGATGATCAAATGGAGCGGGACTCATGCCCCCCTCCCCTTGAAGGCGCCGCCCCAGTCGTCGTCACCCTGGATCAGTCCCTTAGGATCGGGCGGGACCGTTGTGGTTCGTCGATCTATGCGCAGCCGCTCGACTTGCCTAGCAGCCGCGCCAGACCTTGATGCGGCCTGCTCAATGGTCGCCTCCATAGCGCGGACAGCTTGCCGCACCACGGCGCGATCGCGTCGCCCCGGCACATTTGGTTTGACCGCTGAACGAGCCGCCGCTTTTAGCAACCACAATGTTGGTGGTGGTTCATCCCGACGGAGGCGATAAGGCACAGGTATATATCCCGCGTCGGGAAGCTTGACGTACAGGCGCGAAAGGTCTCGAGGATCGTATTTGGCGACAATATTTCGAAGTCCGCAGATATAGGCTTCGCCAAGCTTTTGGCAGTAATAATCATCGCCAAACGCTTTGATCCCTTGTCGCCCTACAGTGCGCTCAACTTGAGGAAACAGATCAAGGCGGAACGCCTCCAAATCATCAGGAAAGACAGGAACCAGGCCATCAACTCGCTCGGTCCAGGCCCGCAACGGACTCACTCCAAGCGCGCTGTGATCAGTTTGATTGTACACCCCCAAAATCTGGTGGGCGAAGTACATCTCCAGGTCGTCAATTCGCAGCCGCGCCGCCCCTTTGCTGTCGTACCCACCTCGTGCGGCCGGGCTATTGTGCGTAGCCCCAGGAAGGACGCGACACCCGCCCATCAGGGTTCCGATCAGGCGCTCGACATGCCCCCCATAGCGGGCTCCTCCGAGTGGCCTTAGGGACCAATCGACGCCATGATTTAAGAAGGCGCGCCTTAGGTCGTCTCGCGTGAATTCCTTAGCATTGTCACTATGTAGAAGGCGCGGAAGCCCCTCAACCGGCCACGGATAGTCCAAACCACGCGCGGCGAGCCAAGCGGCCTTGCTAGAGACGGCCAAGTCTAATGTCGATGCGACACGGATAGTCGAGGGCGGGTCGAGGCCAACATAGAATGACACCACCAGGCGGGTGCAGACGTCGACGACGACAGTAAGCCAAGGGCGACCAATTGGCCGACCATGTACGTCAACCACAATTACGTCGGCCAGGGTGTGATCGATTTGCCAAACGTCCCACGGGTGCTCGACCACATACTGACCAGGTCGAGGTGTATGCTGCTCAGCAACTTTGGCCCCCTGCCTACGCAGCACCACGCTTCGCTTTGGAAAGGCCTTAAGCCGTCGATTAATAGCAGCGCGCGTTGGCCGGGAGAGCCCTTCGTCTTCGCAGGCGTCCCCAATACGATCTGCGATCTGCTGGAGCGATGGTTTCGCGAAGGTGAGATACTCAACCCTTAGAAACTTCTGTATCAGCGCTTCTTGCCGTGGATGCAGTCGGGAGCGGCCCTTTGGATAGCCGCGCCCTCTCGGGGAAAGATCACGAACAGTTCCATTTCCCTCGATGCGCGCCATCGATCTGTATAGAGTTGCCGGATGTACTCCGGCACATTCAGCGGCGATTTCAACGTGTTCGCGCGTTCGCTTTCCTTCAGGGGGCAAATTTTGAATCAGCTTTAGTCGGAGTGCGAGCTCTTCAAATTTCTGATCTGAAATCCCGTCGAGCACAGCGTCGGCAGCAGGATGATGACGTGACATGACCTCTCCTCCGCAACGACCCAAGGGCCGGTTGCGCTGCAATGTGGCGGTCGCAGGCCGGCTTTCGGCGCAGCGTCCGCTTGACAGATCTGAATTGTGGGGGGAGTATCTTTAGAACAGTGATGAACTAAAGAGACGAATAGCCCAGCTTGCCAGAGCTGGGTTTTTCTTTTCCCAAAGATGCATTCTCGCTAGGTCACGGCGAACCCTCCCGTGAATAACAGAGGCCGCATTGCGGGCCGGGTAGCGATTAAGATACGCTAGAGATGAGATTCATCAACATCTGCATGTATGTAGGACCGGCCACCCACGGCGCTGGCGTCAACTCTTGTCATCCCTTTTGCAGATTTAGAGAGGGCGAGAGCTTCCATGCAACATAGTGACTTGGAAATGCTGAACCGGTTCAACCAAATACAGCTTCAACGCTCTTTTGAGATCGCCAATCGGCCTTTTCGCCCCGGATTGATAGCGGTGTTGAGTATGATGAGCGGAGCGACGTTGTTTGGTGCAATTGTTTTCATCTTGAGCCGATTTGCTTAAGAGCGTCGACCCTTAGCTTAAAGTTACCTGATAAAGACGCCTTTTTCGGTTCTTGCAATCTTCGTCGCCAGCACCAATGTGCAAAGCCAACGTGCTGCAAAATCGAGGACCTATGCGAGATCCGTTACCACCGTTTTCGCCTGGGAGAATTAGCCGGAGGCTTTCCCCAGCGCGGAATCCTGTCGCAGCTACTGTGCTAACGCTCCTCATAATCGATGCGTCGCTGCTGCAAGGCCTTGCCGCCCGGACAGCGTGGAACGTGTTGGTGGCGTACGTGCCGGCGCTGTTGAGCACGAGCTGGGAGGAGCGCTTTAGTCCACTCAGCTTGGCCCTCGCCGCTTCGATCGCGTTGCTAGGAGGCGGGGCCATGGGCCTCATGCTTGGCCTGAAGCACGTGAAGGCTCAGCGCGACGCCTTTCGCGGACGTTGATCGCCGGCAGCGACCCCAGTCTATCCGTCCGACGCAGGTATACGACCGATGGTCGCCTTACTGACGCCCAGGACCCTGGCCAGGTGGCGAACACTCTCACCATTGGCCCGCTGCTGTGCGACGAAGGCGCGCTGCGCCACAGTCAGGCTGTGCCGGCGCCCCAGCTTCACGCCGCGGGCCTTGGCCCGTTCTCGCCCTTCGGCGGTTCGGGAGCGGATTAAGTCGCGCTCGAACTCGGCGAGCCCCCCCAGGACGGTGAGCATCAATCGGCCGTGTGACGTGGTGGTGTCGGCCCAAGTATCGCGGATCGACCGAAACTGGGCGTCCTTCTCGGCGAGCGCAGCTAACACGTTGAGAAGGTCACGTGTCGAACGGGCCAGCCGATCCAGACGCGTGACCACCAACACGTCGCCGGCGCCAAGCGACGCGATCGCTTTCTTGAGTTGGGTGCGGTCAGTCTTGGCCCCAGACGCTGTTTCGCTGAACACTTTCTCGCAGCCGGCCACCGTCAGTTCGGCGACCTGGGCGGCGACGCTCTGGCCGTCTGTCGAAACTCGCGCATACCCGTAAATCATGAGCCTGATTCTGAGACTATAATCTGAGACGCGCAAGCCGCTGTAATCGTTGAGGGTGGTCAGTGTCTCTTTTTTCAAGATTTATGAGCCACCGTCCCTGGTCGGGAATGGCATCTCAGTCACAGCCGCTTCCCGATCTAGATCTTGATCAACCCGATCGCGCCAAACCTGAGCGCGGCGAACCCGCGGCTACGCGCCAAGAGGTGCCCTTGGGCCCGAACCCAGAAACACGACACTGAGGATTTTTCAGCCGATACGGAGGCCTCCGGTTACGAGGGCAACTTTGGCGCCACGACCGAGTCTGGCGCACCTTTGCGGCAGAAATCTACCGCTTGCCGCGCAATGCCGATCCAAGGAGGATTTAGGCCATGTCGATACTTGACGAGATCAGTAGGTCGTCGATCCGAGGGAAAATACTAAGACGGCTCTCTCGGCAGCTCGGCTTGTAATGGGGGATCTCAACGACCGCGAGATCGCTTCGCTCATCTGGCTAGCAATCGCTCTCCTGTGGCTGATTTGGAAGGGCCAAGCCTTGGGGCTGCTGGCGGGATTAGCACGCACCTTTTGCAAGCCGATCATCCTGCGATCGGTCGCACTGATGGCGACTTACGTCGCCGGCTGCGTCTGGATTTTGGCACACTTCAAAATCTGGGCGTTCGACAATACCAAGACGACCCTAGTCTGGTTTGGGACCTTCGTTCTTGGCTGGCTGTTCAACTTCAACCGCTGGGACGGCGACCCGGACGCGCAAGCGCGAGCGACGCTAAAGGAACTGCTCAGCGTCATAGCGATCGTGACCTTCGTCACCGATTTCTACACCTTCCCACTGCTCGGCGAGCTGGTGTTTGTGCCGGTGTTGGCGTTCGTTGGGATGATGGCCGCCGTCGCCGGCAAAAAGGCGGAGTCACAGCTGGTGGCCAAGCTCTGCCAGGGCATATTGATGCTCGCCGGGCTGACCATGCTGACTTGGGCGGCTGCGGGCCTGATTGGCGATTTCGCGCGCTTCGCGACGATCGACAACGGCCGCGAATTTGCGACGCCCGCCCTACTCTCGCTGATGTTCCTGCCTTTCATGTACGCGTTCAACGTCTACGCGGCTTACGAGCTGGGCTTCATAGCCCTACCCAAGGCGATCGAAGGCGCCGCACTGAAAGGCTACGCCCTTCGTGCGGCCATTCGCGGGTTCGGGATCAACGTCAAGCTGATGCGGCGATGGAAGGCAGCGCTCTTCAACCGCGACGCCGCGACCCGCGCAGACATCGACCAACTGGTCTCGACCATGAGGTCAGCGGTCAGGCGCGAGCGCAACCCGCCCGCCGTTCCAGCCGAACATGGTTGGTCCCCCTACGCAGCCGGCAAATGGCCCGTCGCGCAGGGTATCGCGGCGCGCGACTACAACCCGATCTATGGAGAATGGGGTTCGAGCTCACCCTATCGAAAGCTCGACGATACGATCCTCGGAGACAATCTCGCCTATTATGTACGAGGGACAGAGATGGCCGCCACGCGATTGACGCTCACGCTCAATCGCGACCGTCGCAAAGGCGAGACCAGTGAGGACGCGCTTGCCGTCTTCTCGGACGCGGTCGTCGCGGTCGTGAGCGGCGTGTTTGGCGGGGATGCGCCCCGCATCATTCGAGGCCTCAAGAACAAGCGGCACCAAACCCGCCAGAAACCTGTGACCGTCATGCTGAAGGAGGACGATCACCGGCTTCAACTCATCCTCACGCACGATGCCCACGTCGAGCCGCTCTGATCGGGACCCACGAGCACACGCGCGACCGACTAATAGCTCGGGGTGTGCGGGGAGAAGACCAGGCCAGGATCCGCGCTAAGCAACTTGGCAAAATCTGTGAGCTCGGAGCGCTGAGTGAACGCAAACATCCTGACTGGCTAATCGGTTGGCAATCCGTCCCGCCCGGTGACATGGTGCGGCAATGTGGGCTGACGCTGAAACTGACACGGACTACCTGAACTACTCCGAAATTGCGGAGTTGGTGACCGAGCTTATCACAGACCCCGACCTTCTACCGATTTCGCTCGGCGTCTTCGGGGGGTGGGGCACCGGAAAATCCAGCACCTTAAAACTGATCCAGTCTCAGCTCGCGACCCTCGCCGAGCCCCCTATCGTCGTAGAGTTTGACGCGTGGCTCTACCAGGATTTCGACGACGCTCGGGCGGCATTGATGTCGGTTATCGCCCGCACGCTATACGCATCCGCGCCTGAATCGCTGAAAGACAAGGCGACGGGGCTCATCAAACGGGTCAACAAGCTGAGACTTCTTGGCTTAGCTGTCGAAGCCGGAGCCTTCGCCTTAGGCGTTCCCACGTTCGGCGTCGCCGCACGTGGCGTAGAAGCCTTGGGGGACATCGCCCGGTCAAGCGCCGACGAAGAAGATGTCAAGGCGATCAAGGCAACGACGAGCGACGCACGTGAACGTGTGAAAGATCTTATGGGGCCGAAGACTGATCGGACTCCGCCGGATGAAATTGACGCATTCCGCAGAGAGTTTGGTGATCTTCTCGCTTCGATCGACAGGCAACTAGTTGTCTTCATCGACAACTTAGATCGTTGCTTACCTTCGAACGCCATTCACACGTTGGAGGCCGTGCGGCTCTTTCTATTTATACCACGCACTGCGTTTGTCGTTGCCGCGGACGAAGACATGATCCGGCACGCAGTTTCACAACATTTCAGCAACCCAGCCGAACGCCATGTATCGGATTATCTCGACAAACTAATTCAAGTGCCGGTCCGAGTACCCCGCGTGGGCGTTCAGGAGGTCCGCGCCTATCTTTTCATGCTCTTGGCTAGCCGAGCGAAGGTCGATAGCGACGCCCTTGAGGGCCTGCGAAACCAGCTAATTTCTCGACTGCAGCAGGCTTGGCAGTCAGATGAAATTGTCACGGTCGATGCGGCCCTCAAGCGTCTTGGACGCAGCGCTGACGAAGGCTTGAGGCGATCCTTCGAGATGGCAGATCGGATGGCGCCGCTTCTTGCTAAGTCCACGCGTGTCTCCGGCAACCCTCGTATCGTCAAACGGCTACTCAACGTCGTCAGGATGCGTTCTTCGATAGCAAAACGTCGGTCCATGCCGCTCGACGAAGCGGTAATAGCTAAGCTTGCGCTCTTTGAGCGATGCACGGACGAAACGGCATCGCTCGCGCTACACACGCTCATCAACCAAGCTGAGGGCGGCAAGCCTGATGCATTGCGTCGAATTGAGAGCAACAAGTCGGTTTCCGACCGTGATGCCCTGCCCGAAGCGTGGAGCAAGCATCTTGCATTTATCAAAGATTGGGCCGGTCTGGAGCCGCTTCTGGCCGGCGTGGATCTGCGGCCTGCCGTCTATTTGGCTCGCGAGACGGTGCCGCTGCAAATCTCCAGCTCGTCTGCTTCTGCCGCTGTCGTCGCGGCGGTTGAGGTGCTCCTAAAGGTTACGACCATATCTTCGCCGGCCGCTCGCGAGGCGCTCGATGCAGTGCCTCCAAATGAGTACGTAGCCGTCATAGAGGCGGTCATCGCCGAGATGCGGAAGAACTCTGACTGGGGACGGCCTCGGACCGATTTTAGGGGCGCAACGCTCGTGGCAACTCGCTCTCCGGAAGCGGGATCGCTCTTGGCGAGATTTATTCGTTCGTTACAACTGTCGCGGCCACCTGCCTGGATGTCGACAATGATTAAGGACGCCGACTGGTGGAAAGGGACGGCAAAATAAGGGGGGAATATGGGCACATCTGCTTCGCGCGGAGGACGGACTAGCGACCGTCCGCTCGTGCCGGCTTATGCCGACGCCAATCCAGAGCAACCCCTGCCTCCACCCGAGGGGCAGCGGTTTCGAGGTTTTCGAACGGAGTTTGGACGCGCTGTAGCAGGCGGCGGTGCAGGTTCATTCGCAGCCGCCCTAGGAAAATACGCTCGTGTCGCCACGGGCGGCGCTAGTATCGGCCCGAGGCGCTTTGGCCCGGCCTATTCCGCAGGCGGCGCCCTCGTCGATTTGATCGGTAAGCTGTCTAGCGAAGGCACAGCCGAAATCGACGGGACTGACCTGTCAGTTCTCATTGGGCAGCCTCTAGAGCAAGTCGCGGAGCAGATCGCTGAACTGCTTGCTCCGGACAATGCCGACCACGACCTGATCCGCAGCGCAATTCTCGATGCGATTGTGGAAGCTCTTCCGGATGTAGAGTTCTTCGAGCCTGCCGCGCTGAGTCCCGACCAGATCATCAGTCTTCTGGTCGAGTTTCACGCGCAACTGCTGTTTCGTGAAATAACGAACGACGCTGGAGAGGCCTGGAATAAGGCTGAAGCTCCTGAGCGCACCATCGAAGCCGAAACGGAGTTTCTCGACCTGATCCGGGCATCAGTAGATAAACACCTTTCGCCTGTTCTAGCAGAGGGCTTAGGAAAAGCTTCGCGCGAAGAGATCGAGGCCATGCAACGGCGGGCCGTTGATGCAATCTGGGCCGAATGGTCCACCCAAGAATGACTCTCGTCCACTGCCACATCGCACCCGAAACCATTCCGCCAACGGATACGCTAGGGACGGTTCACGTTTACCTCTACGGCAGCCAGCCCGTACGGGCGGGTACGGGGTCGATCGGAAACCAAGCTAACGATGTCCTGCTTCGGCTCGGCGTCGCCCCACGGACCGTCGCGGTTGATTTCCTATCCATAGCGCTGGCGGTAACCGCGGCTGACACTTTTGTCAGACGGAGCGACGCAGACGATAGCTGGGCTCGCGATCTCGACGTGCGGGTCCCGCTTTTCCGACCACAGACCTGGGAACCAGTGCGCGTCGATATCGAACGCACGCTGCGCTTTCTGACCGGCGACACATGGCGACTTCATTTCGAGGGCGGCGGTAAGCCTGCGCCCAGCCAGCTCGATGTGAACAGTAGGCGGCGCCATCTCGACATCTCCAAAGTCGATTTTGTTTCACTATTTTCGGGGGGACTCGATAGCGGTGTCGCGACGCTCGAAGCGCTAAGGGCGGGAGAAAGACCGCTTCTCGTCAGCCACGCTTATCGAGGCGACGCTGACTACCAGGATACAGTTGCGGCGCTTCTACCTTCGCAACCACAACGATTTGCTCTCAATGCGCACCCTGAAATGGATGCGTTGCATGACGACAGCATGCGCTCTCGCAGCTTTAACTTTCTGGCACTGGGCGTTCTGGCGGCGGATACTGCTAGCGGTTTTAAGGATAAGCGTTTTCAGTTGCGGGTGCCTGAGAACGGCTTAATTGCGTTGAACCCGCCGCTGACGCCACGACGGATCGGAAGCCATAGCACCCGAACGACCCATCCGCATTATCTGGCTTCAGTGCAGCGGATCATCGACCAGGTTGGACTTCAGGCCGAAATTACCAATCCGTACGAGACCATGACCAAAGGTGAGATGGTTGCCAAGCTATCATCCGCCCCCGCCTTTGAGGCTTTTGCGAGCGCGACCGTCTCCTGCGGGAAATGGAAGCGCGCCAATCAACAGTGTGGCCGGTGCGTTCCATGCCTAATCCGCCGAGCATCCCTCTACGCTGGAAATGTCGACGATAAGACGAGCTACACTTGTCCGGATCTTCAGGCCGTTCTAGCCGATGAGGATAATCGAGATGACCTGTTGTCCATGATGACAGCGGTCGTGCGTTCTAAGGCAAACAAACTTTCACGATGGGTAGCTCAGACCGGTCCGATGCCGGTAGATGTCGCCCGCCGTGCCGCTCTCGATGACGTCGTCAGACGAGGCTTGGGAGAGGTCGCGGTTTTTTTGCGAGACTCAGGTTTGAAGGTTTGATCGATTTCCACTGCCACCTAGATCTGTATCCAGATCCTCAGCTGGCCGCCGAGGATGCAGACCGCGCTCGAATCTACGTCCTGTCGGTGACGACAACGCCTAAAGCTTGGCGGAAGACGGCGGAGCTGGCCAAGCCCTACAGCCGGATTCGGACCGCGTTGGGCCTTCACCCGGAAATCGCTCATGAGCGGATTGGAGAACTTGCGCTGTTCGAAGTGCTAGCGCCAGAAACGCGGTACTTTGGAGAAATCGGGCTCGATGGCAGTGCCGAATACCGAGCTTTTCAAGAGATTCAGGCAAAAGTTTTCGACTTTATCCTCAGAACAGCTGCCAAGGCTGGCGGTCGCATAATGACGATTCATAGTCGAAACGCCGCCTCGGCGGTCTTGACTTCGCTCAGGCAACATCCGGACGCCGGCGTTCCCATCTTGCACTGGTTCAGCGGCTCCCCCTCGGAGCTAGACGCAGCCTCACGACAGGGATGCTGGTTCAGCGTTGGGCCCGCGATGCTGCGCTCGAAGAAAGGACGCGAACTCGCCGCACGAATGCCGAGAGACCGCGTCTTGACTGAGACGGATGGGCCGTTCGCGAAGGACAAAAGCCGCCCTTTGCAGCCGGCCGATGCTTGGGTTGCAGTCGATGAACTAGCGACAATCTGGGGCGTTAGCGGAGAAGCTGCTCAGGCTCAGCTAGCGACGAACCTACGGCGCTTGACGGTTGCCATACCAGAGAATATTGCGCCTTAGCGTCTCTGCAAGATAGTCAAAAACTAGACTGTCTAGAAGCAACTCACGCCGTCTCCTTGCGCAGTAGGCCTCACGCTGATTGCGACGCCACCTAAGGGACAGCACAACAGTCGATAATCTCCCAGCCGCGACCTTGGAGCGTCGCGATATCTGCATCGGTCAGAGCGTCCTTACGCATGGCGATGCAGAGAAGGTGCGAAGAACGTGTCATAGCGACGTAGTGGAGACGGAGGCGCCCCAGAAGGCGCGGGCCTTCGAACGTCGTCCCCTTCTTCATTCCTCCGGAACGCGCGCCGAGGAGCCAGGGCTTCAGCTCATTGAGGTGATGGTTGTAGTAGAAGGACTCCAGCACGAGCGTTGCGGTGTGGGTTTCACCCTTCACCGAATGGATCGAGCCCAAGCGAATATGAACTTTCGGCTCCGCATGCGGATAGCTAAATAGGTTGTCGTTTCGCGGGACCGGTTTCTCATCTTTCAGTTCGGTGCCGCTGCCGTGTTCAGGCCAGACGAGAAACGCGTGCGTCACGACCGGAGCCATGCTTGCAATGGCTTCGGCAATGGAGATCGCAAGCGGCTTGCCGTTCGCGTCCCACACGGCCTTTGACAGGTCCCCTTTGTGCGCGAAGACCAGTTCTAGTAGTGCGTTATATGCGGCGGTGTTGCCGTCGAGTTTTTCGAGCACGCGCCTGTGTGGCGACTTCCTGCCGTATAGGCTGAGATCGGCGCCCGCGATGTTCGCGAGCGTCAGGACGGCCGATGCGGTCGCGTGTACCAACGGGAAGACGTTTCCCGTGTTTCCCATTTCGAAGCGGGCGCGCGAGAGGTATTGCGCGAAAGTCGCCTGCGATGCGTCACGGCGACCACACGCCGCGTCATAGTGCGGAGCGTAGTGGCCCATTGAACAGGGCACGGGCTCGGCGCGGTCAGACTCGTGGACGCCTGCAACCGCGACATAGGTGCCTGCCCGCAGCTCACCTTCCGTGAACTGCCCGATCAGATGGGCAGCGTAACGCGGTAGGACGTCGCCTACGCTGTCGTCGTCGAAGAGGAAGATCGCTGGTGCCTTCGCCGCGCCTTTGATTGCGGACAGACTTGGCCCCGCACCCATAAGCGGCTGGGGGACGACACCAAGGTCCTTCACCTGGTCAGCGGTCGTCTGGTTGAACCGATAGCTGCGCGGCAGGTCGAACTTATTCGTGCCGGGAAACGGGTCTGTCGACGCGCCGCTCTGATCGAAGGCACTGCTGTAGATCGCCTGATTGGAGTCGCCGAAGCGCTGGCGCCGCGAGGGGTTGGCACCGTCTAGGAAGACGCGATGGAGAAGCGCGGATTGTGCCTCGCTATTGTCCTGCGCCTCATCGACGAAGACGAACGGAAAGCGCTCGCGCAGGGCCGCGGCGACTTCGGGACGTGCATCAAGCAGCTCATTCGCCCAGACGAACATTTCATCATAGCAGAAGTAGCCGGCCTCGCTTGATGCCCTAGCTGCAGCGACCATGGCCTGCGCGAACGGCGTTCCCGCGCCGAGGTTGCCCTTATTGTCAGCCGTGTAGTCCGCTCGCTCGTACATGAGGGCGAATTCGCTAAGGTTGCGCCCCCTCATCGCCGTTCGCCAGTTCCATGCGAGCAATCCCATACGCTGCTTCAGCGCGATTTGCGTGTCGATCGCCTTGATTGGGTTTCCTTTGGAACGCAGCCACGGCACGGCCAGAAACTCATTCACGAACGAGTGGATCGTCCCGACGAAATGGGGGTAGCGGAGCAGCGCGCCGCCAACAGGCGAGGCGCTAAGACGTGCACCGATTTCATTTCGCGCTGCGTTCGTATGCGAAAGGACACAAACGCCTTGGCGCGGGTGTCGCCAACGGTTCGCGAGGATGGCGAGCTTGGCGACGAGGAGGGTCGTCTTGCCACTGCCGGGGCAGGCCTCAAAATCGGCGGTGTCCATGTTGCGGATCGCCGCGAGCCGACTCTCGTCGTTGCCGACTTTGGCGAAGCCATTAAGACCAAGCCCCATCAGCTCGGACGCCCACGTGATATCGCTGTCCGAGATGTCGAACGGCCGCCACTGGAAGGGCTCCGTCATGCAGCGTCCCCTTCTTCCTCCAACTCCTCCTTCTTCGGGAATGGCTCGGTGACATGTTCGATAGCCTGCACGATGTAGGGCGGCAGCCTCTTGAGAAGCGTCGACGCATTCCAGGCATGTTCCCCCTCAAAAAGGCCCTCAAGATGCTCGGCGAGGTACTGCGCAGCGATCGCCTTCGACGCCCCGTCGCGTTCAAAGAGCGCGTAGACATGCGAGGCGAAATCCTCTGAACTGAGCTTCTGCTCCACGAGCCCCTTGAAGTCGTGAGCGGACGTCTGCGCGACCGCCTGCTTCGTGGTCTTGCCCTCGACAAGCTTGTCGTCTTCGAGAGCCAAATGGGCAGCGAGCCAGACCTGCGGTCGAAGACCGCTTAGAGCCATATCGAATTCAAGTGTCCATTCTCCGGCCACAAAGGTTTCGACCTTCTGGCCTGACGCCTTGGCACGGCGCTCTGCCCTCCGCGCATCGAGCTTGCCGTCCGGAAAGTCCGCCTTTCGGCGCCACTGCCGCCCCCCCTTTTTGATAGGAGGGACGTCTTCATCCGCCTTGAGTTTGCCGACGATCCATGGGGCGGCGTCGGGCATGACATCGAGATCGGTGACGCAGGCCACCGGCACGCCTATGACGCCCGAATTCTCTGGGTCCTTACGCATGAAGATGCGGGCGAAGCGACCGAGGCCAACCCCGCCGACATTCACGAGCGAGACGCCGTAGTGGTGGAAGTCGCGCCCAAGCAGGCGCGCGATGACGGGAAGCAGGATGGTCTCGGAGTCGCCCTCGACGATCATGACGGCGCGGGCGAAGAAGAGATTCGCCTTGGTCACGTCGAGGAACCGTTCGAGGAAACGATAGTCGGACGCACTTAGCTGCGTGTGCTCCGCGCCCATTGGGAAGGCGCGGCCGCCTTCGATCATCGCGAGGTTTTCGAGCCGGATATCCGACGCGAGGTTCGGACTATGGGTGGTGACGAGGATCTGAATCTGCTGACCATCGGCGCGAACTCTGTCCGCTTGTTCTTGAAGGAACGCCATAAGGCGGAGCTGCCGCTGTGGGTGAAGGTGCGCTTCCGGTTCTTCGATAAGGAGCAGCGGGAAGCCGTCGCTCTCGGCGACGAGCAGCAGCAGCTCGCAGGCCATGAAGAGAAGATTGTTCGATCCAAGGCCGCGCGTATGTGCCGCGTCGGCGTTCTCCGATACGATAAGGGCGAGTTCGAGTTTCTCGAGAAGCTGGCGGAGGCGAACAGCGTCATCGCGACTTCCGCTGACGGCGATCCTTGCGTTTAGAAGGTCGTTCGCGAACGAGAGCGGCTTCAGGAATTCGTCATTCAGCTTCTTACGGGCTTCTTTGATGCCCTCGCTGTCGCCGAAGAGGAAGCTCGCATAATCACCGAGCCCGAGGACACTTAGTGTTTTGGGGTCCGCTGGCGCACCCACCTTCGGGTCGAAGGCAACGCCCGTCTCCTTGATTTCCTTCGTATGCTGGAGAATTTGCGAGAGACGTGAACCACGGCCCGCGCTCATCGCCCGCTCCGCGTCTCGTAGCGGGCGCAGGTAGGTCGTCGTCAGCAGGGAGCGAGCGGCAACGTCTAGAATCGGACCTTCACCCGTCGCTCCCGTACGAAGCTCGGGCGGCAATGTCCGGCGCGTGACGCCTTCCTTCGTGTTGCGGCGCGCCAACCAAGTGATGACGAGCGATGTCTCCGTACCGTCACCGCCCGGAAGATAGGTCAGGTACTCGGCAAAGGCCGCGCGGTCGTGAACGGTTAGTGCGTTGAAGATCAGGCGGATACTAATCTGCTCAGCTTGTTCCCCGCCGGGCTGCTGATGGAAGTCTGTCGTATCGACGCGCAGCAGCTCCTGATCGCGCGTGCCGAGCACGAATCGTAGGGCATCAATGACAGCCGTCTTCCCCGCGTCATTCTCACCGACCAGCGCCGTAAGGCCCGGCTTCAGGGGTAGAACGAATGCATCCTCGCCTGACCCAAACAGCCGGAAGTTCTCGATCTTTATTTCGGAAATATACACGCTTCCCCCTGCCTTGAGCGTATCACCCCGACGAGGGCGTTCAATCGAGGATTGCCGTCTGTAACACTCGATAGCGCAACGAGCAGCGCATCACGGATGGAAGTTGGGCGTCAATTGCTGGGCCTCAACGCTAATCAATTGGTGTCGGGGCGAGTAGCTCGCGCTGTCAGCGTTCTCCCGATGCAGCGCCTGGGGGCTTCTGGGATTGCCACCGAGAGTCACGCCTGCCGGATCTATGATGCACCGGCTCCTCCAGGTTCGGAGATGAGTCAAGAGCGACCAAAACTTGAATCGCGGCTTTTGGAGTCAGCTCGCTAGGGATTTGGAGTCAGTCGCAAGTTATTGAGTCAGCCGCAGCCCAGCTATTTCTGGATGCGCCAGTCGCAACTTTTGGAGTCAGTGACATTGGGGTCAGTCGCGGGGTTTGAGGTCTGCGCTCTTGCTGCCGAAAGGATGCGGCTGATGGTCGGTTCGCTGACGCGGTAGAGCCTAGCCATTTCAGCCGCCGACTTGCGTCCGGAGGTCACGTTCTCGACCACGTCGGCACGTTGCGCCGGGGTCAGTTTCGGGCGCCGGCCACCGATCCGTCCAGCCGCCCTCGCCTCGGCCAGGCCGGCGTTGGTTCGCTCGCGGATCATGGCGCGTTCGAACTCGGCGAAGCTGCCGACCATGTGCATCATCATGCGGCCCGCGGGAGTCGTCGTGTCGATGCTTTCGGTCAGGGAACGGAAGCCGGCGCTGGCGGCGTCGACCTTCTCTAGGATGTGCAAAAGGTCTTTCAGAGAACGGGATAGACGGTCGAGCTTCCACACCACGACGACGTCGCCGGACCGCAGTTGATCAAGCATTCGATGCAGTTGGGGCCGGTCCCATCGGCCACCGCTGGCGGCCTCTTCGAACAGGCGCTCGCACCCCGCGTCGGTCAGGGCGCGCTTCTGCGCGGCCGTTGATTGGTCGTCTCCCTTGGACACTCGCGCATAGCCGATGAGCATGGCGGCCCTTTCAAAAACCGGTTGCCTTTCAACCAAGTTATGAAAGAGGTTTTCGAAAGATGCTAGTCCCTGCCCTGGCTACCTGTGCGCCGCCCTTTCACAAACGGCCATTTGTGCAAGGAATTCAGTGGCATCGGCTCAATGACACCGCGCATGCGCGGAGGTTGGAGATCTACGCGAACTATGAGTGAAGCCCGCCGCTTTCGGTCAGCCCGGTGACGGCCACAAGGCGGGAGCGGACGGGACGGGTTCGGCGGCCTGGAGGGTCCAGCGCGGATCGACCTCCCGCGCGTAGTCCACGCCCGGCGCGTCAAAGCCGAACAGCCGCAATTGCTCGGCGCGAAATCCTGGCCAATCGGCGTACTGGGCCAGGCTTTCGGTCGTCACCAGCGACCACCGGCGCGCCACCTCCGCCTGAACGTCGTCGCGAAGCTCCCGATCATCCAGCCGCAACCGCCCCTCGCCGTCGACCTCCCCGCCGGGAATGACCTGCTCGAAGAGGCGCAGGATTTGCTCGAGAGCGCCTTCCTGCAAACCAAGCCGCGTCATCACGGGCGCCAGCAGCGACCAATAGAGCGGCATGAGCGGAATGGCCGAACTGGCCTGGGTGACGATGGCTTTGAGCGCCACGAGGCGGGCGAACCCCTCGCCCAGGACATCGTTCATCCGCCGGGCCGCAAGGGCCGTGTCGGCCTTGGCGCGCCCGATCGTCCCGTCGGCGTAGATCGGGGCGGTCGGGGGCGAGCCGACATAGGTGTAGTGAAGCGTGCGGCAACCGGGCGACAAAAGATCGTGCGCCGCCAGGGTCTCGACCCAGCGGCTCCAGTCGCCTCCGCCCATGACCGCCACCGTGTCGTCGAGCTGGGCCTGGGTGGCGGCCGGCAAACTCGCCACGGTGATCGCGCCCGTATCGACGTCCAGGGCCTTCAGGTCTGAACAGGGTCGCAGCGGCAGGATGGACGAATAGTGCGTCAGGCCCGTCCGCGGGTCGCGCCGCGACGGCGCGGCCAAGCTGTAGACGAGCAGATCGACTTGTCCGAAATCGCGGACGATCAGGTCCACCGTCTGAGCCTTGACCTCGTCCGAAAAGGCGTCCCCCTCCAGGGTGGCGGCGACGAGCCCGCGCCCGCGCGCCAGGACTTCAAACGACCGGTTGTTGTACCAGCCGGCGCTGGCCGTCCTGTCGTCCGTCGGCGAGCGCTCATGGGATACGCCGATCGTGGCCGCGCCCCCGGCGAAGGCCGTGACCAACCGGGTCGCCAGCCCATAGCCGCTGGAGCCGCCGATCACGAGAACCCGGCGCGGCGCGCGCGACAACCGCACGTCCGCCAGTCGATCCACCGCTTGGCGCATCAAGGCGGCGGACCCGACCGGGTGAGCGGTCGTGCAGATGAATCCTCGCATTCGCGGCTTGATCAGCACTCGGATCGCCCCCCGCGGCGTCCCGCCGCCACGCCTGAAGCTCCCCGATAAGCCGCCGCTTTACAAGCGACAAAATACCCTCAATAGTTGCTTTTTACAAAACTCGCGCCAACTTGGGTGGGGATGCGAATGACGCGCTCGGCCGCGCGCCGCGCGCCGTCAGGGGCCTGGGCAGGTGTCGCGTAAGGGCCCTTCTTGGGTCACGCCTGGGTTCCTCTGATTGTAAAACTAAAAAAGTCATTTTCTGGTTGCATATCATTTTTCGACGTGATTATGCTTTAAGATAGCGGGGCTATAGGGGCGGGAATCCAGCAACAGTTCGTTTGCGATAAAGTCGAGATCCCGACTTTTTGATCCCGTTCATGTAAAACACGCATTTATGTCGACAGCACTGCCATGCATACTCAGGAGTATACTGTGGGTGAAAGCACGACTCTGCCGCTCGTTCAACGAGAAGTCGCCAGAATCATCAACGTTGAAGATGTCGATACCGATACCGGCGTTGGTGAACTCGGCATTGACTCCCTGAACGTTGTTGAACTCATTCTCGTTTTCGAGCAACTTTACCAAAAGCCTGTTGATCCAGACGAACTTCACGTCGATCAATTCACCACCCTAAGAGAGCTCGATCAGCAACTCTTGGCGATGGGCTCGGGCGCAACGGCGAGCGAACCCGCGACCTCGGCGGGCTGAGCCATGTCAGACTTTCTGCTCGAACGTGAAGTGGTCGCGCAGATCCCCGGAGGCGAGGACGCGTTCTGGAGTCGGCCGGATCGGCTGGCGGGCCTGGAGACGCCGTGTTTCGTCTTCGACCCGGCCAGAATTCTCGCGGCCTACCAGCGCCTCAAGACCGCGCTCGGCACGCCGCTCATCGTCTCGATAAAGGCCAATCCGAACCCAGACGTTCTCGCCCGCTGCGTGCATGAATTCGCCGACGGGGTCGAGGTCGCCAGCATCGGCGAACTGAACGTGGTGATCGGGCGCGCGCCTGGACCGAAATTCGTGGCGAGCCCGGCCTTGGACGAGGCCCTGGTGCTGGCGGCGGCCTCCTGCCGCGCGCACATCGTTGTCGACTCCCGCGCCCAGGCCGACCTCTTGATCGAACTCAGGCCGCGCCTGCGGACACCGCCTGCCCTCCTGATCCGCGTCAACGCCGGCGCGTTGCTCGCGGGCCAGACCAGCGGCTTGAAGGCGGACCATTTCGGGGTGGAGCCCGCCGAGGCCGTCGCCTTGGCGCAAGCCCTGCAGGCGGCCGATTTCAAGGTGATCGGACTGCACGTCTTCGCCGGCTCCGGCGCCTTCGCGCGCACCGCGCCGTTTATCGCCCAGGCCATGCAAGCGCTCGCCGAGCGGGTTTCGGAGGCGCTGGGCCAGCCCCTCTCCATTCTTAATCTCGGCGGCGGGTTCGATACCTCGTGGGAAGACGATCCCACCCTGATGGCCGCCTATTGCGGCAGCCTGGCCCCGCTGCGCCGGCATTTCACCGTCGTGCATGAATCAGGACGGGCGGTGTTCGAGCCGGGCGGCACGTTCGTCACACGCGTCGTCTCGACCAAGGCGCTCGGCGGGCGCTGGATCGCGGTGTGCGACGGCGGCATGGCCCAGGCTTTCAGGCTGGCCCAGACCGAAACCTTCATCAAGAACCGGCGCGCGCCCATCGTCGTGCCGGCCGGCCCCTCGGCGCCGCCGAGCGATCGGCCGGTCAGTTTCGTGGGCAATAGCTGCAACCCGGCCGACATCATCGGCGCGGCCGAGGGGATGCCGCCCCCGCGGGCCGGCGACGTGGTGCTGTTTGATCGCCTCGGCGCCTACCACACCTATACGCCCACGGCGTTCCTGAACCTGCGAAACGCCAAGAAGTACCTCGTGTCATGACCGTGGCCCACGCCTCACGCCACGACACGCGCATTCACGTCCTGACGGCGCACGGGCGCTTCACGCGCTCGCCGTTCGCGGGCGAACTCTATCCGGCCGGACTGGGCGTGCTGCCGCTCCTTCGACCCGAGGAATTCGAACAGGGACACGCCTTTGAACACGTCAATCCCTTTCCAGTGCTGCTGTCGCCCCGCCAGCGGTTCGACCTGCTGGCCAAGATCGTCACCGCGGCGCGGGAAACCATCCCGGACCTGTCGGCCGCCATCGTCAACGCCAACCCCGGAAACTACCTGGTCCAGCTTCCCGCCGAGCTGCTGAGCCCCGATGTCTTCTTGATCAACGACCCCGCGGGCCTGGCCGCCCCCTGCGTCGAGACCGGTCACCGCAACGTTCTGACCGTCGTGCAGCAACTGCGCGCCGACAGCGTCGAACTCGGCGACAACTCGCTCGAATTGCGCCTGTACAATCCGGACGGCCCGGAAGCCTTCGAGGCCTTCCTTCGCCATCCGGTCTTTGGCGGCTGCCACGACCTGCGTCTGGTCGAGAGCCTGACGAACTCGGGGCCGCCGCCCAGCGCCAAGGCCGCCGAACCGCTGCGCCACATGCTCGCGCGCCCCAAGCTGGCCCTGCCGGAAGAGACCGACTTCGCGCCGGCCATCCTCAGGCGCGCCCTGCACTGGCGCATCGAGGCGCCCTACCTTCCCGACACGCGAGACCTGGCCGATCGCGCCGGGGTGCTCGCCCAGTGCGTCGGGGCCCAGGTCGAGGCGGTGGCCCGCGGCGTTGACCCCGCCGACTGCATCCATACCTTCTCCTCGACGCACCTTTCCTGGATCATCGGCGACATCCCTGCCCACACCACCCAGTTCCTCGACGCGATCGAGGCGCGCGGGGGGCAGCGTCCGATCGGCGTCACGCGGGTCTACGAATGCTCTGGCTGGGGCTACCTGCTTCAGTTCATCTCCCGGTTCATGCGGCGCCGCTACGTGGTGCTGAGCATCGTCGATATCGACCTGCACGGCTTTGGCTACTGGGACTATCACCACGCTATCGGCCATTCCGGTTACGGCTTGACCGCGCTCCTGATCGAGCTGCCCGAACGTCCGCTGGCGGTCTATTGCGACGGTCCGTACCAGGCCAGCGCGTTTCCCCAGTTCATCCGCGACCTGCGCGCCCGCCGAGCGGCGGGCGACGCGTCGCGCGCGTTCCTGCCGTTCTTCAAGCCCGACCTGCAGAAGGTCGCCGCCGCCTCGCTCGACCCGACGACGACGGGCGGCAACCATCACGACGTCTTCGGCCACGCGTTCGGCTCGGACCCCTGGATCGGCATGATCAAATACCTGCAGGACCGCCGTCCCTCGGCGCCCGAGCGGGTGATCGCCGGGTCGATCGCCATCAGCGGCTACTACTCCATCTGCGACATCGAACTCGGCCCCGACACGGAAATCGGCCTGATCACCGGCGACGGGCGTCGCGAAACCCTGATGGCGCGCGCGGCGGCCTATCCGGACTACGGCGCGCTCGGCCAGGAGGCTCGCCGATGACCTCCTCGATCACCGGCATGGCCGAGAGCAGCTGGAGCCACGAGGCCTTGCTGCCCATTCGCGTGGCGACGGACGATCCTCGCTGCCCCGACAGCCTGATCGACGTCTATCGCAAGGGCCTCCGTGGCCAATGGGACGCCCAGACCGACCTGGACTGGTCGCACGTCCTGTCGCCCGAAAATCCCCTGCAGATGCACGACGGCACCAACCCCCTCGCCGACACCCCCATCTGGCGCAAGCTGAGCCCCGTCCAGCAGACGCAGGTTCGCTGCGACCTGCAACGTTGGCACATCTCCCAGATCCTCCACGGCGAACGCGCGTCAATGCTCTGCGCCGGAAAGGTGATGCTCTCGTCCACCGACTCCACCATCAAGGCCTGCGCCGCCGTCCAGGCCGTGGACGAGGCGCGTCACGTGGAGGTCTACGAACGTCTGCTCGCCAAGATCGGCCCTGCCTTCGCGGTCTCGCCCAGCCTGAAGACCCTGCTCGACAACGTCCTGTCAGACAGCGACGAGGGCATCACGGCCCTGGGCATGCAGATTCTGGTCGAGGGCCTGGCCCTGGCGTTCTTCAAGAGCCTGCAGCGCTATTCAAGCGATCCGCTGACCCGTTCCCTTCTTGAGCTGGTCATGCGCGACGAAGCCCGCCACTTCGCGGTCGGGCAGATCACCCTCCAGCAGCAGCACGCCCATCTGAGCCAGGCCGAGTTGGCCCGGCGCGAAGACTTCGCCGCCGACGCCTGCGGCCTGCTGCACGACTATCTCTTCGCCGACGAGGTTTGGGCGCCGTTGGGCCTTCCCGCCCGCGAGTGCGCCGAACACTCGCGTAACTCCAAGGTCAATCGCGCCATGCACAGGATGCTCTTTCGGCATCTAACGCCCGCGATCCACCACCTAGGCCTCCTGGGCCCGCGCATGGAGCGACGTCTCGATGAGATGGGCGTCCTCCACTACGCCGCCTTTCCGATCTGAGGGGTGACAAGGTGATGGGGCGGTCGAAACTGGTCGAAAATCTCCTCAGCTCGGCATCCCTGCACGCCGGCCGGCCGGCCGTGCGGACCGGCGACGTGGCGCACACCTACGAGCAGCTGGTCGGGTTCGCCGGCGGGCTCGCCCATCGCCTGGCCCTGTCCGGCGCCCCCGGCGATCGCTGCGCCGTGCTCGGCCGACGCTCGCTAGCCGCCTACGGCGCCTTTTTGGCCTGCCTGCTGGCCGAGCGCGTCTATCTTCCCCTGAGCCCGCACGACCCGGCTCAGCGGATGGCCGACACGCTCAAACGCGGCCGGTGCGAGACCTTGGTCGCCGACCGCGCCAGCCTCGCCCAGGCCGCGCCCCTGGCGCGGGCGCATCAGGGCCTGCGCCTGCTGATCCTGCCCGACGTACGGCGCGGCGCCCTCGGCGACTTGGGTCTGGACCCCAGCGTCGCCGTGATCTGCGCCGACGATCTCGACGCAACGCTCGCGCCGCCGCCCGCGACCCTGGCGTCCCCCGACGCGGAGGGCGCCTACCTGATCTTCACCTCCGGCTCGACCGGAACGCCCAAGGGCGTCCTGGTGCCGGCCAGCGCGGCCCAGTCCTATGTGGAAGCCATGCGGCCGGTCCTGGCGCTGGAACCCCAGGATCGGGTCAGCCAGGTCTTCGATCCGGGTTTCGATCTGTCCGTCCACGACATGCTGATGGCCTGGGACGCCGGCGCCCAGCTTTGCCCCCTGCCCGAAGCGCAACGCTTTCGCCCCGGCGAAGCGGTTCGGGAGCTGAATCTTACGGTCTGGTTTTCCGTGCCTTCGACCATCTCGGTGATGGGGGGGCTCGGCCAGTTGAGGCCCGAACTGCTGGGCGGCTTGCGTACGAGCCTGTTCTGCGGCGAGGCGCTGAGGACGGCCGACGTCGATCTCTGGCGCGCGGCGGCCCCCGCGTCACGCCTGCTCAACCTGTACGGCCCCACCGAAGCCACGATCGCCGCCTCGGCCCATGAGGTTGTCGCGGCCGACACGGCCCGCCCGACCGCGCCGATCGGCCGGCCGCTGCCCGGTCTGGGCTATGTCCTGCTGGATGCCGACACCCAGGGCCTGGCCAATGGCGAGGAAGGCGAACTGGGCATCAGCGGCCCCCAGCTGGCCCTGGGCTACTGGGACGATCCAGACCTGACCGAGCAGCGCTTTCCCACGCTGTCGACGCCGGAGGGGCCCCAGCGGATCTACCGCACCGGCGACCGTGTCCGCCGCCTCGACGACGGTGCCTACCTGTACCTCGGCCGGCTGGACAACGAGATCAAGATCGCCGGCGCCTATCGGCTGAACCTCCTGGAGGTCGAGAACGCGGTGGCCGCCGCGGCGGGGGCGCGCGCCTGCGCGGTGGTGGTGTCGGACGGTCGTTCTCAGGCGCGCAGCACGCTCACCGCCTTCCTCGTCGGCGCCACGCAATCGGATCGCGCGATCCGCGAGAGCCTGCGCCATAGCCATCCGACCTACATGATCCCGGAGGCGTTTCGGCGCCTCGCGGTCCTGCCCGCGCTGCCCAACGGCAAGGTCGATCGTCACGCCCTGCTCCGCGTGGTGGTCGGCGAAACCGAAGGATCGGAAGCATGCTGAGCCGGGGGATCGTCTCCTTCGTGACCTCCCGCGATCCCGACGCGGTGCTGATGGAGCATCTGTCGGCCATGAGCCTGCGCCAGGACCGCGCGCCCGCCCCGCGCGCGCCCGGCCAACCCCTCGAAGTCCTGCTTTCGGGATACTTCGGCGCGGGCAACACCGGCTCGGAGATGCGGGCCAGCGAGATCGTACGCCACATGCGGCGGCTGCTTGGCCCCGACAACGTCGCCTTCAGCGCCCTGAGCCTGACCAACGACCTGCCGCGCGACCTGTTCCCGGGCGTACGGGCCTGCACGCTGTCGGGCTTCTATCCCGACGTGGTGGCGGCCGAAATCGCCAAGTGCCACGCGGTGGTCGCCTGTGAAGGGTCGACCTTCAAGTCGACGTTTTCGGAGGTGCTGACGGCCTTGATGGCCGGCACCCTGGGCGCGGCGGCCCGCGCGGAGCAGCCGGCGATCGCCTATGGGGCCGAGGTCGGGACGCTCACGCCGCGACTCGAAGCCTACGTCCGCGACAACGCCCGCGGCGCCCTGATCATGGCCCGCAACCAGGCTTCGGTCGAGCGCGCCGAAGCCTTGGGCCTTCGCACCCTCTCCGGCGCCGACACGGCCTGGACCTTCACGTCCTCGCCGCCCGAGGTCGCTCGCCAATGGCTGGCGCGGGCCGGCTGGAACGGCGTCGATCCGATCGTGGTCTTCTGCCCGGTCAACCCGTTCTGGTGGCCCGTTCGCGCCGAGCCGGCGACCTTCGCGGCCATGCAGAGAACCGGTCAGGGACGCGATCGGCACTACGGCGCGGTGTTCTTCCATAGCAACGACGAGATCGCGAGCGCCCGCTACGGGGTGTTCATTCGCCAGCTCGCCGACGCCTTCGAGCGCCTGCGCGTCGCGCGGAACGCCTTTCCGGTCGTGATCGGCATGGATCGCGTGGACGCCGCGGCCTGCGCCGACCTCATCGCCCGCATGCCGTTCGGCGCGGCGGTCTTCCGCAGCGGCGAACACGACGTCGGCGATCTCATCGCGATCCTGCGGCAAGCCGACCTGGTGGTCAGCGCCCGCTTCCACGCGCTGGTCGGCGCGATGCCGTCCGGCGCGCCCTCGATCGGCCTGGCCTTCGACGAGCGGGTGGGCAATCTGATGCGGGGCGCTGAACCGGGGCGAGCGCTCGCGGCCGACGCGCCGGACCTGGCCGATCAGATCGTCGCGGCGGCCGGCCGCCTGGACCCCGACGTCGTCCGGGCCGAGGCGCGCGCGCGGATCGGCGCCGAACTCGACGGGATGGCGCGGATGGCCCACGGACTGCGCGCGGAGTTCGGCCGGTTCGCGCCCGACCTAAGCCTGCCCGATCTGCACGATGGTCCGGTCGGCGCCCTCCCCCTCGATATCCAGCGAATCTTGGCGTGAGGTCCGCGGTGAACATCCATCAACCCCTGACGCTCAACCCCAACACGTTCTGGTGCCGCGCCATCGCCCAGACCCTGGCCAGCCTGGGCGTCACCGACATCGTCACCAGCCCCGGCACCCGATCGGCCGCCCTCGTCTCGGCCTTCGAGGAACGTTCCGACTGCCGCATGCATGTTCTGACCGACGAACGTTCCGCGGGCTTCTTCGCGCTGGGACTGGCCAAAAGCCTGAAGCGGCCCACGGCCGTCTGCGTCACCTCCGGCAGCGCCGTGGCCAACCTCGTACCGGCGCTCTGCGAGGCTCACGCCAACGCCACGCCCCTGGTCGCCCTCACCTGCGACCGGCCTCGCAGCCTGCGCGGCGCGGGCCAGCCCCAGACGACCAAGCAAGCCGAGTTTTGCGCGCCCCTGGTGTCCAGGTTGATCGACCTGAGCGATCCCGACGGCTCCCCCGAAGGCCTTGAGCGGCTGGTCGCCGAGCTCCTGACCATCGCGCCGCATCTCGTCGATCAGGGCGCGCGCGGCCCCGTGCAGATCAATATTCCGCTTCTGGGTCGAATGACCTCCGTCGACGGGGCCCACGGCTGGGGCGTGAGCCCTCCGCCCGCCCGGCCGATCGCGCCGTCGTTTCCAGCGCCGCGCGCTCTGGTCGAGATCGACACGATCGCCAAGACGCTGGACCTGAAGCCCGGGCTGAAAGGCCTGATCGTGGTCGGGCCGGACGAGGATCTGCCGATCGCGGCGATCGGAAGGCTCGCCGCGCGGACCGGTTATCCGCTCCTGCTCGACGCGCCGGGCGGCCTGCGTGGCGCGCGATTGCCCGGCGCCGTCGCCGAGGCCGACTTCCTGGTCACGCGCCGTGAGGTCTTCGCGCTGAAACCCGAACTGCTGATCCGCATCGGTCCCGCGCCGGTCTCGGCCGGCTTGCAACAGTATGTCGGCGCTTGCCGGGCTCCGGTGCTGCGCGTGGACCGGCGGTCCGTGGAGGCCGATTATCTGAATGACGCCTTCCGCGTCTTGCCCCTGCATGACCACGCCGCCCTGGACGCCGTCGCCGAGCGACTTGACCGCGGCGACACGGCCTGGCGCGAGCATTGGCTGGATATGGCCCGGGCCTGTCGCGCCGCCCTGCCCCAGGCCGTGGCCACGGGCGGCTGGAGCGAAATCCAAGTCGCCGACATCGCCTTGCGCCGGCCTGAATTCGGTTTCACGCACCTGGCCAATTCGCTGGCGATCCGGCTGGGCAACCTGCTGACCGGGTTGGATGGGCGCGAACGCCCGGTCCACGCCAACCGGGGGGTGGCTGGGATCGACGGCACCATCGCGACCTTCCTGGGCGAAGCCGTTGGGACGGCGAAACCCGGCCTCCTGCTGATCGGCGACCTGGCGGCGACGCACGACCTGTCGTCGCTCGAGGCATGCCTGCGCGCCGACTGCAGGGGCGCTATTGTCGTCATGAACAACGACGGGGGAGGTCTTTTCGACCTGTTGCCGGTGCGGGGCACACCCGCCTACCGCCCCTATATCCGTCACAGCGCGGGGGTCGACTTCCGCCGCATAGCCCAGGCGTTTGGACTGGGGTTCGACCGCTGCGGCTCGATCGAGCAACTCGACGCGGCCCTGGATCGCGCCGTGCGGCCGCGCGCGCGACTGCGTCTGATCGAAGCGGTGATCACGCCCGGCGCGATCACCACCGAGCTGCGAGACTTGATCGGCCGCCTGAGCAGCCACGACGCGACCAAGACGCGGAACCATCCCGCTTCGCCCGTTTCCACGCCAGCGGAGGCCTGACGTGCCCGCTTCGCTCATCTCCCTGGTCAACGCGGATGCGCCGCCCTTCGCCCCGCCGCGAACCGCGCCGTCCGAATCCGTCTATCTGAACGACGCTCGGGAGACGGCCTTCTTCCTTTGGGAACTGCAGGAGGCCGACCAGTGGGCGCTGGGCGCCGCGCCCTTCGAGGCCGTGGACCGGACCAGGGTCGAGGACATCCTGGCCCGCGCCCGGACCTTCGCCGCCAAGCTGGGCCGGGCGTACCAGGAGGCCGACCGCTCGCCCGCGCATCTCGACGCCGACGGCGAGGTCGTCATTCCCCGCGCGTTCGCGGCGCTCTGGGAGGAATTCCTGCGCGACTGGCACTGGCTGCGTCTGCAGACGGAGACCGTCAGCCAAGAGCGGCCCGGCCTGCCGCAGATCGTCAATCAGATGATCTTCGAGATGTTCGTCGGGGCCAATCCCGCGTTCATGACCTACGGCGGCTTCACGCCCTCGGCGCTGTTCTTGATGGGACACGCGGCCACGCCCGAACAGCGGGCCCTGTTCGAGCAACCCCTGGCCGAAGGTCGCTGGGACGCCTGCTTCTGCGCCACCGAGGACACGGCCGGCAGCGACCTGTCCGACGTCAGGACCCACGCCGAACCGTTGCAGGACGGGGTCTACGCCGTCAGCGGCGTAAAGCGGTTCATCACCGCGGGCATGAACCCTCTGGTCGAGAACACCGTCTACCTGGTCATCGGCCGCGTCGCCGACGCCAAGCCCGGCTTCTTTTCGCTGTCCTGTTTCCTGGTGCCCCGTTTCTGGCCGGAAGCGGACGGGAGTCTCACCGACAACTTCGTCCGCTGCACGCGCGTCGAGGACAAGATGGGCCTGAACGGCTGCGCCAACACGCAGCTGGCGTTCGGTTGCGGCGGCGTCACGCGAGGAACCTTGCTGGGCGGTCGCAAGAACGTCGCCCTGCTGCAGCTTCAGCCCCTGATCCGCCGCGCGCGCATCGGCACCGGGCAGATCGCGCTGGGTCTGGCGTCCAGCGCTTATCTCCACAGCCTGCGTTTCGCTCGCCGGCGCGTTCAGGGCCGTCGCTTCGAGGAGGCCTCCAATGTCGAGGCCGACCAGGTGCCGATCATCGAGCACCTCGACGTCCAGCGCATGCTTTTGGAGATGCGCGCCTCGGTCGAAGGGTGCCGCAGCCTGATCGGTCGTCTCACCCGCGAGGTCACCAAGGTTCAGCAGATGGTGGCGGCCGGCCTGGGCAAGGACGACATGGAGCGGTCGGCGCGCCTGATCCTGCTCTACACGCCGATGGTGAAAGCCTATGTCTCCGACGAGGCCTGGAAGGTCGCCAGCCAAGCGATCCAGGTCCACGGCGGCGTCGGCTATCTGCGCGACAACCCTGTCGAGCAGTACTGCCGCGATATCCGCGTGCTCTCCATCTGGGAGGGCACCAACTACATCCAGGCCCAGGACCTGGTGCGCGAGAAGCTGGGGCTGGGCCGCCAGGCCCTCGCCATGCGCTACTTCACCGAGGACGTCGAAGCTTTCCTGGCGCGGGGAGCGGCCCATCCTAACCTGGCGGCGGAATTCGCCCTGCTGGAGGCGGGCCTGCGCTGCCTGACCGGCGCGCTCGAGGCGATCCAACGGCATGTCGTCGAAGGCCGCATCGCGCTGATCCCGCAGATCTGCACGCGGTTCCTGGCGATTTTTGGCGACGTGGCGGCCGGCTGGGGCCTGCTGGAGGCCGCCTGCGTGGCCGAGCGCGCCCTGAGCGCGGACAAGCCCGACCCGGCCTTCTATCGCGGCAAGGTCAAGACCGCGCGGTTCTTCGCGCGCAACACCCTGAGCGGCCTGCCGGCGCGAGCGGCCCTGATCCATGAGCTCGAGGATGTCGTGGTGCGCCTGGACGCCGACGAGTTCGGGTTCGCGGACGGCGGAGCGGAGACATGAGCGTGTCGGCCGATCCCACCTTCATGGCCTTCCTGACCCGCCAGGCCCAGGTGCGCGGCGAGGCGACGGCGCTGGTCTGCGGCCCCCAAAGCCTGACCTACGCGGCCTTGCACGCGGCGGTCTCCAACCTGGCGAGCGGACTGGTCCACCTGGGCCTGGCGCCGCGCGACCGCGTAGCGATTTTCCTGGACGCGACGATCGAGGCGGTCGTGTCCATCCTCGCGGCCTGGTCCGCCGGTCTCGTCGCCGTACCGGTCAACCCCAAGCTCAAGCCGCGCCAGGTCGGGCATATCATCGCCGACTGCGCGCCCAAGGCGCTGGTCACCACCGCCCGGCGGGCCGGCCTCCTGGCCCACGACTGCGACCTGGAAGGCCTGTCCCTGCTGCTGGTGGGCTCCGCCCCTGCGGATTCGGACGGGCCCGACCTGGACTGGAAGGCGCTGAGCGAACGTGCGGCCGACGCACCTCCGCATCGCAGCATCGACAACGATCCGGCCGCCATTCTCTACACGTCCGGTTCCACCGGCCTGCCCAAGGGCGTGGTCGTGTCCCACCGCAACCTCATCTGCGGCGCCCAGGCGGTGAACGCCTACCTCGGCACGCGCCCCGACGACGTCGTGCTGGCGGTGCTGCCGCTCAGCTTCGACGCGGGTCTCAGCCAGATCACCACGGGCCTGATGGCCGGCGCGAAGATCGTCCTCCACGGCTTCCTGCGGGCCAAGCCGCTGATCACCCTTTGCGAAGCCGAAGGCGTCACCATGATCACGGCGGTGCCGCCCCTTTGGCGGCTGATCGTCGACGGTCCCTGGACACCGGCCGCCAGCCGGGGCGTACGGCTGTTCGCCAACACCGGCGGGCATATGTCCGCACCACTGCTGGCTGAACTGCGCGCGTGCTTTCCCGCCGCCCGCCCCTTCCTGATGTACGGCCTCACGGAGGCGTTTCGCTCGACCTATCTCGATCCATCGGAGGTCGACCGCCGGCCCGACTCGATCGGCAAGGCCATCCCCAACAGCGAAATCCTGGTGCTCGATGAGCGCGGCGCGCCCTGCCCGCCTGGGCAGGTCGGCGAGCTGGTGCACCGTGGCGCGCTCGTGACGCTGGGATACTGGAACCGTCCCGAGGAGACCGCCGCCCGTTTTCGCCCCCTGCCGGGCGGTCGCCCGGGCTTGCTGGCCGAGATGGCGGTCTGGTCGGGCGACCTGGTGGAAACCGACGCCGAGGGCTTTCTCTACTTCCGCGGGCGGCGCGACGAGATGATCAAGACATCGGGCTACCGCATCAGTCCGCTCGAGATCGAGTCCGTGCTCTCCGAGGCGCCTGACGTGCTCGAAGCCGCCGTCTTCGGGATCGACGACGAAGCGCTGGGTCAACGGCCCGTCGGCGCGGTCGTCTTGCGTCCCGGCGGCTCGCCTCAGGCGGTCGAGATGTTCGTCGCCGCGCGGCTGCCCGGATACATGGCCCCCCTGCTCTGGCCCCTGGCGTCCCTGCCGCGATCCCCGAACGGCAAGATCGACAGGCACGACCTGCGAACCCGCTATCACGACGCCCGAACCACGATCGGAGTCCCCTCATGAGCCTTTCCGACAACGAGGTTCGCGACGATCTCGCGCCCGCCCTGCTCCCCAAGCCCGGAGCGCCCTCCGCGACCTCCCCGCCTCCGGGCGTGCGGGTTGATCGTCTGATCGTGAAGACAAAAGCGGGCTTCGCGCTCGACGTCCAGGATCTGTCCCTGGCGGCCGGCGAGACGGTGGCGATCGTCGGCGCCAACGGCGCGGGCAAGACGACCCTGCTCGAGGCGCTGCTGGGCCTGCGCAAGACGGACGTCGCGGAAGGCGGCATCGGTGAGGCCAGCCTCCAGGCCTGGGCCCGCAGCCCGCGCCTGCGCCGGCGAATGGGTGTGCTCCTGCAGCGCACGGCGCTGCCATTCGGGTTGCGGGTCCGGGACGTTCTGGACCTGCACCGGCGCATCTACGGCAGCCAGGCGCAGGCCGTCCTGGAGGCGCTGGACGTCCCCCGAATGCGGAACTTCAACTATGACTGGCTCTCGCGCGGCCAGCGCCAGCGCGTCGACCTGGTCATGGCCCTGGCGCACCGCCCCGACCTGATCCTGCTCGACGAGCCCTTCACCGGCCTGGACCAGCAGTTCGCCACCGCCACCCATCACCTGTTGAGCGGGATGAGCTCGGCCACCGTGCTGCTGGCCTGCCACTCGGCGCACGAGCTTTCGCTGGCCGACCGCATGCTGTGGATGCGCGACGGGCGCGTCGCGGCCTTCGCGCCGCCGGCCACGCTGGTCAAGGACATGCTCGGCGAATACGCCCTCAAGGTCAGCCTGCACGACGCCGCCAGCGCCGAGCGTCTGCGCGCCCGCGCCCAGGGCGCCGTCCGGCTGATCCACGCGCCGCGGCCCGAACAGCTGCACCTGTTCGGCGGCTCCGACCTCGAAACCCTGGCCCACGCGCTGATCGGCGAGCCGGCGATCGCCTCGGTCGAATTCGGCGCGGCCAGCTACACCGACCTGCTTCACGTCTGCGCCTTGGGAGACACCCATGCTTAGCGGCTTCGACGCCCTGATCCGCACCGAATTGCGCAGCCTGATGCGCGAGAGGGTCTCGCTGTTCTGGATCTTCCTGTTCCCGATCGTCTTCCTGGGCATGATGATGATCGCCTCGGGCAGCGGCAGCACGCTGGCGCCGGTGACCATCGAGGTCGTCGATCACGACCGCAGCGATGCCAGCCGCGACTATCTGGCGGCGGTTGGCCGCGTCTTCGCCAGCGGCGATCCGGTCAGCGGCAAGCTGGTGGCCGACAGCGGCCGCGGCCCCGTGACCGCGGGCCATGTGCGCGTGACGGTGCCCAAGGGGTTCGGCGGCGCCGCCGCGCGCGGCGCTCCGGTCTCGGTGAGCGTCGAGTACGAGCGTAACGGCGAGATCGGCACCCAGGTGGCCGCACGCGTCTTCGGGCCCGTGACGATCGCCTACAACGCGAGGCTGGCCAAGGCCGCCATGCCCGTGCGCGTGGAGATCAGCGGCCGCGCCGCGCCGCGCCTGATCGACTTTTCCCAATACCTGCTGACGGGGGTGCTCGTGGTGGCCATGATGTCGGCCGCCATCAGCTCGACCTGCGTGGCGATCGCCACCCGCCGAGAACAGAACACCTTCAAACTGATGGCGTGCCTGCCGCTGGGACCGCTGAGCTATCTGGCGGCGCTGATCCTGGCCCGCGTGATCGTGCTCTTCATCGCCTCGGCCCTGCTGTTGGTCTTTGGACGCTGGGTTCTGGGGATCGTCATGCCCCTCACCCTTACCGCCCTGGTCACGGCGACGGTGCTGACGTGCGTCGGAGCGGCCGCGATGATCAGTCTCGGCGCGATGATGGCCTCGCGCATCTCCGCCGCGCCGGTCGCCATCTTCCTCTCCAACATCGTCTATCTTGGCCTTCTGATGCTCAGCGACCTGACCATCCCCTTGCGGGGCGTCCCTGACCAGATTCGTCAATGGCTGTCGTATCTGCCGACCAGCCAGCTCGTCGCCGGCCTGCGGTCGGCCCTGATCCAGGGCCAGGACCTGTCCCACCAGGGCGGTGTGCTGCTGATCCTTTCCGCCTGGACCGTGCTGTTCCTGGCCGTGGCCAGGTTGACGTTCCGCTGGCACCGCGTCTGAGCACGCCGACCCCGCGAACAACCAAGGAGGATGTGATGAAAAGCCCCTACGACGCGGAAATCATCGGGATCATCAGCTCCCGCGTGAAGATCGACCCGACGGAATTCACGCGGGAGATGACGCTCGACAGCGCCGGCCTGGACTCGATCGACATCATCGAGACGGTCTTCGAGCTGGAGGACCGTTTCAAGATCGCGATCCCGTTCAACGCCAACGCCCAGGACAAGGAGAAGCTGAGGACGGCCGGCGACGTCATCGACCTTGTCACGCAACTGATCGTCGAAGCCGACGCCCTCGTCCCCGCGCCATCGCAGGCCTGAGGATGGCGATGCGACGCGTAGCGATCACCGGCATGGGCGTGATGTGCGCCATCGGCCGGTCCATGGCCGAACTGCAGGCCTCGCTGCGGGAATCCCGGGCGGGCATCGGCCCCATCTCCCTGGTGTCCCGCGAGGGCCTCCAGGCCAAGGTGGCCGCCGAGATCCGCGACTATGTCGCCACCGACCATTTCGACGAGCGCCGCTTGGTCCTTCTGGACCGGACCTCGCAGTTCGCTCTGCTCGCCGCCGACCAGGCCCTGGCCGACTCCGGACTGGCGCTGGACAAGATCGACCGGTCTCGGGTGATGACCGTGCTGGGGACGGGCACGGGCTGCGCGACGGCCATCGACGACAATTTTCACGCCACCTACAAGATGGGCGGGCGACCTCATCCGCTGTGCGTGCCCAAGCTGATGATCAACGCGCCGGTCAGCCAGGTCACCATGGCTCACGGTCTGACCGGCCCGTCGTTCATGGTCTCCACCGCCTGCGCCTCCGCCAGCCACGCCATCGGCGTAGCCTTCCAGATGATCCGCGCGGGCCTGGCCGACGTCGCCGTGACCGGAGGATGCGACGCGACCTTGTCGTGGGGCCAGTTGCGGGCCTGGGACGGCCTGCGGGTCATGGCCCCGGACACCTGCCGCCCGTTCTCGCGCGACCGGTTGGGGATGGTGCTGGGCGAGGGCGCCGGCGTCGTCGTCCTCGAAGCGATGGATCTGGCCCAGCGCCGCGGGGCCGACATCAAGGCCGAACTTCTGGGCTTCGCCATGAACTCGGACGCCGGGCACCTGGTCAATCCGTCGGTGGGAGGATGCGCCGACGTCGTATCGGCCTGCCTGCGCGACGCGGGGCTGAACTCGGAAGACGTCGACTATGTCAACGCGCACGGCACAGGCACCCAGGTCAACGACATCGCCGAGACGGCCGCGTTGCGGCAGGCCTTCGGCGCTCACGCCGACCGCCTGATGGTGTCGTCCACCAAGTCGATGCACGGCCACACGATCGGCGCGGGCGGCGCGATCGAACTTTGCGCCACGATCGCCAGCGCCCGGGGCGGCTTCATTCCGCCGACGATCAATTTCTCGGAGCCCGACCCGCAGTGCGACCTCGATTACGTGCCCAATGTGGCGCGCGACGCCCGCATGACGACCGCGCTTTCGACGTCTTTCGCGTTCGGCGGCCACAACGCG
The DNA here is from genome assembly GCF_001427165.1 of Caulobacter sp. Root487D2Y. Classification (NCBI taxonomy): domain Bacteria; kingdom Pseudomonadati; phylum Pseudomonadota; class Alphaproteobacteria; order Caulobacterales; family Caulobacteraceae; genus Caulobacter; species Caulobacter sp. Root487D2Y. Next base: position 130,215 of record NZ_LMFD01000016.1, read on the forward strand.
GCGCTCGCGGTCGGGCTGGGGTGGTCATGAGCGGTCGCCCTCCCCATCCCCGCCCCCTAGGCGGTCTTGCGCAGAGCCACCGCGCTCCAGGTCCAGACGCCGGTGTTCAGCAACACGACGAGATCGCCCTCGGCGATCTGGCCCTGGTCGTCCAGCGCGCGCAAGGTGACCAGGTTGTCGCTGGCGTCCAGGTGTCCGTAGGCGGCGCGGCCCTCCCGCCTCAAGCGCTCGGCCGGAAGCTTCAGCGTGTCGGCGATCACCTTCAGCGCATCAACGTGGAAGTGTCCGGCCAGCACGTGCTGGGCCTCGCGCAACGGCGCGCCGATGACCGCCGTGAAGTCCCGATCCAGGCGGCGAACGGACTTGTGGGTCTCCAGAACCAGGCGGCTGAAGTCCTTGCGTGGGTCCAGCTGGGCCACGCCCGGCGCGCCCACCGAGCGCACCGCCTCGATCCGAAAGCCCGACCGCGGCTCCGTCCCGACCAGGCAACTGGCGGCCGCGTCGCCCAGAACCGCCGCGCCGCCCCTCATGAACCGCGGAAGGTCGGGCCTCTGTCGGTCGACCGTCACCACCAGGATGCGCTGGTGCTGGCCGGCCGCGACCATGGCGTGGGAAAGCCCGAGCGAGACGCCAAGGTTGCCGCAAGCCGACAACCAGGCGCCATAGGGACAGGCCCTGGCCAAGCCCAGCCCCGCGAACGTCTCGAGCAGGGCGTCGCGGAGGCGCAGATGTTCGAGCCGCTGACGCTCCTCGACCTTCGGCGCGCCGACGTCCCAGAAGCTTTCGGTGGCCAGCACCACCGCGTCCACGTCGAGCGGATCCACGGCGGCGCGTTCGAGGGTCTCGCTCATGGCGCGGCGAGCCAGCGCGACGAGGCCTTCCTCGTCGATCGCCACCTCGGAAAATCCTTCCTGGGCCAGAACCAGCACCGTCTTCGGATCCTCGTCCGCTCCGGCCGCCTGAGCCAAGGGGATCGCCGGTCCCGTCGCCAGGCCAATGCCGTGCAGGTAGCTCATCAACCCCTCCCATGCCGCCAAGATGGCCACGCCCCTTGCGACGAGCTTTCGGCAATTGAAGAATTCAGAATAGGCATTCGATGTAAAGGAGAAATTCCTTGCAAGACGTTTTGCTAGAGGTCGAAATTAATCAAACTACCTTTGACGAAAAGGAAGTCTCTGATTTCCTGCGAGTACTTTGGTCGTTTGTTCTTGAAACGCCCGAAATCCCGCTCGATGTCAGCTTTTTCGACCTCGGCGGGCGATCTCTGCAGATGATGGTGGTGATCAATCACCTCAGAACACGGTTCGGCCTGGAAATCTCGCCGCTGGCCTTCGTCCTGGCCCCGACGGTCCAGGCTCTGGCGCGGCATTGCTGCGCGCCTCAAGACGCGGAGGACTACCTGTGAATTCGGACGCCTCCGAACTGCTCGTCGACCTCCTCTGGCGCGTTCGCGGAAAGGGAGTGGGCCTGCGCGCCGACGGCGATCGCATCACCCTGTCGGGGACCGAGCAGCTGGACGCCGCCGATCGCGCCGCGCTCAAGGCGCGCCGTGACGAGGTGCTGGCCTATTTGCGCGCCGAGGCGGATCTGCGACGGATCACGCCCGAGCCGCTGGCGGCTCCGACCCTCTCGATCGACCAGGAACGAATCTGGCTGCTCTGGCGGCTGGAACCCCAACTGGGACAGTTTCGGATCGTCAGCTCGATCGAGATCGACGGGCGCCTCGACCCCGTCGCCTTCGAGAAGGCCGTCGCCCAGTTGGTGCGGCGGCACGAACAATTGCGGCTTTCCATCCAGCCTTCGGACGACGGATGGGACCTGGGGCTTCACGATCCCGAGCGGTTCCGCCCGCTGGTGCGCGAACTGGAGGACGACGACATACCCGCCCTCGAGCGCTTGGCCATGGACTTCAGCGAGCGGGGCTTCGAGCCGGATGGCGAGCCGCTTTTCCGGGTCGGCCTCTTCCTGTCGCCGAAGCGCAGCTATGTGGTCACCCTCGCCCACCACCTCGTCAGCGACGGCTGGTCGACGATGCTGATCGGACGCGATCTGGCCGCGTTCTATTCCGACGTGGTCGCCGGCCGGGAGTCCCCGCAGGGGCCGCCCCATCGCTATTTCGACATCGCTCGCTGGCAACAACGTCTGCTGGACGGCAGTCTCGGCCAGGCCCAGCTGGACTACTGGCGCAGGCTGGTGGCGGCCGCGCCTCCGCCGCTGGATATGCCCGCCGATCATGCGCGACGGGCGGACGTCACCTTCAGCGCTCGGGAACACGAATGGATCGCGCCGCCCGACGTGGCCGCGGCGGCCCGCGCCCTCGCCCAGCAAACCGGCGTCGGCCTGTTCGCCCTGATCTCGACCGCCTGGGCGATCGTGCTGGGTCGGCGTTCCCGCTCGGATGACCTTGTCCTGGGCGTTCCCCTGGCCGGCCGGACGCGAAGCGAGGCGGAACTGGTCGTGGGCCTGTTCTCGCGCATGGGCGCCTTGCGGGTGCGCCTCGATCCGGCGCTCAGCTTTCGCCAGTTGGTCGAACGCGTCCAGGATGAAACGGGCCGCATGCTGGCCAACCAGGACGTCCCCATCGAGACCGCCACGCGCGGCTTGAGCCGTGACGGCGACCTGTCGCCGCTGTTCAACGCCTGCACCAACATGTTGCCGCGCACGCGTGAAACCCACATCGCCTACGGCGAGCACGCGGGGCGCGCCATGGCCCTGGCCACGGGCGGCACACAGTTGTTCGGCCTGTCCCTGATCATGTGGGAAAGCGAAGACCTCTACCTGACGATCTCCTATCAGGACGAGCGGTTCGCCGCGGAGAGCATCGCCGACCTGGCGCGCCAGCTCACCGGCATGTTGAGCGCGGCTTGCGCGGAACCCGACGCCCCGATCCAGGCGCTCAAGAGCGTGGGCGAAGCCGAGCGCCAGGCGCTGCTGGCCCAGGCTTCGGGACCGCCTCTCCAGGCAGAGGGCCTGCTTCACGACTTGATCGCCGCCCAGGCCCGGCGAGCGCCCGAGGCGACGGCCGTCGAATGCGGCGACGCCAAGCTGACCTATGCCCAGCTCGACGCCCGCGCCAACCACCTGGCGCGTCGCCTGCAGGCCCTGGGCGTGGGTCCAGACCGGCTGGTGGCTCTGTGCCTGCCGCGCGGCGTTGAGCTGGTCTGCGCGATTTTGGCCACGCTCAAGGCGGGAGGCGCCTACCTGCCGATCGACCCGGACTATCCGCCCGATCGCCGGGTTTTCATGCTCAACGACGCCGAGGTCGCGGCGGTGGTTTCCGACGCGAACTTCTCGGGCGTGCTTCCAACCGGAACGCCGCTGGTGACCTTGGACGAGCCCGCGGAGGACGCCGAGGCTCCGCCGTGCGCGGCGCGGCCGGAAAGCCTGGCCTACGTGATCTACACCTCGGGCACGACCGGACGGCCCAAGGGGGCGCTGATCGAACACCGGAACATCGTCAACCACACCGTCTGGTTCAACGACGCTTTTGGCCTGGGTCCCGGCGACAGGGTGCTGCAACGAACGCCGAGCAGTTTCGACGCCTCGGTGTGGGAACTGGTCTCGCCGCTGGCGGCCGGCGCGACACTGGTGCTGGCGCCGCCCCAGGCGGGCGCCGATCCTCAGGAAATCGAGAACCTGCTGGCTGGCGGCGTCACCGTCATGCAGTGCGTTCCGTCGCTGCTGGACCTGTTGATCGACGCCGGCGTCTTTTCGCGCGCCAAGGCGCTTCGCCTGCAATTTTGCGGCGGCGAGCCCCTGAGCCCGGACCTGGCGCGCCGGTTCGCCGCGTGCTCGGCGGCCCGATTGGTCAATCTCTACGGTCCGACGGAAGCCACGATCGACAGCCTGTGGTGCGAGGCTCCGCTGGACGCGGCGCGCATGCCCATCGGCCGCCCCATCGCCGGCATGTCGGCCTATATCGTCGATGACGCCGGCGCCCTGGCGCCCAAGGGCGCGATCGGCGAACTCTGGGTGGGCGGAGCGGGCGTGGGCCGGGGCTATCTCAACAGGCCCGACCTCACCGAAGCGCGCTTCGTCACCGCCGACTTCGCCCCCGGCCAGCGCCTCTATCGCACCGGCGATCTCGGCCGCTGGCGGCTCGACGGCGCGGTGGAGCTGTTTGGCCGCGTCGACGAGCAGGTCAAGCTGCACGGCTATCGCATTGAACCCGGCGAGATCGAGACCCAGCTGACAGGCCATCCGTCCGTCGCCAGCGCGGCCGTGGTCGTGCGCGAGGACGCCGGCGGCCACAAGCGGCTCGTCGCCTACGTCACGCCGACGGCCGGCGCCGCGATCGACGTCGAGCGCCTGCGCATCCGGGTCAAGTCGCGGTTGCCGGACTACATGACGCCGTCGGCCTTCGTGGTGCTGGAGACCCTGCCCAGGCTGCCCAATGGGAAGCTGGATCGCGCGGCGTTGCCGATGCCCGAGCGCGCGCTGGCCGAAACCGTCTATGTCGCGCCACGCACTCCGCTGGAACGTCGTGTGGCCGACCTGCTGTGCGAAGTTCTCGGCATCGACCGGGTTGGGGTCCACGACAACTTCTTCGAACTCGGCGGCGACTCTCTGCTGGCGGCGCGCTTCGGCGCCAGGCTGGCGACGGTTCTGGGCCGCAGGGCGCCGCTCAGCAAACTGTTCGCGCGCCCCACCGTCGCGGAGCTGGCGCAATGGCTGGCCGAGGATGACGTCGACAACGCCACGCCCTTCCCCATCCCGTTGCGAACCCGTTCGGGGGCGCGAACGGCGGTGCTGTTGATGCCCACCATGCTCGGCATGGGCTCCACCTATAGCCAGCTGGCGCGCCGCCTGACCTCGCAGGTCGACGTTCACACCTGCCGCCTGCCTGGGGTCGAGCCCGGCGAGACGCCGCTGACGACGCTTGCCGACATCGCCCGTCACTGCCTGACGGCCGCGCCGGACCTGGACCGCTATGACACGCTGGTGCTTTCAGGGTGGTCGTTCGGCGGCCTGATCGCCTACGAGGCGGCGCTGCAACTGATCGAGGCCAAGCGACCGGTCAGTCAGGTCATTCTCCTGGACAGCTACCGTCCCGCCGAGGGCCGCGCGGATGGCGACGCGATGGCCAATCGCTTGGAGCGGCTCCTTGAAATCCAGTTCGGCCGCGCCGGCCTGAAAGCTATCAACCTGCCCCTGTTCTCGGCGGTCTACCGCGCCAACGCCGGCGCGGCGGCGGCCTACGATCCAGCACCCCTCGACGCTCGCGTCATCGAGGTTCGCGCCAAGGAGAGCGCGGATCGGATCGTCGCCGGCGCGCTGCATCCGCTGCCCGCGCGCTCGCCGCGCGTGGTGACCATCGCCGGCGGGCATTTCACGATGCTGGCGCCGGAGGGGCTTCCCGCCCTGGTCACGGCCTTTGACGAGGCCCTGCAAGACAGCCTGGAGCCGGCTCTATGACGTTCGCCTGGCTAAATGGCGAGATCGTCGCGCGAGATCCAACGTTCGCGCAGGGACGCCGAACCGGGCGGAGCGTCCGCGCGAACGGCCACGGCGAGCAGGTGTTCGCCCAGGTCGCGCGTGTGGAGCCGCCATGCCGCCGGATCCTCCCCCAGTTCCGGGGCGAACGCGAGGCCAGGGCTGGAAAGATCCACCCTCACCTGGTCCAACGGGATCGAGAGCCCGCCGCCGATAGCCTTCATCGCGGCCTCCTTGGCGGTCCAGTAGCGCAGGAAGAGCCGCCGACGCACCGGCGACGGCGCGGCGTTCACCTCGGCCGCCTCCTCCGGCGAGAAATAACGATCCGCCAAGCCGAGGGCGTCGACCGAACGGTCGACCGCCTCGACATCGACGCCCACCCGGCCGGACCCGTGAAACGCCGCCGCGATCAGTCCGGGACAATGGCTGATGTTGACGTCGGGACGACCGGCCCCGCGGCCGACCAGCGCCGGCCGGCCACGAGGCCCGATTTCGAGGGGCCAGTCCTCGACGCCGGTTTCGTCCCGCACCAGGCGCTCCAGCAGCAGCCGGCCGGCGACGAAACGGGCTTGGTCGCCAGCGCGCCTGAACCGCCCCGCCCTCGCCTGGTCATCGCGGTTCAGGCGCGTCGTCGGCCAGGGCGTGCCCGCCGCCCCGTCGAGCGCCAGGAGATAGACGGACGTCCCCAAGATCATAGGCCTCCTGTCTCGGCTGTGATTCCACGCCGCGAACCCGGCCACGGAGGAAGAAGTGCTCGTTGAAGTTCGGAACCTGATCAAGACCTATCGCGACGCGAAGGTTGAAGTCCCCGCGCTTCGGGGCGTCAATCTGACGATCGAGCCGCGCAAGTTCGCCATGATCGTCGGCGCCTCGGGGTCGGGCAAGACGACCTTGCTCAACATCCTCGGCTGCGTGGATCGTCCCACCTCCGGCGAGGTGTTCATCGATGGCGTGGAGGTGGGCGCGCTCGCCGATCGCGACGCCACGCGATTTCGCGCCGAGCGCATCGGCTACATTTTTCAGACCTTCAACCTGGTGCCGGTGCTTTCGGCGTTCGAAAACGTCGAATACGTCCTTCGCCTGACCGATCTGTCGCCGGTCGAGCGCCGCGAGCGAACCCTGCAGGCGCTGGAGGCCGTCGGCGTCGCCGATCAGCGCGACCAGCGTCCGGGGGAAATCAGCGGCGGCCAGCGCCAGCGGGTCGCCATCGCGCGCGCCCTGGTCAAGCGGCCCGCCCTGGTCCTCGCCGACGAGCCCACCGCCAATCTCGACAGCCGCACGGGCGAAATGATCATCGACCTGATGGCCGAGATGCAGCAGCGCTTCGCCACGACCTTCATCTTCTCCACGCACGACCGGAACCTGATCCGCCGCGGCGAGCAGGTCATCACCATCTCCGACGGTCGCGCCCTCGAAACCGCTGGAGCGTTGTCATGATCTCGCTGCCGCAGGTGGCCTTGCGCAACGTCCTGCGCAACGGGCGACGCTCCATGTCGACCACGCTCTCGATCATGCTGAGCGCCATCACGATCCTGACCTTCGGGTCGTTCATGCGCTACGTCGTCCTGAGCTACCAGACCTCGACGGTCGAACGCGTCGGCCATCTGGCGCTCTATCAGAAGGGTTACAACGCCTTCGGCGCCGGCGACCCGTCCGCCTACGGCATCCCCAACTACCAGCGGGTGGTCGACACGCTGCGCGCGGATCCGCAGCTGTCGCGCCTGACCCGGGTCGTCACCGAGACCCAGGCGGTCTTCGGCGTGGCCGGCTACTATCCGGCCGGGACCTCGCGCACCTTCATGGGCGACGGCGTGGTTCCCGCCGACCGGGCGACCATGCAGCGCTGGAACGCCTACAAGATCCCGGAATTCGACGTGCGCCGCTCGGCGGTCAGGTCCGACGATCCGGAAAGCGGCGTGATCGGCACCGGCTTGGCCACGATCCTGCAAATGTGCGCGCCCCTGGACCTGCGCTGGTGCGCCGCTCCGCCGCCCAAGGTCCAGGCCGTCGCCGCGGACGAAAGCCAGTTCGAAAGCCTTCGCGCTCTGGATGCGCCGGCGACCATGGCCGCCGGCGGCGCGAAGCCCCGGATCGACTTGCTGGCCGCCACCGCGTCCGGCGCGCCGAACGTGGTCTCCCTGAACGTCGAGCGGGCCGAGTTCCAAGGCGTCAAGGAGATCGACGACGCCTATGTCGCCATGACCCTGCCCCTGGCCCAGAAGCTGGTCTACGGGCGCGGCGAGCCCCGTGTCACCAGCATCGTGCTGCAACTCAACGACACCGCCGATCTCGCCCGCGCCAAGAAACGCGTCCTCCAGATCATCCGCCAAGCCGGGCTTTCGCTCGAGATGAGGGATTTTACCCAGATCGCGCCTCTGTACGCCCAGACCACCAGCTTCCTGTCGGTGATCTTCGGCTTCGTGGCCTCCATCCTCGGCACGATCGTGTTGTTCACGGTCGTCAACACCCTGCAGATGACCGTCGTCGAGCGCACGAACGAGATCGGCACCTTGCGCGCGCTCGGCGTCCAGCGCGGCGGCGTGCGAAACCTGTTCCTCGCCGAGGGGCTGATCCTGGGCCTGGCGGGCGCGACCCTGGGCCTGGTGGTCGCCAGCCTCCTGGCCTTTGCGATCAACGCCTCGGGCCTGACCTGGACGCCGCCGGGCGCCGCCGGGCGCGTCCCCTTCCGCCTCTATTTCTTCGAGTTCCCGCAGCTGCTGTTCGGAGTCTGGATCGGGCTGGTGGCGATCGTGACCCTCGCCAGCGTCCGGCCGGCCAATCGCGCGGCGCGCATGGAGGTGGTCGATGCCCTGCGGCACGTCTGAAACGCCGGCCTGGCGGCGCCGCGAGGTTCTGTTGGCGCTGGCGAGTCCAGCGCTGCTGGCCCAGGCCGCGCCCTCGGCGCAACAAATCCTGGTCACGGCGGATCGGGTCCGCAACGGCGGCCGCCCGTTCAGCACGCTGAACACGCTGACGGAATACCGCAACGGAGCCGTCGCCAGCACCCTGGCCTTGCGGATCTATTCGAAGCTGGACGCCGGCACGCAGCAATATCGCAATCTCGTGCGCTACGTCGCCCCCGCCGCCGACGCCGGCAAGATCATGCTGATGGACGGGCGGCTGATGTGGTTCTACGACCCGTCCTCGAGCGCGACGGTCCGGGTGTCGCCCCAGCAGCGATTGACGGGTCAGGCCTCCAACGGCGACGTGCTGACGGTCAACCTGGCCAAGGACTACGCCGCCAAGACCGCCAAGCGCGAGCAGGTCGTCGACGCCGACCGCGCCGATCGCGCGTGCTGGCGCCTGGACATGACCGCCGCCAACGACCGCGCCGTATACGCCCGCCTCGAGCACTGGATCGACGTCGCCAGCAGCCTGCCGGTCAAGACCAAGTACTATGCCGACAGCGGCAGGCTGCTGAAGATCGTCTACTACCGCGCCTACCAGACCGTGCTGGGCGGAACGCGGCCGCTGGAGGCGATCATCCTGGACCAGATCGACAACCGCCTGACCACGAAAATGCGCTTCTCCGATTTCCAGGCCGCGGACATTCCCGACGCCTGGTTCCAGCGAGACTACCTGCCTCATCTTGGATCGCGCTAGATGACCAGGGCCGTGGGGGGGCTGGCGGCGATCCTGGTCGCGACCACCGCCTCTGGGGCGCTGGCGCGGCAGACATCGTCCGATCCCCTTCCAGACATCGGCGTGCTTTCCGACAGCGCGCCGATCCAGTCCCAGTCGGCGTCGGGCCTCCCGCTGCTGAAGCTCAATGGCGTCGCCCAGGAGACCCGGACACGCGCTTCGCCGGCGTTTGGGACGACGCGAGGCGACGACCAGGCGGCCTACCTGCTGAATCTCGACGCGCGGGGTCTGGTCGGCGAAGGTCGACCGCTGCGCCTCAACTACAGCCTGCGCGCCTCGGCCACCCAGGACACGCCGTCCGGCGACGGCATAAGGCTATATGTGCGCGAGACCTATCTGACCTGGACGCCGAGCGACACCTCGGCGCTCAACCTGGGCCGCGTCAACTACCGGTCCGGCGTCGCCTATGCGTACAATCCCACGGATCTCTTTCGAGGCCGTTCGAACGTTGACGAGGTCTCGCTGGACCCTCTCGTGCGGCGCGAAAGCCGCCTCGGCGTGGTGATGGTCTCGGCCCTGGCGCTGTTCGACAAGGGCGCGGTGACGGCGATCGTCGCCCCAAAGCTCAGCGAACCGCGGCCTTTCGGTTATGTCCGCCCCCAGGGCGTGGGCCTGGATCTCTATCGGACGAACGCCCGCGCGCGCGGGCTGCTCAAGGCCAGCTATGCGCTGGACCACAATTTCGCGCCGGAAGTCCTGCTGCTGTACGACGACGACCGGTGGTCCGCGGGCCTCAATCTCTCGACGGGCCTGGGCGACACCGTGGTGCTGTTTCTCGAAGGACGCGCCGGCGTGGGCGACAGCCTCCTGGCGCGCTCGACCGATTTCGCTCGCGAGACCGGCGTGCTCCCGCCAGGGCCCGAAGGACTGCCCGGGGCCAAGCGCGATCAGACCTTCCATGGCCTGGCCACCGGCTTCAGCTACAGCCCGACATCGAAGATCAACCTCGTTCTGGAATACGACCACAGCAGCGCCGCGCCGTCGGCGGCCCAGTGGTCGCGCCTGTCCAAGATCGCCGCCGGCGGCGGACTGGCCCAGGCCGAGTTCCGCCTTCTCAACTATTTCGCCAGCAACGAGGAAGAGCTCCGCATCCGCGACGCGGTCTTCATGCGCGTCGGCGCGGATTCGGTTTTCGTCGACCGCCTCGGCGGGTCGGTGCTGGCCAACATCAGCCCTCAGGACGGCTCGGGCTTGGTCCAGGCCACGGCGGTCTTGGATCTGAGCACCGGCTGGTCGGTCAGCCTGGTGGGCGCGACCACGTTCGGCGGCGACCAAACCGTCTACGGCGGCGCCGCGCTGGCGCGTTCGCTGTCGATCGGGTTCGCCAAGACCTTCTAGCCGGTGATCATCAATGCAGATCCTTGGCCGCGGCCAGCATCTCCGGACTTTCCAGGATTTCGTGCCCGGCCCCCGGCGCCAGCGCCAGGCGAACGCGCAGGCCGCGCGCCTGCCCCGCCTGCACGAAGCGTCGGCTCAGCCACGGCGGCGCCACCGGGTCGCGCTCGCCGACAATGAGCCGCAGATCAAGCTTGGGCGAAAGCTGGCCGATCCTGGACAGCGGCGAGACGCTCCGCACCGGCAGCAGGAAAAGCGGGTTGAAATCGCGGACGGCCATGTGTCGACGCCATGCGCCGAGGTCGCAGGGGCAGGACGCGATCAAGGCGCTCGACGCCAGGTTCGGCCGGTCGGCCAGCATGATCAACGCCATGGCCGCGCCGCCGGAATGACCGATGAGCACCGTGTCCCGGGCGTGCAGGCGCGACGCGGCCTCCACCACGGCCTCAACCATCTGCCGGGCCGCGTCCTCGGTGTAGTTGTCGCCGACCGCCAGCCCTCGATCGCCGTCCGACCAGCCGCCCAGCCCGTCTCGATAGCCCGGCCTCAGGAGCGCCAGCACGATCGTGTCGTCGCGTTCGGCGGCCAAGGATCGCGCGAAGTCATATTGGTAGACGGGGTCATGGCCCGGCGCGTCGCCATGCAGGACAACGACCAGGTGAGGATGGGCGGTGACCCGCGCCGAATTGAAAAGTCGACCAGACACCCGCCGCCCGGGCGCACCGAAGGTGGTCGGATGCCCTTCAGCGGCCACGGGAGACGGTATTCCATGCACCATGGCGACCCCGACCAGCACGGCGATCGTGACGACAAGGCCCGCCCGCGTCCATTGCATTTGCCGTGCTCACGCCGCCCAACCCCTGATTGAACCTTTGCACGCCCCGGAGCATGACGGTAGCTCAAACCGCCGCGTCGGCGCGACCATCGCCGTCGATAATTTTTCCGGCCGACAGGTCCCGCGAGAACGGTTGACGCTCTATCGGATTGATGGCTTGCTACAATCTTAGAGTGGATTTCCATAGGCATTAAATCAGGGATTGTCTTCGCCGCGACGTTGGGATTCGGGACCTTTTCTCCGACCCCGAACGCGGCGTCGATGCGTCGGATTACACCGGGGGAAACGTCATGACACGCCGTTGCGAGGCGGAGGTTTGGAGACCGTCCAACCGGCCCGCGGGCGACGCGCTCGGGGCGTCGACATGACGCTCGCGAGCGGCAACACCGCTTTCAGCGTGGGACTGCAGCGCGCCGTCCATCACCTGTTCGATCCCGAGCCGCGCATTCTCGAGGACGGCGCGGCCTGGTCCCTGTTGAACGCGGACGAACGCGGCCTGGTCGAGCGGCGCCCGGAGCTGTTCCAGACCAGTCCCGTGCGAGGCTTTCGCCGTCGCCTGCTCGCCCGCCAGCGCTATGCCGAAGACGCGCTGCGCCAGACCGCCCCCGAGGTCGCCTGGCAAGACGTCGCCTGGCAGTATGTGATCCTCGGCGCGGGCCTGGACAGCTTCGCCTGGCGTCAACCCGATTGGGCGCGCGGGCTGACCATCTTCGAAGTCGACCGCCCCGCCGAACAGGCCGAAAAGCGAGAGCGCCTGGCCGCCTCCGGGCTGGAGCCCCCCGCCAATCTGAGGTTCGTCGAGGCCGATTTCGAGCGGGACGATCCGCTGGACCTGTTGATCGCACAGGGCCTGTCCGTCTCCGCCCCGACCTTCTTCTCCTGCCTGGGTGTTCTGGTCTATCTGTCGCGAGAGGCGATCGAGCGCCTGCTTGGCCTGCCGCTGCGGATGCGCGGGCCCGCGCGGATCGCCTTCTCCACCGCCGGGGACGCCTCGCGAGGCGGCGAAGGCGCCCTGGCGCGCCTGGCCGCCGCGAGCCAGGAACGCTGGATCTCGCCCGTCGGTCCCGAGGAGATGCGCGCCTGGCTTGAGCGCATAGGCTACGAAGACATCGCCGGGACCAACACGGATCGATATCTCGACCAGATCATGCCCCCCGGCCACGCGCGCGCCGGAAGCGGCGCGCCGTCGCATCTGTTCCTGGCCGTGAAATGACGCAAGCCGGCCCGCTAACGCTTCCGCCAGGAGCCCAGGAGGTCCGACGGCTCTGGAACGAAGCCGACCTGCGAGCCCGTCTGGGCGACCTGGCGGACGAAGCGGATTCCGCGACGCTGTGGATCCGGGCGCTCGCGCACCACAACCTGGCCGCCCTGGGCGTCAGGGGCGAGGCGGCCCAGGCCGAGACCGCGTTGAAGCGCCTGCTCGCCGCCGAGCCGGACCACGCCTTGGCCTTGGCCTATCTCGGCAACGCCACCATCATGATCGCGCGAGATTCCCGAAACTTCGTCACCAAGCCGGCGACGGTCCGCAATGGACTGGTCCACCTGGACAGGGCGGTTGAACTCGCGCCCGACCATGTCGCCATCCGCCTGCTGCGCGCCGGTTCGGGCAAGCGCCTGCCAAAGTTGTTCAATCGGCGCGGCCAAGTGATCGCGGACCTGCGCCGCGCGGCCGAGCTGCTCGAGGCCAGCGGCGAGGACCCCCTTGCCCTGGCCGAGGTCTTCCATGATCTGGCCGACCTGTCGGGCGAGGATGCGGCGATGCGGCGGCGCTATCTGCTGAGCGCTCGCGACGCCGCGCCGCGATCGACGTGGGGCGCGGCGTCCCGCGAAATCTTCGAGCGCGAGTTTGGATCGGATTCCGCCTCCTGACACGCGCGCCGCAGCAGGCCGCCGCGGCGGCCGCCTCCCTGGAGATCGCCAATGATCGTCGAGAGCCCGCTGACCGAACGAATGGGCCTGGTCCTGACCGGAAGCCGGGATGACCTGTCGCGGATCGACCGCGCCATGTTGTCCAAGAAGGTCGCCGAACACGGGGCGGTGATCCTGCGGGGCTTCGAGCTGACGGTCGACGACTTCGAGACGCTGTCACAGGAAGTCGCGCCCGAATTCCTCGTCCATCACGATGTCGGGCGGATGTACATCAGCGACGACGGCACGACCCAGACCGTGGTGCCCGGCATGGAGGGCATTCCGGCCCACGTCGAGCGGGGTTACGCGGCCCCGATCCCCGCCACCCTGTTCTTCTACTGCAACCATCCGCCCGATTCCGAAGGCGAGACCACGCTTTACGACGGTTTCGAACTGTTCGAACGGCTCAGCCCCGAGTCCCAGAAGTTCTTCGCCGAACGCAAGGTCCGGTACCGGCTGCGGATCGGTCCCGAACTCTGGCAACGCACCTTGATGACGGACGATCATGCCGAGGCGATGTACATGATCGACGAGCAACTGACGTCCGCGCTGGATGTCGAGCGCGGCGAGGCGGCCACGTGCCGCGTGGACGACGACACCTTGATCATGGACTTCGTGACGCCGGCGACCCGAACCGCCGCGCGCCGCGAGGGGGTGGCGTTCTCCAACTCCGGCCTGACCTACCTCTATACGCTCGAAATGCCCGAAGAAGGCCTACTGGCGCTGGGCAAGATGACCATGCTCACCGAGGAGGACGAGGCCTTTCCGCTCGAGATCCTGCGTGACGCCCTGCGCGCCTCGCGCGAGGTCGAGTACAAGCTGTCCTGGCGCAAGGGCGACATGGCCCTGCTGGACAACAGGACGGTTCTCCACGGTCGCGCGGCTTTCAGCGATCCGAACCGCAGCATCTATATCCGCATCGGATTTGGCCTCTAGCCCATCACCGCGACACCGCTCTCCCACGCTCAAGCCTTCGAGGTTCACGCATGGTCCAGCACTCCGACGGTCGCTTCTCGGCCTATGACCTGCCGCCCCCGAGCTACGATCCCCTGCTGACGCAGGTCGACAAGGGCACCCCGGCGGGCGAGCTTCTGCGCCGGTACTGGCATCCGGTGCTGAAGGCGTCGGAGCTGGACGCGGAACCGCGACCGGTGCGGGCGCTGGGCGAAGACCTCGTGCTGTTCCGGTCCGGCGATGGCGAGGTCGGAGCCTTCCATGCCCGCTGCGCGCATCGCGGCGCCGATCTGCGTTACGGCAAGGTCGAGCCGCAGGGGCTGCGCTGCTGCTATCATGGATGGTTGTTCGACGCGCGGGGGCGCTGCCTGGAGCAACCGTGCGAGCCGGACGGCGGGCGGCTGCGAGACCGCGTTCGCCAGCCTTCGTATCCGACGCGCGAACTCTATGGCCTGATCTTCATCTACATGGGCCCCCTGGACCAAATGCCGGCCCTGCCCCGCTACGACGTGCTGGAAACCCTCGCGCCGAACCAGGAAATCCGCGCGGACGACACCAGCATCGGTTCGGGCGGCCCCGCGATCATGCCGTGCAACTGGTTCCAGGCGTTCGAGAACGTGATGGACCCCTACCATGTGTTCGTGCTGCACAGCACCTTCAGCTCGGTGCAGTTCAGCGAGCTGCTGGCCGTGCGGCCCGATATCAGCTTCGCGAAGACGCCCGGCGGCGTGGCCTCGACCCAGGTGCGAAGGATGCGCAACGGCGAGGACTTCGTGCGCGTCGTCGAGGTGCTGCTGCCCACCGTTCGCATCTCGCCCCACCCCGCCTTCACGACGCCGGGGCCCTGCACGAACATCTCCTGGTACCTGCCCATCGACAACACCCACACCCGCATCTTCACCGCGCTGCGGGTTCCCAAGTGGATGCCGAAGTTCAAGTTCTCGGAAATCCCGGTCTACGAGGGCAAGAGCTGGTTCGACATGACCGAGGAGGAGCGCCGCCGGTCGCCAGGGGACTACGAGGCCCAGGTCGGCCAAGGCCCCGTCACCTTCCACTCCGAGGAGAACCTGGCGACCAGCGATGCGGGCGTCGCGCTTCTCAGACGTCTGTTCCTGGCCGACCTCCAGCGGGTGCGCGACGGCGTCGCCCCGACCAATGTCCGCCTCGACGACGGTCCCGCCTACGCGGTGGCGGCCGGACACACCTTCCACCCCAGCACCGAGACCGCGCGCACCCAGGCGCCTTGAGCCTCCTGGGCCCAACGATATCGGGGCAACGACGGGTCGCCCAAGTCGTCAGCGCGCCTGAAATAGGAATACATTCCTTCCTTCCGAGTTTGAATCGGTCGGCGCCGCGCCCCCTTGAGCCAGGAAAATATTCCTATTCATTCCTGGCGATCACTCCTCGCTGTCGAGGTCGCGGACATGGTCGTCTCCCGTCTCGGCCAAGCCCGGGGAGTCGAGCCCCAGGTCGCCGACGTCTGGGACAGCGCCGCTTCGGCGTGCAGCCGCTCGGCCGCGACGCCGCCGAACACCATCGCGCCCGGCTTGCCCGAGCCGACCGGGAACGCCTTGCATTACTCCGACAAACTCCGGAAACACGGCGCCCGCCCAAGGCGGCGACGGCCTACAAAATCACGAGCCCGGCGCCCAAAGTTAGCGCTACCATTTATAACTCCTATGATTAGGATGACTTGGACCCGGCCAGCCGACGACCCTGATCGCGCGATTTGCCGGACATAAGAACAAACGCGACCTCAATCGCGGTGCTCGGAGGAACGACGTCAAATGATCCGCCAAGGCCTCGTGGCCCTCCTCCTTGTGGCCGCCGGCGTCGCCCAGGCCCAAGGTCCGCTTGAGACGCCAGGCCCGACCGATGGTCGGCGCGCCGGCCCCGAGGCGGCGTTCGAGTGGTTCGAATATACCGGCGCCGATCCTTCGGACGCCGCCTTCAAGCCGACCGCGACCCAGTACGCCAACCCGATCCTGAAGGGGACCTATCCCGACCCGGCCGTCATGCGGGTCGGCAAGGACTTCTACTTCGTCAGTTCGACCTTCGCCTGGTTTCCGGGGCTTCCGGTCTTCCACTCCACCGATCTGGTGCATTGGAACCAGATCGGCAACGCGATCGATCGCCCCGGCATGCTCGACTTCAAGCGCCTGGGCCTGTCGCGCGCCGTCTTCGCCCCGACCCTGAGCCATCATGACGGGACGTTCTATATTTTGAACACCTGCGTCGACTGCAGCGGCAATTTCCTGATCACCGCGAAGGATCCGAAGGGCCCTTGGTCGGATCCGGTATGGCTGCCGGCGGTGGAAGGCATCGATCCGTATCTGTTCTTCGACGACGACGGCGGCGCCATGATCGTCTTCAACGGCGCGCCCCCGGGGCCGCCGGAGTATAGCGGCCACCGCGCGATCTGGGCGATCGGCTACGACGTCAAGGCCAAGAAGACCGTCGGCGAACCCCGGCTGCTGCTCGACAAGGGCGTCAATCCGTCGGCCAAGCCGATCTGGCCCGAGGGCCCTCACATCCTCAAGAAGGACGGCTGGTACTATCTGGTCGCCGCCGAGGGCGGCACCGCCGAAGGTCACAGCCAGGTGGTCCTGCGCTCGAAAAGCGCCTGGGGACCGTACGTTCCCTACGCGAACAATCCGATCCTGACGCAACGGGGCCTTTCCAAGGACCGCCCGCTGCCGATCACCTCGGCCGGCCACGCCACGCTGGTCGACACCCCGGACGGCAAGTGGTGGGCGACGTTCCTGGCGGTGCGGCCTTATGGCGACGATCTCTACAACACCGGCCGCGAGACCTTCTTGCTGCCGGTGGAATGGAAGGACGGCTGGCCCGTCATCCTGGAAGCGGGGAAGACGATCCCCTACGTCCACACCAAGCCCGCCCTGCCCGCGACAACGCCCACGCCGCCGCCAACCGCCGGCGGCTTCACGGTTCGCGAGGAGTTCGACGGCAAGGCCCTGCCGCTGAGCTGGGTCACGATGCGGATCCCGCAACAGCGTTGGTGGCGGCTCGACGGCGGAAAGCTGATCCTGACGGCCCGCCCCGAGACGATCGGGGGCATGACCCAGCCTTCGTTCTGGGGGCGTCGCCAACAGCACGTCAACGCCAGCGCCTCGACCCAGATGCGCTTTGCCCCCAGCAAGGCCGGAGACAAGGCCGGCATGGTCGCCGTGCAGAACGACGACTACTACTTCTTCCTGGGCGTGACCAAAGACGCCGGCGGCCAGGACAAGATTGTGCTCGAGCGCCGCGCCGGCCCGAAGGACGCGGCGGGGGGCGTGGAGGTCGCCAGCGCGCCTGTCACGCTGAAGACCGGCGCTCCGGTCTGGCTGAAGATCACCGCCCGCGGCGGCCTTTATGATTTTTCCTACGCGCTGGCGCCCGGCCAATGGAGGACCTTGAAGGCGGGCGAGGACGGCACGATCCTTTCGACCAAGACCGCTGGAGGCTTTGTCGGCGCGCTGCTGGGTGTCTACGCCCATGACGCCCGGCCGGACGCGGTCGGGGGACCATGACGCACGCCGGACCGCCGCCAAGCCCGGCGGGACCTCCCATTCAAACAACCCGTAAACCGATGGCGACGCCGATGCGATCGCCGCTGGCGCCCCTCAGCGTCGGCGTTCAAGGGGGATAAGAGATGATCAGAGCCACTCGTCCGCTGGCCGCTTGCGCCCTGGCCTTCATGCTGGCCGCGCCCACCTTGGTTCAGGCTCAGGGCAGGGCCGAACCGCCTATCGTGTTGCGGATCGACGCCGGCGCCCCTGGACCCAAGATCGACCGCAACATCTTCGGCCAGTTCGCCGAGCATCTGGGAACGGGCATCTATGGCGGCGTCTGGGTGGGCAAGGACTCGCCGATCCCCAACACGCGCGGGATCCGCGACGACGTGGTCCAGGCCCTGCGCGCCATCAAGGTTCCCAATGTCCGTTGGCCGGGCGGCTGCTTCGCCGACGAGTACCACTGGCGCCATGGGATCGGCCCGGCCGAGAGCCGCCGCAAGACGATCAACTCCAACTGGGGCGGCGCGGTCGAGCCGAACACCTTCGGCACGGACGAGTTCATGGACTTCGTCGACCAGATCGGCAGCGAGGCCTACGTCTCGGTCAACCTGGGATCGGGAACGGTCCAGGAAGCGGCCGAGTGGATCGAGTACATGACCGCCGATCCCGAGACGACCGCGGGCAAGGAGCGCGCCGCCAACGGCCATCGCGCGCCGTACAAGGTCAAGTATCTGGGCCTCGGCAACGAAAGCTGGAGCTGCGGCGGGGCGATGACTCCCGAATACTATACCGACGAGATGAAGCGCTACGCCCGCTTCGTCCGCAACTACAACCCCAAGCAGACCGGCGCCGAGGCGATGCAGCGGATCGCCGTCGGCCCCAACCAGGCCGACCCGGCCTATACCGAGGCCGTGATGGCCTCGCAGAAGGGGCACGACTGGGCCTGGAACATCGAAGGCCTGTCGCTGCACTCCTACACGACCGGCGGCTGGCCGCCTTCCTACTCGAGCACGAAGTTCGACGAGACCGCCTACGCCAAGCTGGTCAAGGAGACGCTGGGCATGGACGGCCTGATCGCCCAGCACGCGGCGATCATGGATAGGTACGATCCGGAAAAGAAGGTGCCGCTGGTCGTCGATGAGTGGGGCGTCTGGCTGGCGCCGCTCGAAGACACCAATCCCGGCTTCCTGGTCCAGCAGAATTCGCTGCGCGACGCGATCGTGGCGGCCCTGAACCTCAACATCTTCGCCCGCCACGCCGACCGGGTGCGGATGACCAACATCGCCCAGATGATCAACGTGTTGCAGGCGATGATCCTGACCGACAAGGACAGGATGGTCCTGACCCCGACCTATCATGTCTACAAGATGTACCTGCCCTTCCAGGACGCGACGGCAATGCCCGTCAACTTCGACGCGGGCACGTATGTCCAGGGCGACATCAAGTTGCCGCGCGTGGACGCCATCGCCGCGCGGGACACCCAGGGCAGGCTGTGGCTGGCGGTGACCAACCTTGATCCCGCGCGTCCGGCCTCGATCTTGGCCGACCTGACCGGCGCCAAGGCCACGAACGCTCGCGGCCAGGTGCTGACCGCGGCTCGGGTCGATGCGGTGAACACCTTCGAAGCGCCCGCCGTGGTGGCCCCAGGGCCGTTCAGCGCGAAAGCCGGCCGTGACGGCCTCAGGCTGGACATCCCGGCAAAGTCGATCGTCGTGGTGCAGCTGGAACCCTAGCGGCGACCTAACGCGCCGCCGAAAAAGGCCTTCGAAACAGAAGACGCTGGGAACGCTCCCATTATATGGAGGCGCGCTTCATAACTTGCCAAGGCGCGGCCTGCCGCGCTTATTGGCGAGATATGGAACCTCGCGATTCAACGCCAACGCCCATCGACGCCGCGGACGAGACGTCGACTCCCCGGTCGGTGAAAGGCTCCGGCCGTCGCTTGCGCGGTGCGGTGGCCCACTATCTCGGCACGGCGATCGTCTCGGGCCAAATCGCCCCGGGAGAGACCCTGACGGGCGAAATCGCCAACGCCGCCGCTCTCGACGTCTCGCGCAGCGCCTATCGCGAGGCCGTGCAGGTGCTGACGGCCAAGGGTTTGGTGGAAAGCCGCCCAAAGGCCGGCACGCGCGTCCTGCCGCGCAGCCGCTGGAACGTTCTGGACCCGACGGTCCTGGCCTGGGCGTTCTCGGCCGAGCCGGACCTGGCCTTCGTGCGCGACCTGTTCGAACTGCGCGCCGTGGTCGAACCGGCCGCCGCCCGCTTCGCCGCGGAGCGGCGCGACAAGGACGACATCAAGGCGATGAAGGACGCCTTGGCCAAGATGCGGCGCCATACCCTGGCGACCGAGGCCGGCCGGGCGGCCGACCGCGCCTTCCACGATGCGTTGCTGCGCGCCACGCACAACAGCGCGATGATGGCGCTGAGCGCCAGCATCAGCGCCGCGGTCAGCTGGACGACCGAGTTCAAGCAGCGCTCGCGGGCCCTGCCCCGCGATCCGGTCCCGGACCACGCCAGGGTCTGCGACGCCATTGTCGCCGGCGATCCCGAGGCGGCCAGCGCGGCCATGCGCGCGCTCGTCGACCTGGCGCTTGAGGATACCCGCTCGTCGATGTGACGAACCGACGTCTCAGGGCTTGCTCAATGTGAAGCTGTCCACGTCGATCCGCCCGTCGCCGCCGGCGGGATTGTAGCAGAACAGCCCGAACTGCTCGCCCTGGAAGGTGCCGGTGCGCCAGTCGAAGGCCAGAGGGAAATCGCCGGGCATCCGCGTCCAGGACCGGCCGTCGAGGCTGTAGGCCAGGACGGCCTTGTCGGTGGTGAAGTCCATGGCGACCGACAACCAGAGATCGCCGAGCGGAACCGAGCGCGGCGCGCCGCGCGGCGAGGTCTTGGGTCCGGCGTCGGTGCTTTCGACCAGCCGCGCGCTCAGGGCGCCCTGCCCGTCCGGCGCGCGGGCGACCACGATCTGGCTCGAGAACTTGCCGAACGTGCCAAAGCCGCAGGCGTCGCCGACCGTCAGCCCCCGGACGTCCAGCTTGACGACGCCCCGCGCCTTGGGGCCCTGCCCCTTCTGCAGCAAGGTGTTGCGGGCGGTCCACATGTCCGGAGCCGTCGTGACGTTCAGGCGCAGGAAGCCGGGACGCGCGCTCAGCGACCAGCGGCTGTCATCGGGATTGTGGTTCCATTGCCATTGCCGGCCCAGCGCGCGGCCGCTGAAATCGTCGGTGCTGGGCGGCTGCGCGAACGGCTCGCCCAGGATCGGCTTGGCGGCCGCATTCGGCACGCGGCCGGGCGCCTCGGGGGTGCCCCAGACCGGCCAGTCGTCGCGCCAGAACACCGGGCTGATATTGGTGACCCGGCCGATGGCGCCGGCGTCGCGCATGACGAAGCCGTACCAGCCGCCGTCCGGCAGATCGACCAGGGCGCCCTGGTGTCCGCCGGTGGTGTCGTCGATCTGGTCGCGGGTCTCCCACGGCCCGGTCAGGGTCCTGGCCCGCGACACGGTCAGGGCCAGGCGTCGCGGAATGGCGTTGAACAGGTAGTACCAGCCGCCGCGCTTGATGAGCTTGGAGCCCTCCGCGCCCTGGATGTAGTGGATTTTCTGTTCCCCCGTGACGGCGGTCAGATCGCCGTTGAGGGTCAGGAGACGCACCGTTCCGTCCGAGCCGATGGAGGTGGCGATGTAGGCCTTTCCGTCGTCATCGATGAACAGGCCCGGATCGAACGCCTCGCGGTCGAACTCGTGCACGGCCCAGGGGCCGCGCACGTCGGCGGCCGAATAGATGCGGCTGTTGTGTCCCACCGGCGTGACCACGATATAGAAGCGGCCGTTGTGGTGGCGGAGGCTGGGGGCGTAGACGCCGTGGCGATAGTCGCCGCCGTCGCTGAGATCGTATTTCGGATTGCCCTCCAGGCGGGGCATCACGTGGCCGGCGATGTCCCAGTTCACCAGGTCCCTGGAGTGCAGGATCGTCAGGCCGGGCGCGTTCACGAATGTCGTCGAGGCGAAGTAGAAGTCCTTGCCGACCCGGATGATGTCGGGATCGGGATAGTCGGCGTAGAGCGGGGGGTTGCTGTAGGTCCCCTGCCCGCTGTCAGCGCGCCAGACCTGGCCTTGCGCGGCGGTCGCGGCGCCAAGGCCGACAACCAGGGCCAGCAACAGGCGGATCGGTCGCGACCTGGCCTCTTCCCGTCGCATTCTAATGGTTATCCCGGGGCAGGCCCTTGGTCTGGGCGATGCGCTGGTACTTGACCGCCGGCTCCAGCACCGCCCCGGTGTCCATCTGGCCGATGATGGC